>NZ_VLNT01000019.1 GCF_007421815.1 Aeromicrobium piscarium | reverse complement strand
CTCGCCCACGAGCGACCGCGACCACGTCATCGCGGAACTCTTGCGGATAGGGAGCAGGCATAGCGACATCCTCTCCTCTGATGCTGCGCACCAGAAGTCAGTTGTCACCTACGGCTGCATCACGCCCCCCGGACCTGCCCATGCAGGTCCGGGTGTCTCCGATCTCTTGAGAGATCACACGGTGCTCCCGGTGGGATTCGAACCCACACTGGGACGGGTTTAAGCCGTCTGCCTCTGCCGTTGGGCTACGGGAGCGTGGCCTCGTCAGGTACGGACGGCCACGTTGATCGGCTTCTCCCCCGCAGCCAGGGCACGCACCTGACGATGCACCACCTTCTCGATGCGCGGACGCATCGCCGAGGTCATCCCGCCGACATGCGGGGTGACGATGACGTTCTTCGCGGCCCATAGCGGATGATCGTCCGGCAGGGGCTCGGGATCGAAGACATCGCTGGCGAACCGGATACGCGGCAGCGCCCGCAGCACGGCGTCGGTGTCGGCCACCTTGCCGCGCGCCACATTGACGACGATCGCGTCATCGGGCAGCGCCCCGAGGAAGTCGTCGTCGATGAGCCCCGTGGTCTGCTCGGTCAGCGGCACCGCCGCGATCACCACATCGGCACGCGGCAGCAGCTGCGGCAGCTCGCTAGTGGCGTGCACGTGACCCCGCTCATCGTCGCGGGCGGACGTGCCGACCCGGGTCAGCTCGCAGCCGAAACCGTCGAGCCGCTTGACGATCTCTCCGCCGATACCGCCGATACCCAGCAGGAGGACACGCTTGTCGATGAGACTCGAGGTGAAGGCCTTGACCCACTCCCCCCGCGACTGCTGATCGGCGAAGACATCGAGCCTGCGCGCCGACGCCAGCGCGAGCGTCACGGCCAGCTCGGCCGTCGACTCCTCATGCACACCGATCGCATTGCAGAACACCCCGCCGGCAGGCAGATTCTCCGCGACACCGTCGAAGCCGAGGGACTGCCCCTGGATGACGCCGACACGGCTCGTGTCAACCGACGCCATCGCGGACGGATCGAGGGTGTACGGCCAGACCACGAGGTCCAGATCGCCATCGGGCTGCGGGCCCTGCGTATCCCATACGAGCAGATCGAGCCCGAGCCCCAGATCGTTGAGGCTGTCGAGCCAGCTCGCGTCCGGCACGCTCACGCGCATCGCCATCAGTCACCCCTCCTAGTCGTGGCACCCCAGGCGATGCCATCGAGAATGTCGTGTTCGCTGACTGTCAGTGTGTCCGTCGAGAGGGGAAGAAGCTCGATGAGCCGGTCCAGGATCAACGCCCCCGCCCCGATGACGTCCGCACGCCCCGGGTGCATGAACGGCAGCGCCCGGCGATCGGCCACCGACATCGAGGCCAGCGACAGACAGGCCTCACGGACATCGTCGACGTGCAACCTCGCCCCGTGGATCGCCTCGGAGTCGTACGAGCCGAGACCCAGCGAGTGCGCGGCGATCGTGGTGACGGTGCCGGCCACGCCGACGAACAGATCGGCCGGCTCCAGGCGATCCACGATCGGCACGACGAGCGCGTCGATCGCCGTCATGCACTCGGTCATCTCGCCCACGGAGGGCGGATCCCCCGGAAGATAGCGTTCGGTCAGCCGGACGGAGCCGATGTCCAGCGAGGTGGCGAACTGGATGTCCTCCCCCTCGCCGACGACGATCTCCGTGGATCCTCCGCCGAGATCGACCAGCAATGTCCGTGCGCCGTCGAGCTCGCGCGTCGCGCCGTCGAAAGAGGCACGCGCCTCGCGGTCCCCCGACAGGATCTCCGGACGCACTCCGAGCACCGACTCGACGGCCGACGAGAACTCGTCGGCGTTCGCGGCATCGCGGACGGCCGATGTGGCACAGAACCGGATCGCCGTGGCGTCGAGCATCGCGATGAACTCGGCGTACTCGCGGGTGGCCGCCAGCGTGCGATCGATGGCCTCGGGACTGAGCCGACCAGACGTGTCGACTCCCTGGCCCAGCCGCACGATGCGCATCTCGCGCAAGAGATCGGTCTTGGACTCGCCGTCGACATCGCAGACGAGCAGGCGGATCGAATTGGTCCCACAGTCGATGGCGGCGACGCGCTCCGGCATGTCAACACCCTAGCGATGACCTTCGCCCAGGACACGCTCCCCCTAGAGTGTGGAGGTGTCGTCGCCGCAGTCTCGTATCGTCACCGTGCTCTCCCTGGTGCAGGTCATCGGTGGCATCGGCAACGGCGCCGGTCTCGCGATCGGTGCCCTGCTGATCGGTGATATCAGCGGATCGGACGCCTGGGCCGGCACCGCCACCGTCGCCCTGACCCTCGGCGCGGCGCTCTTCACGATCCCGTTGTCGACACTGGCCGCCCGTCGCGGCCGGCGGCCGGCCCTGACGGCCGGATGGTGGCTCGGGGCGGTCGGAGCGGGCGTCACCATCGGCGCGGCCGTGCTCGCATCCCTACCGCTCGCGCTGGCCGGACTCGTGTTGTTCGGCGCGAGCACGGCCGCCAACCTGCAATCGCGGTTCGCCGCCGCCGATCGCGCCGAGCCCGATCAGGTCGGACGGGCGATCTCGATCGTGGTCTGGTCCACCACGATCGGGGCGGTGACGGGACCCAATCTCACCGGCCCCGGCGCCGCCGTCGCCGAGTGGTTCGATATCCCGTCCCTCGCCGGCCCGATGGTGTTCTCGCTGGTCGCGTACGGCCTCGCCGGTCTCGCCACGTTCCTCTTCCTACGACCCGAGCCGTTGGCCCGGGCCACCGCGGCGACGCCCGAGCGAGGTGTCATCGCCCGCGCGCTGCCCCATGTGCGCGGGCGCGCCGCCGTCGCGGTGCTGACCGTCGCCATCGCGCACGCCATCATGGTCTCGGTCATGGCCCTCACGCCCGTGCACATGCAGGGACACGGGGCGGCGCTCGAGGTCATCGGGCTCACGATCAGCCTGCACATCGCCGGCATGTACGCCCTCTCGCCGGTCATGGGCTGGCTCACCGACCGGATCGGCGCGGACACGACGATCCTGCTGGGCATGTCCGTCCTCGTGGGCGCGACGGCGCTCGCCGGGACGGCCGGGCACTCCGAACCCCAGATCACCGCCGGTCTGATCCTGTTGGGTGTCGGCTGGTCCGCCTCGGTCATCGCGGGAGCCGCGCTGTTGACACGCAGCGTGGAGCGCGACGTCCGGCCCCTGGTGCAGGGGTTCAGCGACCTGACGATGAACCTCGCCGGCGCGGCCGGTGGCCTACTCGCCGGACTCATCGTCGCGACCCTCGGCTTCGGCATCCTCAATCTCGCGACCGCCCTGCTCACGCTCCCGGTGATCGTCGCCGTGCTCACCTCGCGACGAGTCTCCACCTCGCCCGGCGGCGGTAGCTGATCAACCTCATCAGCACCTCATGACGTTGCTGGCCTACCGCTGCCGGCGGGGAAAGGTTGATGGTCTACCGCCCCGGGGTAGGTGGAGTGACGACCAGCAGGTCGCCGACCTCGCAGCCGAGGACATCGCAGATCGCCGTCAAGGTGGAGAAGCGGATCGCCTTGGCCCGGTCGTTCTTGAGGATCGACAGGTTGACCACCGTGACGCCCACGAGCTCGGCGAGCCGGCTGAGCGTCATGCCGCGCTCGGCGAGCAGCTCGTCCAAGCGGCAGTGCACGCGCCCCGCCTCGTCCTCCGGTGGCATCAGACGAGCCCTTCGGTGTCCCGCTGCATCCGCTCACCGGCATGGAAGGCGGCGCCGAGCGCACCGACAGCCATCGCCGCGAGGACGGCGTACCAGTCGAGGTGGAACTGCACCGACTCGTAGACCGGCCTCGCCTCGATCTGCGCGAGCGCGCCGTTGCTGGCCATCACCGTGAACAGGAGCGTGATCACCCAGCCGAAGGCGATGACCATCGAGGTCGTGATGACCAGCCGCGTGTTGGTCCGGCTGAAGAACTCCCCCCGCAACAGATTGCGGCAGAGCAGCAGCACGCACACGGCCACCGCGATCACCGCGAGGCTCGGCACGATCGCCGCACCCATAGCCGAGACATGGGATGCCACGGGCAGGTCGCTCACGTGCACCGTGATCTCGTCGACCCCGGCCTCGACCGGTGCTCCGTCAGGACCGATCGGCAGGTCGAAGGTCTCCCCGACCAGCTGGACGCGAACCGGGACATCGCTATTGGGCACGATCTCGATGAGGCTCATGATGATCGACCACACCGACCCGAGCGCCACGGCCGCGCCCACGACGATCACCGCCCACAGATCGCCGCGCTCGGTGTTCCACAGTCCGTTGCTCCTCACGACAACTCCCTTCATATCGTTTCTCGATATTATCGAAACACGATATGGCGAGGAGGTCAAGCCGCCCGGCGGTAGGACATCGGCATCGCTCACCGGGCACCGGGACGGGCCCACCAGCAACCTTTGGCCGTGGAGAGAGGTAGGCCAGCAACGTTATCGGGGTGGCATGAGGTTGCTGGCGTACCGCCCGGGCGCGGGAAAGGTTGATGTTCTACCGCCCCGCGGTGAAAGTGCGGTCAAGTCGCATGCCGGCGGGGCATCGCCTTGGGCACCACACCCACGGCGAAGGCGACGACGACGGCCGCGATCAACGCGACCGTGTTGCTCGGCACCACGGCACCGCCCAGGACGCCGATCCCGACGTAGAGCACCGCCCACGCCCCCGCCGAGAACACGCAGGTCACGGCGAAACGATGCCACGGGTAGCCGCTCAACGCCGCCGCGATGAGCACCGGCAAGCGCCCCGCCGGGATCAGCCGCGAGACCGTCATCGCCGCAACGTCGTTCTCCTCGATACGCGTCCTCATCCGGGTGACCGCGGGGCGATCGGCACGCAGCCACGGGACCTTGTCGGCCACCCTCCCACCGGTCGCGCTGAAGACCACGAAGACGACGCAGTCGCCGAGATACGCACCGAGCCAGCCGGCCGCCAGCACCAGCAGCAGCTCCCACGGCGCCTCGTCGTGGGCGAGCACGGCGGCCGCGGCGAGGGTCGGACCGGTCGGCACGACCGGCACGACGGCGCCGAAGGCGATCACCGCCACCAGGACGACGAGATGCACCCATCCCAGGTCGTCAGCCACGATCGCCTCCCACGCGGATGGTCGCGCCGTGCCCCATCGACTCGACCTGAGCGGTCGTCACGGCCTCGGCGAACCGCTCCCCCGGCGTCCGGAACAACCGCTCGTAGACCCGCCCGCACCGGCGCACCCCGAGCGGCCAGAACGTGCCCCAGTGCACGGGAACGGCCCATCGCGCACCGACACGGCGTACCGCCTCGGCCGCGTCCCGGGGCCCCATGTGACCGGCACCCAGGGTCGGGCCCCAGCCCCCGATCGGCACGAGCGCCACATCGACCTCACCCACGTCGTCGACGTGATCGGACAGCTCCGTGTCGCCGGGGTACCAGAGCGAGCTCCCTCCCTGACGAACCACGAAACCCAGTGGGTCACCACTCAGCCGCGACACCACATGGCGCCGGTGCGGATGCACCGCGGGGGTGGCGCGCACCTCGATACCCGATGCCGAACCGGTATCGCCGGGGGCCAGCTCGTCGACATCCAGGCCGGCACCGCGCAGCAGATGCCCTCCCCCGCGCGGCACCAGCACCGTGGTGCCGCGACGCAGCCGGCGCAACGTCGGGACGTGGAAGTGGTCGGGGTGCAGGTGGGAGACGACCACGAGATCGGCGGTCAGCGCCTCCTCCTCGCGCACCGACGGCGCGAACCGGCGCAGGTGCGCGAGTCGATCGGTCACCACGGGATCGGTCAACAGCCGAACCCCGCCGGTCTCGACAGATGCCGTCGAGTGACCCCACCAGGTGATCTCCGTGGCACTCATGACGACCTCAGCCCCTGCTCCGCGAGACGCCCGACCAGGACATCGTGGACATCGTGCCCGCGCAGCGCCGGACGGTCGACCCGCCAGCTCGACGGATGGACGAAGACCGCCTCGGTCTGACCGCCCCCCATCCCGCCGTGGGAGCCCACCAGCTCCTCGAAGGCCACGACCTCGTCGAGGTCGGCATCGTAGCGGCCCATCACCACCAGATCCCCGGCGTGCGCGCGGGTCGCCACATCGCGGACATCGTCCTCGGCAAAGGGCCCGTAGTCCAGCAACGGGTCGATGCCGGACCCGTCGAGCACCGACCCGGATCCCGGCCTGAGCAACCGCCACCCGGTAGCCCCGTCCACGCGCAGGCCACCGTCGACATGCGTGACGACCAGGCCGATATGCGGGTGCTGCGCCAGCCCCTGGACGAGCAGGGGGTATCGCGCGTCCACCGCCTCGCGCGAGGCGGTTCCCTCGACATCGCGCAGGTAGAGATGCGCGAGACTGCCCGAGGCCATCACCACGAGCGGCCGGTTCTCATCGACGCCTCCACCACGCGGGGAGCCCGAACCTCCCGACCCCACCGCGACCGTCCGGGCCGCGGCACCGATCAGCCGTCCCGTCCCGGGTGCGGACTCACTCAGCATGTTCGCCGGACCCCAGAGCTCAGCGGGCTCGTCATCGTGATGGGCCCGACGAGCGGGAAGAGCGGCCAGCAGATCGACGACCTCGGCCAAGGTCGCACCACTCAGCTGACGGAAGGTCGGACCCTGCGACTGGCCGTGGTCGGAGACGATCGCGATCTCGTAGTCACGCCCGACCTCGTCCGCGACCTCGGCGAGGAAGCCGATCACCCGATCGAGTCCCTCCATCGCCTTGAGCGACTCCGGTCGCGCCGGACCCGCGTGATGGGCGACCTCGTCGAAGTCCACGAAATCGACGAAGATCACCGGCGCCCCGCGTGCCATGTGCTCACTGACCAGCTGAACGTTGAGGTCACGCAGGACCACCGTCGTCAGCCCGCGCAACAGCACGAAATTGCCGCTGCGCCTGACCCGAGGGACGACGGCGCGCCGGCGCTGTCTGCGGCCCTGGTAGATCTCGGTGATCATCTGGCCGACCATCAGGACGACCGACCGGGCGAACCCGGCTGAGGTCGTCATGAAGGCGGCGAGCCCACGATCGCGCGGGATGCCCGCGCTGCTCATGGTCAACAAGGACGTCGGGGCGTCCCCGGAGTACTGATTGGAGACGCTCACACCGTCATCGGCGAGTAGGCCCCGCCCCGTGGAGATGCGTTCCTGCACGACGGCGACGTCCTCGGGCCGGCTGCTGACGAAGGAGCGCCCGGCGGCCTTGTCGTACCAGCGGAAGGCCGGCACCTCGTGCGCGTCGCCGTGCAACAGCACGGCCTGTCCCGCCGGGGTCGTGGCGGGTACGCCGGTGTGCCAGGTGCGGAACCGGTAATCGCCCGAACGGAGCCACCGGCCGATGGTCGGCGAGGACCCCGCCGTGACCGCCTGGCGCAGCGTGTCGGCGCCGACCCCGTCGAGCTGGATCACCAGCAACCCCGGCCCCGATGCCGACTCGCGCCGCGCGATACGGATGGCCCGCCCGAGCACCTGGCTGAAGAAGGCCTCGTCGGTGGAGGAATCGAACAGCCAGTTCAGCACCGCGGCGACCGCCACGGCACCCCACGCGGCCAAGACGAGCTCGCTGAAGGAGAAGGGAGCGACCCCGGGCACCACCGCGAGCGCGGCCCCCAGGATCGCGGCATCGACCAAGAGCCCGGCGACCAGCAGGCCGACCGGCCCGGTGAAGACGACGAGCTGGGTCAGGAACGGGCGCAGGAGCGCTCCGATCGCCAAGACGCTCGCGGCGACCAGCAACACCGTCTCGGCATCTGCTCCGACCTGCTCGCCCGGCAGCAGCCACAGGCTCACCGCCAGGGCAGCAGCGGAGGTGAGGAAGAGACGCAGTACACCGAACAGCCAACGCCACGACGGCGTCCACCGCCGTAGGCGGCGCCGCACCGCCGCACCGTATCGCCCGATCACGCTCGCCACATCGGACGACTCTAGTTCGTGACACTCAGCCACGACGCCTGAGCAGGGCCTAGGTCGATGATCTCGCCGGGGACACTCGGCCTCGTATCCTGAGCTGGTGGCTCCTCCCCTAGCCCTGCTCGACGCCGTGCGGTGGCACGGCCGCGATGTCGTCGGCGACCGTCCGCGCGTACTGCTCGCGTCGCTGGTGGAGGCACGTGGGGCGACCGTCGGCGACACCACCTTGATCGACGACCTGTGGCCCGACGAGCCGCCCGCGGACCCGCACAAGGCGTTGCAGGTGGTGGTCTCGCGCACCCGCCGCATCACCGGGACCGATGCCGTCGTCCGCACGGAGTCCGGCTACCGGCTGACCCTTCCGGCCGAGCACATCGACGCGCTCGTCGTGGTGGAACGCGGCCGTGAGGCGACACGGGCGATGAACGACGGCGACTGGACCCGGGCACGCGATATCGCCACCACGCTGGCGGACACCGAGATCGGGGTCGAGGACGACGGCCCGCTCGGTCGGTTGCGCGAGCAGGCCGCTCGGGCCATCCGCGAGGCCACCCGGGTCCTTGCGCTGAGCCTGTCCGCGCTCGGGGAACACCAGGCGGCGGTACCGCTCCTGGAAGCCGAGTACGCCCGAGACCACGGCGACGAACGGGTCCTGACCGCGCTGCTGCGCTCGGTCGCGACCGAGCACGGACCGCCCGCGGCACTCGAACGCTACGAGCAGTACCGCCGGGGCCTGGCGGAGCGACTCGGCACGGACCCGGGCGAGACGCTCCGCCGGCTCCACGGCGAGCTTCTCGCGGCCGATCGCCCCGTCCGCGACGGCCTCCTGTACGACGCCACCTCCCTCATCGGCCGCGACGCGGACGTGGCACGACTGCGGGAGCTGTTGCACGTCTCCCGGGTCACCACGATCCTGGGCGCCGGCGGACTGGGCAAGACACGGCTGGCGCACATCCTGGGCCACGGCGCCGAGCAGCCGGTCGTGCACTTCATCGAGCTCGTCGGTGTCGTCACCGAGGCAGGACTGCTGCCCACGCTGGGCGCCGCCCTGGGCATCCGCGAGACCTCCGGTGGCACCGGCACCCGCGGTATGGACCTGGCCGCCCGGGTACTGGAGAACCTCGGCTCGGCGCCCACCCTGCTGATCCTTGACAACTGCGAGCAGATCATCGGCGCGGTCGCCGACCTCGTCGCCACGCTGGTGGCCAATACCCGCGACCTCACCGTGCTCACCACCTCACGCTCGCCGCTGGGCATCCGCGCCGAGCGGGTCTACGCGCTCGGCGAGCTCTCACCTTCCGATGCGATCTCGTTGTTCAGCGAGCGTGCCCGCGCCGCACGACCCGGCGTCGTCCTCGACGGGGAGACGGTGACCCAGCTGGTGCGGCGTCTCGACGGCCTCCCCCTCGCCATCGAGCTGGCCGCGGCCCGTGTGCGGGCCATGTCGGTGCGGGACGTGTTGGACCGTCTCGACCACCGATTCGCGCTGCTGCGCGGCGGATCGACCGCGGCCCCGGAACGTCACCAGACCCTGCTCGCGGTCATCGACTGGTCGTGGAACCTGCTGGACGACCGCGAGCGCGCGGCCCTGCGAAGGCTCTCGGTCTTCCACGACGGGTTCACGCTCGACGGGGCCGAGCACCTGCTCGGCGACGACGCGGTGGCCGTCGTCGAGGCTCTCGTGGATCACTCGCTGCTGACCGTGCACGAGGACACCGGCGTGCGGTACCGGATGCTGGAGACCGTGCGCGAGTTCGGCCGGGACCGGCTCACCGAGAGCGGCGAGCGCGAGGTGACACAGGCGAGGCTGCGCGCCTGGGCAATCGGCCGCAGTCGCGAGCTGCAAGGACGACTGATCGGCCCAGGTCAGATCGAAGCGGTGGACGCGATGCGTGCCGAGGAGGCGAACCTCTCCAACGAGCTGCGCGTGGCGATCGACGCCGGGGACGTGCCCGCCGTGCTCGGTCTCGCGGCGAGCCTCATGAGGTACTGGGAGATCACCGACGGCTATCGCCGGCTCCTGGTCTACCTGGACCGGGTGGCTCCCCTCATGACCGAATACGACGAGACCCCGGCCGAGCAGCACGCCATGCGGCGGGTGCTCTCGGCGATCGTCCTGGCGGCCGCGATGCGCGGCGACGGCGCAACACACCCGGCGACCCTCAAACTGACGGCACTGGGCCCGGGCGACGACCCGCAGCTGGCCGGCGACGTCCACGCCGTCCTGGCCCTGGTCACGGCCACCGATGAGGACGCGTTGACGGTGCTGACCCGGTTGAGCGAGGACGCTGATCTCCACACCCGGCTACGTGCCCTCCGCTGGCTAGCTCACCTGCGCGAGAACTCCGGTGACCTCGACGGGGCGCTCCGGGCGGCGTCATCGGCCGTCGGTCTGTGCCCGGACACCGACGGCCCGTGGCTTCCAGCGACCATGCGTGCTTTCCGGTCCCAGTTGCTCATGCAGTTGGGACGACGCCAGGAGGCCGTGCTCGACGCCGAGCTCGCCGTCGGCCCACTGAGTCGGCTGTACGCCGAGGACGATGCCGCGCGGCTGCGGCTCAACATCGCGATCGCCCACGTCGCCGACGGCCGGATCGATCGGGCCGGGGCCGTCATCGACGAGCTCGCCGACACCGGCCACGGCCTGTTCGGCGGGGCCGCCGGCGTGGAGGGCATCCGCGCCGAGATCGCGGCACGGCGCGGGGACGGCGACGAGGCCAGGCGTCTCATGCGACGTGGGCTCGCGGTCAACCGCAGCGTCACGGTGCCCGGCAGGCGTGAGCTGTCCGGCTTCGAGCCGTGGAGCCTCGTGGCTCTCTCGCTCTGTGTCGTGACCTGCGCCCGCTTCGGCACCCCCGACGACGACCTCGATCTCGTCCACGAGGCGGCCGAGCGGCTCTCGGCCCTGCTCGCACGCGGCCGCACCCGCATCGACGTGCCCGTGCTGGGCTGCCTGGCCTTCAGCCTCGGGCTCTGGGGGGTTGCGCACGGTGGGCTCGACCGCGATATCGCCGTGCGACTGCTGGCCCTCGCGCGCCGCTTCGGCTACAACCAGGCCCACCCGTCGATGGACTGGTCGGTCGCCGAGGAGATGGCGGACCGTGAAGCCCTCGATGAGCAGCTCGCCGACTGCCGGAACCGACCGGTCGACGAGCTGCTCGACGAGCTCGGAACCCTCACGCTCCTCCCCTGACCCTGGCCACTCGGTGGTCGAGTAGCCCCGTCCGCTCTGCGGGCGCGGCAATGGAGCCAGCGCATCAGGGGCGTAGCCGCGCTGAAGCGAGACCACGGTGCGCCCTCGATCACCGATCCCGTTCAGATCTTGCGGCTATAGGAGCGGACGGAGAGTGGCGCGAAGATCGCGATCACCACCGCGCAGCCCAGCAGCGCCCATCCCACCTCACCGGTGATCGCGCCGTCATTGGCCAGGTCGCGCGCGGCCGAGACCACGTGCGACACCGGGTTGACCGTCACGAAGGCCTCCAGCCAGGACGGCATCGTCTCGGTCGGCACGAAGGCATTGGAGAGGAAGGTCAGCGGGAACATGATCATCATCGAGATGCCCTGCACGCTCTGCGCGGACCGGGCGATCGTGCCGACCCAGGTGAACACCCAGGCCAGCGACCATCCGGTGATGATGAGCAGCAGTCCCGCCGCGACGACGCCACCGAAGCCGCCGCCGGGCCGGTAGCCCATGACGATGCCCATCGTCAGTGTGAGCACTGTCGCGATGGTGTAGCGGACCAGATCCGCGACCATCGGCCCCGCCAGCGGCGCGATCCGAGCCATCGGGAGGGACCGGAACCGGTCGAAGACCCCCTTGTCCATGTCCTCGCGGAGCTGAACGCCGGTGGCCATGCACGCCGTCATGGTCGTCTGCGCGAGGATGCCGGGCACCATGAGCGGCAAATAGCTCTTGACATCGCCGGAGATCGCGCCGCCGAAGACGTACGCGAACATCAGGGTGAACAGGATCGGCTGGAACAGCACGTCGAAGAGCTGCTCGGGATTGCGCCGCATCTTCAGCAGGGCCCGCCAGGCCATGCTGAAAGTCTGGTCCACGGTCTCGCGCAGGCTGACCCGGGGGTGCAGCTCACGGGCCGGGTCGTGTTCTGCGAGTACGTCATCGGGACGGACGTCGAGCGTGGTCATCACGCAGCCTCCTCGTGATCATCGTCGGTAGCGGTGTCGTGGCCGGTGAGCGCGAGGAAGACCTCGTCCAAGGTGGGCTTCTGCACGGAGACCGATGTGATGCTCACGTCCGCCTGACGCAGCGCGATCAGCACCTCGGCGGCATCATCGGCATCCGAGAGCGGCACGTTCATCCGGGCCAGTTCCGGGGAGAGGACCGGGGTCTGGCGGGTCGTCTCCCCGACGATCCGGGCGGCTCGGTCGAGATCCTCACCGGATGTGAGGGCCAGCTGCAGCGTCGAGTCGCCCACCTGGGTCTTGAGCTGATCGGGCGTGCCCTCGGCGACCTTGCGTCCGCGGTCGATCACCGCGATGGTGTCGGCGAGCTGATCGGCCTCGTCGAGATACTGCGTGGTCAGCAACACCGTGCAGCCGTTCGCCACGAGATCGCGGATGGTCTCCCACATCTGGCCGCGGGTGCGCGGGTCGAGCCCGGTGGTCGGCTCGTCGAGGAAGATCAACGGCGGCCGGGTGATGAGGCTCGCGGCCAGGTCGAGCCGGCGGCGCATCCCGCCGGAGAACTGGGCGATCGGCCGGTCCGCGGCCTCGGTGAGGCCGAACTGCTCAAGGAGCTCCGCCGCCCGCGCGCGGGCCTGGCGGGAGCGGATGCCCTGCAGGCGCGCGAAGAGCCGGAGATTCTCGGTCGCGGTGAGATTCTCGTCGACCGATGCGTACTGGCCGGTGACGCCCAGCAGCTGACGGATGATGTGAGGCTCGCGGCGGACATCGTGGCCGAAGATCTCCGCTGCACCGCCGTCGATCGACAGCAGGGTGGCGAGCATCTTCATGGTCGTCGTCTTGCCGGCCCCGTTCGGGCCGAGGACACCGAAGATCTCGCCGCGCCGCACGTCGAGGTCGACGCCGTCGACGGCGCGCGTCGAGCCGAAGGTCTTCACGAGGCCGGTCGCGTGGACCGCGAGTTCGTGGGATGCGGTGGTCATGGACCGATCGTCGTGGACGGTGGTTTCACGGCGCCTTCACGTCGGTGACGGGCGGGCTGTCACACGATGGGCGCGGCGCGTCGCCATCGGTTAGCGTGTCCTGACAGCTCGTCGACGAGGAGGCGGATCGTGAGCGAGGTAAGGCGCGAGGCGTGGGGCGGCCGGACCGCCTTCATCGTCGCGGCAGTCAGTTCGGCCATCGGACTGGGCAATATCTGGCGATTCCCCGGAGTCGCCTATGAGAACGGAGGGGGCGCCTTCCTCCTCCCCTATGTGATCGCCTTCCTCACCGCCGGCCTGCCGATCCTGTTCCTCGACTACTCGATCGGGCATCGGTTCAAGGCGGCTCCCCCGCTGGCCTTCAAACGCCTCGACCGCCGGCTCGAGCCGCTCGGCTGGTGGCAGGTCGCCGTCTGCTATGTCATCGCGATCTACTACGCGGTCGTCATCGCCTGGGCCCTCGCCTTCACCGTGTTCTCCTTCACCCGGGCCTGGGGCGACGACGCGGCGGGCTTCTTCTTCGATGACTTCCTGAGCGCCGCGGACGCCGGGTTCTCCCTCGACCTCGTGGGCAAGGTGCTCTGGCCGCTGCTGATCGTCTGGATCGTGACGATCGCCGTGATGGCGCTGGGCATCCGCCGAGGGCTGGAACGCGCCAATCGCGTCACGCTCCCGCTCCTGGTGGTGCTGTTCATCGCCATCGTCATCTACGCCGTCACCCTCGACGGCGCCGCCGACGGCCTGAACGCCTTCTTCACGCCCAGCTGGGAGGCCCTCGGCGACCCGGCGGTGTGGATCGCCGCGTACGGCCACATCTTCTTCTCCTTCTCGATCGCCTTCGGCATCATGATCACCTACTCCTCGTACCTGCGGCGCAAGGCGGATCTCACCGGCTCGGGCACCGTCGTGGCCTTCGGCAACTGCGGCTTCGAGATCCTCGCCGGCATCGGCGTCTTCGCCACCCTCGGCTTCCTCGCGGCCCAGCAGGCGACCACGATCGACGAGTTGGAGGGCATCACCGGGGTCGGGCTGGCCTTCGTGACCTTCCCGACCCTGCTGGCGGAGATGCCCGGCGGCGCCGTCATCGGCGTCCTGTTCTTCCTCAGCCTGGTCTTCGCCGGTTTCACCTCGCTGCTGTCGATCCTGCAGGTCGTGTCGGGTGCCGTGCAGGACAAGACCGGGTGGACCCCCGCCAAGGCCGGGATCGTCGTCGGTATCGGCGCCGCGATCCCCTCGGTGCTGCTCTTCGCGACGACGACCGGCGTCAACACGCTCGACGTCATCGACGCCTTCATCAACAACATCGGCGTCGTCACCTCTGCGGTGCTGACGCTGCTGCTCGTCGCCTGGGTCGCCCGGTCGACACCCCGGCTGGCCGCCCATCTCAATGCCGGAGGCAGCCTGCACGTCGGGCCGCTGTGGAGCGTCATGATCCGCTTCGTCTCGCCCGTCATCCTGGCCGCCGTCCTGGTGACGGGAGCCTGGTCGTACGCCACCGACGGCTACGGCGGCTTCCCGGGCTGGTACCTGGGCGTCGCCGGCTGGGGCGTCATCGCCGCTGTCGCCGTCTTCTCCTTCGCGATGAGCTACCGGCGCTACCGGCGCGAGGACACCGAGGACTTCGCTCCCGACGACACGACCGAGCTCGCCCGCGAGGTCGAGAACGCCCGCAGCACCAGCCGCAACGGAGGCGCATCATGACCCCCATCGCCATCGTCGTCATGATCCTCGCGATCGTGTTCTTCTGGGGCGGTCTCGCGTGGAGTATCGTCCGATTGCGTCGCCACCCCGATCTCGGTGACTGACCGACCGCACCAGTGAGACATGGCCCGAACCGTAGCCCCCGGGCCATCACCGGCTGACTAGCCGGACGACTCCTTCGGATGGTTCTGCCCCTCGCCCCTGGGATTCCGCGTCCCTTCGGTGATATCACCGGTGGGAGGGGGCGTCTGGGGGTTCGATGTTCGAGCGGAGTGCCCCGGTGGCAGGGGCGAAGAGCCACGGTGTCACAGCGCTGAGTCCTGACGTCGCGGCGGAGCATCTCAGCAGCATCGTCGCGGACGAGACCGAGGGGGCCACACTGCTCGTCGGCGAGCACGGTCTCGGCAAGAGCCATATCCTGCGGACGCTGGCGCGCGACCACGAGGCGCTGTGGGTACGTGCCGTGGCCTCCGAGCACGAGTTCGCCTTGTCGGGGATCGACGCCGTCGTCAGCGCCCTGCACCCGGAGATGGCCCATCAGCTCGGTCACCATCTGTCGCTGCGGCATGTCACCGACGGCGGCCTCTACGCCGCGGCCCACGACGTACTCGACGTCCTCGGAGGTCTCCGTCTGCCGCCGACCCTCGTCCTCATCGACGACCTCGACGTCATGGACGACCAGAGCATCGCCATCCTGACGGTCCTGCTGGCTCACCTGGGCGGTACCGGCGTGCGGGTGATCGCCTCCGTCACCGCCGTTCCTGCGGGCATGGACAGCCTGTCCTCGATCCGGCTCGGGCAGTTGAGCGCCGACGCCGCGGAACGCCTCCTGCGCGAGACCGGCCCGGTCGACACGACGACGGGACGGCTGCTGCTCGACTATTCCGGCGGCCATCCCGCGGTCCTGCTGCATCAGTTGAGCACCCTCGACCACCACCAGCGCCAAGGACACCGCCCACTCTGCCTACCCATGCGGTGGTCACCAGAGCTCGACGATGTCGTCCCTCGTCTCACCGCCGCCGTGTCTCCGAGAGAACACGAGGTCCTGCTGACCACCGCGCTGGGACCGGCCTGTCCCCTGGACGCACTGGTGGAGATGACCGGTGCCGAGGAGCTCGTGGCGGAACTGATCGACGAGGGAGTGCTCACCTTGCACGGCGATCACGTGAGCATGGAGGATCAGAACCTCCGAGCCGCCCTCCTGCGTCGCTCGCGTCGCGCGGACCGCATCTCCCGCCACGCCACGCTCGCCGAGCGGCTCGGCCCGGTCTCGCCCGAGCTGGCGAGCTGGCACCGCGGGTTCCTCAGCTCATCGCCGGCTGTGGTCCCGGAGCTGCTCGAGGCCGCCGCTGACGCCGCCGAGGCCGGCCAGCTGCGGATGGCCGTCGAGCTCGCCGAGAGCGGGTACGCGCGGCTCCGTCAGCATCCGAACGGCTCCGAACAGGCCCAGGCTCGGCTCGTCTGGGTCCTGCAGCGCGCGGGTGAGAGCGCGCTCGCGGCTCGTTACACGCAGTGGGCCCGCGCCCAGCAGCTGAGCCCCACCACCGAGTTGGCGCTCGCCACCGCCGAGCTGACGGCGACGCTGGTCTCCGGTCAACGCATGTACGACGAGGAAGTGGAGGCGACCACCGCGCTCCACGGCGATGTCTATCCCGATGACGCCTCGCGGCTGAGTCTCATCCTCGCTGCCGGCCATCTCTCCAGGTTCGAGCTCGCTTCGGCGCGGTCGGCGCTCACGGCGAGCGAGCGGCTGACGATCCATCCGCGGCTCAGCGACATCCGGGACGCCCTGGAGGACGTCGCCGATGCCCTGGACGGCCGCCGCGGCCGTCCGGTCCGACCGAGGCGAACCACCGACCCTCCCGAGGCCCTCGTGCTGCGCGCCCATGCCGCGAGCCTGCGCGAGGAGTACACCCGTGCTCGTCGCCTGTTGACGACGATGCTGCACCACCCGGGCCTCCGGGAGCGGTCGCTGGTGACCGTGGCACATCTCATCGGCGTGCGCAACGAACTGTCCGCCGGGGATTTCACGGCGGCACGGCGCGCCATCGAGCTGTGGGCAGCGGACCCGCCCTGGATCCGGCACGACTCCTCGACGACCGATCTCGTCGCGGCCTGGCATCACTACATCACCGGCGATATCGGTGCCGCCCATGAGGCGATCGCCCGTTGCCTGGAGCTCGCGGCCCACGAGAGCCATCCGGCCAACCGCGCCACCGCCCTGGCACTGCGCGGCGCCATCCATCTGATGACCGGAGACCCCGAGTCGGCCGTCGCGGATCTGCGCGCGGTGACGGTCCTGAGCCATGAAGTGCCTCATCCGAGCCTGCTGCGCCACTGGGGCGACTACGTGGAGGCCTGTCTGCTCACGGGTCGAGCGAGCGAGGCTCGCCGCGCCGTCACCTCGTTGGAACGCCTGCTGGCCACCCATCCGAGTCGGTGGGGCGACCATGTGCTGGCCAGGGTCAAGGGGCTGGTGTCGGCCGAGGCGGCGGTGACGCTCCTGGCCGAGCACATCGCCTCCCTCGCCGAGTCCTCGCTGCACTCCTACGAAGGTGCCCGCAGCCTGGTCTGCCTCGCGGACCGCCAGGCCGAGGTCGGGCGCACGTCCGAGGCACAGCGGACCGCCGCGAATGCCGCGACGATCTTCGACGCGATCGGCGCCAGCGGCTGGGCGGCCCACCTGCGGCTGCGGCCGTACCGCGAACCTGCCGCTGCCGCCCCCGCCTCGCCCCTGGAGAGTCTGTCCGCGGCGGAGCGGGAGATCGTCTCGCTGGTGCGCGAAGGGCTGCGCAATCGCGAGATCGCCGAACGCCTCTACGTGTCGGTGCGCACCGTCGAGCTCCGGCTCACCCATGTCTACCGGGCTCTCGACGTGCGTTCGCGCACCGAGCTCACCGCGCTGCTCGGCGAACGCCATCAGGCGGCCTGACCCTCGATCCGACGCTCGGGACTCCGCCACACCCCGCTGGAGCGCCGGGTGAGCGCGTGCACGAGAGCACGGAGGCAGAGCGCGGCGTCCAACACGCGTAAGGCCGTATAGGCCGGAGCAAAGACGATGATCGACGCGCGGCGGGTGAGCATCGCGACATAGGTCGTCGCGATGAGATCCACGACGACGATCCCGGTGACGGCCGCCACCACCACGTCGCCGAAGGGGAACGACAGGGCGGACCATTCGTCGACCCGGATGAGTCGACCGAAGGCGAGCGCGATCGCGGACGCCGCGAGGGCCAGGACCAGGACGCTGCTGAGCACCACCTCGACAGCGAAGACCGTGACCGAGGCCCAGAAGACCCGCGCGCGCGGTCGATGCCGGCGCAGGGTCTGCCAGAAGCCCAGATTCCAACGCCCCACCTGCCGCACGTAGTCGGTGAGCGTGGCCGGGTCCTGCGTGTAGGCCCGCGCCGACCAGGGTTGGAAGGCGATCCGTCCGAGCGACTTGGCGTGGATCTCGAAGGTCATGTTGTAGTCCTCGATCGCCAGGCCGGGGGCAGCGATATCCACCGTGTCGAGCACGTCGGCCCGGTACATGCTCGCGAATCCCGGCACGATCGCGACGGCATCGAGTCCGCGCGCGGCCTGCCCGTACTTGAGCAGGGTCTGGAACAGCACGTACAGGCGTTCGCGGTGGGCGACCAGGACCCGTGTCATCCATCCTGCCCCGCCGGGCCATCGGGTGGAGGCACGGCCGGCGACCGCGGCCACCGCGGGATCGTCGAACAGCGGCAGACCGCTGTAGAGATAGTCGTCGCTCGGGACGGTGTCGGCGTCGAGGATCATGATCACCGCGAAGCGACGGGTCAGCCCGAAGTGGCGCAACCCGGCAACGAGCGCTCCCGCCTTGCCGTGGCTCGTCACGAGTTCCACCACGTTCGCGCCGCAGGAACGGACGATCTCAGCCGTGCGGTCGGTCGAGGCGTCCGATGCGACGAACACCTGACCGGCCGGCACGAGACGGCTGACCGCCGTGACGGTGTCCTCGATGACCGTCTCCTCGTTGTGCGCGGCGATGAGGACGCCCACCTGACCGGGCCGGATCCGCGACTCGCGGATCGGCAGGGGGTGGGTCCGGCCCAGCACCCAGCGCAGGCCGCCCACACACCCCCATACGGTCGTGCTGAGGCCCGCGAACAGCACGACCGTCGCGATGAAGACCGCGAGATCGCTCATCGTCCACCTCCCGGCCTGATGCAAGCGCGCCATCATGCTAAGCCAGCCCGGACCGTCCCGGGAACGCCTGGAACCGTAAGACATATGGCGGTCCATTGCGGGCCTTTGCGGATCGATTGCGGGAGTCCACAGCGTTCCGCCGATGCCGTTGACCGGGCCTTCGCTCCTCCCCGAGGTTGAGCCTCAGGCGGTGCTCGGCGACCCCATCCGCTCGACCGGGCGCCGCCGCCCGATCACCTGCGTAGGAGAGACGACGATGAGCACACTCGACCTTCCCGATCAGGGAGCCCTCACCCGCCGCCGTATCGGCCGTATCGAGGACCCGCCCCGACCAAAACCCTCCTTCGACGCGGATGTCGCGATCGTCGGCCTCGGCTATGTGGGACTGCCGACCGCGCTGGCCTACCACCACGCCGGCACCCGCGTCGTGGCCCTGGACATCGCCGCCCCGCGGCTGACCGCGATCCGCTCCGGTGAGGTCGACCTCGTGCCCGATGACCGCACGCGGCTGCGCCACGCCCTGGACGACCCGGGATTCGTCCTCACCGCAGACGTCTCCGCGCTCTCCCGGGCCCGTGCGGTGATCGTCTGCGTCCCCACGCCCGTCGACCGCTATCTCGTGCCGGACCTGAGCCTGCTGCGCGCGGCCTGCGCATCCGTCGTGGCCCACGCGGTGCCCGGCCAGCTGCTGATGCTGACCTCCACCACCTACGTGGGCTGCACGGAGGATCTGCTCGTCCGCCCGCTGCTGCGCCGCGGTCTCGTGGCCGGAGACGACGTGCACGTCGCCTTCAGCGCCGAGCGCATCGACCCCGGGTCCGCCGGCGTCAAGACCGAGACCGTGCCGCGCGTGGTCGCCGGAGCGACACCCGCCTGCACGGAGGCCGCCGCGAACGTGCTGGGCTCCTATGCCGAGAGCGTGCACCGCGTCTCGTCGCTCGCCGTGGCCGAGATGACCAAACTGCTGGAGAACACCTTTCGTGCGGTCAACATCGCGCTGATCAACGAGTTCGCCGATATCTGCCGGACCCTCGGGATGGAGGTCGGCGATGTCATCGACGCCGCCGCCACCAAGCCCTACGGATACATGGCCTTCCGCCCCGGGCCCGGAGTCGGCGGCCACTGCATCCCCTGCGATCCGCACTACCTGCTGTGGCAGCTGCGCCGCGAACGCATGGACGCCCCGATGATCGCCACCGCCATGCAGCAGATCGCCGGCCGGCCCGGACGCGTCGTCGATCGCATCCGCGACGTGCTCTCCGCCCGGAGGAGGGGACTGCCTGGCACCCGCGTTCTCGTCTCGGGCATCACCTACAAGCCCGATGTGGCCGATCTGCGGGAGTCCCCCGCGCTGGAGATCCTGCAGAGCCTGCTCGAGGCCGGTGCCATCGTCGGCTACACCGATCCGTATATCCCGGTGGCCACGCTGCCCGACGGTATCGAGCTGATCGGAGTCGACGAGCCCGGCGCCTTCGACCCCGAGGTGGTGCTGCTGCACACCGCGCACACCGGGGTCGACACCTCCTGGATCGGCGACGCCCTCGTCGTGGACGCCACCTACGGCGCCCGCGGGTTCGCGAATCGGGTGGCACTGTGAGCGCCGGCGCCCGGCGCAGCGTCGTCACCGGCGGTGCGGGCTTCATCGGCAGCCACCTGACCGAGTACCTGCTCGACCGAGGCGACCACGTCGTCGTGGTCGATGACTTCTCCACGGGACGCCGCGAGAACCTCGCGGCCCTCGCGGAGCATCCCCGCCTGACGGTCGTCGAGGGATCGATCCTCGACCGCGACCTGTTGCGCGGGGCGATGACCGGCGCCGACCGGGTGTTCCACCTGGCCGCCGCCGTCGGCGTGCACCTCATCATCGACGAACCCCTCCGCAGTCTGCGCACGAACATCCACGGAACCGAGAACGTGGTCGATCTGGCGCACGAGCTGGGGCTCACGATGCTGCTCGCCTCGACGAGCGAGGTGTACGGAAAGAACACCGCCGACCGGCTCGACGAGGGAGCCGACCGCATCCTGGGTTCCCCCCTACTCTCCCGGTGGACCTATGCTGCGGCGAAGGGCATCGACGAGGCCTACGCTCACGCGTACTGGTCGTCGCTCGGCCTGCCGGTCACCATCGTGCGGTTGTTCAACACCGTCGGGCCGCGGCAGACTGGCCGTTACGGCATGGTCCTGCCGCGGCTCGTCGGCCAGGCACTGCGCGGCGAGCCGATGACGGTGTACGGCGACGGGCGACAGACCCGCTGCTTCTCCTTCGTCGGCGATATCGTCCCCGCGCTGGTCGCCCTCGTCGAGAACCCGGCGACCCACGGACTCGCGGTGAACCTCGGCGGCGCCGAGGAGGTCTCCATCCTCGAGTTGGCTGAGCGGATCAAACACGTCACCGCCTCCGAGAGCCCGATCCGGCTGGTGCCCTATGCCGATGCCTACGCGCCTGGATACGAGGACATGCGCCGGCGCGTGCCGGACAACTCGCTGGCCGGATCGCTCATCGGATTCGTCCCCCGCACGCGCGTGGACGAGATCATCCGTCGGGTCGCCGGCCAACCGTCGCGATCCGCCACCACGATGGCGAGCCGGTGATGTGCGGGATCGTGGCGTGCTCGGGCGAGAGCCCGGTCGCGCCCCTGCTCGTCGAGGCACTCGAACGCCTCGAGTACCGCGGCTACGACTCCGCCGGGATCGCGGTACCGGCTGTCGACGGCCATGTGGAGGCCCTCCGTTCGATCGAGCGGGTCGACGACCTCGGACGTCGCGCGGCCGGGTGGGCTCCTGCCGTGAGCGCCACGACAGGCCTGGGTCACACGCGCTGGGCGACCCACGGAGAGGTCTCCGTGGTCAACGCGCATCCGCATCGCGACTGCTCAGGGCGCGTCGCGGTGGTCCACAACGGTGTCCTCGAGGACGTGACGGAACTGCGACGTGCCCTCACCGACGCAGGTCACATGATCGTCTCGCACACCGACTCCGAGCTGATCGCGCATCTGATCGAAGAGGCCATGAGCGAGGACACCGATCTCGCCGGGGCCGTCGAAAGGGTCGTGGGCGGGCTCCGGGGCTCCTGGGCGCTCGTGGTGCTCGACGCGCGCACCGATGAGCTGGTGGCGACATGTCACGGGTCGCCGCTCGTCGTCGCCGAAGGTCCCGAGGGCGTCTTCGCGGCGAGCGATATCGGCGCGATCGCGCCCTGGGTGGAGTGGTATCACGTGCTCGACGACGGGGATGTGGTGCGGCTGCGAGCTGGACTGCCGTGGCATCGCGGCGGCGTGCCGGTCGCTCCCCCGCCCGCTGTCGCCTGCTCCGTGGGGGTCGCCGACCTGTCGCTGGGCCTGTATCCGGACTTCATGGCCAAGGAGATCGAGCAACAGCCCGATGTGGCCGAGCGTCTCATCACCACCTGGTCGGGATCGATCCTGCACGGCCTGTGGCCCTCGTTCTCCCTGCCGGTCCCCCGCCACGTGACGGTGGTGGGCTGCGGCACGTCCCTCAACGCCGGGCGGGTCGTCGCCGATCTCCTCGCCCGGCTCGGGTCCATCCCCTTCGCTGCCGTGGAGGCGAGCGAGCTCACGTCGACGGCCACGGTCCCGGGCAGCCTCGCCCTGGTCCTCAGCCAGTCCGGCGAGACCGCCGACGTGCTGACGGCTCTCGACGTCCTGCACGGACGTGGCCATGCCGTCGTCGCGCTCACCAACAATCCCCACTCGGCGCTGGCTCGCCGCGCCGAGGCGGTCATGATGTGCCACGCGGGCCCGGAGATCGGGGTCGCGGCCACCAAGACCTTCGTCGCCCAGGTACTCGGGGGCACCTGTGTCGTGCTGTCCCTCCTCGGGTGCAGCGGCGCGGTCGAGCAGCAGCGGGCGCAACGCCTGGTCCGCGACCTCGACCGGGTCCCCGACGCCCTCGCCCAGGCGATCGGCGCGTCACGGCGCACCATCCCCCAGGTGCTCGAAGGACTCACGAAGGCCTCCGGCTACGTCTTCCTCGGCCGCGGGCCCGGACGGATCTACGCCGACGAGGGAGCCCTGAAGCTCAAGGAACTCACCTACCGCTGGGCCGAGAGTCACGCCGCGGGCGAGCTGAAGCACGGTCCGCTGGCACTCGTCGAACACGGCACCCCGGTGATCGTCGTCGACGACGGCAGCGCCCGGATGCACGCCACGATCGCCGAGGTGAGCGCTCGCGGAGCCGAGATCACCTCGATCGGCGGCCACGGGACCTCCGTGCCCGCGCTGGGCTCTCCGCTGGCCGTCGCCCTGGACACCACGGTCGACTGGCTCGGCCCCCTCGCCTCGGTCGTCGCCCTGCAGATCATCGCGCGTGAACTCGCTGTCGCTCTGGGCCGCGATGTCGACAAGCCGCGCAATCTCGCCAAGTCGGTCACGGTCGAATAGGAGACCACCATGCCCAGCTCCTCCCTCACACTCCCGAGAAGACGGCGTACGCCCACGCAGCTCGCCGCGCTGGTGCTCGCCGGCCTGACCGCCATCGCGACGGCCTGGCTGACCACGCCCGCGATGGAACCGGCCGATGCCGCGCCGCGCACGATCGTCAGCCTCACCTTCGACGACGGCAACGCCAACCAGCAGGCCGCGGTCGACCTGCTGGACAAGTACGGCATGAAAGGCACCTTCTACATCCCCTCGGGCTATCTCGGTGCTCCCGGCTATTTCACGATGGACCAGGTCACAGCGATCGCGGCCAAGGGCCACGAGATCGGCGGTCACACCGTCTCACATCCGGACCTCACGACGCTCTCGGCGGCCGAGGCCACCCGCCAGGTCTGCTACGACCGCGTCCGCCTGAGCGAGGCCGGCCTGTCCGTCCGCAGCTTCGCCTACCCCTTCGCGGCGGTCAACGACATCGCGAAGCAGGCGGTCGTCGACTGCGGCTACAACAGCGCCCGCGGCCTCGGCGACCTCGACATGAAGCGCGGCAAGAACAAGATCAACGCCGAGTCCGTGCCGCCACCGGACCCCTTCGAGCTCCGGGCCCCGCCGCAGGTGGAGACCTCGTGGAAGCTCGCCGACCTCAAGGGGCTCGTCACGCGCGCCGAACGCACGGGCGGCTGGGTGCCGATCACCTTCCACAATGTGTGCGCCTCCGGCTGTGAGATCTCGGTGACGCCGAAGGTGTTCGAGCAGTTCCTCAAGTGGCTGAAGCCGCGCGCGGCGCAGGGCACAGTCGTGCAGACCGTGGGCGACACCGTGGGCGGTGACGCGAAGCCGACCGTTCCCGGTCCGCCGATCGACCCCGTCCCGAGCGACGGCAACGGCGTCGTCAACGGCGGGGCCGAAGAGATCGGCGCCGACGGGACACCACGCTGCTGGATGCGCGGCGGATACGGCGCCAACACCGCCGAGCTCAGCACCGTCGATGCCGCACACACCGGCACGAAGGCGGCCCGGGTGACGGTGTCCGGCTATACCGACGGGGACGCGAAGTGGCTCCAGGCCTTCGACCTCGGCGAGTGCGCCCCCGGGGTCACACCAGGACACACCTACTCGCTGCGCAGCTGGTACACCTCCGATGCGGTCACCCAGTTCGCCGTCTACCTGCGTGACGCCGGCGGCGGCTGGCACTACTGGACCTCCAGCCCGTGGTTCGCCGCCTCGGCGACGTACGCCCAGGCCGTGTGGACGACGCCGGAGATCCCGGAGGGCATGAGCGGCATCAGCTTCGGACTAAACATGTTCGCCAACGGCACGATCACCACCGACGACGTCGAGATCTACGACACGCAGGACGCGCCACCTCCCGGCAAAGCGGCCACCGAGGCATCCGGGCTCCAGGAAGCGCCGGCGGTCAGCGCGCAGGTCGAGCCGCAAGGGGACACTGAAGGGTGAGAAGTCGCCGCGTGGGTGTGGCGGGCGCCGTGGTGGTGGTCCTCCTCGGACTGCTGCTGACGAGCCCGCCACGATCTCTGCTGGCCGACCCGGCGGCCCCTGAACCACCGGGTGTGTTCGTCGACCCGGGTCCGCTGCCCCGCAGCTACCCCTGGCATACCGATATCGTCGCGGCGACCTTCTGGGTCGGCGAGATCCTCGACCCGGACGCCCCCGACGGTTCGCAGCGTGTCTCCACCTACGACTCACGCTGGATCGAGCGCTATGGTGGTTGCGACGGCCGACAGGTCGGCCGTGAATGCCACACGGAGCAGAGACATGCCGCGGACGGCTACTGGCCTCGTTCGATGGAGCCGCGGATGAATCCCTTCTATCTCGACCTGCCCTATGACGACGTCAACGACGAGCTCGGCTTCGCCTGGCGCGGCGAGGTGGTGCCATGGGCGCACGATCCGGGGTACGCCGAGCACGTCGACGATCCCGCGTTCAGCCTGATGAAGAACCGCTGGGTCGAGATCCGTCACGGTGACCGGACCTGTTTCGGGCAGATCGCGGACGCCGGACCGGCGAAGTATCACGACACCGCCTATGTATTCGGCGCGGACGACACTCCGCCCTCGACCACCAAGTTCCGCGGCGCCGGCATGGACGTCTCCCCCGCCCTCAACGCCTGCCTGCACCTCGCCGGTCTGGACATGTTGCAGTCGCGCGTGGACTGGCGGTTCGTCGAGGCCGACGAGGTACCGGACGGCCCGTGGACCCGCCTCGTCGATGACGACCCGCGGGTCCGTTGACCCGTCTCACCTCGCCGACCCGCCGGGATCCGCTGCTCGCCGCGCTCCTCGCTCTGAGCGCGCCTGTGGATACTCGCAGCCGTCTTCTCCGCTGATGACTATCGTCGCGCCTATGCCGGCCCATTCTCAGCCCTACGATTGAGTGTCAACAGCTATTGACTTGATTCGTCTATGGGCATGGACGACACTATGAAACGACGAGAGTTGATGAAGAAGCTCGCCGCCCTCGCTCGCGCCGAAGGAAGTGCCATGCAGATCCTCGAGGGCGCGAAACACACCAAGGTCAGCATCGGCCAGCGGCAGGCCGTGGTCCCGCGCCACACTGACATCAACGAGCTGACCGCGCGGGCGATCCTGCGACAGATGGAGGCGAACTGATGGAGGTCACCGCCAGAGCCACCCGGGTGGGCGAGTGGTGGGCGATCGAAATCCCCGAGGTGCCGGGCGCTTTCACGCAGGCTCGACGTCTCGGCCAGATCCCCGGCATGGTGCGTGACGCCGTCTCGCTCCTGTGCGACGTGCGCCCGGACGACGTGGACGTGAGGCTCTCACCTGTCACGGACTACGACAGCAAGGTCGCCGAGGCGTTGGAGGCGAAGCGGGCCGCCGAGGCCGCTCAGGAACGGGCCTCGACTGCCATGCGGGCCGCCGCCTGGGCGCTCGTGCACGAGGGGCACCTCACCGTGCGCGATGCCGGGCAGGTGCTCGGCCTGACTCCGCAGCGCGTCTCTCAGCTCGCCAAGTAGGCAGGCCGCCACCCGTCCAGCCAGCCCCCGCGAGTGGTGAAAATTCGTCCCGAAGTCAGCCGCGCGAGGGCGAATGTGCACCACTCGCGGGCACGATTGCACCACTCGTGGAAGATGCGAGAGCACATCTCCAACTCATCACATCGCCACCGTCACGACGGGGCAGGACCAGGCTTGAATCAATACCCCATAGGGGTATAGCGTAGGATTCATCGCATCCACCGAGAGGAGCCGACCATGAGCACGACCGAGTACCAGGTGACCGGCATGAGCTGCGGACACTGCGAAGGAGCCGTCCGCGAGGAGGTCTCGCAGGTCCCCGGCGTCACCGGCATCGAGGTCAGCGCCGCCACGGGCCGACTGGCCGTGACCGCCGATCAACCGGTCGACGATGCCGCGGTGATCGCCGCGGTCGACGAGGCCGGCTACCAAGCGGCCCGGGCCTGACATGCGGGCCCCGGCACGACTCGGCCTGTACGGCGTCGGTCTCATCGCCGTGTTCGCCGTGGCCTTCGCCACCGCGAGCGCGGTCGTCCCCGACGATGCCGCAGAGGGCTGGGCGCAGGACACCGAGGGACACGGCGGCCACGACGCCCCGACGTCGCACGATGGCTCTGACGCCCACGAGACGGCGCCGGGGCTCGGCCTCGCCCAGGACGGCTACCGGCTCGCCGAGGTCACCTCACCGGGCACCGTGGGCGAGGAGGGCGAGCTGTCCCTCGTCGTCATCGATCCCCAAGGCGAACCGGTCACCGACTTCGACGTGGAGCACGAGAAGGAACTGCACCTGATCGTCGTGCGCGCCGACGGACAGCTGTTCCGCCACGTCCACCCCGAGCGCGCCGAGGACGGCACCTGGTCCCTCCCCTGGGAGTGGACCGCCGGCGGCACCTACCGGGTGATCGCCGACTTCGTCCCCGCCGCCACCGGCGACGGGCTCACCCTCTCGACCACTGCCCAGGTCGCGGGCGACTACTCTCCCGTCCCGGCCCAGCCCACGACCAGCACGACCGTCGACGGCTACACCGTGGAGGTCGCCGGCGAGCTGGTCGCCGGCGAGTCGACCGAGCTGACGATGACGATCACCCGCGACGACGAGGCCGTCACCGACCTGGAGCCCTATCTCGGCGCCTTCGGCCATCTGGTGGCGCTGCGCGAGGGCGACCTCGCCTATCTGCACGTCCATCCCCACGGGGATGTGCCCGAGACCGGTGAGACGTCCGGCCCGGAGATCGTCTTCGAGGCCACCGCGCCGACCCCGGGGCGCTACCTGCTCTACCTGGACTTCCGCATCGGCGGCGAGGTGCGTACCGCTCCCCTCGTGATCGACACGGCGGACCACACCGACGGCCATGACGACGACCACGCGAACGGAGGCGACCATGACCACTGAGGACATCGTCGACACCGGCAGCATCGAGCTGCGGATCGGCGGCATGACCTGCGCGTCCTGTGCCAACCGCATCGAGAAGAAGCTCAACAAGCTCGACGGGATCACCGCCAGCGTCAACTACGCGACCGAGAAGGCCAGCGTGACCGGGCCGGCCGGCCTGGACCCTCAGCTGCTGATCGCGGAGGTCGAGAAGACCGGCTACACCGCCGAGCTGCCCGCTCCCCCGCGCGATGAGGATGAACCCGGCGAGTCGCCGGAGGATGCCGAGCTGCGCGGCCTGCGCCAGCGGCTGATCGGATCGGCGATCCTCAGCGTCCCGGTCATCGCGATGGCGATGATCCCCGCGCTGCAGTTCGACTATTGGGGCTTCGCCTCCCTCGTGCTGGCCGCACCGGTCGTGGTCTGGGCCGGCTGGCCGTTCCACCGCGCGGCGTTCATGAACCTCCGGCACGGCGCGGCCACCATGGACACGCTCATCTCCGTCGGCACGACCGCGGCGATGCTGTGGTCGATCGTCGCACTGTTCTTCGGCACCGCCGGCGAACCCGGCGTGGTGCATCCCTTCGAGCTGACGATCTCGCGCACCGACGGACTCGGCCACATCTATCTCGAGGTCGCGGCGGGGGTCATCACCTTCATCCTGATGGGCCGCTACTTCGAGAAACGGTCCAAGCGCCGCGCCGGTGCCGCGCTGCGGGCGCTGCTGGAACTCGGCGCCAAGGAGGTCTCGATCCTGCGCGACGGCCGGGAGCAGCGGGTCCCCGTCGAGCAGCTGTCCGTCGGGGACGAGTTCGTCGTCCGGCCCGGCGAGAAGCTCGCCGCCGATGGCGTGATCGTCTCGGGCAACTCCGCGATCGACGCCTCGATGCTGACCGGCGAGTCGGTCCCCGTCGAGGTCGCTGAGGGCGACACGGTGACCGGCGCGACCGTCAACGCCGGGGGCAGGCTCGTGGTCGAGGCGACCCGTGTCGGGTCCGACACCCAGTTGGCGCAGATGGCCCGGATGGTCGAGGACGCCCAGTCGGGCAAGGCCGAGATCCAAAGGCTCGCCGACCGGGTGTCGGGCGTGTTCGTCCCCATCGCGATCGCTGTCGCCGTCGCCACGCTGGGCGCCTGGATCGGCGCCGGCTTCCCGCTCTCGGCGGGGTTCACGGCCGCCGTGGCGGTGCTGATCATCGCCTGCCCCTGCGCTCTCGGACTCGCGACGCCCACGGCCCTGCTGGTCGGGACCGGCCGGGGCGCACAGCTCGGCGTGCTCATCAAGGGCCCGGAGATCCTCGAGTCCACGCGCCGGGTGGACACGATCGTGCTGGACAAGACCGGCACGGTCACCGCCGGGAGGATGACGCTGACCGATGTCATCGCCGCAGCGGGGGTCGAGCGCGCCGACCTGCTGCGCCTGGCAGGTGCCATGGAGGACGCCTCGGAGCATCCCATCGCGCAGGCGATCGCCACGGGGGCGCGTGATGAGCTCGGCGACCTGCCGGTGCCCGAGTCCTTCGAGAACATCGAGGGTCGCGGCGTGCAGGGCGTCGTCGAGGGCCATGCCGTGATCGTCGGGCGCGAGGCGCTCCTCGATGAGTGGGCACAGCCCCTCGACGAGGATCTGCGCCGGGCCAAGCAGGACGCCGAGGCTGAGGGCAGGACCGCGATCGCCGTCGGCTGGGACGGCCGCGCCCGTGGCGTGCTCGTCGTGTCCGATCAGATCAAGCCGACCAGCCCGGAGGCGGTCGCCCGGTTCAAGGAGCTGGGTCTGACCCCGGTGCTGTTGACCGGGGACAACCGGGCCGTCGCGGAGCAGGTCGCAGCCGAGGTCGGCATCGAGCGGGTCATCGCCGAGGTCATGCCGCAGGACAAGGTCGACCTCGTCGCGCGGCTGCAAGCCGAGGGCAAGGTCGTGGCGATGGTCGGCGACGGCGTCAACGACGCCCCCGCGCTCGCGCAGGCCGACCTGGGCCTCGCGATGGGGACGGGCACCGATGTCGCGATCGAGGCTGCCGACATCACGCTCGTCCGGGGCGACCTGCGGGCCGCCGCCGATGCGATCGCGCTCGCCCGCCGGACGTTGCGCACGATCAAGACCAATCTGTTCTGGGCCTTCGCCTATAACACCGCCGCGATCCCGCTGGCCGCCTTCGGGCTGCTCAATCCCATGCTCGCCGGAGCCGCCATGGCGCTCTCCAGCGTCTTCGTGGTGAGCAACAGCCTGCGCCTGCGCACGTTCACGGGCATCGCACGCTAGGAGGTCGACCCTATGACGATGACACACCACGACGAGCACGATCACACCCAGCACGACGATATGGGCCACGACGAGCACCACGATCATCACGACCACGTCGGCCAGTTCCGCCGGCTGTTCTGGATCATGGTCGTCCTGGCCGTGCCGGTCGTCGGCTTCAATGCGATGTTCGCCGACCTCATCGGCTACGAGCTCGCCGACGCCGGCTGGGTGCGGTGGGTCTCGCCCGTTCTCGGCACCGTCATGTACGTCTGGGGAGGCCGCCCGTTCCTCACCGGCGGCGTGAGCGAGATCCGCTCCCGGCAGCCCGGCATGATGCTGCTCATCGCCTTGGCGATCACGGTGGCGTTCGTGGCCTCGTGGGGCGCGAGCCTGCACCTGCTGCATCACGAGCTGGACTTCTGGTGGGAGTTGGCGCTGCTGGTCGTCATCATGCTGCTCGGACACTGGATCGAGATGCGCTCCCTGGCGCAGACCACCTCGGCGCTCGACTCACTGGCCGCGCTGCTGCCCGATGAGGCCGAGCGAGTGGACGGCGACGACATCGTCACCGTCGCGCCCGCTGACCTCGCGGTCGGCGACGTGGTCGTCGTCCGCCCCGGGGCCTCGGTGCCCGCCGACGGACGGATCGTCGACGGCAGCGCCAGCATGGACGAGTCGATGGTGACCGGCGAATCGGCTCCGGTGCGCCGGGAGACCGGCGATCAGGTGGTCGCCGGCACCGTCGCCACCGACTCCGGTCTCCGCGTCGAGGTCACCGCGATCGGAGACGACACGGCGCTGGCCGGCATCCGCCGGCTGGTGTCCGATGCCCAAGCGTCGTCCTCGCGGGCGCAGCGGATCGCGGACACCGCGGCCGCCTGGCTGTTCTGGTACGCGCTCGGTGCCGCGGCGATCACGGCGATCGTGTGGAGCCTCCTCGGCATGCCCGACTCCGCAGTGGTCCGCACGATCACCGTCCTGGTGATCGCCTGCCCGCACGCCCTCGGGCTCGCGATCCCGCTCGTCGTCTCCATCGCCACCGAACGGGCCGCGCGCGGAGGCGTGCTCATCAAGGACCGGCTCGCGTTGGAGTCCATGCGCACCGTCGACGCGGTGCTCTTCGACAAGACCGGCACCCTCACCAAGGGTGAGCCCACGGTGACGGCGGTCGAAGCGGTCTCCGGACGAGACGAGCACGGCGTGCTGGCTCTCGCCGCGGCAGCGGAGTCCGGCAGCGAGCACCCGCTGGCCGAGGCGATCGTCCGCGCCGCCGGCGACCGCGAGCTGGAGGTGCCCGCCGCACGTGACTTCTCCTCCTCCCCCGCCGTCGGCGTCGAGGCCACGGTCGGCGACACCGTGGTGCGCGTCGGCGGTCCGTACCTCCTCGACCAGCACCAGCTAGACGAGCTGCCGGTGGCCGAGACCTGGCGCGACGAGGGCGCGATCATCCTGCATGTGCTCGCTGGCGACGAGGTCATCGGCGCGCTGCGGCTGGCGGACGAGGTGCGCGAGGAGTCCCACGAGGCCGTCGACGCCTTGCACGCGATCGGGGCGCAGGTCGTCATGATCACCGGGGATGCGCAGGCCGTGGCCGATCAGGTGGCCGGTGAGCTCGGCATCGACCGGGTCTTCGCAGGCGTCCGTCCCGAGGACAAGGCGGCGAAGGTCGCCGAGCTGCAGCACGAAGGCCACCGGGTGGCCATGGTCGGCGACGGCGTCAACGACGCTCCCGCACTGGCGCAGGCCGATGTCGGCATCGCCATCGGTGCGGGCACCGACGTGGCGATCGGCTCCGCCGGCGTGGTGCTGGCCTCCTCCGATCCGCGCTCGGTGCTCTCGATCGTGGAGCTCTCGCGCGCCACCTACCGCAAGATGAAGCAGAACCTGTGGTGGGCGGCGGGATACAACCTGCTCGCCGTCCCCCTGGCAGCCGGCGTACTGGCTCCGGTCGGCTTCGTCCTGCCGATGAGCGTCGGTGCGATACTCATGTCGGCCTCCACCGTCGTGGTCGCACTGAACGCCCAGCTGTTGAGGCGACTCGACCTGCGCCCGCGGAGCAGCGCCGCCGCCTTCTTGACCTCTTCGAACCACCGTCCCGGAGGATGACATCATGACCGCTTCGCACGAGGGCGCTCACGCTCACGGCTATATCGACGACAAGGCTCGCTACCTTGCCCGCCTCAAGCGCATCGAGGGGCAGGCTCGCGGGATCCACCGGATGATCGACGAGGACACCTACTGCATCGACATCCTCACGCAGATCAGTGCGCTCACCAGCGCTCTGGAGAATGTCGCCCTCGGCCTGCTCGACGATCACCTCAAGCACTGCGTCGTGGACGCGGCGAAGGCCGGCGGTCCGGAGGCCGAGCAGAAGATCAAGGAGGCCTCGGCCGCCATCGCCCGGCTCGTCAAGTCCTGACCGGTCAGCCGGTCACCACGACCACGGTGTCGGCGGCGCCGTTCGAGCATCGCTGAGGGATCCCGCTGACAGCGGCGCGATCGACCGAGGCCGCCGTCAGCTCTACCGGCTCGCCGACCTGGACGGTGCCCAGGTCATCGGTGGTGACCGAGGGCCGGTCGCCACGGAGGGTGAACTCGGCACCGTCCTCGAAGACCACCAGCTCGGGCTGCCGGTCGGCCGTCATGGACAGACATCCCCCGGGCCCGACGATGAGCTTGCCGCTGACCGACGCGACCTCCCCGGCCGGAGTGCCGGCGGTCGTCAGGCCGATCGGGCCGTCGCCGGTCGGCTGCACCTCGATCGTGTCCGAAGCGTCCTGCGTCTCGGTGTTCTCCGTCTCCGTGGCCTCGTCCTGCGGGGTCGCGGCGCCGTCGTCGTCCGGATCGCCCCCGCATGCGGCGAGCAGCGTCACCATCGCGGTCGCGGTGACCAAGGACGCGGTCCCACGTCTGCTGGAAGTCATGGTCTCCTCTCTAACGGACGTCTGGTGACGGCCGGTCGATCTCGACATCGACACCGTGACGAAGGCGCGCGCCGCGACGCCCCAGGCGCTCCATACGCCGCATGGTCCGCGTCAGCGGAGCCGCTCTGTTCCAGCCGTCCCGTGAGGCGACGGCCGCCAGTTCCGCGATCTCGTGCACGGCCTCCAAGCGCGGGCCCGAGTCCAGGAACAGCAGGGCCATCCCCGCGTGATCGGCCGCCGCGACGAGCGACGCGTCGTCGGCACCGGTCTCACGTTCCTCGCGGGCGATCGCCTGCTCTCGCCGCAGCTCCGCCAGCGCCGGCTCAACCCTCGACCGCGCGGCGGCATACCAGCGCCGGGTCGCCCGGCGCAGCCACAGCCGCTTGCCGAGGACGATCAGCGATCCGAGCAGGCCGGCGATGGCCACAGCCGCCGCGGGCCCGGCAGCCGAGATCAGGTCGTTCCAGGAGCGGACGGTGGCGGCCACGTAGACGAGCGAACCGAGCATGCCCGCGACGAGGAGCGCGACCGCCAGCCGAGCGCGCCATCCCGTCCAGGTCTGATCCAGCGTCCCCGGGTCTCGGCGGGCCTCTCGCTCGCGTCGCAGCAGATAGCCGAGCGGGACCACTCCGCACCAGCTGAGACCCAGCAGTGGCTCGCCCTGGACGGCCAGCAGCGGGCCGACGAGCACGACGAGGGTCATGCCCATCAGGAGATCGCGGCGGGGACGATCCCGGCCTCGCATGCCGTAGGTCAGCACGATCGCCGCGGTGGCTATGGCACCCGCCCGCAGCGGAGACATCTCCAGCGCTACCGGTACGGCGATCGAGCCCAGGGCCACCGCGATCGCGGCGAGGATCTGCCAGCGGGGTGCCCGGGCGGACGAGCCCATGTCAGTGGCCCTCGCGCGGAACCGGTCGCACTGCGGCGACGGTATGGACGAGCGCGGAGGCCTGCGCCGTGCCCCGGCAGGTGAGCTGACGCGGTGGCGAGTTCGTGACGTCGATGTCGACCGCGAGCACGTCACGTCCGGGAACACGGCTGGCGACGTGGATGGTCCAGCGGCCGGCGTCGCGCGAGGCGGAGACGATGGAATAGTCGTCGCGTCCGGCGGGGCCTTGCGACTCCAGCGCGGCGGCGACCGCGACCTGCTCGACGGGAACGAGATCGGTGTAACCCCGCAGGTAGCGCGCGTCGATGCGGTCGGCCAGATGCCCCGCCACGACCTCGACGGCCGATGCAGCGTCGAGACGCCCGTAGTAGACACCGTCGGGCACCACGAGGATGTTCGCCGCGAAGCGGTCGCCCCCGACGTGCGTGCATTCCCACACCAGATCGGGCCATCGTCCGCTCAATGCCTCGGCCACCGGGCGTCCGCGGACCGCGCAGCAGACATCGTGCAGGCCGTGGGCACAGACCAGCACGACGGGATCGTGGGGCCCGTGGGCGGTGAGTTCGGCGGGCTCGTCCAATACGCGCACGATGCCCAGCAGATCACGTTCCTCACGCCAGGTGCCCCAGTGCTGCCGCAGACGGTCGTTCCCAGCGCGATGGAGCACCGCCCAACGCCCCGGCCCCTCGCGCCGGCGGCGTCCGTGACGGCGGATCAGCAGGATGCGGGCCCGGCGCGCCTGGGCCGCCGCGAACACGGCCGCGTGCACCTGCGGGTCGAGGTCGAGGCCGTCGAAACCGTTGACCGGCCAGCCTCCGCGATGCTCGATGAGGATCCAGTACGTGCCGCGCGGCGCCGTCCCCGCCATCGGGTCCCCGCGGTCGTCGGCAGCCTGTGCGCAGAAGAACTGGTCGGTCGTCACCGGCGCCTCAGGACTGGACGGGGACGACGACTCCGGCCCGTAGCAGCCGGCGGGTCAGGTGGGTGCCGAACTCGCCGCATGTCAGCACCTCGCCATCGAGGAGCCGTCGGACGGCGGTCAGCTCCTCATCGGTGAGATCCAGCCATCCGACGCGGGTCATCAGCCGGGATCCGGTGACGGTGGAGTCCAGTCCGCCCCGCCAGCTCACAAGCGTGTCGGGACCCAGATCGTTCACCGCCCGCAGCTGCGCGAGGGGCCCGAGGGGAGCCGGCCGTGCCTGCGACCGGCGAGTCCGATGGAAGGCGGGCCGGGGATCGGCCTGATCGAGGGCGTCGGCGAAGCGCTTCTTCACCAGGTCGACGATGTCCTGATCGAGCTCCTCCACGCCCAGCGGAAGGCTCGCTCTGATCTCGGGGTCGTCGCGAAGGATCGTGGTGACGGCCTGGGCGAGCTGTTCCGCGACCGCATGCCCGGTCCAGGTGTGCACGCCGAGGGTGAGGTGGATGGAGACCTCACCTTGTGCCGTGGCCGCGTGCAGCCAGCCGCGCGGGAGGTAGAGGACATCGCCGGGCTCGAGCACCGCGTCGATCGCCGGGGCGTCCGCGGCCGCCGCCGCCACCTCGTCGCGGCGATCGGTCCAGGGCTGGTCGCGTAGTGGATGGTCCACGACCGGCTCATGGATGATCCAGCGCTTGGTCCCGCTGATCTGCAGGACGAAGACGTCGTGCACGTCGTAGTGATCGTCGAAGCCCTGGTTCTGCGGCGGGGTGATGTACGCATTGGCCTGCACGGGGTGACCGAGCTCCTCGGCGAGGCGCGTGACGAAGTCGCCGATCGGCTCCCAGGTGCGTTGAAGGGCCTGCAGGACGAGCGTGGCGCCCGCGTCGAGGTGCCGCCACAGGGCGGTGTCGTCGAGCTGGTCGCCGATGGTCGCGCCCACTCCGCCGGGCGATGTGAAGGACGAGACGGGAAGCGTCTCGCCGTCCTTCGCGACGCGCAGGAACGGCGAGCGCAGGCCGCGCCGGGAGATCAGCTCATCGACGGCGGCCGGCGAGAAGAGATCGGCGAAGTCGCCGGCCCGGTGCGTGAGCAGAGCCTTGCGCCCCCAGTGCTCTTCGGCGAAGAGCTGCTGGGGGATGTCGATGAGACGCGATGTCAGTACCCCGGGGCCTGGGGCGGCTCCGGGGTACTGACCAGCGTCGTCAACTGGGCTCAAGAGCGGTCCGCGCCGCCGTCGGCACCACCGTCATGCACACCCGGCGTACCCGCCGCGCCACCGTCGGCCGGACCCTCAGCCCCGCCATCGGCACCACCATCGTGGACACCGGGCGTACCCGCCGCGCCACCGTCAGCGGGACCCTCAGCCCCGCCATCGGCACCACCATCGTGGACACCGGGCGTACCCGCCGCGCCACCGTCAGCGGGACCCTCCGCCCCGCCATCGGCACCACCGTCATGCACGCCCGGCGTGCCCGCGGCACCACCGTCGGCGGGTCCTTCAGTTTCGTTGGGATCGTTCGGATTGCTCATGCGTCCTCCTCGGTCTCGGCTGTCGAGTCCCACCTCTCCCATCAAAACAGCCCCGCCCCGCCGCCGCATGCCGAGAGAACGACCGTCTCGGCGCCCGCTTCCGGGACGGATGATGATGCGTTACGGCGGCCATAGCAGCCGTAACGCATCGTCATCGGCGCGGGACGCACTGGAACATGATGCGTTCAGGTCGCCCTGGCAACCGATACGCATCATCATCCGTCCGTTCAGCCGTCGGCGATGGAGTCCTCGCTCCAGCCGACCAGGTCGGCGACCTGCCGAGCCAGGCTCATCGGATCGAAGGGTTTGGCGATGACACCACGGATCGCCACGCCCGCCCACGGCGGGTCCTCGTCCCCGAAGGTCGGACGGGCGGTGAGCAAGACCACCGGGATGTCGGCGGTGGCCGCATCCCCGAGCAGGATGCGAGCGGCCTCCACGCCGTCCATCTCCGGCATCATGAGGTCCATCAAGATCACCGAGGGCCGATGCTCTCGGGCGAGCTCGATCGCCGTGCGTCCCCGTTCGGCCGTGATGACCCGCCAGCCGGCGAGCCGTGTCAGAGCGATCTCGGTGAGAGCACGGATGCTGGAGTCGTCTTCGACGACGAGAGCGAGGGGTGACGTCATCAGGTATCTCCGCGATCCAAGGTCCGGCGACAGCGCGAGCCGCTGTGCCAGATGTTCAGCCTACCGGCCGGAGCGCCGCGCGGCCGTTCCGCTCGATAGAGTCGCGCATGACAAGACTGCGTCGGCCCGTCGGGTTCGCCGCGATGCTAGGAGGAGTCCCGTGCCGGACGTACAACCTGATGAAGGACGCCTACGGATCACCGTACGCACCGCGACGGGCTCCGGGCGGACGCCGATCTCGGCATTCGACGATGCCTTGCACGGCGCGAACGTCGCCGACTTCAATCTGATCGCGCTGTCCTCGGTGGTACCGCCGCGCACTGATGTGGTGGTCGCCGATGAGCCGCTTCCCGCCGAGCACGGCGACAAGCTGTACTGCGTGATGGCGACCGCCAATGCGGAGCTGCGCGGAGAGTCGGCCTGGGCCGGGCTCGGCTGGGTGTACGACGAAGAGCTCGGCGGGCTCTTCGTCGAGCATCACAGCGGGAGCGAGGAGTCGGTGGAGGAGCTCATCGAGCTCTCGCTGCAGGACATGGCCCGGCGACGTGGTCGTGACTTCGGTCCCACGCACAAGATCGTGGTCGGAGCGCACTGCGTCGACAGCCCGGTGTGCGCGCTGGCCATCGCCACGTACGCGGTCGAGTCGTGGGGTACGGCTCGTGGGTGAGGACGTGACGGGCACGGAGCCGGTCGACCGTCGAGCCCCCGGCGTCAGGATCGAGCGGCGGACCGTCGTTCCCACGGCCGAGGCCGAGCAGCTCTATGCCTACTATGAGAGCTCCTTCGGCCCTCTCCGCGAGGCGGCCGCCGCACGGCATGTGGTGCCGCTGGAGGAGTTCGTCGAGGAGATGGCCGACCCGCGCATCGACAAGCTGGTGGCGCTGTCGGAGGCCGACGGCTCCTTCCTGGGCATGTCGACGCTCGCGCGCGATCTCGATGCCGTGCCGTGGGCCAGCCCGGAGTTCTACCTGGCTCGCTACCCCGAGCACGCCGCCCGCGGCGCGGTCTGGTATCTCGGCTTCACGATGACCGTGCCGGGTGTGCAGCGCAACGGGGTCTTCGCCACCATGCTCTCGGCGGTCGTCGAGGCAGCGCTCGCGGAGCGGGCGGTGGTCGGCTGGGATATGTGCGCCGCCAATGTCGGCGCGGGCTTCAACGAGGCCGTCAAGGCGCAGCTCGGCGGCGACGACGTTCCCGTGGCGCAGGTCGACGTGCAGACGTACTACAGCGCGGACTTCGCCGGCGGCCGCTGACCGGCATCGGGGGCGACCGGCAGGGTGAAGCGGAAGGTGCTGCCCTTGCCCCAGTCGCTCTCGGCCCAGACCCGGCCTCCGAGCTGGGTGACGATCGCCCGGGTGATCGCCAGGCCGAGTCCGGTTCCTCCCTCGAGACGGGCATCGGAGGAGTCGACCTGGCGAAACCTCTCGAAGATGTCCTCCAGACGGTCGGCCGGGATGCCACGGCCCTCGTCGGCGACAGCGAAGACCACCTCGTCACGCCCCGGAGCGGTGCTGATGCGCACAGTGTCTCCCGGCTCGGAGAATTTGATCGCATTGCCGATGAGGTTGCCGAGGACCTGCGCCACCCGGTCCGGGTCCGCGACGACCCATCCGCCGACGTCCCCGACTTCGAGTGTGACTCCGGCGCGCTGGGCGAGGGAGGCGAGCTCGGTCGCGCTGGTCTCGATCAGTGAGGCCGCGGAGTGGGGCACGGGACGGACCTCGAAGTTGCCCGAGGCGAGGCGTTCGACGTCGAGGATGTCGTTGACGAGTCGTCCCAGACGCTCGGCGCTCTCCTCCGCGCTGGCCGCGATCACCTCGATCTCGGGCGGCAGTGCGCCGAGGGCACCGCTGTTGATCAGGCCCAGGCCTCCGCGGATCGAAGTCAGCGGGGTGCGCAGTTCGTGGCTGACCACCGAGAGGAACCGGTCCTTCATCCGCTCCACCTCGCGTCGCTCGGTGACATCTCTGAACGCGACGACCGCTCCGGTGACCTCCGAGGTCGCCGGATCGACGATCGGGGACGCCACGATCTCGACGGCGACCTCTGTGCCGTCGCTGCGCAGGTAGACATCGTCCTCGCTGCGGGCGACGGACGCGTGCCGGATCGCCTCGGTGACGTAGCACTCCTCGATCGGATACGGGGTGCCGTCGGGGGCCGGCGCGTGGAACAGTTCATGCGGGTGCGCCGTCCCGATCACCCGGTCGTCGAGACCGAGCATCTCTCTGGCGGAGCGGTTGATGACGGTGACCCGGCCGGACACGTCGACCCCGTAGATGCCGTCGGCGACACTGTCGAGGAGCGCGCGCGTCTGCTCGGCCCAGTGCCGCAGGTCCGCGGTCTGGGCGGCGACCCGATGCTCGAGGTTCAGGCGCAGCTCGTAGCTGTCGCGACTGATGATCAACTCCCGACCGCAGGCGGCGGCCACGAGCACCATCCACAGGATGACGCGGCCAGGTGTCGTCGGTCCCCCGGAGTTGACCGTCTGCAGGACTCCGGCCGCCAACAGCACGGCGAAGATCGTGACCGTGCCGACGATCTCGGCGACACGGGGACGGGCGACCGCGGGATTGCCCTTTCGGACCGGCGCCCACGCGGCCAGTCCGATGAGGGCGTATCCGCTGACCCATCCCAGGTCGGTCCAGGTGCCGAACACATAGCCGCCCTCGGCCTGGCTGATGGCGTAGTTCAGGTCGCTCATCATGTAGAAGAGGTAGCCCGATGCGATCAGAGCGAGTGTCAACCGGTCGGCGGAGTTGGAGCGCACGAGCAGCAGCACGGCGATCATGGCCACGACGACGTCCAGTACCGGGATGACCAGGACCGTCAGCCCGCCCAGTCCGCCGCTGGTGGTGAGCAGCAGATTGTCATAGATCAGCGAGCTGGCGATGATCAATACGGCGGAGCCGGCCACGACACCGTCGAGGACCAGCACGGCGAGCCCTCGACGCGACCGGATGGCCGGGAACATGAGCAGCGCGATGATCGACAGCGTCAGAGCGGCAGCGATCGTGAGGTCGTTGAGCGGGATGGAGAGCCCGGCGGGGCCGCCCGAGGCGGCCCCGATCAGATTGCCGGACACGGCGACCAGAGCGGCGGTCCCGATCAGCCGCCATGAACCACGGCGACGCCGCTGTGACCGGCGCGACCGCAGGAAGCAGCTCACGGCGGTGGCGCCACCGGCGAGCAGCAGTCCCGCGGATGCCGCGACCGCGGCGGCGTCGGTCCCGGACTGCAGACCGAGGAAGACGGTGAGGGCGACGACCGCCGCGACGACCACGGCGGCCGCGCACGTGAACGCACGGAATCCCGAGGGCAAGACGGCTGTGGTGGGCGCTGCGCCGTTAATGGGAACCCTCCGATCGTGTCCTGACCGGGGCGATCCGTCGCATGAAGGCAGACCTCGATCCCCCGGTCACCACAGACGATAGCCAAGGCAGCGCTCATCCGGCGCCGGACCTGCCGGACGGGCCGGGACGTGGCGCGCGCTCGCTCGGAGCGGCGAGCGCGCACAGGAGCACGCCCACGCCGCACGCCGCGACCCAGACCCACCCCGGCAGAAGGCTCCCGGCGAGACCACCGGAGTCGCGAGCACTGGCGATCAGGCTGCCGGCCAGCGCGATACCGACGGCCGTAGCGACCTGGCGTGCGGTCGATGCCATGGCGCTGGCGACCCCCGCGCGGTCGGGCGGGAGACCGTCGATCGCGGTATTCGTGATCGGAGCGTTGGCGAAGCCGATACCGGCGCCGATCGCCACATAGGCGGCGAACAGCAGGGGCAGCCTCGTGTCGGCGACGAGGCTGGTCAGCAGGGCTCCGCCGACGATCAGGCAACCGCCGGCGATCAGCAGCAGCGGGCGAGCCCCCACCCTGCTCACGAGATGACCCGACAAAGGCGCGCAGGCGGTCGCGGCGGCTGCCATCGGTAACGTCGCCGCCCCCGCGGCGAGCGGCGACCAGCCCTCCTGCTGGAGGAGCGTGGTGGTGAGCAGCAGGGTCGTGCTGAAGGCGACGAAGACGATGATCGCACCGAGGATCGCGGCGGTGAAGCTCACGACCCGGAACAGGGCCGGCTCCACCAGAGGCACGGCGCGGCGCGATTCCACGATGCCGAGGCCGACGACGGCGGCGAGCAGGAGGACGTAGGCGATCCGCCATCGGTGGTGCTGACCAGCCGAGATGCGGTCCCTCGATCAAGATCCCCACGCCCGCGGCGAGAGAGACGGTCAGCAGCAGCTGACCCGGGCGGTCGAGTCGGCGTGGGACGGCGGACCGCGACTCCGGGACGAGCCACGCCGTGAGCAGCAACGCGGCCGCCACGACGGGAGCGCTGCTCCAGAACACGGCCCGCCAGTCGAAGAACGCGATGAGGGCGCCGCCGGCGATCGGCCCCGCGGCCATGCTGAGGCCGAAGACCGCACCCCAGACACCGATCGCCCGTGCTCGCTCGCGCGGGTCGGGCATCGCGTTGACCACGATCGACAGCGCCACCGGTGTCAGCATCGACGCGCCGACTCCCTGCACGGCCCGCGCCGCGATCAGGACCTCGAGCGAAGGCGCCGCGGCGCCCATGAGCGACGCGAGTCCGAACACGACCAGACCCGACTGGAAGACGCGTCGTCTGCCGTAGCGGTCGGCGAGTGCCCCCGAGGTGATGAGCAGGCTCGCGAACGGCAGCGTGTAGGCGTCGACGACCCAGGCCAGGCGGTTCGCCTCGACACCGAGAGCCTCACCGATCTGCGGCAGGCCGACGGTGACGATGGTGGGGTCCAGTCCCACGAGGAAGAGGGCGAGGGCGCAGATCGCGAGGATGGTCCAACGCCGTCTCCGGGTCGGGGCACAGCGTTGTGCCCCGACGCTCGTCGTGTCCGCTCTCACCGGTCGATCCCTTCACGCTCCCTGCGGGTCGGGACGATCCTCCCCGGCCCAGCACATCCCTTCCAGCAGGTTTTGCAGACTCTGCAAAAATCCGGGATGTGGAGGAGGACACACTCAAGACCGTGCGGGCCGTCGGACCACGACTCAGGTCACTGCGCACGAACCGGGGACTCACGCTGCGGGAGCTCGCCCAGGAGACCGGACTCTCGGTCAGTCTGCTGTCCAGACTCGAGACCGGCCATCGCCAACCCACCCTCGATGCCCTCATCCCGCTCGCCCGCGTGCACCGCGTCTCGCTCGACGAGCTCGTCGGCATGCCGCCGGCCGGCGACCCTCGGGTCCATCTGCGGCCCCAGCGGCTCACATCCGGCGGCGTCGCAGTGCCGCTGACCCGGCACCGCGGTCGCCTGCAGGTCTTCAAACACGTGCTCGGTCCGCGGGAGCCCCGCCTCGTGAGCCATGTGGGGCACGCCTGGCTCTATGTGCTCGCGGGACGGCTGCGCCTGGAACTCGACGGCGAGGAATACGAGCTGGTCGCGGGCGAGACCGCGGAGTTCGACTCGATGACACCGCACTGGTTCGGGCCCGTCGACGACGACACCGTGGAGATCCTGCACATCTTCGGCTCACAGGGCGACGCCCCGATCAGCCGCGTGACGGAGCCTTCGACGGGGACACCTCGACACTGAGCGATCTCGGTGGGAGCGTGTCCCCTTCCTGGAGATCCACCCGCTGCGTCCCGCAGTCGGCGCATCGCACATAGAGGACGTACCCGGCCGAGGTGGCGTGCCGGGACTCGACGCTCCAGCCGTGCTCGTGGGCTTCAGTCGGGGTGGTGCTCCACTCTCGGGAGCCGTGCGCTGCGGCGGTCATGGCTCCACAGTGATGTAATGACCTTATGCATCTCAACCCTTACGGTGAGTACGCGGTCCTCCTGGCCGCGTCACTGGCCAACGACTGGCCTGCCGACCGGGCCGGGATCGTGGCACGCACCCGGGATTTCGGCATGACGGTCGACTTCCCGGCGGCCAGCGAGGACCACCTGCGGGTCCGCGGCGTCATCGACGACTGGTTGACCGTGGTCGATGAGCCCGACCCCCATCGGCGAGCCGACATCCTGAACGATCACATGGCTACCGCCTCTGCCTACCCGCGACTGACCGACCACCATGACGAGGGCTGGCACCTGCATTACCGCTCCGATGACGCGCGGTCCTTGCCGCACGTGCTGTTCGCCGTCATCAGCGTCGGCACCGCCTTGCATGTCAGCACCCGGGGCATGCACCGCCTCCGCCGCTGCGCCGCGGGAGAGACCCCCGGCGACCCCTGCAGCGCCGTCGTCGTGGACATCACCCGCAACGGCCGACAGCGATACTGCTCGGTCCGCTGCGCGAACCGCGCCGCCGTCCGCCGGCACCGGGCCCGCGGGACCGCGGACGGCTGAGCACTGGCGGGCAGAGACGTATCGCCGGGTGGCACCTATTGACACTTTCCGATATGGGAATATGATGCTTCCATGGCACGGGCAGCAACCACCTCGGACGTGTTCAACGCGATCGCCGAGCCGCAACGGCGGGAGATCCTGACCCTTCTGCGCGACGGCGAACGAGCGGCCACGGAGGTGGCGCGGGAGCTGGGGTTCACCCAGCCCGGGGCATCCAAGCACCTGCGGGTGTTGCGCGAAGTCGGGCTCGTGCGGGACCGGAGGGCCGGCAAGCAGCGCCTCTACAGCCTGGACGCGCACGGACTCCGGCCGATCCACGAGTGGACGGGCGGGTTCGAGCAGTTCTGGAACGAGAGCTTCGAGCGACTCGATGCCTATGTACAGGACCTGAAGCACACACGAGAGAAGGAATAGCCGATGGGCGGAGCACGGCACGAGGATTCGACGACGGCCGACCGGGAGATCGTCGTCTCGCGAGTCATCGACGCACCCCGAGAGCTGGTGTTCGAGGCGTTCACCGAGGAGCGCCACCTCTCCCGCTGGTGGGGACCAGAAGGCTTCACCACGGTGACCAGGTCCTTCGCGTTCGACGTCGGCGGGGAGTGGGTCTTCACGATGCGGGGGCCGGACGAGACCATCTACCCCGAGTGGATCACCTGGACCGAGATCGTCCCGCCCGAGCGGATCGCCCTGGTGCACGGCGAGCACCGCGATGATCCGAACGCCTTCGACTCCTTCCTCACCTTCGAGACGGTCGGGTCGTCGACGCGGGTGGAGCTGCGCACCGTGTTCCCCACCGCGGAGCAACGCGACGAGGCCGCCGAGAAGTACCGCGCCGTCGAGGGCGGCCGGCAGACCTTGGCGGCCCTGGACGCCTATGTCATGGACGGGGCTCGCAAAGGGGTCGGGAACTGATGTCCGGGAAGGTCTTCTTCAGCGTCTCGATGTCCCTGGACGGGTACATCGCACCCGAGTCCCCTGAGGAGTTGATGGGCAAGCAGTGGATGGAGCTCCAGGCGTGGGTCTTCCCGCTGAGGTACATGCGGGAGCGCCTGCAGCTCGGCGAGGGCGGCGAGGAAGGTCGCGACGACGACCTCCTGCGCGCGACCTTCGAGCGCACCGGTGCGCAGGTGATGGGCAAGCACATGTTCGACGCCGGCGAGCACGCGTGGCCGGAGACGCCGCCCTTCCGCTCTCCGGTGTTCGTCGTGACCCAGGAGGAGCGTGACCCGTGGGAACGGCAGGGAGGGACCACGTTCCACTTCGTCAACGACGGGATACGCAGCGGGCTCGAGCAGGCCCGTGAAGCCGCCGGCGACCGCGACATCCGCATCTCCGGTGGGGGTGAGACGATCCTGAGCTACCTCAACGCCGGACTCGTCGACGAGTTCCACCTCGCCCTCTCCCCCGTGCTCTTCGGCGCCGGCGTCCGGCTCTTCGAGGGCATCGACGCGGGCAGCATCGCCCTGGAGCAGATCGGCTCCGAATCCTCCCCGCGGGCGACGCATCTGACCTATCGCGTGCGTCCGCGCGACTGACGCTCACGCACCGTCGAGGCGCTGCGCCCATTCGATGAAGAGTCGCGTCTCCGTGGGCCCCAGGACCTCTGGGCGGGAGGCCGCCCGCTCGATGAGGTCACGCACCGCGTCGGAGTCTCCGCCCAGGGCAGCCGCTCCCGTGATGGCGGCGATGACGCCTTCGCGGATCGCCACCGACAAGACGCGATCCTCCTCATCGAGCACGATCTGTCGCAATGTGACGCCGATATTCGCCACCAGCACATGGGCGGCCGCCTGCTCGGGCGTGACGACCAGGCGACCCCGTTCGGCGGCCTGCCGGGTGATCGAGCGCAGGATCTCACTGGGCCGCGACTGGGCGGCCGGTGAGTAGCCGGGCTGGACGGTGCCGTACATGAGCGTGTAGAAGCCCGGGTTCTCCAGGCCGAAGGCGACATGGCCGGCCCGAAGCGGAGAAGACGCTCGCGGCCGTCGAGGCCGCCGGCGCCCGCGGCGTGATCCTCTCGGGCGACCTGACCAGGCCCGCCAACATCGAGCGGCTCTTCAGCGATGCTGAGACAGCCCTCGGCACCATCGACATCGCCGTGAACACCGCCGGCAAGGTGCTGCGCAAGCCGATCATGGAGACCACCGAGGACGAGTACGACTCGATGTTCGACATCAATTCCAAGGCGGCCTACTTCTTCATCAAGGAGGCCGGCAAGCACGTCGCCGATGGCGGCAAGATCATCACGATCGTCACCTCGCTACTGGCCGCGTTCACCGACGGGTACTCCACCTACGCCGGTGGCAAGTCCCCGGTCGAGCACTTCACGCGGGCCGCGGCGAAGGAGTTCGCCGACCGAGGCATCTCCGTCACCGCGATCGCTCCCGGGCCGATGGACACCCCGTTCTTCTACGGCCAGGAGACCCCCGAGCGGGTCGAGTTCCACCAGTCGCAGGCCATGGGCGGCCAGCTCACTCAGATCGAGGACATCGTCCCGATCGTCCGTTTCCTCGCCACCGAGGGATGGTGGATCACCGGACAGACGATCTTCGCCAACGGCGGCTACACCACCCGCTGAGACACCGCAACGAAGCAAGGAGCAACACCATGGCAGACATCACCCTTCCCGAGCCCGTCGCCTCCTTCATCGATGCCGTCAACCGGCACGACGAGGCTGAACCGCCCCAGGTTTGATGCCGCATCCTTGTGAGTTGGAAGGATGCAGACCATGCCGAAGAAGATCGATCAGAAGGTCAAGGAGCGGTGCGTGCGCCAGGTGCTGGAGCATCTGCCGGAGTATCCGTCGCTGACCGCAGCTGCCGAGACCGTCGCGCGTCGCGAGGGGGTCGGGAAGGAGTCGGTGCGCCGCTGGGTTGTCCAGGCCCAGATCGACGGCGGCC
>NZ_VLNT01000018.1 GCF_007421815.1 Aeromicrobium piscarium | reverse complement strand
CTCGCCCACGAGCGACCGCGACCACGTCATCGCGGAACTCTTGCGGATAGGGAGCAGGCATAGCGACATCCTCTCCTCTGATGCTGCGCACCAGAAGTCAGTTGTCACCTACGGCTGCATCACGCCCATCCAGAGAAACAACGTCCCTGGACATCACAGCTAGGGCATGGCTGAGCCGCCGCTCCTCACAGCGTCAGCACGCGGCCGGCCACGATGAGGAGGACGTCATCACACTCCAGCGCCAGCCGCTGATTGGCATAGCCGAGCAGATCGCGGAACAGCCGCGCCCTCCAGTCGTCGGTCTCGACGCCCATGCCGGCCTCCTGGGTCACCAGCACCACGATGTCGCGACGGGCCGCGACCGCCTCCGCCGCTTCCTCGACCTGCCGGACGAAACGCGGCTCCCACTCCTCGCGGGTCTCGTCCCAGCCATCGAGCTCACCGATGAGCCACTGCACCCAGTCACCGATGCAGTCGACCACGACCGCACCCTCCGCGGAAGCCAGGGCATCGGCGAGGTCATGGGACTCCACGGTCACCCAGCTCGCCGGGCGACGCGCCTGATGCTCCGCCACCCGGGCCGCATGGGACGGGTCGGCATCCGGATCGGCCTCGCGCCCCGGCGCGATATAGGTGACATGGGGCTCTGCCACGACGAGCGACTCGGCATAGAAGGACTTGCCCGAGCGCACGCCCCCGGTGACCAGCGACTTCACGGCGACCTCCTCCGGCCCGCGCAGCGCGCACGAGCGCCATCAGCAGTACATCACGGACAGCGAGTACCCGCGGTCCGAGCGGTCCTGAACGCTCACTCTCGTACAAAGATCGCGCTCGGAAGGACGAATTTTCGGATGATCATCCGAGTTTTCCACTTTTTCGTCCAGGGTGGTGGCTCAAAACGGCGACGCGTGCTCCACTTGAAGATGCCGGGTCACTCCTCCCTCCTGACTCGGCCCCGTGAATCGCGGAGTGGCCAGTTACTCCCTCCCACTCCCTACTGGCCACTCCGCGATCTTTCAGCAGCTGCTTGCGCGTCGGCTGGTCGTCCGGCGAGAATGTGAGGCCCGGCACGTTGAGCAAGGGAGATCATGAGCGCCGCACCACGTCGTCGAGCCGATGGCGAGCCCTCATGACAGCACTCCGCGAGGACGGCAACCTCCGCGGACTCGCTCGCAGCTTCGTGCCCCTCTTCCGGCCTCGAATACCTGAGCTCGTCGCCCGGATCACCAGCGAGATCCAGGCGGACGTGCCGGCCTTCGCGGGCCCGTCCCAGGGACGTCGCCACCGGCTGATCATGCTGGCGGTCAACGGGGCGGTCAGCCACTTCCTCGACCTGGTGGAGGGCAACGGGGGTGCCGGTGACCGCGTCGACGACCTCTTCCGCAAGATGGGCTACGGCGAGGCCCTCGACGGGCACGACCTCACCGCGATGCGCGCATCGCACCGCATCGCCCGCGAACGAGCCTGGGACTATCTGCGCAGCTTCGCCGTCGAGAACCGGCTGAGCGCTGAGGCTCTCGGAGTCCTCGGCGATGCCCTGCTCGCCTACATCGACCACCTCTCCGAGCAGGCGGTGATCGGCTGGCAGGCAGCTCACGACGTCCTCGAACGCGACCAGGACCGCAACCGCGTCCGCCTCCTCGAGACGCTGATCGACCCCGGCCTTCCCGATATCGGCGGGCTCGCCGCCCAGGCCCGTTGGCCGGTGCCCGAGAGATTCATCGTCTGGGCGATCCGGGCGACCTCCCTCGAGGAGCCCCTCACCCTCCCCGAACTGCACGGGGATGTGCTGCAGCGTTCCAGCGCACGCGCCGTGGACCTGGTCTGCGCCGAGCACGATGCCGACGAGCTTCGCCGACGACTCGACGAGATCGCGGTACCGGGGATCGTCATCGCCTTCAGCTGGCCGGTGGAACGCCACGACGTCCCGGACGCCCACCGGTGGACCGCCCGGGCGATCGAGCTCCACACGGCCGGGGTCATCGCGGACCAGCCCGTGATCGACTGCGCCCAGCACCGCACCCAGCTCTGGCTGGGCGCCGAGCCCGCGCTCCGGCGCGGCATGGTCCAGGAGCTGCTGCGCCCGCTCCTCGCTGAGACGCCGAACTCTCGCGAGATCCTCTCCGAGACGCTGCTCGCGTGGCTCGAGACCCGCGATAGCGCCCCGGCGATCGCGGCACGGCTGGGCGTGCATCCGCAGACCATCCGCTACCGCTGGAAGCGCATCAACGAGATCTTCGGCGACGACCTCCACGAGCCGGAGTTCATCGTGCAGATCACCATGCTGCTGAAGGCGAGCGTCCCACTCTGGAAGGCCGGCGATCAACGCGACTTCGAGCGGTTCCACGCCGAGGAGGCCCCGTGATCGGACGTGTGCTCTGGGTGGGGGTGAGCGCCGTCGTTCTCGCTACCTGGTGGGTCCGCGATGGGCCGCTGTGGGCCCTGATCGCCGCGATCGGCACCCTCGCCGTCACGGCTCCGGCCGCCTTCGACCTCGGGGCACGGGGTGCTCGCCGGTCGCTGCGCCGTGCTGCGGCCAAGCGAGGGCTGGACCTTCCGCCCGACCCCTCGGTCGAGAGGCTGGTGCTGGATCGCGACGGCTACCTCGTGACCGGCATGCGGGTCAGCGAGGTGGAGTCGCTGCGCGCCGGACATGAACGGGATCTACGGTGGTTCGCCGGTGCGCTGGAGCACCACGCGACCCATCGAGTCGGCCGGGCCATCGCGCGGCTCTCGACCCGCGGACGGGTGACCGATGTCCTCGAGGACTCCACTGTGGGCATCAGCGGCATCGTGGACAAGCATCCAGTACGCGTCGGCGCGCCCCGCTGGATCGGCATCGACACCGCGACCGACCCCATCTCGACCACCGTGGCCGTCGAGGTCGACGACCGTCCGCTCGGAGTGATCCGGCTCGTCGATGAGATCGCCGACTCCGCGGCCCCCGGGGTGCAACGGCTCCGTGAGATCGGGATCGGCTGCACCCTCGCCACCCGCACCACACGCGAGAAGGCCGAGCATGTCGCGGCCCAGGTCGGCATCGACGATGTCCGGGCACCCGGCTCGCCGGAGGAGGTCTCGGCCGAGCTCAATGCCGCGGGAGTCCACGCGGCCGTCCTCCCGCTCCCCGACGGCCCCGCTGACTTGCGGCTCGTCGCCGAGGCCTACGCCCTCGCCCGCGACCTGCCGGTGCGCATCCGACGCAGCAGGAGACTCGCTCTGGTCGGCAGCATCACCGCCGGGCTCGTCGTGGCGACCGCGCCCTCACTCGCGGTCATCCGGGGCGGCTGACCGGTCAGAAGGTGACGTGCACGGCCCCCACCGTCTCGCCGCCGCCCAGCACCCGCGGACGCTCCGTGAGCACCTCCGCCTCCCAACCGGCCAGCTGCACCGCTCGCCCGGCCACGACGTACAGCGGCCGGTCGGCACCATCCTCGATCTTGACCGCGATCGCCGTCGCGTCCGGGAGGCCCACCACGAGCAACGCCTCGGCACCGGACTTGGCGATGACCCCGGGCAGCTCGGTCATGAAACGCAATTCCGGGCGGCGCGTGCCGCTCACGAAGGTCGGATGGTCGAGCATCGCCTGCCGCAGCCGTCCCTCCTCCGAGTCCTCGGACGCGGCGGCGATCCGGGCGATGCCCATCGCGAGATGCCGCATGCTGGTGGCGTGCTGCGGAGCGCCGCAGCCGTCGATGCCGATCCTGGCCGGCCTCGCTCCGGTGAGCTCGGTGAAAGTCTCGGTGATCGCGAGCTGCAGCGGATGCTCCGGGTCGAGATAGGTCCCCGGATCCCAGCCACGTTCGACACAGGTGCGCAGCATGGCCGCGTGCTTGCCTGAGCAGTCATGCCGGATGGGGAGCCGACCCTCACCCGCACGCAGGACCGCGGCATGCTCCTTCGGGTCGGCGGGATAGGACGGAGGCGTCTGCAGCGCTTCCTCCGTCAGTCCCGCGTCGGTCAGCATGGCGCGCACCGTCTGGAGGTGGAAGGGTTCAGCGGAATGGCTCGCGGTGGCGATCGCGAGCTGCTCGCCGCGCAGCGGCAGCCCGGCCCGCAGCATCGCGACCGCCTGGAAGGGCTTGTTGGTCGACCGCGGATAGGTGATCGTGTCGGGCTCGCCGAGCGCCCAGATGACAGCGCCGTCCGTGTCGACCCGAACGGCCACCCCGCGATGCCGACTCTCCACCAATCCGGACCGTTCGACCTCGGCGATGACGTCCATACCGACACCCTACGACCAGCGCCGCCAACGCCGTCCTGCCACCGGTAGTCTCCCGACATGAGCCGGTTGCACGCGATCATCCCCGCCGGTGGCGCGGGCACTCGGCTCTGGCCGCTGTCGCGTGCCGGTCACCCGAAGTTCCTGCTGGATCTCACCGGCACGGGTCGTTCGCTGCTGCAACAGACATCGGATCGGCTGAGCGGGCTCGCCGCGGGTGTGCACGTCGTGACCGGGCGAGCACACGATGCCGCGGTCACGGAGCAGCTCCCCGATGCCGAGGTGCTCGCCGAGCCGAGTCCCCGTGACTCGATGCCCGCGATCGGCCTGGCCGCTGCGGTCATCGCGCGGCGCGACCCCGAGGCGATCGTCGGCTCGTTCGCGGCCGACCACGTCATCGACGACACCGCCGGATTCACCGCCGCCGTGCGCGAGGCGGTAGAGGTCGCCGAGACCGGACGGGTCGTGACCATCGGGTTGACCCCGGTCTCCCCGTCTACCGCCTTCGGCTATATCGACGGTGGCGCCCGGCTCGACGGGTTCGCGACGGCGAGAAGCGTCCGCCGGTTCGTGGAGAAACCCGACCTCGAGACCGCGCGCGAATACCTTGCGGCCGGCACCTATGCCTGGAACGCCGGCATGTTCGTCGTCCGGGCATCGGTGCTGCTAGACCACCTGGCCCGCTTGCAGCCCGCGATGCACGCCGGCCTGCTCGCGATCGCCGAGGTGTGGGACACTCCCGAGCGGGAGACCGCGCTCGAGGAGCACTGGCCGCGGCTGACCTCGATCGCGATCGACCACGCCATCGCCGAGCCCGTCTCCCTGGACGGCGGCGTGGCCGTCGTGCCGGGGTCGTTCGACTGGACCGATCTCGGAGACTTCGCGGCACTCGCCGACCGGACGTCTTCGGCGGAGGCCGTGTGGGTGGACGCCGAGGGCTTCGTCGCGAACACGACCGAGCAGACCGTGTCGGTGGTCGGGCTCGACGATGTGGTGGTGGTCGTCACCGGCGACGCGATCCTCGTCACCACGCGAGCCGCGGCGCAGCGCGTCAAGGTAGCGCCGGGTCAGTGGCGCGACCGCGGTCGCGTCGACCTGCTCTGACCCCACCCCGGCCACCTCACTCCCCTGGGCGGTGGGTGAGGCACCTCTCGTCTCCGGGGCGGTGACCTACGCACCTCTCGAGGATGTTGAGAGGTGCGTGACCCACCGCCCACCGAGATGAGAGGTGCGTAGGTCACCGCCCCGGTCAGACGAGGTCGACGAGCCGACTGGCCACGCGATCCTGAGGGGCGTAGGCCTCGGCGATCTCCCCGGTGCCGTAGACGGTGAGCTCACCATCCTCGAATCCGGCGTACACGGCGTCGCCGCGGGTGAGCTTGAGCCGCTCATCGGAGACGTTCACCAGCTCGACCTCACCGCCGGTGCACACCACGATGCGCTGAGGTGCGTCGAGAAGTCGCACACCGTCCGGCTCGCCGCGGGAGCACTGGGTCACCGCGAGGGCGAAGTCGCCGACGCCGGGATCGTAGACCTCCGTCGTGAATCCGAGGGCATCCGGCGTGACCCGCGCCAGACGTGACATGCCGGCATCGAGACAGTCCACCAGCCCCTGGGTGTCCAGATGCTTGCTCGTGAGACCCGCTCGCAGGACATTGTCCGAGGTCGCCATGACCTCCAGGCACAGTCCGCGCAGGTGGGCGTGCACCACGCCGGTGTCGAGGAAGGCGGCCTCACCGGGCTGCAGCGTGAGCCGGTTCAGCAGCAAGGAGATCACGACCCCGGCGTCATTCGGGAAGTCCTGACGGATCAGCAGGGCGGTCGCATAGGCCCGTTTGATGTCGAGGCCCTGGTCGAGCAGGTCGCGGCAGCACTGCACGACCTGCTCGATCTGCAGGTGATCGATCGGTTCAGAGAGCAGGGACTCTACGAGACGCACGATGCCGGCGAACCCGGGGTTCGCGCGCAGCTCATCGTGCATCCGCTGCGCGAGGGGAGCCTCGATCGGGGCGAGCACCCGCAGGATCTCCGCGGTGGGCCGGAATCCCACCACCGTGTCGAAGGTCGACAGCGCGTAGATCATCTCCGGCTTGTGGTTCGGGTCCTTGTAGGTGCGCTCGGGAGCATCGAGGGCGATACCGAGCGCGTTCTCCCGCTCGAACCCCTGCCGCGCCCGTTCGCGGTCCGGATGAACCTGCAAGGACAGGGGCCGACGTGCCGAGAGGAGCTTGAGGAGGAAGGGCAGCTCCCCTGCGACCTCGTCGAGACGCCGCTTGGACCCATCGGACAGCGTGACGGACGACGGGTCCATCGGGTGGGTGCCCATCCAGACCTCGGCGACCGGCTCATCGGGGCGTCCGGCACCCACGAACCGCGGGATCTCGTCGAAGGTACCCCAGTCGTAATGCCGTACGGCGTTGTCAAGGACGAACACCTGTCCAGTCTAGGTCGGACCGCGCGGCGGGGCGGCGTAACTCCAATGCCCTAACCCGCCGCCTGGCCCGCCTCGTGTCCTGCGGCCGCCTTCTCGTCGCTCACGAGGCACGACGCGACGAAAGATGTGCATCTGCGGTTGCTGTAGCGACCACGAAAGCACATCCTGCGTCGCCGGCTGGCCCGGTTAACGCGGGCGGTGAGCTATCACGCGCCAGAGCGCCGAAAGTGCGGGATAACTCACCGCTAGGCGCGCGGACCCTTGCGGTGCGGAGGCTTGCCGCCTCGGCCCTTGCCTCCCTTGTACGGTCCGCCCTTGCGGGGCCCGTACTGGTCACCGCCGGGACGGCCCTCGTCACGGCGCAGCTCGATACGCCGCCCGGAGATCCGGGTATCGCTGAGCGCATCGAATACCTCGCCGGGCAGATCCGGCGGCAGCTCCACGAGGGTGTGGTCCATGCCGATGGTGATCTTGCCGAAGTCCGAACGCCGAAGCCCGCCCTCGTTCGCCATCGCACCGACCACCATCGCCGGGGTGACCTTGTGCCGTTTGCCCACGGCGATCCGGTAGATCGATCGGCCGTCCTTCGGAGCACGGCGCTCCCGTGGCTCGCGCGGCTCGCGCTGGTCACGTGGCCCTCGCTTGTGGGGGCCGGGCACCTCGCCGGAGACGAAGAACTCGTCGCCATCGTGTCCCATCACCGCGAGCGCGGCGGCGATGTCGATCATCTCCACGCCGTTCTCCTGCGCGTACTGCTCGACGAGCCCACGGAAGGCATGGAACTGCGGCGAGCCCATGCTGGAGGTGATCTCCTTGGCGAACTTGTCCACCCGGCGCGCGTTGACCTCGTCGGCCGTCGGGATCGACATCTCGACGACCGGCTGCCCCGAGACCTTCTCGATCGCGCCGAGCATCCGCCGCTCGCGAGGGGTCACGAACACGATCGCGTCACCGGTACGGCCCGCACGGCCCGTGCGGCCGATGCGGTGGACATAGGCCTCGGTGTCGTGCGGGATGTCGTAGTTGACGACATGGCTGATGCGTTCGACGTCCAGTCCGCGAGCCGCGACATCCGTGGCCACCACGATGTCGAGGACACCGGACTTGAGCGCCCCGACCGTGCGCTCGCGCTGAGCCTGAGCGAGATCGCCGTTGAGGGCGGCCGCCTGATAGCCGCGGCTGCGCAGCTTCTCGGCCAGCTCCTCAGTGGCCTGTTTGGTGCGGACGAAGATGATCATCGCATCGCCCGATTCGACCTCGAGGAGACGAGTCAGCACATCGAGCTTGTGGTGATGCGAGGTCGCGATCCAGCGCTGACGCACCGAACTGGTCGACTGACGCGCCTGGGGAGTGGCGATGTCCATCGGGTCGTGCAGATACTGCTTGGCCAGCCGGCGGATCGCCGTCGGCATCGTCGCCGAGAACAGGGCGACCTGCTTGTACTCCGGGGTGTCTGCGAGGATCCGTTCGACATCCTCGGCGAAGCCCATGTTGAGCATCTCGTCGGCTTCGTCGAGCACCAGGACGTCCAGGTGCGAGAGATCGAGGGTGCCGCGTTCCAGGTGATCGATGACGCGGCCCGGTGTGCCGACCACGACATGTGCTCCACGCTTGAGCCCGGAGATCTGGAACTGATAGCTCTGCCCGCCGTACACCGGCAGCACCTGGAGGCCCGGGGTGGCGGCGGCATAGGTGGCGAAGGCCTCGCAGACCTGCAGGGCGAGCTCACGGGTGGGCGCGAGCACCAGCGCCTGCGTCTGCTTCGCCGAGGGATCGAGGCGCTGCAGGATCGGCAGGGCGAAGGCCGCGGTCTTGCCGGTGCCGGTCTGCGCGAGGCCGACGACATCCCGGCCGGTCAGCAGGGCCGGGATGGCCTTCTCTTGAATGGGGGTGGGCGTCTCATAGCCCAGTCCCGTGACGACGTCGACGATCGCGTCGCCCAAGCCGAGTTCGGCGAAATCGGCCATTACCGGGCCGCTCGCACGTGTAGTCCTGCGTCGGGGTCCACGATGATCTCCTGTGATGCGGCGACACCGTCGGCCACGAGTGTGGCGGCGGGGTCGACATTGCGTTTGACGACGGCCAGGGCGATGGGCCCCAGCTCGTGATGGCGTGCGCTCGAACCGACCTGCCCGACGATCTTGTCGCCGTCGAGGATGTCGGTGCCGTGCGCGGGAAGGTGGTCGACCGAGCCGTCGAGCAGCAGCCGGACGAGGCGGCGCGGCGGACGTCCGAGGTTGTAGACGCGGGCCACCGTCTCCTGTCCGCGGTAGCAGCCCTTGTCCAAGTGGACGGCGCGGCCGAGCAGACCCACCTCGTTGGGGATGCTGCGGTCATCGGTGTCCAGGCCGAGCCGCGGCAGTCCCTGCTCGATCCGAAGGGCCTCGTAGGCCCAGGTGCCTGCCGGCCGACCGAGTTCGGCGGGGAGATCAGCCAGCTCATCGCGGGCGATGATGCGTGGCATCAGCTCGGCCCCCGTCGCGATGAGGACGTGCTCAGGGTCGCGCGCCACCTCGACGCGCGACATGAAGCGCATGCGATCGAGGAAGGCGATCAGGTCGTCGGCGGCACCCGGTTCGGTGAAGGCGCGGAAGACATCGTTGCCGTCGTCGAAGCCCGTGAAGGCGAACTCGATGCGTCCCTGCGGGGTGAGCAGGAGGACATCTGTCCAGGTGTCGGCGGGGAGCGACTCCAGATGCTGGGTGGTGAGCGAATGCAGCCAGGTCAGCCGGTCGGGTCCGCTCACGGTGAAGACCTCGCGGTTCGACAGGTCGACGAAGCCCTCGCCGGCGATCAAGCGCCGCTGCTCGGGGACGATCGATCCGTAGTGCGCGGCGACGCCCGCATCGGGCGCGTCGGCCTCCACCGCCCCGGGAAGGTCGAGCAGGGGGCTGCGGTGTTCAGACACGGGCGAGCTTCCCCCATAGGTGGGACTGGAGCGGCTGGCCCTCGGCGGCCATGTCGTAGGCGTACATGAGGTTCCCCTCGACGAGGCCGTACATCCGCTGGCCGGCGGTGTACTCCTTGGCGGTCTCGGTGCGGGCGATGACATCGGTGCTGAGCGTGAGACGAGGGCCGTCGATCTCGCCGTACCAGATCTCGGCGTAACCGGTGGGATGCGCGAGGACCATCTCGACCTTGCCCTCGCCGGCGGCCCGGATGAATCCGGTCTCGAGGGCGCCGGGCCGCACGCGATCGCCGTCCTCGTCGGTGATCCAGGTCTGACTGAAGTAGTGCAGGAAAGGGCGGGTGTCGTGGGTGAACGCGATGTCCTGCTCGAAGCCGAACTCCTCGATGGTGGGGTAGTCCCCGCGGCCGTTGCCGTGCCAGTGCCCGAGGAGCCAGGCGAGCGGCATGACGTCCTGGTGGAGGTCGGGCGGAATCTCGAAGGCCATAAGGGCCATCCTATCGCTGATCGCCTGAGGCCCGACACGTACGCTGGCGCGCATGCGGGCAGTCGTGCAGCGGGTCACACGAGCATCGGTCACCGTCGACGGCGAGGTGATCTCACGCATCGATGGACCGGGGCTGATGGTGTTGCTCGGGGTCACCCACGACGACACTCCCGAGCGCGCCGAAACGCTCGCCGCGAAGCTCTGGAAGCTGCGAATCCTGGCCGAGGAGAAGTCGGCCTCGGATATCGACGCGCCGATGCTGGTGGTCAGCCAGTTCACCCTCTACGCGGACACCCGGAAGGGGCGTCGTCCGTCCTGGGGCGCGGCAGCGCCGGGACCGGTGGCCGAGCCCGTGTACGAGAAGTTCTGCGCGGCCCTCGAGGCACTCGGCGCGACCGTCGGACGCGGTGTGTTCGGGGCGGACATGGCCGTGGAGCTCGTCAACGACGGACCCGTCACGCTGATCCTCGAGGCCTGAGTCGTCCACCATCCGCTCGCTCACCAGCGGGAGTGACGACGAAGGGGACCCACCGGATCGGCGGGTCCCCTTCGTTCGATGCGTCGTCGGGTCAGACGGTGACGGCCACCTCGGCGACCGAGCCCTTCTGGGCGACGACCTGACGCTCCACGACATCGGCACGCGGCGCGAGGGTGCGCAGCGTCCACGAGCCGGGAGCGGCGAAGAACCGGAACTGTCCGGTGGCCGAGGTCGGGACCTCGGCGGTGAACTCGCCGCCCGCGTCCAGCAGCCGCACGTACGCGTTGCCGACCGGCTCGTCACCGCGGGTGACGATGCCCTGGATCACGGCCTGGTTGGCGACGTCGACGCCGTCGAGGCTCGGTCCGCCCTTGATCGCTCCGCACATGTCAGGCCTCCCCGGGCTCATCGCCGAGGGCGACCGGCACGCCGCGCAGCGAGCCGTACTCGCTCCACGAGCCGTCGTAGTTCTTGACATTCGGGTAGCCGAGGATCTCCCGCAGCACGAACCACGTGTGCGAGCTGCGCTCGCCGATGCGGCAGTAGGCGATGGTGTCCTTGCCTTCGTCGAGGCCGGCGTCGCTGTAGAGCGCCTTGAGCTCGTCATCGCTCTTGAAGGTGCCGTCCTCGTTGGCGGCCTTGCTCCACGGGACGTTGCCGGCGGTCGGGATGTGACCGGCGATCTGCGCGGCCTCCTGCGGCAGGTGCGCGGGGGCCAGCAGGCGTCCGGCGAACTCGTCGGGGCTGCGGACGTCGATGAGGTTCTTGGTGCCGATGGCCTCGACGACCTCGTCGCGGTAGGCGCGGATGTCCTCGTTGGGGTCCTTGGCCGTGTAGGTGGTGGCCTCACGGCTGGGCACGTCGGTGGTCAGCTCGCGCGAGTCGAGCTCCCACTTCTTGCGGCCGCCGTCGAGCAGGCGCAGGTTCTCGTGGCCGTAGTACGCGAGGTACCAGTACGCGTAGGCCGCGAACCAGTTGTTATTGCCGCCGTAGAAGACGACGGTGTCGTCAGCGGAGATGCCCTTCTCACCGAGCAGCTTCTCGAGGCGGTCCTTGCTGATGAAGTCGTGGCGCACGCCGTCCTGGAGATCCTTCTTCCAGTCCAGCTTGACGGCGCCGGGGATGTGGCCCTTGTCGTAGGCCTCGGCGTCCTCGTCGACCTCGACGAGGACGACGTTCTGATCGTTGAGATGCTCCTCGACCCAGTCGGCCGTGACGAGCGCGTTCTCGCGGCTCATACTCATTCCTTTCGGTGGTGACTCAGGCCAGGGAGGTGGCCAGTCGGCGGGTGATCAGGTACAGCTCGCAGCCCAGGCACAGGCCCGTGGCGGCGTTCAACAGTGCTGCGACGAGGGCCGCAGCGGTGGCGACGAAGCCGAGCACCGTGAGGCCGGTGAGGAAACCAGCCAGGGCGATGGCGACGAAGATGAGGCCGACGAGCTGGGCGAACTGCGGCGGGCGCGCGTCCTCCCACTCGGTCGGGGCCGCGAGGCGCGGGCGCACCACACGGGCGAAGAACAGGGCATAGGGCGTCGCGCCGACTCCCACGAGCGCTCCCAGAGCGAACACGATGCCCTGGAGCGCCAGCACGATCTCGCGTCCTGGCGCCGGCACCACGAGGGCGACGGCGAGGACGGCCGCGGTGAGCGCAGCGGCGACGCGGGGACCACGTGGGTCCACCTGCACAGGTCGAGACAAGGGATGCTCTCCGGGGAAGGCCGCGGGCGCGGCCGGCTGACAGTGGTGGCGGGGAGTCAGCGAAGACGACACAGCGCGGAACGCACGTGGCAGTTGTCGACCGCCCGGCGTCGCGTGAGGAGTGCCGTGATGAACATGTCCATCAGCTTAGGGGCGAAATCGGGCTACCTCACTATGCGTCTCGAAATACAAGACAACTATCCACACTGTGAGATCAGTCGACCGCTTCCGCCACGGCGGCGAGCACCTGATCGCGACTGGGAGCACCAGAGGCACGCCGTACCAGCCGACCGGAGGAGTCCAGCACGAAGACGGTCGGCGTACGCAGGACATTCCACTGCCGCACCAGCTCCAGGTGCGCCTCGGCATCGACCTCGACCACCTCCACGCCCGGCACGATTTCCGTCACCTGAGCGAGCACGGCCCGCGTGGCCCGGCAGGGCTGACAGAAGGCGCTCGAGAACTGCACCAGCGTGGCCCGATCGCCGAGCGACCGGCCGAGGACCTCGACATCGAATCGGTCCGCGACATCATCGATCGCAGGCACGCCATCACTCCCTGTCGAACGGAACCGGCCGTTGACCGCGCGAGCCGCGAAGGCCACCAGGAAGGTCGCGATGAGAGCGGCCATGAGCACCCACCAACCGGTCATGTCATCAGGGTAGAACGCGACCGAAACAGATGTGATTCAGTTCTCATTCCACCTGTCACACCTAGAAACATCACTGAATCATGAAGTAGAGTCGACCCAGCAATGAGGCCACGGTGAATTCACCATGGCCTCAACGTGTACCGGGAGGATTCCACGTATGTCCCACCTGATTCTGCTCACCAGGAGCACCCAGTCATCGGTGGAGGTGCTGCCCGCGCTGGCTCTGTTGCCGCACCACGTGAAGATCCTGCCCGCTGAGGCGAGCGCCCTCATCGACGCTCCGCAGGCCGATGCCGTGCTCGTCGACGGCCGCCTCGACCTCGCCCAGGTCCGCTCCCTGACCCGCGTACTTCGCACCACGGGCATCGACTGCCCTCTCCTTCTCGTCCTCACCGAGGGCGGACTCGCCGTAGCCGCCGCCGACTGGGGCATGGACGATGTCATCTTGACCACCGCGGGGCCCGCCGAGCTCGAGGCGCGGCTGCGGCTGGCCATCGGTCGCCTGCAGCAGGCCAAGACCACCGGCGATGACGATGCCCACGTCATCACCTCGGGCGGACTGGTGGTCGACGATGTCACCTACACCGCCAAGCTGGAGAACCGCTCCCTCGACCTCACCTTCAAGGAGTTCGAGCTGCTCAAGTTCCTGGCCCAGCACCCCGGCCGGGTCTTCACCCGCCAGCAGCTGTTGCAGGAGGTCTGGGGCTACGACTACTTCGGCGGCACGCGCACCGTCGACGTTCATGTCCGCCGGCTGCGCGCCAAGCTCGGTGCCGACCACGAGACCCTGATCGGCACCGTCCGCAACGTCGGGTACCGCTTCGTGGCCGCCAAGCGCGAGGCCTCGCGCGACACCGCCGACACCTCGGCCTAGGGCATCGCCGCCCACGCGCGGCGCACAAGCACTAGAGTCGCGGGCGTGGGACGCCTGAATGCACGCGAGCTGATCGATCTCGTCCTCGACGAGGGCTCCTACACGTCCTGGGACGAGCCGATCGACATCAGCGGGCATCGCGAGCCGTACCGGACCGAACTGCGTGCCGCAGCCGAACGCGCCGGGACCGACGAGTCGATCGTCACCGGCCGCGCGACGGTCAAGGGCCGGTCGGTGGCCGTCCTCGTCAACGAATTCGGCTTCCTCGCCGGCTCCATCGGCCAGGCCTCCGCCCGTCGCATCGTCTCGGCCGTGCGCCGGGCCACCGCCGAAGGGCTCCCCGTCCTCGCGACGACCGCCTCCGGCGGAACCCGGATGCAGGAGGGCACTCCGGCCTTCGTGACGATGGTCGACATCTCCCGTGCGCTCATGGACCACAAGGCCGCGGGCCTCCCCTATCTGGTGTACCTGCGCCACCCCACCACCGGCGGTGTCTTCGCCTCCTGGGGGTCGCTGGGACACATCACGATCGCCGAGCCGGGTGCCCTCGTCGGCTTCCTCGGACCCAAGGTCTACGAGCTGTTGAACGGAGCTCCGTTCCCGCCGGGCGTGCAGACCTCCGACAACCTCGCCCACCGCGGCATCATCGACGCGGTGGTCTTCCCCGAGGAGCTGCCCTCGATGGTCGACACCGCCCTGTCGGTGCTCGTGGACCCCGCCGAGCCGTCGAGGCGCCACCGCCGCAGCGAGCAGACGACCACGCGACACGACACCTGGGAGTCGGTGCAGCTGACACGGCGCGCCCAACGAGCGGGGGTCCGCGAGGTGCTCCGCTACGGAAGCGACGCGACACTGCGTCTACAGGGAACCGAGAAGGGCGAACGGGACTCCGCGATGATCGTCGCTCTCGCCAGGCTCGACGGCGTGCCGTGTGTCGTCGTCGGCCAGGACCGCACCACCCAGAGCCGCATCAAGCCCATGGGCCCCGCGGCGCTGCGCGAGGCCCGTCGAGGAATCCGTCTCGCCAATGAGCTCGGCCTGCCCCTCGTGTCCTTCATCGACACCCCCGGCGCCGAGCTCTCGCCGCAGGCGGAGGAGGGCGCGATCGCCGGTGAGATCGCCCGCTGCATCAGCCAGTTGTCCACCATCCGCGTGCCCTCGGTCTCGGTGCTCCTCGGCCAGGGGTGCGGTGGAGGCGCACTCGCACTGCTCCCCGCCGCACGCGTCATCGCCACACAGAACGCGTGGCTCTCGCCCCTGCCCCCGGAGGGCGCCAGCGCGATCGTGCACGGCGATATCGATCATGCCGAGGAGCTTGCCCGCGCTCAGCGCATCGGCGCGTTCGACCTGCGCGAGTCCGGCACCGTGCACCGGATCATCCCCGAGGACGATGAGGACGATGCCGAGTCCCTCGCCCGGGCCGTCGCCGCCGAGGTCGGGGCTCAGCTGCGCGAGCTTTCCTGAGGCCCCGAGGCGGTGAGTTACGCACCTCTCACCACGCAGGAAAGGTGCAGGACCCACCGCCGCGAGGAGCGGTGGGTTAGGCACCTCTCAACCCCCTCGAGACGTGCGCAACCCACCGCCCACGCGAGCGAGAGCGGGACAACTCACCGCCCACGGATCGGTAGGCTCGCGATATGAGCGCTCAGAGCATCATCGACCTCGCCGAGGCAGCGCGCGCGGCCGACGGAGTCGCGCCGTTCAACGAGGCCACCACCATCGCCGTGGAGAACGAAGGTCCGTGGCGGGTGTTCCACGAAGAGGACCACGCCGCGGCGCTCGCCAGCGGCGACGCTCCCGTCGAGCTCGCCGTGCACCCCGACCATCGCCGCCAGGGTCGAGGCAGGGCCCTGCTCGACCGTTTGCTCGCCGGCGGCGAGGAGGCGTTCTGGTCCCACGGCGACCTGCCGGCAGCCCGCGCCCTGGCGGCCTCGAGCGGCTTGCGCGAGGCCCGCACGCTGCTCGTCCTACGGCTGTCGATGACCACAGCCCCCGAGGTTCCCGAGCCCGAGGGCGTCACCCTGCGCTCCTTCGACGAGTCGGATGCCGATGCGATCGTCGCGATCAACGGGCGCGCCTTCGCCTCGCATCCGGAGCAGGGGGCGATGGACCGCGCCGACTTCGATCGGCGCCGCTCTCAGCCGTGGTTCGATCCGGCCGGTCTCTTCGTCGCCGAGCGGGAGAGCCACGTCGTCGGCTTCCACTGGACGAAGGTGGAGGGCGGTGTCGGCGAGGTCTACGTCGTCGGCGTCGATCCCGACGCGCACGGCGGCGGCCTGGGCACCGCTCTCACCGCACGCGGCCTGCGCCACCTGTGGGACTCCGGCCTCCGGACCGTCGACCTCTATGTCGAGGGCGACAACGCACCCGCCCTCGCCGTCTACCGCAGGCTCGGTTTCGCCGAGCATGCGCGCGATGTCCTCTGGACCTCGTGAGCCACCCGCGGAACAGGTGTTCACGCACCGTTCACGTTTTCGTGTCATCGTGAACTCGTGGAGAGTTCGGACCTGATCGAAGCCGCGACGTCGCCTGACGAGTTCGACGTGGATCCGCCCTATGACCCGCACGAGGGCACCCTGCCCGACGATCGCTTCCTCGATCGCGAGCTGTCGTGGATCGCCTTCAACGCGCGGGTCCTCGAGCTCGCGGAGGACACCAGCCTCCCACTGCTCGAACGAGTGCGCTTCACCGCGATCTTCAACAGCAACCTCGACGAGTTCTTCATGGTCCGCGTCGCCGGACTCAAGCGTCGCATCGCGGCCGGCGTCGCCGTGCCCTCGGCGAGCGGGCTCAAACCACGCCACGTCCTCACCGAGAGCCTGCGCGAGAGCAACGCCCTCATGGTGCGTCAGGCCGAGCTGTTCACCTCCTCGCTCGTGCCCGCGCTCGCGGCCGAGGGCATCGGACTCGTCACCTGGGCCGATCTCGATGCCGACGAGCGCGAGCGGCTCGGCGAGTTCTACCGCGAGCGTGTCTTCCCGATCCTGACCCCGCTCGCGGTCGACCCGGCGCACCCGTTCCCCTATATCTCCGGCCTGTCGCTCAATCTCGCCCTGCTCATGCGCAACCCGGCGACCGGCAAGGAGCACTTCGCCCGGGTCAAGGTGCCGCCGATCATCGACCGCTGGGTGCCCGCGTCCGATGGCCGGTATGTGCCGCTCGAGGAGGTCATCGCGGCCCACCTCGACATGTTGTTCCCGGGCATGGAGCCGGTGGCGCACCACATGTTCCGTGTGACGCGCAATGAGGACCTCGAGGTCGAAGAGGACGACGCCGAGAATCTGCTCAAGGCACTCGAACAGGAGCTGCTGCGGCGGCGCTTCGGCCCGCCGGTGCGGCTCGAGGTCGAGGACACGATCACCGACGACGTCCTGTCCCTGCTGGTGACGGAACTGCGCATCACCGAGGAGGAGGTGTTCCGACTACCCGGGCCGCTGGACCTGCGCTCTCTCAACCAGATCGCCGACCTCGATCGACCGGAGCTGCAGTATCCGCCCTTCGTCCCCGGCACCCATCAGCATCTCGCCGAGGTCGAGACCGCCAGTCCGGCCGACCTGTTCGGGGCACTCCGCAAGCGCGACGTCCTCGTCCACCATCCCTACGACTCCTTCGCGACGAGCGTGCAGCGCTTCATCGAGCAGGCAGCCGCCGACCCCGATGTGCTGGCGATCAAGCAGACCCTCTACCGCACCTCGGGAGACTCCCCGATCATCGACGCGCTCATCGACGCCGCCCGCGCCGGCAAGCAGGTGCTGGTCCTGGTGGAGATCAAGGCACGTTTCGACGAGCAGGCCAATATCCGCTGGGCACGCAAGCTCGAGCGCGCGGGCTGCCACGTCGTCTACGGTCTCGTTGGCCTGAAGACCCACTGCAAGCTGGCGCTGGTCATCCGCGACGAGCCCGACGGGTTGCGTCGCTACGCCCACATCGGCACCGGCAACTACAACCCCAAGACCGCTCGCCAGTACGAGGACCTCGGACTGCTGACCTCGGATGCCGGTGTCACCCACGACCTCACCGAGCTGTTCAACAACCTGTCCGGCTTCGCCCAGAACACCGACTACGACACCCTGCTCGTCGCCCCGCACGATGTCCGAGCCGGTCTGCTCGGGCGCATCGGCCGCGAGTCGGCCCACGCGCGCGCCGGACGCGAGGGGACGATCCGGATCAAGGTCAACGCGCTCGTCGACGAGGAGATGATCGACGCCCTGTACGAGGCATCGCGCGCCGGCGTGCGCATCGATCTCATCGTGCGCGGCATATGCGCCCTGCGCCCCGGAGTTCCGGGACTGAGTGAGAACATCCGAGTGCACAGCGTGCTCGGTCGGTTCCTCGAGCACAGCCGGGTGTTCTGGTTCGCCGGCGGCGGCGAGCCGGAGGTGTGGATCGGCTCGGCCGATCTGATGCACCGCAACCTCGATCGCCGCGTCGAGGTGCTCGTCCGGGTGCCCTCGCAGCAGCACGTCGACCAGCTCTCGGAGCTGCTCGCGACGATGGCCTCCCCCGAGACGATGTCCTGGCATCTGGACTCCGAGGGGGCGTGGACTCGCTACGGCGACCAGGACATCCAGGCGAGCCTCATCGACCAGGCCCGGTCTCGCCGTTCCCGCCGCGACTGAGGACGCCTCCCGGCGCACCGGCCGGGAGGAGGGCGAGGTGGCGCATACTCCGGGTCTACTTCACGGCCTTCTTCCCACCCGTGGGCGGAACCGATGTACGCCTTACCGCCCCGTTGGCCACACTCTGCCGCAAGCCTAACGACAGGGGTCGCGGGGTGGACCGGGCAGCGAGTGCTCAGAGGGAGCGTTCGACGCTGCGGCGCAGGCTCCAGGTGCCGGCGGCGAGGACCACCGCGGCCATTGCCACGAGCACACCCAGCTGCGGCAGGATATCGATCAGCCCGCCGTCATGACGCTGGATATCGGCGAAGGCGTCGTAGGCCCAGGCATGCGGGGTGATGTGGGCGATCCTGCGGAGGGTGTCGGAGAAGATCTCCAACGGGGCCATGCCGCCGCCGAGACCGGCCAGCACCAGGCCCAACCCGACGCCGATCCCGCTCGCGGCCGCCTCATTGTCGACGAGCGAGCCGAGCAGCATGGCCGCTCCCGCCGCCACCGCACCGAAACACGCCAGGATGAGGACGGCCAGCAGCGGATCGCCCCAGTCGACATCGAAGATCAGCGCGGTGGCGACCATGATGTACAGGCCCTGGAACATCGCGATGGCGAATCGTCCGGTCGACTGGCCCATCAGCACCTGCCCCGATCGCACCGGCGCCGAGAGCGATCGGGCGATCACCCCCTCTCGCCGGGCCTGGATCAGGGTCGCCGACCCTGCCAGCGAGGTCAGGAAGACGAACAGCAGCAGCTGCGAGGTGGCGCCCACCTCGAACTGGCCGACGCCGGAGAAGGCCTGTGCGACGTCGTCGACATCGCGGACCGTGACCCCAGGTGGCGTCACCCGCTCCTTCGCGGCATCGAGGGCTGACTCCGCCGCGGGTGCCTCGATGCCACGCTGCGTGAGCGCATCGAGCTCGGCGCGATCCAGTTGGAGCGTCTCGACCGCCGTGGCCACCTGTTGTCGCATGGCCATCCCCGCCGCTCCCGCCGCGGGCACGACCTCCAACTCGATGCGGTCGCCACGCGCGTAGGCATCCTCCGCGCCATCGGGAAGGATCAGCCCGGCGGCGGCCCGGCCTCGTGACACCTGTTCGAGCGCCTCGTCCTCATCCGCGACACGGACGGACAGATCCTGTGACTCCAGCTGAGCGACCACGGCATCGCGCAGCGCCCCGCTCTCGCCCACGACCTGCACGCCGCCTTGGGTGCCACCGCCGCCGAAGGTCGAGCCCAGCACGAACACCAGCAGCATCGGGAACACGAAGACGAAGAAGATATTCGACTTGTCGCGCAGGAAGCGCAGCAACTCCGCCCACGCGACGGCTGCCACTGCCCTCACAGGGACGTCCCACGGTCGGGCACCAGGCGAGAGATCGCACCGACCACGACGGCGAAGCCGAGCATGATGAGCACCGGTCCGACGATGTCGGACACACCGCCGCCCCCGGAGGTGATCCCCAGACCACGGACGAAGGCGGCGATCGGATTCAGGTCCAAGAGCCTGGCGAGCAGGCCCGACGCGGCCAGCGGGAAGAACGCCCCACCCGCGACGCCCAGGGTCACCGCGATGATCGACTGCGCGATATTGGCCTGCTCGGCGGTCTTGGCCACGCGCGCGATGACGAACATCAACGAGGTCGCCGCTGTCACGACCGACAGGACCAGCAGGCCCACCGCCGGCAGCGAGCCGAAATCGACACCGAACATGAGGCCGCCCACCACCAGCAGGATCGTCGTGGCCACGATGCCGAGCAGGAAACTGACCAACCCCTTCGAGATGAGCACAGCGCTCGGGCGCATCGGCATCGACAACAGGCGCGGGAGGGTTCCTTGGTCCCGCTCGGCGTTCAGGGAGAGCACGCCGAAGCCGACCGTGAAGAGCAGGAACAGCCCGGCCTGACCGGCGACCAGCGCCCCGGAATCGCTCAACTGCTCGTCGGAGGCCTGCCCGTCGACCAGGGAGATCGACGGCTCGGCGGTGGCCACGTCCTGCGCGATGGCCTCCAGATCCGTCGGAGGCACACCGAGCGCGCCGGCCGCCTGTGTCGCGACCGTCGCGGCCCCGAACCGGTCGACGATGCCGGTGAGCACCGAGGTCAGGACCTGACCCTCCAGCCCGGCACCGTCACCCTCGATGATGGTGATATCGCGCCCGTCTCCGCTGCTCAGGCCTTCGCCGAAGCCCTCGGGTATCAGCAATCCGATGGTGGCGGTCCCGTCGCGAGCCTCGGCGCGAGCCCGATCCTCGTCGACCTGGTCCACCGTGATCGACAGCCCGTCGATACCCTCGAGCGCGCTGACGATGGCGTCGGCGGAGGCATCGCCCTGGGGAACCGAGGCGGCCACCGTCATGTCGCCCAGTTCGGTGCCCTCCTCGGCCCCTCCGATGATCAGGTTCAGGATCCCCATGAGCGCGAGCGGGACGACGATCGCGAAGATGATGACCGACCGGTCGCGGATGCGCTGTTTGAGGTCTGCGGCGGTCATCGTCCAGATGCGGCCCATAGGTCAGTCCCTCAAGGCCTTGCCGGTCAACTGGAGGAACACCGATTCCAGATCCGGTCGGGTGATCTCCACATCGGCCAGTGACATCCCGGCGCCGGTGGCTCGTGTGACGATCTCGGCGACGGCGGTGGGCGCATCGTGGACCGTCAGCCGCAGCGCGAGACCGTCGTGGTCGACCTGCTCGACCGCGGACAGCTGCCGGAGGCTCTCGATCGCCTGCGGGAGGTCACCGGTGCCGGCCAAGCGGATCTGGTCCACACCCCCGGTGAGCCGGATGAGCTCGTCACGCGTGCCCTCGGCCTGGATCCGGCCGGTGTCGATGATGCCGATCCGGTCGCAGAGACGCTCGGCCTCCTCCATGTAGTGGGTGGTGTACAGCACGGCCATTCCAGCGGTAGACAACCGTTCCACCGATTCCAGGATGGAATTGCGGGACTGCGGGTCGACGCCCACCGTCGGCTCGTCGAGGATCAGCAGATGCGGCTCGTGCAGCAGCCCGATGCCGATGTTCAAGCGCCGCTTCATGCCGCCGGAGAAGTTCTTGCTCTTGTCCTTCGCCCGGTCGGCCAAGCCGATCAGGTCCAGGACCTCCTGGACACGGCCCTTGAGATCGGCGCCACCCATCCCCTGCAGCCGGCCGAAGAAGACGAGATTCTCCCGAGCGGACAACTCCGGATAGATCGCCAGGTCCTGCGGCACCAGACCGATGTGACGCTTGGGCTGGGGGTGCGAAGGGGACATCGGCTGACCGGCCACTCGCACCGTGCCCGCGTCCGCGCGGATCAGTCCGGCGACCATCGAGATCGTGGTGGTCTTGCCGGCTCCGTTGGGCCCCAGCAGACCATAGGTCTCACCCGGAGCGATGCGGAAGCTCACCTCGTCCACGGCCATCAGATCGCCGAAACGTCGCGACAGACCGTCGACGACCAGCACGTCATCGGCAGCGGGTCCTTCGGAGTCCGCCGTCTGGTCCTCGTGCACCGTCATCGTCACTCCCGACTCGGTCTGGTTGGAATCATCCTAGATGAGCGAGACCTCCGTGATGCGTATGCTCGAACGCCAGCCGTCCCGAAGAATCGCCGTCTTCCCCGTGAACCCGGCCGGGGATCGACGCAAGAGGACGGCATGGGTGTCAGCCCGTGGCAGCGAGCGACACCGCGGTCAACGGTTCTCTGCGAGGTCGGGCGGCTCGTCTCGACGGCGCTCGGCCTCCTCGCGCTCCTCTGCCGTGCGCCGCAGCCGATCGGCCTCCTCGCGATGGAGCCGGTCCGACTCGGAGCTGACCTCCAGGTCGCGGCGCAGGACACCGAGCTGCCGCCTCCTCCGGACGGCCGACCAGCGGGCCAGAATCAACAGGACCGCGGCGAGCGCCCCCGCTGCCGCGCCGATCCAGGTCCCGGTCACGAAGCCGGGCGCCTCGCGCGACCAGATATCGCGTCCGTCACTCGCGGCGTCGTTCCCACCGAGCACGACCGACAACGTCAGCAGATTGGGCACCGCCAGCAGGACCGCGAGCAGCACCAGAGCAGCCCGGACCTTCCACCGCGGCCTCAGCACGAAGGCCAGCACGAACACCGGCAGAGCCGCGAAGACGGCGCCGATCAACAGCCCCCAGAGAACCCCGGTCGGCGTCGAACCGCCGACCAAGGCGCCGATGCGCTCCCCCCACCAGCGGGGAAAGAAGGCTGCCGCGAGAGCGTACGCGGCCAGAACCAACAGCACGGCGACCACGATCACGACCGCCCGCCGCGCCCACCGGGGCGGCTCGACACCGCGGGGTTCCGTGGCCTCCTGGCGTTCTTCGGACATGCCCTCATGGTGACACCACTGGACGTTTCTCGCCGCCCGGCGCACAATACTCAGATCGGCGCAGCTGGGATCGTTCCGCTACGCTGTGGTCAACCATGCTCTGGTTGATTGCGCTCCATTTCCTCGCCGCTGCGGTCGCCCCTGCCCTCATTCGCCTGCTGGACCGCCGTGCCTTCTGGATCATGGCGCTGGCCCCCGCCCTCTCCTTCGCCTGGTTGCTGCCGAAGACCCTCGAGGTCACGCGCACCGGCGAGGCAGTCGTCGAGCGGATCGCCTGGGTCGAGTCGATCGGACTCGACCTCGACTTCGCCATGGGTCCCTTCGCGGCGATCCTGGCCCTGCTGGTGACCGGCATCGGGGCACTCGTCCTCATCTACTGCTCGTGGTACTTCCGCCCTGGCGACCCGGAGATCTGGCGCTTCGCCGGCGTCCTCACCGGTTTCGCCGGCGCGATGCTCGGGCTGGTGCTCTCGGACAACGTCTTCGTGCTCTACACCTTCTGGGAGCTCACGACCGTCCTGTCCTTCCTGCTCATCGGTCACAATCCGGATCGGCGCGCCAACCGCCGCGCGGCCATGAGCGCCCTGATCGTCACTACGTTCGGCGGCCTGACGATGCTGATCGGGCTGGTGATCCTCTACGTGCAGAGCGGCACGGCGCTGCTCAGCGAGATGATCGCCTCCCCGCCGGAGCCCAGCGCCTGGGTGACCGCCGGTGTCATGACCGTCCTGGTCGGCGCGCTCTCGAAGTCCGCGCTCGTCCCGTTCCACTTCTGGTTGCCCGGCGCCATGGCCGCACCGACCCCGGTCAGCGCGTACCTCCACGCCGCGGCCATGGTCAAGGCCGGTGTGTTCCTCGTCGCACTCATGGCCCCCGCCTACGCCGATACACCGGGCTGGCGGCCCCTGCTGGTCACGCTGGGCATTCTCACCATGATCGTGGGCGGCCTCCGCGCACTGCGGCAGTACGACATCAAGCTGCTGCTCGCCTACGGCACGGTCAGCCAGCTCGGCTTCCTGGTCGCAATGGCCGGCACCGGCACCCGAGCCGCGGGCTTCGCCGCTCTGTCCCTGCTGTTCGCGCACGCGCTGTTCAAATCGGCGCTGTTCCTCATCGTCGGCATCATCGACCGATCCGTCGGCACCCGCGACCTGCGTGAGCTCAACGGCCTGCGTCAAGCCCGTCCGGTGCTGTTCGTCACGACTCTCATCGCGGCGGGCTCGATGGCCGGCATCCCGCCGATGCTCGGTTTCACCGCCAAGGAGGCAGCCCTCACCGCCTATGTCGATCTCGGCCACGATCTCAGCTGGGGCCTCGGCGGTTGGCTCGCCCTCGCCGGCATCGTCGCCGGGTCGATCCTCACGATGGCCTACACGGCGCGATTCGTCTGGGGCGCGTTCGGCAGCAAGCCGAACGTCCCGCTCTGCGCGCCACGACGTTTCTCCCCGGGCTTCCAGGCCGTTCCGGTCTTCATCACGATCTTCACCGTGGCGGGCGGATTCGTCGGCGGCTGGCTCACCCCGCGGGTCGCCTCCTACGCCGAGGCGTTCCCGGAGGGGGCCCACGAGCCCGTCCTCGTGCTCTGGCACGGGTTCACCCCGGCGCTCGGGCTCTCGGCCCTCTGCATCGTCGCGGGCCTCGCGCTGTTCTACTTCCGTCGGCCGGTCGCGGTGGCCCAGCACGCCGTGGTCGACCGGCTGCCGATGCCCGATGCCGACCGCTCCTATCACGCGATCATGCGCGGAGTGGATCGCCTGGCAGTCGAGGTGACCGGCCGCACGCAGCGCGGTTCACTGCCCTTCTACCTCGGCGTCATCCTCGTCACGCTCATCATCGTGCCCGGCTGGGCGCTGATCCGGGCGTGGGAGACTCCCGAGGTCAGCGACATTCGCCTGGCGGACAACTACCTGCAGATGGCCGCCGGCATCCTGATGATCATCGCGGCCGTGCTCACCGTGCGCTCGCGACGACGGCTGCGTGCCGTGCTGCTGCTCGGGCTGACCGGCTACGGCACCGCCATCCTCTTCGTGGCCCACGGCGCTCCGGACCTCGCACTCACCCAGGTGCTCGTCGAGACCTTCCTGCTCGTCACCTTCGTGCTCGTGCTGCGCCGCCTCCCCCCGTTCTTCTCCGACCGCCCCTTCAACGTGATGCGCTGGGTGCGCATCGCGATCGGCACCGGTGTCGGGCTCCTGGTGGCCGGGGTCGCGCTGATCTCCTCCAATGCCCGGATCGCCGACCCCATCTCCGCCGGCTGGCCCGACCCCGCCTACGAATACGGCGGCGGCAAGAACATCGTCAACATCACCCTCGTGGACATCCGCGCCTGGGACACGCTCGGCGAGCTGAGCGTGCTGGTGGTCGCGGCCACCGGCGTCGCGAGCCTGATCTTCCTCATCACCGATCGCTCCACGCGCAACCTGAGCCGCCCGCACCGCGTGGTCACGCCGGACTCGAATCAGTGGCTGGCCGCCAACCTGCACGACGCCCGTCGCTCGATCGTCTTCGAGATCGTGACGCGCCTGATCTTCCACACGGTGATCGTGTTCTCGATCTACCTCATGCTCGCGGGCCACAACTCCCCCGGCGGCGGTTTCGCCGGGGGACTCATCGCGAGCCTGGCCCTGATGATCCGCTATCTCGCGGGAGGCCGCGAGGAGCTCGACAACGCGGCTCCGGTGGACGCCGGACTCGTCCTGGGCACCGGGCTCGCGATCGCGGCCCTCTCAGGCATCATCCCGACCCTGCTCGGCGGAGGAGTGCTGCAGAGCGCGATCTTCGACATCCCGCTCGGCCCGCTCGGCGAACTGCATCTGGTGACTTCGGTGTTCTTCGACATCGGCGTCTATCTGGTCGTCGTCGGCCTGGCGATCGACGTCCTGCGCAGCCTCGGAGCGGGCATCGACCAGCAGGCAGAGGCCGAGGATCTCGACGAGGAGGCGACCCCCGCATGAACGAGCGCGAGCATCCCTCCCCGCAGGAGGTGACGGCATGAGTCCCAACCTGATCCTCGTCATCGTGGCCGGCGTGATGGTCGGCACCGGCGTCACGCTCATGCTCGAGCGCAGTCTCACCCGCATCCTGGTGGGCTTCGTGCTGATCGGCAACGGCCTCAACGTCCTGCTGCTGATCGCCTCGGGACCGGCCGGACGCGCCCCGCTCATCGGCGAGGGCGAGGGGCCGATGAGCGACCCGCTTCCTCAGGCGATGGCTCTCACCGCCATCGTCATCACGATGGGCGTCACGGCCTTCGGCCTGGCCCTGGCCTATCGCGCGTTCCAGCTGACCGGCACCGACGACGTGCAAGACGACCTCGAGGACGACTTCATCCGCCGCCGCGCCGAACGTGACGAAGCCTCCACCACCTTCGAGGACACCGAGCTTGACGAGTCGCTGCCCGACGAGGAGGGTGCCGACGAGCCCGATGACATCGGGGTCTCCACGGACAGCCCTCGCGGGGAGGACGCCCGATGAGCGAACACATCCTCGAACAGCTGGTCCTCGCGCCGGTCATCATCCCGCTGCTCGGTGCCGGGCTCTGCCTGGCCTTCGGGCGCTATGCCTTCCTCCAGCGCATCATCAGCATCGTCACCCTGGCGCTCGTGGTCGCCGCATCGGCGACGCTGCTCTACCGCGCCGACGCCTTCGGTCCTCAGACCTTCAATGTCGCGGGCTGGCCGGCCGAGCTCGGCATCAGTCTGGTCGCGGACCGGTTCAGCTCGCTGATGCTGATCGTGTCCACGATCGTGACCCTGGTGGTCCTGCTGTACTCGATCGGCCAGGGCATCGTCGAGTACGGGCGCGAGACACCGCTGTCGGTCTTCTATCCGACCTTCCTGGTGCTGAGCGCGGGCGTCTCCAATGCCTTCCTCTCCGCCGATCTGTTCAACCTCTTCGTCGGCTTCGAGATCCTGCTGGCATCGTCCTATGTGCTCATCACCCTCGGCGGCACCAATGCGCGTGTCCGCTCGGGCACGATCTACATCATCGTCAGTCTGATCTCCTCAGTCCTCTTCCTCATCGCCATCGGCGCGGTCTACGCGGCGACCGGAACCGTCAACTTCGCGCAGCTCGCGACTCGGTTCGGCGAGCTGCCGACGGGTGTCGCGACGCTGCTCCAGTTGCTGCTCCTGCTCACCTTCGCGGTGAAGGCGGCGGTGTTCCCGCTCTACGCCTGGCTGCCGGACTCCTATCCGACCGCCCCGGCCCCGGTGACCGCGGTGTTCGCCGGCTTGCTGACCAAGGTCGGTATCTACGCGATCCTGCGCACGCAGACCCTGCTGTTCACCCCCGACACCCTGCGCACCCTGCTGCTGTGGGCCTCCATCCTGACGATGGTGATCGGCATCCTCGGCGCGGTGGCGCAATCGGATATCAAACGTGTCCTGTCCTTCACGCTGGTCAGCCACATCGGCTACATGCTCTACGGCATCGCCCTGGGCACACAGCTGGGCATGCAGGGCGCGGTCTTCTACATCGCTCACCACATCACCGTGCAGACCACCCTGTTCCTGGTGGCCGGTCTGGTGGAGTATCGAGCGGGCACCACCAATCTGGACCGCCTCGGCGGACTCGCCCGCCTCGCCCCGATCCTGTCGATCATGTTCTTCATCCCCGCGATGAATCTCGCCGGGATCCCGCCCTTCTCCGGCTTCCTCGGCAAGCTCGCCCTGGTCCAGGCCGGTGTCGAGGACCATGAGTGGCTGGCGGCCACCGGCGTCGTGGCCGCGATCGCCACCAGCCTGCTGACTCTTTACGCCATCGCCAAGATCTGGAACCGGGCCTTCTGGCAGCCCAAGGACGAAGACGAGCTTCCCTCCGCGTCGTTGACGATGGATTGGACGCCCACCGGCGGCTCCCTCCACGGCGCCAAGAGCGTCTCGACCACGACGCAGCGCACCACCAGCTGGAAGGAGCTTCAGGACGACTCCCGGCTCCCGGCGCGGATGGCGATGCCGACCTTGGCCCTCGCGCTCGTCACGGTGGGGCTGACGGTCTTCGCCGGCCCGATCATGGGCTATGCCGACCGCGCGTCCACCGAGCTGCTCGAACGCACCCCGTACATCGAGGCGGTGTTGAGCAAGTGAACCGGCTGCGTATCCCCGTCATCATCGGGCTCACGATCGTCTGGTCGATGCTGTGGGGCGAGATCACGGTCCTGAACGTCATCGGCGGTCTCATCGTCGCGACGCTCGTGATCGTGGTGTTCCCCTTCCCATCGGTCGACCTGCACGGGCGTTTCCGGCCGCTGTCGGCGCTGTTTCTGCTCGCGCGCTTCCTCTTCGATCTGGTGGTGGCGAGCTTCCAGGTCGCCTGGATCTCGATCCGCCCGATGGCCCCGCCGCGCAGTGCGGTGATCGAGGTGCATCTGGTCGGGAAGTCCGATCTCCTGCAGGTGATGACCGGCGAGCTCGTCTCGCTGGTGCCGGGGTCGTTGTTGATCGAGCTGGATGCCGATACCGGGCGCATGTGGTTGCACGTGCTCGACGGCTCAACTCCCGAGGCGATCGAATCGGCGCGGCACAAGGCACGGCTCCAGGAGCATCGGGTCCTGGCGGCCTTCGGCTCGCGGGAGGACTACGAGATCAGCCGCGAACAGTTGCGGTCCGAGGAGGCGACAGCATGACCACCGTCGGCATCATCTGCGCCGTCATTCTCGGCCTGACCGGCGTCCTGTGCATGGTCCGCATCGTGCGGGGTCCGACGATGCTCGATCGCACCGTGGCCGCCGATGTCTTCGTCGCCGCGTGCGTCGGGGCGATCGGCGTGGAGGCGGCCGTCAACAACCACACCAACACCCTGCCGGTCCTGGTGGCGCTGGCGCTGGTCGCCTTCCTCGGCTCGGTGAGCATCGCCCGCTATGCGGCACCGGACTCCGATCGCAGCGCCGCCAAGCGCCCGGACACTCCTGAGCAGACGCAGCGAGAGGATGAGATCCGATGATCGACTACATCGCCGGAACGCTGCTGATCCTGGGAGCGGGCTTCGCGCTGGTGGCGGGGATCGGCATCCTGCGCTTCCCCGAACTGTTGACCCGGATGCACGCGGCCACCAAGCCGCAGACCCTCGGGCTCTTGCTGATCCTGGCGGGCCTCGCCCTCCGCGCCCAGGATCTCGGTGACATCACCGTGATCGTCGTGGTGGCGATCTTCCAGATGCTCACCGCGCCGGTGTCGGCGCACATGGTCGGTCGCGCAGCCTTCCGTACCGGCTTCGTCGACAAGAGCCGTCTCAACGCCATCGAGATCCCCGACAAGTCCTGACCCCTCCAGGTCCCACTTTTGCCGGGTTGTGGCCCTCGAGCCACCGGTTCAGGGGCCACAACCCGGCAAAAGCCGGGCGTAGCGAGGGTGTGTCTCAGTCGGCGAGATCGACGACGACCGGCGCGTGGTCGCTGGCTCCCTTGCCCTTGCGCTCCTCACGGTCGATGAAGGCATCGGTGACGCGGGCGGAGAGCGCGGGTGAGCCGAGGACGAAGTCGATCCTCATGCCCTGACGCTTCGGAAACCGCAGCTGCTGGTAGTCCCAGTAGGTGTAGACACCCGGGCCGGGCGCGTGCGGGCGGACGACATCGCTGAAACCGGCCTCGACGATGGACGAGAAGGCCGCGCGCTCCGGCTCCGACACGTGCGTCTTGCCGTCGAACTCGGCGATATCCCAGACATCGTCGTCCTCGGGGGCGATATTCCAGTCCCCGGTCAACGCGACCTGCGCCTGCTCGTCGGCCTCGAGCCAGCCGCGACCGGCGACCTCGAGGCGCTTGAGCCAGTCGAGCTTGTACGCATAGTGCTCGTGGTCGAGTTCGCGGCCATTGGGCACATAGAGGCTCCACATACGGATGGATCCGGTGGTCGCCCCGATAGCGCGGGGTTCGAGGATGTCACCGAAGTGCGGCTGATCGTCGGCGAACTGACGCTGCACATCGGTCAGCCCGACGCGGGAGATCAGCGCGACGCCGTTCCACTGGTTGACGCCGAAGTGGGCGAACTCGTACCCCATCGACTGCAGCTCGAGGCCGGGGAACTGGTCCTCCCGGCACTTCGTCTCCTGGATCGCCAGGACGTCGACATCGTGACGCTCCAGGAAGGCGAGCACGCGGTCGATCCGGCTACGGATGGAGTTCACATTCCAGGTCGCGATACGCACTCATCGAACCTATCGAACGGGGTGAGACGGCCGGGGCCGGGGCAGCACGTCCTCCCCCATGAGAGGTGAGCTATCCCGCACGTCGAGGCCGATAGTGCGTGATAGCTCACCGCCCACGGACCGGGTACGGGATAGCTCACCGCCCAGGAAGGTGGGTCAGAAGGAGGGGCGGAGTGGGTAGTGGGCGTTGCCCTCGGCATCCGGCTTGACGCCGAGTACATGGTGCAACTCGATCTCGTCGCGCTCGAAGGCCAGTCGCGAGCCCGCCATGTACAGGCCCCAGACCTTCGCGCGGCCGAGGGTGACCTCCTCGAGGGCCTCCTCCCAGTTCGCTTCGAGGTTCTCGCACCACGCCTTCAGCGTCAGCGCGTAGTGCTCGCGCAGGTTCTCCTCGTGACGCACCTCGAGACCGGCATCCTGCATTGCCGAGACGATCGTGCCCGACCCGGTCAGCTCGCCATCGGGGAAGACATAGCGGTCGATGAACGCCCCTGCCGTGGCGCGGGACGTGTTGTCCGAGCGGGTGATGCAGTGGTTCAGCATCCGCCCGCCCTCGCGGAGCCGGGAGTGCGCGAAGGCGAAATAGTCGGGGTAGTTGCGCACGCCGATGTGCTCGGTCAGACCGATCGAGCTGACGGCGTCGAAGTCCGTCTCGGGGACGTCGCGGTAGTCGCTGAAGCGGATCTCTGCCAGGTCGCCGAGTCCCTCCTCGATGACCTTCTGCTGCCCCCACTCGGCCTGCTCGCGCGAGAGGGTCACGCCGAGGACCTTCGCACCGTAGTGCTTCGCGGCGTGCCGCACCATGCCACCCCAGCCGCAGCCGAGATCGAGGAGCCGGTCGCCGGGCTTGAGGTCGAGCTTGCGGCAGATCAGGTCGTACTTCTCGAACTGCGCCTCCTCGAGCGTCGCGTTCTCATGCGGGAAGACCGCGCACGTGTACGTCATCGACGGGCCCAGCACGAGCTCATAGAAACGATTCGAGACGTCGTAGTGGTGGTGGATCGCGGCGGCGTCGCGAGTCTTGTTGTGCCGCAGGCCCTCCAGCGCGCGACGCCACTTCGGCAGATGCTCCTCAGCCGGCGGCGCCGGGGGACGGAGGTGCTCCAGCCCGAGGCTGCGCAGGACCTGCAGCATCTCCCCCGCCGACGGCACCCTGAACCGCAGCTGGCTCATGATGAGCGACATCGCCGCGTAAGGGTTGCCGGGGTGGTCACCGTCGACCTCGAGGTCGCCCGACACATAGGCCCGGGCGAAGCCGAGATCGCCCGGCGCCGTCATCAGATAGGACAGTCCGCGCTCGTTCACGAGCCGTAGCGTGATCGGCGAGTCCTCGGGACCGCCGACACTGCCGTCGTACGCCTCGAACCGGAAGGGCAGACCGCCCCGCATGATGCGTCCGAGCGCATCGGCGATGGAGAGCTTGGCATTGGTGTCGATCGTCATGAATTCCTCACTGCCTTGTCATACAGAGTGCTGAGACGGCCGTCGGGGTCGTATCGCTCACGCAAGCGATCGAGGCCGGCAGTGTCGTACAGCGAATCGAAAGTCGGCCTGTCGTAGAAGGCCTCCGAATACAGGGACTTGTGGCCGCCGAGCTCGTGCACGGCGGTCTCGATGCGGCGGTTGACCGCTCCGGGCGGACTGTCGGCCGGGACCACGACGGTGCCCCAGAAGCCGGCGTTGACGTAGATGCGTCCTGGCTCGAGCGGGTAGGTGGGCCAGGCCCCGGAGGTGCGCAGCGGGCAGATCCACACCGGCCGCATGCCCACCTCGGCGTCGAACCACTCGAGGAAGTCGCCCATCCGCTCGAGGGGGACCTCGATGTCCTGGATGACCTTCTCGCGCCCGGGCACCTTCTTGAAGCGGTCCAGGATCTTGCTCAGCCCGTACTTCGTGTCGAGGCCGACGAGCTTGTGGAAGACGTCGCTGCGGCGGTAGCGGCGCGGCCAGAGCCGTCGGACGTAGGGATTCTGGGCGCCGAACGCGCGGGAGCACCAGAACCAGTCGGTGTCCCAGCGCCACAGGTAGTCGTACATCGTGAGCCGGTCGTAGCGGCGTTGCGGGATCGACTGGTAGTAGATCTGCTGGCCGGAGTAGTCGCTGACGGGGCCGGGATCGTCGGTGAAGGTCGCGAGCGTCACGTAGATCTCGTCGGGGGTGAACGCCGTTGCGTCGATGGCGTCGACACGGTCGCCGTCGTACTGGGCGGAGTCGGCGACCTCCTCGATGATCTTGGCGGCCTCGGTCGAGCCGTCGGTGCGCACATGGCGCAGACGTACGTACGGGGGCACCTTCTCGAGCCGGATCTTCAGGCGCACCGCGTAGCCGAGGCTGCCGTAGGAGTTGGGGAAGGCGGCGAAGAGATCAGCGTGCTCGTTGTCCGGGGTGGCGGTCGCGAGATCGCCGGCGCCGGTGAGGAGGTCCATCTCGAGGACGGCCTCGTGCGGTAGGCCGTTGAGCAGCGAGGTGGACTCGATGCCCAGGCCGGTCACGGCCCCGCCGAGCGTGATGGTCCGCAGCTGCGGCACCACGGTGGGGATGAAGCCGTACGGGAGGGTGGCGTCGACGAGGTCCTCGTAGGTGCACATGCCCTGGACGTCCGCGGTGCCGGCGACCGGGTCGACCTCGATGACACCGTCGAGACCGGACACGTCGAGTCCCGGTCCCGTGGCCGCTTGCCGCGGACGGAAGAGATTCGAGGTGCGTTTGGCGAGTCGTATGGGCGAGCCTGGCGCGATGGACCGGTAGGAGGTTCGTAACGCGTCGACGGCCTGGCGATGTTGATCCCATCCGTGCATACCTGCAGGCTATCCCTCCCCTCTGTCAGCGCACCGGAGGAGGTCTTCGAGATCCCGTTGAATGTGGGGCGCCTCCCACACTCAACGGGATCTGGCGGTCAGCTCAGGAGCCAGACGAGGGCCTCGGTCGCGGTGTCGGCACGCAGCTCGCCCACGGGGTCGTCCGTACGGATCTCGTCACCGGGAGTGAGGCGGTCGCCGTCGACGAGCAACGCGCCCCGCGTGACGTGGATGAGCGTGCGCGGCGCGGTGGGCATCTCGATGACATCGCCCTCGCCCAGGGTCGCGACCCGCAGCTCGGCCGGGGCATGGACGTCGACCGCCCGGTACAGTCCGGCGATCTCGGTAGCCACCTCGGCCTGCGCGTACTCCGGGTCGCCCTCGTTGTCGCTGCGCAGCATCATCTGGACGAAGGTCAGGCCCTCGACCGTCGAGGCATTACGTTCGGTGTGTTCGACTCCCGATCCGGCACTCAGCCGTTGCGCGAGACCGGGTGGGATCTCGCCGCCCCCTCCGGTGGAGTCCTCGTGGGCGAGGAGCCCGTCGAGCACCCAGGTGACGATCTCGACATCGCTGTGCCGATGGGCGTCGTAGCCGGCTCCAGGGGCGAGGTGCTCGGTGTTGATCGCGATGATCGCGCCGAAGGCGATGTTGTCGGGATCGTAGTGGGCTCCGTAGGAGAAGGAGTGGAAGGTCTCGACGCCCTCGCCGGTCGTGTGGAAGCGCTCTTCGGCGCGACGGATCTCACGCATAACCGAGCTCGTGGAGGCGGTCGTCGTCGAGGCCGAAGTAGTGGGCGATCTCGTGCACGACGGTGATGTGCACCTCGTCGACGACCTGCTCCTCGCTGTCGCAGATCGCCAGGGTCGGGTTGCGGAAGATCGTGATGCGGTCGGGCAGGTGGCCACCGTAGTGCGAGTCGCGTTCGGTGAGGGGGATGCCGTGGTAGAGACCGAGCAGATGCGGCTCCTCGGGAGGAGCGTCGTCCTCGATGAACATGACGACGTTGTCCAGCAGCGCCGTCAGTTCCTCGGGCACCTGCTCGAGCGCGGCGACGCACAGCTGCTCGAATCGCTCTTCGCTCATCTCCATCACGCGGCCCAGTCTGCCGCACCCGGTCCAGCCGGGCAGGTGCATCGGGCGGCGGGGCGACCGACTATGCTGGCCGGGTCCGGCCCCCTTCGTCTAGCGGCCTAGGACGCCGCCCTTTCAAGGCGGTAGCGCGGGTTCGAATCCCGTAGGGGGTACCAGATGTCGTTATCAAAAGTGCTGACGACCTGAGTGCGGCTCCACCGGAGCCAACTCAGATGGTCCCGGAGTCGGCTGCTTCCTTCAACTCGTCATCCGGCTTGTTCAGCTCCACACGGATTTCGATTCGAGACACTCAAACGGGTTGGTTGAGAGCCACCCCTCCCGAAAACTCGACGACGCTCTCCGTGCGTTCCGCGCGCTGCGGCGGCGAGGATCTCCATGCAATGGCCCGTATCGCACGGGTACCTCCTCGATCGCGTTACGCACCCGGACCGGAACGATGGCGCGCGAGCCCCCACCAGGCGTACCAAAGCCAGAAGGCAGTCATCGCGACGAAGACTGCGGCTCGGATCAGCTCGAAGGTGTCGGCGGAACCGTCCACCAGCCGGGCGACCAGGATGGCCGTGAACGCGAAGAGAACGATCGAGAAGACGCGCGCCACGATGAGAAACGATCTCGGCGTAGTGGGCCGTTCGCTCATGCCACCACCGTAGGCGACGCGCGGGGAACACCGATTCCGCCTAGGACGGTTGACATCTCTGTGAGACTGGAGACATGAGTCCAGGACCAGCGCCGCGGCGTCCCTGGAGCGAGCCGTCTCGGTGCGTGTGCGGCGCCCGGGGCATCCTGCACTTCGATGACTCGCACGTGGCTCGCGGCGATCTGCCGCCGCGCGACGACGCCTCTTTCTTCGACTGCCTGGATGGCGGACTGTGGACCATGAGCCGCCGCGCTCCGCACCGCCCGAGGTTCCTATGAGCACGCAACCGCCGGACCGCACCTATGTGGTCACGATGGCCTGCATCACCTTCATCGTTGCCTGGCTGGCGATCGGCGCTCCGTTGGGCCTCGCGGCGGACTGGCCTTGGTTCGTCTGGGTGCCCGCCAGCGTGTTCGCCGGGCTCGTCACGGGCGCGATCGCCTACCGGATCTGGCGCGCCAGCAACGGCGACTGACGGTCGCGCTCAGTCGTTGAGCTCGCGGCACGCGCCATCGCCGCCGTGCCCACCAGCGCAGAGGCAGGCATCGCATACTGGAGACCATGTCCGCCACCGGCCGGTTCGCGCCCTCCCCCTCCGGAGACCTGCACATCGGCAACCTCCGGACCGCGCTGCTGGCCTGGCTGTTCGCGCGCTCCAGCGGCCGTGGGTTCCTCGTGCGGATCGAGGACCTCGATCGTGTGAAAGAGGGGGCCGCCGAACGACAGCTCGATGACCTGCGCGAGCTCGGCCTGAACTGGGACGGCCAGCCCGCCCGGCAGACGGATCGCCGTGCCCTCTACGACGCTGCGATCGACGGGCTCGTGACCCAGGGACGGACCTTCGAGTGCTTCTGCACCCGACGGGAGATCCTCGAGGCGCCGAGCGCACCGCATCGGCCGCCGGGTGCCTATCCGGGCACGTGCCACGACCTGACGCCGGCCGAACGTGAGTCGCGTCGCGTCGAGCGGAATCCGGCGATCCGGCTTCGGTCGGATGTGGAGACGTGGACCGTGCGTGATCTCCTGCATGGCGAGGTGACCGCGGGAGTCGACGATCTCGTGCTGCGCCGTGGCGACGGCGTACCCGCCTACAATCTCGCGGTGGTCGTCGACGACGGCGAGCAGGGCGTGGACCAGGTGGTCCGCGGCGACGACCTGCTGACCTCGGCGCCGCGTCAGGCCTACCTCGCCGAGCTGCTGGGGATCGAGACACCTCTGTACGCCCACGTGCCGTTGGCCCTCAATACCGAGGGCCAACGGCTCGCGAAGCGCGACGGGGCCGTGACCTATCGTGAGCTCACCGAACGCGGCATCGACGTGTTCGCCACGATCAGCGGATCGCTCGGACTCACCGGCTCCACACCGGAACAGCTGCTCGACACCTTCGATCCCGCAGCGCTCCCCCACGCACCCTGGACCTTCGCGCCACCCGCCTGAGGGACGACGGGTCAGATGAGGCCCTTGTCCTCGAGCCAGTCCTTCGCAATCGTGGCGGGGGCGGCCTTCTCGTCGCCGGAGTTGCGGGTGTTCATCTCGATCAGGTCCTCGGTGGTCAACTCGGCCGAGACCTTGTTGAGCACCTCGATGGCCTCATCGCTGACCGTGTCGCTGCTGATGACCGGCACCACGTTCTGCGCCGCGATCATGTTCTCGGGGTCCTCCAGCGTCACCAGGTTGTTCTCGACGATCGACGGTGTGGTGCTGTAGATGTCGGCGACGTCGACCGTGCCGTCGAGCAGGGCGCTCAGCGTGGCAGGTCCGCCACCGTCGTTGATCGGCGTGAAATCGACCCCGGTGATGCCGTAGACGCGCTCCATGCCCGGGATGCCGTACGAGCGCTCGGCGAACTCGGGATTGGCCGCGAGGCTGAGGCCGTCGATATCGGCGAGATCCGCGATCGACTCGAGGTCATTCTCGCTGGCGAACTCCTGGGTGACGTTGAGAGAGTCCTTGTTCTCCGCCGGCGCAGGGTCGAGGACCTCCAGGCCGTCGGGGAGCGCATCGGGCAGTTCGGCCTCGATGTCCTCGGGGGACGTGGCGGTGGTCTCGGAGTCGACATAGCTGAGCAGATTGCCCGTGTACTCCGGCAACACGTCCAGTTCGCCGTTCTCGAGCGCCGGGAGGTAGACCTCGCGGGCACCGATCTGCATACGCCGCTCGACCGAGAAGTCCTCGGCTTCGAGCGCCTGTGCGTAGACCTCGGCGATGATCTCGCTCTCGGGGAAGGCAGCCGAACCGATGCGGACGGTGTCGCCATCGCCTCCATCGCCGGACGAGCTCGGATCGCTGCAGGCCGTGAGGGCGAGTGCGGCAGCTGCCGCGACGATCACGGTGCGGGTGGTTCTCATGCTGTCTTCTCCTTCAGCTGGGGGTGAGAATCGGCCGGCGAGGCATGCCGGAAGGCGAGCCGCTGGCAGAGGGCGAAGAGCGCGTCGATGAGCAGCGCCAGCACCACGACGATGATGGCCCCACCGAGGACGCGGGGCGTGTCTCGAACGGCGAGACCGTCGATGATGTACCGCCCGAGGCCACCGACGCCGATGAACGCGGCGACCGTGGCCGTGGCGATGACCTGGAGCACGGCGGAACGTAGGCCACCGATGATGAGCGGCATCGCGAGCGGCAGCTCGACACGGGTGATGACCTGGGTCTCGGTCATGCCCTGGGCGCGTGCGGCATCGACCGTAGCCGGGTCTACCGCCTCCAGCCCGGAGTAGATGCCTGCCAGCAGTGGCGGGATGCACAGGACCGCCAGGGCGATGATCGCCGGCGCCAGGCCCACCGAGGTCAGCAGCACGATGAGGGTGATCAGTCCGAGCGTCGGGAGAGCCCGCAGGGCGCCGGTGGCCAGCACCGCGGTGTTCTTCCAGCGACCGGTATGACCGACATAGAGTCCGAGCGGAACCGCGATGACCGAGGCAGCGAGAACGGTGATGGCCGTATAGCCCAGGTGCTGGGCGATACGCCACGGGATGCCCGAGCCGCCGCTCCACTGTGCCGAATCGATCAGCCAAGCGACCGTGTCGTTGATGAGGCTCATCACTCACCGCCTCCCACGCGCACGACCCGGGACCAGGGCATGAGGAGCCGCCCGGTGGCGACGATGATCGCGTCGAAGACGAAGGCCACGATCACGGTCAGCACGATCCCCGTGGCGATCTCCGTCGTGAAGTCACGGTTGTAGCCGTTGGTGAACAACGACCCGAGGTTGCGGACCCCGGTGAGCGCGCCGATGCTCAGCAGGCTGACGGTGCTGACCGAGACGACTCGCAGCGAGGCGAGCATCACGGGGCCGGCCAGCGGGAGGGTGACGGTGAGCGCCCGTTGCGTGCGGCTGTATCCGCACGCGGTCGCCGAGTCGAGCACCATCGGGGGCACCGACCGCAGCGCATCGGCCACGCTGCGAACCATGATCGCGAAGGCGTAGACCGTCAACGCGATGACGATGCTGAGGACGCTGAGCCACGGCAGCCCGAGGAGTGACGGCAGGATCACCAGCAGCGGCAGCGACGGGATCGTGTAGAGGATGCTGCCGATGCTCAGGACGCCTCCGCCCAGCTGACGCAGTGAGCGGCGAGGCGAGCCACCCGCCGCATAGGCGAACCAGCCGACGGGGAGCGCCAGGGCGAAGCCCAGCACGATGCAGACGGCGCTGACCCACACGTGCTGCCAGGTCAGCTCGAAGAGAAGATCCCGGTTGGCGAACGCCCAATTCACTGAAGGACCCCTGCCGGGCGGCCGTACTCGTCGACGACGATGCGCTGCCCGTCCTTCTCCTCGATGCGCAGAGCGCGCTGGCCGCGTTCGAGTCCGACGAAGCTGCGCACGAAGTCGTCCGCCGGATCCGCGAGGATCTCCTGCGGTGTGCCGATCTGTGCGACCTCGCCGCCCTGCTTCAAGATGACGACCTGGTCGCCGAGCGCGAAGGCTTCCTCGATGTCGTGGGTGACGAAGACGGTGGTCTTCTCGAGTTCACGCTGCAGGCGCAGCATCTCAGTCTGCAGTTCGGCACGCACGATCGGATCGACGGCGCCGAAGGGCTCGTCCATCAGCAGGATATTGGGGTCGTTGGCCAGCCCCCGGGCCACGCCGACGCGCTGGCGCTGGCCACCGGACAGCTGACTCGGGTACTTGGTGTAGAGCGAGGAGTCGAGTCCGACGGTGCCGAGGACCTCGGCGGATCGGTCGAGGGCCTGCTTCTTGGGGACCCCGCACAGCCGCAGGACGGTGGCGACGTTATCGATCACCTTGCGGTGCGGGAGCAGCCCCGCGTGCTGCATGACATAGCCGATGCTGCGTCGCAGCTCGACCGGGTTCTGTGTAGCGACATCGACATCGTCGATGAGGATCTGGCCCTCGGTGGGCTCGACCATGCGATTGATGCTGCGCAGCAGCGTCGTCTTGCCGCTGCCCGATGACCCCACCAGCACCACGGTGGCGTGCGAGGGCACGACGAGGTTGAAGTCCGACACCGCGCGGGTGCCGTCGTCGAACTGCTTGCCGACCGATCGGAACTCGATCATGGGTCTCCTGACCACAGGGAGTGATACTTCGAGACAGTCTTCCAACGCCCACTGACAACGGCAATCGGAAGAGCCCGACCCCCATGTTGGCCGGTTGGGTGGGGTGCAGTAGAGTAGCGTTCGCGATCGATGAGATCGCAACGCACAAGGCCCCGTGGCGCAGTTGGTTAGCGCGCCGCCCTGTCACGGCGGAGGTCGCGGGTTCGAGTCCCGTCGGGGTCGCGTAGAAACGAGTGAAGTCCGTACCGTCAGGTGCGGGCTTCTTCTCGTTTCGGAGCGACCGCCACACGATCAGAGCGGTTCACCGGTGCCCGCATCGAGCAGGTGCCAGCCGTCCTGCGCGCGCAGCTCCCGGAAGACGTCGATCACCTCGCCGGTCGGGCCGTTCACCAGGATGAAGCGCACCTGTCCCTCCCCCACGGTGAAGCTGATGCTGCCGACCCCATCGGGGAGGATCACGCCCGAGGTGTCGTCGAGAGCTCCGGAGTCGAGGCCCAGAGCGCGCAGCCGGGCGTTGAGCCGCTCGGCCAGGTCGGCGGGCGCCCCGAGGGGCGGGTAATCCTCCAGTCCGGCCTCTTCGGTGAACGCCGACGGATCGGCCACGTCATCGGGCGCACGGAACGCCATCATCATCATGCCCATGACCTGAGGATAGGGACCGCATGACGTATCCCACAGCCCGATGAGGAATTCCGCGACCGACCATCTAGTTGAAACCCGTATGACTTCAGCGACCTTGGATCATCTGACCCCTCTGGACGAGCGCGCCCTGGACACCCTCTTCCGCGAGGGCCGGACGAGCAACTCGTTCAGCGACGAGCCCGTCTCCCCCGAGACGTTGCGCGACATCTATGAGATCGCCAAGTACGGCCCCACGGCCGCCAACAGCCAGCCGCTGCGCATCGTCTTCCTGACCAATGACGAGGCGAAGAGCCGTCTGCTCCCGCTCATGGCCGACAACAACCGGCCGAAGACCGAGTCCGCCCCGGTCGTCGCGATCCTCGCCGCGGATGCGGACTTCAACCGTCGCATGCCCGAGGTGTTCCCCCACGCTCCGGAGTCCGAGCACTGGTTCGGCGATCTGGAGTCGCGTCGTCGCGTGGCAGAGTTCAACGCCGGCCTCCAGGTGGGTTACACGATCATGGCCGTGCGGGCCGTCGGCCTGGCCGCGGGCCCGATGAACGGCTTCGATCATGATGCCGTGGATGCCGAGTTCTTCGCCGGCACGAACCTGCACTCGGTGGTCGTCATGAACATCGGCAAGCCGGGCGACAGCCCCTGGTTCGACCGCCTGCCGCGCCTGGACTACGAGGACGCCGTCACGGTGCTCTGACCCGCACCCCGAATCGGCCGGAGCCCAGGCGATGCGATAGTGTGAACGTCGCTCGCGGCTCCGGCCGATGAGTATCGGCCAGGTAGCTCAGTTGGTACGAGCGTCCGCCTGAAAAGCGGAAGGTCGCCGGTTCGACCCCGGCCCTGGCCACGGTGAGAGCGCCGGTCCCGCAGCGAAGCAAGGGGCCGGCGCTCTCGGCGTATCCAGCCCCACGGGGAGAACCGGCGACGCCTGGGGGTCCCCCCTGCTCGGAGCGCAGCGGAGAGCTTGGGGGAGCTTGGTGGGGGAACCTCCCGCTGGCGAAGCCAGTGGGGGACCCGGCCCTGGCCACGGTGAGAGCGCCGGTCCCGCAGCGAAGCAAGGGGCCGGCGCTCTCGGCGCATCCAGCCCCAGGCAGGCTCTAACTACGCCACCGGTTTCCTTATACTGTGCCGAATGCCTCCCCTGCTTCCCGCGATGGTGCGCTGTAACCGTGGTGTTGGGCGGTGGTTCTGGATCTGCATCGGGATCATCGCCCTGGTGACGGCCATCGCGATGCTCGGCTCTGGTGAGCCGCCATGGACGATGGCCCTCATCGGCCTGGGCGCTGCCGCCCTGTTCACGCTGACCAGAGCCATTCTGCCGCGACTCACCATCTCTCCGGCCGAGCAGTCGATCCACACGCGACGCCGAGTCGTGCCCTACAGGGCGGTCTCGGCCATCCACTTCCGCAGACCGCAGAAGGCCGGCATCTGGGTCGACTTCGCCGGCGAGGATCGCCGTCGCCCTCTCGCACGTCTGGCGATCGACGAGACGCTGATGGCGCCAGCGACCGTCGAGCAATGGGCCGCGTTACGGCAGATGATCGCCCTCGTCGCGGGCCGGGGATCGGCATCGCACGTTGGCACGGAGCTGGTCCCCGATGAGGGGCGCATTCCGGCCTGGCGAGACAGACCGGTAGAGCCGGACCAGGCCATCGCCGCCCTGGATGCCCAGCTCGCATGGTGTCAGGCGGGAAACCGATCGGGGCATCGGCGCGCCCCCATGCGAGCGCTATTGGGGCGGGTGGTCGTGATCCACAGACACGCATGAGCGCTTCTGTCATCGGTCCATGCCGCAGTCATCACCGGCTTTCCGGCTGATCTCGCGGTGGGCTGGCGACAGGGGACACGAGCTTCCGGACTCAGGTGAGGGAATGGCGTCGGTGGAGTGCGACTCAACACCACTCTGAGCCTTCGAACGAGTGTGACGAACCGATGCTTTCGTCACCACCGGACCCGAACATCGGCGATGGGCGCGCTCAGGACGCGACGCGGATCGCCCCGTTCCCTTGAGAACACGGCGCCGCGGAGATCGCCATGGGGCAGTACCGTGCTGTCCATGCCCGGATCGTTCCCGCCCGATGCCGTCGCCGACGGATGGGCAGAGGTCGCGCCCGGCGTGTTTCAGCGGCGCTACGAGCCGGTGGACATCTCGGTGGGGGCCATCGTCGGCAGTACCGGGATCACTGTGGTGGACACCCGCAACAGTCCTGCGGAGGCTGAGGAGATCATCCGCGATGTGGCGGATGCCTTCGCGCTGCCGATCGTGGCCGTCGTGAACACCCATGCGCACTACGATCACACCTTCGGGAATCAGGTCTTCGCCGCACGCGGCATCCCCATCTACGGACATCAGCTGATACCCCGGCACTTCGCCCGGCACGAAGGACCGTGGTTGCGCAGGGTTCAGCAGCAGCCGGAGTCAGAGCCGGACAAGGACTGGGCGGATGTGAGGCTGACGCCGCCCACGCTCCCGGTCGAGGCCCCGCTCCACCTCACGCCCGGCGGACGCACGATCGAGCTCCTACCGCTGCCGGCCGGCCACACCGATACCGACCTCGCCGTCCTCGTCCCCGACGCGAGAGCCTGGTTCCTCGGGGATATCGTCGAGGAGTCGGGGCCGCCGATGTTCGGCTCGGGTTCCTACCCGCTCGGCTGGCCCGATGCGCTGGAAGTGCTGCTCGGTCGGATCCAGTCCGGGGACGTGCTGGTGCCGGGGCACGGGTCGGCCGTCGACCGCGAATTCGTGGAACACCAGGCATCGCGACTGCGGTCCGTCGCGGAGTGGATAGGCGACGCGTACGAGGCGGGGCGATCACTCGATGACGTGCGCCCGGGCCGCTCACTTGAGGAGTACTGGCCGGAGAGCTTCCTGCGTTCTGCTCTGGAGGATGGATACGCACAGCTCTCAAACGCTCCGGCCATCGCCGACGAAGGAGGATAGGCAGCGGCAGGCGGTGAGGCAGCGTCCGTTCTCGCCACGGCGATGGGCGCTCATCCACCTCCTCAAGCGAGGAACGGACGCTGTCTCACCGATCTCGTTCGGTGGCTCGCTATGCCCCGGGGTCGCTCGATGTCGAGATCCGGTGCAGCAACCGGGACAGCTCATCGCGCTCTTTCGCGCTGAGCTGAGCCGTCGCGCGATCTTCCGCGGCGCGGATGCGGGGTCGCAGCTCCTGTGTCGTCTCGCGGCCCCGTTCGGACAGGTGCACGTGCACGCGCCGCCGGTCTCCTCGATCGGCATTGCGATAGACGAGGGCGCGGCTCACGAGACGATCGACGATCCGCGTCAACGTCGCGCCGCTGATCCCCGTCGCGTTCGCCAGGGCCGTCATCGTGCACGGCCCGGTCGCCTCCAGATAGTCGAGGACGCTCCACTGATCGACCGACAGTTCGTCGGGGGCGAGCACGGTCCCGATATCGCGGTTGACGCGCCCGGCGACCAGCGTGAGCAGGCGGATATCCAGCCTGCCGCCTGCGTGCGCGGGTCGTCCCGCCGCCGTTCCGCCCATCGACGCCCCTTCCCAAGTGGCGACCGATGTCCTACGTTGGTCGCATCCTTTTCAGATGAAAATACCATCTGGGACACCCGTGGTGGTTGCGATGAACAGACAATCGGCGAGCCGGGGACGCGAGAGAGCGGGGACCGCGGACGCGATCCGGATCGGCCTCGCCATCCCGCTGCAAGGGCCGGGTGGCATCTTCGGCCCCTCCTGCGAGGCCATAGCCGAACTGTGCCGCCGGCAGACGAATCAGTCCGGGGTGCTCGGCCGGCCGATCGAGTTCGAGGTGATCGACGCCGGCCGGCGACCCGATGAGGTCGCGCGGGATGTGCGGAGCCTGATCGACGCCGGCCGCATCGATGCCCTCACCGGGTGGCACATCTCCTCGATCCGGGAGGCGGTCGCCCCCATCACCCAGGGTCGTATCCCGTACGTCTACACCTCCCTCTACGAAGGAGGCGAGTCGCGCGCCGGCGTCTTCTGCGCCGGCGAGACCCCTGCCGATCAGATCGGACCGGCCCTGGCGTGGCTCCGCGACGAGATGGGGCTGCGGCGCTGGCACATCGTCGGATCGAACTACGTCTGGCCGGTGCGCTCGGCGCGAGCCGTCTCCGCCTATGCCAGGGCCCTCGGCCTCAGGGTGCTGAGCACGAGCTTCTCCCGCTTCGACACCCAGGACTTCGGGACGATCCTCGACACCATCGAGCACGGAACCCGCGCCGACGGCGTGCTGATGTTCCTCGTCGGCCAGGACGCGGTGCGCTTCAACCGGGCGTTCGCCAGACGCGGCCTCGACGAGTCGCTGATCCGGCTGACGCCGCTGATGGAGGAGAACATGCTGCTCGCCTCCGGGCCGGATGCCATCCGTGACCTGTACGTCGCGGCCGGTTACTTCCGCTCGCTGCCCACCGGCCACTCCCTCGACTTCGTCGGCGACTACGCCGCCGCCTTCGGCCCGGAGGCGCCGCCCCTGAACAACCAGGGCGAGTCCTGCTACGAGGGGATCACCCTCCTGACCTCCCTCTTCGCCGCCGCACAGGACACCTCGCTCGAGGCCGTTCTGCGCGTCTCCGAAGGGATGGGCTACGACGGTCCTCGCGGGGCGATGGAGCTGCGATCGGGGCACCTCAAGCAGACCATCTACCTGGCCAAGGCCGACGTCACGGACTTCGACGTCGTCGCCTCCCTCTGATTCCAGCGCTCGTTCGCGACGGCGGTCGCACAGCGACCTTCCCTTGACAATTACTTCCATATGAAAATATTGTGATTGAAATCACTGGAGGTATCTCGTGCCGACCTACACCTACACCTGCCGCACCTGCGGATCCTTCGACCTGGTGCGCACCATCTCCCGCCGTGCCGAGCCGGCGAACTGCCCGGCCTGCCAGCGACAGAGCATGCGCGTGATCAGCGCACCCCACCTGAGCCGACTCGACTCCTCCCTCGACCGGTCCGTGACCAGCGCCGGCCTCAGCAGCGAGAGCCCCGGCGTCACCCGCCACATCCCGCCCGCGCTGCGCAGTGCTCCCCCACCCGCGCGCCGCCCCGGCCACCCCTCACTGCCGAGACCGTGACCCATGTCCTCCGTCGGGCTCATCTATGTGGGGATCGTCCTCGTCGTCAACGGCCTGCTGCTCCTCAACTGGGTCACACCTCGTGAGGCGGCGCCGCTCAATCTGTTCGTCGGCGCGCTGCAGGTGCTGACGCCCACTTACCTGATCGTCATCGCCGCCGACGACGTGGATGCGATCTTCGCCGCCTCCGGCATCTACCTGTTCGGGTTCACCTACCTGTGGGTGGGGATCAACGCGGCCAAGGACATCAGCAACCGGGGCTTCGGCTGGTTCGCCCTGCTCGTGGCCCTGTGCACCGTCGTCTACGCCACCGAGAGCTTCGTGCGGGCCGATGACGCGGGCTTCGGCGTCATCTGGCTGCTGTGGGGCGTCCTGTGGTTCCTCTTCTTCCTCGTCCTCGGGCTCGATCGAGCAGCCCTCGGGCCGGCAACTGGCGTCTACACGATCGTCACGGGCGTCATCACCACGACGGCTGCCCTCATGACGCTGCTCGACAGCTGGAGCGGCGACTGGATGGTCGCCGGCGTGATCGCCGTCGTCGGCATCCTCGCGCTCGCCGTGGCGGCACCGGCCGCGCGAACCCTCACCGCGCCGGACCGGGAGGTGGTCGACTGACCAGCCCGGCCCAACACTCCCGACCCCACCCGCCCAGTTCCCTCCTCAGTTCCGACAGATAGGTGATCTCCATGCCTGACGTGATCTTCAGCGTCGATCAGTCCAAGTCCATGACGGACCAAGCCGTACCGGGCCACAACCGCTGGCACCCGGACATCCCCGCGGCCGCATCGGTCAAGCCGGGAGCGACCTACCGGGTCGAATGCAAGGAATGGACCAACGGCCAGATCGGCAACAACGACTCCGCCAACGATGTCCGCGACGTCAATCTCGACTTCAACCACATGCTCTCGGGCCCGTTCGCGATCGAGGGCGCCCAGCCCGGCGACCTGCTCGTCGTCGACATCGTCGACATCGGCCCGGTCCCGCAGACTCAGGGCGACTACTGCGGTGAAGGCTGGGGCTACTCCGGCATCTTCTCGAAGGCGAACGGTGGCGGCTTCCTCACCGACTACTACCCCGATGCCTACAAGGCGATCTGGGACTTCCGGGGCCAGGAGTGCACCTCACGCCACATCTCCGGGGTGCGCTACACCGGCATCCAGCACCCGGGCCTGGCCGGCACCGCTCCCTCACCGGACCTGCTCGCCCAATGGAACCGCCGCGAGCAGGCGCTCATCGACACCGAGCCGAACCGGGTCCCGCCGCTCGCCATCCCACCGACGATCCCCGGGACCCTCGCGGGGACCGCGGACGAGGAGCTGGCGGAGCGGGTCGCGCGGGAAGGTGCCCGGACGGTGCCGCCGCGTGAGCACGGCGGCAATATGGACATCATGAACTTCACCCGCGGAAGCCGGGTGTTCTACCCGGTCTACGTGGACGGGGCGATGTTCTCGATCGGCGACCTGCACTTCAGCCAGGGCGATGGCGAGATCAACTTCTGCGGCGCCATCGAGATGGGCGGCTTCGTCGACCTGCACTTCGAGCTCATCAAGGGCGGCATGGAGACCTACGGGGTCACGCACAACCCGATCTTCATGCCCAGCCGCGTGGAGCCGGTGTACTCCGAATGGCTGACCTTCACGGGCATCTCGGTCGATCATCGCGATGACACGAATTTGTACATGGACGCGACCGAGGCCTACCGCAATGCCTGCCTCAACGCGATCTCCTATCTGGAGAAGTGGGGCTACACCGGCGAACAGGCCTACCTGATCCTCGGGACCTCGCCCATCCAGGGCCGGCTCAGCAGCGTCGTCGACATCCCCAACGCCTGCTGCACCGTGTTCCTGCCAACGGAGATCTTCGACTTCGACATCCGTCCCGGCGGCAAGGGACCGGTGAAGCAGGACCGCGGCCAGGTCGCCGTCGCCTCCTGACCCTCCGCACCAACCCGTTGAGTGTGGGGGTACCGCCCACACTCAACGGGTTGGGGGATGCTCCTATGGATGTCAAGCGGCGAGGGTGAGGCGTCTGGGCTCGACGTGGTCAGCGGTGAGGACGTAGTAGATCTCGCGGGCGATGAGTCGTTTGAGGCAGCGGATGATGTCTTTCTTCGAG
>NZ_VLNT01000017.1 GCF_007421815.1 Aeromicrobium piscarium | reverse complement strand
GAGTACTCCGGCAGGTGCTCCAGCACCTGGCGCACGCACCGCTCCTTGACCTTCTGATCGATCTTCTTCGGCATGGTTCGCATCCTTCCAACTCAAAAGGATGCGGCATCAAACCTGGGGCGCTTCAATCAGCGCGACGACGGCGTGCCGGCGTTGGAGGTGCGGCTCGATGAGGAGACCGTCTGGCTGAATCAACAGCAGATCGCGGACCTCTTCGGGAGTTCACGTACCAATGTTGTCGAGCACATCGGTCACGTTTACGACGAGGGTGAGCTCGATGAGGCGGCAACCTGTCGGAAATTCCGACAGGTTCGCACCGAAGGCTCGCGACAGGTCGCCCGTGAGATTCCCTTCTACAATCTCGATGTCATCATCTCGGTCGGCTACCGGGTCAAGAGCAAAGTCGCCACCCAGTTCCGCATCTGGGCGACCGAACGTCTGCGCGACTACCTGGTGCGGGGCTATGCGATCAACGAGCAGCGGCTGGAACAGCTCGGCTCCATCGTGCGGATCCTCGGTCGTTCCAGTGACCAATTGGTGGCCGGAGTCGCCGATGTGCTCGCCGGGTATCTACCCGGCCTGACGCTCCTGCGCGACTACGACGAAGGCCACGTCGAGGCGACCCCGCACGCCATTCCCGACTGGAATCTCACCCTGGACGAAGCACGGACCGTGATCGCCCACGTCGCCACGAAGTTTCCCGGCGATAGCCTGCTCGGCAGGGAGCGCGGCGGCACCCTCGACGGCATCGTCGCCGCCGTCTATCAGAGTTTCGGTGGGAACGATCTCTACCCGACCGTCGAGGAGAAGGCCGCCAACCTGCTCTACCTCGTCGTCAAGGACCATCCGCTCTCCGACGGCAATAAACGGTGCGCTGCCGCCTTGTTCGTCACCTTCCTCGCCCGCAACGGCGCGCTGATCGATGAGGCTGGGATGCCGCGAATCACGAGCAACTCCCTCGCCGCCCTCGCGCTCCTGGTCGCCATGAGCGATCCGCGGGAGAAGGACCTCATGACCGCTCTGCTGATCCGGATGATCGGCGACGACACCTGACCTCGATCGGCCTATGCGTGTTTGCGGCCGCGTCTGGTCAGGCCACGTGGGCGTCGAGCCATTGCACGACGACCGCCTGGATGATGCCCGTGCCCCAAGTCGACGTGCCGAGCAGACTCCCGGCGCCGTGGTCCGTGGCGGGGATCGCGGTGTACCGCGTCGTCACACCCGCTTCGCGGATCGTCGCCACGAAGTCCTCCACCGGTCCCGGAAGGACGAGATGGTCGCGCGTGCCGTGATAGACGAGGGTGGGAGGCGAGTCCGCCGCGACGTGCGAGGCCGGATCGATGGCCGCATAGCGGTCGGGGAACTCGTCGGGAGCGCCGCCGATGTAGACCTCGCCCATGAGCCGGCCGAGACCGGTCTGCGCCTCATCACCGGTGAGGTCGACGACGGGATAGCCGCCGATCACCGCGCTCACCTGGGGAAGGTCGTCCGCCGATCCGCATGAGGGTTCGAGATCGCCGGACTGGCTCCGATAGGCGGCGTTGAGCGCGAGATTGCCACCTGCCGACTCGCCCAGCAGGGCGACCCGCTCGGTGTCGAGCCCGAAGGCCGGCCCCTCGCGTCCCAACCACGAGAGCGCGCAGCCGATATCAGCCGTGGCGAGATCCCAGGTCGGTCGATCCGGCCGCGCCAGCCGGTAGTCGACATCGAGCACCGCGTAGCCGCGATCGGCCAGGTAGCGGTTGAGAGCATTCGGATTGCGGGCACCGCCGTCGAAACCGCCACCATGGATGTAGAGCACGACCGGGGCGTCCTCGTCGCCGGAGGGACGGTACAGGTCGGCGCGGAGAGCCTCGCCATCGGCTCTCCCGACCGTGAGCGTCTCATCGGGACCACCGTGGCCACCGGCGGTCGGGACCAGCGGCGCGAAGGGGCGGAATCCCGCTCCCTGGTCAATCGAGGTGTAGAGGAGCAGCCCCGAGGTGACCGCTGAGCCCAGAAGAGCGAGGCCGGCTACGGCACCCACCGACCTCCGCACGACGGACCGGCGCGCGCGGAGCGCTCTCCAGGCCAGAAGTGCCGCGACGATCGCCAGCAGCACCACCCACCCGCCGAGCTCGTCGCGTGCCACCGAGATCGAGACGATGCCGTACTGCGACCACGGCGAAGCCAGCAGCGGCTGCAGCCAGGAGGACGGGAGGATCGCCGGCAGCTGACTCAGCGCGATGACGATCGCGAGCATCGTGGCGACGATGAGCGAGGGGAGACGACGGGGTTCAGCGGTCACCGGCTCGACGCTACCCGGCGCCCGAGATCCGCGCCGGTCGCGGAGCGGGCCGGATGATCAGGCCCAGAGGGTGTCGCCGAAGACGAAGAAGATCGTCGCGGCGAGCGCGATGTACCACAGCGCGATGATCAACCCCGACCAGTTGCGCAGGAAACGCCCGGGGACGTTGCGGGCGGTGACCAGGACGAAGGTCGGGATCATGACCGCCCAGACCACCATGCACCACGGGCAGAGCTTGCCGATATTGAAGATGCTCTGGTACTGCAACCAGGTCACGAACCCGATACCGAAGATCACGCCGACCTGCAGGCCTCCCCACACCCAGCCGGGCAGTCGCGTGCCCGAGGCCAGCAGCACGCCCAGTGTGGTGACGACGGCGAATCCGGCGATGCCGATCAACGGGTTGGGGAAGCCGAAGGCCGAGGCCTGATCGGAGGCGATGACACCGCTGCAGCTGACGAAGGCGCTGAGATCGCATCCCAGGCTCAGATCCTCGCCATCGACCTGGGACTGCAGCAAGGTGATCTTGTCGATCGTGAGGATCGACGACGCCAGCACGCCGATCGCACCGGCGATCGCCAGGAAGGCGCCGAGTACGCGGTGCTCGCCGGGCCGCGAGGAGCCCTCCACCGCGGCGCCACCTTCGGGCGTGGTGGGTTCCGTTGCCGTCGTCATGTGCACATCCTAGGCACTGAGGGGTCATCGCGGGCCACATCGAAGGACTTCCCGATACTCTCGGTATCTGTTAACGTGACATTGACGATGTCACATAAGTCCGATGGATCGGACCCCGTGGAGGGAGAACGAGGCACATGAGCACAGACCGCGTGGACGTCCTGATCGTCGGCGCCGGCCTCTCGGGGATCGGAGCCGCCTACCGCCTGCAGCAGATGAGCCCCGGCAAGACCTACGCCATCGTCGAGCAGCGCGAACGGACCGGTGGCACCTGGGACCTGTTCCGGTACCCGGGCGTGCGGTCGGACTCCGACATGTATACGCTCAGCTACCCGTTCCGTCCGTGGACCAATGAGAAGGCGATCGCCGACGGCGGTGACATCCGCCAGTACATCGCCGACACCGCGCGCGAGAACGGCATCGACCGGCACATCCGTTTCGGACGCCGGGTGCTGACCGCCGACTGGTCCAGCGAGGACGCCACCTGGACGGTCACCTCGCGCCTGTCCGACGGCACCACCGAGACCACCGAGGCCTCGTTCCTCTACCTCTGCAGCGGGTACTACAGCTACGACGAGGGCTACACCCCGGACTTCCCCGGCCTCGAGAACTACGAGGGTGAGGTCGTCCACCCGCAGTTCTGGCCCGAGGATCTCGACTACGCGAACAAGAATGTCGTCATCATCGGCTCGGGTGCCACGGCGATCACGTTGCTCCCGTCGATGGCGCGCGATGCCGCCAAGGTGACGATGCTGCAGCGATCGCCCACCTACATTCTCTCGCAGCCGGGGAAGGACCCGGTGGCGAATATCGCTCGCCGGGTGCTGCCGAAGAGCATCGTGCACCAGGCGACGCGGCTGAGGTACGCCGTGATGACCGTGGGCTTCTACGTCTTCTGTCGGGCCTTCCCGGCGCTGGCGCGCAAGATCCTGCTCGGCCTTGCCCAGCGTCAGGCGCCCAGCGTCGATCCGGTCAGCCTCACCCCGCGCTACAAGCCCTGGGACCAGCGGCTCTGTGTGGTGCCCGGCGGGGACCTGTGGCGTGTCGTGCGTGAGGGCAAGGGAGAGATCGTCACCGATCACATCGAGGAGTTCACGCCCAAGGGCATCGCCCTGGCCTCCGGCGAGCATCTCGACGCCGATGTCGTCGTCACCGCGACCGGTCTGCAGCTGGTCGCGATGGGCTCGATCGACATCTCGGTCGACGGGCGTGCCATCGACCCGCACGATGTCTACACCTACAAGGGCCTGATGTTCAGCGGCCTGCCGAATCTGGCCTGGTGCGTCGGATACACGAACGCCTCGTGGACGCTGCGCGCCGATCTGACCTGGAAGTACGTCGCACGCTTCCTCAACCACCTCGACGCGAACGGCTACGCCTACGGCATGCCCAACCCCGAGGGCGAGAGCGGACCTTCGGCGCCGATCCTCGACCTCGATTCCGGCTACATCCAGCGCGTCGCCGACAAGCTCCCGCAGGCCGGCTCCCGTAAGCCGTGGAAGATCCGGCAGAACTGGTTCCTGGACGCGTGGGACGCGCGGACCACCGATCTCGACGAGGAGATGGTCTGGGTGAGCCGGCGCGAGCTGCCGGCCCGCGAGGGAGTCGCCGCCGGCTGAATCGGCAGTAGCCACCAACCTCTCATCACATCAGCGGTACGCCATCAACCTCATGTGCGCATCATGGGGTTGATGGCGTACCGCTGACGCGGGGGGAAGGGTTGATGACGTGCCGCTCCGGCGAGGCTCAGGTCGCCTGACAGCGGGGACACCAGAAGCAGATGCGCTCGCGGGTGGGGGCGTCACCGTAGTCGCCCTCGGCGATCGGCGTGCCGCACCTGCGACAGGGCAGTCCGGCCCGTCGGTAGACCCAGCGTTCCTCGCCGTTGCGGGTGCTGCCGGTGAAGGAGCGCTCGACCCTGCGGGCGTTCGCGCCGATCACGCGTTGAGCCAGCGCGAGGAGGCCCGTGAGGTCATCGACCTCGTCGACGGGACAGGTCGGGGCGACGCGCCGCATGAACAGCAGCTCGTTGACGTACTCATTGCCCAGACCCGCGAGATTGCGCTGGTCGAGCAGCGCGAGGAACACCGGACGCAGCGGATCGCGCCCGAGGCGTTCGACTGCGGCCGTGACATCGAAGCGCTCGCCGAGCAGATCGGGCCCGAGATGCCCGATCGCGTCCAGTTCGCGTTCGCGCGGAAGCACCTCCAGGAGCCCCAGCGAGAACCCGACTGCCTGCCAGTCGGCATTCTCCAGCACGGCACGCGCCGAGTGTGCCGGGCGGCGCCACCGGGGCCGTGGCAGCCGGTACAGATGCCAGGCGCCCTCCATCTTCAGATGCGAATGCACCACGTAATCCGGTGTCCGCAGCAGCAGGTGCTTGCCGCGGCTGACCACGTCCTCCACGCGCTGCCCTCGTAGGTCGACGGTCGCGTAGGCCGGGACCCGGAAGTCGGTGACGGTCAGCTCAGTGCCGGCGAAGGCCGCGTGGAGGTGGTGCGCTGTGCGCCAGACGGTGTCGCCCTCAGGCATCGAATCGCAGACCCTTCAGATGCGCCTCGAAGCCCGCGGCGGCGAGCGCGCCACCCGCCGGCGTGGAGGCCACCGGCTCGCCGTCGGCGGTCTGGACGGTGAACCGTCCGAGACGCAGCCGTCGCGCAGTGGCGACGAAGGACTGGGCTGCGCGCTCGAGGCGTTCGGGGTCGTTCGTGAAGGTCAGCATCGTCTTGCCTCCTCGTTCGAAGAAGAACACGAGCGCACCGTCGTGGAGCACCACGATCGACCCCGCCTTGCGTCCCGGACGATGGCCGAGCTCGCGCTCGGGCCAGGGGAGAGCGGCACCATAGGGGTTGGCCGGGTCGGTGGCGGCGAGGACGACCGCATCGTCATCGCTGGGCTCGTCGTCATCGCGTTGCAGCGAACGGAGCCGGTCGATGGCCCCGTTGGCAGCGAACTGAGCGCCGCCGAGGCCGTCGACGAAGTACCCACGCAAGGCGCCTCCCGACTGTTCGAGCTCTCGCAGCACGCGATACATCGCCGCGAACCCGCCCGGCTGCTGCTCGGCGGCGACCGCTCCCTTGGTGATGATGCCGTGGCGGCCGAGCGCGAGCTCGGTGCGCAGCAGGGCCGCCTGGGTGCTCTCGGCGGACGGCTCGAGGGCGAACCACCGGCCCGCGGCGACCGGCGGTAGGACCGGACGCGTCGGACGGACGCGCCGCCCTCGATGGAGGCGAGCCCGCGGCGGCGGCCGCTGACCGCGGTGGGCACCCCCTCCACGCAGCAGCGCGCGGATCGGGGCGAAGGTGTCATTGGAGACTGCGCCCGACCACGTCAAGTGCCAGAGGGCGTCGACGAGCGATTCGTCCTCGGAGGTGTCGACGAGATCGTGCAACTGCCCGAACAGGAAGGCTCCGGATCCGCGCATCGCGGAGAGCAGTCGACCCGCCATCGAATCCGCTGCCGGGGCATCGGCCGCCGGCTCGGCGACCGGGTCGACGTCTGCGGGGAAGATCCGTACCCACCCGTCATTGCCGGCAAGGGTCCCGGCACCGGACCACCAGACCTCTCCGGAGGCGAGGAGTTCGTCGAGCATCGGCGGCTGATAGTCGGCCACCCGCTGAGGCAGGACGAGGGTCTCCCAGGCCGAGGCGGGGATCGGCACGCCGGCCAGCTGATCGATCGCTGCCAGCAGCGCATCGGGGCCGCGGTGACGTGACCCGACCTGCTGCCAGACCGGCAGGAAGCGGGCGAAGGTCTGCCGATCGACCGGTTCGACCTGATGCCTGGCCGCGGCGAGGGAACGCGCGCGCAAGCGACGCAGGATCTCGGCGTCGACCCATTCCTCACGTCCTGAGGCGGTCGGATCGAATTCACCGGCCACCACTCTGCGGTGTTCGGCCAACCGGGCGAGCGCCGTCTCGGCGACAGCGCGTCCCAGACCGTACCGGCCGGCGACGTCCTCGGCGGTGAAGGGACCGTGGGTGCGTGCATAGCGGGCCACGAGGTCGCCGAGCGGATCCTCCGGACTCTCCAGATGCGCGGCCGCGACGCCCATCGGCAGTGCGGTGCCGAGCGCGTCGCGCAATCGAGCGGCGTCCTCGACGGCCGCCCAGCGCGGTTCCCCGGCGATCGGTACCTCGATGAGACGCCGCTGATCGCGCAAGGAGCTCAGCCAGTCGGAGACCTCGCCGCGGTGCTCGATGTCCGTGCGGGCGGTGATCTCCTCGGCGCTGAGGGGACCGATCGTGCGGACCAGGTCTGCCACGTGCTCGAGCGATCGTGCGGCGCGCTCGGGCACGAGTCGCTGCAACTCGCGTTCGGTGGTGGCGACGACCTCGGGATCGAGCAGCTCGCGCAGGTCGGTGCGGCCCAGCAGCTCGGCGAGGAGGTCGGGGTCGAGCGAGAGCGCGGCCGCTCGCCGCTCGGCGAGCGGAAGGTCGCCGTCGTACAGGAAGGCACCCACGTAACCGAAGAGCTGCGTCTGCGCGAAGGGGGAGGCGCGCTCGGTGATGACATCGACGACCGCGACCTCTCGGCTCTGGATGCTCCGTGCCAGCCCGGTGAGCGCCGGCAGGTCGTAGACGTCCTGCAGCACCTCGCGAGCGGTCTCCAGCAGGATCGGGAAGGTCGGATGTTTACGGGCGACATCGAGCAGCTGTGCGGACCGCTGCCGCTGTTGCCACAGCGGCGCGCGGGCACCGGGATTACGTCGAGGCAGCAGCAGGGCACGGGCGGCGCACTCGCGAAAGCGCGAGGCGAACAACGCTGACCCGCCGACCTCCTCGGTGACGATGCGCTCGAGATCATCGGGCTCGAAGACGAAGAGTTCCGTGCCCGGCGGTTCGGCGTCGGTATCGGGCACGCGGGCCACGATGCCGTCGTCGCCGGCCACGACCGATCCATCGATCCCGTACTGCTCCTGGATCCGAGCGCCGACGGCCAAGGCCCAGGGTGCGTGGATCGAGCGGCCATAGGGCGACAGGAGGACGACCCGCCAGTCGCCGAGCTCGTCGCGGAACCGCTCGACCACCAGGGTGGTGTCGGTGGGCACGCGGCCGGTGGCCTCGCGTTGCGCCGCCACCAGCTCGATCAGATTGGCGCGGGCATTGTCGTCCAGGCCGAGGTCGGCGCCGATGGCGCCCGAGCCGGACTCAAGGCGTCGGAGGAAGGCGCCGATCGCCGCTCCCAGCTCGTAGGGCCTCCCGACCGCGTCCCCGCGCCAGAACGGGAGCCGGGCGGGAAGTCCGAAGGCCGGGGTCACGATGACGCGATCGTGGGTGATCTCCTGGATCCGCCAGCTCGTGGCACCGAGCGCGACCACGTCATTGACGCGCGACTCGTAGACCATCTCCTCGTCGAGTTCGCCGACCTTGCGGCCTCCGCGGTCGTCCTCGCCCGCGAGGACGACGCTGAACATGCCGCGATCGGGGATCGTGCCGCCGCTGGTCACCGCCAACCGTTGCGCCCCGGGTCTGGCGGTGAGCGTGCCCGCATCGCGGTCCCAGACGACCCGCGGCCGTAGCTCGCCGAACTCGTCGGAGGGGTAGCGGCCGCTGATGAGATCGAGCGTGGCGTCGAAGGCCGAGCGAGGCAGTGCGGCGAAGGGTGCGCTGCGCCGCACGATATCGAACCACTCCTCGACGTCGAGGGGCTCGAGCGCTGTCGCGGCGATCGTCTGCTGGGCGAGGAGATCGAGAGGATTGGCCAGCACGCGCAGTCGTTCGATCGCTCCTTCGCGCATGCGTTCGGCCGTCACCGCGCCGGCGAGGAGATCGTGCCGGTTGGTGGGAAAGACCGACCCCCGCGAGACCTCCCCGACCTGGTGTCCGGCCCGGCCCACGCGCTGCAGGCCCGCGGCCACGGACGGGGGAGAGGAGACCTGGATGACGAGATCGACCGCCCCCATGTCGATGCCCAGCTCCAGGCTCGAGGTGGCGACGACGCAGCGCAGCCGACCGGACTTGAGGTCGTCCTCGATGAGCGCGCGCTGCTCCTTGCTGACCGATCCGTGGTGAGCGCGGGCGAAGGCGGGCGGCGCGCCGTCCGACTGCCCGGACAATCCGCCCATGCGTGCGGGACTGCGGGTCTCCGGTTCGATCCGTTCGCCCTCGATCCGCTCGACGTAGACCTCGTTGAGCCGAGCGGTGAGACGCTCAGCGACACCGCGCGAATTGGCGAACACGATCGTGGACCGGGCCTCGAGCACTCGGTCGACCACCGCCTCCTCGACATGGGGCCAGATGGTGTTGCCGGCCTGACGGTCGGCCTCCGGGTCGAGGAGCGATTGCGCGGCCGAGCCCTCCGGCGGCCCGGTCTCGTGGCGAGGCGCGATCTCGGTCATGTCCTCGACCGGCACCACGATGTCGAGCTCCAGGCGCGAGGGTGATGCAGGCGCCACGAGGCGGACGGGGGACTGACCGCCGAGGAAGCGGGCGACTTCGTCGTGGGGGCGCACCGTGGCGCTCAGGCCGATGCGCTGAGCCGGACGTTCGAGCAGCGAGTCGAGCCGCTCCAAGGAGAGCGCGAGATGCGCGCCGCGCTTGGAGCCGGCGACGGCATGGATCTCGTCGACGATGACGACCTCGACCGTGCGCAGCGTCTCGCGCACCGATGCGGTCAGCATCAGGAACAGCGACTCCGGCGTGGTGATGAGGACATCGGGCGGGTGCGACTGCAGCCGGCGACGTTCCGAGGGAGGCGTGTCGCCCGAGCGGAGCCCCACCGTCACCTCGCGGAACGGCTCGCCGCGCCGCACGGCGGTATTGGAGATGCCCACGAGCGGAGATCGCAGGTTGCGCTCGACATCGACCGCGAGCGCCTTCAGCGGGGAGATGTACAGCACGCGGACACCGGCGGGCGCATCGTCGGGACGTGGCCGGAGCAGCCGGTCGATGGCCGAGAGGAAGGCCGCGAGGGTCTTGCCCGAGCCGGTCGGTGCGACCACGAGGGTGTGCTGACCGGCCCCGATCGCCTCCCACGCGCCGCGCTGCGCAGGGGTGGGCGCGGCGAAGGAGTCGGCGAACCACTCCTGGGTGGCGGGCGTGAACCCCAGGTGCTGCAGCCCGGCCTCGGTCATGGCTCCCATCGTGGCAGGAGGGTCCGACACTCGCCCCTGAAAGTCGACCGGCTACCGCATCCGTCACCAGGGGTGCGGCATTCTGGCGCCTATGAAGTTGCGTGCTGTGATCGCCGCGTCGACGGCTGCCCTGCTGCTGGCGGCCTGCTCGTCCGGCGACGACTCCGAGCCCGACCCGGATCAGAAGGACGGATCCGAACTCGTGCAGTCCTCTCCGCTGACCGGTGAGCGCCTCGAGGACGGATTGCCCCAGAACGCCCCGCTGGCGGTCAAGATCGACAACACGTCGGCCGGTGCTCCCCAGGTCGGCCTCGACCGGGCCGACCTCGTGGTCGAGGAGACCGTCGAGGGCGGCGCCACCCGGCTCGCGGCGATCTTCTACTCCGATATGCCCGAGGAAGTGGGCCACGTGCGCTCGCTGCGCGCCACCGATATCGGCATCGCCAAGCCCGCCAACGCGCACGTCGTCGCCTCCGGTGGCGCCGGACAGACCATGGACCGGATGCGTCAGGCCGAGGTGCCCGTGGTCAGTGAGGACGGCGGCAACGGCGGTTTCAGCCGCCAGCCCGGCAAGGGTGCGCCCTACAACGTGCTGGCGAATCTCGCGCAGATCAGCGGGGACCTCGGCCCGATCGCCCCGACCGTCCCGTACCTGCCATGGGCCGAGAACGAGGAAGACGCGACCTCCTCGGAGACGGCGGCGACGACCGCCACGGTGCGTTTCGCTCCGTTCCACACGACGGAGTGGGCCCACGGCGATGGCGGCTGGACGCGTTCCAATGGCATCGCGGATCCGGAGTTCACCGCACGCAATCTGATCGTGCTGTTCGCCGATGAGCGGGACGCTGGCTATACCGACCCGGCGGGCAACCCGGTGCCCGAGACCGACTTCGTCGGCGAGGGACGGGCTGTGGTGTTCGCCGGCGGCTCGGTCATCGAGGGCGCGTGGTCCAAGGAGGACCACGGATCGCAGATCCAGTTGGCCGATGCCGAGGGCAATGCGATCCAGCTCGCCCCCGGCAAGTCCTGGATCGAGCTGGTCAACAACAGCACCGCCGACGTCAGCTGGGGTTAGCCGGGAGACTCTCGGAACGAGGGAGCGTAACGAGGCCACGGGCGGGGTGATCTCGCTCCGTGACGGCTACGCCCTTCTTGTCACGGCTCCATCGGCACCTGCTCGCAATGGAGCCAGCGCAGAAGGGGCGTAGCCGCGCTGGAGGCTCGCCGTGCCTACTCGATCACCGGTGCCCCGGTCCCCGCCCTTGGTGGTCGAGTAGCGGCGAGGAACGAGCCGCGTATCGAGGCCACGCTCGGGTGAGGCGGTTTCATACGCGTCGCTCGCATGGAGCCATCGCACGATGGTCGTAGCCGCGATGGAAGCGAGCTTCCTACTCGGACCACCGATCTGAACCCTCGATGGTCGTTCTAGTCGCCCATCTGCTGCAGCTTGTCGCCGATCTCGGTCTCGATCGAGGCACGCAGCTCGGAGCGGAAGATCGCGAGCATCACCTGGCTCGCGATCGGCAGCAGCTCCTCGACGGCGCCGAACACCCGTGGCCAGTCCTGCTCGGGGAGGCCCTCGTCGAGGAAGGGCTGGACGATCTCCTCCGACGTGCGGTGCACCAGGTAGCGGGCGGCCACGCCGAGGTGCTCGCGCAGCAGCGGCACGGCGCCGATGACCGTCTCCGGCGACAGACCGAGGGCGACAGCGGCGGCACCGGGGCGGACGACCGCCGGGTCGAGGATCCGCAGCATCGTGTCATCGACCTTCTCGATGAGGTCGAGATCGACGAGGGCGTCGATGAGTTCGTCGTCCTGCGGTACCCCGGCCAGCGCCGCGAGGTCGGCGCGGGGCATGAGCACACTGGGATCGTCGGCGTCGTCGCCGGTCTCGAGCAGCGTCATCAACTCGAGCGCGTGGCCGGGAGCGGTGGTCGGCGAGCGCAGGATCGCGTCCTCGACGGCCGCGAGGGTGAAGCCGCGGTCCAGGAGCTGCCGGATCAACTGCAGACGCTGCAGGTGCGCCAGTGTGTAGTAGCCGGTGCGGCCTTCCAGCCGCGGGGGGTCGATCAGACCCCGGCTGGCGTAGGCCCGTACATTGCGCACCGTCATATTGGCGCGCTGCGCGAGCTCGTCGACGGTGAACTCCTCGGCATGGAGCGTGGGTTCACTCATGGTCGCGATCATAGGCGACGGCTCCGCCCTCTCCGATCTCCCGACCCGCCGTCGCGCGCGTCGATCGGCGAGCGAGGGTGATCGAACGAGGCATCATGGGGGCATGGAACCGGTGAGCATGCGAGGGTCGCTCCTCGTCGCCACGCCCGCGATCGATGACGGGCCGTTTCGCCGCAGCGTCGTGTTTCTGCTCGATCACGACGAGGAGGGCGCGCTGGGCGTCATCGTCAACCGCCCGCTGGACTCCGGTGTCGAGGAGGTCCTGCCCGAATGGGGCGGAGCGGTCGACGCGCCCGGGTGTCTGTTCGACGGAGGCCCGGTCGCGATGGACTCCGCGCTGGCCGTCGGGGTCGTCGACGGGTTCGACGTCCCGCCGCAGGGATGGCGGCACATGTCCGGACATATCGGCCTGGTCGATCTGGACGGCCCGGTGCCGGCCCATGGCGTGCTGCGTGGGCTCCGTGTTTTCGCCGGTTACGCGGGATGGTCCGCCGGGCAGCTCGAGGAGGAGATCGACGAGGGCGCGTGGCTCGTCGTAGAGGCCCGCGACCACGATGTCGTCTCACCGTGCCCGGACCTCTTGTGGGCGCAGGTCCTGCGTCGTCAGCGCGACGAGCTGCGCCTGTGGGCGACCTTTCCCGACGACCCCACGCTGAACTGAGGGTTCTCCCACCGGGCGCGGTGAGTTATCGCGCACCAGCCGCGGTCTGGTGCGTGACAGCTCACCGCTCACGCGGGTCCGCTGATGATCGCGACGCAGGATGTACCGCGCCGCGACCGCAGGCGAGTCGAACGAGGGAGACCGCTGTCGGGTCAACCCCTTAGGATGGGACCGTGGGATTCTTCGGACGCGGAACGCAGACCGTTCATGACGAGCGCACTGAACAGCGCACGGACAACGGCGATCACGAGCGCTTCAGTCACTACGTCCCCAAGGACAAGCTGACCGAGGCGATGGTCATGGGAACACCGGTCGTCGCCCTGTGCGGCAAGGTATGGGTCCCCAGCCGTGATCCGCAGCGGTATCCCGTCTGCCCGGAGTGCAAGGACATTTGGGAGTCCTTCTCCGACAAGAACAACGACGACGACTCCTCCGACGAGTGAGCGCGCGCCCGCTGCGCTCATGGCAGCGTGAGGCGTTCGAGCAGTACCAGCGCACGCAGCCGCGAGACTTCCTCACGGTCGCGACGCCCGGTGCCGGTAAGACGACCTTCGCGCTGACCATCGCCGCCGATCTGCTGCACCGTCGTGTCGTCGAGCGCGTCGTGGTCGTCGCGCCGACCGAGCATCTCAAGACCCAGTGGGCGCTCTCGGCGGCCGCGATGGGCATCTCCCTCGACCCGGACCTGACCGGCGCCCTGGCTCCGCAGTTCCAGGGCTATGCCGTGACCTATGCGGGCCTCGCCACCAATCCGATCGCCCATCGCGTGCGTGTCGAACGCCAACGGACTCTCGTCATCATCGATGAGATCCACCACGCCGGCGACGCGCTGAGCTGGGGCGAGGCCGTGCAGGAGGCCTGCGAGCCCGCCGAACGACGACTCGCCCTGACCGGCACGCCGTTCCGCTCCGATGACAATCCGATCCCGTTCGTCACGTACGCCCCGCAGGGTGACGGCTCGATGGCGAGCGTGGCCGACTACTCCTACGGCTACGGCGCCGCGCTGCGCGACTCGGTCGTGCGCCCGGTGCTGTTCATGGCCTACTCCGGCCAGATGCAGTGGCGCACGAGCGCCGGCGACGAGGTCAGTGCCCGGCTCGGCGAACCGCTCACCCGCGACCAGATGGCGCATGCGCTGCGTACGGCACTCGATCCGCAGGGCTCCTGGATTCCCGCGGTGCTCCAGGCGGCCCATCGGCGGCTGCAGGAGGTGCGTCGGGACATCCCCGACGCCGGTGGCCTCGTCATCGCCACCGACCAGACGACCGCCCGCGCCTATGCGGCGATTCTGCGTGAGCTGACCGGCAGTGACCCCACCGTCGTCCTGTCCGATGAGGCCGGATCGAGCCAGCGTATCCAGGACTTCTCGGCGGGTTCGGACCCGTGGATGGTCGCGGTGCGCATGGTCAGTGAGGGTGTCGACGTGCCCCGGCTCGCGGTCGGCGTTTACGCGACCACCACGGCCACGCCGTTGTTCTTCGCTCAGGCGGTAGGCCGCTTCGTGCGAGCGCGCCGACGGGGCGAGACCGCGTCGATCTTCGTGCCGAGTGTTCCGGGACTGCTCGGGCTCGCTGCCGACCTGGAGGCCGAGCGCGACCACGTGATCGGCCGTCCGGTCAAGGACGAGGCCGACCTCTTCGCCGCCGAGGCCGAGTTGCTGGCCCGGGCCAATCGCGAGGAGCCGGCGATGCCCGAGGAGCTCGGCACCTACCGCGCGCTCGGCAGCGATGCCTCCTTCGATCGTGTGGTCTACGACGGCGGCGAGTTCGGGTACGACGCGATCGCCGACGACCCCGAGGAGCTCGACTTCCTCGGCATCCCCGGTCTTCTCGAACCCGACCAGGTGGCTGAGCTGTTGCGATCGGCTCGCTCGAAGAAGGCGCGCGACGAGATCGCCCAGCGCGCCGCTGCACCGAGCCCGGCCGATGAGGACGTCGCCTTCGAACGACGCTCGGAATTGCGACGCGAGTTGAACGCCCTCGTCGGGTCATGGCATCACCGCACCGGCACGCCGCACGGGGTGGTGCACAACAAGCTGCGATCGGAGTGCGGTGGCCCGCCGGCCGCCGCCGCGACCACCGAACAGCTACAGCACCGCATCGACCGCCTCCGCGAGTGGGCCCTGCGCGCCTCCGGCTGACTCGGCAGTGATCTTGATGCATCGGGGTTGCCCGGGCGACCTCAACGCATCGCCATCCGTCCGGCGTGGCACTGATGATGATGCGTTGAGGTTCCTATAGCGACCAGAATGCATCGTCATCGGTCCGCCGGGCGAGCAGCTAGGGTGACCGCCATGAACATGCCCTGGCGTCTACGCGTCCTCGGGGCGGTCCTCAACCGGGCCGCCGAGCCGGTCGAGGAGGTGACCGACCACGCCGCCGCTCGAGCGCGTCGCCGCAAGCTCTGGGCCTCGCCCGCCGGCGCCGCCGTCTTTGGCCGGGCCGACAGCCGCGTCACGGTGGAGGATCTCGATATCGCCTTGCCCGGTCGCACCTTGCGAGCGCGGGTCTACCGGCCGAGCGGTGTGGGTGACGGGCCCCGTCCCGTGGTGGTCAACTACCACGGGGGCGGATGGGTTCAGGGTGAGCCGGAGCAGTCCGAGTGGTTCGCCAGCCGGGTCGCCGCGCGGACGGGTGTCGTCGTCATCTCGCCGTCCTATCGGCTCGCGCCGGAGCACCCCTATCCGGCGGCCGTGGACGACGCATGGGAGGCGCTGTGCTGGATCGTCGAGCATGCCGAGCGGCTCGGCGTCGACGCCGGCCGGGTCGCCGTCATGGGCGACAGCGCGGGCGGCAATCTCGCCGCCGTGACCGCGATGACGGCGCGTGACAAAGGCGGCCCGGAGGTGGGTGCGCAGATCCTGATCTATCCGGCGGTCGAGATGTACGAGAAGTACGCCTCGGAGATCGCGATGCCCGACGCTCCCGTGCTCACGTCGGCGAACATGCGTGCCTTCGTGCGGCTGTATCTGCAGGACGCCTACGGCACCGACGACCAGCAGGCCTCGCCGCTGCGGGCGGGTTCGCATGAGGCTCTGCCGCCGGCGTTCATCCTCACCGCCTCCGCTGATCCATTGCTCGACAACGGTGTTCACTACCGCGATGCTCTGCGCCGCGCCGGAGTGCAGGTCCGGTACCGCGAATACGATGCGGCCATCCACGGGTTCGTCAGCCTGCCGGGTCTCATGCGCGGCCCGGCTCACGCGGCGCTCGACGATGTCACGGAGTATCTCGCCGAGCACCTCGTCGTCGGCTGATGCCCCAACCCTCCCAGGGCGGTGGGTTACGCACCTCTCGTCACGGTGGGCGGTGGGTTACGCACCTCTCGTCACGGTGGGCGGTGGGTTACGCACCTCTCACGGCGGTCGAGGGGTGCGTAAGTCACCGCTCGACGTGGGGAGGGGTCGGGAGAGGTGTGTAAGTCACCGCTCGACGTGGGGAGGGGTCGGGAGAGGTGTGTAAGTCACCGCTCGACGTGGGGAGGGGTCGGGAGAGGTGTGTACGTCACCGTCCAGGTGGCGAGGGTGGAGCGTTGGTGCTCGGTGGGAGAGTGGAGGGGTGAAGCTCTCGGTCCTGGATCTCGTTCCCGTCCGCAGCGATCAGACCTCCGGCGACGCGCTCGCCGCGACGGTCGAGCTCGCCCAAGCCGCCGATGCTGCGGGATTCGAGCGGTACTGGGTGGCGGAGCACCACAACATGCCGGCGGTCGCGGCGACCTCGCCTCCGGTCCTCATCGCCCACCTCGGGGCCCATACCGAGCGGATCCGGCTCGGATCCGGCGGTGTGATGCTGCCCAATCACGCTCCGCTGGCGGTCGCGGAGCAGTTCGCACTGCTGGAGGCCGCGCATCCCGGACGGATCGACCTCGGCATCGGCCGCGCGCCCGGTTCAGACCCCGTGACCTCCTGGGCCTTGCGAGGCGCCGCCGGTCGCGATGACTCCGATATCGAGAAGTTCCCCCAGTACCTCGACGATGTCATGGCCCTCATGGGTCCCGACGGGGTGCGGGTCCCGGTGCCGCGTCAGCAGTACATCCTCAAGGCCACGCCCGCCGCCTCGGGCCGGCCGGTGATGTGGCTCCTCGGCTCCTCCATGTACTCGGCGCATCTCGCCGCCGCCAAGGGGCTGCCCTATGTCTTCGCCCACCACTTCTCCGGACAGGGCACGGCCGAGGCGCTCGCGACGTACCGCAGCGAGTTCCGCCCGAGCGACTACGCGAGCGAGCCCCGGACCTTCCTGACCGTCAACGCGGCGGTCGCGGCGACCGAGGAGGAGGCCGCCGCGCTCATGCTCCCGAATCTCATCACGATGGCGCGCCTGCGCACCGGCAAGCCGCTGATCCCGCTGCAACTCGTCGAGGAGGCGCGGGCGATGGAGCTGTCGGAGGTCGAACAGTCGGTCGTCGACGCGGGCCTCGCTCGCGCCGTCATGGGGACGCCGGAGCAGGCCGCGGTACAGACACGCGACCTTGCCGAGCGCTTCGAGGTCGACGAGGTCATGATCCATCCGGTCGCCTCCGCCCACGAGGGCACCGACCCGCGGTCCTCGCCGGCGCGGGTCGAGACCCTGCGACTCCTCGCCGCCGCCCTGACCTGATCGGTCCGGGGCGAGCGTGGCGGGAGTCTTCTGCTCCCGTTCACCTGGTCATCGCCGAGCGTTCGTCCGAGCTCGCCAGGGTGTGAGCATGACCGGCATCCGTCATCGTCATATCGCCCGGGCCTCCCGCACGGGCATGCTGCTCGCAGTCTCAGGAGCGACCGCCATGGCCGCCGCCGCGCTCCTCACGGTGAATCCGACCAAGGCCTATGCCGAGCAAGCTTCCCCCACGGACGTCGACGGATCGTCGACTGTGAGGGTGCAGGTGCTCACTCCCCGGATCGAGGCGGGCGACACAGCCCGGTTCGTCGTCGGGGTCAGCGCCGAGGGCGCGCGTCCCGACGGCGAGGTACAGCTGCGGATCGGGGACCGGATCGTGACGAGGGAGCTCGTGGTCGGTACCGCGAGCGTCAACGTCCGCCTGGACGAGCCCGGCGCCGTCGAGGTGCGTGCGCGGCACCTCGATGACGCCTCCTCGCACGCACGATGGAGCGACGCCACCATCATCGACGTGCGGTGAGAGCGAGTGCTCAGCCCTTCCAGTCGGCCATCTCCTCGATCGGGCGGATCTGTCCGATGCGCAAGGCATTGCCGAAGGGATCCCGGATACCCATGTCGCGGCCGTAGCCCATGTCGGTCGGCGGCTGGGTGATGGTCACGCCGGCGGCGGCCAGACGTTCGTGGAGCGCGTCGACGTCGTCGGTCGAGAAGCCGATCCAACCACCCCCGGCTCCCTTGGCGACGAGGGCCACGATCTCCTCGGCGGTCGCCGGGTCGTGGGCCGGCGGTCCGGGGCGTTCCAGCAGGATCTCCCGGTCGTCGCCAGGCGCGACGACGGTGAGCCAGCGCATGAAGCCGAGATCGGCGTCGACGGCGACTTCGAGGCCGAGTACTCCGACGTAGAAGCCGAGTGCCTCGTCCTGGTCGGTCACGAAGATGGAGGAGAGCCTGGTGCGTGTGATCGTCATGACGACAACCTAGGCTCTGGACGCGTCGCCTCGCTTCTCCGAAATCGACGAGTTCGCCGGATGGGTCGCGGTGGACGGGCGCATCCAGCTCATGGTGAAGCACCCCAGGGACCGGGGGAGCGGGCCGCGGCGGCGATGCGCCGTCGGCGACTCGCCGACGATTGTGCTGAAGGTGCGGGTGAAGCTGCCGAGGCTCGTGAATCCGACCTGCGCGCAGATCTCGGTGACAGGCGCGTCGGTGCCGCGTAGCAGGAACATGGCTCGTTCGACACGGCGGCGTTGCAGATAGCGATGGGGGGTCTCGCCGAAGACCCGCGCGAAGGTCCGGATCAGATGATCGGGTGAGAGATGGGAGTCCGCGGCCAGTGTCTCGATGTCCAGCGCGGAGCCGTAGTCGGCATCGATCCGGTCGCGGACGGCGAGCATCCGCCGATTGGTAAGCGCCTCGCTCATGTGAAGGCGATGCCGGCCTCGGCCCATTCGGCCTCGACCCGGTCGAGACGATCGGGATGGACGGCCGCGGTGTAGTCGCGCAGCACCGTGACCGCTAGCCCGGCCTTCGCGGCGTCCAGCGCTGTCGCCCGCACGCAATAGTCGGTGGCGATCCCGGCGATGTCGACCGCCTCGATCCCGTGCGCTCGCAGATAGGTCGGGAGCTCGGTCCCGGTCGACGTGACGCCCTCGAAACCCGAATAGCCCGCGGAGTACTCGCCCTTGTCGAAGATCGCGTCGAAGCTCCGTGAGGTGAGGGGCGCGTGCAGATCGGCTCCCGTCGTGTCCGCGACACAGTGCGGCGGCCACGAGTCGACGAAGTCCGGGTGCTCTGAGAAGTGCGGACCGGGATCGATGTGGTGATCGCGGGTGGCGATGACGGTGGCGTAGTCCGCCCGGGACTCGTCGATCAACCCGGCGACATCCTGGGCGACCTGGGCCCCGCCGGTCACGGCGAGTGAGCCGCCCTCGCAGAAGTCGTTCTGGACATCGACGACGATGAGGGCCTTGGTGGGCATGTCAGCGCTCCTCGTACTGGGTGGGGATGGCGGGGTCGCCCTTGCTCAGGCGCAGACCGGTGGCGGGCAGCTCGTGCAGTGCGGCGTGGCGTCGGGCACGCGCGTCACCGAGCGTGCCGAGATCCTGCAGCACTCCGTCGCGCACCAGCGGCACGAGCAGTTCGCGGTCGTCGTGATCCGTGGCCGGCGGCTCGCCGATGCCGATGACCTCGGCTGTAGCCACGTCGTTCTCGCGCCGGCGGACCGCGTACTTGCGTCCGCCGACCGAGATCTTGTCTTTGCTCTTCTTGGCCACAGGAACCATGGTGCCCCCGTCGTCCTCACGGGCCACGAGCTTGTAGACGAAGCCGCTCGTCGGGACCCCCGAGCCGGTGACGAGGGACGTGCCGACCCCGTAGCCGTCGATGGGCGCCACCGCCAGAGCCGCGATCGCGTGCTCGTCGAGATCGCTGGTCACCGTGATGCGGGTCGAGGTCGCGCCGAGCCCGTCGAGCTGTGCACGGACCTCCGCGGCGACCTGGGCGAGATCTCCCGAATCCAGTCTCACCGCCCCCAATCCGGTCCCGCCGGCGGCGATCGCGTTGCGGACGCCCTCGGCGATGTCGTAGGTGTCGACCAGCAGCGTCGTGTCGCTGCCCAATGCGGCGATCTGCGCCTCGAAGGCCTCGCGCTCGGTGTCGTGCACGAGGGTGAAGGCATGGGCCGCGGTGCCCGTGGTGGGTATTCCATAGGTGCGGCCGGCCTCGAGATTGGAGGTCGCCGCGAAACCGGCGATATACGCCGCGCGAGCAGCGGCGACAGCAGCATCTTCATGCGTGCGTCGTGAGCCCATCTCGATGCAGGGACGGTCTCCGGCGCTCGCGATCATCCGTGCCCCAGCGGTCGCGATCGCGGAGTCGTGGTTGAGGATCGACAGCACCATGGTCTCCAGGACGACGCACTCGGCGAATGTGCCCTCGACGACGAGGACGGGAGAGCCGGGGAAGTAGAGCTCGCCTTCCGGGTAACCCCAGATATCGCCGCCGAACCGGAAATCGGCCAGCCACGCAGCGGTGGTCGCGTCGATCACGCCGCTGTCCCGCAGGAACCGCACCTCGTCGTCGCCGAACCGGAAGTCCGCGATCGCCTCGAGAATCCTTCCGGTGCCGGCCACGACGCCGTACCGCCGGCCGCCGCTCAGACGCCGGGTGAACATCTCGAAGACACTGCGCCGGGAGGCGCGGCCATCGGCGAGCGTGGCGTGCAGCATCGTCAGCTCGTAGCGATCGGTGAGCAAGGCCGTCGAACGGTCCGGGTGCGTCCCCATGCGCCCGAGCATAGATCGGTGTGCCGTGCGGTGGTGGCGCCGTGGTCACCGCGCGTCCGCCACAATGGGGTGGTGACCGTCTCAGCCACCGGCCCCGCGCCCGCGGAGATCGCTCCCGACACCGATCTCGAGTTCGGCGTCGAATTGGAGGATCCCTGGGTCACGATCGTGTGGAACGATCCGGTCAATCTGATGTCATATGTCGCCTTCGTGTTCCGGACCTACTTCGGCTACACCGAGGAGAAGGCGACCGAGCTGATGCTCGCGGTGCATCACGAGGGCAAGGCGATCGTCTCCAGCGGTCGGCGTGAGGAGCAAGAGCGTCACGTCCAGGCGATGCACGAGTACGGATTGTGGTCCACCTTGGAGAGGGCAGAGCTGTGACTCCGTTCATCAGGCGGCGGGGTAGCGTCGTCGGGAGCTTCGAGCAGAACGAAGCCCAGCTGCTGGCGAATCTGGCCGCGCAGGTGGTCGAGCTGTTGCGCGACCGCAATGGCGAGTCCGAGTCGTCCGCGGACCCGCTCGCCGCGATGGTCGGCATGAACGGACCGGTGCTGCCTCCGGAGGACCCGGTTCTCGCCCGCCTCCTGCCCGATGCGTACGCCGATGACCCCGAGGACGCCGCGGAGTTCCGGCGTTACACCGAGCAGACGCTGACCTCGGCCAAGGTCGCCAATGCCGAGTCCCTCATCGGGGCCCTGGCCGAGGGCGGCATGGGAGCCGGCGAGGATGTCGATGTGGAGGTGGAGCTGGACGAAGGACAGACGCTTGCCTGGTTGCGGGCCTTCACCGACGTGCGCATCGCGCTGGCGGTGCGATTGGGCATCGAGAGCGATGAGGACGCCGAACGCCTCGCCGAGGACGCCGATCCCGCCACGGCCGCCATGGCCGATGTCTACGACTGGCTGGGGTTCGTCCAGGAGACCCTGGTCCAGGCCGCGGAGTGACGCACTTGACCGAGATGTGCTCCTAGATCGTCAATGGGAGCTCCCTGCGGTCGACGGAATCGAAGCACATCTCGGTACAAGTCCGTTGGGTGGACAGGGTGCGGGGGAGCCGCAGGACGCCGATAGGCTGGTCGACGTGTTGACCATCGACCGCGCCACCTACGACGCGATCATCGCGCACGCGCGTCGCGACCATCCCGACGAGGCCTGCGGCGTCGTCGCCGGCCCCATCGGGTCCGATCGTCCCGCGAGGTTCATCCCGATGCTGAACGCCGCGATGTCGCCCACGTTCTACGAGTTCGACTCCGGTGACCTGCTGAAGCTCTATCGGGAGATGGACGACAACGACGAGGAGCCCGTCGTCATCTACCACTCGCACACGGCCACCGAAGCCTATCCCTCGCGCACCGACATCAATCTCGCCGCCGAGCCGGGCGCGCACTATGTCCTCGTCTCGACCCGCGACGGAGCCGACGCCGAGGGCACGCCGATCGACTTCCGGAGCTACCGGATCTCGGGCGGCGAGGTGATCGAGGAAGAAGTCCGGGTCGTCGAGCGTTACACCGACAGCAGCACCCCCGAGTAGTCCAGCACTCACAGAGAAGGCAGAAGTCTGATGGCCATCGAGGTCCGTATCCCCACGATCCTGCGCACCTACACCGACGGTGAGCGTGCCGTCGACGCGTCGGGCGATTCGATCCAGGCGTTGATCGAGGATCTCGAGTCACGCCACGCGGGCATCGGTGAGCGTCTGCTGGAGGACGGCGAGGTGCGCCGATTCGTCAACATCTATGTCAACGACGAGGACATCCGCTTCACCGGTGGCCTGTCCACCGAGCTCTCCGACGGCGACACCGTCGTCATCCTGCCGGCCGTCGCCGGCGGCGCGCGCTGACGTGGCGCGATACGACTCGCTGGTCGACTCGGTCGGCCGCACCCCGTTGGTCGGTCTGCCGACGCTCTCGCCCTCGCCGGAGGTGCGGCTGTGGGCCAAGCTCGAGGATCGTAACCCCACCGGTTCGATCAAGGATCGAGCCGCCCTCGCGATGATCGAGGCGGCCGAGGCGGACGGCCGGCTCACGCCCGGCTCCACGATCCTGGAGCCGACGAGCGGCAATACCGGCATCTCGCTGGCGATGGTCGCCTCACAGCGCGGTTACCGGCTGATCTGCGTCATGCCGGAGAACACCTCCGAGGAGCGGCGTCTGCTCCTGCGGATGTGGGGCGCGGAGATCATCGCCTCCCCGGCAGCCGGTGGCTCCAACGAGGCCGTGCGCGTGGCGAAGGGTCTCGCTGCGGAGCATCCCGACTGGGTGATGCTCTACCAGTACGGCAATCCGGCCAATGCGGAGGCGCACTACCGCGGCACGGCACCGGAGATCCATGCCGATCTGCCGGAGATCACGCACTTCGTCGGCGGGCTCGGGACGACGGGCACGTTGATGGGCGTCGGCCGCTACTTCCGTGAGCACCGGCCCGAAGTCCGGATCGTCGCCGCCGAGCCGCGCTATGGCGAGCTGGTCTACGGGCTGCGCAATCTCGCCGAGGGCTTCGTGCCGGAGCTCTACGACGAGTCGCTCATCGACTCCCGGTTCAGCGTCGGGCCGCGCGACGCGGTGCGGCGCGTGCGGGAGTTGGTGGAGCGTGAGGGCATCTTCGCGGGCATCTCCACGGGGGCGATCCTGCACGCTGCGCTCGCCCAGGCGGCCAAGAGCGTCACGGCGGGGGAGCGGGCCGAGATCTGCTTCATCGTGTGCGATGGCGGCTGGAAGTACCTGTCGACCGGCGCCTATGAGGGCACCCTCGACGAGGCCGAGGATCGCCTCGACGGCCAGCTCTGGGCCTGATCTCACGTCGCCGGGTTCCGTCAGCGCGAGGCCCGGGCGGCGCGGACGGCATGCTCGAGCCACGGCTCGAGGGTCTCCGCCGCTGTGCTGGCATCGGCCTCGATTCGCAGCCAGCCACGGAGCTCGCTCCCGCGCATGATCCACGGGCCCGCGAGCGGATCGGTCGCGAGCTGGTCGCGTTCCTCGGGGTCCACACGTAGCAGCAGACCGTCATCGGTCGCCGCGACGGCCATGGCGCCTCCGACGAGGAAGGCCAGACCACCGAACATGCGCTTCTCGGTGAGATCCGGCTCGGCTATCAGCAGATCGCGCAGGCGATCGGCGAGTTCGAGGTCGTAGGCCATGGTCACAGGATGCCGTGTGCGGAGGGAGTCCACCCGCTTCCCGTGCTCGGGCCGCTCCGTTAGCCTTCGGAGCGTGAACCAGATCGCCGTGTTCTCCGGTAGCGCCCATCCGCAGTTCGCCGACGCGATCTGCGACAACCTCGGGATCACGCGGTCGCCCGCCGATACCCAACGCTTCAGCAACGACTGCCTCCAGGCGCAGTTGCTGGACAACTGCCGGCAGCGCGATGTCTACATCGTCCAGCCGCTCGTCCCGCCGACTCAGGACCATCTGATGGAGTTGCTCCTCATGGTCGATGCCGCGAGGGGCGCCTCGGCGGCCTCGGTCACAGCGGTCATCCCGCACTACGCCTACGCCCGATCGGACAAGAAGGACGCCTCTCGCATCTCGATCGGCGGCAAGCTCGTCGCCGATCTGCTGATGACCGCCGGGGTGAGCCGAGTGATGACGATGACCCTCCACGCACCCCAGGTGCACGGCTTCTTCGGCGTTCCGCTCGATCATCTGACCGCTCTCGGCGAGATCGCCGACTATTACCGCGGGACGGACCTCTCCGATGCGGTGATCGTCTCTCCGGACTTCGGCAACGCCAAGACCGCCTCGCAGCTCGCTCGTCTGCTCGGTATCCCGGTCGCGGCGGGCAGCAAGCAGCGCAAGGCCGACGATCGGGTCGTCATCGACGCGATCGTCGGCGATGTCGCCGGCAAGCGGGCGATCGTGCTCGATGACGAGATCGCGACCGGAGGCTCCATCGTCGAACTCGTGGCGATGCTGGAGCAGCAGCAGGTGAGCGATGTCAGTGTGGCGTGCACACACGGGCTGTTCACCGGCTCAGCGGTCGAGCGGCTGCGCGATCATCCACTCATTCGTGAGGTGGTCGCCACCGACACGGTTCCCCGTCCCGATGACTGGCCAGAACTCCGGGTCCGGTCCGTCGCACCGCTGTTCGCCGAGGCCATCGCGCGGGTGCACGCCGGCGAGTCCGTCTCCAGCCTCTTCGACGGCGTGGACCCGACCCACGCCCCGCCGCAGCCCAAGTTGCCGCTCTGACCAGCACCCGCGGTGGTTCTGCGAGCCTCGATTTTCGCATCGTGTGCCCGGGGTCGTACGCTCAGATGTTGTGGCGGACGCACCCATCGGCATCTTCGATTCCGGCTTCGGCGGACTGACGGTCGCCCGAGCCGTACTCGACCAGCTGCCGCACGAGCCGATCGTGTACCTCGGCGACACCGCCCGGCAGCCCTACGGCCCCAAACCGATCGCCGAGGTGCGCGAATACGCCCTCGACTGCCTGGACCATCTCGTGCGTGAAGGGGTGAAGGCGCTCGTCATCGCCTGCAACTCCGCCAGCGCCGCCGTGTTGCACGATGCGCGCGAGCGCTACGACGTGCCCGTGATCGAGGTGATCGTGCCCGCCGCCCGGCGAGCCGTGAACGCCACCCGCAACGGACGGATCGGCGTGGTCTGCACCCAGGCCACCGCCATCTCGCGGGCCTATGATGATGCCTTCGCCGCCAACCCCGCGATCGACGTGATCACCCAGCCGTGTCCACGCTTCGTCGACTTCGTCGAGGCCGGCGTCACCAGTGGGCCCGAGCTCATGTCGGTCGCGGAGAGCTATCTGCGTCCCGTGAAAGAGTCCGGCGTCGACACGCTCGTGCTCGGGTGCACGCACTACCCGCTCCTGACCGGGGTACTGTCCTACGTCATGGGAGACGGCGTGACCCTGGTGTCCTCGGCCGAGGAGACGGCCAAAGACGTCTTCCGCCTGCTCGTGCGGGAAGGTCTCGAACGCGATCGCTCCCTCGCGCCGCCGCGGCACCGCTTCCTCACTACCGGACAGCCGGAGGAGTTCGCGCGGCTCGGTCGCCGGTTCCTCGGTCCCGAGATCGATTCCGTCGACCAGTTTGCGTGGGTGACAGTGTGAAACTGACGATCATCGGCTGTTCGGGCTCCTTTCCCGGTCCCGACTCGGCGGCGAGTTGCTATCTCGTCGAGGCACCGTACGAGGGGCGCACCTTCCGTATGCTGCTCGACCTCGGCAGCGGTGCGCTCGGGCCCTTGCAGACCTACATCGATCTACGGGAGATCGACGCGATCAGCCTCTCGCACCTGCATCCCGACCACTGCTTCGACATGAGCGGGCTCTATGTGGTCCGCAAGTACCATCCGACCGGGCTCCTGCCGCGGCTGCCGGTGTACGCGCCCGCGGGGAGCGACTGGCATCTGTCCGACGCCTATGGCACGACCAATCCGAACGGCATGACGCTGCCCTTCGAGTTCCGCGATCTGACCGATGGACTCGAGACGACGATCGGACCGTTCACGCTGCGCGCCATGCTGACGAGCCACCCTGTCGCGGCCTACGCGGTCCGCCTCGAGCACGAAGGGCACTCGATCGTCTACTCCGGCGACACCGGCCCGATGGACGAGCTCGCCGGATTCGCCGACGGAGCGGACCTGTTCCTGTGCGAGGCTTCCTTCGTCGACTCGGCCACCAATCCACCCCACCTGCACCTGACCGGATCCGAGGCCGGTCAGATCGCCGCGGAGGCGGGCGTCGGACGGCTGCTCGTCACCCACATCCCGGCGTGGACCGACCGTGCCGAGGTCGAGCGCGACCTGTTGACGACCTACGACGGCGACTACGAGCTGGTCACGGCCGGCCAGGTCTTCGAGCTGTCGACCACACGATGACGGGGGAGGACCCGCGACCGACATGACGTTCAAGGAAACATTGACCCGCCGCTGGCCCTGGTTCGCCGGCGGCGGACTTCTCACGGTCGTCGTGATCGCGGTGCTCGTCGCCGCGCTCGCCGGCGTCTTCAGCTCATCGGAACCGGAACCGGCTCCTCGCGCCTCGGCGGAGATCGCCACGCCCACCACTCCCGCGCCGGAGCCGGAGGTCGACATCGAGACCGTCCAGACCATGCCCTACAGCCCGGTGTGGAATCCGCCGGACGCCGGCGAGAACTTCTGGCAGGTCGTCGATCCCGAGAACGGCTACCCGGAGGACGGCGGGACGGACTATGTGCTCGCGCACGCGTGCGAGGACCAGGGATGCGCCGGCGACGAGGTGCGTACCCTCGATGCCGGCGACGAGCTCACCTATCGCGGCGAGCCGTATGTCGTCGAGGAGAAGCTCGAGATCGCCAAGACCGAGATCGCCGATCAGGACATCTGGACCCACGACCCGGCGCGGCTCGTGGTGATCACCTGCATCCTCGACCCGGAGACCGGCGAGTACCACGAGAACGACATCATCGTGGCCACACGAGCCGCCTGATAGTGGTCCGGTCGTCCCAAGATATGGACCCGATGTGCATATGACGGCTTCCTCATGTTTTGCTAAGTGCGCGGGGTGCGGTCCGACGACCGGCCTCGTCCATTTGCTGAACTCGGCCGCGCGGTGACGTGTGGTCGCACGAAAGGACCACATGCGCATCATCACACGCGCCGCCGTGGCACTGGCCGGAGCGGCGACGCTCGGCCTGGGTCTGGTGGCAGTTCCGGCGACCGCTGCCGAGCTCGGCGACGATCTCGTCGTCGATTTCGGAAACACCACCTTCAAGGCCGGCAGCTGGGGCGAAGGCGTCACCGCCACCGTCGAGGAGGTGCCCGAGGAGGTCGAGACGCTCACGGTCGCCATCGGCTCCATGGGTGAGAACGGCGGCGGCCTCGTTGACGAGGCCGAGGTCGTGCAGCAGGAGGACGGCTCGTGGGTCGGCACTGTCCGGCCGAGCGACGAGTACCCCCCGGTCGCGCCCAATGCCGACGGTTGGCCCAAGTACACCGCGAGCGTCGGATACCAGTACGAGGATGAGGCCGGCGAGACTCAGTACGTCAACGAGAGCATCGAGCTGACGATCACCGAGGGCGTCTCCGTGACCGGTCCGGAGGAGGCGACCGTCGCCGAGCTGGCCGCCGGCATCCCGCTGCAGTTCGCGGGATTCAACTCCGGTGAGGTCGTGACCGGCGATATCCGCTTCTTCAATGAGGACACCGGCGAGGAGGAGTCGATCGGCGACTTCGAGACCGAGCCGCTCGGCCAGGACGGTGCCGGCGAGGGCGTCCTGACGATCACCGGTGCCTCCGTGGGCCAGCAGTTCCGCGTGGTGGCCAGCGGCGAGGCGGGCACTGTGAACTACTACGTCAGGGTGGTCGAGGGTGGCGACGCCCCCGAGGAGCCGCCGGCTCCCGAGCAGCCCGGGCCCGAGCAGCCCCGCAAGCCCGAGCGTGTCGACACGGGAGCCTGAGCACTAGCTCCCTGACACCCGTCGGCTGACGGGCTCCGCACGAAGGCCCTGGACCTCACGGTCCGGGGCCTTCGTCGATCCCGGCCACCGCGCGGGATCGACAGCGCGACCCGATACGGTCGGAGTATGACGCGTGAAGACGGCCGTACCCCCGATCAGCTCCGCCCCATCACCATCACCCGGAACTGGCTCGATCACGCCCAGGGCTCGTGTCTCGTCGAGTTCGGGCGCACCCGGGTGCTGTGCGCCGCGAGCGCGAGCGAGGGAGTGCCGCGCTGGCGCAAGGGATCGGGTCTCGGCTGGGTCACCGCCGAGTACGCCATGCTGCCGCAGGCCACGCACGAGCGGTCGCCGCGCGAGTCCGTCAAGGGCAAGGTCGGTGGCCGCACGCACGAGATCAGCCGGCTCGTGGGCCGCTCCCTGCGCGCGGTGATCGACTACGGCGCTCTCGGCGAGAACACCATCGCCCTCGACTGCGATGTGCTCCAGGCCGATGGCGGCACGCGGACCGCGGCCATCACGGGGGCCTATGTGGCGTTGGCCGATGCCGTGGCCCATCTCGGCCGTGCGGGGGCCCTCACCGGCGACGCGCTCACGGGATCGGTTGCCGCGGTCAGCGTCGGCATCATCGACGGCACGCCGATGCTCGACCTGCCGTATGTCGAGGATGTCCGCGCGGAGACCGATATGAACGTCGTGATGACCGGTGACGGCCGCTTCGTCGAGGTGCAGGGCACCGCCGAGGGAGCGCCGTTCGACAAGGGCGAGCTGGATGCCCTCCTGGAGCTCGCCGGCAAGGGCTGCGCCGATCTGACCGCTCTCCAGCGCGAGGCCCTCGCCCGATGAAGGTCGTGCTGGCGTCGAACAACGCCAAGAAGCTCGATGAGCTGCGGCGCATCCTCGCGCCGCTCGTCCCGGAGGTCGAGGTTCTCGGACTGCGCGATGTCGCCGACTACGACGAGCCGGCCGAGACGGAGCCGACCTTCGAGGGCAACGCTCTCATCAAAGCGCGCGCGGCGCTCGCCGCCACCGGCCTACCCTCGCTCGCCGACGATTCGGGTATCTGCGTCGACGCGCTGAACGGCATGCCCGGCGTGCTGTCGGCACGGTGGTCCGGTGTGCCGAAGGATGAGGGCGGCGACGCGGCCAACAACCGTCTCTTGCTGGCCCAGCTGGCCGATGTGCCCGACGAGCGCCGGAGCGCCTCGTTTCGGTGTGCGATGGCGTTCTGCGCGCCAGGTGTGGAGATCGTGGAGATCGGCGAGATGCCGGGTCGCGTGCTGCACGAGGAGCGTGGAGCGGGCGGCTTCGGCTACGACCCGCTGTTCGCGGCCGACGGCTACGAGGTCTCCACGGCCGAGCTGAGCCGCGAAGACAAGGACGCCATCAGCCACCGCGGTCGTGCCCTGCGCGCCATCGCTCCCCGCATCGCCGACCACCTGCGCTCCTGACGGTCGCCCGGCGGTCGTCCGGAGTCGCCCCTACGGTGGGGCCATGGCACCTCTCGTCGCGTTCAAGGACCTCGTGGTCGATGCGGTCGACCCGCTCGCCCTGGGGCGCTGGTGGTCCCCGCGCCTGTTGCTCGATCTCGAGGTGCTCGCCGACGGCGATGGGGTGCTGCGCGGCGCGCGGCCCGAGCAGACGATCTGGATCAACGCCGTGCCGGAGCCCAAGGCGGCCAAGCATCGGGTCCACCTCGACCTCGTCTCCCACGATCTCTCGGCCTTCGAGGACACGCCCCGGCTCAGCGGGGAGGGCGAGTTCGCGTGGACCGTCTACGCCGATCCCGAGGGCGGGGAGCTCTGCGTCTTCGTCGTCCCGGAGCGCACGGAGGGACTGAAGGACATCGTGGTCGACGCCGTCGATCACGCCGCGATCGCGACCTGGTGGCAGGAGCTCTGGGGCGGCACCCTCGGCCACGACGACGGCTACACCTATCTCGACGACATCCCCGGCGCCCCGGTCGAGTCCTTCGACTTCGTGCCGGTCCCCGAGCCCAAGACCGTCAAGAACCGTGTCCACTGGGACGTCTGGCTGCGGGACGGAGCCTGTGTCGAGGACATCGTCGAGCGCGGAGGCCGGGTCCTGCGGCCACGCGGCGACGATCTGGAGTGGACCGTCATGGCCGATCCCGAGGGCAACGAGTTCTGCGTCTTCCAGCGCTGACGACGAGGTGGGCGGTAGATCCTCAACCTCACCGCCTCGTGGGCGGTAGATCCTCAACGTTATGACCGGTCGATGAGGTTGATGGCCTACCCCTACCCGCGGGTTGATGAGCTACCGCCACCCATGAGGTGAGGTCGATGGTCTACCACCGCTGACGGTGGGAGCCTCTAGGGTGGTCACGTGCCTGAACTGGACCTGTCCCTGGACGTCGTCGACCTCACCGCGGCGCTCGTCGACATCGCCTCCGAGAGCCTGCACGAGGCGGAGATCGCCGACGCGGTCGAGCAGGCCCTGCGAGCGCTTCCACATCTGCGCGTGGAACGTGATGGTCACTCGATCGTCGCCTCCACGTCACTGGGCCGCAGCGAGCGCGTCGTCATCGCCGGGCATCTTGACACCGTGCCGGAGAACGGGAACCTTCCGTCGCGCCTGGAGGGCGACACGCTGTGGGGCCTCGGCACCTGCGACATGAAGGGCGGCGTCGCGATCGCGCTGAAGCTCGCTGCACAGCTCACCGAGCCGGTCCGCGACATCACCTTCGTCTTCTACGAGGCCGAGGAGATCGCCGCTGTGCACAACGGGCTCGGACGGCTCGCCCGCGAACATCCCGAATGGCTCGCGGGCGACTTCGCTATCCTCATGGAACCGTCGAATGCCGGTGTCGAGGCCGGATGCCAGGGCACGATGCGCGTCGACATCCGCACGGTGGGCGAGCGATCGCATTCGGCGCGTTGGTGGATGGGCAGCAATGCCATCCACGCGCTCGCTCCGGTGCTCGACACCCTGGCCTCCTATGCGCCGCGTGAGGTCGAGATCGACGGCCTGGTCTATCGCGAGGGGCTCAACGCGGTCGGCATCAGTGGGGGAGTGAGCGGCAACGTCATCCCCGACGAAGCCGTCGTCACGGTGAACTTCCGTTTCGCGCCCGATCGCAGCGAGGATGACGCGTTCACCCATCTGCAGGAGGTCTTCGAGGGTTTCGGGCTGACGGTGACCGACAGCGCCCCCGGTGCCCTCCCCGGGCTCGACCGGCCGGCCGCGGCGGACTTCGTCGAGGCCGTCGGCGGCGAGGTCGGCCCCAAGTACGGCTGGACCGATGTCGCGAAGTTCACTGTGCTGGGAGTTCCCGCCGTCAACTACGGTCCCGGCGACCCTTCCTTCGCGCACAAGGCCGATGAGCACGTCCCCGTGGAGCATCTGCGCACGGTCCACGAACGATTGACGAGGTGGTTGACCCCATGAGCAAGCAGCGACCCGCGGAGTGGCGACGCGGCCCCATGCGCCTGCGCCGTGACGCGGTGCCCGAGTCCACGACCGATCAGCGCCTGCTGGATCATCGTGGCCCGCACGACTGGCTCCATACCGACCCGTGGCGCGTCATGCGGATCCAGTCGGAGTTCGTCGAGGGATTCGGCGGTCTCGCGGAGCTGGGCGCCTCCGTCGCGATCTTCGGCTCGGCGCGCACCTCGCCCGAGGATCCCATGTACGACGCCGCTCGACGCATCGCCGAGGGCCTGTGCGCGGCGGGCTATGGCGTCATCACTGGGGGAGGCCCGGGCATCATGGAGGCCGCCAATCGCGGCGCGAGCGAATGCGGCGGCGTCTCGGTCGGTCTCGGCATCGAGCTGCCCCACGAGCAGACCCTCAACGACTGGGTCGATATCGGCATCAACTTCCGGTACTTCTTCGTGCGCAAGACGATGTTCGTCAAGTACTCCCAGGGCTACATCGTCATGCCCGGCGGCTTCGGAACGATGGACGAGCTCTTCGAAGCGCTCACCCTCTCGCAGACCGGCAAGATCACGACCTTCCCGATAGTGCTCTACGGCTCGGAGTACTGGCGGGGCCTGGTCGACTGGTTGCGCGACACGATGCTGCCCGCCGGGATGATCGCCGAGGAGGATCTGGACCGTGTCCACCTCTGCGACGATCCCGAGGACGCGGTCCGCTGGTTCGTGGCGAACGACTGATGGTGACGCGGTGCGCTTGGGCAGAGGGCTCCGACCCGCTCATGCAGGCCTACCACGACGAGGAATGGGGGCGTGAGCTTCACGGTGAGCAGGCGCTGTTCGAGCGGATCAGCCTCGAGGCCTTCCAGTCGGGACTGAGCTGGTCGATCATCCTGCGCAAGCGCGAGGCGTTCCGGGCCGCTTTCGCGGGCTTCGACCCGGAGACGGTCGCGGGCTTCGGTGACCGGGACGTCGAGAGGCTGATGGACGACGCCGGCATCGTGCGCAATCGGCGCAAGATCGAGGCGACGATCGCCAATGCCCGCGTGGTGAACGAGTTGGACGGAGGTCTCGACGCCCTGCTCTGGTCGTTCCGTCCCGAGGTCGTGGTCGTGCCACACGACATGGACGAGATCCCCGCCGTGACAGAGGAGTCGACGGCCATGGCACGCACGCTGAAGCGCGCTGGCTTCCGTTTCGTCGGGCCCACCACCGCCTACGCCCTCATGCAGGCCACCGGCATGGTCAACGACCATCTGGCGGACTGCGTGGCCCGTTAGCGGTCCGTCGCGGCCAAGGCATGGTCCTGGCGACACCGGGCACGCACCCGAACGCCGCCATAGCCCCTGCATCAGCCACGACAGGCCACGAGACAGCGGGTCCGGCTGATTTTCTCGAACCCTATCGCCGATCGCCGTCGAGATGAGCGATAATAGATCGACACGTCCGGCGCATTCGCCGGACGTTGATGACGAGAGGGGAACACATGGCGGCCATGAAGCCTCGGACCGGCGACGGACCGATGGAGGTCACCAAGGAGGGACGCTGCATCGTCATGCGCGTCCCGCTCGAGGGCGGCGGACGTCTGGTCGTCGAGCTCACCAATGACGAAGCCGAGACCCTCGGCGATCAGCTCAAGGCCATCTGAGCTCGGATGTTCGGACTCTCGGTCCGTTGGTCACTGGCCGGCGCCGGTGATCGGGCCCTCGACGGCCTTCGCAGCTACGTGGAGGAGGAGTCCTTCGCGAAGTTCGCGGGTCTCGAGGGCCTGCGCTTCAAGACCTGGCGCGCCCGTGAGGGCGAGTGGTTCGAGGGCACCTATGTCTTCGTCTCCGATGAGGCTCGCGCGGCCTTCCAGCAGGATTTCGAGGCGAAGGCGTCGACGGCCCCGGCCACCGAGCGGCTGGGTGTCACCCCCACGATCGAGCCCTTCGAGGTCGTGGCCGTTGTGCGCGGGCCGGCTGGCTTCCGCTCCGCCGCCCGCTTCGAGTCGGTGTGATCTCGATCATTCGGTGGTCGAGTGCGAGGGAGCGCTAGCGACTGAGCGTATCGAGACCACGTCACGTGGTGTGATCTTGCTCTCCGTGGGAGGGGTTCGGCTCAGGCCCCGACCTGCACCGCGAGGAGACCGTCGCCGAGCGGGATCACGACGCTGCGCAGTGTCTCGTCGGCCTGGACTCGGGCGATGAGCTCGCGGATCGCGGTGGTCTGCGGATCGCGCTGGGACGGATCCGCCACGCGGTCGTGCCACAGGGCGTTGTCGAACACGATCATGCCACCGGGGCGGATGAGGCGGAGAGCTTCGTCGAAGTACTCGCCGTACTCGACCTTGTCCCCGTCGATGAGGACCAGATCGTAACCGTGGTCGATGAGCCGAGGGAGCACGTCGAGGGCCGAGCCGGTGATCAGCCGGTAGCGCTGCGGGGGGAACCCGGCCGCGACGAAGGCCTCACGTGCGAGCCGTTGGTGCTCCGCCTCGAGGTCCACGGAGGTCAGCACTCCATCGGCCGCCATGCCCCGCAGCAGATAGAGTCCTGAGACGCCCGCGCCGGTGCCGATCTCGGCGACGGCCTTGGCGTGGACGGCGGCCGCGAGGAAGGTGAGCGCCGAACCGGCGCCGGGGCTCACGGGGACGGCGTCGAGTTGTTCGCCATGGGCGCGCGCCGCGGTCAGGTGATCGTCTTCGGGATGCAGGTCTTCGGCGAAGGCCAGGCTCGCTGCGGTGGTGATGATGCTCTCCTCGTCCGAACCGTTGTCGTGGTTCAGCCTAGCGTGCCGCTTCCGTCCTGCCGTACGGACTCGCGCGCGAGGGCATAGTCGTGTCAGACTGGTCGTGAAGAACGTCACAAGTGCTGAGGGCGAACCGTCAGGAGTTTTTGGGGGTGCTCTCAGCATCGGGGCCGAGGATCTAACCATGGAGTCGAACACCGTGCAGTGGGACGCGATCGTCCAGGAGCACTCAGCGCAGGTCTACCGCCTGGCCTACCGCCTCACCGGCAACCGGCAGGACGCGGAGGACCTCATGCAGGACGTCTTCGTGCGCGTGTTCAACTCCCTCGAGACCTACGAGCCGGGCAACTTCGCCGGCTGGGTCCACCGCATCACCACCAATCTGTTCCTGGATAAGGCCCGCAAGGCTCAGCGCCAGAAGACCCATCCCTTCTTCGACGGCGCCGAGGAACGCCTGCCCAGCGCGGAGATCCTGCCGGAGTCGATCGTCCACGATGCCGGCTTCGACCCCGATGTCGAGGCGGCGCTCTCCTCCTTGCCGGCCGACTTCCGCGTCGCGGTGATCCTGTGCGATGTCGAAGGACTCAGCTATGAGGAGATCTCCGACGTGCTGGGCGTGAAGCTCGGCACAGTGCGCTCGCGAATCCACCGCGGCCGCGGGCAGTTGCGCGAGGCCCTCGCGCATCGCGAGCCGCGCAGGGGACGCACCCGCTTCCTGGGTCCGGTCAGCGTGTGACGATGGGGGCATGACCGAGCGCAGCGAGGGAACGATGGGGGTTGTCATGTCGGTGCCCGCGTATCGTGTGGTTCTTCTTTGGCGGGTGCCGGCATGACCGAGCGCAGCGAGGGAACGATGGGGGTTGTCATGTCGGTGCCCGCGTATCGTGTGGTTCTTCTTTGGCGGGTGCCGGCATGACCGATGATCCCATCGTCGATGCCCTGACCACCGTTCTCGACGACGTTCGCGATGACACGTCCGGCGATGTCGCGAATTACATCCCCGAACTGGCGTCAGCGGATGCCGATGCGCTCTCCTTGGTGCTCGTCTCACCGCACGGCGGCGTCCATGCGGCCGGGGATGCCGGCCACCGCTTCACACTCCAGTCGATCTCCAAGCCCTTCGCCTTCGCTCTCGCCTTGCAGACCCTCGGCCGCGATGAGGTGCTCGAACGGGTCGGCGTCGAACCCAGCGGCGAGCCGTTCAATGCCATCAGCCTCGAGCCGGGGAGCGGCAAGCCCGACAACCCGATGATCAACGCGGGGGCGATCGCCACCACGGCGATGGCACCCGGCGAGACCATCGAGGAGAAGACCTCGAGCCTGCTGACGCTGATGTCGGCATGCGCGGGCCGGGAGTTGAAGGTGGACGAGGATGTCTACGCCTCGGAGTCCGAGACGGGAGAGCGCAATCGCGGTATCGCGCACCTGCTGGCCTCCTATCGGGCCTTCGACTGCGGGGTCGACACTGCCGTCGAGAGCTATTTCCGCCAGTGCTCGATACAGGTCGATGCGAAGGATGTGGCCACGATGGCGGCCACCTTGGCTTTCGGCGGGCGCAATCCGGCGACGGGCGAGCAGGTGCTGGCGCCCGAGGTGACCCGCGATGTCGTGGCCGTGATGTCCTCCTGCGGCATGTACGACGCGTCGGGACGGTGGACGGTCCGCGTCGGACTGCCCGCCAAGAGCGGCGTCTCCGGCGGCATCATCGCCGTCGATCCGTCGGAGTTCGGTGTCGCGGCGTTCAGCCCGCGGCTCGACCGGTTCGGCAACAGCGTGCGCGGGGTGCGTGCGCTGGAGGAGATCTCGCGTCGCTTCGGCCTGCACATGCTCGCCGACCGACCGGAGACCTCGTCGCCGGTCGTGGATGTCGATCACCGCGACGACACCACCGTCGTCCGCCTGCACGGGCACATCAACTTCGGCACGGCGGCCCAGGTCGCGCATAGGATGCGTGAGGAGGCCGCCACGGCGCGGCTGATGCTCGATCTGCGAGACACCGAGAGGCTCGACGAGTCCTGCGGCATGGTCCTGCGTCGAGTCGCCGCCGACCTCGACGCCTCCATCGAGGAGTGACCCTCCGCCCCGGTAGTGGTAGACCATCAACCTCACCCCGGTGAGGGAAGGGTTGATGGCCTACCGCCAACAGGTGAGCAGGCGGGGAGGTGAGCGAGGTCAGGTGGCTTCGTCGTCGTACGGGGGGATCTCTCCGGGACGCAGGATTCGCGCGGGCGGTACCGGCGGCGGCGTGGCATCGCGGTCCTGTTCGGCGAGGACCTCGCGCACCGCCTGGCGGGGGTCGAGGTCCTTCCAGTCGTCGCCGACCTCACGCTGCAGATCCGCTTTGGCGTTGTCGGCCATCTGCTTGACGGTCCGCAGGAAGCGGGCCGACTGGCGGGCCAGCTCCGGCAACCGGTCCGGACCGAAGACGATCATCGCCACGATGAGGATGACCGCGATCTCCGGCCATCCCATCCCGAACACGGGTCAGGCTCCGCGGGTCACAGCCGGCCGGCGGGGGACAACCCGAGCTGCATGCCCGCCAACCCCCGCTGCCGACCGCTGAGGGCATCGGCGACGCCCTGCAGCACGACGGCCGAAGGGGCCGAGGGATCGGCTCCGACGATGGGATCGCCGGAGTCCCCGCCCTCGCGGAACTTCTCCTCCAGCGGCACCCGGCCGAGCACCTGGACGTCGTAGCCGAGACGAGAGCTCAGCTTGGTGGCGACCTCGTCGGCACCACCGGATCCGAAGACCTCCATGCGTTCGCCGCTCGGCAGCTGGAGATACGACATGTTCTCGATGACGCCGACGACCCGCTGGTGCATCATCGAGGCCATCGTGCCGGCGCGCTCAGCGACCTGCGCGGCCGCCTGCTGGGGTGTGGTGACGACGATGACCTCCGCACCGGGCAGATGCTGCCCGAGGCTGATGGCCATGTCGCCGGTGCCGGGGGGAAGATCGAGGAACAGCGCGTCCAGATCGCCCCAGTACACATCGGCCAACATCTGCACGAGTGCGCGGTCGAGCATCGGTCCGCGCCAGGCGACGACCTGGTCCTTGCGAGGCTTGAGCATGCCGATGCTGATGACCTTCATGCCCTCGGCCGCGGGCACGGGCATGATCATCTCCTCGACCTGTGTCGGACGCTGGTCGCCGAGCCCGAGCATGTCGGGGATCGAGTGGCCGTAGATGTCGGCATCGACGATGCCGACCTTGAGTCCGCTGCGTGCCATCGCGAGGGCCAGGTTGACGGTCACCGAGGACTTGCCGACGCCGCCCTTGCCGGAGGCGATGGCGTAGACCTTGGTCAGCGAGCCCGGCTGGGCGAAGGGGATCTCGCGCTCGGCGCGGCCACCGCGCAGGTGCTCCTGCATGGCCTTGCGCTGCTCATCGGTCATGACGCCCATGTCCACGGTGGCGAGGTGCGCCGGGGCGACTTTGGCGACCGCGGCCGTCACGTCGCGGTTGAGCGTGTCCTTGAGGGGGCAGCCCGCGACGGTCAGCAGCAGACGGACGGTGATCGTCTCGTCGGTGATGGTGATCGTGTCGACCATCCCCAGTTCGGTGATGGGACGCTTGATCTCCGGGTCGTTGACGGCGGAGAGCGCCTCGCGGACCTGGTCCTCAGTCACGGCAGCCATGATTCCTATCGTACGTGCCGTCGAAACCGCACCGACACCCCGTTGAGTGTGCGTGAGGTGCCCCCACACTCAACGGGTACCTGGTCAGCGCGGGGTGTCGGGGGCGTCGTCCTCGGGCTCCTTCATCTCGGCGATGAGGGAGCGGAGCTCGCCGCGCAGGAAGTCGCGTGTCGCGACCTCGCCGAGGCTGAGTCGCAGGCTGGCGACCTCGCGCGTGAGGAACTCCATGTCGGCATGGGACCGGCTGGCGGCCTCACGATCCTGTTCGGCGGTGATCCGATCCCGCGCCTCCTGGCGGTTCTGCGCGAGCAGGATCAGCGGTGCAGCGTAGGAGGCCTGCAAGGACAGCATCAGTGTCAGGAAGATGAAGGGATAGGAGTCGAAGCGCCAGGACGGCGGCGTGAGGATGTTCCACGCCAGCCACGCCGCGATGAACATCGTCATCCAGGCGATGAAGGTCGCCGTGCCGAGGAATCGCGCGGCCCCCTCGGCGAAGCGACCGAAGCGCTCGGGATCGGGGTCGCGGCGTGGTCGCAGCGACCGGCGCAGGTCGCGTGGTTGGTCCAGGCGTGCGCGCTCTCGTTCGGTCATCGGATCAGGCCCCCTTCCAGTGCGGTGTCGTCCTGCTCGCGCCATCCTTCGGGCAGCAGATGGTCGAGGACGTCGTCGATGGTCACGGCGCCGAGCAGATGCTGGTTCTCGTCCACCACCGGGAGCGCCACCATGTCGTAGGCCGCGAGCAGACTCGAGACCTGAGCCAGGGAGGTCTCTGGGCGCGGCCAGTCGATGTCATTGTCGACGATCGCTCCCACGAGGGTGGAGGGTGGTTCTCGCAGCAGCGCCTGGAAGTGCACGACACCCAGGAACCTGCCCGTGGGCGTCTCCACGGGTGGACGGCACACATAGATCATCGCCGCCAGCGCAGGCGGGAGCTCCGGCTCGCGGATCAGCGCCAGCGCCTCGGCGATGGTCGCGTCCGGGAGCAGCACGACCGGCTCGGTGGTCATCATGCCGCCGGCGGTGCGGTCCTCGTATTCCATCAGTCGCCGGACATCGTCGGCGTCCTCGGGCTCCATCAGCAGCAGCAGTTGTTCGGCGGTCTTCGCGGGAAGGCCGCCGAGCAGGTCGGCCGCGTCGTCCGGGTTCATCTCGCCGAGGACGTCGGCGCCACGATCCGGATCGAGGACGCCCAGGATCTCGGCCTGGAAAGCGTCGGGCATCTCCTCGAGGACATCGGCCAGGCGCTCGTCCCCGAGCTCGGCGACGATCTCGAGCCGGCGCTTGGGGGTGAGATCGCGCAGGGCGCTCGCGAAGTCGGCGGGCCGCATCTCGTCCATGGTCGCGAGCAGATGCGTGGCACCCTGTCCGCTCTCGTCCTGGGCGAGACCGCTCACCTCGTCCCACTCCAGTACGTGGCTCGCACCGCGTCGGCCGAAGCGCTTGCCCTTCTCCTGCACCGCGACATCCGAGACGTACCAGTCTCGTCGCGGATCGGACTCGATCGCGAGATCGTAGACCGTGCCCTCGAGCCCTTCTCCGAAGGAGACCGTGCGGTCGAACAGTTCGTGGACGGCGAGGGTCTCCGTGCGGCGTTGCTCGAAGCGACGCAGGTTGAGGACACCGGTGGTGATGATCTGACCGGAGTCCATCGATGTGACCCGCATGATCGGCAAGAACACACGTCGGCGGCCCAGGATCTCGACGACGAGACCCAGGACACGGGGCCGTTGGCGGGCGGTGCGGACCGCCAGGACGACGTCGCGGAGCTTGCCGACCTGATCGCCCACGGGGTCGAAGACCGCCTGCCCGACGATGCGGGACAGGAAGATGCGTCCGGTGGTCGTACTCACGGTAGAACTCTAGCCACGGGTCCCGATGGGTGGCGATGTGACGGAGGCGGGATCCGGTGCTCCGCGCACGCCGGGGAGACTGTTCCCGTGAGCGTGTTCCTGCTGGCGGTGGCGATCCTCGGCGTCTCGGCCTCGGGACCGCTCATGGCGGCTATCGCGGCACCGGCGCTGGCGATCGCCTTCTGGCGCAATGCGGCCGCCACGGTGTTGTTGGCGCCCTTCGCCCTGACGGCCGGCCGTCGTGACCTGATGCGCCTGGGACGCAGGAGGTGGGGACTCGTGGTGTTCGCCGGCGTGATGCTGGCCGGACACTTCGCGACCTGGATCGCCGCGCTCAAGCTGACCTCGGTGGCCGCTGCGATCGCGCTGGTCTCCATGCAGGTGCTCTGGGTGGTGGTGATCGAGGCCTTCCGCGGCACACGCACCGGACCGGTCGTTCTCGCCGGGTGCGCGCTGGCGATCGCCGGGGTACTCGCGATCACCGGCGTGGACCTCGGTGTCTCGCGCGATGCGCTGATCGGCGATGCGCTGGCGCTCGCGGGAGGGCTGTTCGCGGCCCTCTACGTCGTGGCCGGCGGTCGAGCGCGAGCGAGTATGAGCACCACGACGTACACCTTCTGCGTCTACGGGGTGTGCTCGGTGACGACCGCCGCGCTCTGCGTGGCTCTCGGGGTGAGACTGACGGGGATCTCGGGGCGCGACTGGTGGTTGATCGCCGGTGTGGTGCTCTGCGCGCAGTTCCTCGGCCACTCGATCATCAACCATCTGCTGGCGGTGATGACGCCGGTGGTGATCTCCTTGGCGCTGCTCCTCGAAGTGCCCACCGCGGCGATGCTCGCGGCCGTCTTCCTCGGTGAGGCGTTGCCGTGGGGCACCTATGTCGGGCTCGCGCTCATCCTCGGCGGACTGGTGGTCGTCATCTCCGCGCAGGGCAGACGGGTGCCGCCGCCGGCACCGGCGTAGAACCGAGATGTGCTCCCCGTTCGTCAACCGAGAGCTCCGGTGGTCGACGAACGGGGAGCAGATCTCGGTCCAGGTGGGCGAGGCGTGAGGCGGAACACACTACTCGCCGGTCACTCGCGGTGCCGCTCGCGGTACAGTCGCGACGATCACACCTGACACCGAGGAGGATCCCCATGGGTCGTCTTGTCCGTACCGAAGGCCTGACCGATGAGCAGGAGGAGATCCTCAAGCTCGTACGGCAGTTCGTGGAGAAGGAGATCCTGCCGGTCGCGACGGACCTGGAGCATAAGGACGAGTACCCGACGGACATCGTCGAGGGGCTCAAGGAGCTGGGCATCTTCGGTCTGATGATCCCCGAGGAGTACGGGGGCCTCGGCGAGTCGCTGCTCACCTATGCGCTGGTGGTCGAGGAGATCGCCCGCGGCTGGATGAGTGTCTCCGGTGTGATCAACACGCACTTCATCGTGGCGTACATGCTGATGCAGCACGGCACCGAGGAGCAGAAGCAGAAGTACCTGCCGAAGATGGCGACGGGCGAGGTGCGGGGCGCGTTCAGCATGTCCGAGCCGTCACTGGGCTCGGATGTCTCGGCGGTCTCCACCAAGGCGACGAAGGTCGACGACGGCTATGAGATCACCGGGCAGAAGATGTGGCTGACCAATGGCGGCTCGTCGACGCTCGTCGCGGTGCTGTGCAAGACCGACGAGGGCGCCGACAGCGTCTACCGGAACATGACCACCTTCCTGATCGAGAAGGAGCCCGGCTTCGGTGAGACGGCCCAGGGGGTCACGATCCCGGGCAAGATCGACAAGATGGGCTACAAGGGCATCGACACCACCGAGATGATCCTGGAGAAGCACCAGATCAGTGCCGATCAGGTCCTCGGCGGCGAGCCCGGCAAGGGCTTCTACCAGATGATGGACGGGGTCGAGGTCGGCCGCGTCAACGTCGGTGCCCGCGCGGTGGGCATCGCCAATCGCGCCTTCGAGCTGGGTGTGGCTTACGCGCAGCAGCGCGAGACCTTCGGCAAGCCGATCGCGCAGCATCAGGCGGTGCTGTTCCGGATCGCGGAGATGGCGACCAAGGTCGAGACCGCGCATTCGATGGTCGTGCGGGCGGCGCGGCTCAAGGACGCCGGCGAGCGGATGGACGTCGAGGCCGGCATGGCCAAGATGGTTGCGAGCGAGTACTGCAATGAGGTCGTCGAGGCGTCGTTCCGTATCCACGGCGGCTACGGCTACTCCAAGGAGTACGAGATCGAGCGGCTGTATCGCGAGGCGGCGTTCATGCTGATCGGCGAGGGCACGTCCGATATCCAGAAGATGATCATCGGACGCAGCCTGCTCAAGGACTACAAGCTCTGAGCCAGGCGCCTTACGCGCTCCGGCGCTTCCAGCGCGAGGCCCTCGCGACGTTGACCGAACGACGTCGCGAGGGCCGCCGCCGTCTCTGGGTCTCCCTGCCTCCGGGAGCGGGCAAGACGGTGCTGGGGATGGAGTTCCTCCGCGAGCTGGGGCAGCCGGCCGTCGTCTTCTGTCCCAATACCGCCATCCAGGGCCAGTGGACGCGGACCTGGGAGCGCTATGACTCACGGCCGGTCTCGACGGCCCGCCATCTCGACGGCCCCTTCACCGCCCTCACCTACCAGTCGCTCGCGAGCTTCGACCCCGACGAGCGGACCGGGGAGGAAGTGCCCCTCGTCGACCGACTGCACGAGAACGGCAAGGCGCTGGTGTCCGCGCTCCACGCCGCCGGCCCGGTGACGGTCGTCCTGGACGAGTGCCATCACCTGCTGGAGACGTGGGGCGCACTGCTCACCGAGGTGCTGGCGGAGATGCCGGAGGCGCACGTCCTCGGCCTCACCGCCACGCCGCCGGGCACCCTGTCGAAGCGGCAGGCGGCGCAGGTGGAGGAGCTGTTCGGCGACATCGTCTACAGCGCGTCGATCCCGGCCGCGGTGCGCGAAGGCGATCTCGCGCCCTTCGCGGAACTGGCGTGGCTCACCACGCCCGATGCCGACGAGGACCGCTGGCTCGACGACTCCTCGCGACGGTTCGCCGAGCTGACGACCGAGCTGCTGGACCCGGATTACGGCACGACACCGCTCCTGATGTGGTGTGACCGCAGATTCGGCGAGGTGCCGGTCGGCTGGAACACCTTCGCGCGGGAGGAGCCCGAGCTGGCGCGGTCGGCGCTCCGCCTCGTTCATGCGGGTCTGCTGGCCCTCCCTGAGGGTGCCCGTCTCACCGAGGAGCACCGGGTCCCGTTGTCGACCGATGACTGGTCCGCGCTCCTCGACGACTGGGTCGGCGGCTGCCTCCGGCACAGTGAGGACCCGGTGGACGAGGCGGTGATCGACGATCTGAGGGCCGCACTGCCCGGTATCGGACTGCAGGCCTCACGCCGCGGGGTCTCGCGTCCCGCGCAGTCGCGGGTGGACCGGGTGCTGAGCCGGAGTGTGAGCAAGATGCGCGCCGCTGCCGAGATCGTGGGTATCGAGCACATCGCGCTGGGGGAGCGGCTGCGGGCGGTCGTGGTGTGCGACTTTGAACGCGCGAGCGCGACGTCCGCGGCGGCTCTGCAAGGAGCGCCGGCCGAGCACGGGTCGGCTTTCGAGGTGATGGCCGGCCTCGCTGATGCGCCCGTCGACGCGGTACTGATGACCGGACGCACGGTCGCTGCGCGACCGCCCGTCGTCGACCGCCTGCTGGCGTTCATCGCCGCGCGGCGACCGGAGATCGCGGGCCGGCTCGAGCCCAGGGAGATCGAGGGTGCACCTGATCTGGTCGAGCTCGCCGGGCCCTGGACGAGTCGGCGGTGGGTGCCGCTGGTCACGGACTTCTTCGGCGAGGGCCACTGTCAGGTGTTGGTCGGCACTCGAGCGCTGCTCGGCGAGGGCTGGGACGCCCAGCAGGTCACCACGCTGATCGATCTGTCGACGGCGAGCACGAGCTCCGCGGTCATCCAGACCCGAGGCCGGGCCTTGCGTATCGACCCGGACTGGAGCCGGAAGGTGGCGCTCACCTGGAGCGTCGTCTGCGTCGCCCACGATCACCCCGGCGGTGACAGCGACTGGCGGCGTTTCGTGCGGAAGCACGATGGCTACTTCGGTGTCGACGATGACGGTCAGATCGTCTCGGGCGTACCCCATGTGGACGCCCGGTTCTCTCCCTACGTGCCGCCGGACCTCACTGATCTGGCGGCGATCAACGACGCGATGGCGGTACGTGCGCAGGACCGCGAGGTGATCGGCCGGCGCTGGCGGGTGGGTGAGCCCTATGAGGACCGGTCCCGCACGGTCCTTCGGGTCGTCGCGGACGGGGGCGCGTCCGTCCCGATGGTCGATGCTCCCCGAGCTGAGCCGGCCCCTCCGTGGGCCCGGATGGGTGAGCACGGCGTCGAGGGCGAGAAGGTGCGGCGGCACCCCTGGCGCGCCGCCCGCGAGGCCGCGCGGGACGACGGCCTGATCGCGCACGCCTACCTCGTCGCCGACGCACTCGCTCTCGGCGGTCTGTACGCGCCGGGTGCCGCCGGAGTCGAGGTCCTGGTCGACGCGACCGGGGCCTACCGCTTCTCACTGCGGGACGAGCCCGAGGACGGGATCTTCGCGCAGGCCCTCGAGGAGCTGCTCGCTCCGATCACCGTCCCGCGCTACCTCGTCGCTCGTCAGCTCGCACCGCCCGCCGGCGCGGCAGCCGGATGGGCGGTGCTCTTCGGGCGGGCCCATCCGGTCGGTCACACCTGGTACGCGGTGCCCGGAGAGTTCGCCCGTCGTCGCGATCGGCGCGAGGCGTTCGCCCAGAGCTGGGCGCGCTGGTTCGGTCCGTCCACGTTGCACGCCGCCGACTCACCGGCGGGAGAGGCGGCCCTGGCGGCCAGCGCGGGCCTCGCTCCCGCCGCCGTGCACACTCTCGTGCGTTCCGCTTGGTCCTGACCCCCCTCGTTGCCGGTCGAGTCCCGCTCGGGGTCTCGCCGAGTGGTGCAGATTCGCCCCGAAATCGACGATCGAGGGGCGAATATGCACCACTCGCGGGCAGGATTGCACCACTCGCGGAGGTAGCGTCAGGCGTTCAGGCGGCGCCAGGTGACGAGCCCGCCGCCGGCGAGCAGCGCGGCGCCGAGCGCGAACCACCAGGGCGAGACGGTGGCACCCGTGCCCGGCAGATCGCCGGTGGGCTTCTTCGCGGGAGAGTCTCCCGGCGGGTCGGTCCCCGGTGCGTCTGTGGGCGCCGGTTCAGAGGGCGGCTCAGTCGGCGCCGGCTCCGTGGGCGTGGGCTCGGTCGGCTCCGGGTCCGGTCCTGGACCGGACCCGTCCTCGTCTTCGGTGGTCACGGCGAAGAAGGTCGTCGAGCCCGAGACTTCATTGCCCGTGATGACGAGCGGCTGTTCGGTGGGGGAGTCGGCGGCGGCCACGAAGGCCACCCCCTCGGGTCCGAGGTCGCCGGCGCGTCGCAGCACATCCGCGGGGTCGGCTCCACCGTCGATCTCCTCCTCGGCCGAGACGGAGAAGTCGCGCTCATTGGTGTAGCGGACGAACTCCGGTGCGGTGGGGTCGGTGATGTCGTAGGCGATCACCCCGCCGACCCGCTCGAAGCCGATGAAGGCATAGGTCCGGTCGCCGACCTGACCGATCGCCAGGTTCTCCGGCTCGGGACCCTTGTCGTCGCTGCGGCCGTCGAAGTTCGACTCCGAGTGGTTGGAATTGAAGTGCTCCGGCAGCGCCTCTGCCACGATCCGCTCGAACTCATCGCCGGAGTCGAACACGAGATCGCCCTCGGGGGTCCAGATGGAGAAGGACCGGCCGCCGAAGGAGTACAGCTGCTCGTAGCAGGAGCCGTCCTCGCGCAGGCCGTTCTCCAGCGTGATGTTCAGGCGGCCGAGGTCGGCATCGCCGGTCAACGCGGCGGCGGTAGCGTCCTCGCAGATCGGCGCCAGGCCGTCCTTGCCGAGGTTCTTGACGCGGGCGCCTTCTGCGTAGTCGCCCCATTCCCTCGCGTCGCCCTCGTTCGCGGTCACGAGATAGGTCTGTCCGCCCGCGGAGTAGGCACCGATGCCGTCGGGTTGATACATGCCGAGCACCGGCTGAGGCTCGATCGCGATCGCGTCGTCCCGGTCCGAGGCGTCGAAGCCCATGCCCGGCTGGCTGTGATCCTTGAAACCCATCGGCCAGAGGTCGGTCACCTGGGCGCCGATGAGGTCGACCACCGCGATCGCGTTGTTCTCCTGCAGAGTCACGTAGGCGGTGGTGCCGTCGATGGCGACGTACTCGGGTTCGAGATTGGCCGACACGGGACGATCGGCGTTCACCTCGGGTCCGAAGATCCGGACCTCCTCGGGCAGGTCGCGTGGGCCGTTCTCCTCCCAGTCGTGGAAGGTCGCGGTGCGAACGGTCTCCTGCCCCGGGGCGGTGAGCTCATCGGGCAGCGTGACCACGCTGACCGTCCCCTCCGGGTCGGCGCTGTAGTCGTCGGCGGGTTCGCCCTCGTCGGCCGAGACTGCGTAGGCGCCGTCGGGCGAGATGCTGACCATGTCGGGTTGCGCGCCGACCTCGACGGTGCCGAGGTTCTGCAGTGTGGTCGCGTCGGCGAACAGCAGGTGGCCGGGATCGGTCTTCGTCGGTGCCTCGATCGCGGCGACCACGAGGCCGTCCTCGCGTACCGACAGGGAGTTCACCACCCCCTCCGGGGCCGCGATCGTGCCCACCTGGACCGGTGAAGTCGGATCCGAGGCATCGAGCACGTCGATCTGGCCGGACAAGGCGTTGACCACGAAGGTGCGCTGCGTACCGGCGTGGAAGGCCACGATCTCCGCGGCGCTCTCGTCGAACTGGCCGGTGTGATAGGTGCCGAGCGGGGTCAGCGATCCGGCCGGATCGGTATCGGCGGGGTACTGAGTGGTGGCTGCGGCCGCGGCGGAGGTCCCGAGGACCAGAGCCGTCGCGGCGGTCAAGGAGAGAAGTCGTCGATGCACGTGGCGAGACGCTAAGCACGGCAGACGACGATCGGGCAGCGCCCGCGTGAACACGAGGTGGCTGCAGGGCGAAGCCTTCCGCGCCGGCCGTGTTGCCTGCGAGGATGGTGGACGACTCAGAGAACGACCGGATGAGGTGCAGCGATGCCGTTCGTCGAGCTGGAGGCCGGACCCCTCGCTTACGAGGACACCGGCGGAGACGGCCCTGTGATCGTGCTCTGCCACGGCGTTCCGATGGACCACCGGGTCTGGCGCAAGGTCGTCCCGTTGTTGCCGGGCATGAGGATCATCGCGCCCACCTTGCCGCTCGGTGGTCATCGCCTGCCGATGCGTCCCGGTGCCGATCTCTCGCAGCGTGGCGTGGCCGGTATCCTCGGGGACTTCCTCGATGCGCTCGACCTCGACGACGTCACGCTCGTGCTGAACGACTGGGGTGGGGGTCAGTTCCTCATCAACGACGGACGCACCGACCGCATCGGTGGCCTGGTGCTGGTGGCCTGCGAGGCCTTCGACAACTTCCCGCCCGGTCCGGCGAAGATCATGAACATCGCGGGCAGGATCCCTGGTGGCTTCTCGCTGCTGTTGCGGTTGATGGGCCTGCGGGTCTTCCGGCAGATGAAGCGCGGCTACGGTGGTATGTCGGTCGTCGGTCTGTCCGATGAGCTGATCATCGACTGGTTCCGTCCGGCGATGGCGGATCGGCGCATCCGGCGTGACTTCATCGCCTTCGCGACCGGCAACCCGTCTCGTGCCGAGCTGCTCCGGCTATCGCAGCAGTGGAGATCGTTCACCAAGCCGGTGTTGATCGTCTGGGCCGCCGAGGATCGGCTGATGCCCGCCGTCCACGGCCCCCGGCTCGAGGCGCTCTACCCCGATTCCCGGCTGGAGGTCATCGAGGACGCGGCGACGCTCGTGGCAGAGGACCGGCCCGAGCTTCTCGCGGAACTCATCGCGGACTTCGCCAGCGCGAACGTTAGGTTTCCAGGCCGACCGCGAGCTCAGCCAGACGTCGCGCCAGCGAGGCGGCCTCGCCGGTGAGACTGCTCCAGTCGTCGTCGACGATGCCGCGATAGCCGTCCCGTGCCCGTTCGAGCAGTGCTCGGTCATGTCCGTCGAGATGCGCGGCGACCCGGTCGGCTGCGGCGTCCTTGGACACGATCCGGCCGTCGCGGGCCGTCACCACGGCGCGCGCGAGGGCCAGCAGGACATTGCGCTCGTCGCCGTCCAGGTCGTCGAGCAGTCCGGGGATGCTGGCGACGACCGCGCGGCGCAGCATGTCTGGGTGGACGGCTTGGACGAGCTCTTCCAGGGGCGGGCCGAGCAGCGCTCGATGCCCGGCGTGGGCAGTGGCCAGCAGCGTGACGATGTCGGGGTCCCTCGTAGGCGGTGACAGTGCTCCGTCGATGAGCTCGGCGCGCTTCCACTCGCCGTACTGGAAGTCCCGCGACGGCCATTCGAGCAGAGGAACGATGTCGTCGAGGACCAGGCTCGTGAACTCGAGCGGACGTCTGTCCGCGGCTTCTGGGAAGCGCTCCGCGTGGCCGGGCCAGCCGGAGTGAGCCAGCAGCAGCGTGATCAGATTGGCGCGCTCGTCCGCGGTGAGGGAGCGGCGTGTGAGCAGCAACAGGTCGACATCGCTGTCGGGGCGGAGCCGGGAGATCGCCGAACCGTAGAGGTAGAAGCCGGCGACCGTCCCGGGATCATGCCGTCGCACATGGTCGATGACGGGCGCGATCAGCTTCTCGGTGATGGCATCCACAGGCGACTCCATTCCTCGAGACGGTAGTCGATCCCCGTCTGATCTACTGGGCTCATGCACCCCGCGCGCACGAGCGAACTGGCCCGCGAGCCACTGCCTCTACGTGGCCGGTCCGTGGTGGTCACCGGAGTCAGCCGCCGCGCGGGGATCGGCTACGCCCTCGCCTGCCGGCTCGCGGCCTATGGTGCGAGCGTCTTCTGCCACCACTTCTCGCCACACGACGACGAGCAGCCGTGGGGCTCCGATGACCTCGGTCCGATGCTCGACGGCGTGCGCGGTCACCTCGTCGGGGATGCTCGGGTGGCCGACCTGCACGCCGATCTCATGGACGAGGGTGCGCCGGAGCACGTGATCGCGGCCGCTGTGGAGGAGTTCGGACGGGTGGACGCTCTGGTGTGCAATCAGGCGCTCAGCGGCTCGGACGGTGCTCTCGGCGAGCTCACGGCGGTCGAACTCGACCGTCATTGGGCGGTCGACGCGCGCGCGTCGATCCTGTTGGCGCAGGCCTTCGCGGCGCAGCACGAGGATGGAGCATCCGGTTCGATCGTCCTCCTGACATCGGGTCAGGGCCTCGGGCCGATGCCGGGCGAGGTGGCCTACGCGGCGGCCAAGGCGGCGATCGCCGGAGTCACCACGACCATCGCGGACCAGCTGGCCGATCGCGGCATTCGAGTCAACACGGTCAATCCCGGGCCGGTCGATACCGGTTATCTCACCGAGGACATGATGCGGTCGGTCGGACCGATGTTCCCCTTCGGTCGGTACGGCGAGCCGGACGACCCGGCTCGGCTGATCGCGTGGCTGCTGACCGATGAGGCTCGGTGGATCGTCGGACAGACGATCAGCAGCGAGGGCGGTTTCGGCCGCTGGCGTCCGCGCGGCTGAGCTGCCTCCCGAGGCGGCCGCCTCATCTGGCGGTGACGAAGGATGTGCCTCGGCGGTTGCTATGACCACCAGGGAGTCACATCTTCCGTACCCCCGGCAGTCCGCCGGAAAAGGCTGCCACCATCTCTTGATGTTCGAACGCTTGTTCGATACTATAGGTGTATGAGTTCGGGGGATCTGGCGCAGCGGCTGCGGGACACCGCAGCGTTGTTGGATGCGTTCGCGCCTTCGACCGATGCGCTACGGGCGCTCGAAGAGACGAGCAATGCGATCGATGCGGCCCAGGCTCAACTGACGGCTGAGATGTCGGAGACCCTCGAGCATGAGGGTGAGGGGTATAGCTCGGTGAAGGCGTGGTTGCGTGATCAGTTGCGGGTGAGCTCGCGGCGTGCGAACGAGCTGGTCAGATCTGGGGTGACGCTGAAGCAGATCCCCGAGGCCGTCGAGCTGGCTTCGGCCGGTGGGATGTCGTTGGAGCATGTGAAGCACCTGTCGTATGCGGTCACCCACGTCGGACCGGGACACACCCGTGACCTGCTTCCCGAGCTCTTGGACGTCGCCGCGTCGGCCGAGCCTGCCGCGCTACGTCAGGTGGTTCGCACCCTGCGGGATGCGGTGTATCCCGATGAACTGGATCAGGCGTGGATCGATGGCATGGCCCGTGAGGATATCCAGGTCAACCCCGTCCCCGACGGCTGGCACGTGTATGGGTTCCTCAACTCCACCACCGGCGCGAAACTCACCACGTTGTTGCAGTCCCTGTCGGCACCCCAGGGTGCGGATGATCCGCGCACGAGTGCCCAGCGGCGAGTCGACGGGCTGGAACGACTCCTCGACTCGGTGCTCGAAAATGGTCTTCCCGGGGACAAGGGGGTCCGCCCCCACCTGGCCCTGACGATCGACGCGTCGACGTTGATGGATGACGCCGGGGCCGGGGAGTTGGTGGGGTTCGGGACCATCGGCATCCGCCAGCTGCAGGAGATGATCTGCGAAGCAGACATCACCCCGGTCGCAGTCGGGGGTAAGGACGGAGTCCTGGACGTCGGGCGCAGTAGCCGGTTGGCGACGCCCAGGCAACGGACTGCGGTCCTCGCCCGACAAGGACACGAGTGCGCGTCCCCGGGATGTCGGGCGCCCGTGGTGCATATCCATCACATCATCTGGTGGTCCCGCGGTGGACCCACCGACCTGGCCAACCTGATCGGGCTATGTCCCAGATGCCATCGGGCGGTTCATGCCGGAGCACTCGTCATCGACCCCACGACCCACGAGTTCACCGACCGCCATGGCCGCCTCCTGCCCGGCGCCGACCCACGCCACCACAAGCGACGCCTCCCCACACACCCACCAGCTACCCGTCTTCCACGAGCCAGCTGAACCGCGCTGTGATTCAGCGATGCGATGCGGCGTGCACCGCAGCCTTGATCCTCCGCATTGAACCGCCCCAGGTTCGCTGCCGCTCCTATACGGGTTGCGGCTCTCGGTTGAGGGCCGCGTAGTGGGCTTGCTCGGACTCTGTTGGTGTCATCATGCCAAGCGACCCGTGCAAGCGCCTGGTGTTGTACCAGTCGACCCATCCGGCGGTGGCGTACTCGACGTCGGCGATGGTCCGGTAGGGGCCGGTGTGGAAGACCGTGGTGCGGATGCACTCGGTCTTGAACAGGCCGATCACGCACTCCATGAGCGCGTTGTCATACGCATCAGCCACCGTCCCGATCGAGGGCCGGATGCCCTTCTCGGTGAGGTGCTCGGTGAACGTGATCGATGTGTACTGGCTGCCGGCGTCGGCGTGGCCGATCAGCTCGCCGGGCACGATCGGGTGGCCTTCACGGTCGCGGTGCCACAGCGCCATCCGCAGCGGAACGTCGACCAGCTCGACGGCCTTGGTCGAGCCGATGTTCCAGGCGATGATCTTCTGGGCGAAGACGTCGAGGATGAACGCGACGTAGACGAACCCGGCCCAGGTCCTCACGTAGGTGAAGTCCATGACCCAGGTTCGGTTCGGAGCTTCGGCGGTGAAGTCCCGATCGAGGAGGTCACCAGCCCGCTTGC
>NZ_VLNT01000016.1 GCF_007421815.1 Aeromicrobium piscarium | reverse complement strand
CGCCTTCTACCTGGACTACCTCAACGTCAAGGGCGACTACGTCAAGGCCTTCTGGAATATCGCCAACTGGGCCGACGCCCAAGAACGATTCACCGCCGCCACCACCGGCGGACAGATCATCTTCTAAACCGGATCGAACCGCGCGACGACGGCGTTCGCCCCTGCCGGGGCGAGCGCCGTCGTCACTCCCGGTCGAGTGATTCCAGGTAGGCGTTGTACTTCTCGAGCTCGGCATCGGCGTCGCGGTCGGCCTGGCGGTCGTGACGGCTGGCCTCCCGCGCGTCCGAGCGGACCCACTGCGCGAAGATCGCGATCAGCACCAGGACCAGCGGGATCTCGCCGGTCGCCCAAGCGATCCCCCCGCCGACGTACTGGTCGTGCAGCAGATCGGTCGCATACGGCCGGTCGAGCACTTGGTAGAAGCTCTCGGCGATCACATAGCTGGCGCTCATGACCGCCACGGAGAAGAAGGCGTGGAACGGGATCGAGACCATCAAAAGCCCGAAGCGCACGAGCGGAGGCACGGAGCGCGGCGAGGGGTCGACGCCGATCACGACGTAGTAGAAGAGCACGCCCGCGAGCAGGAAGTGCAGCTCCATGAAGACGTGCCCGGAGTGCGACTGCATGAGCGTGCCGAACAGGTTGCTGAAATAGAGCACGTAGAGACTGCCCATGAAGATCGCCGCCGAGACCACCGGATGGGTGAAGAAGCGCGCGACCCGCGAGTGCAGGAAGGCCATCAGCAGGGAGCGCGGCGACTGCTCCCCCGGCCGCCGGGCACCCGGGAGCGTCCGCAGCGCGAGCGTCATGGGCGCCGCGAGCACCAGGAAGATCGGCGCGATCATCGACAACATCATGTGCGAGACCATGTGCCAGCTGAACATGACGTGCGAGTACTGGCCGATGCCGCCGAAGGTCGCCCATGCCACGATGACGACCCCGGTGAACCACGAGGCCGTGCGGGCGATCGGCCAGCGGTCGCCACGCCGATGCAGCACGATGAGCCCCCAGGCGTACAGGGAGACCGCGAAGGCGACGAAGGCCAGACCGAACCCGTTCGGGCTGAACCCCAGGAAGATCTCGCGCACGCTCGGCGCGGGCGGCATCGACCCGCCGAGCAGCCGCTCGGCGGGGGTCTGCAGGACGTCCTCGCCGACAGGAGTCGGTGTCCGCGACAGGACGACGGCCACGGCGATCGTCGCGACCATGATGAACACCTCGGTCACCGCGAGCCGCGCGAACCCGACCCCACGGGCGACGATGCGTCGCCGCTGGGCCCAGCCGAACACGCCGAGGGCCGCGAAGGCGACGGCCTTGACCGCCACGAGCGCGCCGTAGTCGCTGGCGATCTCGCTCCAGCTGCCGAGACGGATCGAGGCGTTGACGACGCCGGACACGCCCACGGTGACGAATGCCCATAGCGCGATGGTGGAATATCGCATCACTGCCTCGTCGAGCCGCCTGCTGCCACGCAGAGCGACCCATCCGAGGGCGAGCAGTCCGCCGACCCACACCATCACGCCGAGCAGGTGCAGCATCAGGCTGAACACGGCCAGCGTGTGCGAACCGGCATTGGCGGCGTGACCGGCGAGCGCGACGGGGACGACGGCCGCCAGCGCGATCCCGAGCGTCACTGCGAGCGGACGGATGCCGAGGGTCCAGCGACACGCCACGGCGACGATGAAGGCGCCGATGGATTGCAGAGCGAGCGCCCGGCCGGGTCCGAAGTCCAGCACGAAGGAGGCGATGAGGTCGATGTTCAGATCGCCGAGGGGCCGGGCGAAGACATCGGCGACATTGAGGACGAGCAGGGCTGCCGCGGCCATCCCCCAGGCGATCGCGAACCACGAGGCGATCCGTACCGCCTGGACCGCGAGTCCCTCCAGACGTGGACCGGACGGCAGCAGGACGACGGCGGCCAGGAGGAAGCCGATGGTGGCGAGGGATCCGAGATCGGCGACCAGTCGGGCGACGGGGAGTCCCCAGCCGACCAACTGACCCGGATCAGGGATCCCCGGCGGTGCCGGCTCCGGGGCGTTGCCCGGGATCACCAATGCCAGTGCCACCACGGCCAGCGCCACGATCAGGCCCGCGGACGCGAGCCGGACGGTCTGCTTCATCGGGCGTTCCTCTCCCGGCGTCCGCCGCGGGCGAGGACGACCGCGAGCACGAGCACCAACGCGACGACCCCGGCCCAGGGCCACGGCGTCCCCCAGACGCTCTCGTCCTCCTGCACTCCCTGCGCGATCGGCTCGTCGTTGACCTCCGCGGTGGGTACGGAGAAACGGGTGCTGCCGTCCAGGACACCGCTCTGCGCCGGGACCCGGTAGGCCACGAGCCAGTCGCGCCCCGCGGTCTCGACACCCGAGAGGTCCACGACGACGCGTCCGCCGTCGACGATCGGATCACCTGCCGGCAGGGTCACCGGATGCCCGTCCACGATGACGCTCGCGTAGGCGGGATCACTGACCGGCTCGTCGAAGGTGAAGGTGACGGCGGCGGGCGCCTCGTCCAGCTCGGCACCATCGGCGGGATCGACGGACACAGGTCCCTCGGACGTGGCTGCCACCGGTGCGCCGAGCAGCAGCACCGTCGCGGCGAACGACAGGATCAACAGACGACGACGCGCCGCGGACATGACGACTCCAGAGGAAGAGGTAGGGGCACCTCGAGGATACCGGCGTGCTGGTCTCGACCGTTCAGGCTGCCTAGTGTGGGGTCATGACCGACACGCAGCAGACGGCCGAGTACATCGCGCGCGACGAGCGCTGGGGGGCGCACAACTACCACCCGCTGCCCGTGGTGATCTCCGAGGCAGAGGGCGCCTGGGTCACCGATGTCGACGGACGCCGCTATCTAGACTTCCTCTCCGGGTACTCCGCACTGAACTTCGGCCACCGCAACCGCCGACTCGTCGACGCCGCACATCAGCAGCTCGACCGGCTCACCCTCACTTCCCGGGCCTTCCACAACGACCAGTTCGGTCTCTTCTGCGAGGAGCTCGCCGCACTTACCGGCACCGAGATGGTCCTGACCATGAACACCGGCGCCGAGGCAGTCGAGTCGGCGATCAAGGTGGCCCGCAAGTGGGCCTATGAGGTCAAGGGGGTGGAGACCGATCGTGCCGAGATCATCGTCGCCACCAACAACTTCCACGGGCGTACGACCACCATCGTGTCCTTCTCCGACGACCCGGCCGCCCACGACAACTACGGTCCCTTCACCCCGGGCTTCGTGACCGTCCCGTACGGCGACGCGGAGGCGGTACGCGCCGCTATCGGGCCGAACACCGCGGCAGTGCTGATGGAGCCCATCCAGGGCGAGGCCGGGGTCATCGTCCCGCCCGCCGGCTTCTGGTCCGATGTCCGGCGCGCGTGCGATGAGAACAATGTCCTGCTCATCGCCGACGAGATCCAGTCCGGGTTGGCCCGGACGGGAACGCTGTTCGCCCTCGACCACGAGGGCGTGCGCGCCGATCTCTATACCCTCGGCAAGGCCCTCGGCGGCGGCATCGTGCCGATCTCGGCGGTCGTCGGGCGCTCCGATGTACTGGGCGTCCTCAAGCCGGGCCAGCACGGTTCGACCTTCGGCGGCTATCCGGTCGCCTGCGCGGTGGGCCGGGCCGTGGTGGACCTGCTCTCGACCGGCGAGTTCCAACAGCGCGCCAAGGAACTGGGCGAACACCTGCACGCCGGACTGCGCGCGCTCGAGGGCAAGGGGATCTCCGCGGTACGTGGCCGCGGGCTGTGGGCCGGGGTCGACATCGATCCCCGCGCCAAGACCGGCCGCGAGGTGTCGATGCTGCTGCGGGATCGCGGCGTGCTCTGCAAGGAGACCCACGAGCGCACGTTACGCATGGCTCCCCCGCTGGTGATCGAGCGCGAGGAGATCGATCAGGCCCTCGCCGCCCTCGCGGAGGCGCTCGGTGAGTAGCCCGGGAGCACTGGCACGCCGGAATGCGAAGCTCACGGTCGTCGGGGCGGGGAGTGTCGGCACCAGCCTGGCCTATGCCGCGCTCATCCGCGGTGTGGCGCGGGAGGTCGCGCTCTACGACATCGACGGACCGAAGGTCGAGGCCGAGGTGCTCGATCTGGCGCACGGTACGCAATTCACCGGGGCCAGCCAGATCAGCGGTGGGGCCGATCCGGCGGTGGCCGCCGGATCGCATCTGATCGTCATCACCGCGGGAGCCAAGCAGAAGCCGGGGCAGACCCGCCTCGATCTCGCCGAGACGAATGTGGGCATCCTGCGCACGCTGCTGCCGACGCTGCTCGAACACGCGCCGGAGGCGATCTACTGCATCGTCACCAATCCGTGCGATGTGCTCACGGTGGCCGCTCAGCAAATCAGCGGTCTGCCCACCGAGCGCATCTTCTCCTCGGGCACCGTCCTCGACACGTCCCGGCTGCGGCGACTGCTCGCCGACCGCGCCGGGGTGTCGACCGCGAGCGTGCACGCGGACATCGTCGGCGAGCACGGGGACTCGGAGTTCGCCCTGTGGTCGCAGGCCCGGATCGGCCCGGTGCCGATCCTGGACTGGACCTCGCCGGAGGGCGACCACTTCTCCTACGGCGAGCTGGAGCAGCTCACTGAAGCGGTGCGCGGGGCGGCTTATCGGGTCATCGAGGGCAAGGGAGCGACCAACTACGCGATCGGACTCGCCGGAGCGCGGATCGCTCAGGCGATCCTGCACGACGAGCACGCCGTGCTGCCGGTCAGCACGGTCCACCGCGGTTATCGGGGACTCGACGGTGTCGCCCTGTCCGTACCCAGCGTGGTGACCGCGCGTGGGGTCGAGCACGTCCTCGACCTGACGATGTCGGCCGCGGAGGAGCGTTCCCTTCACGCCTCGGCCGAGGCTCTGCTCGCCACCCAGCGCACCCTCGGTCTCTGAGGCCTCCGCCCAGCCCACATTGCCGAGATATGGCCGGTTGTGGCCCGTTTCGAGGTCGCCGAACGGGCCACAACTGGCCACATCTGGGACGGAGTCAGGTGGGCCAGGCGAGCGGAAGCAGATGGTCGGTGCTGAGCGGGGCGATCGGGAGGTGGCCGAGGTCGGCCGGCTCGATCCAGCGCAGCTCCTCGATCTCGGCCGCGATCGCGACCTCGGGTGCGCGGACGTGCACCCAGAAGGCCTCCGCCTCGACCTGGTGGTCCGGCTCATTGGCGGCATCGGCGACGAAGCGGCCGAGATAGCTCAGCTCATCGGGCGCCAGTTCGAGGGACAGCTCCTCGGCCAGCTCGCGGCGAATCGTGTCCATCGCCGTCTCCCCCGGGTCCGGCTTGCCTCCGGGCTGCATGAACACCGAAGTGCCGCGCTTGCGGACGGTGAGCACCCGGTCCTGATCATCGAGGATGATCGCCGCGGCGACTCGGACAACATGTTGCTCCACTCCCCGAGCATCCCATCACCGCTCGCGGTCACGGCACGTGGGAGCGGCCGTAGCGCTCTCGGCCAGGTATGGCGGTGCGTTAGCGTCCATCGCCTCGGGCCAACCGACGCTGACGCACCGCCCCAGGCCGAAAACGGACGCTGGCCCACCGCCCACCCGTCCGGCTCCCCCACCGCGAGGAGCCGATGACGGAGGATGTGCCTTCAGGGTCGCTCCCGCTGCCACAGAGGCACATCGTCTCCCGAGCCCGCACGGAGGATGTGCTTCGGCGGTTGCCGTGACAACCACAGAGGCACATCCTCCGTCATCGCGGAACAGTCATCACGGAACAAAGGTGAGCTAGCGTCCGTTCACCCGAAGCATTTGGGCGCTCATGCACCGCCCCGCGCTGAGAACGGACGCTGACCCACCGCCCAGGGGGGAGGGGCACATGGCGAAGGGGCGGGGACACGCCTCCCCGCCCCTTCGCTCTGACCGATCAGGACTCGTCGTCGAGTGCCTTGGCGACCCGGCGGTGGGCCTCCCAGATCTCCTCGGGCAGACCCTCGAACTGGTTGAGGTGCTCCTCGCGGAAGCCCATCTCCTGACGCCAACGATCAACATCGATCGTCAGAATCCGGTCCAGATCCTCCTGCGGGAGATCCAGGCCCTCGAGGTTCAGCTCCTCCTCGGTGGGCAGGACGCCGACCGCGGTGCGGCGGCCCTCGACCTGGCCGTTCTTGTACTGCATGAGCCACAGCAGCGCCCGCAGGTTCTCGCGGTAACCGGGCCACAGGAAGTGGCCGTCCTCGGCATCGCGCTGGAACCAGTTGACGTGCGCGAAGACCGGCTTCTCGGACGCCCGGCCGATGACCTCGAGCCAGTGCGCCGCGTAGTCGGCCTCCGGGTAGGACATGAACGGACGCATGGACATCGGGTCGTAGCGCAGCTGGCCGTCGAGACCGTCAGCGGCGAAGGTCGCCTCGGCGCCGAGCGTGAGGCCGTCGTAGACGCCCTCGGCGACATCGTCGATCGCACGGATCAGCGGCTCACGGTCGCGGGTGCGGCCACCGAAGATGATGCCGTGAATCTCGACGCCCTTGGGGTCCTCGTAGTCCTTGGCGACATTCGGGACATTGCCCATCGTCGTGGTGAAGCGGCTGTTGGGGTGCGCCCACGGCTCGCCGGCCTGCTCGGGCGTGCGATCGGCGATCGCCTCGCCCTTCCAGTCATGCCAGCCATCGAGGTCCTCCGGCGGGTTCTTGGTCTTGCCCTCCCACCAGACCTCCTGCGTCTTGACGTTGTAGGCCACGTTCGTGAAGATCGCACCGCTGCCGGGCTGGATCGAGTCCAGCGCGGTCGGGTTGGTGGCCTCGTTGGTGTCCTTGGCCACGCCGAAGACGCCGTTCTCCGGGTTCATCCCGTAGAGCTTGCCGTCCTCGCCGACCCACAGCCAGGCGATGTCGTCGCCGTAGAACTCGACGTAGTACCGGTCGCCCAGCGCATCGGGGGCAAGCGTCATCGCGAGATTGGTCTTGCCCGAGGCGCTCGGGAAGCCACCGCAGATGTTGTACTTCTCGCCGGTCTGCTTGTCGGTGATGCCCAGCAGCATGAACTGCTCGACGAGGAAGCCGTTCTTCCAGCCGTCGTAGGAGCCCTGGCGCAGACCGTGGGCGATCTTGCCCAGCAGCGCGTTGCCGCCATAGGACGAGCCGAAGTGCAGGATCGTGCGCTCGTCGGCGACCGTCACGAAGTAACGCTTGTCATCGGGCGTGCCCTGGCCGAGGTTCGGCAGGTCGCCGGTGACATGCACGGCCCGGACGAACGAGTCACCCAGATCGTTGATGTACTCCGCGCCCACGCGCGCCATGCGGATCATCTGCATGACGACCGAACGGTTGTCGGTGATCTCGACACCGGCCGCGAACTCCGCGAGCGGCGAGCCCTTGGGGGACATCAGGTACGGGATCACGTACATCGTCTTGCCCGCTGAAGCGCCGGTCATCAGCTCGATGAGCTTCGGCTTCATCTCGCTCGCCGGGCGCCAGTTGTTGTAGATACCCTTGTCCGCCGGATCGTTCGTCGCGACGATCGTGCGCTCCTCGGAGCGTGCCGTGTCCTTGTAATAGGACTGCGAGTAGTACAGACCCTCTCCCGCCGGCTTGAACTCGCCCGACTCCAGGGCTTCGGCGACCAGCCGCGCATCATCGGCGGCGCTGACGACCTCGATCCGCTCGGGCGTCGTGACTGCCGCCCACTCCTTCACGTACTCGCGCACGTGTGGGTTCGTCAGACCGGCTTCGTCCAGGACCTTGTCCACATCGACCATCGGCTTGTCTCTGTCCTCTCGTACGAACACCCACCGCCCCAGTCGCTCCAGTCTCGACTGTGATCGGCGTTCTACTTGGTGGGCACACTACCCGACGCTCGGGGCCACCAGATGCCGGGATGTGACGGAGCGTACTCAGGCCTCAGAGCCGAGCGCCGAGACGACCTCTTCGACGGCCGTGGGAGGCCCAGCGACGGACCATGTGACCGATCCCACATCGACCTGACGGGTGGCTCCGCCGACCCCGGCGACGAGGGCCGCACCGGGTAACCAGTCCCAGGTCGCGACGCTGTGCTGGAACCAGCAGCCGAGCAGCCCGGTGGCGACCCCGACGAGGTCCATCGAACCCGACCCCAGCATCCGAAGCGTGGCGGGCAGGGACGCCGCGCGCGCGAAGGCATCGGCGATCTCCGGCTCACGCAGACGTGGAGGGTGCAGATAGGTGGCGGCGCTGATGCCGGCGAGCGGAAGGTCGGGCATCGGGCCGGCGGGTGCGCCGTTCACGGTGGTGGGGTACTTCGGGCCGCCGACGTAGACGTCTCCGGTCGACGCGTGTGCCACCGCCCCCAGGACGAGCTCGTCACCGTCGACGAGCGCGATCGCCGAGCACCAGTAGTCCGAGCCGGAGGCGAAGTTATAGGTGCCGTCGACCGGATCGATGATCCACCGGCGCCCGCTCGTGCCCTCGGCGGCCGCACCCTCTTCGCCGAGGATGCCGTCCTCGGGGCGCACGGCGGCCAGAGTCTCGACGATGTGACGTTCGGCCGCGGTGTCGGCGGAGGTGACGATGTCCGAGATCGACGTCTTCTGCGCGATGCGCAGATCGGTCTCCGACCGCATCCGGGCGGCGAGACCGGCAGCCTCCGTGACGAGCGAGGCTGCCAGCCGAGCGTCGTCAGTCATCGGCGTCCCCCGCCAGCTGCTGCTCGAGCCGGTCGACCTTGGCCGTCAGCTGGCCGTCGTGACCAGGACGGATGTCGGCCTTCAGCACGAGGCTCACCCGCGGGTGCTGTGCGGTGAGGGCGTCGACGCAGGACTTGACCACCCCCATCACCTCGTCCCACTCCCCCTCGAGATTGGTGAACATCGCATTGGTCTCGTGGGGCAGGCCCGAGGCACGGACGATGCGGACCGCCTCGGCGACGGCGCTGGACACGCTGCCGGAGTCATCGGGGGTCATGGGCGAGATACTGAAGGCGACGAGCATGTCTCCATCGAAGCACGCCGGTCCAGCCGGTCTCCGCCGGGCGAGACGCGTTCAGCGACGCCCGAACAGGACCACGGCATCGTCGATCGTCGCTTCCTGCCCGTCCGGACCGGTCACCGCACGGGGCCGATCCTCCGCGACCAGGACCTCCCAGTCCCGGGACGGCAGGTCGAGCGCGGCCACCTCCTCCTCGGCGCCACGCAGAGCCGGGCCGTGCCCCTCGTGATCCCTGGCCCAGGGCGGCGGCGACGCGTGCGACACCACGAGAAGGTGTCCGCCCGGTGCGATACTGCCGCTGAGACGGCGCAGCACCTCGTCGCGTGGGAGCTCGACCGGGGACTGGAAGAAGCAGGCCGAGATCAAGTCGACCTGTCCGGCCGGCTCCCAGGTGGCGAGATCGGCGGGCACCCATTCGATGCGCTCGGCATCGATCCCTGCCTCGGCGGCGGCCCGCGCGGCTCGGTCCAGGGCGACCCGGGAGATATCCACGGCGGTCACCTGCCAGCCTTGGCGGGCCAGCCAGATCGCGTCACCGCCCTCCCCCGCGCCGAGGTCGAGGGCCCGCCCGGGCGGCATGTCCTCTGCCGTGTCGATGAGAGCCGCATTCGGCCGTCCGGACCAGGACTGCTCCCGCTCGCCGTACCGCTGGTCCCAGAAGTCGCGCACGTCATCGCTCATGTCCTCAGTCTCGCATCGCCCTCGACTCACCCCGGGAGCGGTGACTTACACACCTCTCAAGGCGGCCTCGCCCGGGCAGCGGTGACCTACGCACCCCTCGGGCGGGTCGAGGGGTGCGTAGGTCACCGCTCGCGCCGTCCGAGGGGTGCGGGTCACATGGGGGCGAGGGCGGCGAGCTTGGCTTCGATCACGCGGCGCTGCGGGCCGTCGGGCAGGAGCTCGACGGCCCGGCGCAGTTCCTGGGCGGCCTCGCCTCGCCGTCCCACGCGCCGCAACAGCTCACCGCGCACGCTCGGAACCAGATACGAGGACCGCAGGGCCGAGAGATCCGCCTCGTCCAGGAACCGCAGTCCCACCAATGGGCCGCTCGCCATCGCCATCGCGACCGCCCGGTTCACGGTCACGACGGGATTGTGCGTCACCTGCTCCAAGGCCTCATACAACGCGACGATCTCGTGCCAGTCGGTCTCCTCGACACTCGACGCTCGCGCATGACAGGCGGCGATGGCGGCCTGCAGGGCGTACGGTCCGCGTCCCCGGCCGAGCGCATCGGCGCGTTCCAAGGCCCGCACGCCACGGTCGATCTGGCCCCGATCCCAGCGGCGCCGATCCTGGTCCTCCAGCAGGACGGGCGCGCCATCGACACCTCGACGTGCTGCGAACCGCGATGCCTGCAGTTCCATCAGTGCGAGCAGTGCGTGGACCTCCGCCTCGCGCGGAACCAGCGAGACCAGGATCCGGCCGAGGCGCAAGGCCTCGTCGGCGATGTCGCGGCGCACCCATTCCTCGCCGCTGCTGGCGGCATAGCCCTCGGTGAACATCAGATACACGACGGAGGTCACCGCCCCGAGTCGTTCGGGCCACTCCCCGGTCTCGGGGATCTCGAACGGCACCCGGGCCGCCGCGAGCGAGCGCTTGGCCCGCACCACCCGCTGCTGGACGGTCGAGACGGGCACCAACAGCAGCCGGGAGATCTCCTCGGTCGACAACCCGGCCACGACCCGCAGCGTCAGCACCACCCGCGCATCGCGACTCAGCACCGGATGGCAGGCGGCGAAGACGAGCTTGAGCACGTCATCGCGGATGGGCTCCCAGTCGTGCTCCACGGTATCGCTCAGATCGCGGCCGATAGCGCGGTAACGATCGTCCAACCGCTCGCTGCGACGCCATCCATCGATCGCGCGCCGCTTGGCAACGGAGGTGAGCCAGGCCCCCGGGTTCCGGGGTATCCCGGAACCCGGCCACTGATCGAGTGCCTCAGCGAGCGCGTCCTGGGCGAGATCCTCGGCGAGGCCGAGGTCGCCGACCACGCGGACCAGCGTGGCGACGACCTGCGCACCCTCGATCCGCCAGATGGCGTCGAGGGTGCGGCGGGTCTCGCTCCGCTCGCTCATGCCGGTACCCGCAGGAAACAACACACGCTACGCGGCCACCGGCATGAACCAGCCCCAACGGCTCGCTCGCTCCGCTCGCTCATGCCGGTACCCGCAGGAAACAACACACGCTACGCGGCCACCGGCATGAACCAGCCCCAACGGCTCGCTCGCTCCGCTCGCTCACTGGGTGCCGAGCTGCTCGCGCCAGCCCTCCTCCTTCTGCACGTACTCGTTGTCGGCGTAGTCCGCGAAGTCCGATTCGTCGGTCACGCGGCGCACCTCGAGCTTGGCGCCCGCTCCCAGCGGGGCGCGCTTGGCCCACTCGACCGCCTCCTCGCGGCTCGCGACCTGCAGGATCCAGAAGCCGTTGAACAGCTCGTGGATCTCCCCGTAGGGTCCGTCGGACACGATCGGCGTTTCGGCCGAGAAGTCCACGACGAAGCCCTCGCCGGCATCGCTGAGACCCTCGCCTGTCACGAGGACGCCCGCGTTCATCAGCTCCTCGTTGTAGCGGCCCATCTGGTTGATGATCTCCTCGAAGTCCATCTCCTCGAAGCTGGCTGCGGCCTCGGCGGTCGAACGCATGATCAGCATGTACTTCATGGGTGTGGTCCCTTCATCGGGACGCCGCCTGTCAGCGTCCTCTACTCAGACGTCGAACGACGTGACACCGGATCGACATCGTCGTGACAACTTTTTCAGATCCGTCGTCGAAGCTCTACTGTTCGGACCGCAGCGGGAGCCGACGAGCGCTCGCATAGTGGCGGGGCGAGCCGTCCACCGGGTCGTCGAAGGACAGCTCGCTGGCCAGCAGTTGCAGGGGCCGGGAGAAGTCGTCCGGGTCGGTGCGGGTGATGCTCGGATAGAGCGGGTCGTCGACGATCGGCAGCCCGAGACCGGCGAGGTGCAGCCGCAGCTGGTGGGTGCGCCCCGTCCGCGGGAGGAGCCGGTAGACGCCGTGCCCATCGACCCGCGATTCCAGCATCAGCTCGGTCTCGGCGTTCACCGGCGCCCCGTCCACCACGTACGCACGCCAGTCGCCGCGCGTCTTCTGGATGTGATTGTGCACGGTTCGAGGGGTCACGAGGCTCTCGTCCACGGGCGCGAGCGCTCGGTAGACCTTCTCGACGCGGCGCTGCTGGAACAGGGTCTGATAGGCGCCGCGCCACCGTCGCTCGGCGACCAGCACGAGGATGCCCGAGGTGATCCGGTCGAGCCGGTGGGCAGGTGTCAGCTCTGGCAGCCCCAGCTGCGCCCGCAGCTTGACCACGACGCTCTCGCGTATGTGCCGCCCACGGGGAATGGTCGCCAGGAACGGCGGCTTGTCCACGACGACGATCCGATCGTCGTGATACAGGATCGGCAGGGCACCCGGCACCGGCACCTCGTCGCGGAGGTCCCGATGGAACCACACGAAGGTGTGCGGCAGATAGGGGTCGTCATCGCCGACCGGTCGGCCGCTGTCGTAGACGAAACGCCGATCCGCGAGCATGCCCTCGATGTCCAGCCGGCCCGGCAGCCGCTCCCTCAGCCAGTCCCCCATCGTGGGCCAGGGTGCCGGTGCGGTGCGATCACGATCGGGCGTGCGCAGCCAGGCGGCGTCCAGACCGTGTCGTGACGGCAGCGGGCAACGAGGAGGCACCCCGGCATCGTACGTGCCCGCATCGCCGATGCGGCAAGATGACCGCATGCTCGATGTCGTGCTGTACGTGCTCGCTGCCCTCGGCCTGGTGGTCGTGACGCTGATGATCGTCGGTGCGCTGCGTGTCGCCCGGATGCGCCGCGGGCATCGGCGAGCGCTCGTCGCCGCCGGCGTGAGCGAATCCACGGCGGCCACGCTCTTCGGGGTGGCCTCGGATCGACGGTCCCAGCGGCCGGGGCCGGGCACCCTCGGCCTCGGCGACGAGACACTGATCTTCGTGCAGGTCGCTCCTCAACGCGAGGTGCGCGTGCCACGCGAAGAGATCACCTCCGCGCAGGTGGACACCAGCTTCATGGGCCGGGCCGCCTCACGACCGCTGCTCGTCGTGACCTGGGACGCGCAGGGCATGGGCGATGCGGCGGCCTTCGTCGTCCCCGACGCCGAGTCCTGGCGACAGCGCCTCACCTGAGGAGCGGTACCTCGTCAACCCTTCCGCAGTGGTGGAGGTACGTGGTCAACCCCATCGCTCGACGATGGGGTTGACCACGTACCGCTGGGGGCCGGGTCGTCACACCGGTCCGTCGGCCGTCACCCGTAGTTCGAGGGCGCCGGCGGGTGTCGCGATGCTTACGACATCGCCGGGACGCAGTTGCCGGCCCCGGCGCGTCTCCGTCTCGTCGTTCACCCGTACCTCGCCGTCGGCGATGATCGCCGCAGCGTGGGCCCCGGATTCGGCCAGTCCGGCGAATTTCAGCAGCTGTCCCAGCCGGATGACGTCCGAGGTGATGGCGATGTCTTCGGATTCGGGCATGGCACCACTGTGCCCGATCCGTCGGGAGCCGGCCCACGCGCGGTCGTCACCCCTCTTCCGACCGCCTATTCTCGGGTCATGGAGCCGAGCAGCGTACGAGCCGATGTCTGGGTCTGGGCGGTGCGCCTGTTCCCGAGTCGTTCGGCAGCCTCTACTGCGTGCAAGGGCGGCAAGGTGCAGGTCAACGGCAAGCGGGCCAAGCCGGCACAGCGGATCGCGGTCGGCGACCGGATCGAGGCGACCGCTCCCTCCGGTGAGCGCGTGGTGGTCGTGGAGCGGCTGCTCGACAAGCGCGTCGCGGCCGCGATCGCCCGCGAGTGCTACGCGGATCACTCCCCTGCCCCCGAGCCACGGGAGTGGCGACTCGCGATGCCGCGCCGAGACCCGGGCACAGGTCGCCCCGCCAAGAAAGAGCGCCGGGACCTCGACTGGTTCCGGGGCCGCTGAGGTCGCTCAGGCGGCGACGGCGCGCACCTTGGCGAGACCGGTCGCGCGATCGAACTCCTCCTCGATTTCTTCATCGCGGCGGTAGGTGGCCAGGCTCACGATCACCGCGACCACGACATTGGCGATGAAACCGGGGATGATCTCGTAGAGCTCGGTGCCCCAGGCGTTCCACGAGAACACCGTCACCGCTCCGACGACGAGACCGGCGAGAGCTCCCCAGTTGGTGAGCCGTCGCCAGAAGAGGCTCAGCAGGATGATCGGACCGAAGGAGGCACCGAAACCGGCCCATGCGAAGGAGACCAGCTCGAGGATGGTGCCATTCGGATCGAGGGCGAGCAGCGCGGCCAGCACCGCGACGACGAGGACCCCGCCGCGGCCGAGCAGCACGAGGATGCCCGGCTCCGGCGGCCGCTTGGCCACCACCTTGTAGAGGTCCTCGACGAGGGCGGAGGAGCACACCAGCAGCTGGCTCGAGACGGTGCTCATCACGGCCGCCAGGACCGCGGCCAGAACGAATCCGGCGACAATCGGGTGCAACAGGATCTGCGACATGGTCAGCATGACCGTCTCGGGATCGCCGAGATCGACATCGGACTGCGCGAAGTAGGCGACACCCACCAGGCCGCCGGTGACCGCCCCGAGGAGGGACAGGATCATCCAGGTGATGCCGATCCGGCGGGCGCTCCGCGCGCCGGAGGGATCCGGCAGCGCCATGAAGCGCACGATGATGTGCGGCTGGCCGAAGTACCCGAGGCCCCAGCCGAGGGCGGAGATGATGCTCACGACCGCCGCTCCCGTCAAGGCGCCGCCCCCGACGAAGGACAGGTGGTCGGGCTCCAACTCGCGCACCATCGACCATGCCTCGGCCGGTCCGCCGACCGCGATGATCGCCATGACGGGGACGATGAGCAGGGCCACCATCATCATCAACCCCTGGACCACGTCGGTGAGCGAGGCGCCCAGGAATCCGCCGAACAGGGTGTAGATCAGGGTGACCCCCGCAACGAGGAGCATGCCGAGCAGGTAGGTCGAACCGAACGAGCTCTCGAAGAACACCCCTCCGGCGACCATGCCCGACGACACATAGAAGGTGAAGAACACCAGAATCACCAGCCCGGCGGCGATGCGCAAGAGTCGCGTGGTGTCACGCAGCCGGTTCTGCAGGAAGCTCGGGATGGTGATCGAGTTTCGCGAGACCTCGGTGTAGGCCCGTAGTCGCGGCGCGACGATCAGCCAGTTGAGATACGCGCCGATGGTGAGACCGATGGCGATCCACGCCTCGATGAGCCCGGCGACGTAGATCGCCCCGGGAAGGCCCATCATGAGCCATCCGGACATGTCTGAGGCGCCGGCGCTAAGCGCTGCCGCCCAAGGCGGCAGGTTGCGCCCGGCCAGCATGTAATCCTCGTGATCGGTGGTCCGCCGGTAGGCGTAGAAACCGATGGCGAGCATCAGAGCGAAGTAGATGCCCAGTGCGGCGATCTCCCAGGTCTGATCGGACATGGCCCCCGGCCGTTCTCTAGCGTGGGCGTCACCCTACCGTCATCGCACCGGCCGACGCGATCTCATCTCTGCCACACGGCCCACCCGCTCCGCCACGGCGGCGATCAGCTCCGGTTCGGCGATCTTGCGGCGCGAGCGTTGGACCGCGGCGCCTCGGGCGCGCTCGAATCGCTCGATCGCGCGCCAGGTGCGCAGGTCCACCACGCCGGGGATCGTCCGGGTGAGGAAGGCCGTCAGGCGCTCACGCGACGACCCGCCGACCTGCACACGCCCGGCGTTGACATCCGCGACGAGACTCGCGACCGTCTCCTGCGCGTCGGTCTTGTTGGTGCCGATATAGCCCGAAGGTCCGCGCTTGATCCAGCCGGTGACATAGGTCCGCCGAGCCACCGCGTCGTCGTGTCGTACCCGGCCGGCCTCGTGCGGCACCGTGCCGCTCACCGGATCGAAAGGCAGGTCCGCCAGCCGCACCCCGCGATAGCCGACCGATCTGAGCACCAGTGAGGTCTCGATCGAGAGCTGCTCGCCGGTCGGCTCGGCGGTGACCCGGCCGTCGATGTGACGAACCGAGTTCTCCGACAGCACGATCCGCTCGACCTGCCCGACCCCCTGCAGTTCCAGCGGAGTGAGCCCGAACCGGAACACGATACGCGGACGATCGTCACCAGGGTCTGGACGAGCGGCCAGACGTTCGAAGGCGGCGATCTTGTGCTCCACGAGCGGATCGAGCAGGCCGCCACGGCGGGCCCTCTCGGTCTCGTCGTCGAGATGCAGATCGCCCTCGACCGCCACGACGAGGTCCTCGCGCTGCGCCAGACTGGTCAGCTCGGGCAAGGTGCACGCCGCCTGCGCCACGCCGCGCCGCGCGACGATGTCGATCTCGCGCACCCGCGACGCGCGCAGCGCCGACAGGGCGCGATCGGAGATGTCGGTGGGGGCGAGCCGGCCCGGGTCGGTCGCCAGCAGACGGGCGATGTCCAGGGCGACATTGCCGTTGCCGACGATCACGACCCGATCGGGCAGCGAGACCTCCGCCCCGGCGTGCTCGGGATGGCCGTTGATCCACCCGACGAAGCTCGTCGCCGGATGGCTGCCGGGGAGCTCCTCGCCAGGGATGCCGAGTCGGGCGTCAGCGGAAGCTCCCGTGGCATACACGATCGCATCGCAGTGACGCAGCAGGGCCTCGTGCGTGACATCCGTGCCGACCTCGACGCCGAGGGCATAGGAGAAGCCGGGCTGCTCCTCGATCTTCGCGAAGAGCTTGGCCACCGCCTTGGTATCGGGGTGATCGGGCGCGACGCCCGCGCGGACGAGCCCATGCGGGGTCGGCAGGCGATCGATGACCGTGACCTCGACGGCATCGTGCTTCAGCAGCTCATCAGCCGCGTAGAGTCCCGCCGGCCCCGCGCCGACGACCGCGACGCGCAGGGTGGCTCCGCCGGTGCGCAACGGCTCGTGCACGGGCGTGGGTGCCTGCGTTGGACGCGGCGCGGGGTCGGCGTGGAACAGCCGGTTGATCTCCAGGAAGGGCAACTCGGCATCGGTGAGCTTGGTGTGGTGCTTGATCGCTCCCACCGGGCAGGCGCTCACACAGGCACCGCAGTCGACGCACGAGGCCGGGTCGATGTAGAGCATCTCGGCGGTCGCGAAGCCGGGCTCGTCCGGTGTCGGGTGGATGCAGTTGACCGGGCAGGCGTAGACGCACGAGGCGTCGCCGCAGCAGGACCGGGTGACGACGTGGGGCATCTTGCGGGGCTCAGGCGGCGAAGGCCGTCGGAGGCTCGCTCCGGAAGCGCGAGGGGCGGCGTCCCAGCATCCGCAGGCGCTTCCAGAGGCGACGGCTGACGGGGTTCATCAGTCCCGTCTCCTCGGCCAGCATGCGCACATCGGCGAAGGTGTCGCCGAGGAACCGCTCCGACGCGGCCGAATCCCAGTAGAGCTCCTTGATGAGCCCCTCGGGGATGTCGAATCGGCGCTCGAACTCCTTCGGCGGCAGCAGGATGGCATCGCCCAGGATCCGCATGATGACCGGGTACATCAACGACACCAGGAACCGCTGGACCCGGCTCAGCCGCGGGGCGTGGCGCTTGACGAACTCGTGCGCGAAGGAGATGTGGCGGGCCTCCTCGGCCACGTGGATCTCCATGACGCGACCCATCACCGGGTGGACCTCACGGCGGCTGCGCAGCACAGCCTTCTGCATGTGGTCGATCGGCTCTTCACCGGCGAGGACGCCGACGAAGAAGATCACCGGCATCCGGCGCGCCACCAACGGGATGAAGGGGCTGACCGCCCGGATCCAGCGCGGCATGCCCGACACGTCGATGCCGATCCGGTTGACGGTCTCCTGGAACATCTGGATGTGGTGGCATTCCTCGGTGGCCTCGTGCATGAGGTACCGGTACTCGGTCGACTGATTCGGCAGGCTGAAGTTGTACTGCAGGATGCCGCGGATCAGGATGCTCTCGAACTGCCAGCCGACCTTGAAGATATTGGACTGACGCCACAGCCCCATCGCGATCTGCTTGTCCAGGGGCTGGGCCTGGTACCAGTCGCTGCCCCCGAGCGGGTCGACCTCGGGCAGGCGCCAGCGCGGATCGTCGTGACGGATCTCGAAGTCCGGGTGATCCCAGTCGATATCGGCGAAGGCGTCGAAATGCCGTTCGACGGAGGCGACGGAGAGCCGGTGGAGCACGTCATCGTATTCGGCATCGCTGAGGCCATCGGGGATCTCCGGGGCATCCCAGTCGATCTGGTCGAGCAGCAGTCGATCGGTGGCGTCGGTGGTCATGGCCGTCTCCTCGTCCCCCGGCCCTGGTCGCCGGCCGGGTGCTGGCACTTATCGCCATCCTCGGCCACCACCGACTTGCTGTCAACAGCAATGTGACATTCGAGATGTCATATCACTGCGGGGTCAGCACGCACAGCCGACAGCTCATCTGCTCACGCACGTGATACGGCCGCTCCCACACCTCGGCGCTCACCAGTCCCTCGCCAGCGAGGCGTTCGATCTCCGCCCGGTAACCGCCGTCCTCCCAGACGTGGGAGTGCACCGTCGCGACGATCGCCCCGCCCGGAGCGGTGATGCGCACGAACTCGGCCAGCACGCCTGGGCCCACGTGACCGCCGGTGAGCGTGCCGACACAGATCACCGCATCGTAGGCATCGTCAACCACAGCGAGCTCTCGTGTCAGGTCGGCGATCTCCAGGGTGCGGTAGACCTCACGCGCGCGAGCCCGTTCCAGCATTCCCGGGGAGAGGTCCATGCCGTCGAGGGCCACCTCGCGGCGCTGGGCGAGCTCGGCTCCGACCAGGCCGGTACCGCAGCCCGCATCGAGCACCGTGGCGCCGTCGGAGATGCGCTCGGCCAGCGCCTCGGCGGCCAGCGCCGGTGCGACGTATCCCATGTCGTCGATGGTGTCGTGGTCGTAGTCGGCGGCCCAGGCGTCGTACACCTCGCGGGCCTCGTCGGCGTCCTTCAGCGCGTAGAGCCGCGCGAGGATCGGATGGGTGTCGTTCATGGCGGTGACTCCTTCGTCTCGGGAGGCGAATCTGAGTGATGCCACGCTAACGAGCCAGGAACGAGTGCCGGAGGATCACCGCCCACCAAGGAGCCGGAGGGGTGCTGTTACGCGCGCGTGCGCGGCGTCGGCTCAGCGATCGTCGCCGCGGATGTACGAGTCATCGCCCTCATCGGCGAGCAGCCGGGCGATCTCGCCGATCTTGACGTTCGACTGCTGGGATGCCCGCTTCAGGACGGCGAACGCCGCCACCGCGTCGATCGAGAAGCGCTCCATCAAGATCCCCTCGGCGCGCCCGATCGCCGTGCGCTGGACGAGCGCGGTCTCCAGCGACTCGATCGCCTTCGCCGCTGCCAGCGAGGCGGTGACATGGTGGGCGAAGAGACGCAGCTCGTCGTGATCGAGGTGGGCGAACTGCTCGTGCCGGTGCCCGTAGAGGTTGAGTGCACCGAAGCGACGGTTCTCGGTCGTCAGATCGGCAGCGAGCACGCTGCGGATGCCGAGCTCGCTGATCGCGGGGCCCCATCGCGGCCAGCGGCTGTCACCGGCCGGGTCATCTGAGATCACTAGCTTCTGCTCGGTGGCCGCGTCGACGCAGGGGCCCTCGCGCCATTCGTATTGCAGCTCATCGGCGCGGAGGGCGACCAGCTGGGTCGGCCCGACCGTCTCCAGACGCTTGCCGCGGATCAGGGTGATGCCGGCGTCGTCCGCCTCGAAGAGCCAACGGGCGGTCTCGGTGATCCGTGCCACCGACTTGTCCAGCCCGGGAAAGTCGGCCAGCTCCATGACGAGGCTGGTCAGATCGCGCATCTCGAACTCCATCGCCCCTCCTCCGTCCGCCGCGACGCCGGCGACATCCTGGCCTGCCGACTCTTCCACTCTACGAGACGCGTAACCTTCACTCGACGCATCGGTCAGAACGTGGCCATCGGGCGTCGAGACGTTAGGCGCGCGTTGAACGACAGCTTCGCCGAGAAGCTCGCCTCCGCTGTTGCCCACTGGTCGCACCACGACGACCTGGCGAGCTTCGCCCACGACTGTGTCCGATTCTGTGTCGATGTCTCCGGCGGGGTGCTCGCCGGGCTCAGCCAGGCCGGACGCAAGGGCCGGCTCACTCCCCTGCGGGTCGCGGGCCGCCTCGACCCGACCTCCTGGCAGGAACAGTTCCGGCTCCGCGAGGGTCCCTCCATGGAGGCCTTCGAGCGTGAGGCGACCGTCAGCGCGAGCGCGATCGATCTCCGCGACCGCTGGCCGCGATGGTCGGCGGCCACGTGGGCGGATGTCCGTGACGCCGGCGCGGTGCGGGCCTTCCCGTTGCACCACGGAACGTCCATCGTCGGCGTCCTGGAGCTCTGGACGGACCGGCCGGAGGACGCCGCCCACTTGCCGCGCACGCTGCCCGCGCACGTCGCGGCGCATTTCGCGCTGGTCCGGCGGCACGAGCATCTGATGCGAGCCCTCACCACGCGGACGGTGGTCGGGCAGGCCCAAGGCATCACCATGGAGCGATTCGGATTGCGGCCGGAGCCCGCCTTCGCCGTCCTCCGTCGCATCTCCCAGCACCGCAATGTCAAGCTCGCCGACCTCGCCGACGAGCTGGTCACCAACGGCAGCGTCGACGGCCTGTCCGGTCCGGCGCAACGCCCCGGGGATCCACGACCGGTCGACGGCTCATCGGTGTCCGCCCCCGAGGCGGCCGGCTGATTCACCTCGGCCCCCAACCGGGCACTCGCAACACATCGCCACGTCACGTCAGACGAGCGATGCCATCGCGAGAGAGGAACCGATCATGAGCCAGGAACCGATGCGGCCGCCCGGCGCTCCCGGGGCCGTGCCCCCTCCACGCGAGCAGCCGACCGAACCAGGTGACGAGAAGCCCTACCCGAAGCCCGACCAGAGCGCTCCCGGGCCTCGGACCGCGACGGGGCGTGAGGTCGAAACCCAACCGGATGCCAGGGCCCAAGCCGGAGATCGCCTCACCACGGCCCAGGGGGTACCGCTGCGCGAGACTGACCACTCACTGCGGGCAGGCGAGCGCGGTCCCACGCTGTTGCAGGACCACCACCTGCGCGAGAAGGTCATGCACTTCGACCACGAGCGCATCCCCGAGCGTGTCGTGCATGCCCGCGGCGCGGCGGCTCATGGAGTCTTCCGCTCCTACGGCAGGGCCTCCTCCTTCTGCTGCGCCCAGTTCCTGCAAGCGGACCAGGAGACGCCCGTCTTCGTCCGCTTCTCCACCGTGCTCGGATCGCGGGGGTCGGCCGACACGGTCCGCGACACTCGTGGCTTCGCGGTGAAGTTCTACACCCAGGAGGGCAATTTCGACCTCGTGGGCAACAACATCCCGGTCTTCTTCATCCAGGACGCCATCAAGTTCCCCGATGTCATCCATGCGGGCAAGCCACACCCGGACCGAGAGATCCCACAGGCCCAGTCGGCGCACGACACCTTCTGGGACTTCGTGTCCCTGCACACCGAGGCACAGCACCACACACTGTGGAACATGTCCGACCGCGGCATCCCCCGGTCCTATCGGACGATGGAGGGGTTCGGCGTGCACACCTTCCGGCTCGTCGCCGAGGACGGGTCGACCTGTCTGGCGAAGTTCCACTGGAAGCCCGAGAGCGGCGTCCACTCCCTCGTATGGGAGGAGGCACAGTTGGCAGCCGGGATCGATCCTGACCTCCATCGCCGCGATCTGGCCGATGCCATCGAGTCCGGAGCGTTGCCGCGCTGGACCCTCGGGGTGCAGCTCTTCGAGGACGGCGACGCGACCTTCGAGGGCATCGACCTGCTCGATCCCACCAAGATCGTCCCCGAGGAACTCGCGCCGGTGCAGCCGCTGGGCGAGTTGGTGCTGACCCGCAATCCGAGCAACTACTTCGCCGAGACCGAGCAGGTCGCCTTCCACGCGGGTCACTTCGTCCGTGGCATCGATGCCACGGACGATCCCCTACTCCAGGGCCGGCTGTTCTCCTATCTCGATACCCAGATCACCCGCCTCGGCGGCCCGAACTTCGCGCAGATCCCCGTCAACCGCCCGCACGTGCCTGTCGACGACATGCAACGCGACGGCTTCCATCAGCAGGGAGTCCATCAGGGGGTCGCACCTTACCGGCCGAACTCGCTGGACGGCGGATGCCCGTTCCTGGCCGGTGAGAGCGGATTCATCGATGTGCCGGCACCGGTCCCCCAATCCTCGAAGACGCGAGACACTCCGGCGTCCTTCTCGGATCACTTCAGTCAGCCGCGGATGTTCTGGCGCAGCCTCTCGCCGGTCGAGCAGCGGCATACCGTCGACGCGTATGCCTTCGAGCTCAGCAAGGTCTACGAGCCGGCGATCCGGGAACGTCAGCTGGAGCAGCTCGCGCGGATCGACAGCCAGCTCTGCGAGGCGGTGGCTGCGCGCCTGGGGCTACCCGTCCCTTCCGCGGACCTCGGCGCGGACCCCGGACCTGTCGAGAGCAGTCCCGCGCTCTCTCAGGTCGGCGGACGCTGGCCGGTGGCCGGCCGCCGGGTGGCGGTTATCGTGACCGAGCAGTCCACCGGCGTCGATGCGGTGGTCTCCGCGCTGTTCGACGAGGGTGTCGTAGCAGCCGTTCTCTCCGACCACGCAGGCGACGTCCGCTGCGCCGACGACACTGTGGTCACGGCGGAGCGCCCGCTCACCTCCGCCCGCTCGATCGAGTTCGACGCCATCGTGGTGGGTGCTGGAGACGAGCAGCTGAGCGGTCCGGCGGCGGAGTCCGCACGCCTCATGGTCGCCGAGGCCTACCGCCACGCGAAGGCGCTGGGTTTCTGGGGTGCCGGTGCCGATCGCGCCGCCGAGGGTCTCGGCATCGTCCCCAACGAGGCCGGTGTCGTGCTCGGCCCAGAACCGACGGACGTGATGACCGAGATCATCGAGCTGCTAGGCGGGCACCGCTGCTGGGACCGTGACGTCCTCGCCGGGACGCCGGTGGGTTGACCGGCCCCGCCCCGGCAGACTCGTCCCCACAGATCACGGCCCCTCGGTCCGATGCCGAGGGGCCGTGATTCCGGTGTCGGCTCGGGAAGGTGGTGTCCGTACCGCCCAGCCGGGGAAGAAGTTGGCGATCTCCCGGGCGGCGTCATTCTGTGCGTCGCGGATGTACTGCCCTAGTCGTGATCCACTTCAGCGCGTGGCACTGCGCGGAGGTCAGGTCGTCGGTGACATCGTCGAATCCGGTCTCAACGGTGGCGCTGTTGGTTACTCCTCTCTTTCGCTCGTACCGCGGGCATATCCGGGGATCCGCGATCCTCGACGTTGCGAGGGACGCCGAGGCGGGGCACAGTGAGAAGCAGGTCAGAACGCGGCCTTCCGATCACGTATCCGAGGAGTGCCATGCGCACCCTGAATCATCGTGACGATGTGGACGCTCTCGTCCATGACCACCACCATCTCGCCCTGGCTCTCGCACGGCGCTACCGTCAGCGCGGAGTCGAGCTCGCGGACCTCGAACAGGTGGCGTTGACCGGCCTCGTACGCGCGGCGCAGCGCTTCGACGCCGACCAGGGCGCCTTCGCGCCGTTCGCCACCGCGACGATCAACGGCGAGATCAAGCACTACTTCCGTGACTCCGGCTGGACGATCCGTCCGCCCCGCCGCCTGCAGGAGCTCCAGACACGATTGAACTCGCTCCGCGAGGAGATCGAGAACCAGCACGGCGACGAGGTGTCCACCGCCCTGCTGGCGCAGCGGCTGGGCGAGCCGGTCGACGAGGTCCGGCGCGCGGCCTCGCTCCACCACTGCTTCGCGCCGACCTCCCCCACCACATCGGACGGCGAGCAGGCGATCGAACAGCTCGGGAGGGAGGACGACGCCCTCGACCGCGTGGTCGACCGCGTCGAGCTCCGCCGCGCCTTGCGCTACCTGGAACCGGAAGACGCCCGCCTGCTGCAGATGCGTTTCGGCCAGGAGCTCAGTCAACGTGAGATCGCGACGGCGATCGGGTGCAGCCAGATGCAGGTCTGCCGACGGCTCCGCCGGCTCCTCGACCGGCTCCGCGGCGAACTCGACCCGCAGGCGGCGTGACGCTCACCACCTGGCCACGAGATCAGCCTTGCTCGGCGTTCACGCTCTGCCGCTTCTTGTACTTCTACACCGAGCACGATGGCAATCCGGCACTGGTGACGCTGCACTTCAAGGCACCAGAGGGCGTCTATGTCTGGCCGATCGTGGAGATCTCCCCTGACGTCATGCGCGACCTCGTGAAGGAACCGCACTCGGGGCCAGGAACCCACTACACGAGTTGAGCGGCCTCGCCGGCGACGTGACGCCTCATCCCCGCACGATCAGCTGGTGATGGCCAGGCCGCAGCCGGCGGCGAGCACCGCGAGGACGAGCACGCCGAGTCCGTTCGCGACGCTCGCCGCCCAGCGCCCCTCCCGGGCTAGCCGCACGGTCTCATGGCTCGCCGTCGAGAAGGTGGTGTAGCCGCCAAGGAAGCCGGTGCCGACCACGAAGGCAATCCCGCCGGGGACCAGCTCTCCGCCCGCCCATCCCATCACGCATCCGAGCGCGAAGGATCCGGTGAGATTGATCGCGATGGTGCCCCACGGGAAGCGCCCGGAGGCGCGACCCTGGATCAGTCCGTCGAGCAACAGCCGGCAGACCGCGCCGAGGCCGCCTGCCAGGGCCGTGGCCGTGAAGACCAAGGCGGTCATCGCGCTCGACCTCCCGTGCGGGCGGAGGCGGCGGCGATCCCCGCCCACGTCGCGGCAGCGCCGAAGACGAGGGTCCCCAGCGCATAGGCCAGGCCCACGCCGGACGGGCGGTCGCCGAGGAGCATCGCGGTGTCGGCAGCGAGCGCGCTATAGGTCGTGAACCCACCGAGGAAGCCGGTGCCCGCCAGCAAGCGCAACCGCCGCCGGCCACCGTGGTCCGGTCCGCGGCGGTGCAGTCCCTCGAGCAGCAGACCCAGACAGAAGGCGCCCGCCACGTTGATACCCAGGATCGTGAGCGGCACGCCGTCCACGGGTGGGATGGCCAGACTCAACCCCTCTCGCCCACCGGTCCCCAGCACGCCGCCGGCGAACACCAGAGCGATCGACGAAGGGGCGTGGTACGCGGGCCGTGGAGACGGGAGATCGGGGTCGATCCCCTCCACATCGCTCATGCACCCTCCTGGTCGAGTCGGTCGAGCAGGTCGACCGCTGCCCGAGCATACTCGCCGATCCACCGGTCATGGATGCGCCGGATGGGCAACGGAGCGAGCGCCAGGTGCCGCTCGCGGCCCACCTTGCGCCCGGTGACCAGCTCGGCATTCTCCAGGACTCGGAGGTGCTGCAGCACGGTGGTGCGATCCAGCTCGGGGAACTGCCCGCACAACTCCCCCGTCGTGCAGGACGACGCACGGAGAGCATCGAGCATGCGACGCCGGGTCGCCGAGGCGAGAGCCTTGAACACACGGTCGTCCTCGGCATCGCTGGCCTTCGTCGAAGACATGTTGTAATTTTACAACATGTCTGAACTCGATGAGATCACCTTCACGGTGTCCGGGCGCGTCGCCCGTCCCTGCGCAGAGGTCTACGAGGCGATCGCGGACCCCGCCCAGCTTTCGCAGTACTTCACGACGGCCGGAGCGCGTGGCCGTCTCGAATCCGGTGCCACCGTGACGTGGGACTTCGCCGACTTCCCCGGAGCCTTCCCGGTGCGCGTCGTCGAGTCGACACCGCCGCGACGCATCGTCATCGCCTGGGACAGCGAGGGCGCGACCTCGACCGCGGGCACCACCACCGTCGTGTTCGAGCTCGAACCCCTCGACGGGGACACCCGCACCCTCGTGACCATCACCGAGTCGTCCTGGACCGTCACTCGACAGGGACTCGACGCGGCGATGGGCAACTGCCAGGGCTGGACCGGGATGCTCGCCGCGCTGAAGGCCTGGGTCGAGCACGGCATCAACCTGCGTGAGGGCTTCTACGTCTGACCCGTCAGCATTCGACGACGTTGACCGCCAGGCCGCCGAGGCTGGTCTCCTTGTACCGGCTCGACATGTCCGCGCCGGTCTGGCGCATCGTCTCCAGCGCGGTGTCCAGAGGCACCACGTGGGATCCGTCGCCGAGCAGCGCGAGCCGCGAGGCGGTGAGCGCGGTCGACGCCGCCACCGCATTGCGCTCGATACACGGGATCTGCACGAGCCCACCGACGGGATCGCAGGTCAGGCCCAGGTGATGCTCGATCGCGATCTCGGCGGCGTTCTCCACCTGCGCCGGGGTGCCGCCGCGGACAGCGGTCAGCCCCGCCGCGGCCATCGCGCAGGCACTGCCGACCTCGGCCTGGCATCCCGCCTCGGCTCCCGAGACGGAGGCCCGCGCCTTGATGATGGAGCCGACCGCGGTCGCCGTGAGCAGGAAGGTCTCGACGTGCTTTCGCGGCGCGGCCCCACCGCCCAGGGCGTGGTACATGACGGCCGGGATCACTCCCGCCGCGCCGTTCGTCGGGGCGGTCACCACCCGGCGGCCCGCCGCGTTCTGCTCGTTCACGGCCATCGCGTAGAGCGCCAGCCGCTCCTCCACGGCCTCCGACGGGAGCGTCCCCCATCCCTCCGCGGCACGACGACGGACCCGCAACGGACCCGGCAGCTCTCCGCGCAGACTCAGGCCCTCCTCGATGCAGCCGCACATCGTCGACCAGATCTCGGCGATGCCTGATCGCAGCGTCTCGGCGTCGCGCAGACCGATCCCGTCCGCCCACGCGATCTCGTGGATGCTCGCCTCCGCGCAGAGCCCGAGCAGCTCCGTCATGGACGAGTACGAGGATGCCGGTCCCTCCGGAGCCGCGCTCTCCGCGCCGATCTCCTCGATGAACCCGCCCCCGACCGACAGATACGACCGGCTCTCGACCAGCCGTTCCCCTGCTCACGCCTCGAAGGTCATCGAGTTGGGGTGACCGAAGGGCCGCTCGAGCGGAGCGAACACGATGTCGCGGGCGGTGAGTCGCGCGCCGAGGATCGTCTCGGCGCCACCGGCCTGCAGCCGTGTCCAGCGCTCCAGGACCGTGTCGGGGTCGACCGACTCGGGGGCAGCCCCCGCCAGTCCCCCGACGACCGCCGCGGGCGTGCCGTGTCCGTGGCCCGTCGCACCGAGGGAGCCGTGCAGAGTGCACTGGAGAGCGTCCACCGGCCGATCGCCCAGCACCTGCCGGAAGCGGGCCGCTGCCCGCATGGGCCCCACCGTGTGCGAGCTCGACGGGCCGATGCCGATGGAGAACAGGTCGAGCACGGAGACGTAGACCCCGTGCTCGACCTGGGTGGCCGTCAGCCCCACAGCCCGAGCGCGAACTCGGCGACCACCGCTGAGAGCAGGAAGGACGCGGTGATCGAGACGACGCCCACCGGGATGATCTTCCAGCCGATCTTGCGCAGCATCGGCAGCTCCTTGCCGAGGCTCAGGCCCGCGACGCTGAGCAGCAGAGTGCACACCGACAGGAAGTCGATGCTCTCCAGTTGCCCGATCATCCAGGTGTCGACGGGCGAGGCCGGCGAGCTGAGCAGGGCCCCGACGGTGACGACGACGATGATGGCGGGCAGCTTGCCGCGGGTGACCCGCGCGACCCCGATGCCGACGGCCACCAGAGCCGCCATGACCAGATAGCCCACCAGGATCGACAGCGAGATCCGGCCTGCCGCCACCGAGGAGACGATGAAGCCGATCCCGATCAGCACCGCCATCGTGGTCAGCAGCGGAACGTGCACGCGCGGAGGGGCGACGATCGCCGTCTGCGTGGGCTCGGGCGTGGTGGCCGTCCCCTCGTCATCGGACAGATCGCCGTGGTCACGGGCCAGCAAGCGGTAGAACTTCTCGGCCAACGGCAGGGCGATCCAGACACCCACGTAGAGGCCGAGGAAGCCGGTGATGAGATTCGAGGTGGCGGCGAGTGCGAGCACCTGGTCGCTCAGGTCCGGATGCTGTGCCACCACCGCCGCGGCCGCGGCGGCCATCATCGACCCGGAGCCGACGCCGGCCCCCATGGCGAGCGCCCGGGCGTCGAAGATCCCCAGCGAGGACGCCAGCGAGGCGATGAGGCTGACCAGCAGCGCACCGAACACGGTGCCGAAGACGTACATCGACAACACCCCGCGATACTGCGGCGACGACGGGCCGTAGCGCTCGCTCACCATCGCGAAGGAGCCTTCGCGATCGATCGAGAAGGTGGCGCCGATCGTCGCCGGTCCCATCTTCAGCAGGACCGCGAGCGGCAGCGCGAGCAGGATCGTGCCGAAGAGGTGACCGACCTCCTGCAGGAGAAGCGCCGGGCCTGCGTCGAGCACGAGCGGGATGTTCGGTCCGATGGTGAACGCGAGACGGGCGCAGAGCACCAGGACGGCGACGCTCATGATGACGCCGGCGGCGTCCTGCAGGTAGACGGGCATCGGACGGACCCGCTGGGCCGAGACCAGGATGCCGGTCAACAGCCCCCAGATCATCGGCAGGAAGGTGATCGCGGCGACTCCGACGGGGATCACCAGCGGGCCGATGAGCTGGGCTCCCACCGAGATCAGGGCGATGAGGGCGATCAGCACCCCGAGCGGACGGGCGGCAGGCACCAGCCGATGAGTCCGCGATGACATCGGCGTGGTGGCCGGCTGTGGCTTGGTCGAGTCGCTCATCGCAGGGCCTCCATGTCGGCATGGGTGAGGGTGGCGGGAGCACCGGGAAGCGGCTGGGTGGTCACACCCGCGGGACGCTGCGCGGTGCGCTGGCGGAAGTCCTCGCGCACGACCGGGTCGAGGGCGATGTCGAGGGTCGTCCAGGCGAGGGCCGCCGCGCCGTCCATGACGGCGTCATCGGCCGCGGGGGTGACGGCGGAGGCCGCGAAGTCAGGATGATGCGGCACCGTCTCCTCCCCGATGAAGGAGATGACGGGGTGGATCGTCGGCACGACCCAGGACACATTGCCCATGTCCGTGGATCCGCCGCCGATACCCTCCTCGTGGACGATGGTCCGTCCGCGTGCTTCGAGGTTGGCGTCCCACAACCCGGCGAGCGTCTCGTCGGGTCGCATCGGTGCGTAGGCATGCTCGGTCGGCCGGTGGCTCCAGGAGCAGCCGGTGGCGATCGCCGCGCCCTCGAAGCAGGCCAGCGCACGTCGCTTCAGCTCGGCCCACTCGTCGAGCTCGGCGGCGCGGACCTCGACCTGGAGGACGGCACGGTCGGCGATGACATTGGTGGCCTCGCCGCCGAAGGAGATGAAGGCATTCAGGTTCGATGTCGACACGATGTGCTGGCGCAGCATCGCGATGGCCGTGATGGCGAGGGAGGCGGCCGCACCGGCGTTCACCGCGTGCTCCGGCGCTCCGGCGGCGTGGGCGGCCACGCCGGTGAACTCGACCTCGAAGCGGTCGACGGCGGTCGAGCGGAAGCTGGCCGCGCCACGATCCGGACCAGTCATCCCGTGGACCATCATCGAGAAGTCCGCGCGCTCCCACGCGCCCGCCTGCAGCAGCGAGACCTTGCCGCCACCGTGCTCCTCGGCGGGCGTTCCGAGCAGGGTGACCCGCAGGCCGGCCTCCTCCGCCACCAGAGCGAGGGCGAGGGCCGCGCCGACGCCGGCGCTCGCGATGACATTGTGGCCGCAGGCGTGTCCGACCCCGGGGAGGGCGTCGTACTCGGCGCAGATGACGACCGAGAGGTCACCGTCGCCGATCACCGCCTCGACCGCGGTCTCGACACCGTAGGCACCGACCTCGACGGCGAACCCGGCCTCCCGCAGGATGTCGGCGACCCGGGCGGCGGCACGGTGTTCCTGCCATGAGAGCTCGGGATCGGCGTGGATGGCGTGGCTGAGCGCCAGGAGCTGCTCGCGTCGTGCGGCGAGCTCCTCGGCCACGCGGCCCTTCAACGTGGTCGTGACGGTGGTCGCGGGTTCGGTCGGCGATGACATGTGACTCCTCACACAGGGATGACGTACGGGAACGATGGTGCGCGGGAGGAGGTTTCCACCCGGTGACATTGCATGAAAACCGGCGATATGCTCGGTTTGATGCACGTTTCCACGCTCGATCCCGCCGATCTGCGCCTCGTGCATGCGCTGCAGATCGACTCGCGGGCCTCGTTCTCGGATCACCGGCGTGTCCGGTACCCGCGGTCTCGATGGCTTCGCCCTCATCGACGTGGACTGCGAGCCGAGCCGACTGACCGCCGTCGCGGACGAGCTCGCTCGCGATCACGCGATCATCACGATCGAGCGGACCGCGGGAGGCCGTGATCTGCTCCTGACCGTCAACGCAGGGTCGGCCGACCAGTTGTCGCGCTTCATCGTCGACCGGCTGACGCAGACCACGGGGGTGCGGGCGGTGCGCACCCACATCGTGGTCGACATCTTCATCGAGGGCGGCACCTGGCGGCTCCGCGAGCTCTCCCCCGCCGAGGCCGCAGCCATCCCCGGCCCGGCCAAGCCGCGCCCGCGCGCTCCGAAGACGCTGCCACCGCACCTCGTCGACGTCGTGCGCCACGAGCTCTCCCTCGACGGGCGCGCCACCCCCACCGAGATCGCTCGGCGGTGGGACGTCCCGGCGCAGCGCGTGAGCGACACGATCGCGGTGCTGCGCCAGGGCGGCCGGCTACGGATGCGCACGGACATCTCGCGGCGGGTCTCGGACTGGCCGGTCTACACCTGGTACTTCGTCCAGGTGCCGTCGAGCGCGGTCCCGCGTTTGCGCGCCGCGCTCACGACCGTCCCGGAGGTGCGGCTCGCCGCGCTGACTGCCGGACGCTACAACCTCGTGCTGGCCGTATGGCTGCGCGACCTGGCGTCCATCCACGGCTTCGAGGCCGCGCTCGAACGGGCGGTCCCCGGTGCTCATATCGACGATCGCTCGGTGGTCATGCGCATCCACAAGCACCTCGGGCATCTCCTCGATGACGACGGTCTCGCCACCGGCGAAGTCATCCCCGTGTCCCCTCCGCCCGAGCTGTGAGGCTGAGGCCGTGCCGGAAGGGCGACGTGGTCCTACAGTGAGGGGGATGGCCGATCCCACGACCGCGCCCGACCGGGCCGACTGCGTCACCGATATCGACGGTCTCGCGGCGCTGATCACCTCCTGCCGCACTTGTCCGCGCCTCGTGGCCTGGCGGGAGAAGGTGGCCCGTGAGAAGCGTGCGGCCTTCCGCGACCAGGAGTACTGGGGGCGACCCGTGCCCGGCTTCGGCCCGTCCGATGCCTCGATCCTCATCGTCGGTCTGGCACCGGCCGCCCATGGCGCGAACCGCACCGGGAGGATGTTCACCGGCGATCGCAGCGGCGACGTGTTGTTCGCCGCCATGCATGCCGTGGGGCTCGCCAGTCAGCCACATGCCGTGAGCGCCGGCGACGGGCTACGACTGATCGACGCGCGGGTGACGTCTCCGGTGCACTGCGCACCTCCGGACAACAAGCCGACACCGGCCGAACGGCACGCCTGCGCGCCGTTCCTCACTCGCGAGCTCGAGCTGCTGGCCTCCACCCTCGAGGTCGCGGTGGTGCTCGGCGGCTTCGGCTGGCAGGCGCTGTTCGGCGTCCTCAGCCAGGCCGGCTGGCAGGTGCCGCGGCCACGACCGCGCTTCGGGCACGGCGCCGTAGTGGAACTCGTCCATCCCGACGGACGCACCCTGACGGTGCTGGGATGTTTCCACGTCAGCCAGCAGAACACCTTCACCGGACGTCTGACGCCGGCGATGCTCGAGGACGTCCTCACCCACGCCCGCAGGTTGGCCGGATTGACCAGCGAGTCCTCATGACGGTGCGGATCCGTCGGATCTACGAGGATCCCGAGTCCACGGACGGAGCCCGTGTCCTCGTCGACCGGCTCTGGCCACGCGGCATCAGCAAGGAGCGCGCGCAGCTCGACTCATGGTGCAAGGGCGCGGCTCCTTCGACCGAGCTGCGCCGGTGGTACCGACACGATCCGGATCGCTTCGAGGAGTTCGCCGAGCGCTACCGCGACGAGCTGGGCGACCATCCCGAGGCCCTCGACGAGCTGCGTCGCTATGCCGACGCCGGCTCCCTCACTCTGCTGACCGCGACGAAGAGCGTCGAGATCAGCCACGCCGCTGTGCTCCGGCAGCTGCTGAGGGAGGAATGAGATGAAGGGTCCTGGTCCACGAGCGTTGGTCGCCGGAGCCGCCATCACGGCCGTTGGAGCCATCGTGGCCCGGGGCCGGCACCGACGGCTCGGAGCCAGTCTCGATGAGGCCACCGCTTCACGTCCCGGCGACCAACTCCTTGCCGGCCCGATCGTGCAGGCCGACCGCGCCTGCACTATCGAGGCTGCTCCCGAGGACGTGTGGCCCTGGATCGCCCAGCTCGGACAGGACAAAGCTGGCTTCTACTCCTTCGAACTGCTGGAGAACCTGGTCGGCTGTCGCATCGTCGGCGCCGACCGGGTGCACGATGAGTGGCAGGAGCTCCACGTCGGCGATCCCTTCCGCTTGCATCCGCAGGTGGCGCTGAGAGTCGCTTCCGTCGAGCCGGGTCACCATCTCGTCGTGACCTCACAAGGTGGGGATGCCCCGGGCCATGCAGACGTCGACATGACCTGGGCCTTCTGCCTCTCGTCGTCACGAGGGCCCGGCGGGCGTCCCCTCACCCGGCTTCACCTGCGTGAGCGGTACTCCGCGAGCCGTCGCAGCGACCGGCTCGGCGGCGAGATCGTCAGCCTCGTGAGCGCCGTGATGACATGGCGGATGATGTCCCGCCTCCGATCCCTCGTGCAGCGCGCCACCGGCTGATGTCACGCCATCACGCCTTGCCCTCGAACTCCTCGATCTGACGCGCGACCTCCTCGTCGTAGCGCGCCATGCAGTCCTCATAGCTGGGGATCGGTGACGCGCCCTCGGCCTGGGCCCGCTCGATGAGCACCTCGATGGTGTCCAGGAGACCGCTGAGCGGCACGTCGAAGGGGCCCTGATCCTCGTCGAAGGCGCCGGAGGACCAGAGCCGGGTCATGCTCGGGTACCGCTCAGGGTCGAAGTAGTGCTCCCAGAAGTCCGAGGTAGATCGCCAGTAGGTCTCGTAGTCGATACCTTCGTCGCGGGCCTCGGCCTCCTCGGCGGCCACGGAACGCGCGAAGCCGAGCACGAAGTTCTGGACGACGCCCACGATCTCGGCGACCCGTCGCGCGCTGAGGCCGGTGTCCACCAGCGTGCGGTAGCCCGCCTCCTCGACATCGAACACGTGCGGTCCCAGCGGCAGCCGCCAGGCGTTCACATCCGCCAGCCAGGGATGACGACGACGGTGCGCCCACATCTCTCGGGCGTAGCGCTCCAGTCCGGCACGCCATGGCAGATCCGGATCGGGGATCGTGAAATCGGCATAGGCGCGGTCGACCATCGCGTCGAGCAGCTCGCGGCGGCCGTCGACATGGGAGTAGAGCGTCATGGCGCCGACCTCGAGCCTCCGTGCCACCGAGCGCATGGAGACGGCATCGAGCCCCTCGGCGTCGGCCAGGGCGATCCCCGCCTCGATCACCTCGTCCCTCGTGATCCGCGCGGGGCGACCCCGTGTCGGGGCCGGGGCCTGGCCCCAGAGCGCGGCGATGCGCCGTCTCGCTTGCTCAACGGCCGCGCTCTCGTCACTCATCGGGTCCACCCCACCAGCATCTCACCCGGCACTTGCATGCCTTTATCGTACGCCGTACCATTATCCCCATGGCACATTCAGTACGCCGTACGATAACTCCGATGGTGCAGGCCCGCGGCCTCACCAAGACCTTCACCCGCAAGAAAGAGACCGTCGAAGCCGTCAAGGGCATCGATCTCGAGGTCGGCGACGGAGAGCTGGTGGCCTTCCTCGGTCCCAACGGGGCCGGCAAGTCCACCACCCTCCGCATGCTCACCTCCCTGCTCCACCCGACCGCCGGCACCGCCACGGTCGCCGGCTACGACATCCGCACCCATCCGAGCGAGGTACGCGCCCGCATCGGCTACATCGGCCAGGGCAATGCGGCCGGACACTCCTACCGAGTCCTCGACGAGCTGCACAATCAGGGACGCTTCTACTCGGTCCCACGTGCGACCACGCAGACACGCGCCGCCGAGCTGCTGGCGGCACTGGAGCTCACCGGACTCGAGAAACGCTCGGTCGTGTCGCTATCGGGCGGGCAGCGACGACGCCTCGACGTCGCGATGGGGCTCATGAACCGTCCGGGACTGCTCTTCCTGGACGAGCCGACGACGGGCCTCGATCCGCACGCCCGCGCCAATCTGTGGGAGCACATCCTGCGACTCCGCGAGGAGACCGGCATGACGATGCTGCTGACGACCCACTACCTCGACGAGGCCGACTCGATGGCCGAGAGGATCGTCCTGATCGATCACGGCACGGTGATCGCCGATGCCACACCCGCGGCGCTGAAACGCGAATACGCCGACGACGTGGTCACCCTCGAGCTCACCGGCGAGGGCGGGGATATCGCAGAGCGCGCCCTTTCGGCGATCCCGGCACTGGCCGCGTCGAGCGAGCACACCGCTCGGCCCGATGGATCGGTGCGATTGCGCCTGCGCTCGGCGAACGGGCCCGACCTGGTCCCGCCGGCACTCCGGGCACTCGAGGCGTCCGGTCTCACCGTGGCGTCGGCTGATGTGAGACAGGCCAGCCTCGACGATGTCTTCCTGAACCTCACCGGTCGTAGCCTTCGAGAGGACGCAGCATGACCACCACCGATACACCCATGCCCTCGCTCGCGACGCCACTTCCCCAGCGCTCGCCGGTGGGCACCTTCGCCCACGACACCGGCGCGGTCTTCACCCGGGAGATCCTGCTCCTCCTACGCGACCCCTTCTCGCTGATCTTCTCCCTCCTCCAGCCGCTGATGTTCCTGGCATTCTTCGGCCCATTGCTCGACGGCCTGATCGGTGGCTCAGGGATCGACGGCTCATCCGCCCTGCAATGGTTTCTGCCCGGAATCCTGGTGATGATCGCCGTCTTCGGTACCGGCATGGTGGGCAGCAACCTGCTCTACGAGCTGATGACCGGGGCCTACGAACGCATCCTCGCGACGCCGATCGGCCGCGCCTCGATCCTCGTCGGCCGTGCGCTGAAGGAGTTCGCCCCACTGGTCGTGCAGGCCCTCGTGATCACGCTGGTCGCGATCCCCTTCGGCCTGACCTTCTATCCCGGACACGTGCTCGTCGGCCTCGTGATCCTCGGCATCTTCGGCATCGGCCTCGGCTCACTGTCGTACACGCTGGGATTGCTGTCCAAGGACCGCGAGTGGCTGTTCTGGGGCGTCCAGCAGTCGGTCATCTTCCCGCTGCTGCTGCTCGGCGGGATGATGCTCCCCCTCGACACCGGACCGACGTGGATGCAGATCGTCTCGAAGGCGAATCCGCTGACCTACATCGTGGACGCGGAGCGGATGCTCTTCACCGGTACGCTCTGGCACGCCGACGTGCTCCAAGGACTCCTCGCCGCGATCGCGACCTGCGCGGTCGGCCTGGTCATCGGCGTCCGCAAGGTCCGCCGCACGATCTGAGCCCTGGGAAACGCCCGGCACTGATGGGCGCCGGGGATCGATGATGATGCGTTACGGCGGCTATAGCGGCCGTAACGCATCATCATCGGTGGGGCCCCGGACTAGAATCGATGCTTTCAGGTCGCCATGACGACCCTTACGCATCATCATCGGTCTCCACGCGCCACCCGGGCGCCGACGCACGGACCGATATCGACGATCCCGTCAGGAGGCGAGACCGATGACACCGGCGAATGAGAATGACCCGGCGTCCTCCCCCGCGGACCTTGCCGAGCTGGAGCGACTGCTCGCCGCCGACCGCGAGCGCACCGTGCGCAGGATGGCCGCGCTCGGACGCGATGTCACCTCGATCGTCGAGACGACGCAACTCGGCGCCAACGACGACGAGCACGATCCCGAGGGCTCCACGATCGCCTTCGAGCGTTCGCAGGCAAGCGCTCTGCTTGCGTCTGCCACCACTCACCTGAACGATGTCGACGCCGCTCTGACGCGGATCACCGAGGGCAGGTACGGGCGATGCGAGGACTGCGGCGAGCCCATCGCCCACGAGCGGTTACTGGCCCAGCCGGCCGCGCGCCGGTGCATCGGCTGCGCGACACGGGCTGCTCGGTGACCGACGAGCTGGACGCCCGCCTGCACCGGATCGGCCGACAGCGGTTCCGCGCACGATTCCGGTTGTACGGCCGGGACCGGGCCGTCGTCGACCTACGCGGGATCGCCACCGTCCGCCGGCACGCCCGGGATCTGATCGATCGTCGGCTGGCCCCGGCCGAGCCGCGCAACGACGGGCGCCAGACGCCGTATCGCGGACATCCGGTGTTCGTGGCACAGCACGCGACCGCGACCTGCTGCCGCACCTGCCTGGCCCGTTGGCACGGCATCCCCGCCGGCCGCGCCCTCGACGAGGCGGAGAGGGACTACGTCGTCGAGGCGATCTGCCGGTGGATCTCCGGTCAGTACGCTCCCGGCGAACCGCCGCCCTGACGTCTACGGGCAACCGACGATGTCGACAGCGTGCTGGATCGACTGCTCATCGAGGATCCGCGTCGCGTCGCGGCTCAACGACCGATAGGCATCGTCGTCCGCGCAGCTTCCGGCGCCCTCCAGTGTGAGGGTCACCGTCGTCGTGCCCTCGAGGGCGTCCCCGCCGATCGGCCATTCCCGTGCGGCCTCGAATGACAGGCTCAGCTCATCGGCATCGGCGAGCTGATGTGCACGCACCGCGATCTCGTGCCATGCCTGGTCGAGTCCCTCCGGCTCCGTCGCCGTACGTACGATCATGTCGTTCGGGCCGAGCAGATGCAGAGCGGTCGGACCGTCGAGGACGTCTGCGGCATCGCTCGTCAGACGAACCGCCTCGTCGAGTGCCTCGCCGGCGGTCGCGGAGCCGAGGCGCGCCCCGACGGTGAAACCACCGTGAACCTCCCGTCCGAGGAGCTCGCGGAACAACGGCGGCCCTGCGTCGGTGAACTGCCCCTGCTCGAAGGTGGCCGGATCGAGATCGAACCACGCGCCGTCGGGCAGGCCGAGCGCATAGGCCGCAATCCGGTCGAGCTGCTCGGCCGGGCGGGAGACCACGGGTTCGGCCACTCCCCAACCATCGAAGATCCGCCGCTCGCTGCCGAGTTGGGTGTACTCCATCGAGACCGCGTGACGCTCGAGCGCGGAGTCGGCGAGCTCGGAACGCACATGCCGCAGCACCTCGGCGAGCTGCTCAGGGACGATGTCCGAGGCCAGGACGATGTCGACGGTGACCTCGCCGCGCGGTCTGACGGCGCCGGTGAGTCGCTCGCGGCGTTCCTGGCGGTGGCTGCGGATGCGGTGATCGACCGTCGCCTCGGCCGAGGTGACTCCGGGGAGCGCCTCGACCACCTCGGCAGCCCCGGACACCGTCGCGCTCACCTCGCGGCGGTCCAAGAACTGGGGAACGTAACGCGCGCCGAGGGCGGCCGCCCCGAGCATGACGCTGACGAGGACGAGAAGCCAGCCGCGCCGACGCACCCATGTCCGTCGAGCCATCGGTTCTGCCATCGTGCTCCGTCCTGGTCGAGATCGGACGGTATCGCCGAACCCTGGCTGGTCTGCCCACTGGGCGCGACCAGCCTAGATCGTGTCTCCTCGGCCCGCGGCGCCAGCCGCGGGCCGAGGAGACACGTCGCCGCGAGACTACGACCGACGCCCGGACTCGGGATCAGCGGCGCCAACGAGGTGGACGGTGTTGCCGAAGACCTCCTCCCCGCGCCCCATCTCCGCGTGGGACCGAGGAATCTCGTCGAAGGCGAGAACCCGACCGAGGACCGGGTCGATCGTGCCCTGGCGGACCAGATCGTTGTACGCGTACGCCTGAGCATCGTTCGTGCCGTGCGAACCTTGCAGTCGCTTCTGCCGGGTCCAGTGATAGCGCAGGTCCACCATCGCATCGAAGCCCGTCGTACCGGCGCAGATGGCGACCATCCCGCCGGGTTGGCACAAGAAGATGCTCGTGGGGATGGTCGCTGCCCCGGGGTGCTCGAAGACGATCGCGGGATCCTCGCGACCGCCGGCGATCTCCCACAGCTTCTTGCCGAAGGCGCGCGCACCGGAGGTCCACTCCTTCTGCCCGGCCGCGTCGTCGACGAGCGGCGGAACACCCCAGTGGCCGAAATCGCGGCGATCGATATAGCCGATCGCCCCGTGCTTCATCGCGTACGCGCCCCGCTCGTCGTCCGAGACCACCGCTACGGCCCGTCCGCCGGCGGCGCTCACCAGCTGGCTGGCCTGGGTGCCAAGACCTCCCGACCCTCCCCAGACGAGGACGAGGTCGCCTTCCTGCACCGTGTTGCCCTGCCACCCGTGCAGCATCCGGTACGCGGTCGTGCCGACGAGGGTCGGTGCCGCGGCCTCGGCCCAGGTCAGGTGTTCCGCCTTCGGCATGAGTTGATGGGACTGGACCCGCGCGAACTGCCCGAAAGCACCGAAGTTCGTGTCGTAACCCCAGATCTTCGCGCTCGGGGCGATCATCTGGTCCTTGCCGGAAGCGATCCAGGGGTCATCGGCATCCCACACACCCGGATGCACCACGACCTCGTCGCCGATCGACCAGCCCTCCACCCGATCGCCGACGGCGTAGACGATGCCGGAGGCATCCGATCCGCCGATATGGAAGTCCTCGGTCTCGCCGCGCTTCTGGCGCACCGCGACCTGGTCGACCGGATAGCCGCGCGCCGCCCAGACATTGTTGTAGTTGACGCCGGCGGCCATGACGGCCACCAGTACCTCGTCGGGGCCGATGGCCGGCGTGTCGACCACCTCGTGCCGGAAGGCGTGCGTCGGGTCTCCGTAGCGGTCCGGCCGCACGATCTGCGCGTGCATCTGCCGTGGCACCTCTCCCAGCGGCGGGAGCGTACCGAGATCGGCGGCGCTTTCCGGGCCGTGGGCGACGGGGTTGCGGTCGGTGGGGTCATTCATGGCGATCTTCCAATCTCATGGTCGTGCGAAGGGTGGGTGCGAGCGGACGGATCACTCGCTGGGCGCATAACGGGCATCGCGCCAGGCGAGGGCTGCGCCGAGCCCCCGCGTCGCGACGAGCTCGGTGAACTCGGCCCGCTCGGGGGTGTCCGCGGAGTTGAGCACGGCGGCGATGTCGTGATTGGCCTCGACGGCCCCACGCAGTCCCATCTCCTCATAGGCACGGGTGAGAGCACGCTTGGTATAACGCAAAATCGACAGCGGTGTCAGAGCGATCGTGGCCGCCAGCCGGGACACCGTCTCCTCCAGCTCGCCTGCAGGAACGACCCGGTTGATCAGCCCGAGCTCACGAGCACGCTCGGCGTCGACGATGTCTCCGGTGAACAACAGCTCATTGGTCATCTTCTGGCCGATGAGGAAGGGCATCAGGAGCGTCACCGGACCGGAACCGAATCTGATCTCCGGCTCACCGAACTGGGCGTCCGGGGTGGCGATGAGGATGTCACAGGCCATGGCCAGCTCGCATCCCCCGGCGAGGCACCATCCGGACACCGCGCCGATGACGGGCTTGCTGAGCCCCCAGACCTGCATCGTCAGGCCGATGTTGTTGGCCAGACCGGCGTGCCACTGCTCGGCGGTGGACACGCCGAGCTCGACCTCCTCGGCGATGTCATACCCCACGCTGAAGGAGGTCTCGCCGCCGCGCAGCACCACGACGCTCACCGCGTCATCGGCCTCGGCTCGCGCCAGAGCATCCTTGAGCTCACCCATCAGCTGAACCGACAGGGCGTTCAGCTTGCGGGGCCGGGAGATCGTCAGCCAGGCGATGTTGTCGCGGACCTCTGTCTCGACGAACTCGTACTGTCGTGTGGTCATGCCATTTCCTCGCTCTTCGTCTCGGCGTGCTGTGCTCTGCGGAGGGCGACCTTGTCGATCTTGCCCACCGCCGTCTTGGGAAGGTCGTCGATGATGGTGATCTCGTCGGGCACCCACCACCGCGGGAGGTGTTGCTGTAGATGGGCTCGCAGGACCTCGTGTCCGATGGGCGCGCCACCGGCCGGATCGAGCACGACGAAGGCGACCGGCCGCTCGACCCATCGCGCATCGGGTCGGGCGACGACCGCCGCCGTCTGCACACCGGTGATCTCGCACAGGCACAGCTCGATCTCGGCCGACGGGATCCACTCGCCGCCGGACTTGATCATGTCCTTCTCGCGATCGTGGAGGGTCAGTCGTCCTCGAGCATCCAACGAGGCGATGTCGCCGGTGCTCATCCAGCCGTCGTCCGACGCGGCTCCGATGACGAAGGCACCGCGGACCTCCAGGCTGCCCGGTTCTCCGGCGTCCGCCGGGCCCGCGGGCCCGGCGATGCGCATCTCCATCAGGGGGATCGGCCGGCCGGCGGTGGTCGCGGGTTCAGACCGTTCATAGGTGCTGCAGGCCATCGTCTCGGTCATGCCCCATGCGGTCGCCACCGTGGCGCCGAGATGTCGCTCGATATCGCCGACGACCGACTGGGGTACCGCGCTTCCGCCACTGAGCACCTCGCGAAGACGCGCCGGACGCCGTTCCGGACTCTGTGCGATGACCCCGCACACGTCGTGCCAGACCGTCGGCACCGCGGCAGCCACGGTGACGCCGAGGTCGCTCATCACATCGGCGATCCGCCCAGGCGCCAGGTCGCCTCCGATGAGGACGACGTCGGCGCCCGTCATCGTGCTGGTGAACAGCAGCCCCCACCCGTTGACGTGGAAGAACGGCGCGAGCGGCAGCACACGATCGGTCGTCGTGAGCCCAGAGGCACCGTCCGCTGCCTGACTGAGACTGTGCAGGACGAGCTCGCGGTGGCTGACCTCATAGGCCTTCGGGCGGCCGGTGGTGCCGCTGCTGTGAAAGACGAAGGCGGGAACGTTCTCATCCGCGACCGGCGTCCCCCCGCTCGCGGTCTCCCCCGTCGCGATGATCTCGTCGTACTCCGGACCTCCGCGGGAATCGACCCGCAGGACATGGATGCCGGGTGCCATCTGAGCAACGACCTCCGCGGCGACCGGCCCGACACCCGGGTGATCAAGCACCTCACGGTCGACGACGACCAGAACCGGATCCGAGCTGGCGATCTGCTCGAGGAGCACGTCGCTGGACATCCGGACGTTCAAGCACTCCAGCCGGGCTCCGGCCGCGGGGACGGCGAACATCAGCTCGGCTTGCACCCGGGTGTTGAAGCTCATCGTGACGACGGTCGAACCGGGTGTGACGCCGGCGCGCCTCGCCAGCCCGGCGGACAGGGCGCGAATCCGGTCCGCCAGACCGGCGAAGGTCATCGACTGAATGTCGCGACCGTCAGCGCTGCCGACCACGTCGAGCACCCGCGCATCGGGATGCACATGGCGCATCCGCCACAACAGATGGTCGATCGTCAAGGGGAACGACATCAGTCCGCCAGAGTCGTGACGACCTCGACGGGATTCGCCAGGGTGTCGCGGACGGGCGAATGCGCCTCGACGGCGCCGACCAGGCTCTCTAACTCCTCGCGAGATGCATTCGGTGAGGCGGCGCGCACCGTCACCCGGATCGCCTGCGCTCCCGGCCGCACCCGATCGTCAGTACCCAGGAACCCCTGGAGATCGAAGTCGACCTCCAGGTCGAGCGACAGTGCGCTGAGCTCGATACCGCGGGAGGTGGCGTTCGCCGCGAAGGTGACCGCATAGCATCCCGCGAGAGCCTGCAACACGTACTCGCCCGGACTTGCCGCGTGGTCGCTTCCCAGGAGCGCGGCCGGCTCGTCGGATTCGAGCGTGTAGCGGGCCGTACGATCCTCGACGACGGCGCCATTCTGCAGCACCTCGCCTGTGGTCGCCTGCTGGCGGCAACCGGTGAGCCACTGTGAGCCGAGGGCGAAGGTCACCTGCGCGAGCTCTGGTCGTGCCCGCACGGCATCCTGCGTCTCGCGCAGTGCTGTCAGGTCGACGCCGTTGAGATCGGTGGTCGCATGGTCGGTGGTCATGGATGTCTCCTTCATGGTGATGCGGGTGGTCAAGGCGGGGTCAGACACGAGCCGCGTGGCCGCGAGACGTCGAGACCTCGTCGATGTCGTGGCGGTTCGTCTCCGGTGCGAGATACGCGCAGACCCCGGTGATGAGGCTGAGGAACAGGAAGTAGATGACGACGAACCACGGCCGTCCGTTGTTGGCCGCGAGCAAGGAGGTGGCGATGAGCGGAGCGAACCCGCCCGACAGGACGGCACCGAACTGGTAGCCCATCGATGCGCCGCTGTAGCGGACGCCGGTGGAGAACATCTCGGAGAAGAAGGCCGCCTGCGGTCCGTACATCGCGTCGTGGAAGACGTTCAACCCGATGACCATGGCAAGCGTGATGAGTACCGGGTTTCCCGTATCGGCCAGGAGGAAGAAGGGGCCCACGAAGAGTGCCGAGGTCACGGTGCCGAAGAGATAGAGGGGGCGGCGTCCGACCCGGTCCGAGAGTGCCGCCCAGATCGGAACGGAGACCAGCCCGACGGCCGAGGCGATCAGCACGGAGTTCAGGCCGATATTGGACTCATCGCCGACCGAGCGGGCGATATAGGCGATCCCGAAGGTCGTGAGCAGGTAGTAGATCGCATTCTGCGACATCCGCATGCCGGCCGTCAGCCAGACCGCCCGCTGCTCGTTCTTGACGACATCGGCCAGAGGGTTGGTGGCGAGGGTGTTGTCATCCTTCATCTGCTGGAAGGACTCGGGTTCGTGCAGTTTGGCGCGGATGATGAACCCGACGAGGACCAGCACGCCGCTGAGCAGGAAGGGCAGTCGCCAGCCCCAGCTGAGGAAGGCCTGGTGGGACATCGACATACGGGTGAGCATGAAGATCCCGGTCGCGAGGAGCATGCCACCGGACACGCCGATCTGGGTGAAGCTGCCGTAGAAGCCGCGCTTGTCGGCGGGGGCCGATTCGACCGACATGAGGGCCGCGCCACCCCATTCGCCGCCGACGCCGAAGCCCTGCGCCAGGCGCAGGACCAGCAGCATGATCGGGGCCCAGATGCCGACCTGCCCGTAGGTCGGCAACACGCCGATCAGGGTGGTGCTGACGCCCATGATGAGCAACGAGGCGACGAGCATCGCCTTGCGGCCGACACGGTCCCCGACGTGGCCGCCGACGAGGGCGCCGAGCGGGCGGGCCAGGAAGCCGACGGCATAGGTGGCGAAGGAGGCGATGAGGCCGACCGCGGGTGAGACATCGGGGAAGAACAGCGGACTGAAGACCAGTGCCGCGGCGGTGCCGTAGAGGAAGAAGTCGTACCACTCGATGGTGGTGCCCACGAAGCTTCCGAGGGCTACTTTCTTGACGGAGTTCCTCGGTGGAGGCGTAGCGGATTGTGTCATTGGTTTCACCGTTCGATGGCGCTTCGACAGAAGCGGACACCCGGCAGTGCCGGTGTCGACTGGACATGACGGAGGCGGTCCGATCAGAACCGTGAGATCTCACGCCGCTGGGTCTTCTGCGAGGGTGTCCTGCGTCACACTCTGCGGCATGACCAGATAAGCAATGCGCCACCGTTCAGGGCAACGACCAACTCGTCACAGCGCTGTGCAGAAGTGCACACCCCCTGCGATACCAGCGAGAAAGGCCGCTGGTCAGGAAGCCGAAAGGTTCAGCTCGAGACCTTCAGTCGAGGCGACCAGTCGAGTGATCCAGCGGCCGACGGCGTTCACCCGGGCCAGCCGGTCCAGATTGTTCGGTGTCAGCAGCCAGTAGCTGTGAGGCACGAAGGCATCGACATCGGTGAGACGTTCGATCCCCTCGACGCGGTCGGCCAGGTAGCTGGGCAGGAAGGCCAGCCCGAGGCCCTGGCGTGCCGCCTCGATCTGCCCGGCGATGCTATTGGTCTGGATGCGGGGGCGAGCCTCCGGCACGAGTTGGTAGAGGGTGCGGAAGGTCGCGGCGCCGAGAGCCTCGTCCACATACCAGATGAAGTCGTGGTGCGCGGGGAGGTCCTCAAGAGCGAGTACCCGCGGAACCCGGCGCAGGTACTCCGGCGCTCCGTAGAGCCGGAGCTGATAGTCACCGAGCCGACGCACCGAGACGCCACGAGCCTCCGGGCGCTCGATCGTGACCGCGAGGTCGAACTCTCGGGACGTCAGGGAGGCGTGGCGATTGGCCGTCACCACCTCGACCGTCAGCTCGGAGAATTCGGCGACCATCGATCCGAGCCCGGGCAGCAGCAGGAACGAACCGAATCCGTCGGGGGCGATCACCCGTACCGATCCCGACAGCATCGAACCGCCCTGCAGACAGTCCTCACGTGCAGCGAGCACCGCGGCCTCGACGGCCTCCGCATGGGCGAGGAGCCGTGTCCCGGGTTCGGTCAGCACCCAGCCGGACGGCTCGCGGGCGAACAACCGCTGTTCGACCATCCGTTCCAGACGCGAGATGTGGCGACCGACCGTGGTGTGATTGATCCCCAGGTGCTTGGCAGCCTCGGTCAACCGGCCACGGCGGGCCACTTCGAGGAAGATACCGAGATCGTCGGCTGAGAGCATGCGCGAACCTACCTCCCACATCCCCCTCGATTGCGGAGCACGTTAGCAGCATCGTCGATGTGCCGCAGGTGACCCTCCGCGCTGAACGGTCAGGCGACCGTGACGGGTTGGCGCAGGATGGTGTGCAGCTTCTCCGCGGCCGCCCGACAGGGATCGCTGGGGCGCCAACAGCATCATCGTCCACGTCCACTGGGACTTGTCCCGTGCACTGGTGAAGACCTCCATGTCCTCGGCCCACCAGAGCCCCTCCAGCGGAGGCACGACGTCATCACGCCCCAGATCACCCTTGCTGGCGAACTTGAGCGCTTAGGCGACCGGATCACTCCTCCACGAACCCGCCCAGGTAGCGCAGCACCCGTGCAGTCAGGAAGGACTGGTTGTAGACGCCGATCGCCGAGAACTGGTCCGAGATCTCGCCCCGCCGCAGGATCCCGGCGGTCTCATAGCTGGCGACACCGAGTACCGGCTCGGTCTCCACCTCCCGCAACAGCTCGATCTCCGAGGCGAGCTGGTCGCGACCGAGATCGAGGGCGCGCCCGAGCACCGCGTCGAAACGCACCCCGGTCACGTTCAGCAGATTGTCGAGCTCGGCGTTGTTGTAGTACTTGTCGACGAGCATCTGATTGCGCACATAGTTGCTGAGCCCGTATCCGAGGGTCGCGTACTGCGCGTTGGCCTTGTCGCCGCCGATGTAGTCCGCGATCGCCGGTTGCACATTCGCCTGGCTCACTGCCGCCGCCACATTGGTGTCCACCGAGGCCAGCATCGACAGCGCCGCCTCCCGGCTGAACCCGCGTGCATCGGCGAGATCGGCCACGACGACTTCCTCGAAGGTCGCGAAGTTCGCATCGGCCCCGCGACGGAAGAAGTCCCCGACCTGGGCGAGGTCGACCTCCTCGGACAGCTCGGCTCCCGGATTGTCGCGTCCGACCTCGAGCATGACGCCCGCCGCGGCGATCTGGGCCTCCGCGAGCTCGGCCCAGTAGACCGGGGTCACCAGCCGCGAGAAGAGCTCGTCCGGTGAGGAGATCGCCCCGCTCTCCCAGTCGTTGCTGAGATCCTCGATGAGCTGGCTCGCGAAGATCAGCAGCGAGTAGGCGTCGAAGATGCTGGCATAGGCGCGGACCAGTCCCTCGGCATCGGCGACCGTCTTCGGCTCGAACGTGGAGAGCTGGTCGAGGAAGGCGAAGAAGCTCTGCTCAGCGGAGGAGATGTCCATGGCCTGATCGAAGAACACCGGCAGCCCGTCGAGGCCCTGGGTGAAGACCGGCTGAAGCAGCTCACCGGTCGCGGCGAGTCCCTCCAGCGCCGAGGCGGCCTGCGAGGCCAGATCATAGGCACCGGCCTGCAATCCCTGCTGCTGCAGTCCGACGGCCTCCTCGTGGAAGCCGCGGATGAGCTGGCGGACGCCCGTCTGAGCGAAGACCTCCTGCACCTCCTTCGGCAGGCGCAGCAGCCGAGAGTCGGCATCGTTGTACCGCGTGAAGGTGATATCGACCTGGGGCTTCAACTTGTCATAGGAGCGGTTGTCCAGACGCGGGTCACGTGTACCCGAGCGGATCTCGATCTCCTCGCCGGTCAGATGGGTGTACGCCTCGTAGATGTCGCCCACCTCGATCACCTCGACACCCGCGCGATCGGCCTCCCGCACGACATCGACCATCTCGCCCTCCGCATTGGCGGCATTGCGCTGCCCCAGGGGGATCAACACGGTCTCGAAACCGGCCTCACCGGCCGCCACGACCTTCTCGGGGATGCCCCCGACCGGGCCGATCGTGCCGGTCGCGTTGATCGTGCCGGTCATCGTGACATCTGGGTTGATGGCATCGCCGCGTTCCAGAGCCATCAGGCCCGCAGTGGTGAGCGCCCCGGCGCTCGGCCCGTCGACCCGCCCATTGGTCTCGAAGCGGAACTCCCCCTCCAGCGGCGAGGTCAGCAGAATCGTCGACACGATCGCCGCGTTCCAGGCGCCGGCCTGAGACTGCGCGCCGATGCCGCCGACCTCATTGGCCGAGAACTCCACCCGGAAGTCACCGGCAGTATCGGGATCCTGGCGGCTGATGATGGTCTCACCGGTCGTCCCGGCCCCCGACGAGTCGAAGGCCAGCCAGGTGATCGTGATGCTCTCGGTCTGCGGTGAGGGCGAGGTGCACCCGGCTCCCGTCACGGCGACGACACCGGCCAACGCGCTGGAGATCACCCACCGTCCCCGCACACCCCGGACTCTGTTCATCGCCACATCCACTCCGTTCATCCGAGAAGGTTCGCATTCCGCGGTCCCCGGATCGACAGATTCTGGTCTTCCCGTACGAATCCGAACGTGCCCGTCTCCACGCCGATATAGTGAGGACGCCAGTGTCCGGTCCGGTGCGCTCTGAGAGCCTTCGACATCAGGAAAGACGATGACCCTGTCTCAGCCCTCGCTCGCCGATCCCGCCGCCGAGACCCTGGACGGCATCCGCACCCTCGACGACGTCGCACAGCAGTTGCGCGCGTGGCGCTCCGCGGCGGGATCGCCCTCCTTCACCCAGATCGCCCGACGGATCGCCGAGGAACGCAGCCACCGTGGCGTCCATCCTCGCGACGTCACCCCGGGCCGGATGACGGTCTACGACGCCTTCTCCGATGGACGCAAGCGGCTGGACGTCCAGCTCGTCGTCGACATCGCCCAGGCCCTGGGCGTGGACGGCCCACAGCTCGAGCTCTGGCACAGCCGGTGCGTGCTGGCTCAAGGTCGCCGTGCCCTGACCCAGTCGGTATCGGCCTATCGGGGACTTCCGCCTCGCTCCGATCATTTCATCGGCCGCCAGGAGGAGCACGACACCTGTCTCACCGCGACGTCCCCCGTGGTGATCGAGGGGATGGCGGGCATCGGGAAGACCGAACTCGCCTTCCAGGTCGCCGCCACACTCCTCGCGCGCGAACGCGTCCAGGACGTCATCGTGGTCGCTCTGGGCGATACCCGCTCGCCCGATGACCTGGCGACCTGGCGAGGTATCGGCGAGGCGATCCTGCGCACGATGGGGGTCTCCGTTCCATCCGGCGGCACGACCGCCGAGCTCGCCGACACCGTCTCCACGACCCTGGAAAGCCGGCAGGTCGCCCTCGTCCTCGATGATGTGACGGTCGCCGATCAGATCATCGAGATCGTCCGCCGAGCACCGACGACCCCCGTGCTCGTGACCTCGCGGGCACGGCTCCCCCTCGACGGGGTCACCAGTGTGGCGATGTCGACCTGGCGGGACGAGAACACCCTCGAACTGCTTCGGGCCGCGACGGATGAGGCGATAGTCGCCGCGGAGGCAGCCGCGGCCCAGACCATCGCCGAGCTCGTGGACGGTCTGCCACTGGCCGCGGCTCTCACCGCCGCACGGGTTCGTCGTCTCCGGGGCTGGAGCCTCACCGACCAGGCCGCCGCACTCCGCGGACGACTCGCCTCGCATCAGCTCGACGAGCCGGTCAGCGCCACCATCGCTCTGAGCTATTCGATGCTCTCGGAGAGTGCGCGCCGCGGACTGCGACTACTCGCCGCGCAACCCTGTCGCAGCCTCTCGCGGCCAGCCCTCGACGCTCTCCTCGGCGACGACGTCTCAGCCGACGAACTCGCCGACGAATTCCAGGGCACGCACCTGTTGGTGCGGGTTCACCAGGACCGATTCGCCCTGCACTCCCTCGTCCGCACCTACGCGGTCGCTCAATCCTGGCAGGAGGATCCTCCGAGCGTGAGGTCGTCCGCGCTGACCCGGATGGCGGGTGCCCTGCTCGCACGTGCGTGGGGATGTTCCGAACGGCTCTACCCCGGGTCGTTGCGGCGCTTCGACCGTGAGCGCGAGATCGAGATACCGGACACGCCCGAGCAGGCGGCCGTCTGGCTGGAGGACGAACTCGAGTCATTGGTGGAGATCGCCACGGCCGCAGCCGTCGACGCACCTCAGATCACGCTGGAGATCGCGCAGGCCCTCAGCCGCAATTTCGACAACCGGGGACGCCTGCACCTCTCGCTCTCCCTGCACCGGGCCGCGGTCGACGCCGCCCGACGAGCGGCCGACACCGCGGGTGAGGCCTATGCCGAGCTGGGGATCGGCACGACCTCCGTGCGTCTCGGACTGCCAGAGGCGGCGCTACACCTGGAGCGCGCCCGCCAGATCGGACAGAGCTCCGGTGCGCGCAGGGCGGTCTACTCGGCCACCAATGCGCTGGCGATCCTCGCGGCGCAGGCGGGTGACTCGCTGACGGCCTTGCATCAATTCCAGGAGTGTCTGGCCTTGGCCCGCGAGGACGGCGACGAGGCCTCCGAGTACCTCCTCATCGACAACATCGCGATCATCCTGCGCCGCCTCGGCGACCTGGAGGGAGCCCTCGACCATCATCAGCAGGCCCTCGATCACGCGCGCGCGAAGGACCTCCGCGAGAGCCTGGCGACCTCGCTCGGCAATGTCAGCGAGGTCTACCTGCTGCTGGGCCGGGTCGAGGAGGCCGTCGAGGCGGCCGAGCTCAGCCGCGAGGTGGCGCAGTCCATCAGCTCCTCGATGACCTACGCGCATGCGACAGCGGCCCTCGGAGTCGCGCTCCATGCCCGCGGCGATCAGGAACGCGCGCAGAACGCGATCCGGGAGGCCTTGCAGCTGTCCCGAGACGGCGATCTTCGGTCCCTGGAGGTCACCTGTCTGAACCATCTGGGTCACCTGTTCATCGAGGGGGACCCGGCTGCCGCCGAGGAATGGCTGCGGGAGGCCGAGAACGCGGGCGCGCGCTGGGGCGTCGCCGACGAACGCCCCCGCACGTTGCATGGGCTCGGTCGCCTCGCCTACGCGCGAGGCGAGGTGGACCACGCCCGCGAATTCTTCGACGAGGCGCTGACCCTCCTCGGCTCCGAGGCCGCCCCGCTCGCCCGGGAGATCCGCGGCCTGATCGAGGACATGTCCCCGACGCCCTAGTTCGAGAGCGACGACGCCCCAGCGAGACCACGCCCCGGCGGTGAGTTATCCCGCGCTTGAGCTGCCTGAGTACGTGCTGGCTCACCGATCGTGCGGTAGGGCGGTGTCGAGGACACATCCCGTTCGAGGTAGAAGGCGCAGACCTGGAGGATCAACCGCGCAGCAGCTCGCGAAGGGTCTGGATGGTGTCGGCCTCCTCGGGCCGTTTGTCGGGGCGGTACTGCTTCACGCGGGCGAAGCGCAGCGCGATACCGCCGGGATAGCGCGGCGACCGTTGCACACCGTCGATCGCGATCTCCACCACGGTCTGCGGGCGCAGGAACATCGTGGACCGGGTGCTGCGCGTCTCCAGCTCAGGAAATTGCTCGGTCTGCCACCGCAGAAGCTCATCGGTGAGGCCTTTGAAGGTCTTGCCGACCATCACGAATCCGCCGGGCTCGCCGAACTCTCCGTGCGGGTCGCGTGCGCCCAGGTGCAGATTCGACAGCCAGCCGCGGCGACGCCCTGAACCCCATTCCGCGGCGAGCACGACCAGATCATAGGTGTGTACCGGTTTGGCCTTGACCCATGCCTTACCGCGTCTGCCTGCGACATAGGCGGAATCGATGGCCTTGACGACGACCCCCTCGTGGCCCGCGGCGAGGGCCGCGTTCGACAATTTCTCGACCTCGTCCGGCTCGGCGGTGATGACACCGGGCACGCGCCACTCCCCCGCCACCCGCTCCAGCTCGGTCAGGCGGGTGCGCAACGGCTCGTCGATGAGATCGCGGCCGTCGAGGTGGAGCAGGTCGAAGAACCAGGGCCGCAACAGCACATCGCGTGCATCCTCAGCGCCGAAGCGTGCCATCGTCTCCTGGAAGGGCCGGGGGCTCCCGTCCTCGCCGAGCGACAGCGTCTCCCCGTCGAGGATCAGCTGGTGTGAGGGGAGACCGCGGACGATCTCGACGATCTCCGGCACGCGATGGGTGATATCGGCGAGGTTCCGGGTGAAGACGCCGACATCATCGCCCCGGCGATGCACCTGGATGCGGGCACCGTCGAGTTTGTACTCGACCGACGCCTCGCCGGTGATGTCGAGGGCCGCGACGGGGGTGGCGGCGGTGGAGGCGAGCATCGGCGATACCGGGCGCCCGACGACCAATCCGACCGCTTCCAGATCCTCCGCGGTACCGGTCAGCGCGATATGCGCCGTCTCCCCAAGATCGCCGGAGAGCATCGCCGCCCGCCGGACCGCGCCCTTGGGGCGATCCGATGCCCGAGCGATCGCATCGAGCAGGACGCCCTCGAGGGCTCCGGTCCGCAGTTCGCCGAGCATCACCCGCACCAGGAAGTCCCACTCCTCGGGTGTGGCGCGAGAGGCGAGGTCCTCCAGGAGCCCGCCTCTCGCCGTGACCGACCCCTTGCCCGCTACGGCGGCGAGGGCGTCCAGCGCCATATCGACATCGGCGACCGTCAGACCGGAGGTGGCGGCATGGTGTACCGAGAGCGCGGCGATCCCGCGCCACCCCACGCCGATGCGCCCCTGCCGCGGGGCCGCGATCAGCAGCCCGACGGCGGGCGCGATCTCCTCGGCCTCGGCACGCTCCAGCACGCGCGCGAGGGTCTCGACCTTCGCGAGCCGTGAGGAGGTGGAGGTCACCTCCTGGGACGTGGCGACCAGCGCCGAGAGCATCATTCCCGCATCCTCCCACCGAACACCGATACTCTGCCGGTCTGCCGGCGGGCCGATCAGAAGAGCTGGCCGCCCTTCGTGGCCTCGTAGCGCCGGATCTCGGACACGCGAGCTGAGATATTTACCGCCACAGGACCGGGCGGCCGGGTCGTGAACCGGTGGCTCGCCGAGTTCTGCGTCGGCTCGATGTGGTCGTTGCCGCCGTCATCATCTATGTCGCTTTGGCTCAGCGGCCTCCACCCGACGGGCCGTGCCGACCGAGGCCTGTGCCGATTCACGGAAGGCGGTCAGCACCCGGACCTAAACCTGAGCAGAGAGAGCGACCCGCGAGCCCCGACAGATATCTGGCTTCGGACTCGTTCTGCGTCATCTCGGCCGCGGCCAGGAAGTCGCTACGAGCCTCGGATGTCTGGCCCGCCGCGTCATCGAGATGCGCCCGGATCGCGTGGGCCCTCTGCCGGGTGAGCGGATGGCCGAGCAGATCGTGCTCGCGGTCGAGTCGGTCGAACAGTTCACGAGCCGGCTCGACGCCGAAGGCCTGAGCTACGGCGACGACTCGCGAGAGCATGACGGGACCGGTCGGTTCGGCCTGTTCGAGCGCGAGGTAGAGGGCCGCGATCTGCGGCCAGTCGGTGTCCTCGGCAGTGGGCGCTGAGGCATGCACGGCGGCGATGGCGGCTTGCAGCTGGAAGGAGCCGACGCTTCTGGGAGTCCAGGCGGCTCGGGCACGTTCGGTCCCCTCGGCGAGCATCGCCCGATCCCAGCGGCCGCGATCCTGTTCGGGGAGAGGAATGAGGTGACCGTCCACCGTGGTGCGCGCCGGGCGGCGGGCGTCGGTGAGGAGCATGAGCGCGAGGAGCGCCGTGGGCTCGGGATGGTCCGGGAGCAGGGCACACAGCAGTCGAGTGAGACGGATGGCCTCGGCCGTCAGATCGGTGCGGGTGAGGCCCGGCCCGGCCGTCACCGTGTATCCCTCGTTGAAGATCAGGTACAGGACCCGCATGACCGCGGTGATGCGCTGCTCGACGTCGTCGTCGACGGTGGTCTCGAAGCGCACGCCGTTCGTGCGGAGTTGTTGTTTCGCGCGGCTGATCCGCACTGCCATGGTCTGCTCGGTGACGCCGTAGGCGTGGGCGACCTCGGCGGTGGTGAGTCCGCCGACCGCGCGGAGGGTCAGCGCGATACGTGAACCGAAGGTCAGGGCCGGGTGGCAGCAGAGCAGCAGGAGATGCAGGCTGTCATCGTATCCGGGGATCTGGATCGGTGGGGACATCGTCTCGGCGATGACGTACTGCTCCTCGCGCCTCCGGTCGGCCGACTCGGACCGCAGCATATCGATCATGCGACGATAGGCGACCCGGATGAGCCACGCTCTCGGATGCTCCGGGACTGCGCCCTCCCGCCACTGCCGGCTCGCGGCGATCAACGCCTCCTGCGTGGCCTCCTCGGCGATATCGAAGCGACCGAACCGTCGCACGAGCGCACCGAGGACCTGCGGCACCTCCTGGCGCAGCAGGTCCTCGATCGACGGCCCGGTCATCACGCGAAGTCGTCACCCATGATCGGCCGGATCTCCATCGGCTCCCCCATGAGATCGACCATGCGGGCGACGATGTCCCTGGCCCGCTCCACGCCTGACACGTCGATGACGGCGAAGGAGGCGAGAACCTCCTTCAGCTCGGCGAAGGGACCGTCGGTGACGACGACCCTTCCATCGGTCTTCCGCACCGTGATGGAGGTGGCCGGGTGACCGAGGCCCTCGGTGCTCACGAACTCTCCGGTCGCGCGGAGCTCCGCCTCGAACTGCTGATACGCGGCGAAGGCCTCGAGGGCTTCGTCGGTCGGGGCATCGGCGGTAGCCGCGTCCCAGCTCTGGCTAGGGGTGTACCCCAGGATGAGGAACTTCATGGTGCTTCTCCTTAGTCGCGACGATCGCAGGTTATCGAGTGGGGATGGCAGTGGCGAGGCGCAGCAGCCGGACCGCTGTGGCAGTACACCAGCCGAAGGCGAAGAGCCCGGTGACTGCCACCTGGATGCTGGCGATGTCCGGATCGACAGGGACCAGCAGGACGAGGGCCACGACTGCATTCCCTGCGGCCGCCAACGGCCGGTGCTGTCTGATCGCTCGCACGAGGGCGATCACCGCGGCGATCGCGAGGGCACTGAATCCGATGATCGCTGCGATGATATGCACAGAGGCATGCCAGCTGGTCACCGCCGCGGGGCCGTCAGGTGTGCCGAGAGGGAACCCGTGGGACGGATCCTGCGGAAAGACACCGGCGGCGATGAATCCCGCGCCTCCGGTCGCGATGAACAGCGGGAGTGCACTCCGGCCGATCCCCGTACTGATGACCCTGCGATGCCCGGCGGAGAGCCCGGTCAGCCCGAGCCCGACGAGCACGAAGGTCAGCATCTGAATCTAGCCCCATTCTCCGGTGGCGAGCTGGCTGAGGGGGTGGACGCGGAGGTCGAAGCCGTCACGGACGGCCATCTGCACGAGGGCGGAGAGGTAGAACAGCGGGCCGGCGACCGCCCCGCCCATCAGCAGTGCTCTCGTGGTGGGTCGCGGATGTCCTGCTCGGGGCCGGGCGGCCGGTACGGTCTGGTCCGTGGTCACGGTGTCCTCCTGTGTCATCAAGGTGATGGTTCACAGGTACCTCGTAGCCGCGGACGGATTCTTGACATCGCTCCCGCACATTTTTCTCACCGGCCCTCACGGGTGCTCTACGCGAGGGGCAGGCGGTGGCGCCTGGGGTGCGCGCGCACGGCGAGGGCGACGGTCACGATCCCGATGACGCCGAGGACGGAGAGTCCGGCGCCCATCGTCGCCGATCCGGCGAGGCCCGCGCCTCCCCAGGCGACGAGGATGCCCACGAAGGTCGATGAGATCGCGTTGGCGATGAGTTCGGCCGTGCCCACCCCCGCCGCGGCTTTGGACGCCTCGACGGGATCGGTGCTGCTGCGCATCGCGGCGACGCTCAGATGTGGGAAGGCCAGACCCACGCCTGCGCCGGCGAGGAGCAGCCCGGCCGTCCAGACCCAGGCGATCCAGGAGACATCGGAGAACTGGGAGGCGGTGAAGAGCGCGAGGCCTACCGCGACGAGCACGGGGCCCAGCCGCATGAGGAGGCGGCCGATGCGCTCGTCGTCGACGCTGGCGCTGAACAACTGCACCGTGCTCCACCCGATCGACACCGTTGCGCCGAAGATGCCTGCGAGCAGGGGGCTCATGCCGGCCAGTTCCTGACCGAACTTGGGCAGGAAGATCTCCGCCATCGCAGCCGCACTGAGGATGCCCAGTGTCACGTAGACCCACTTCAGCGGGTTGCCGCGCTGGTAGGTGATGTGCGGCAGGACGGGTGACGAGGCACCCCGCTCCACCACGACGAAGGCGACGAGGAAGGCGATTCCGAGGGAGATCGCGGTGATCGCCGTCCAGCCGATGGGCACGATCGCCGCCACGCTGAAGGCCGTCGCGGCGAGGACGAGCATCCCGAGCGATGTCGCGGGTATACCTCCGTACTCCTCGGACTCGGCGCTGTGGTGAGGCAGGCCCCGCAGCGCCATGACACCGAGCACGCCCGAGGCGAGGGCGAGCACCCAGAAAGCACCTCGCCAGAACTGAAGCTGAGCGAACAGGCCGCCCATGGCGGGACCGACCAGGGTGCCCAGACCCCACATCGCGGAGACGAGTCCGGTCGCGCGGGTCCACAGATGCTCAGGGAGCGCCTCGCGGATCACGGCGTATCCGAGGCCTGCGAGCAGGCCGCCGCCCAGCCCTTGGAGGATTCGAGCGCCGAGCAGCGCCTCCATCGTCGGTGACACGGCAGCGCCCAGCGAACCTGCCGCGAACAGCAGGAAGGCGAGCAGATAGGCGCGCGCGGCGCCGTGGGAGGCGAGGGTGCGGGCGACGAGCATCGAGGTCAGCACGGACGCCACCATGAACGAGGTCGTGACCCACGCGAAGTACCGCCCTCCCCCGATATCGGCAACGGTCGTGGGCAGCAGTGCCGCGGTGACGAAGGTGTTCATGGCATAGAGCGCGACGCCGCCGGCCAGGACGAGTGCGGCCGTCCGGTGCTCGCCGCTGAACAGCTCGCGCCAGCCTCCGGGGTTCTCGATGTGCGCTGAGGGAGCTCGTGTCGGCTTGTTCTGAGAGGTCATGTCGATTACCGTAAAATCTCAACAAAGGTTGAGGTCAAGCATGAATGATTCCGCTCCGTCCCCCACAGATCTGCTCAGCGTCGGCGACGTGTCGAGACGCACTGGCGTCTCGGTCTCTGCGCTGCACTTCTACGAGCGCGAGGGGCTGATCTCCGCCACGCGCACGTCCGGCGGGCAGCGCCGTTATGCGCGACATGTGATCCGCCGAGTCTCGGTGATTCAGGTGGCGAAACGGATGGGGATATCGCTGTCGGAGGTCGCGGATGTCTTCGCCGACCTCCCACCGGACCGGATGCCCGGCAAGACCGACTGGCGCCGCATCAGCGAACGCTGGCGCGGACGCCTGGAGGCCCGGCGTCAGGAGATCGAGCGGATGGAGAACGAGCTCGTCGAGTGCATCGGCTGCGGATGCGTCTCCTTACGGAGCTGCCGGGTGCTCAATCCCGATGACGAGCTCGGGGCCGATGGGGCAGGCCCGCGACTGCTGCCGGAGATCCCCACGGACTGAAGCTGACGGCGTCAGTCTCCAGCTTCGGCGGCCTCGCGTTCGCGGCCGATCGCCTCACCCTGCTCGAAATTGTCGACCTGGGTGACCTTGTCGGCGATGTCGAACCGCTGCAGGTCATCGGGTCCGTACAACCGCGCCGGGTCGATGAGATAGACCTGGCGCCCTTCGTGGGCGAAACCGGCCATGACCGCGGCGATCATCTGGAGCGCCACGAGTTTGATCTCGGCGACATCGGTGAGCTCGACGACCACGTACCGGTGGTCGATCTGATCGCTGGTCATGCGCCGGACGACGGACTCCGCCGCGACGAAGTCGATGATGCCCTGGAGGCGGTACATCGCTGCGGTGCCGTAGTCATTGGAGATGTAGTCCACCGAGATCGCTTCGCGCAGCGCGAGGTGTCCGGTCTCGGGGATTCGCATGAGGTGCAGGCTGAGATCGCGCGAGAGCCGTTCGAAGGCGGCCACACCGCGCACGCTGTTGCCGTGTACGTCGAGTCGTGGGGAGAAGGTGGCGATGCCCAGCCGTCCCGGTGAGGCGCCCACGATGCCGCCGCCGACGCCGCTCTTGGCAGGGATGCCCACGGAGGAGACCCAGTCACCGGCGGCGTCGTACATGCCGCAGGTGGTCATGACGGACAGGACGTGGCCGGCGGTCTCATCGTCGAGTACGCGCTTGCCGGTCACCGGCTGAACGCCTCCGGAGGCGAGGGTCGCTCCCATCAGGGCGAGGTCCTTCGCACAGACCCGCAGCGCCCCTTGCCGGATGTAACCCTCGACGGCGATATCGGGTTCGGCGGCCAGGCCGCCTGAGGCCCGCAGCATATTGGCGATGCCGCGATTGCGGTAGGCCGTGGAGAGTTCGGAGGTGTAGGCGCCCTCGTCGATGTCCAGGTCATGTCCGGCGCAGTCGCTCAGGAACCGTTGCACCGCGTCGAACTTCTCCTCCACGGTGTCCCCCGGCACGAGCGCGAAGGTGCCGATGGCGCCCGCGTTGATCATCGGATTGGCGGGCCGCCCCCGCTCGTCGACGGAGATGGCGTTGAAGGCATCGCCCGATGGTTCGACGCCGACATGTGCAAGCACCTTGGTGAGTCCACGCTCGCGGATGGCCAGTGCGTAGGTGAAGGCCTTGGCCGATGACTGAATGGTGAAGGGCCTCTCGGCATCGCCTGCCGTGTAGACCTGCCCGTCGAGCATCGAGAGGGCGATGCCGAAGGGTTCGGGATCGGCGTCCGCCAGCTCGGGGATGTAATCGGCCAGTTCGCCGGAGTCCTCGGGACGGATCTCGTCGACGATGGAGGCGAGGTAGGGCCCGATCGGAGAACGCATGGCCCGAGGCTAACCGCTGTGGGCAGAGCTCGCCGGTCGCTGACGGCGGCGGCAAGGGTCCCGAGGTTCCCGCACCGCAGGAGCGAATCCCCCTCGCGCCAATCCGCGAGAAGAACCGATGGATCGAAGGCACTCGGCTACTAGCACATGTGCTAGTAGCCGTTTACGATCTGACTCATGGGTGAAGGCACCGATCGTCCCAGCACACGTGAACGGATTCTGGACGCGGCGAGGGGCATCTCCTCACGCCACGGGATGCGCGCAGTGACCGTGCGAGCCGTCAGCGAGGCGGCGGGCGTCGGCATGGGGACGCTCCGTCATCACTTCAGGTCGCAACGCGAGCTGTTCGCCACGCTCGTGGCGGAGGTCATCGACGACCGCATCGACGACTCGGTGATCGCCGACACGTCGCTGCCAGGGCCGGACCGTCTGGCCCGGGCGGTGGGTCAGCTCCTCCCCGATGACTATGCGGACAGTGCGCTGCTCTCAGCCTGGTTCGATGTCTACGCGACCGCCTTCGCCCAGCCCCTGTCGGAGCACAGTCGACAGCTGCTCGATGCTGCCGCGCAGCGCTCTCATACGCACGCCAGAGGATGGTTGACGCGACTCGCCGCCGAAGGCTGGCTCGACGCGACCCGCATCGAGACCACCGCGAATATGCTGCTCGCACTCTCCTCGGGGCTGCTCCTGGAGACTCTGACTCCCGGCTCACCCGTCACCTTCCAGAGCGCGAGGACCACTCTGTCACTCGCGGCACGATCTGCTCTGCGCTCGGAACCGAGACCACCCGGACAGCTCGGGGACGAAGCACGGAGCAGGTTCCTCGCACCCACCCGCACGCTGCCGGTGTCGTCGCGATCGCTCCCCGACCGGGCGATCTTCGTCTCCGATGAGTCGGGCGCCTTCCAGGTGTATGCCTGGAACCGCGGGGACGACCTCTGCTGGCAGATCACCGACACGCCCACCGGCGCGTTCCTGTGCGCGATCAGTCCCGATGGGAGCACGGTGTGGTCATTCCGGGACGAGGACGGAGGCGAGAAGGGATGCTGGCACCTCACGTCGTTTCCGAGCATCCTCGGCGAGCTGCCTCCGGCGCGCCGCGTCCTGGACGGCACACCCGGGTGGCCGGTCGGCCACGCGATCGGCACCTCGTGTGCGGTGCTGAGCATCGCCACCGAGAATGGCTGCACCGTCTGGGTCGTGGATGATCCCGCCGGGGAGACCACTGAAAGGCGCCTTCGCTCGGGCACCTCCATGACGACGGTCTACGCGATGGATGCCGCCGAGGAGGTGGTGGTGATCGGGTGCTCAGATGGAGCGGACGCGCTGCATCCGCAGATCGTCGTGCTCCGAGTCTCCGACGGCAGCGAGGTATGCCGCCTCTGGGACGGCGCGGACAGCAGTCTCGAGGTGAGCGGGTTCGCCCCGATCGACGGCGACGCCCGGTTGCTGATGACCCACGAGCGCGGCGGTTTCCGGATGCCGTTTATCTGGGATACAAGGGCCGATGAGCGCACCGAACTGGATATCGACCTCTCCGGGGAGATCTGGGCACGCTGGTATCCGGACGGCACGGCGCTCCTGCTCGCGCACACCGAGAAGGGTCGGACCCGGCTGCACCGCTATGCGCTAGAGGGCGGTGAGCTTGAGATGCTCGACACGCAGCCCGGTTGGATCGGCACCGGAACCGTGCGCGGCGACGGGGTGATCGACTATCTATGGTGCGATGCAGTCCATCCGCCTGAGCATCGGGTGCTCCACGCCGATGGGACCGAGCACAGCGTCACACGGCACGGGCGGGTAGCCCGGTCGCGACCGCTCGAGGACGCGTTCATCGCGCTCGACGATGAACCGGGCGAGAGCCTGCACATCCTCTTCGCCACCCCCGATGACGAGCCCCGCCCGTACCCGACCGTCTTCATGATCCACGGCGGCCCGTATGCCGCAGATGAAGACTTCTACTCGCCCGCGCGGGCTGCGTGGCTGGATGCTGGTTTCGCTGTCGTACACGTCAACTACCGCGGCTCCACCGGGTATGGCCGGCGCTGGCGAGACGCGATCATCGGTGATCCGGGACGTCGCGCGGTCGCCGACATCGCCCGGGCTCGGGACTGGGCGGTCGAGAGCGGACTCGCCTGTCCATCGCAGTGCCTGATCGAGGGATGGTCATGGGGCGGGTATCTGGCCCTGCTCTCAGCAGGCCTCTCGCCGACAACTTGGGTGGCGTGCATCGCCGGAGCTCCCATCGCCGACTATACGCGCGCCTACGACGAGCAATCCGAGACGCTGCGAGCCTTCGACCGGGCGCTCTTCGGCGGGTCCCCCGCGGAGGTGCCCGGCGTGTATGCCGCGTCGTCACCGGCCACGTACGCCGCGGCCTTCGATAGCCCGGCCCTGATCCTGTACGGGCGCAACGACCCCCGCACTCCCCCGGGTCAGATTCAGTCCTTCATCGGCCGCCTCCGCGAGCAGGGCGTATCGCATGAGGTCTACGAGTTCGACGCCGGTCACGGCTCCCTCGACACCGCCGAGTCGATCCGGCAGGTCGAGACCGAGATCGGCTTCGCCCTCCGCCACCTCCCACCGATCGTCCCGTCAGAGAAACTCACCAGCGAGGAAGGCCGTCGGTCGCCGGTGCCGTAGGTGACCGGTGCGCTACAGGCACTGCACGGCCTGGGACATCGTCATCGGTGCGCTCACGATCGTCATACCGCTTCCGACTGGAGCTCTGAGGTGAAGGTTCAATATCGGGCCGGATCGAGTGAGCCGGCGAGGACCGCCAAGGCATCGGGGACGAGACGGTAGTAGGCCCATCGGCCACGCTGTTCGCGGGTGACGAGCCCTGCGTTGACGAGGAGCTTCATGTGGTGCGAGACGGTGGGTTGGCTGAGGGCGATCGGGGCGGTGAGGTCGCAGATGCAGGCTTCGCCGTCACCCGCTGCGGCGATGAGGGACAACAAGCGGACTCGGGTGGGATCGCCCAGCGCTTTGAACCTGGTGGCGAGTATCGCCGCTTCGCTCGGGTCCAGTGCTCCGCCGATGAGGCGCGAGCAGCACGCTCCGGTGTCGGAGGTTTGGAGGATCGGCAGCTCAGCGGTCATGCTGGCCAGTGTGCCACATATTGACATTCTTCGATACATAGACGAGAGTCGATGCATTGATGTTCTTCGATAGGAGGCCGTGATGAGCACGGAGGATGCTGTAGTCGAGAAGGTACGCGAGCGGTACGCGGCCGCAGCCGCGGCGGTTCGCAGCGGGGTCGACCATGAGCTGTTCGAGGAGTCACAGGAGCAGTCGTCTTCCGGGTCGTCGTGCTGCGCCGGAGGCCAGGTGGAGGTCGGGGACGCGTTCGGAGCGACGTTGTATGCGGCGGAGGATGCCGTGCAGCTGCCGCCTGAAGCGGTCGCGGCCAGCCTGGGGTGCGGCAACCCGACGGCGGTGGCCGCGTTGGCCGCTGGGGAGCGAGTCCTCGATCTCGGTTCCGGTGGCGGGATCGACGTACTGCTGTCGGCCCGGAGGGTGGGGCCGGACGGCTTCGCATACGGGGTCGACATGACGGACGAGATGCTCGACCTGGCGCGCACGAATGCGGCGAAGGCCGGTGCGGAGAATGTGGAGTTCCTCAAAGGCACGATCGAAGACGTCCCCCTGCCGGACGGCGCGGTCGACGTCGTCATCTCGAACTGTGTGATCAACCTGTCGGTGGACAAGCCGAAGGTCCTCGCCGAGATGTTCCGCGTGCTTGCGCCCGGCGGACGGATCGGGATCTCCGATGTCGTCGCGGAGGATCACCTCTCCCCCGCTGACCGAGCCGACCGGGGCTCCTATGTCGGTTGCATCGCTGGTGCCCTGTCGAGGCAGGAGTATCTCGACGGTCTCGCCGCGGCCGGTTTCGCCGGTGTCGAGGTGGAGTTCACGCACGAAGCGGTGCCTGGCATGCATGGGGCGATCATCCGAGCGACGAAACCGGGCGCATGACGCAGACGACGAGCGCGGGGCTCTCGACGACCGATCGGTGGCTGCCGGCGTGGATCGCCGCCGCCATGGCCCTGGGGTTGGCTCTCGGTCGGCTGGTTCCGGGGCTCGATGACGCTTTGAGCAGCTGGGAGATCGGGTCGGTCAGTGCGCCGATCGCGTTCGGGCTGCTGGTGATGATGTATCCGGTGTTGGCGAAGGTGCGCTATGACCAGACCCGCACGGTGATGGCCGACCGGGCGCTCATCGTGCTCTCGCTGGTGCTGAACTGGGTGGTCGGTCCGGCGCTGATGTTCGCATTGGCGTGGCTGATGCTGCCCGATCTTCCCGAGTACCGCACGGGACTGATCATCGTCGGATTGGCGCGGTGCATCGCGATGGTCCTGATCTGGAACGATCTGGCCTGCGGTGACCGTGAGGCCGCGGCCGTGCTGGTCGCGATCAACAGTGTCTTCCAGCTGATCGCGTTCGCCGCGCTGGGTTGGTTCTACTTGCAGGTGCTGCCCGGGTGGCTCGGACTGGAGACGACGTCGGCGAGTTTCAGTATCACCGCGATCGTCGTCAGTGTGCTGGTCTTCCTCGGTATTCCTCTCCTGGCCGGTTTCGCGAGCCGCGTCATCGGCGAACGGGTCAAGGGCCGGGATTGGTATGAGCAACGCTTCCTGCCGGTGGTCGGTCCGTTCGCCCTGTGGGGTCTGTTGTGCACGATCACGTTGCTGTTCGCACTGCAGGGGGACGCGATCCTTCGTCAGCCTCTCGACGTCGCGCGCATCGCGCTGCCGCTGTTGGCGTATTTCGCGCTGATGTTCACCATCGCGTGGATCGCCGCGCGGGCGGTCGGTCTCGCCTACGAACGCACCGCCACGGTGGCCTTCACCGCGGCCGGAAACAACTTCGAACTGGCGATCGCCGTCGCAATCGGCACCTTCGGGGCGACCTCCGGCCAAGCACTCGCCGGCGTCGTCGGGCCGCTGATCGAGGTCCCCGTGCTCGTGGCCTTGGTCTACGTCGCACTCGCCCTACGAGAACGAGAGAACGCGACCCCATGAACCAACCCACCGTCTTGTTCGTCTGTGTGCACAACGCCGGCCGCTCCCAGATGGCAGCCGGATTCCTGCGGCATCTGGCCGGGGACACTGTCACGGTGCTCTCGGCCGGGTCCGCGCCCGCCGACCAACTGAATCCGGTCGCCGTCCAAGCGATGGCTGAACTCGGCATCGACATCACCGCCCACCAGCCCCGACTGCTGTCCGATACCGCGGTGCAGGCCGCCGACGTGGTGATCACGATGGGATGCGGCGACGCCTGCCCCTACTTTCCGGGAAGGCGCTACGAGGACTGGGAGCTCGATGATCCAGCCGGTCAACCCATCGAAGCCGTCCGCCCCATCCGCGACGCGATCAAGGCCAAGATCGAACACCTCGTACGCGAACTCGTCGAGTGACGTGGACAACGCCTCACCCGGCCGCTGGCCTCCGCATTCGGCGAATTCACGCCCCTGGAACGACGAAGCCTCCGAACCCTCGAGGGTTCGGAGGCTTCGTATGTCCTGAGACATCACACGGTCGGGCTGACAGTGTGCTGTTTCAGGACATCGGCGACACATCTCTCAAGACATAGGAGACGGGCGTGATGCAGCCGCGGGTGACAGTTGTTGTTTAGGCAGCGGCTGCTGCGTTGGTGGTGATCTTGTCCTCGTACTCGATGGGGGTCAACCCGCCGAGTGAGTCCTGTCATGTCGCAGGAGATCGGTGACAGTTCTGCATCAGGACATCGGTGACAGTTCCGGTGGTGTTGGTGGTGACACTTCGGGGCGAAGAATCGGCCGGTGGCTGCTAATGAACCTATTGATCCTCGTGTCCGTCTCGCGATCGCGCAGTGGCCTGACGATGCCCCGCGCGGGGCGGTCTCGACGTTCTGCGCCGAGCACGGCATCTCGCGGAAATCGTTCTACGCGCTACGCAAACGCGCTCGTGTCGAGGGCCCGGCTGCGGTGCTGGAACCACGCTCTCGTCGACCGGGAGTGAGCCCATCGCGGTTGACTGATGAGGTCAAGGCCCAGGCGGTACAGGTGCGGTCCTCGCTCGAGGCCTCCGGGTTGGACTGCGGGCCGATCAGCGTGCACGACAAGATGGCGGCGATGGGTCTGCCCGTCGTGCCGTCGATCGCGTCGCTGGCACGAATCTTCCGGGCTGCAGGGGTGGCCCGGCGCGAGCCACGCAAGAGGCCCCGCTCGGCGTGGCGCCGGTTCGTCTATCCCGCGCCGAACGCCTGCTGGCAGCTCGACGCGACCGAGTATGTCCTGACCGGCGGGCGCAAATGTGTGATCTTCCAGCTCATCGATGACCACTCCCGCTACGCGGTCGCCTCTCACGTCGCCGCGGGTGAGACGGTCACCGCGGCGATCGCCGTTTTCGACAAGGCCGTGACCGTCCACGGGGTGCCGCAACGGCTACTGACCGACAACGGGCTCGCGTTGAATCCGTCACGGCGCGGGATGATCGGCCAGCTCGTCGAACACGCGAGTTCGCTCGGCGTCGAGCCGATCACCGGAAAGCCCTATAAGCCCACTACGCAGGGTGAAGCGCCCCAGGTTCTCCGCCGCTCCTATGCGGGTTGCGGCTCTCGGTTGAGGGCCGCGTAGTGGGCCTGCTCGGACTCCGTTGGGGTCATCATCCCAAGAGAGCCGTGCAGGCGTCTGTTGTTGTACCAATCGACCCATCCGGCGGTGGCGTACTCGACGTCCCCGATGGTCCGGTAGGGGCCGGTGTGGAAGACCGTGGTGCGGACGCACTCGGTCTTGTAGAGCCCGATCACGCACTCCATGAGCGCATTGTCATACGCATCGGCAACCGTCCCGATCGAGGGCCGGATGCCCTTCTCGGCGAGGTGCTCGGTGAACGTGATCGATGTGTACTGACTGCCGGCGTCCGCGTGACCGATCAGCTCGCCGGGCACGATCGGGTGGCCTTCACGGTCGCGGTGCCACAGCGCCATCCGCAACGGGACGTCGACCAGCTCGACGGCCTTGGTGGGCGCGACGTTCCAGGCGATGATCTTCTGGGCGAACACGTCGAGGATGAACGCGACGTAGACGAACCCGGCCCAGG
>NZ_VLNT01000015.1 GCF_007421815.1 Aeromicrobium piscarium | reverse complement strand
TTCACCTACGTGAGGACCTGGGCCGGGTTCGTCTACGTCGCGTTCATCCTCGACGTGTTCGCCCAGAAGATCATCGCCTGGAACGTCGCGCCCACCAAGGCCGTCGAGCTGGTCGACGTTCCGCTGCGGATGGCGCTGTGGCACCGCGACCGTGAAGGCCACCCGATCGTGCCCGGCGAGCTGATCGGTCACGCGGACGCCGGCAGTCAGTACACATCGATCACGTTCACCGAGCACCTCGCCGAGAAGGGCATCCGGCCCTCGATCGGGTCGGTTGCCGATGCGTATGACAATGCGCTCATGGAGTGCGTGATCGGGCTCTACAAGACCGAGTGCGTCCGCACCACGGTCTTCCACACCGGCCCCTACCGGACCATCGGGGACGTCGAGTACGCCACCGCCGGATGGGTCGATTGGTACAACAACAGACGCCTGCACGGCTCTCTTGGGATGATGACCCCAACGGAGTCCGAGCAGGCCCACTACGCGACTCTCAACCGAGAGCCGCAACCCGCATAGGAGCGGCAGCGAACCTGGGGCGGTTCACACAGCACCCCGGACACAGCACGGCACCCCGCCTCACAAGGAGGTGGGGCGGTGTCCTGTCGTGGAGCTGCCGGGATCCCCAGCTCGCAGAGCTCGCCGTGGGCCCACTCGATTCACTCTGCATGATTCGCGGCATTACCCGGCACCCCGGACACAGCACGGCACCCCACCTCGCAAGGAGGTGGGGTGCCGGGTAATGCCGTGGAGCTGCCGGGAATCGAACCCGGGTCCTCTGGCGCTGAGCTAGGTCTTCTCCGGGTGCAGTTTGTCGGTAGTCGTTTTCTCAGCCCCGGTGCTCGGACAAACACGTCACCGACGGGCTCAGCCGTACTTGAGTCCCGATCACCGCCTACGGCAGGCAGTAATCAGCAAGTCCCCTTGATGAGACAGACGATCCGGAACGGGGACGCTCCCGGGTCTGCCCTTCACCAATCGCTGTCAGGCAGCGAGGGCGAAGTCAGTGCGCTTGGAATCGGCACTTATTGGTTTGCAACGATCGTTTAAGAGATGACGTTGCCTTCTCTACCCGCTTCTCCTAGGTCGAACGACCACAGTCGAAACCGATCAGCCCCTCTTGAGTTATCAACACCGGCGAACCGGCTCTCACAGCTTACAACCCACGCGGTGCGCCGACTATTCCTCACCCGGCTGGACTCGGTCCGCGCGTCCCGGTGTCCGTACGAGTACGGCCGAGACCATCGCACCGGCGACGAGCAGTCCCGCACACACCACGATCCCCGCCCGGAAGCCGGGGGCGAAGACCTCCGGGCGGGCGAAGTCCGGGCCGGCGATCCCCACGAGCGGTGGGATCGCGGCCACCGCCAGCAGACCTGCCGTGCGCGAGACCGCGTTGTTGATGCCAGAAGCGATGCCCGTCTGATCCGGCGGTGCCGAGGCGAGAACCGCGGTCGTCAGTGGGGCGACGAGGGTCGTCAAGCCTATGCCGAACACGACAGTGCCCGGAAGCACCTCTGTCAGCAGGTCAGCATCGCGGCCGATCCGCAGATAGAGCAAGAGCCCGCATGCCGCTACCAGCGGGCCGACGGTCATCGGCGGCCGCGGACCGATCCGCGAACCGATCTCACCGGCGGTGGCTGAGAACAACAGCATGAGGATCGTCACCGGGAGGGTCGCCATCCCCGCCTGCAGCGGTGTGTAGCCGGCGACATACTGCAGGTGCAGCACGAGCAGGAACATCGAGCCGCTCAACGCCGCATAGATCGCGAAGGTGGACAGATTGGCGGCCGCGAAGACACGGTCGGCGAACAGCGTCATCGGCACGAGCGGTGCGGGCACCCGCACCTGGTGCCAGACGAAGACCATGAGGACGATCACGCCGACACCGACGAGCCACCAGTTCTGGTCGACGAACCCGAAAGTCAGCGCCGAGAGACTGACGATCGTCAATGCCGCACCGCCGAGATCCAGCCGTGAGGCGCCGCCGCGTGACTCCGGGACGTGGCGCAGAGTGATCGCGACAACCGCGACCGCCAGCGGTACGTTGACCCAGAAGACCGAGCGCCAGCCGACCGCGTCCACGAGCCATCCGCCGAGCAGCGGTCCGATCGCGGTCGTCACGCCCGACAGCCCAGACCACAGGCCGATCGCCTTTCCCCGGTCGTCGGGATGGATCGAGGCGGTGATGATCGCGAGGCTCCCCGGCGTCAGCAGCGCCCCGCCGATGCCCTGCAGCGCTCGCGCGAGCACCAGGACGTCGGCCGACCACGCCAGAGCGCACAGCACGGACGCCGTCGCGAACAGCATGGTGCCGACCACGAATACTCGGCGCCTGCCCCAGCTGTCACCCAATGACCCGCCGACCAGGATGAGTCCGGCGAGCATCAGCGTGTAGCCGTTGACCACCCACTGGAGCCCCGCTACGCCCGCGTCCAGCTCGCGGTCGACCGCCGGCAATGCGAGCGAGACGATCGAACCGTCGAGGAAGACGATGCCCGAGCCGAGGACCATCGCGGCGACGAGCCACCGGCCCTGGGCCGATGCGAGTCTCATGGGTCGATATCGAAGAGATCGGCGCCGTTACCCCAGAGCACTGCCCGCATCCAGTCATCGCCGAGGCCGAGACGATCGAGTGCCTCGATCTGGTGGGCGTAGGCGTAGGGGATATTCGGGAAGTCGGTGCCGAACAGGATCCGGTCACGGAGCGCGTCGAGCCGTGGGACCACTCCGTCGGGGATCTGCCGGTCGGTGAAGAAGTCGACGAAGGTCATCGTGGTGTCGAGACGAATCTCGTCGTACCGCTCCGCGAGGTCCAGGAACTCGTGGACCTCCGGCATGCCGAGGTGAGCGATGATCAGCTTCAGCCGGGGATATCGCTCGAGCACGGCTGCGACTCCCGCCGGTCCCGTATGAGGCCCGGGCGCGGGTCCAGATCCGGCGTGCAGCACGATCGGAGTTCCCGACGCCTCCAGCTCCGTCCACACCGGGTCCAGGAGCGGATCGTCGGCCGCGAACTCGCCGACCTGCAGATGGGCCTTGAACACGCGTACCCCCGCCTCGATCAGCTCGGGCACATAGCCGGCCGCCTCGGGCTCGGGGTAGAAGGTGCCCGACCACAGGCTGTCGGGCACCTGTCGCGCGAAGTCTCGGTTCCAGTCGTTCATGAACTCCGCGACGCCCGCTTTGTGGGCGTACGACAGAGCGCCGAAGGCCTTGACCCGCATCGAGCGGAGACGTTCCACCCGCTCCTCATCGCTCCACCGATAGGTGATCGGCCACGGGCGACCCAGCAAAGGCCCGGCCGCGTCGAAATAGGCCCAGACCTTCTTCAGCACCTGAGGCGCCATGAAGTGCACGTGCACATCGACGATGCCCGGCAGTCCGAGAGCGTCGAGATACGCCGGAACGTCCTCGTCGCGCATCACATGCCCTTGAACTTGCGCCCGAACTCCCGCTCCACATCGCGCTTCGCCTGGCGCTCTGCGATCGCCTGACGCTTGTCGTACTCCTTCTTGCCTCGGGCCAGCGCGATCTCGACCTTGGCCCGGCCGTCCTTGAAGTACAGCGAGAGCGGCACGAGGGTCAGGCCCTTGGCCTGGGTGCGCTGCTCGATCTTGTCGATCTCGGAACGGTGCAGCAGCATCTTGCGCCGGCGGCGCGTCTCATGGTTGGTCCAGGTGCCGTTGTCGTAGTGCGGGATATGCACCTGCAGCAGCCAGGCCTCGCCGTTCTCGATGTCACCGAACCCGTCGACCAGCGACGCACGACCGGCCCGCAGCGACTTGACCTCGGTTCCGGTCAGCACCAAGCCCGCTTCGAAGGTGTCCTCGATGTGGTAGTCGTGACGTGCCTTCTTGTTCTGCGCGATCAGCTTGCGACCGGTCTCCTTGGCCATACCCACCATTCTCTCAGAGAGGTCCAGGCCGCAAAGCCCGCCTCACCACGAAGACCTCGGCGACGAGCATGGGGCCTGGATCGCTCGCTACCTACCCCCACCCGAGGGCGGTGAGCGGTCAACCACCGGGAGCCGGTTCACCTGGTTGATGAGTCACCGCCTTGTGTCTCGGCATGATCGCGGTGCATGAACCACCATCAACGGTCCCGACGTGGTTGACCACTTACCGCGATCCGCCTCAGCCTCGAAACGGTGTGTCATCAACCACTGTCACCCAGGAACCGTGGTTGACTGCTCACCGCCCCGGTGGGGCGGGATGGATCAGAGCCAGCCCATCGGGTTTACGGTCTGACCGTTCTGCAGCACCATGAAGTGCAGGTGGCAACCGGTCGAATAACCGGTCGTGCCGACGTAGCCGATGACCTGGCCGCGCTGCACCTGCGAGCCCACGCCGATCGGCGACAGGGAGTTCATGTGGTTGTAGGTCGTGATGACGCTGACACCACGCATGACGCCGTGGTTGACGATGACACGGTTGCCGTAGGCGCCGTTGAAGTAGGACTGGATGACCGTGCCGGATGCGGCAGCGCGGATCGGCGTGCCGCAGCCGACGCCGAAGTCGGTGCCGTCGTGCAGCTTGTACACACCCGTGACCGGATGACGGCGCATGCCATAGGGCGAGGTGATCGGTCCGCTGACCGGGTGGCTCAGGGTGTTGCCACCACCGCCGCCTCCTCCGCCGCCCCCACCGGGGTTGCCGCCGCCTCCGCCGCCGCCACCTTGGTTCTGGGCCGCTTCGCGTTCACGCTGCTTGCGCAGCTCCTCGGCCACGATCGCCTGCATCTGACGTTCCAAGGACGCACGCTCGGACTCCAGTGCCGCCGCCAGCTGCTCGTCCTCGGCCTTGGCCGAAGCCGCCTCACGCTCAGCCGAGCGACGCGTGTCGACGAGTTCGGCAACCTCGGCCGCCTGCGCCTCGGCCGCAGCGGTCAGCTCCTGCATCCGCGCGACATTGGCCTCGGCTTCCTTCTTCTGCGCGGCGACCTGGTCGCGCAGCTCCTCCACGCGCTGCCGCTCGAGTTCGAGCATGACGCGCGAGGCATCGAGCTCCTGCATCTTGCCGATCTGCGCATCGCCGACCGAGTCATTGGCTTGGACGCGGTTGGAGAAGGTATTGGGGTCCTCGCCCTGTAACAACTCACTGAAGGCGCGCAGACCGCGATCGCCCTCCATGACGCTGTCGACGGCGAACTGCTCGACCTCGGACTCCGACGCCGCCAGGTCCTTCTCCGCCTTATCGACGCGCGCCTCGGCGGCCTCGAGATCGGCTTCGGCCTTGGCCAGCTGCTCACGCAGCTCGGCATCGCGTGCCTGGGCGACCGCGAGCTCACCGCGGGTGGTGCTGAGCACGCCCTCGGCCTCGGCGAGACGAGCACTCGCGGCGTTCAACGCCGAACTGGCATCTTGGTAACGCTGGGTGGAGTGCTCGAGGGCGGCCTGCGCCTGCTGGCGCTTCTGATCGTTCTGACCCTGTTGACGACGGACATCGTCCTTGGAGTCGGCGAAGGCCGACGGCGCGGTGAACCCGACCAAGAGGCCGAGCACCAGCACCGCCGCGAGCAGCGGTTTGCGAGCTGACGCAAGCATCGTCTGAACATCCTCGATCCGGGGAAGGCCCCTTGTGGGACGGAATCGAACTCGTGTGACTGGTGTGACTCTACGTCATCACCACCCCCTGACGTCCAGGGGCGCGCGGAAACTCTCTACCCGAGATTGAGACCTGCGGTCAGACGTTGAGGTACTTGCGCGTCATCACGAGGGTCGGGATGAGCGCCAGCAGGATGGACAATGCGGTGGTCCAGCCCATGACCACGAAGGCGTCCTGCCATCGGACCCAGGTCGTGATCGTGCCGAGGGTGTCACGCAGATAGCCGTAGACCACGAAGTACATGAAAGCCGCCATCCCGCTTGCGGCCAGCGCGGCCGAGACGAGCGCGGCCACCAGCGATTCCAGCACGAAGGGCAACTGAATGTGCCAGCTGGAGGCACCGACGAGTCGCATGATGCCGATCTCGCGACGGCGGGCGAAGGCGGTCATGCGGATCGTGTTGGAGACCTGCAGGATCGCCGCGATGATCAGCAGCAGGGCGGTGCCCAGCGAGGCCCACTGCAGCTTGTCGAGCATCTCGAACAGCGGACCGAGGAGCTCACGCAGCGAGTTGACATTGCCCACGCCGTCCATTCCGGACACCTGGCTCACGACGCCGTCGAAGTCCTGCGGATCGGTGAGCGTGACGTAGTAGGACTCGGGGAACGAGTCGGGTCCGAGGGTCTCCAGCTGACGCTGGCCGGTCTCGGTCTGCCCGAGGAGCTCGCGGGCCTGCTCGTAGTTCTGCTCGGGGCTGCGCACCTCGAAGCTGCGCACCTCGGGATTGGAATCGAGGGCGTCCTGCACCGCCTGCTGCTGCTCCTCGGTGGCCACGCCGTTGACGCAGGTGGCCGCCGGTGAGTTCTGCGTGCAGAGGTTCACCTGCAACTGCAGGCGATCGCCGAAGTACTGCTCGGTGCGATCGGCCTGGGCCTGGATCAGCAGGCCCAGCGATGCCAGGAGCAAAGAGACGGACATGGTGACGATCAGCGAGATCGTCATGGACGCGTTGCGGGTCAGGCTGGCGCGCAGTTCGGAAAGGATCGCTCGCATGGTTCTCAGTTCTGGTAGCCGTAGATGCCGCGTGCCTCGTCGCGGACGAGGCGACCCTCGTCGAGCTCGATGACGCGCTTGCGCATCTGGTCGACGATCGAGGAGTCGTGCGTGGCCATGATCACGGTGGTGTCGGTGCGGTTGATGCGGTCCAGCAGCTTCATGATGCCGACGCTCGTGGTCGGATCGAGGTTGCCGGTCGGCTCATCGGCGATGAGGATCTTCGGCCGGTTGACGAAGGCGCGTGCGATCGCGACGCGCTGCTGCTCGCCGCCGGAGAGCTCCTCGGGCATCCGGTGGCCCTTGCCCTCCAGGCCCACCATCTCGAGCGTCTCGGGGACGAGCTGGTCGATCTCAGCGCGCGGCTTGCCAATCACCTGCAGCGCGAAGGCGACATTCTCCGTGACGGACTTGTTCGGCAGCAGCCGGAAGTCCTGGAAGACCGTGCCGACCTCGCGGCGGAGCTTGGGGACCTTCCACGACGAGAGCTTGTCGATCTCCTTGCCGGCGACGTAGACGTGTCCGGTGCTGGGACGCGTCTCGCGCAGGATCAGTCGCAAGAAGGTGGACTTGCCCGATCCGGAGGCGCCGACGAGGAAGACGAACTCGCCCTTGCTGACCTCGAGGTCGATGCCGTCGAGGGCCGCACGCTTCTGCCCGGGATAGGTCTTGCTGACCTTGTCGAAGCGAATCACCCGACCGAGTGTAGGTGGACGACCTGAGAAAACGACGCAGGCGCGGAACGTCCGTGGCGTCCACAACCCTGATGTGACGACCGTCTCGCGCGGTGCCGCGTCGTCGAGGGACTCCCGATCAGGCGTCTCGACGGATCAGCTGTAACGCCCCGGCCGCCGTCACCACGACGACCCAGGCGAGCAGGACCGCTCCCCCACCGACGGGCCCGAGCACGCGGTCGGAGGACTCGAACAGCAGCTCGCCGGCGCTGCTCGGCAGCCATCGCGCGTACTCGGTCACCTGCTGGAGCAGCGGCGGGATGAGCAGCACGAGCATGAGGCCGGCGACTAGCGCCGGGGCGAGGGATCGGGCGATGAGCGCGAGGCCGTGTCCGAGCAGACCGATGAGCACGAGATAGAGGACCGCGCCACCCAATGACTGTGCCTCGCCGGTCCCGATCCGCAGCTCCGCGCCCGCCGCGACGCCGGCGACCAGCCCGGCGGCCAGACTCGTCGCAGCGGCGATCAGCGACGCGCCGGCCGCGACGGCGACCTTGGCCAGAACCAGGGTCCCGCGCCGCGGGACGGCGAGCAGTGTCGTGCACCGCTGACGGCCGGCGTACTCCTGCGCCACCGGCCAGATCCCCATCACCAGCACGCCGACCTGCGCGAAGCGCACCGTCTGCGTGGTGATGTCCACCGCCGAGGAGCTCGCATCGGGCGTCGCCGCGAACGCCGCCGCGAGCAAGGCGACGGCGCCGAGGGTGATGAGGAGTGTCCAGACCGCGGCCGGCAGAGTCCGCAGCTTGACCACTTCCGCACCGACCGCCCTCATGCCGCCACCGCCTGAAAGAAAAACACACTAGGCCGAAGGCGGCATGAGAGACCATTCATCGGTCGCTCACTGCGCTCGCTCATGCGTCCCGCCGGTTCATCACGATGCCAGCGACGGCGAGCAAGCCGAGCGCCCAGGCCGTCATCACTAACGTTCCCGGCACCATCGCCAGCTGGGCATCGTCGATCGACTGTCCGATGCCGTAGCTCAGGAGGCGGAAGCCGGACGTGTCGGGCAGCCAGAAGGCGAGATCGGTGACCCGGCTCAGCAAGAAGGACGGCGGCAGTACAGCGCTGTTGACGATGAAGAAGACCAGCGGAATGACGCCGTTGCGCGTCAGGACGGTGACCGCGAGAGCCATGATCGAGATGAGGAGCCAGTAGACGACCACGGCGCCCGCGCGGCGCAGCCCCTCGTCGAAGGCGACAGGCGGGCCGGCGGAATCGCCCAACAGCGCGGTGGCGACACCGAGGCAGACCCCGATCGCGATCGCGGCCGATGGCACGACGACGACCACCATCGCGACTGCCTTGGCGACGAGCAGTCGCGTTCGCGAGCCGATCGCGATGAGCGTCGTCGGGATCTGCCGGCCGCCGCCCGCGTCAGGGCTGTTGGCCGTGTACTCGCTGCCGACCAGGACGACCGCGACGACCACCGACCCGACCACGCCGAGCGGTGCACCGTAGAACGCGACATCGAAGGCAGAGTCGGCGGCGTCGTCACCGCGCGCCGAGAGCGCGTTCAGCACGGTGAGGGCCACCATGCTCAGCACCATGACGCCGCAGCCCACCAAGGTCGCGGGCAGTGTCACTGCCTTGTGGAGCTCGGCCCGGAGCGCGCGGATCATCTCATTCCCTCCGATCCACCGGTGAGCGCGAAGAAGGCGTCCTCCAGGTTCTCGTAGCCTCGCGTCACGTCGGCGATGGGGCCCGAGGCGACGACCCGGCCACCGGCGATCACCACCAGATCGTCGGCGATGCCCGCGACCTCGCTCATCAGGTGGCTGGACAGCAGCACCGTCCCACCGTCGTCGGCGTGTCCGCGCAACAGGCCGCGGATCCAGCGGATTCCCTCCGGGTCCAGACCGTTCACGGGCTCGTCGAGCACGAGCGCCTCGGGCTCACCGAGCAGCGCTGCCGCCAGACCGAGGCGTTGACCCATGCCGAGCGAGAAACGGCCCACACGCGTCCGTGCGGCGTCGGCGAGCCCGACCTGCTCGAGCACCTCGTCGACGCGGCGCGGGTCGATGCCTCCGGCACGCGCGATCCACGCGAGGTGGTGGCGTGCCCGACGCGAGCGATGGGCGCCGGAGCCGTCGAGCATCGCCCCTATCACGCGGGCCGGATCGGCCAGCTCCCGATAGGGCCGGCCCGCGACGAGCGCCCGGCCGCCGTCGGGACGATCGAGGCCCAGAAGGACACGCAGGGTGGACGACTTGCCGGCGCCATTGGGGCCGAGGAACGCGGTCACCCGCCCCGGACGGGCTTCGAGGTCAACGCGATCCAGGACAGTGCGCGCTCCGTGGCGTTTGACGAGGTGCTCGATCTGCAGCATCTCTCCATCCCAGCGCGTCGGGACCCGTACCGTCATCGGTCCGACGACCGGACCTGGTGGCGGGGCGTCGGACCACGGTCTCTCGGACCCAGGTCCGATGTCAGGGGTCGGTGCGCGACCTAGAATCAGGCGCGTGGACTCCGCCGACCGGCCGACCTGGCGCTCGCGGGCCTGGCCGGCCGCCCTCGGCACCTTGGGCTTGCTGACCGCCGGCCTGCTCCTGGTCGGTGTGGACAGCATGGCGGGTGCCGTGACGGTGGCACTGGTGGCATTCGCCGCCTCCGCGGTCGTCCTGGCATGGGCCCTCATCGCGACCCGTCGCCAGCGCCGGGCCTATGAGGACCGGCTGACCGCGTGGGCACACGAGCGGGCGGCCGCGGCCGAGCGGCTGCGCATCGCCCGCGACCTGCACGATCTCGCGTCCCACGGCCTCGGCCTGATGACCGTGCGTGCGGCCTCCGCGCGCGGACTCGAGGGGCCGGAGGGCGAACACGAACGGGCGCGGGCATTGGCCGATATCGAGCAGGCGGGACACGAAGCGACGACCGAGCTCCGGCGGATGCTGGCGGTGCTCCGCTCCCCCGGCGATGTGGCGCCGTTGCGCCCCGCCGCCACCCTGGCCGACTTGCCCGAGCTGATCGAGGGGGCACGGGCATCGGGTGTCCGGGCGCAGCTGGAACCGACGGATGTGGGCCGCGTATCGGCCGGCGTCCAGATAGCGCTGTGCGCCGTGGTGCGTGAGGCTCTCGCCAACAGTGCCCGGCACGCGGGGCCGACGACCGCGACCGTCGAAGTGCGCCGCGAGGGTGCCGACATCGTCGCGACCGTGTGCGACGAGGGGCCCGCCGCGGGATGGGTGCCGCACCGAGGGGCCGGGCACGGGCTCACCGGACTGCGCGAACGGGTCGCGGCTCTCGGCGGGCTGCTGATCGCACGGGAGGACGGCGGGGGCTTTCTCGTCACGGCGCGGATCCCCGATAGTCCCGGGCGGACATCGTGACCGCGCCGGTACGGGTGCTCGTCGTCGACGATCAGGCCCTGCTGCGGCACAGCCTGCGCCTGATCGTCGACGGCGCGGACGACCTCTCCGTGGTCGGCGAGGCGGCGACGGGCGAGGAAGCCGTGGTCGAGGCGAGGACGTCGCGGCCCGATGTCGTCCTGATGGACCTGCGAATGCCCGGTGTCGACGGGATCGAGGCGACACGGAGAATCCGGGCCGACCCCGATCTGGACGGGACTCGGGTGCTGGTGCTGAGCATGTTCGAGCTGGACGAGTACGTCAGCGGAGCATTGCGCGCCGGTGCGAGCGGCTTCGTGCTGAAGGACTCCGGACCGGCTCAGCTCGTCGATGCGATCCGCCGGACCCACGACGGGGAGTCGCTGTTCGCGCCGGCGATCCTCGCGCGGATCGTCGGCCACTACCTCGACCGGCCGGCAGCGAGCATCCAGCGAGACCTGCCGGCCGTGACCACGCGCGAGACCGAGGTGCTCACCCTCGTGGCACGCGGCCTGTCCAATGACGAGATCGCCGCCGGGCTGACGATCTCGATCAAGACGGTCAAGACCCATATCGGCAGCCTGTTGTCCAAGCTCGGCGCACGGGACCGCGCGCAGCTGGTGATCGCGGCCTACGAGCACGGGCTCGCCGGGGGCTGAGCGTCAGCGCAGCGGCACGAAGCTGAACGTGCCGTGGCGGGTGACGTCGACGTCGCCCTCACGACGCCTCACCCGGAGCATGTCCGCGCCGACGGGTACCACCATCACGCCGTCCTCGGCCAGTTGGCCCACGAGGGTGGACGGCAGCTCGCGCGCGGTGGCGGAGACGAGGATGCGGTCGTAGGGGGCCAGGTCGGGTGCGCCGAGCACCCCGGCCTCGGGCTGGCGGATGCTCGTCCACTCCATGGCGTATCGGGCGAGGTTCTCCGAGCCGAAGCGGACCAGTTCCGGTTCGAGCTCGACACCGACGACGAGCCCATCGGGCCCGACGAGACATCCGAGCAGCGCGGTGGTCCATCCCGATCCGCTGCCGACATCGAGCACGCGGTGACCGGGGCGGACATCCAAAAGCTCCAGCATCACCCGCACGGTGTAGGGCTGGGAGTTGGTCTGCCCCTGACCGATGGCGATGGGTTCGTCACGGCCGGCGTCATCGCGCCGGTCAGGTGGCAGGAAGTCCGCCCGATCGACCTCGGCGAACACCCGGTCGATAGCCGAGTCCTCCATGTCGCGAGCCTACGCGCCCGCGGATCAGATGTGGCCGCTTGTGGCCCGGTCTGCGGCCCCCGGACGGGCCATAGGCGGCCACATGTCGAGGGCAGATCCCCAGCCGCCCGGATACCGAGACGATCTCGACATCCGGACTCCTGGCATGAGACCCGCTGGATGTGGCCGGTTGTGGCCCGTCTCGCCGAGGCGAAACGGGCCACAACCCGGCAAAAGCTGGACTCGGAGGGTCAGGCGTTGGCCTGCTGGCCGCGACGCCAGCGGATGCCGGACTCGATGAAGTCGTCGATCTCACCGTCGAGCACGGCCTGGGTGTTGCCGGTCTCGTGCTCGGTACGCAGGTCCTTGACCATCTGATACGGGTTGAGCACGTAGTTGCGCATCTGGTCGCCCCACGAGGCGGCGACGTCGCCTCGCAGCTCATCGAGCTGGGCACGCTCCTCGGCCTTCTTGAGCGCGAGCAGCTTGGCCTTCAAGATGACCATCGCGCTGGCCTTGTTCTGCAGCTGCGACTTCTCGTTCTGGCAGCTCACCACCACGCCGGTGGGGATATGGGTGAGGCGAACCGCGGAGTCGGTCGTGTTGACGCTCTGCCCACCCGGACCACTGGAACGATAGACGTCGACGCGGATCTCCTCGTCGGGGATGTCGATGTCATCAGTCGCCTCCAGCACCGGCACGACCTCGACCGCGGCGAACGAGGTCTGGCGGCGACCCTGGTTGTCGAACGGCGAGATGCGTACGAGGCGGTGCGTGCCGGCTTCGACCGACAGTGTGCCGTAGGCGTACGGTGCCTTCACGGCGAAGGTCGTGGACTTGAGCCCCGCCTCCTCGGCGTAGGACGTGTCGTAGACCTCGACCGGATAACCATGACGCTCGGCCCACCGCACGTACATGCGTTGCAACATCTCGGCGAAATCGGCCGCATCGACGCCACCCGCGCCCGATCGGATCGTCACCAGCGCCTCACGCTCGTCGAACTCACCGGAGAGCAGGGTGCGCACCTCGAGGCTCTCGATCGCGCTGGCGAGTCGATTGACCTCCGCCTCGGCTTCCGAGCGTGAGTCGGCATCTCCCTCCTCTGCCGCGAGCTCGAGGAGGACCTCGACGTCCTCGAGCCGCTGGCGCAACGACGTGGTGCGCTCGAGCTCGGCCTGCAGAACCGAGAGCCGCCCGGTGACCCGCTGCGCATTGGCCTGGTCGTCCCACAGGTCTGGGGCGCCGACCTGCTCCTGCAGCTCGGCGATCTCGGCGCGGATCGCGTCGAGATCGAGCACCTTCTCGATCGACGCCATGGTGGCGTCGAGGTGCTTCAGACGTTCGGACAGATCAGGAAGAGCCACCCTGGCAGGTTATCGCCTGGCGCGAACCGACAGCCACTCACGTGGCTTCGGAAGGTCACGGACCGGCGTAGCGCAACTGCGCCGTCGATTCGGCGGTGATGCCCACCTCTCCATTCCATCCCGGTGGACGGAGAGGGAGCACATAGCGGCGATCGAGACGGACGGTCACCATGTCGCCCTGCACCACCACGTCCACTCCGGTGTCGGAGGGGACCACCGATCGCGTCAATGCCGTGGCCTCGCGCAGATCGAGAACGATCGTGGAGCCGGCATCCCCACCGAGATACAGCTGATCACGCGCCAGCCCATCGGCGGCGGTGAGCGCCGCCCTTTCGGCGAGGTTCATCAGGTCGCGCCGTTCCAGGAACGCGGCCGAGGCGTTGACGACCACGACGGTCAGCAGACCGAGCACCAGCAGCAGGCCGATGGCCAGGACCGTGGTGTTGCCCTCATCGCGCCTCATGGTGCCCCGCGATAGGTGCCGAACGGTTCGGTGTGGGTCGAGCTGATGTCGATACCGGCGAGCGAGCTCCCCCAGGCATCGGGAACCAAGGGCAGCGGCTGCCGCGTCGTCACGACCACCTCGACGCGCCCACCCGGTTCGAAGCACGCCGGAACACAGCGCAGTTCGATCTCCGGCCGCACGTCGACCCCGAAGTCTCGCCAGGTCAGATCCGCCGCGCGATGAGCCAGCTGGTGGGCGGTCGACTCGTCAGGCGCCTGGACGAACGCTCGCGTCGCCGCAGCACTCGCGGTGGAGGCGGCATACGCCGTCCGCTGGGTGTCGAAGACCGCCACGACGGCATAGACGAAGGGGACCAACAACAGCACCACGAGCCAGGTCAGCTCGATGGTCGCGCTCCCCCTCTCCGTCACGGCTCTCCCTGGATGACGGCGTGACCGGTCACCGTGACCGGGACACCCGGGCCGGCCACGCCGAGCGGCGGGACCTCCGCGCGCATCGTGACCTCGACGACGGGGAGCCCGTCGAGCGTGGTGCGAGTCGCGGCGATGTCCTCGGCGAAGCGCGCCGCCAGCGTCGTGTCGGCGAGACGTCGCGCACTCTGCTCGGCATCGGCGACACTGGCTCCGAGCGGCGCCCCGGCGCGAGCTCCTTCGGCGGCTGCCGCGGTCAACGTCGAGCGCACATGCGCGACCAAGGCGAGCTGGACGATGCCGATCGCGATCGGCAGTACCAATGCGAGCGCCAGGACGAACTCCGGCACCGCGGCACCGCGCTCACGCGTCATCCCCCGACGGCGCTCAGCGCGCTGTCGAGCATCGCACTGAGCCGCGGCCCGGCGATCGCCGTCAGCGCCGCCACCAAGCCCGCGGTCATGATCGTGACCATGACCCAGCCGGGCACGTCCCCCTGCTCATCGCGGGGCCGGTCGATCCATCGTCGCAGCATCATTCTTCCTCTCTTCGGGGTCAGAAACCGGATGTCAGGGTGAGGCTGACCCACCCGGGATAAAAGGCGAAGATCACGGTGACGGGCAGGACGAGGAAGACGACCGGGATCATCATCGTGATCTCCCGCCGGCCCGCGGACTCCACGAGCGCGCGTCGCCCGGCATCGCGGACATCGGCGGACTGCGCATGCAGCACGTCCACCAGCGGTGTGCCGCGTTCTACCGCGACGGCCATCGCCTCGGCGAATCGCGCGGTGCTCGGAACCCCCGTCCGGCGTCCGAGCGCGGTGAAGGCCTCCGGTACCGGCGTGCCCGAACGTATGTCGGCGAGGAGTCGCGCGAACTCGTCCCCGAGGGGACCGCGCAGCCGCGCGCCGACCCGTTCGACCGCGGCCCGTGGGCTCTCCCCCGCCGCGACGGCCAGGGCGAGCAGATCAGCCGCGACGGGGAACTCCCGCACGAGCCGTTGCTCTCGGTCCCGGACCTGGGCGGTCAGTCGTTGATCGCAGCCGAAGACTCCAGCCAGGCCGCCAGCGAGGCAGAGCACGAGCAGCGGCGCCAGGGCCGCCCCGCGCGCGGACGCCGCCAGCGCGACAGCGAAGGCCACACCGAAGCCGGCCAACCCCCACTGGGCCTGCCGCATACGGAAGCCCTCGAGATCACCCCGATCCCCCGCACGCACGAGCCTCCTGGAGACGCTCGCCCCGCTGCCGACGATCTCGCCCACCGCGGTCGTGCTCGCGCGCCAGATCGACGTCAGTCGAGGACCGAGGGACTCCACCGCAGGATCGTGCACCCGTAGATCGCGCACATAGGGCCCGACACGTGCCATCAGCGCCGGACGACGATTCTCGCGCCACGCCACGACCACCAGGACGAGCCCCGTGCTGCCCAGCAGTCCGATGACCGCGCCGATCATGCGAGCACCCGGCCTTCCAAGGGGAGCCGGCCGGCGCGCAGCATCAATCGGTAAGCCACCAGACAGCTGAACGCACCACCGACGAGCACGGCGATGCCCATCGGCTCCCCGAACCGCCCGATGACCTCGCGTTGGCCGCTCATGAAAACGAGGACCAGCCATGGAGCAGCGACGGCCAGCCTGGCACCGGAGACGGTCCACGACTGACGCGCCTCCAGCTCTCCCCGAGTGCGCTGATCATCGCGGATATATCCCGCGAGCGAGCGGAGCATTCGTCCGAGGTCTCCCCCACCGACCTCGCGGGCGAGTCGGAGCGCCTCGACGACACGATCACCCGTCGGGTCCGCCAAACGGCCCTTGAGCAGCTCGAGGCTCTCCACGAAGCGGCCGGAGGACTGATAGTCGCGGGCGAAGGCCGCGAACGGTTCGCGCAGCGGTTCGGGACCGTGCTCGGCCAGGCTGATGACCGACTCAGGAAGCGACATGCCCGCGCGCACCGCTGATGCCAGCTGGTCCACCGCGTCCGGCCAGGCCTGAGCCTGCTCGCGGCGCCGGCGCCGCTCCACGCCGTGGACGATCGTCAACGGCAACACCGCGGCGGCGAGGCCGGCTATCGCACCGATCACCAGGACACCGGTGATCGCCGTGACCAGCAGCCCGCTGATCAGCCCGAGCAACGTCCCCACGCCGAGCCAGGTCCAGGGCACTCGTCGGGAACGCGATCGCCGCCGGGTAGCCGCCCCGGGGTCGTTCGCCGTGAGGATGAGCAACAGCCCGATCCCAGCGGTGAAGCCGATCAGTGCACCCATGCCGGCTCCTCGCGTGTTCGTCGGCCCGCCATCGCGTCGTACACCGTCTCGGTCTCGATCACGTCTCCCTCGATCCGGCCGGTGACACGGATGACCTCGCGCACGGCTCGGCGACCGTCCGCGGCGATGGCGGTGTGGACCACGAGATCCACGCACGAGGCGACGGTGGGCACCACGAACCGCGCGGAGATGTTCTCACCGGCGAGCAACGGCAGCGTGCACAGCTTGGTCAGCGCCTGCAGCGCGGAGCTGGCGTGGACGGTGGCCATGCCCGGCAGGCCGGCGTTGAGCGCCAGCAGCAGGTCGAGGGCCTCCGCGGCGCGCACCTCGCCCACGATGATCCGGCTCGGCCGCATCCGCAGAGCCTCTTTGACCAGGGTGCGCAGCGTGATCTCTCCGGTGCCCTCGAGGCCGGCCTGGCGCGTCTGCAGCGCCACCCAGTCCGGGTGAGCGCAGCGCAGTTCGAAGACCTCTTCCACCGAGATCAGTCGCTGGCTTCCCGGGATCGCGCCGGCCAGACAGTTCACGAGGGTGGTCTTGCCGGCCTGGGTGCCACCGGAGACGACGATGTTGTTGCCGTCCAGGACCGCCTCGCGCAGCAGCGCGGCGAGCTCGGTGTCGATCGTGCCGAGCGAGATGAGGTCGTCGAGTGAGGATGCCTTGGTGACGAACTTGCGGATGTTGACGGCGGTGAAGTCGCGCGCGATGCCACTCAAGGCGACGTGCAGACGATGCCCGCCGGGCAACATCGCGTCGACGAAAGGCTGACTCAGATCGAGCCGGCGCCCAGTGCTCGAGAGCATCCGCTCGACCAGCTCCCGCACACGCTCGGCGGTGAGCCGGACCGATGTCAACTCGTGTCGGCCGTCGCGGGCGATGAAGACGCGATCCGGTTCGTTGATCCAGATCTCCTCGACGTCGTCGTCATCGAAGAACCGCTGCAGCGGGCCGAAACCGGCCGCATCGGCCACCAGCTGCCCGACCACCACGTCGGGGTCGTCCAGCGAACGAACGGCACCGGTGAGACTCCGGGCCTCGTGCTCCGCCACCACATCGGCAGCCGCCGCACGCACCGCCTCGATGTCATCGGCCGGATCGATACGCCGCTCGCGCACGAGACGACGCACCTGTTGCGCCAAAGCCTGATCCACGGCCCCTTCACCCCCGATGAGAAACGGACCCTCCTGGCCGATCTTGCACGAGATGGTCCGCTTCGGGAAGACCCCACCGCCAGAATGTGGACAACCTCGACGCTCACCGCTTCGCGGCGGCGGGGAGACCGGAGGAGCTCAGGTCCAGAGCGTGATGGCGGCGACGATGCCCGCCGCCACCACCCCGGCTCGCAGCAGCGGCGCCGGCATGCGCCGGGCGATCCGCGCGCCGACGTACCCGCCGAAGATCGAGCCGACGGCCAGCAGTGCCACCACAGCCCAGTCGATATCGGCCACCACCACGAAGACCGCTCCCGCGACCACATTCGAGGCCATGACCGATGTCGTCCGCAGAGCACCGATGATCCGCAAGTCGATATCCAGCCCGATCGCGAGGACGGCGATCATCATGACGCCGGCCCCGGCGCCGAAGTAGCCGCCGTAAACACCCGTGAGCACGACGAACACGGTGGTCAGCGGAGAGAGCCGGACTCGAGCGGGCCGGTTCTCTCCCTCGGGATGGCGTGCCGCGAGCCAGCGCGAGATCCGCGGCTGCACTCCCACCAATAGACAGGTGCCGAGGATTAGCCATGGCGCCACCCACTCGAAGACGCTGGACGGCAGACCGAGCAGCAGCGCGGCCCCGATACTCCCCGCGAGCCCGGTCAGGACGACCACCCGCACCGCCAGGCCACGCACCTGGCGCAGTTCCTCGCGGTATCCGACGACCCCGCCGGCGCCAGCCGGGATCAGGCCCACCGTGTTGGTCGTATTGGCGACCACCGGGGGAAGTCCGACCGCGAGCAGGATCGGGAAGCTCAGCAGCGACGCGACCCCGACCGATGAGCTGAGGATGCCGGCACCGAACCCGGCCGCGAGAACGAGCGCGATCTCGGCGGCACCCATCGCCCCTCCCCACACATCGTATTGGATAGGCCACTGAACCACCCTCAGGCTGTTCTCGACAACCCCCGCACCGGCACGACGAGTCGGACACTCGGCATCGAGAGCTCAGTCGAGCATGCCCTGGCATGCCACGGCTGCGGCAGTGGGGTCACCGGCGATGATCGCCTCGGCGACGGCATCGAGGGCACGCAGCAAGTCCGGAGACGCCTGCGGCGCGGGCGCCTGCTCGCTCATCATGTCGTCCAGATCGGCCAACAGCGGCGCATCGGCGAGCTTGCGGATACTCCGCAAGGTGTGCTCGAAGGACCGCGGCCGCCCGTCATCGGCCAGCATCGCCAACCGTAGAGAGGACTGCGGGTTCACGGCAGCTGATCTTGCCATTCCAGCTAGAATCGCCTCCCGCGCGACCACGACTTCACGGACCGGACGGCCCTCGAGCCGCACCCCGCTCCCCGCGTCGGGGCTGGCCGGGGCAGGGTCGCGCACCATCGCACCCACCCCGTGGCGGACCTCGACGCGACCTCGGGTCTCCAGCGCCGCGAGCGCCTGCGAGACCGTCGCACGGCTGACGCCGAGCTCCTGAGCCAACTGACGCTCCGGAGGAAGACGGTCGCCGCCGACCAGCCCCTGAGCCTCGATGAAGTCCGAGATATGGGCCGCCAGGCTCTCGTACAGGCGCTCGCGACGGACCGGCGAGAGACGGTTGACGGGGTTCTTTGCCACGGCTCCATCATAGATACTTCAGTGGCCGAGTTGCCAAGTGGCCTAGCCACTTGTCATAGTAGACGCCATTCGCCGTATGACACCGGTCACACGAACCCAATCTGATCCCAACCCTCTGAGAGAAGTCCCATGTCTCACGCACTCATCGCGTTGACGGTTCTCGCCATCGTCTTCCTGGTCGCGACGATCCGCGGCGTCAACATGGGCGCCTTGGCGCTCGTTGCCTCTTTCGTCGTCGGCCTCAGCGTCTACGGCTCCACGACCGATGACGTATTGGCCGGTTTCCCCGCTGACCTCTTCGTGATCCTCGTCGGCGTCACTTATCTGTTCGCGCTGGCCAAGAACAACGGCACCGTGGACTGGCTCGTGCACGGTGCCGTACGCGCGGTCGGAGGGAGGGTGGCCCTCGTCCCCTGGGCCATGTTCGCCGTCTGCGCACTCGTCACCGCGATCGGCGCCGTGAGCCCCGCAGCAGTCGCCATCGTGGCCCCCGTGGCGATGGGCTTCGCGCTCCGCTACGAGATCCATCCGGTCATGATGGGCATGATGGTCGTCCAGGGCGCTACCGCCGGCAGCTTCTCCCCCATCGGCATCTTCGGCTCCATCACCAACGGCGTGGTCGACTCCAACGGACTCCCCGGCAGCCCCGCCTTCCTGTTCGTCGCGACCTTCCTCGCCGCGACGCTGATCGCCGTGGTCACCTATCTGGCCTTCGGCGGGCGCGAACTCATCTCCCGGGGCCGTGAACAGGCCAGGGTCAACGCGATGGGCGCCGAGGCGGAGGCCGCGAGTCATGAGGCGACGCGTCCCGGCCCGTCGGGCACACCGCACTCGGCGGTCGAAGCCGGCCGCAGCGTCTCCTCCGACGAGTCGGTCGAGGTCGACTTCCGGCTCAACCCGCAGCGGATCGTCACGCTCCTCGGCCTCGTCGCACTCATGGTGGGCGCCCTCGGCTTCGACCTCGATGTCGGCTTCACCGCGCTGACCATCGCGGTCGTCCTGACCCTGGTCTATCCGAAGTCCGCCAAGGGCGCCGTCGAGAAGATCAGCTGGGGCACCGTGTTGCTGATCGGCGGCATCGTCACCTATGTCACGCTGCTGCAGAACCAGGGCGTCGTCGACTGGCTCGGCGACCGTGTGGCCGATGTCGGCAGCCCGCTGGTCGCCGCACTGCTCATCTGCCTCATCGGTGCCGTCGTCTCGGCCTTCGCCTCGACCACCGGCATCATCGGTGCTCTCATCCCCTTGGCCGTGCCCTTCCTGCTCACCGATCAGGTCAACGCGATCGCTCTGATCGCCGCGCTCGGCATCGCGAGCTCGGTCGTCGACTGCAGCCCTTTCTCCACCAATGGCGCACTCGTGGTCGCCAATGCCGAGCCGCGCGATCGCGACATGGTGTTCAAGCGCCTCATGCAGTGGGGCATGTCGATCGTCGTCGTCGCACCTGCGGTCGCCTGGGCCGTTCTCGTGCTGCCCACGGCCTAGGTCTTGACCGAGCGATGGACCTTTCGCCCGACCGTGAGCGGTGAGCTATCCCGCACTTCACCGCTCAAAGTGCGGGATAGCTCACCGCCAGGGCTGGGGCGTGATTCGGCGGTCGGGAGGATGTCCTGACGCGAGTCGTCGCGACCCGGTAGGTTCGAATCATCGTCCAGACGAAGGAGTGACCGATGGCTCAGAAGCAGTCCATCCTCGGCCGCGTCGCCCAACTGACCCGCGCCAACATCAACGCGCTGATCGACCGGGCCGAAGACCCCGAGAAGATGCTGGATCAGATGATCCGCGACTACACGAACTCAATCGCGGAGGCCGAGAAGGCCGTCGCGGAGACCATCGGCAACCTGCGTCTCGCCGAGTCCGACCACGCCGAGGACGTGCGGGACGCCAAAGACTGGGGTGCCAAGGCCCTCGCCGCCTCGCAGAAGGCCGACGCGCTGCGTTCCAGCGGGCAGGACGGCGAGGCCTCCCGCTTCGACAACCTCGCCAAGGTCGCACTCGGCAAGCAGATCCAGCACGAGACCGAGGCCAAGCAGGCGGCCCCGATGATCGAGTCGCAGAACGAGGTCGTCGAGAAGCTCAAGACCGGTCTGGTGCAGATGCGCGGCAAGCTCGGCGAATTGCAGGTCAAGCGCGATCAGCTCGTCGCTCGCCAGAAGACCGCGCAAGCTCAGGCGCAGGTGCAGTCGGCAGTTCAGTCGATCGATATCTTGGATCCCACGAGCGAACTGTCGCGATTCGAGGACAAGGTGCGCCGGGTGGAGGCCCAGGTCGCCGGACAGGCCGAGCTCGCGTCCTCGAGCATCGACGCACAGTTCGAGGAACTCGAGCTGGACACCACCCAGCTCGAGGTCGAGGCACGACTGGCCGAACTCAAGCAGCTCGGCGCCGGATCGGGCACCCCGCAGAGCTCCCTCACCAGTCAACCGGACGAAACGGAGAACCCCGCATGAAGCTCAGCGAGAGCTACACCTATCCCGCTGCCATCGAGGAGGTCTATGCGCTGATCGTCGACCCCTCGTTCCGCGAATCCGGCTGTGAGGCCCAGGGATCGACGGACTACGACGTCAACGTCGTAGCCGACGGCGGCGGGCACACCGTCACGATCAAGCGCACCATGCCGGCCGATGACATGCCCGAGTTCGTCAAGAAGCTGACCGGCAACTCCGTCAAGGTCGTCCAGACCGAGGCCTGGGGCCCGGCGGATTCCGCCGGTGGGCGCTCGGCCGATGTGAAGGTCGAGATCCTCGGTCAACCCGCCCAGATGAAGGGCACCGCGACCCTCAACGGCAGCGGGGACGCCACCGAGTTCGTCGTCGATGGCGATGTCAAGGTGTCCATCCCGCTCGTCGGCAAGAAGATCGAACCGGTCGTCGGCAAGGCGATCGTCAAGGCCTTGGAGACCGACGTGGAGCTCGGCACCGCTCGGCTCTGACCCGTCCGGGCCGCAGGCGGGCCGGACGATCTTCGTGGCGTGTCACGCGACCCCCTCCGCGTGGCACGCCACCATCATGTCCGGCGCCTGCGCTCAGGCGAAGTGGCGATGCCCCGTCGAGCCGGTGTAGGGCTCCCCGTCGACGGTGACACCCTCGCCCGCGAAAGCGGCGCCGATGACGGTCCAGCCGGCCGGAACCTCCGCATCGCCGGGGAAGGTGGCAACCAGCGCGAAGTCCTCGCCCCCGCCCAGGACGAAGCCGAGCGGATCGAGACCACCCAGCGCGCTCGCCAGCGTCGCCACGGCCTCCGGGACGTCGAGACGCTCGGCCTGGATATCGATCGCCACGCCGCTGGACCGTGAGATGTGCTCGAGATCGGCCAAGAGACCGTCACTCACGTCGATCATCGACGTGGCTCCGGCAGCAGCCGCCGCCGGACCGGCGGCATACGGCGGGGAGGGCCGCCGATGCCCGTCGACGGCCACCTTGGGCGACCGGAAACCGCGGCTGAGCGCGGCATAGCCGGCCGCCGACAGTCCGAGGGTGCCCGCGTACGCCACCACGTCCCCGGCGCGCGCTCCCCCTCGCGTGACCGGACGCTCAGCATCACCGAATGCCGTGACCGAGATGACCACCTGATCGGCGGCCGACACATCTCCACCGACCAGATGGGCGCCGACCGTGGCGCACTCGGTCTCGAAACCCACCACCATGTCGTCGGCCCACTGGGCGGGAAGATCCGCCGGAGCCGCGAAGGCCAGGGTCAGCGCCGTGGCCACGCCACCCATGGCGTTGATGTCCGAGAGATTGGCGGCCGCCGCCTTGTGGCCGATGTCCAGGGCCGACGACCAGTCACGACGGAAATGACGGCCCTCGATGAGGATGTCGGTGCTCACGACGAAGGTCCCGTCGGCGGTCGCCACGTGCGCGGCGTCGTCACCGGGGCCGAGCAAGACGTACTCACTCGACCCGATCGACCTCGTCACTCGGTCGATGAGTCCGAACTCCCCGATGGCGGCGATGGTCTGATCGTCGTTGCTCACGCCTTGATTGTCCCAGCCGAGAGGGGCGCGACTGAGCCGTTTGCGATAGCGTGTCGTGGCGGTCTCATAGGAGGGAATACCGATGGCTGTTCAGGCGTACATCCTCGTTCAGACTGAGGTCGGCAGGGCGGCGGAGGTCGCCCGCGCGATCGCCGATGTCGACGGCGTCGTCGTGGCAGACGATGTCACCGGTCCCTACGACGTCATCGCTCGGATCGAAGGACCCAGCGTGGACGAGCTCGGCGCGCTGGTGATCTCGCACATCCAGAAGGTCCCCGGCATCACCCGGACGCTCACCTGCCCGGTCGTGCGGATCTAGGTCGACCTCAGCGCAGGCCGGTGCTCCGGCCGAGCGCGAGCGCGAGGAGTCGCTCCACCAGCTCCGGGTACGCGATCCCGCTGGCTTCCCAGGCCTTCGGGAACATCGAGTAGGGCGTGAACCCGGGCATCGTATTGATCTCGTTGATGACCAGGCCTCCGTCGACGGAGTCGGTCAGGAAGAAGTCCACCCGCGCCAGCCCTTCCCCGCCGATCGCGTCGAAGGCCTGCAGGGCGTACGCCCGGATCCGATCGCGCTGCGTGGTGCTGATCTCCGCGGGGATGACGTTCTGGCTGGTGCCGTCGAGGTACTTGGCCTCGAAGTCGTAGTAGGTGTGGCCGATGCTGTCGTCGACGACGATCTCGCCGACCTCGCTCGCGATCGGCATACCGCCGAGATCCTGGATCACCGCGCACTCGACCTCGCGCTTGTGGCGGGCGGCGGCCTCCACGATCACCTTGGGATCGAGCTTGCGCGCCCCCTCGACGGCATCCTCCAGATGGCCCCAATCGCTCACCATGGTCACGCCCGAGCTCGACCCTGCCCGCGCCGGCTTCACGAACACGGGCAGCCCGAGGGCGTGGACCCGAGCGACGGTGCGCTCACGCTTGGCATCCCACTCCCACGGCTGGATCGTGACATAGGGCAACTGCGGGAGTCCGGCCGCGGAGAACACCGTCTTGGTGAAGGGCTTGTCCATCGCCACGGCGCTCGCGAGAACGCCAGCGCCGACATAGGGCACGCCCGCCATCTCCAGCATGCCCTGGATGGTGCCGTCCTCGCCCCAGGGTCCGTGCAGCAGCGGGAAGACGACGTCCACCTCGTGCTGCAACCGATCCCACGAGAAATCGGGCCGATCATCGCGGACATAGGGCAGCGTGCCGGAGGGGAGATCATCCCAGACCCCGGTCTCCTCGACCCAGTGCCCCGTAGGCGTGATCCCCACGGGAAGCACCTCGTAGCGGGACGAGTCGATCACCGCCATCACCTCACGGGCGGTCGAGCACGAAACCCCGTGCTCACTGGAACGCCCACCGAACACCACTGCCACGCGCACACGCTCTGTACCGGTCATCGAACAGCACACTACCGGTGCGAGGAGAATGGACCCATGACGCCACGCGACCTCTCCCCCGCCTCCATCGCCGTGTCCGCCGGACGGCCCCACGCCCCAGGGGACCCGCTCAGCGCCCCCATCACGCTCGCGAGCGCGCTGGTGCCCGGCGGCGACGCGGAGTACGCGCGCGCCGGGAACCCGGTCTGGGCGCCGCTCGAGACCATCGTCGGCGAGCTCGAGGGCGGGGACGCGCTGGCCTTCGCCTCCGGCATCGCGGCCTCTGCCGCGGTCTTCTCCCTCGTTCCCGCCGGCGGTGTGGTCGTCGCCCCGACACATGGCTACTACGGAACGACGCACCAGCTCCGCCAGCGCGGTGACGTGGAGGTCAGGCTCGTCGACGTGTCGGACACACCCTCCACCGTCGATGCGATGCGCGGCGCCACTCACGTGTGGCTGGAATCGCCGACCAACCCGGCGATGGAGGTCGCCGATCTGCCGACATTGATCGCCGCGGCCCACGATGCCGGGGCACTCGTCGCGATCGACAACACCTTCCGGACCCCGCTACGCGAACGCCCCTTGGAGCTCGGCGCCGATATCGTGACCCACTCGGCATCGAAACTGCTCGCGGGGCACAGCGACGTGATCTTGGGCCTCACCATCAGCCGTGACCCCGAGTTGTACGCCGCGCTGCGCGCGCATCGTCACGATCATGGGGCCATCCCGGGAGCCCTCGAGGCCTGGTTGACGACGCGGGGCCTGCGCACGCTGGCGGTGCGCCTGGATCGTGCCGAGAGCAACGCCCGCGAGTTGGCCGAACGGCTGACGGCGAGCCCCCTCGTCGACGAGGTCCGCTATCCCGGGTTCGGCACGATCATCGGCCTGGTGCTCGACGACGATCAGCGCGCTCAGCGAGCGACCGAGTCGAGCCGGCTGGTGCGCTATGCCACGAGCCTCGGCGGTGTCGAATCCACGTGGGAACGCAGACGGCGTCATGCGAACGAGGCTCCCACGATCCCGGCCGGTCTCATCCGTCTGTCGGTCGGCATCGAGGATGTCGAGGATCTCTGGTCCGATATCGAGGCCGCCCTGGCCTGATCGTGGTCAGGAACGTCGTGACAGCGTGATCGCCGCGACGACGAGGAGCAGGCCCGCGACCGTCAGCAGAGCCGCGAGCAACCGGTGGACGGATCCGGTGATGAGCAGCAGGCCGCCCATCGCGATGACGGCGAGCCCCAGCACCGCGCGCCCGAGCCGCAGCGGCGTCACCGGATCTCGGGTTTCGCCTCACGGCTGATGAGCGCGGCGACGAGCTCGTCGGGGGTCATCTCGTCGTTGACCAGTGTTCGCACGTGCTCGACGATCGGCATGTCGACGCCGTGCAGGCTCGCCAGCTCCGCGATCGAGGTGCACGACTTGGCGCCCTCGGCGACCTGCCGGGTCTGCTCGGCGACCTGAGCAGCACTCATGCCCTCGCCGAGCTTCTGCCCGAAGGTGCGATTGCGGGACAACGGCGACGAGCAGGTGGCGACGAGGTCGCCGAGACCGGCCAGGCCCGCGAAGGTCATCGGATCCGCGCCCATCCGCACGCCGAGCCGGGTGGTCTCGGCGAGACCGCGGGTGATGACCGATGCCTTGGAGTTGTCTCCGTAACCGAGACCATCGCAGACGCCGACCGCGAGCGCGATGACGTTCTTGGTGGCGCCGGAGAGTTCGGAGCCGATCACATCGGTATTGGTATAGGGACGGAAGGACTCGGTGTGGCACCACTTCTGCAGGAATCCGGCCACCCCGGCGTCCTCGCAGGCGACGACACTGGCCGCGGGCTCGCGGCGAGCGATCTCCTTGGCCAGGTTCGGCCCGGTGACGACTGCGATCCGTTCAGGACCGGCGCCGGTGATCTCGGCGATCACCTCGGTCATGCGCTTGTGCGTGCCGAGCTCGACGCCTTTCATGAGACTCACCAGCACGGCGTCGTCACGCAGCATCGGCGCCCATCGCGTCAGGTTCTCGCGCAACTGCTGCGAGGGCACGGCGAGAACCACCACCTGTGCGTCGCGGAGAATCTCAGCCTCGTCGTGCGAGGCGACGACGGTCTCCGGTAACTGGATGCCCGGGAGGTAGTCCGGGTTCTCGTGCGTGCGGTTGATCACCTCGCAGAGCTCCTCGCGACGGCCCCAGAGGCGCACCTCGTTTCCGGCGTCGGCGACGACGATCGAGAAGGCGGTGCCCCAGGAACCGGCACCCATCACAGCGGTCGTCACCATCAGCGCTCCTCCTCGGGGCGGTATCCGGTGCGCGGCGCACCGAGTGTGTGAATGTCGATGCGCGGGCCGGTGGGGCGTTCGCCGCGAACCTCGGCCAACAGGTCGGTGAGCGCATCCATCAGACGCCCTGTTGCTGCGACGATCTGTGCCTCGTTCGGGTCAGCGCCCAGATCGTCGAGGTCGACCGGCTCTCCGACCAGCACACGATAGGTCCGTCGCGGGAAGAGTCGTAGGCGCTTGTCGTAGGGAAACAGGATGTCCTGAGGCCCCCATTGCACGATGGGTACGAGGGGTCGTCCCGTGGCGAGCGCCACGCGGACCGCGCCCGTTCGCCCACTCATCGGCCACACCTCGGGATCACGGGTCATCGTGCCCTCGGGATAGATCGTGACGATGCCGCCGGCCGCCACTGCGTCAACGGCGGCGCGCATCGACTCCGCGGCCCCTTCGGTGCCCCGGTACACCGGGATCTGCTGGGTATTGAGCAGAATCCTCCGGAGCACCGGGACACGGAAGAGCGGATCTTTGGCCAGATAGCGCGGCACGATCCCGTGATCGACCATCCAGTGCCCGAGCAGCACCGGGTCGGTCCACGAGAGGTGGTTGGCAGCGATCACATAGCCGGGCTCTGGGAGGCGCTCGGCTCCACGCCAGTCTCGTTTGGTGAGGACCATCAGCAAGGGCCTCAGGATCCACACGACGACGCGCAGTGTACGCGGCATGGAACGAGCGGCCATGCCCCGAGACTACCGGTCGCGAACCGGAGCCGGGATCACCCCAGCTCGCGCGTTACCGCCGATAGAGCGTCGTGCAGCAGGATCGCGGCATCCTCGTGAACCAAGAGGCCGTTCTCGCCGGTCTCTGCCGGCTCGATGGCGACCCAGGTGGATGGGGAGTCGAAGTGGCGGATCCGGCGCACGATCAGACCGTCGGCATCGGGCACCGGCGGTTGCTCCATATCGGCCTGCGTGCCGATGATCGCCGGGAAATCGGCGAGGATCTGCTCGTGGTACCGGGCTTCCGGCGGGTCATCGGGTGCGTGCGCCTTCTCGCACCAGAGCGGGAAATGCTGGGATGGGGGTAGGGACGACATGGCTGCTTCCTCCGTCTGCGGGCTGGGTGTGGTTGACCATAGGACGGTGGACAGACAGATCGCGTCATCATCGCGTGGTTGTCCACACCCGAGCAGGTACCTCTTATACATTGTCTTCTATACAAGGTACAGCCTCGCGATGACGCAGACGCAGGAGGGGCCGCCCAGCACACTGCTGGACGGCCCCTCATCTGCGAAAACGCCTAGAGTGTCGCGGGTTTGAAGCTCAGCCGACGGCCCTCGTAGGTGACGATGTCGTCTTCATGGGACAACGTGATCGCGATATCGTCGAGGCCCTCGAGCAGACGCCACCGCGTGTAGTCGTCGATCGTGAAGGAGTCCTCGATCCGGTCCGGCCCCTCCCCCGCGCTCACCGTGCGCGCCTCGAGATCGACGCTCACCGAAGCGCCCGGGTTGGCCTCGAGGTACTCCCACAGCGCCGCGACGACCTTGTCGTCGACCTGCGCGGCGAGCAGACCGGCCTTGCCGGAGTTGCCACGGAAGATGTCACCGAACCTGGGGCTGATGACGACCTTGAAGCCGTAGTTCTGCAGCGCCCAGACGGCGTGCTCACGCGACGATCCAGTGCCGAAGTCAGGGCCGGCCACGAGCACCGTCGCGTCACGATAGGCATCCTGGTTGAGCACGAACTCCGGGTCGCTGCGCCAGGCGGCGAAGAGCCCGTCCTCGAAGCCTGTGCGCGTGACGCGCTTGAGATAGACCGCGGGGATGATCTGGTCGGTGTCGACATTCGAGCGCCGCAGCGGGGCGCCGACACCGGTGTGCTGGGTGAACTTCTCCATGCTCAGGCTCCTGCCTTCTCCAGATCGGCGGGGCTGGCCAGGTGGCCGAGGACCCCGGTGGCGACGGCGACATCCGGCGAGACCAGGTGAGTACGCCCGCCCTTGCCCTGACGGCCTTCGAAGTTGCGGTTGGACGTCGATGCACTGCGCTCACCCGGTGTCAGCTGATCGGGATTCATGCCCAGACACATCGAGCAGCCGGCACCACGCCATTCGGCTCCGGCATCCTTGAAGACGACGTCCAGGCCCTCCTCCTCGGCCTGCAGACGCACTCGCACCGAGCCGGGCACCACGAGCACGCGAGTGTCGTCGGCGACCTTATGGCCCTTGATGAGCTCGGCGGCGCGACGCAGATCCGAGATCCGGCCATTGGTGCACGAGCCGATGAAGACGGTGTCGACCTTGATGTCGCGCATCGGCGTTCCCGCCTCGAGCCCCATGTAGCGCAACGCGCTCTCGGCGGCCTCGCGCTGGGTCGGATCGTCGAAGTCGGCCGGGCTGGGCACCGCATCCGACAGCGGCACGCCCTGGCCCGGATTCGTTCCCCATGTCACGAACGGGGTCACCTGCGCAGCGTCGAGCGTCACGACCTTGTCGAAGTGGGCATCGTCATCGGTGACGAGACTGCGCCAGTACTCGACCGCCGCGTCCCACTGCTCGCCCTCGGGAGCGTGCGGGCGGCCTTTGATGTACTCGAAGGTCGTCTCATCGGGGGCGATGAGCCCGGCCTTGGCGCCCCACTCGATCGACATATTGCAGACCGTCATGCGCTCTTCCATCGTCAGCGCGCGGATGGCCTCTCCGCGGTACTCGACGATATAGCCCTGCCCGCCGCCGGTGGTCTCCTGCGCGATGAGCGCGAGGATCAGATCCTTGGCGGTGGATCCCTCGGGCAGCTGTCCGGTCACCTCGACGGCCATCATCTTCGGCTTGGCCTGCGGGAGGGTCTGCGTCGCCAGCACATGCTCGACCTCACTCGTGCCGATGCCGAAGGCGATCGATCCGAAGGCGCCGTGCGTGGAGGTGTGCGAGTCGCCGCAGACGATCGTCATGCCCGGCTGCGTCAACCCGAGCTGCGGACCGACCACGTGGACGATGCCCTGCTCGATATCGCCCATCGGGTGCAGCCGCACGCCGAACTCCGAGGCGTTGCGCCGCAGGGTCTCGACCTGGGTCCGCGAGACCGGGTCCGCGATCGGCTTGTCGAGGTCGGTCGTGGGGATATTGTGGTCCTCGGTGGCGAGGGTGAGCTCGGGGTGACGAACCACGCGCCCGGAGAGGCGGAGCCCGTCGAACGCCTGAGGGCTGGTCACCTCGTGCAGGAGGTGAAGGTCGATGAAGAGCAGGTCGGGCTCTCCCGTCGCCTGGCGGACGACGTGGTCGTCCCAGATCTTCTCAGCGAGTGTCTTCGACATGTGGTGCCTTCCGGATTACTGACTTGCGTCTCAACATGCGATACGGCAGTATCAAGTCATGGACAACTCTAGCGGAGTCGGCGTTCTGGATAAAGCGGCACTCGTGCTGGCCGCCCTGGAACCCGGGCCCGCCACCCTCGCCGGCCTCGTCGCCGCCACGGGACTGGCTCGCCCGACCGCCCATCGCCTCGCGGTAGCGCTCGAGCACCATCGCCTCGTCGCCCGCGACATGCAGGGACGGTTCATCCTCGGACCCCGACTCGGCGAGCTGGCGGCGGCTGCCGGCGAGGACCGCCTGCTCGCCGCCGCCGGGCCCGTCCTCGCCCGTCTCCGTGACATCACCGGCGAGTCCGCCCAGCTGTTCCGCCGCCAGGGCGACTTCCGCGTCTGCGTCGCCGCTGCCGATCGCCCCACCGGTCTGCGCGACTCGATACCGGTGGGTGGGCAGCTGACGATGGCGGCCGGATCGGCGGCGCAGATCCTCCTCGCCTGGGAGGATCCCGAGCGCATGAACAAGGGCCTCCTCAAGGCCACCTTCGCGGCCTCGGAGCTGTCAGCCGTCCGCCGGCGCGGCTGGGCCCAGAGCGTCGGTGAGCGCGAGCCGGGCGTCGGCTCGGTCTCTGCGCCGGTCCGCTCCCCCTCCGGCAAGGTCGTCGCGGCGGTGTCGGTCTCCGGCCCCCTCGAACGCCTGACCCGCCAACCGGGCCGCATGCACGCCCCGGCCGTGGTCGCCGCCGCCGAGCGACTGTCGCAGAACCTCCGGCGCTGAGCAGTGAGCCTCAGGCCGCGAGGTCGTCGGCCAGCACCACCCTGAGGTAGGCATCGTTCGCGTAGTGCGGAGGCCAGGCTGCGACGCCCCGCCGACGCAGCTCGTCGTCGAGGAGACGCAGCCATGCGCTCTCCTCGGGCCGCATCGGTCCTCGTCCCGGCCGGGTCCACAGCACCGCGATGCTGCCCCGCGGCACGAGCCGGTGGTTCACTGCGGCCAGCACGTCGACGATCTCATCGATGACGTGCTGCTGCGGCATCGGGGCTAGTCCGTCGATCGTGGTCAGCTGAGGCTGCGCCACTCCCCGCTCGTCGATCGCGAGGAAGCTCAGCTGGGCGGAGGGAACCTCGAGGGTCTTACGCACGGCGCGCCAGTAACGAGTGATATCGGCCTCGGTCTGCAACAGTCTCATGGCCACACCCTCGCCCGGAGGCGCGGATCCGTCGAGACCGCCGTCCACAGGGTCCGGGTGGCCGCCACCGCCTCCGCGCGGCATCGCGTGGCCGGTGCCGCCGCGCCGCTGATTCGCCGCGAGCCTCAGAACAGCGCCGGACGCTCCAGCTCCAGCAGTGTCCGCTTGCGCTCGATGCCACCCGCGTACCCGGTCAGCTTCCCGCTCGCGCCGATGACGCGATGGCACGGCACGACGATCGGGATCGGGTTCGAGCCGTTGGCAGCGCCGACGGCCCGCGACACCACCGGCAGATAGCCGAGCCGGGCGGCGACCTCACCGTAGCTCGCGGTCTCACCATAAGGGATCTTGCGCAGCTCGTTCCAGACCTTCTGCTGGAACTCCGTGCCATCATTCGCGAGCGGCAGATCGAAGTCGCGTCGATCACCCGCGAAGTACTCGTTCAGCTGCTCCTCGGCGCGATCGAGGAGATCGTCGTCGATGCGCCGGCCGCGCGGAGTCGCGTCGAACTCGATGCGCGTCAACAACCCGGCCGATGTGTGCAACCGCAGCCCGCCGATCGGCGAGTCCATCCATCGGGTGCTCATGAGTCCATCCTCTCGTCGGTGATGCTCTGCCACAGGTGCAGGGCGGCATAGGAACGCCAGGGCCGCCACTGGTCGGTTCTCTCCTCGGTCAGCCCGTGCGCCGCCAGGGCGCGGCGCAACACCAGGTCGGTGATGGGCAGGATGTCGGGATCGCTGAGGGCGCGCATGACGATGTAATCCGCGGTCCACGGGCCGACACCCGGCACCTCCAGCAGCCTGCGCCTCGCATCGGCACGATCGACGCCGGTGTCCAGCACGAGCTCGCCTGCCACGAAGGATCGCGCGACCGCCACCAGCGCACGGGCGCGCGACCGCGGCATCGAGAAACCGGTCTCCGGCGCGTCCACGACACTCTGAGGCGACGGGAACGCGTGACTCAGGCCGAGCTCGGCTGCCATCGGCAGATCGACGGCGGATCCGTGTTTCCGGGCCATCTCGCCCAGCACCGTCCGCGCGCCCGCGACGGAGACCTGCTGGCCGACGATCGCCCGGACCGCGACCTCGAAACCGTCGACCTGGCCGGGCAGCCGCAGCCCGGGGTGGCGATCGACCAGCGGTGCCAGCACCGGGTCGGAGGTGAGCGCGTCGTCGATGGTCGTGGGATCGGCATCGAGGTCGAGCAGACGGCGGCAGCGGTGCACGGCCGTCTGGGTGTCGGCGAGGTCGGTCAGCTCCAACCGAGCCTGCACGGCATCGTCGTCGAGAGTCAGGTCGACGACAGCCGGCCCGTGCGGAAGGCTCACGATCCGCGCATAGCGACGTTCCTCCACTCGCTCGACGCCGGCGATCGCCCGGGCGCCGAGGAAAGCGGTGAGAGCCCCGGCCGCGAAGGGCCGTCGCACCGCGAGCCGGATCTCGAGGCGTCCGCCCCCGCGAGAAGCACCTCGCCTCAGATCCCGGGGAGCGAGCGCATACGCCGTTCGCATCGTGTCGTTGAACTGCCGAACCGACCCGAAACCGGCGGCGAACGCGATATCGGCCAGGGGCAGGTCGGTGGACTCGATGAGGGTGCGAGCGAGATGAGCGCGGTTGCTACGAGCAACCGAGAGCGGTCCGACGCCGAGCTCATCGACGAGGGTGCGATGCACCTGCCGCTCGCTGTAGCCGAGTCGTCGCGCCAACCCCGTCACGCCCTCACGCTCGACGACTCCGTCGGCGATCAGGCGCATCGTCCTCGCAGCCAGATCGCCGCGCAGATTCCATTCCGGGGAACCGGGCGTCACATCCGGCCGGCACCTGCGGCACGCGCGATAGCCAGCGGCCTGAGCCGAGGCCGGATCGCGGTAGAAGGTGACATTCTCCCGTTTGGGAGTGACGGCGGGACACGAAGGACGACAGAAGATGCCCGTGGTGCGCACCGCGGTGAAGAAGACGCCGTCGAATCGCGCATCGCGGGCCTGCACGGCGCGGTAGCGGTCGTCATCGGTCATGATCCCATCATGCGCCCCCGCACGGAGGATTTCTGGCGGAAATCGGACATCACCGTCAGCGAGCTGCGGTCCACGAACGACTCGACCCCCGGCCGATGAGGACCGGGGGTCGATCGCTGGTAGCCCCGACGGGATTCGAACCCGCGCTACCGCCTTGAGAGGGCGGCGTGCTAGGCCGCTACACAACGGGGCCAGCGAGGGAAGACTCTACCAGGCGGGCCGAGCAGACAGACACGGGACCTCCTGACGAGTGGTGCGATCGCGACCGCGAGTGGTGCATATTCGCCCCTCGATGAGCGTTCGGAGGGCGAATCTGCACCACTCGCGGTCCAGCACCGGCACTGAAACGAGAAACTCCCGAACCTGCGATGCAGGTCCGGGAGTCTTCGATGTCTGGAGACATCGCACTGGTAGCCCCGACGGGATTCGAACCCGCGCTACCGCCTTGAGAGGGCGGCGTGCTAGGCCGCTACACAACGGGGCCAGCAGGAGAAGACTCTACCAGCCCGCTGCCGCACCCTTGTCACCCACCCTCGAGCGACCTGCGCGGCGCCAGCGCCGCTCCGATGACGGCGACCGCCGCCGCTACCCCGAATGCCGTCGGCAGGCCGGCGAGCTGGGCGACGAGACCGATCAGCGGGGCACCGAGGGCCTGCCCGAGAGCGAAAACGAGAAAGGACAGCCCGACCCCGGCGGCGGGCGTCCGCCCGTAGATCCGACTGCCCCAGATCAGCACGATCCCCGTGAGAGCGATGTAGGCCGCGCCGAACACCGCCAACATCGCCCACGCGCCAGCGATCTCGGGCCAGGCGGCGAGCAGACCGGTCGTGGCGGCCAGCAGCACGGCGACGAACTGCCACGCCCGGCGCAGACCCAGCCGTCCGATGGCATCGCCCGCTGCAGCTCCCGCAAGGCCACAGGCTCCGAGGAGAATCCACGCGACGAGCGAGAAACGTTCGCTCTGCCCGCCTTCGGTCACGAGCATCTCCCGCCCGAAGGTCCAGATCGCCGAGCTGGACAGCCCCATGGTCGCGGTCGCCACGAGCAGGTGCGCGCCACCAGACGGCAGCAGGGGCCGCGGAAGCATCTCCCGCGGCATCGGTTCGCGCGGGGCCGGAGTGCGGACGACGACGGCGGCCCAGATGGTGGCGACAGCGCACATCACCGCGAAGGCGAGCCATCCGATCCGCCATTGGTCCCGGACCAGCAAGGCGACGGGGCCCGCGACAGCGACTCCGGCTCCTGTGCCGGCGTTGACGACGGCTTGGATCCGGTCACGATCCTTCGCCGGCACGGCGTGGGCGACGGCATGCGCCAAAGGAGGTGAGGCGACGCCGGTGCTCGCCCCCGCAACGATCACGCCGACGGCGAGCATCACGCCATGGGGCGCCACCGCGACCAATGCGGTTCCCACCGTGGCCAGGCCGCCGGCGACCACCACCAGCGGCCGCGACCCCCAGCGTGGGATCAGCACGGTGGTGACGACGATCGCCACGCAGTAGGAGACATAGGAGCCCGCGGCGATCACGCCGATGACCGTGGCGGTGAGAGCGAATTCGTCCCGGAACGCGGGCACGAAGAGGCCGTAGGCGAAGCGCGCCAGTCCGTAGCAGACGGCGATCAGCGACACCCCCGCCCCGGCCAGGCGCAGGGTCTGGACCCTGGCGGAAGGCGCCCCTTCGTCGAGCGTCGTCACCTCGACGTGAACTTTACAGATCTGTGAACCACAGTGTCACTGTAGGTACACTGATCGGTGAAGTCAACCGAGAGGGGCGATCATGTCCGCGACGCAGAGTGCACCCGATCCCCTACGCCCGCCTGCCCTGACGGCCGGCGCCACTCGCCTCCTCGATGTCGCCTCGGGCCTGTTCTACGAACGCGGCATCCACGCCATCGGCGTCGACACGATCGCCGAGGAGTCCGGCATCACCAAGCGCACTCTGTATGACCGGTTCGGCTCCAAGGACGGCCTGGTCGTCGCCTATCTGCAAGCCCGACACGCACACTGGTGGGAACTGCTCGTGCAACGCGTTGACCACGCCGACCGCCCCCGGGCGCTCGCCGTCTTCGATGCCTACGTAGCCGACGAGCTCTCCTCTCACCGCGGCTGCGCCTTCCTCAACGCCGCCGGCGAGCTGTCTGTCGACCACCCCGCTCATCGCGTCGTCAGGGCGCACAAGCACGCCGTCCGTCATCTGCTGGCCGAGCTGCTGCGCGCCGAGGCATCGAGCGACGCCGATCGCGAGTCCGTCGACACCACGGCCGACCATCTCTTCCTCCTCCTCGAGGGCGCCATCGTCCAGCGTGGGCTCACCGACGACACCACCCCCGTCCTTCGAGCCCGTGCGATCGCCGCAGATCTCCTCACCTGACTCCAGGACGGAGCTGGAGCCCGAGGGCCAGCACCGCCACGAGCGCGACCGCCGAGATGGCGATCGGCAACGACGCGACCGTGGCAACGCCGCCGATGGCCGGGCTCAGAGCGATCGTCGCGATCCGCATCGTCCAACCGATCCAGGTGACACCCGCGTGTGGCCGCAGACCCGGCAGAGCGTCGGCGCGAGCGAAAGCCAGAGGAACGGTGATCGCACACCCGAGCCCCGCTAGCGCCAGGCCGACCAGCGTCAACCAGGCTCCCGGTGACCATGCGGCCGACGTCAGCCCCCCGGCCACCGCGGCGAGGCTGGTGATCAGGGCGGCGCGGTGGCCGACGCGATCGATGAAACGATCACCGAGCAGCCGCCCGATGAACTGAGCGATGAGCAGCGCGCTCAGGCCGATGCCCGCGGACGATGCCGGCACATCGCGCTCGGTGGACAACAGAACCGCCGACCAGTTGTTGCCGACGTCCTCGACCGATATCCCCGCCAGCGCCACCAAGGCCAGCGGTGCCAGCAACACCATGGCGTGCCGCCCCAGCGGACCGGGCTCCGCCTCCTCCGTGGACGCTCGGCGCGCCTCGGGAAGGAAGAGGCGTGCAGCCGCTGCCATCGCGATCACGCAGAGCACACCCCACGCCGTGAGGTGGAGCGTCAACGGCACGCCGGCCGATGCCGCGGCGGTACCCACGACTCCACCGATGGCCGCGCCGATGCTCCACCCTGCGTGCATGGACGTCAACACCGAACGTCCGTAGACCTCCTGCACGCGCAGGCCCTGTGCGTTCTGTGCAACATCGACCACGGCATCACCGAACCCGGCGAGGATCAGCCCGGCCGCGAAGATCCCTGCGCTCCCGACCACCACTCCGGAGCCGGCCACCACGAGCGCCAGCGCGATCCACGCGGTGCCGATCGCGGTCGTCCACCTCATCCCCAGGCGACGCAGCACCACGCCGGGGAGGTGGAATGCCCCTGCCGCACCGATCGTGAACCCCACGACCACGATCCCGAAGACCGCGGCGCTGAGTCCGAGGTCGTCCTTCACCTCGGCGTATCGCGCCAGCAGGGTCGCCGGGAGGGCTCCGTTCGTGGCGAAGGCGACCATCGCCGCGGCACGGGCACGACGAGGAGTGGCGGAATGTTGCACATCGAGCACTCTTGCCGTGGAATCGAACATGTGCAACGTGCGAATCGGCTCAAAACGATCGCCAACGCGGTCCGCGTCCCCGGCGGTGCCCGCGTCGGCGACCTGGCGCGGGCCACCGGCACGTCGCCGATGACCATCCGGCGCGACCTCGCCGAGCTGGAACGCCAGGGTGTGCTGCGCCGTACCCACGGCGGAGCGGTGAGCCTGCCCACGCGCGGCAGCCGCCTGCCGTTCGCGGTCCGCCTCGGCGGACATCTGGAGCAGAAGCAGTCGATCGCCGCCGCCACCGTGGAGCTGATCCCCGATGGCTCCAGCGTGATCGTCGACACCGGCACCACCTGCTCCGCCGTGGCTCGGCGGTTGCCATGACAACCGCGGAAGCACATCGTCCGTCCTGGACCGGGTCGGTCGGCACGCCGGTCATCGCCGAGAGACCGGGCGGATCGTGGTCAGGAAGACCGCGGTGAGGATGGCGAGCGCGGCGCCGGAGAGGAACATCCAGGACGCACCGCCTCCGAGGCCGCCGATGAGAGTGCCGAGGCCGATGCCGACATAGATCCCCGAGGAGTTCAAGGCGACCTCCAACGAGGCGTCCTCGGATGCCGCGGCCATCAGGCGGTGCTGCTGTGGCGGGGTCTGGCACCAGGTACTCGCGCCCCACACCCAGGTCACAGGGCGACGAGGATCACCGGGCTCGAGCGAGGACGATCTGCCAACTCCGCCCTCCACCTCGGCGTCCAGATCGGACTCGATTACGTCTGCTGCTCGCCCTATCGGATCCCGGTCGCGCGCCTCGAGGCCGCCCGTGCCGTGTTGATGGACTCATGATGATGCGTTACGGCGGCCATGGCGACCACAATGCATCGTTCACCTAAGTCACGATCTCGTTCCAGGCCGTGAGCTTGTCGGGATTGCGGACCGCGTGGACCCGTTGGATCCTTCCATCGCCCACGGTGAAGGTGATCACGGCGAGGACGCGGCCCACTCCGGTCGCCACGAGCCCCGCCTCGCCATTGACCATGTCCTCGACGATCGTGAGGTCCGGCTGTCTCCCGGCGACGCCGAGGAAGAACCACGCGACCTCCTCGGCACCCCGAAGCGGAGCAACGGAGGCGGAGACGATGCCGCCTCCGTCGGTGACCGCCGTCGCCGACGGATCGAGCGCACTGACGAGGCCGGCGAGGTCGCCCGCCCGCCAGGCACGAGCGAAGGAGCGGACGGCCGCGGTGTGCTCGGAGCGGCTCACCGGTCGAGCACGCGTCTGCCGCAACCGGCGACGGGCGGACGCAGCGAGCTGCCGGCACGCCTCCGGACTGCGACCGACGACTGCCGCGACCTCCGGGAAGGTGCATCTGAACACGTCATGAAGGACGAAGGCCATACGTTCGGCCGGGGTCATCGACTCCAGCACGATCAGGAGCGCCATCGACACCGACTCGTCCATCGTCATCCGGTCGGCGGGATCGAGGGGATCGCCCTCGGCGTGGCTGGTCCACCGTCCCGGCATCGGCACGGGCTCGGGGAGCCACTCCCCCACATACCGTTCCCGACGGACGCGGGCGCTGCGGAGCATGTCGAGTCCGATGCGGCCGACCGTCGTGAGGAGCCATGCGCGCGGTGACGCGACCTGCCGATGATCTCGGTCGTCGAGGCGGTACCAGCGGACGTAGGCCTCCTGCACCGCGTCCTCGGCATCGGCGACCGAACCGAGCAGCCGGTAGGCGAGGCCGAACAGCGCCTCGCGTTCGACCGGCTCAGACTGCCCGCCCCGGCCGGTCCGGCTCTGGTGCGTCATGGCCCCTCCTCGTGACGTCCTGTCCTATTCAAGACGACGCAGCCCGACCGATCGTGAGGTCCGGCGTCCCGCCTCACGATCCGTCGGGCTGCGTCGTCCAGGTCGTAGGCGGACGATCGTCCGTCCACCGCACCGAGAGGAAGGCACCTCATGTCCGACGACCCCATCACGTTCATCAACATCATCGACGTCGATCCGTCGAAACAGCAGGAGGTGGTCGACCTGCTGACCGAGGGTGCCGAGAAGGTCGTCTCCCACCGCCCGGGTTTCGTCTCCCTCACGATCCTGGCGAGCGCCGATCGGAGCCGCGTGGTCAGCATCGCCCGCTGGGAGAACGCCGAGTCCGCCCAGGCGACACAGGCCGATCCGGCGGCAGCGAGATACGCCGAGCGCACGGCGGCCCTCGGAACACCGAGCCCCGGCGTCTACTCCGTCGTCGCCGAGGTCGGCTGAACCGTCGACCCGATCTCTCAGTCTCTGGCCCGTGGTCCTCTGAGGGACGACGACCCGGACCCGGCCCTTCGTCGGCCGGGCGACCGATGACGGACCCGCGTGTCCGACTCGCGGGTAACCGTCTCCATCGCGTAAAAAAGGCGGGTGAGTCACTCGACGACGGACAGCGCGATCGGCATGAACCCGTCCCCCAATATCTCCCACTCGATCACTGTGCGCCTTGAGGTGCCACCCGGCGGAACAGCCGTCGGTCACCTCACCACGACGGTGGAATCGGCAGGCGGCATCGTCACCGCGCTCGACGTCGCCGCGTCGCGCTCCGATGCACTGCGCATCGACCTCACGATCGCCGCGGGCGACACCGCGCACGCCGACCGCATCGTCGACGCGTTGCGCGACATCCCGGATGTCGACGTCAAGAAGGTCTCGGACCGTACCTTCCTCATGCACCTCGGTGGCGTCATCGAGACCGCCTCGAAGCACCCGCTGCGCAACCGCGACGACCTCTCGATGGTCTACACGCCCGGCGTCGCGCGCATCTGCCAGGCGATCGCCGCCGACCGCGAGGACGCGCGCCGCCTGACCGTGAAGCGCAACAGCGTCGCGGTCGTCAGCGACGGCTCGGCGGTCCTGGGTCTCGGCAACATCGGTCCTCATGCGGCACTGCCGGTGATGGAGGGCAAGGCGGCGCTGTTCAAGACCTTCGGTGCCATCGACGCGTGGCCGCTGTGCCTCGACACGCAGGATGTCGACGCGATCGTGGAGACCGTCGCGGCCGTCGCCCCCGGATTCGCCGGCATCAATCTGGAGGACATCTCCGCGCCTCGCTGCTTCGAGATCGAGAAGCGTCTCCGCGAGCGGCTCGACATCCCCGTCTTCCACGACGACCAGCACGGCACCGCGATCGTCGTGCTCGCGGCGCTGCGCAACGCGCTGCGCGTCGTGGAGAAGTCCCTCGACGAGGTGCGCGTCGTGCTCGTCGGCGCGGGCGCCGCCGGAACCGCGATCCTGCGGCTGCTGCTCGGCGCCGGTCTGCGCAATGTGGTCGTCTGCGACATCGACGGTGTCGTCTCGACCGCCCGCGGCGATACCGACCCGACGCTGAAGTGGATCGGCGAGAACACCAATCCCGAGGGCCTGTCCGGCACCCTGCGCGACGCGCTCCCGGGAGCCGATGTGTTCATCGGCGTCTCCGCTCCCGGCCTGATCGGTGCTGCCGATGTCGCCAAGATGGCCGACGGCGCGGTGGTCTTCGCGCTGGCCAATCCCGACCCGGAGATCGACCCCTCGCTCGCCCGCGAGCACGCCACGGTCGTGGCCACCGGCCGTTCGGACTACCCGAACCAGATCAACAACGTCCTCGCATTCCCGGGCATCTTCCGCGGTCTCCTGGACGCTCACGCGCACGATATCGACGTGCCGGTCCTCATCGCGGCTGCCGAGGCTATCGCGGCCTGCGTCGAGGACGAGGAACTCAACGCCGACTACATCGTGCCCAGCGTGTTCCATCCCGAGGTCCACCATCGGGTCGCCGAATCGGTGGAGCGGGTCGCCCGCGAGCAGCTGCGCGAGTCGTCGAGCTGAGGCTCACACCGTCGGTGTGACCTTCGAGAGACCCTCCGGCTGGTCGGGATCGATACCCCGGGCTCGCGATATCGCGAGTGCCAACTGCTGCCCGCGGATGGTCGCGAGGATCGTCGTGAGCTCGGGGTTGGTGGCCGGAAGGCCGGCGTCGGCGTCTCCGGACCCGATGAGCCGGGCCAACCGGCCATCAGCTCGCAGAGCGCCGATCAGATCGCGTGTATCGTCATCGGCCGGACCGTCACCGGCGAATCCGATGACGGGGACGCCCGCATGGGCGAGGTGGACCGGGCCGTGCCGGAAGTCCGCGGTCGAGAATCCGTGCGCGGCGACACCCGCGGTCTCCTGGAGCTTGAGCGCGGACTCGAACGCGGCGGCATCACAGAAGCCGCGCCCCACCAGTGCCATCGCCCCGAAGGCGGCGAGCTCGCCGCCGAGAGCCTGCATCGACTCCCCGTCGTCGAGCACCTCGCGAGCCTGATCCCCCAAGGCGGCGAGCTTGCCGCCGCTGATCCGTGGGCCGCCGAGCGCAGTGACGACAGCGAGTCCGGCGAGCATCTGCGCGGTCACCGTCTTGGTGGCCGGCACCGCCTTCTCCTCCCCTACGCCGAGCACGACCGGCACGTCGCTGACCGCCGCCAAGGGCGAGTCGCCGTCATTGGTCACGCCGACGACCAGCGCCCCCGCCTCACGGCACGAGGCGGCCAGGTCGACGATCTCGGGTGTGCGCCCGGACTGCGACAGCGCCAGGACGAGCCACGACGCGTAGGCAGCCGGCGACTGCCCGTAGGCCGTGTACACACTCGGCGTCAGCAGGCTGACCGGCGTGCCGCTGCGCGCCTGGGCCGCGTAGGAGGCCACCCGTGCGGCGTTGTCGCTCGAGCCTCGCGCCAGCACGGCCAGCCCCCGCCGGGACTCGGCGCCATGGCGCCGCAGCTCCTCGACGATCGCCTCGAAGCGGTCCGCGATCCGTGCGAGCGCAGCTGGCTGTTCGTCCATCTCCTGGCTCATCTGACGGCCAAGCTCGGTCATCGGGGGTTCTCCTCGGGTCGCAGCAGTTCAGTGGGGGTGCCGACCGCCAGTTCGGCGGGCAGGCCGAGCCAGCGCGCGACGCCGGCACCGACATCGGCCAGGGACGTCAGGTCGTGCCCCTTGGACAGGTGGGTCTCGGTCGCACCTCGGCAGGCGAGCACGGGCACCCATTCGCGGGTGTGGAAGGGATGGCCGATGGAAGGGTCGTTGCCGTGGTCGGCGGTGATCACCAGTAGGTCGTCGGGACCACCGGCACAGGCGATCTCGCCGATCCGCTCGTCCACGTATTCGAGCAGATCGGCATACGCCTCCGGCTCCTGGGAATGACCGGCGAGATCGGTCTGCTGCACATTGGCCACCACCAACCCATGGCCGGCGCCCTCGACCACGGTGTCCATGATCCGGTCGGTCTCGACCGCCGGCTCACGACGGAGATCCGCGGCGCCGACGAGCAGGTCGGCAGCCTTGCCGACGAGCGCGACATCGATGCCGTGACGGGCTGCGACCTCGTGCAGCTGACGCTCATGGTCGACCTCGGCCCCCAGATGGAGGACCTCGAGCCCGTCGTGCCGATAGAGCCCGCTCGCCGGGGTGTCCATGCCGATCGCACCGTCTGCCCCCTCCCTGACGGCCTCGGTGAGCGGCCGGTCGGTGTGACCGCCGACAGCGATCACCCGGGCGACGGGAGCCACCGATCGGACGATCCTCGCGATGGCGACGATCTCGTCGAAAGGCAGATCGGTCAGCCGGCAGGAGACGTTCCAGTTCAGCCCCGGATCGGCTTCCAGGTTGTCGTGCACGAGAGCGACTCCGTCGACCACCAGGAGCGGGAGCCCGTTGAGGCGATCGACCTCGTGGCCCGCCGCGCGCAGCGCATCGGTGACGATATCGAGCCTTTCGGCCAGTAGGCACAGGGTCACATGGGACATGTCGGCGCCCATGAGCGTCTGGTGCCCCGCGAAGGAGTCGGCCCCCGGGTAACCCAGAGCGCTGCGCCGCGCGACGGCGTCGAGCGGCGGCCCGGCCAGGGGGTCCGCGAGATCGTCGCCGAGATCGGGTCGCAGCGTGCCGAGACCGAGCCGGGCCAGCCACGGGACGCGGAGGGCCCGGCCCCGTTCACGACGCGACCAGGCGGTGAGCGAGCCGAGCGTGTCGGCACTGACGTCCGATGCGCGCAGCGTCCCGGCATCGGCCGTAGCCCCGATCCCGAAGCCGTCGATGACCACGATCGTGGCCGAGCGATTCGTCATCGCAGCCTCCTCCCCTGTGGGTCGAACACACCGTCCAGACGGGGAGCACCGGCTCCGAGGCCCGAGACGACGGCGACCTGCGAGCGGGTCACGAAGATCTGCGTGCGGAAGGCCATGACGGCGGTGTCGCCGATCCGCGCCTGCGGACCCTCCTCGTCCCAGTCGAACCTGCGGTAGTAGTCGATGCTCGCGGCGGGGGCCTTGTGCAGGGTCGCGGCCCTGGGTCCGTGATCGGTGTGCACGACCATCCGCCGCGCGTGACCCCGTGAGTAGAAGCCGCCGCCGAAGACGCTGGGCGCCGAGCCGAGCTGGGCGATCTCGGAGACGTACACGAGCGCCGGCTGCTCGACGAGATCGTCACGGACCGCGTGCTCCGGAGTCGTCCCGGTGAGCGCGTGACCCGGTTCACCGATGTGTCCGCCGAGGTCGGCGATCTGCCCGATCGTGCTGACGCTCGTATGACTGGGCAGCGACAGCAGTGGATCGATGCCATGGCTGCTCAGGAGGCGAGCCGCCTCAACCACCCTCGGGTAGGTCTCGGTAGGCTCCGGACGCTGCGCGGACTCGTCGAAGCTGATGCAGGGGAACCCGGTCACTCCGGCGATCTCGGCGCCGTCGATCCCGCGGGCCAGGGCGAGTGCTCCCTCGATGTCGTCGAGCTCGAAGCCGCCGTCCTGCCCCGGGAACGTGACGTTCTGGGCACCGCGGACCTTGAGGAACACTCGCTGCGTGCGGCCCAGTGCCGAGGAGGCGGCCGCGACGGCGCGCAGGTTCTCGTTATCGGTCACCGTCACGTAGCCGGGATCGGCGGCCAGCAGTGCCGGCAGCCGGCGGACAGGGATCTGCACGAGGTGGCCGAGGTTAGCGAGCCGCACACCGACGTCGAGGAGGGTCTGTGCTTCCCGATGGTCGATCGCGGTCGCGGAGCCGATGTGCTCGGCGATGGTCGCGCTCACGAGGGGGTTGCGACCGTACTGCTTGGCGACGAACCACAGGTCGACGTCGTGCTCACGCCCCGCGGTCGCGAGGGCGGCGGCGTTGCGAGCGACGGCATCACGGTCGATGACGTAGGTGTCGGGCTCGATGACACCGTCGCGGTGGAGCGCGACGGCCGCGTCGATCAACTCGGGATTGCGGCGTTGGGTGGTGGGCAGGAACACTCAGGCTCCTCTCTCGGCCAGGGCTCGGCGCAGGATGTCGGCGGTCAGCCCGGCCCCGGCACGCATCGGATTGACGCGCACGGCCCACTCCCGCAGCTCCGGCTGCGCCTCGAGGGTCGAGGACGAGAGCCGGTAGACGAGCGGGGTGATCTCGTAGCGGGAGTTGGAACCGACCGGGAAACGAGCGGCACCGTGCTCCGCGGCCCACTGGGGCACGTGCTCGGCGACGGGCTCGTCCAGGAGGGCGATGACGCACAGGTCCTGGACATTGGCGAGACGGGCGTCGACGATGCCCGGGACGCCACCCTCGGACAGCGAGGCGACGAGCTCGACGGAGGCCTGGGCCTGGGCCGCCCAGTTGAGCGGCACCATGACGAGGGCCTGGAGCGCGGCGAGCGCCTGATGGCCCTGGACCTGTCCGCCCCCCGAGTAGTTGGCATGGCGCACCCGCTCGACGACGTCGCCGGCGCCGACGACGACGCCGACACCCTCGGGGCCGTGCAGTTTGAAGAGCGAGAACGCGGAGACATCGGCGCCGAGCTCGGTGCCGATGCGCGGCGCGCGGAACACCGCGTAGTTGTCGTCGACGATGACGCGCCGTCCGGCCTCGGCGGCCAGGGCGATCACCTCGGCGGGCTGGTGGGCGTCGCCGAGTCGTTGTCGAGTGTGCTGCACGTACACCCATGCGGCCGGCTCCTCCTCGAACGTCCGACGGACGGCCTCGATGTCCTCGAAGTCGACGCGGACCGGCTCGACGAGGCCGTCGCGGAAGGTGGTCGCCGTCGTCGAGTAGTCCGGGGCGTCGTGGACGATGAGCCGGCGCGAGCCCTCGGCCCACGGACCGGCGGACAGTGCGGCACGGATGGCACCGGTGCCGGCGCCTTGCACGAGACAGGCGTCGTCAGCACCGAAGGTCTGCGCGAGCGAACGCTCCACCCGACGCGTGGTGTCGGGCTGCCCGAGGCCCGGCACCACCCCGGCATCGCTGCGGAACACAGCGCCCTCGGGCAGATGCTCGGCGACGGCTGCCACGAGCCGCTGTTGGGCTTCCCAGGCCTGCGCGGAGCTGATGATCGGCAGCGGGGTCGTGGTGGGCAGGAGGGGACGATTCATGGTTCCTCGCTTCCGGTCAGCCACCGCAGTGCGTTGGCGCGGTAGAGCAGGTCGAGTACGTCGGCGCCCACTCCCCTGTCCGCGAGCATCCGGCGGAACGGGCCGAGGACGTGTCCGTAGCCCTGGCCCTGGCGATCGCGCAGATAGGTGTCACGGGAGATGTCGTTGCTGAGCAGGAGGTGACGCTCGAAACCGGCCTCCAGCAGATCCAAGAGCAGCTCGGCGCGCCGATCGTCGCTCTGATAGCCGGTCTTGCCGACGGTGTCGAAGGCGATGTAAGCCCCCGCCCGCGCGAGGTCGACGTGCTGGCGGCCGTCGTCGCACAGGTCCTGATGTCCCAGCGACACGCGGTGCGGCGAGAGTCCTTCAGCGGTCAGCAGGTCGAGCTGCTCGCGCGCCCCTTGTCCCAGGTGCGCGTGGGTGCCCAGCGAGAGTCCGCTCTCCACCGCGGCTCGCGCCGAGGCGCGCAACCCGGTGCGCTCCGCGTCGCTCGCCCGCTCCCCATGACTGCCGATCTCACCGAGAACCCCGGGCAGGATGCCGCCATCGAGACCGCCGAGGATGTCCGCGAGCAGCAGCTCGGTCGCTTCCTCGACGGACGTGCCCGGCTCGCCACGAGGGTGGAATCGCTCGTAGTACCAGCCCGTCGCCACGACGACCTCGACGCCGGAGTCCTCGCTGATCCGCCGGACCACGCGAGCGTCGCCGCCCATACCCCGGCAGGTCAGGTCGATGACCAACCCGAGATCGTGGTCGCGCCGGGCATCGGCGAGTTCGGCGGTCACCGCGCCGGTATCGTGCAGCGTCGCCTCGGCGTCGCTCTCTGTACGCAGATCGAGGTGCAGGTGCTCGTGGGCCAGCACCGAGCCGGAGACATCCCCGGCCTCGAGTCTCCGCCCGGTGGCAGTGCGGATCGGCATCAGGAGGCCACCGGCGCCACGAGTCCGACCAGGTACAGCAGATTCAGTGCGATACCGCTGACGATCACGGCGGACGGTCCGGCGGCCATCCGCACCACGGGGCGTCCCATCGACTCGTTGAGCAGGTAGAGACCGCCGACGAGGGCGATGCCCAGGCCTCCGCCCATCGCCAGGCCCGCCATGAGCGAGCCGACGAGGATCGCGAGCGAGAGAGACTCGGTGATCGCGTTGCGGATGTGATCAGCGGCATCGCGCACGCTCGGCCAGTGCTGCAGCCAGCGGCCCAGTGCGCTGAGGAGGAAGACCTCGACGGTCATGATGAGCGCGCCGAGCACGAAGGCCACCGCGAGCGCCAGCGGCCACGAGTCGACGAACATGTGCGTGAGATAGCCCACCGGGTACACGAAGGTGAAGCCCGCCATCGCGTAGGCACCCGAGGCGAGGGCCGTCGTGGCGATGAGCGGCACGAAGCCGAAGGCGCGCAGGAAGTCGACCTGGGCCGCCTCGGCGTACGATCCCTCCGCGACGAGGAAGCTGGTGGCCTCGCCCCCGCCGAAGATCCCGCTCGCCGCCAGCATGCACACCAGGCCACCGAGGATCGCGAACCACACGATGTTCTTGCGCAGACGGGTCGCGTTGGGGCCGAAGAGCTGGTTCGAGACCTCGGCGGTCGCGGCGCGCTGTGTCTCGTACGCCTCCTGCTCCTCGGCGCTCTTGCCGGCGAGCTCGGCCAGCTCCCGGCGCCGAGTGGTGCGGTCCCGGGTCACCGCGAACACGAGCAGCATGATGACGCCGACCGCCATGGCGATGGAACCGGCGAACAGATCGGGCCACAGGTTCATGGAGAGCAGGATGGCGGCGATCTCGACGACGAGCGTGAGAACGCCCTTGAGACGGCCGAACTGCCGCGTGATGGCCAGCACCGGGAAGATCGTGAAGAGCCACAGGATCGGCGTCGAGATCTGTTGCAGCGAGGTGATGAAGTCGATCGGCAAAGCGGTGGCGGCCGAGTTCGCGGCGTTCAGTCCGAAGACGCACACGGCTCCCCACGCGCCACCGGCGACCGCGGCGAGCCAGCGCCACGGGGCCAGGAGGCCCAGGATCTCGACGGGCAGGAAGACCAGCCACGGGTTGAGCACGCCGGTCGAGAGCGCCATCGGCGCGCCCAGGCCGAAGATGAATCCGGCCGACAGTCCGAACACGATCGTCGCGGTCGCCAGGCGTGTGGAGGTGCCGCGGATGTAGTCGAGCAGGAACGGCCGGGCGCCGTCGTTGAAGACGGCCAGCGCGGCATTGGCGATGAGGGCCGCGAAGGCCGACAGCACGATGACGAGGACGCCCTGCCAGGGCTCGAAGGAGACGGTCGACGTCTCGGCGGCGAGCAGCATGGCTCAGGCCCCCTGACGGGCCTCGAGGGCCCTCCACAGCATCGGCACGATGTCCTGCACCTGGTCGATCGAGAAACCGAAGGCGACATTGCCCGCCTCGACGGCGGCGTCGATCTGCTCCTGCGAAGGGAGCGAGCGCCCGAAGGTGTGGGTGCGCTGCGATCCGAGGAAGCCGATCAGTACGCCCAGACTCGCCCCGGCGCCGGTGTGGCACGTGCCGAGGTAGAAGTCGACCGCACCGGACTGCAGCTGGACGGCCGCATCCATATCGGTGCCGATCGTGACGGTGTCGCCGTCGCCCAGCAGTGGTCGCAGCGCGTCCGCGACCTCCGACTTGGCGACTCCTCCGGCGATGATCTTCATGACTGCTCCTTGGTAGAGGTCAGGGCGAGGGTGCCCAGGTGGAGACTGAGGTACTGCTGTTCGATCGACGACAAGGGGACGCCCAGTCGTTCTTCCGCGCGGGTCGAGACCGCGGCGGCATCGGCGACGGCGGAGGGGAAGTGCGTGACGACCTCGCGGTAGACGGTGTCACCCGGTGGGTCGATGTCCGGATCGCGGCGGATCATCCGGCCGAGCGCGGCGATGAGATGTGCGGTGAGCGCCCCTGCCGACTCTTCGGTGACGTCGAACTGCGGTTCGAGTCGTTCCAGCTCCTCGCGGACGAAGTCGACGACGCCGTCGGGGGTGTCGTCCATCGCCTCGTAGAGGGCCAGCCGCTGACGCAGCGTGTCGTCCATCAGGGTCTCCTGGTCTCAGTAGGTCGGGATGCGCCGGCCGGCCACAACCTCCTCGGCGGACCGCATGATGAGGTCGGCACCGAGGGCTCGGGTGACGGGCGTGGGGGTGGAGCCGGCGTCGCGGCGTGCCGCGATCACGGCCGAGGTGGTCGCGGCGGTGTCGACGCCGTCCAGCGGATGCGTGGTGACGGGGACGGTGATGTGGGCGTCGATCTCGTCGAGATTCCATACGGTCGCGTCGACCAACCCGTCGGCGAAGTAGCGGCCGAGCTGGTTGTAGGAGACCTCGACGAGCCGGTCATCGGGCAGCTGGGGGAAGCGCGCCATGGTGAGCGCCGTCTGGTCGGTGGAAGACGGGTCGACGGCGACACGCAGGTCGGGATCCTCGGGATCGCGACCCTCCGCGAGCACGAGACCGTGGGCGCCGACATAGGTATGGGGTCCGAAGTCGCGGATGATCTCCAGCTCGGGGTCGCCCTCGGCGGCGAGCCTCGACATGACGGCGAAGTCGGCGCGCTCGCGATGCAGCGCGGCGGCACGGTCGGCGGCTCCTCGGACGAACATCAGCGTGAGGGGCACCCCGACCTCGATGAAGGCGGCGTGCAGGCCGGTGGCCAGACCCTCGTAGCGGCGCGAGTACGGCAACGGCATCGCAACGGACACGCTGGACCCGCCGGCCAGCTCCCACAGCAGCCGATGGTCGATGCTCGTGACGAAGGTGCCGAGCTTGCCGCGTGGCCGGATCTCGACGGCGCCCGCTTCCTCCAGCAATGCCAGGGCGGCCTGCACCGTGCCCTTGCCGACCTGATGGCGTTCGCTGAGGTCCTGCACCGTCGGCATCCGATCCCCCGCCGAGGCGGCCGACAGCTCGAGCGCGAGGCGATGCGCCACGGCACCGGCCTTCGACATGAGCACGTGCATCCGGGTCATGGCGACAATCTATCCAATATTCTGGATATTAGCTATAGCCCGACGGCCGGTCTCTCGGGAGGCATCACCGCGGCTCCGTTGATTCAATGGCCAGGTACCCCCGACAGCGATCCGACGAGCCCCGAAGGTGTCCCATGGAGTCCAAACTCGCCTTGACCGTCGATGGTGAGGAGCACGCGATCGTCGTGGACAACCGCACCACGCTCCTCGATGCCTTGCGCGATCACCTCGGGTCCACAGCACCCAAGAAGGGCTGTGATCACGGGCAATGCGGGTCCTGCACCGTGCTGGAGGACGATCGCCGCGTGACTACGTGCCTCTCGCTCGCCGTGGCCCACGACGGCGCGAGCATCGTGACCGCGAGCGGTCTGAGCGGTGACGACGGCCTTCACCCGATGCAGCAGGCCTTCATCGACCAGGACGCCTTCCAATGCGGCTACTGCACTCCCGGGCAGATCTGCTCCGCCATCGGCATGCTCGCCGAGGCCGCGGACGGCTCTCCCAGCTTCGTCACCGACGATCTCGCGGAGGCACCGTCGCTGACCGACGCGGAGATCCGGGAACGGCTGAGCGGCAATCTGTGCCGTTGCGGGGCCTACGTCAATATCGTCGCCGCGGTCAAGCAGGCGGCCGAGGAGGGTACCGCGTGAATCCCTTCGACTACGAACGAGCCACCGACGCGGCCGGGGCGGTCACGAGCGTCGCGGCACGCCCTGGCGCGACCTTCCTCGCCGGTGGGACCAATCTCGTCGACCACCTCAAGCTCGGGATCACCTCGCCAGAGCTCCTGGTCGACATCTCCCACCTCCCCCTCACGACGATCGAGGAGGAGGCCGACGGCGCCCTCGTCATCGGCGCGAATGTCCGCAATGCCGACCTCGCCGCCCATCCGCTCGTGCGGAGCCGTCATCCGGTCCTCTCCCGGGCCTTGTTGTCGGGAGCATCGGGGCAGCTGCGCAACCTGGCCACGACGGGCGGCAATCTCCTCCAACGCACGCGCTGTGTGTACTTCCAGGACGTGACCACCCCGTGCAACAAGCGGGTCCCCGGCAGCGGTTGCTCCGCCATCGGCGGCCACACCGAGCAGCACGCCATCCTCGGCGCCTCGGAGCATTGCGTCGCCGTCCACCCGTCCGATATGGCCGTGGCGCTCGCGGCCCTCGACGCCGAAGTCCTGTTCCTCGGCCCGGACGGTCCGGGAAGCGTTACAGTCGAGGAACTGCACCGCCTGCCCGGCGATGCCCCCGAGCAGGACACGGTCCTCGATCCGGGTCACCTCATCACCGCCATCCGCATCCCCGCGCCGGCGCCGGGCGCCCGGTCGACCTATCGCAAGGCGCGCGAGCGCTCGTCCTTCGCCTTCGCTCTCGTCTCGCTGGCGGCGGAGACGGTGGTCGAGGACGGTGTCATCGCCCGCGCGCGACTGGCGCTCGGTGGCGTCGCACACAAGCCCTGGCGCGCCCATCGCGCCGAAGAGGTGTTGCGTGGCGCGCCCGCCACCACCGAGACCTTCACGGCGGCCGCTGAGGCCGAACTCGACCACGCCCGTCCCTTGGAGGGCAATGCCTTCAAAGTGCCGATGGCGCGCACCATGATGATCGCGGCTCTCGAGGAGCTCACCGGGGAGGACGCATGACCGGCGCGATCGGCACCTCGACCGCGCGGGTCGATGGCATCGCGAAGGTCACCGGGACGGCGCGGTACGCCTACGAGCATCCGTTCACCGACCCCGTGTACCTCTATCCCGTGCAGGCCACGATCACCCGGGGGAAGATCGACACCTTCCACGCCTCAGCCGCCGAGGAGGTGGACGGTGTGCTGGCCGTCCTGTCCCCCTGGAATGCTCCCCGCCTCGCGGACATCTCGGACCCCGAGCTGACACTCCTGCAAGGTCCCGAGGTGAAGTTCCGCGGCCAGATCATCGGTGCCGTCATCGCGACCACTCCCGAGATCGCGCGATACGCCCAGTCGCTCGTCGAGGTCGGGTATGCCGAGGAGGAGCACGACACCGTCCTTCGCACCGACCATCCGGACCGTTATCCCGAGGACGATCCGCAGACCATCGGCGATGATGTCGATCAGGCACTGTCGGACGCGGAGATCGTGATCGACCAGCAGTACTCCACACCGGAGGAGCACAATACGCCGATGGAGCCGCATACCTCGGTCGCCCGCTGGCACGCCGAGGAGCAGCACCTGACGCTCACGACCGCCACCCAGGGCCCGCACAGCGTCGTCGACACGCTCGCGCCACTGCTCGGCCTGGAGCCGCAGCAGTTACGGGTGGTCTCGCCACATGTCGGCGGCGGTTTCGGCTCCAAGGCGGCACCTCACGCCCACGATGTGCTGGCCGCGCTGGGTGCCATGGCCGTGCCCGGCCGGTCCGTGAAATATGCGATCACCCGTCAGCAGGGCTTCGTGTTCGTGGGCTACCGCTCCCCCACTCAGCAGCATCTACGCCTCGGCGCCCGTGCCGACGGTACGCTGACGGCGATCGATCACGAGTCCTTCTCACAGGTGTCGCCGGTCGGGAGCTTCTCGGAGAACGCGTCGTCGATCTCGGCGAGCATGTACGCCGCGGACTCCCGTCGCCTCGTCCATCACCTGGTTCCGCTCGATGTACCGCCGCCGCACTGGATGCGCGCACCAGGTGAGGCCCCGGGGATGTTCGCGCTGGAGGTGGCGATGGACGAGCTGGCGGTGGCCGCCGGCGTCGATCCCGTCGAGCTGCGCCTCCGCAACGACCCGCCCCGCGACCCCGCAACCGGCAATCGGTGGACCTCCAGGCGGCTGGTCGACTGCCTGCACGAGGGCGCGCGCCAGTTCGGCTGGCAGGACCGGGATCCTCGCCCCGGGGTACGGCGTGACGGTGAATGGCTGGTGGGCACCGGCATGGCCAGCGCGACCTACCCGCACGTGATGATGCCGGGGACCAAGGCGACGATCCGCCACAACGGCGCCGGCCGCTACACCGTGCGCACCGGCGCGGCCGATATCGGCACGGGAGCCTGGACCACGTTGACGTTGATCTCCGCCGATGCGCTCGGGATCTCACCGGATCGGGTGACGATGGAGATCGGCGACTCGTCGCTGCCGACGGCGACGGTCGCGGGCGGGTCGTCCGGGACAAGCTCGTGGGGTTCGGCGATCGTCGCGGCCGCCGAGATGTTCCGCCGACAGCACGGCGAGGATCCCGACGCCGGGGCCCAGACGACCGGCGGTGTCTCGGAGGACCCACTGGCCGAGGGATACACCGCCGCCTCCTTCGGGGCTCATTTCGTCGAGGTGCGCGTGCACCCGGGCACCGGCGAGGTGCGGGTGCCGCGGATGCGCGGGGTGTTCTCGATCGGCCGGGTCATCAACCCCCGCACGGTCCGCTCGCAGCTCCTCGGCGGGATGGTGATGGGGGTGTCCATGGCCCTGCACGAGAGGAGTGTGCGGGATCCGAGGTTCGGTCATGTGGTGACACAGGATCTGGCGAGCTATCACGTCCCGGTGCATGCCGATATCGAGGACATGGACGCGAGCTGGCTCGATGACAGCGACGAACTCGCCACCCCGATGGGCTCACGCGGCGCCGGGGAGATCGGCATCGTGGGATCGGCGGCCGCCATCGCGAATGCCGTCTACCACGCGACGGGCCTCCGGCTGCGCCACCTTCCCCTCACACCAGCGGTCCTCCTGGGCGACTAGCTAGCCGTGACCGAGGACGTTCACCACGTACCCATCGGGATCGCGCACGAAGAACCGGCGCACTCCCCACGGCTCCTCGGTGAGCGGATGCACGATCTCGGCTCCCAGTCGCCGGGCCGTGGCATAGGCGTCGTCGACATCGTCGACCTCGATCGACACATCGGGCACGACCGGAGCGGAGGCATCGTGCGATGCGACGCTCAGCTGCCGAGCCGGATCGGCAGGATCGGCCAAGGTCACGATCCAGCCATGGTCCATGACGGGCTCCATACCCAGCAGGCCGGAGTAGAACTCGACGGACGCCGGCACATCGGCGCTCTCGATATCAGGAACGATGCGCCGCACGGTCATGCGTTCACACTAACCCTGCTGCACGGGCACCCAGATATCGCCGCGGCGTCGGGCAGGATGCATGCTTCGAACAGAAGTCGGTGACCAACCACGCAATACCAAGGCTTGTGGCTGGGGTACTAGGACTCGAACCTAGAACAACTGAATGGCTTCGAGTTCACGGTTTACCCCGTGCTGAGGTCTAAAATCCTGCGTCATTGCGGGAATTTGAGACACGACTACTATACAACAGCTACGTGTAGCTACGTGGTTATTCTCGGGACTCTCCCCGCAAAACGGGACCGAAAAAGGGACCGCCGAGCAGCCGGCAAACGCATGCGGGCGGTACGGCTTCGGCACCACCCCCGCTAACAGAGGACCGCCTCGTTCACCTTGTCGGTACCGACAAGGGGGTCCGTGATGAACGAGTTGAGCGCGCTGGCGACAGATGAACGGTCCGCACGCATGGTCCTGGCGAACATCGTCGAACCGGGTGACATCTTGACGGGTCGCGTGCTCGCGCATGCCGGCGCGGTGGAGACGGTCCGTGCGCTAACCGAAGAAGGCACGGTCCCAGGGATGGGCGAGGTCGAGGCGCGACTCTGGCGATCGCACCTACCACGACAGGTCGACACTCAACAGGTCGCGGAGACGACGGCACGCGCCGAGCGAGAAGGATTCGGCACGCTGATTCCCGGCGATCGCGACTTTCCGACCTCGTTAGACGACCTCGGTGTCGAGAGACCGTACTTGCTGTGGGTCAAAGGCCACGCATCACTACTGTCAGGTTCGTTAGACAACCGGTTCACCATCACCGGCTCCCGCGATGGGACCGCTTACGGGGTAGAAGTGGCGGGCGGTATCGCAGCAGATCTGGCACGTGATGAGAAAATCGTTGTGTCCGGAGGAGGGTTCGGCATCGATGCCGCGGCACATCGTGCGGCACTGATGGAGGCGGGACACACAATCGCGGTGATAGCCTCAACCGGCGATCGACCGCACGCCGGTTTGCTGGAGCGCATCGCCGATGTAGGGCTAGTGGTCAGCGAGACGCCACCCGGTTCGCCACCCACCAGGACACGAGTCCTCGCTCGTGCTCGGATCGAGGCCGCGCTGTCGGCGGCGACGACGGTCGTGGAATCAGGACCACGTTCAAGCGCACTGGCCGTTGCCGCCAGAGCCCACGAGCTAGGGCGAGGCGTCGGCGCCGTGCCAGGCTCCGTGCTCGGGATCATGAGCAGCGGCACCAACGCACTGCTATGCGACGGAACAGCAAGGGCGGTGACCAACGCGAACGACATCACCGAACTAGGCGCGACCCCAACAGCCAACCGACAACCACCACGTCCCTGCGGATATGGCACCCCCGAGCGCCGCACTCTCAAAGCCCATCGTCCAATCGAACACCGCGACCTATGAGGCGATTTCGACAATCGTCGCAACAAGGTCTACTGAGACCCGCTCGACAAACGTGGCGGGAGCGACATCGGTTCGCCCGCCGCCGCGTCCAATTCCACAGGCGGCGAGGACCTGAGCACGTCGCCCTGTTCATCACGACCGGCTCATAGTCCGTACCGGTCTCGGTGTTCCTGAATGGTCAGGGATGCTTGACGGAGTCGGGTTCGTCGTCGCTGATGTGCTCGGTCTCGACCTGGAAGGTCGAGTGGCTTACGGACACTTCGAAGTGCTCGGCGACGCACTGCTTCACGGCATGGAGAACCTCGGCGGCGTGTCCGTCGGTGAAGCACTCGTCCTCGACGACCACGTGAGCAGTGATGGTGGGCAGGCCGGTCGCCACAGTGGAGGCGTGCAGGTCGTGGACGTCCTTGACGTGATCGAGCTCCAGGATGTGAGCACGAACCTCGTCCAGATCGAGACCCTTGGGTGTGAACTCCATCAGCACGCTGGTGGTCTCCCGCATCAGCTTGAACGCACGCGGCACGATGAGCGCGGCGATGAACAGGCCGGCGATGGCGTCTGCTCGCTGGAACCCAGTTGTGGCGATCATGATCGCGGCGACGATGACGCCGAGGGAACCTAGTGCGTCGTTGAGAACCTCCAGGAATGCGGCACGCATATTGAAGTTCGCGCCCCTGCTGGAGGACAGGATGGCGATCGCAATGACATTGGCGGTGAGACCGACGATCCCGAAAATGAGCAACTCGGTGGAGGGAACGTCCGGTGGTTCGAACAGCCGCCGGATGCCTTCGATCGCAGTGTAGAACCCGACGACGAGCAGCAGGGTCGCCTGGCCGAGGGCAGCGATGACTTCGATACGCCGGAAGCCCCAGGTACGCCTGGAACTAGTTGGCTTCAGCATCAGAGTCGCGGCGATCAGGGCCACGAGCAGCCCTGAAGCGTCGGTGATCGCGTGCGCGGTGTCGGTCAGCAGCGCGAGGCTTCCCGTGATCACCGAGCCGACAGCTTGGGCGACAACGATCGTGGCCGTGATGCCAAAGGCGATCCACAGCTTTTTGCGATAGTCACCGGGAACCCCGGCGGTATCATCAACCGCCGGGCCGTGGTCGTGTCCTGCACCCATCAGGGGAGCTCCGTTCTCTCCGAACATTCTTCACTAGCCAGCTCCAAGAGCGAACTACTGGCGCTATCATCGCTATTTTACGATGATAGCGCTCATAGGTCACACTAAGCAAACCCAGCAGCTAGGAACTTGCGCGACTTGCGTCAAGCGCACGCGCCAGCAGACAGCGTTTCTCAGAGCCAGGACATCGGGTTCGTTGTCGCACCGTTCTGTAGAACCATCAAGTGCATATGGCAGCCGGTGGAGAGCCCCGTAGTGCCGACGTAGCCGATCACGTCACCACGGTTGACGTATTGACCCGGGCTGGCGGCGAAGCCGGACATGTGGTTGTAAGTGGTCATGAGGTTGGAACCACCGATGACGCCGTGGTTGATGATGACTCTGTTGCCGTAGGCAGAGTTGTAATACTGCTCGACGATGGTGCCCGAAGCGGAGGCACGGACCGGAACGCCGCAGCCAGCGCCAAAGTCAGTGCCGTCGTGGAGCTTGTACACGCCAGTGACGGGATGCCGGCGCATTCCGTACGGCGAGGTGATCGGACCGTTGACCGGGTAACCCAGCACGCTGCCACCACCTCCCCCGCCGCCGGGGGCGGGGCCACCACCGCCGCCCTCACGAGCCCGCCGCTCACGCTCCTTGCGCAACTCCTCATCAACTATGGCCCGCATCCGCTGCTCCAAGGCGGCTCGCTCCGCATCGAGTTCGGCCAACGCCTGTTCGTCCTGTGCTTTGGCGGCATTCGCCTCCGTCTGTGCGACCTCCCGCGTCTCTACCAACTGGCTGACCTCTGCGGCTTGGGTTTCAGCCTGGGTCGTAAGTTCTTGCATTCGCACCACGTTCGCTTCGGCCTCGCGCTTCTGTGACGCGACCTGATCACGCAGTTCCTCGACTCGTTGACGTTCCAGTTCAACCATCACCCGAGCCGCATCGAGTTCCTGCATGGTCGCGATCTGCGCATCGCCAATGGATTCGTTCATCTGGACCCGTTCAGAGAACGTCGTCGGAGCCTCACCTTGAAGCAATCCGCTGAAAGCTCGCAGGCCCCGATCGCCCTCCATCACGCTATCGACCGCGAACTGCTCGACGACGGACTCGGAGTCGTCGAGCTCTCTCGCAGCGAGATCGACCCGTTTTTCAGCGGACTTTAGATCGGCCTCGGCACGAGTCAGCTCCTCACGCAACTCAGCATCACGGGACTGCGCCACGGCGAGTTCGCCGCGAGTCTGTCCAAGAACATCTTGAGCTTTTTCTAGCTGACTAGTCGCCGCACTCAGAGCGGAGGACGCTTCCTGAAACCGTGCGGTGGAGTGCTGGAGGTCCTGTTGCGCCCGTGACCGGCGCTGCTCGTTCTCGCCCTGCTGACGCCGGATGTCGTCCTTAGAGTCAGCTATTGCGGGCGGTGCAGCGAGCCCGGCCATCAAGCCGACTGTCAATACTGCCGCGAACATTGTCTTACGAACGGTTGCATGCATCATCTGGTTACCTCGATCTGGGGAAGATTCCGGCAAGCGGAACACAATCGAACCTGCACCACAGATGCGATCTCACGTCGCACCGGGCCGTTCAAGGTCGATCAGACAGGATCTTCGAGATTCCCTTCTCCTTGGCTACTCATCAGGTCTTTCACCGTGCGCGTCACCCAATGCCTCCTCACGTCTATCCACGTCGGGAGCATCGGCGACTCCTTCCTGTTCTCCGGGGTTGTCCAGCAGCTCCACCGACGCCACCTCTGGGTGATGCAGGTCGAAGGCCGGGCTCTCGGAACGGATCCGCGGCAGCCGGACGAAGTTGTGCCGCGGCGGCGGGGAGGACGTCGCCCACTCCAGCGTGCGACCCCAACCCCACGGATCATCGAGGCCGACCATCGGCGCCTTACGGGACTTCCACACGTTGTACATGAACGGGATCATCGACGCCCCCAACAGAAACGCCCCGATCGTGGAGATTCCGTTGAGCGTGGTGAAACCGTCATTCGGTCCATAATCGGCGTAACGACGCGGCATACCGGCGGCACCGAGCCAGTGCTGCACCAGGAACGTTAGATGGAAACCGATGAACAGCAGCCAGAAGTGGATCTTGCCCAGCTTCTCGTCGAGCATCTTGCCGGTGATCTTCGGCCACCAGTAGTAGTAACCGGCGAACATCGCGAACACCACGGTGCCGAACACCACATAATGGAAGTGCGCCACCACGAAATAGCTATCTGACAGCTGGAAATCCAGGGGCGGAGACGCCAGCACGATGCCGGTCAGGCCGCCGAACAAGAAGGTCGTCAGGAAGCCCAGGGCGAACATCATCGGCGTGTGCAGGGAGATGGAACCGCCCCACATCGTGCCGATCCAGTTGAAGAACTTCACACCTGTCGGAACACCGATCAACAAGGTCATGAACGAGAAGAAAGTCAAGTTGACCGCGCCGGTGACGAACATGTGGTGCGCCCAGACCGCCACCGACAGCGCCGCGATCGCCAACGTGGCGAACACCAGGCCGACGTAACCGAACACCGGCTTGCGGCTGAACACCGACAGCACCTCGGTGATGATGCCGAAGAACGGCAGCGCGATGATGTACACCTCGGGATGGCCGAAGAACCAGAACAGATGCTGGTACAGAATCGGTCCACCCGTCGCGGCATCGAAAACATGCGCACCGAGCATGCGATCCGCGGCAATCGCCAACAGGGCCGCCCCCAGCACGGGGAAGACGATGATCACCAGCAGGCTGGTGACCAGGGTGTTCCACACCATGATCGGCATCCGGAACATAGTCATGCCCGGTGCCCGCATCGTGAAGATGGTGGTGATGAAGTTGACGCCACCGAGGATCGTGCCCAGACCCGACATATACAGGCCCATCACCCACAGGTCGCCGCCCATGCCCGGAGAGTTGATCGAATCGCTCAACGGCATATAGGCGAACCAGCCGAAGCTCGCGGCGCCACCGGGCACGATGAACCCGGACAACGCGATCAGGCTGCCGAACAGGAACATCCAGAAACTGAACATGTTCAACCGCGGGAAGGCGACGTCCGGCGCGCCGATCATGATCGGCACCACCAGGTTCGCGAAACCGAAGAACAGCGGCGTCGCGAACATCAACAGCATCACGGTGCCGTGCATCGTGAACAGCTGGTTGAACGTCTCGTCGCCGACCACCTGGGTACCCGGGCGGGCAAGCTCGGCGCGCATGATCAACGCCATCACGCCGCCGATGATGAAAAAGACGAACGTCGTCGCGAGATACATCTTGCCGATCAACTTGTGATCGGTCGTCGTCAGAAGCGTCACGACCTTCTGACCCATGTTGCGCTCACGCCGCACCGACGCCGGGAGCTCGGACTGCTTAGCCTCCTCGAACGCCGCTGTGGTGGCCATCAGCCCTCTCCTTCGTGGAACCTACTGACATGAAGCAACACCGCAGCCAGATCAAAAGGCGACGATCGGTGCCCTGCCCAGACGATCTTATTCTACAATCCGTAGAGTAACATGAGCGGATGCTCTCCCCGCCGTGGAACATCATCTTGACCGTCGCGTTCCTTTTCACCGCATCAGTGTGCGTAGGCAACTATGTCGCCATTCGGAGGCAGACCGCTGCAGCCGGGAACACTCGCACGAGTGAAGAACTAGTGGACATCAACCACGCGGTGATGAGTGTGGCGATGGTTCTGATGATCTGGTCGACCATCCCAAGCGCCGGTAGCTGGCTACAGATCCTCGTATTCATGGTCTTCGCTTTCGCCCTGGTGTGGGCTTTTCTCGACTCTCGCGTAACGACCAGCTGGATTGATACCGCCGGGCACGTCGTCCTCAACATCGCGATGATCTGGATGCTCGCGGCGATGCCGCTACTGATGACTAACGGCACCGGGGAACACTCCTCAAACATGGCAGGCGGTCAGGACCATGACACTCTTCAGACCGCGGCGACCGCATGGGTCGATGCCATGAACGGGGTGGTCGTCGCATTGTGCGCGGCGGGAGCACTTTGGTGGCTCTACCGGACGCTGGTGGCCCGCGGGCATCGGCTGCATTCGCTGTGTCACGCAATCATGGCCGGCGGCATGATCGCGATGTTACTCGCGATGTGAGGCTGGGGCCGGTACTTGGCAGGCGATCCTCGGGTTCCCCGACGACTCACTGTTGAGTCACGGACCGCAGGTTCCCCTCTACCTTTCTTCAACCACTACGGAGCTCCCATGCCACACCGGAACTATCCCCTCACCACGCACCGGCCGGCCGCACGTGGTCACCACGGCATATCTCGATCGAAAGACTCGCCATGAATCCCTCGACGCAGGCCTCGGAGCTGACACCGCGGCAGTTCGTTCGGTGGATGTGGCGGCAGCTGACCTCCATGCGCACGGCGTTGTTCTTGCTGCTTCTGCTCGCCGTGGCGGCGGTGCCCGGCTCATTGGTTCCGCAACGCGGAGTCGACGCACGGGCCGTCCAGGCTTTCTTTCAAGATCATCCGACTCTCGCGCCAGTCCTCGACGCCATCGGCATGTTCTCGGTGTACTCCTCGCCGTGGTTCAGTGCCATCTACCTGTTGCTCATGCTCTCGCTTGTCGGCTGTATCGTGCCGCGCATCGGCGTCTACGCCAAAGCCCTACGTGCTCGTCCCCCGCGAGCGCCGCGCAACTTCGCCCGTCTGCCCGGATCGGGCTCTTTCACGACCACGGCCTCGGTCGATGAGGTCGTGTCTGCCGGACGACAGATGCTCGGACGCGCACGCATCGATGTCGTCCAGACCGGGAACGGCACCGAGCTGCGAGCCGAGAAGGGCTACCTGCGTGAGCTGGGCAACTTGGTCTTCCACTGCAGCATCCTGGTCGTCCTGGTCGGCGTAGCCATCGGTGCGTTGTGGAGTTACCGCGGGGCTGTCATGGTCACCGAAGGCGATGGTTTCTCCAACACGCTCAGCCAGTACGACGAGTTCAACTCTGGCCCACTCTATGATCCCGACAACCTTCCACCGTTTGGGTTGACCGTCGATCGCATGATCGCGGAGTTCCACTCCAGTGGTCCTCAGATGGGAGCACCACGGCTGTTCCAGGCCGACGTCACCTACACGGAGCGGCCCGGCGACGAGCCACAGAACTACGAGATCGTTGTCAACAACCCGTTATCACTGGACGGCGGCGATGTCTTCCTTATCGGCCAGGGCTATGCCCCGGTTATTCGTGTCACCGACGCCAACGGTGAGGTCGTGTTCGACGATGCCGTGATCTTCTTGCCGCAGGATGGCACCTACCTGTCCGAAGGCGTCGTCAAGGTGCCCGACGCTGCACCCGAGCAGTTGGGCTTCCAGGGATTCTTCATGCCAACCGCTGTTTCGACTGGTGACGACGCGCCCACCAGGACCGTGTATCCCGGTGCCGTGAATCCGGTGGTCGGGCTGCGGATGTGGAGCGGCGATCTCGGGCTTGACGATGGCACCCCGCAGTCGGTGTACACACTTCAGAAAGAGCAGATGACCGAGGTGCTCGGCGATGACGGAGAGCCGTTCAACATCAGCTTGAGCCCCGGCCAGGTGCAGGACCTGCCTGGCGGCGGCAGCATCGAGTTCGTTGATCTGCAGCGGTTTGCCCGATTCCAGATCGCCGATGTTCCAGCGAAATCGCTGCCCCTCGTCGGCGTGAGCGTCGGACTGATCGGACTCATGGCCTCATTGATGGTCCGCCCACGACGCACCTGGATCACAGCGACCACCAGTACCGATGAGGCTGGCAGGACGCTCACCTCGGTCAACGTCGGCGTGCTCGATCGCGTGCCCCGTGACGAGACTCCGATCGATCTCGATGCGTTCCTGCGCGACCTGCAACAAGCCTTGCCCACATCCAACAACCTCAAGGAGACACAGACATGAGGCTCGAACAGTACGCACAGATCTCGAACTATGCGATGGTGGCCGCAACCTGCGTCCTCGCACTCGCGTTCGTCGCGCACGTCGCCGAGTGGGCATTCGCCCGCAAGGTCGTCAGCGATGAAAAAGAGCTCGTGACGAGCGGACCGACACCACCTGCTCCCCCAGTTGAGGACGAGGCACCAGTCACAGAACGATTCTCACGTGTCGGCGTGACCCTCACGATCCTCGCCGCGACGCTCCTGGTCGCCAGCGTCATTACCCGGGGCCTGGCCGCCGAACGGGTGCCCTTGGGCAACATGTACGAGTTCGGGCTCGTCGGCGTGGCCGTCGCACTCCTCACCTATCTGGCATTGGTCTGGAAGTACCAGGTGCAGTGGGCCGGCGGAGTCGTCGCCGCCTTCGGCCTGGTGATGCTCGGCATGTCGCTATCCACCTATGTTCCAGCCGGCCCGCTAGTGCCCGCCTTGGACTCCTACTGGTTCGAGATCCACGTCAGCGCCGTCATGCTCGCCGGGGCGTTCTTCCTGGTCGGCGCAGCCGCATCAGTGCTGTACCTGATCCGCGCCCGGGCCGAGGCGAAGGGCAACGTCGGAGCGGTGCTCCGCCGGCTCCCCGCGGCCGCGGTCATGGACAAGCTGGCGTACCGGGTGAACGCGATGGCGTTCCCGCTGTGGACGTTCGGCGCGCTCATCGCCGGGCCCATCTGGGCGCACTACGCCTGGGGCCGGTACTGGGGCTGGGATCCGAAGGAGGTCTGGGCCTTCATCACGTGGGTCGTCTACGCCGGCTACCTGCACGCGCGTGCCACCGCCGGCTGGAAGGGTCGCCGGGCGGCGATCTTCTGCCTGATCGGCTTCGTGACGTTCCTGTTCAGCTACTACGGCGTGAACCTGTTCGGCTCCGGCCTGCACTCCTACGCCAAGTAAGACCCAAAACCCACAGAAACCGCTCGATACATCAATATCAGGGTCCGTGACTCAGACGAATCTGTAAGGGTGCCCGGTGTAGACAAGAACTGGCCGTCAGGGACGAACCCCATGCTCTTGAAGCGCCTCTTCCGGATTGACGGGCTCCCCGCCCTCTGGGCGTACCTCAAGGTGTAGATGTGGGCCGGTGACATTCCCCGTCGCCCCGGTATAGCCGATCACGTCACCGGCGTTGACCTTCTGCCCTGGCTCGACCACGATTCGACTCTGGTGCGCGTACCACATCTCGGTCTGGTTGCCGGGGTCGATGTCGTCCAGCACGATCGACGTCTTGTTGCCATAGGCACCGTCATACCCTGCGGTCTTCACCGTGCCGCTCGCCGCAGCGACAATAGTGGTGCCGGATGGTCCGGCAAGATCCAAGCCTGTGTGTTGCCCGCTAGACCACAGGCCACTGGATTGGCCGAATCGGGCCGTTAGACGGTAGCCAGTGACCGGGATGACCCATTGGTCGGCGACTTGTTCGGCGTAGGATTCCACATCCTGCTCGATTTGCTGGCGTTGTGCAGCTACGATCGCCAGCTGCTCTTCCTGAGTCGTGCGCTGCTCCTCGTAGACTTGCCGGTTGAAGCTTCGGCTGATGTCGGTGCCGTCGGTGCTGCCGGCGTCCACACCGGCATAGGATCGGTCGGTGGTCTGGCGCGGGCCGCTTGACATTACTGTGTCGTCTTGGCTGTCGCCGACCGTCACTGTGCCGAAGCCTGCTGCCGACATCGCGACCAAGCCAGCGATTGCAGGCGCGACGCGCACGCCATATCGGGATTCTTTCTTCGGTGCGACTCGCTTACCGCCGGCGGGATCAGAGGTCGCTCGACCCGCACCACGACGTTGCGCTGTCGGCTTCACCCAGTCTCCGTATCGGTCAAGAACAAACGCGGCGTCAAGACTCCGCGATCGCAATGGACTTGGTCGAGAGTAACGCATGCACCCCTGGAATCAAGCGCTTGCATCGAATATCATCGAGATATGACGATGGGAATCACTAGCCCTGAGGCGGAGCAGCAGTTTGGTGAAGCCGAGGCCATGAAGGCCGCGGCATGCCTGTTTCACGGCTTCAGCGACCCGTCGCGGTTGGTGATTCTTCAGCATCTGCAACTCGGCGAACACCGTGTCGTTGACTTGACGGAGCATCTGGGTCTGTCGCAGAGCACCGTGTCGAAGCACTTGGCGTGCCTGAAGGACGCTGGCCTGGTGACGTCACGGCCGGTGGGACGGGCCTCGGTTTACTCGCTCCAGCATCCTGAAGCCCTCATCGACCTGCTCTCGGCGGCAGAAAGGATGCTGGCGTTGACCGGCGAGGCGGTCAAGTTGTGCCCAGTGCACGGTACTGACACGTTCCGAAGCGCCTGACTCCAGTCCACCTGAGGTAGCGGGCATAACAGGGTTCGACAGTTACCTAGCTTCGCCAAGAGTTCGGACCGCTCGACCCTCCCGCTGGGGTCTCCTTCGTCAGCTGAGCCATGACGATCGCTGCTGCTTCACAGTCGTGGTCCAACCTGATCGTGTTCCACCGGAGGCCGTTCACGGCTATCCGGGCCCTTTCTCGTGGCAATCGCTCGCGTACGCCACAGAGCTGCCTCGGCGCGGGCGTGGTCGATCTTTTGGGCCGTGGTTTCTGGGTCGGGGCCGAGGGGCGTGGCGGTGGTGATCTGGTAGCGATCGCGATAGGCGGCGATGATGCGGGCGTTGCGCCGCCATCGCTTGGCCTCTCTCTTGTCGGTGAGCTGTTCCCCCAGCCGGGTGGTCCAGGGTTCCTTGTCGGCTAAGGCAGCGTCGAGTACGGCGTCGGCGCGTTGTTCGATCAGCTCGTGGCGTTCGTCGAGAGCTCGGCGCATGTCGGTGGTCATGGGGCCGTCCGCATAGGGCATGAGGCCGGCGATGAGACGCGGTGTCTTGCGGTTGCGGCCAGAGCCTGCTGGAAGGGCGGTGGCTTTGGCGAGGCGGGCGTGCAGAACTGACGCGACGTCGGCGGCGTCAGCGAAGCCGCGAGCAGCAACGAGACGCGGGAACAGTCGGTCGAGGTGATAGCTGTTGGCTTCGGCTCGGCGCAGTTCCGCGGACAGGGCGCCGTAGGCGTCGGAGGCCAGGACGTCGGCGACTTGGTCGTCGGTGAGATTGGACTCTGCCAGCAGGGATGCCCAGCGGTCGTGTTGGGCGGCTTGGGCGATGGTCTCGTACTCAGCGGCGAGTTCGGCGATGGAGCCCCATCGTTCGTGTTCGGCGGTGATGGTCTCGTGCGCGGATAGTTCGGCGCCGATGTGGTCGAGCACGCCGTAGAGCGCGGCGCGGGCCATCTGTTCGGGGCCGTCGCCGATGGGTGGTTCGAGGTGTTCATGATCCTCTCTGTCGACTCCGACGTAGGCGTGATTGCGGTCGGCACCCCGGGTCATGGCGACGTAGAAGTTCTCTCGTGTCGTGGTGCGCGTGACAACGGTGTGGGCGGTGTCGGTGGTGATGCCTTGGGCCCGATGGGCGGTGACTGCGTAGCCGAGGTCGACGTGCTCGGCGACATAGTCCGCCGGGAGCACGATTCCGCCGCCAAATCTTCGTCCGACTGGGCGAATCATCATCGAGCCGTCTTCGCGAATGCGGGTGACGGTCCAGCGGTCGCCGTTGCGGACCCAGGTCCGACGGTTGCGTAGCCGGCGGTCGTTGTGGCGGGTGATGATCGTGTCGCCCTCGGACACTCCGGTGCCGTCGCGCAGAGCCAGTTCTCGGGCTGGGTCAATTGTGCCGCCAAGAATCAGATCGACACGGGCGCGCTGGTTGAGCGCGGTCACGATCTGGTGGGTTTCGGCGACGAGGATCGACGCCCGCCCAGCCTGGATATCGTGCCGCCAGGCGGTGTAAGCGGCGTCGATCATGTCCTCTTCCTCGCCGCCGGTGACCCGGCCACGTTTGATGAGGGCGTCGATCGCCTCGGGTCGCCCGTGACGTAGTTGGAGCGAGGTGATCTTCTCCCAGCCGTGGGTGAAACGGTGGACGTCGGTCAGCTCGGGGGCGTCGGAGCGGTCGTGGACGAGCATCGCGAACGCCCCACCCGCATCGACCGATTGGAGCTGGCCGTAGTCGCCGACCAGTAACACCTTCGCCCCAGCGTCGGCTGCCAGGCCGCTGATCCGGTCGAGGGACATGGTGCCGGCCAGGCTGGCTTCGTCGATGATGACAAGTTGCCCGGCCTGAAATGTCGTGCCATACATGATGTGGCTCTGCCACCATTTGGCAGTGTTCTCGGTCTCGATCCCCAACTCATCGCCGAGGACGTCGGCGGCGACCGCAGAGGGCGCCAGTCCGACCACCGAGCCGGGGCCGTGCTGTTTCTCCCACGCTCTGCGCAATGCCGACATGGCGGTGGTCTTGCCCGCACCAGCTGGGCCGACTAGCACGTCGATCGCCCGCCCGGACAGGGCGATCGCGCTAAGCGCGGCGGCCTGGTCGTTCCCGAGCCTTCGTCCTTCACGATCGGGGCGGGAGCTGAACTGTTCCACCGTCTTCAGGTCCACTGTTGGACCAGCGGTGTTGTTGGCACGGTCGAGTAGCCGGTCCTCGGCCTTCAACAAGTGTTCGGCGGAGAATACGGTCGAGTGCTGGGGCCGGAACCTGGTCGTGCCGTCGGCGCGTTGAAATCGGATCGGGCTCGATGCGAGTTCGGGAGGGGTGAGCCGCAGCGAAGCCTGTTCGGCGGCGTCGGCGATCATGCCGGTGATCGCCTCCCGATCGGCTGTACTGGCGAACCGCCATCCCATGACCTGACGGCTCGCTTCGGCCATCAAGTTCCAACGCTGCCAGGTCGAGCGCCTCTCCCCTACAGCCTCGACCACGGCCTGACCGACATCGCCGACCACGTCGAGTGGCACGTCATCGGTCCGCAACACCACAACGGGATCATTGCCGGTAATGACGGTGCGCGCCCAGCCAGTGGCGTCCTGCCCGAGCACCCTGGTGGCACGCTGGCGCCACTCGGCAGTGAGGTCAGCCAACGACCGCACCTGTTTGTCTGGGCGGGTGGCGAGGGTGGCCTGGGCGCGCAGTTTCAGCACCATTCTCGCCGATGGCTGGCGCCCGTGCTGATGCGCGTAGTCGGCGATGAGTCGGTCCTTCTCGACCTCGATATGCCGCGAACGAGTGGAGAACTCGTCGACCAGCTCCTCGCTGACGCCGACGATTTCCCAGGCTCGGTTGCGGTCTCGGCCGCGGTCGCGTTGCTCCCAAGCTACGCCGAGGTTGCGGGTGAGGTGATCGGCCAGAACCGCGTTGTACAACTCGGATAGCGCAACCACCGCTTGGTGCATCGGACGACCAGCCAGCGTTCTCCAGCACCCGTCTTGCACGGTCATCACTTTGTTGCTGATGACGACGTGCGTGTGCAGTTGAGGGTCAGCGGACCTGCTGTCGTAGTGGTCGAACGCGGTGGCCGCGACGCCGGCGACGTCAACATGCGCCACCGCTCCATCCGGCCCTGTGGCACCGACCCTGGTCGTGGCAACCTCGCGCTCCAAGAACTCGATCACCTCAGCAGTCGCGGAATGATGCGCGTCTGCGATCAATGCCTGGGTGCCCACGTCGGCAACAGCCCATAGCACCGACACGCTCTTGGGAACGCTGAACGTGTAGTCGAAGCCCGCTACGGCTCGTCGGGTGCCGCGTTTGGTCTCCTCCGTCTCGATCTGAGCGACCTGCTCGGATCGTTCGCCCGCGCTAAGCGCGGGGTCGAGGTCCGCGATGCGACGCTCGACCCGTTCGGCGACCGACGCGAACCGCTGATACGCCCGCCCCAACGGATCTCCGGTGATCGGATCACAGCCCATCCCGATCAGCAGCTGGAGCTGCGATTCGGACACCTGCGCTCCTATGGTCAGCTGGCCGTCACCGAATGCGGCTAAGCCCGAGCCCATCCAGAAGCCGGGCGGGTTGCCCGCCTCGGCGTAGTAGCGCGTCAGCGGCGTCGAGAGTGACCGGTCGCCGTCACCGGCAACGACCGACTTCAACAGGTACTTGTAGCCACTGCCCGCCGACATGACCCGCATCGAGACCGTCACACCTTTCAGGTGTGCAGAGTTGGCGAAGCCGATGGATGCGAGAGCGATTCGCTATCAGGAGACGGTCTCTTGGGGCGGTGCTTTCTTCATCTCTTCTGGCCGTGGTTGCGCCTGTGCGTGAGGAAGTCTCGACTTTCTGCGGCCATCGGTGCGTTCAAACAAGGAGTTACGCCACTCGACATGCTCGACCTCCTCGTCACCGATGAGTCGAGCTCCGGCGAAGTAGCGCTCTTCGTTATGGACAATTCCGAGAAGACGCCCAGGTCCAACCCGATAGAGGCTGCCAAGTTGCGGGGCACCTCCAGATTTAGGGTCCACGCCCGAGACAACTGCATCGACGAATCCGCTAAAGACGGCTCGGCTTGTATTCGCTGCGCTGCTCAACTGCCAGCTATCCAAGGCGATCGTAATAGCGCTCCTCCCCGAACCGTCGACCTTAAGGCAAGCTGATTGGTTTGGAATGGGCTGGTCTGACACTTCCCAGTCACCGGACTCGTCGACTGATAGTTGGACGAGCCGAAAGACTGCGGTCATACCCTCGCCCGTCCGGTACCCGACGTAGAACGTCACCGGTCGTCGCTCGGCTGCTGGATAGCTACGCCATCCATGTCTCAACACCGAAAGAACGCCGTCGACCGCGGCTCCATCGGAGCGAAAAACCTGCCGGTCGATACGATCGATCAACCCTGGCAATACAAGCGTCGGAAACAACACGTCATCGACATAGGCCACAACAAGCGGCGCCGTCTTTGAGGCGAAGATCTTCTTTCCTTGATCCCAGTAATGAGATACGGACGTTCCGCTTGTCCAACTGATGCGGCTATCTGTGGCGATGTTCAAGGATGCAGGGCCTCGGGTGTCTGCGCCTACCCATGCAACGAGGGACGTCATGTTTCCCTTTCCATCAGATATGTGCGATTCTAGTGTTGCCCGTCTTGTCGGGCTAGCCCTTCTCTCCGGTCGAATGGAAGACGGGCACGCAACTCCTGGGACTGCCTCCATCGTGGCAGTACGAGGTGTCACTGCGGGACTCGTCCCGCACCCAGGTCTTTGAGTGGGGCGCCGATGGTCAAGGTTGGCGCCCCACTCGCATGAGATCCCAAAGACTGTCGTCTCACCTACGGCGGTTCTGCGCCCGCCCTAGCGTCGCCTCTGGGTTCGATCGTGGGCTCTTATCGGTACAGGTGTGTATCCAAGTGGAGCGAACAGCTTCAAGCGTGACTGAGCCGTTGAGTCGGACGGTTAATCTTCGGTTGTCTGCTCGGCTGCTTCTTCAGTCTCTCGTGCCCACTTGAGCAGCCGCGGATGACGATCGGCCCATTCTTCGAGTAGTGCTGGGTCGATGTCCAGGTAGCCGACAGCGTGTTGTGCTGCCCCATATACGCACATGCTGGCAGTCGCGAGCTGCCAGTGGATGACATCGGGTTCTGCGACGAAGGCATGGTGTACGCGGTCATCGAGTTGTTTGATCTGGGTTTGGGCGCGGAGGCGGTGAAGAGACGGGTGCGTGAAGGATGAGAGCGTGTCGTAGAGACCGTTTGCATCAAGGTGGGATTCACCGAAGAGGTTGAGGACCTTGCTGAGGCCGGCGTACGGCTCGCCGCCGACCTCCCAATCATTTAGTTTCTCGACTGTGAACAGATCGATGTCAGGGAACACTTGGCGGGCTTGGGCCAGGATCACTTCGCGCTCTCGTTTCAGTTCCTTGGCGTATCCCCGCTCGCCGATCTTCTCAGCGGCCAGCCTTGCCATGTGTATGCTGACGATCCGCTCCATGTAGAACCGGGCGACGCGACCGGTCGGTGTGACGTCGGGACTCAGCAGCCATGCGGCGCGACCGCAGTGCTCCGCGAGGGTCCTCGTCACCGACCAGCCGGTGAGCACAATCTCTGAGCCGAGCGCAACGAGGGCAGCAAGCGAACGCAACTGCTGCGTTGCGGCGGTCACGTAGAGGACGGCGTCATTGGCAACGGCCCGCGTCAGCTGTTCCGGGGCGGCGATTTCGGGCGGCAGCAGCGTTGCCTCATACATGCAGGGGCTCGATGCGGACGGCGGGTCTCCGCACCGGTATGCCAGAGCATCCCAGGTCGTTGCGAGGTCACGCAGCCCGGCCGTTGCAAGCTTGTAAGGCCCCATCGTGGGCGACTCTCCACTCATTGTCATGATCGGACTAGCCGACGAGGCATGAAGGTCGGTCGTTAGAGAGGAATCGCGCTTTATCGGGCACGTCGAAATCAAGGTCGCCCGAGACGATGAGCTGGCGGAACTGCCTGTGCTTCTTTCGCAGACCGGTACTCAGCCGGCCATCCTCGTTTGCATGCTCCTCGATGTCCCACCTCGTGCTCACGGTCGCAACAGTCATGTGCATTCCCTCCATCCCGCGTCCTGGTCAGCTCAATTATCCCAACTCCAAAGCGCCCTCTGGATGCCAGATCTACGTGGATCAGCAACGATGACGAATCGCGCCTGATGCGATTTGTCATCGTTAACTGGCGCCCTGACGTGAACATGGTTGACGATTTCGAAGGGCCAACTTCGATGCCCCTCGTGGCTCAGTAGTCCATATTGTCGATCGTGTCCTGCTGATACTCCATGTAGCTCAGGTAGGCGTCGAACCTGTCGTCCTTGTCTGCGACGGACCGTATCGTGGCACAAAATTCCGCGTCGAACCGCACGGCGAGGCCTGAGTCGATCCACTTGCTGGCATGACGCAACGTGTTCGCGAGCCATGCGTCGACCTCGTCGAAGAGCGCGAATACGTCCCGGATTGCGAGCTCGCTAGCGTTGGCCAACGAGAAGAACGGCTTAGCGCGAATCGTGTTGAGACCGATCGGCAGCGCACCAGCTCCAGGAACGTGGACGAACACGGTGGAACCGTGCCCCTTCTCAAAGCCACCGTGCGCGTAGGGATTCCGCCAACGTTCCACGACCGCGCCGAGACGATTCAGATAGGTCTTCGCTTCGCCGGACGGTCCGAGCACGCGCTCGAACTTAAGTCCCCATCGCGACCCGATGAAGTCAGCGAGGTGATCTTTGCTCGCGTCGAACCCGACGAACGGAAGCGCCAACACCAAGTCGTGCTCCAGTCTGCTGATGTAAGCGATGACGGCGGCAACCATGTCGTGCGTTGCGTTCAGCTCCATCACTGCTCGCCCGCTTACGAAGGAGTAGAAGAATCCCTCCGGACTTCCGATCTCGCCAAAGGTCGTGTTCTGGTCCTCCACCCTGGTCGGGTTGATAGCGCGGTTGCGGAAGTATTCGTATGCCTTCTGTAGTCGGGAATGTTGGTTGATCACTGTCACGTCCCCGGCGTCTAGGATGCTTCCAGAGGCTCGGTTGACGGCCTTCTCCACGATGCGCATTGATGCGAGCAGTTTTTTCCGGACGGCCTGCAGTAGCGACTCCACTCGCTCAGGTTCGAGGCCGTCGTTCATGAGGCGGAGCCGGAGGCCGAACTTCTGGTGGGCAAGCTCAAAGCGGTGCCCATCAAACACGAACGGTACCCACCACGCGACCTTTTCGCCAGGACCGCAGACCTCCAGATCGATCAGCGATAGTGCGAGCTTGAGCACCGCCGGGATGGGACAGTCGCTCCAAGGAATCGTGATCCGGGCGTTGTCTCGCCCCCAGGGAACACCATGCGTGGAGTCAAGGTCGGGCCCGAACCCTCGCAACGCCGTCATCCGTAGGCGCGCTGCCACGTCGGCAGAGCCGGGCAACTCATCCATCCTCAGATTCTGACAGGCCCAGAACAGGCCGAAACGAATCGAGGGGTGAAGCCACTCGAACACATCGGTGAGCAGCACGTGGCCTCAGAGGTCGAGTCCAGCGAGATGACCTGACGTCCCGCCGACTTGAGCGGCGAGCTTCTCAGCCGGTGAGATGCGGCGGCGTGGTTGGTGGTCGAGAGCGGCGTAGTGCTGCCAGGTGGTGCCGTATTCGGCGGCGACCTTGGGCGTGATGCAGCCGCGGGTGACAGTTGTTGTTTAGGCAGCGGCTGCTGCGTTGGTGGTGATCTTGTCCTCGTACTCGATGGGGGTCAACCCGCCGAGTGAGTCCTGGGGGCGTTGCCGGTGGTA
>NZ_VLNT01000014.1 GCF_007421815.1 Aeromicrobium piscarium | reverse complement strand
TCTCGAAGAAAGACATCATCCGCTGCCTCAAACGACTCATCGCCCGCGAGATCTACTACGTCCTCACCGCTGACCACGTCGAGCCCAGACGCCTCACCCTCGCCGCTTGACATCCATAGGAGCATCCTCACACGGTCCAGACGGCGAGGGGCACGGTGAGCGCGCAGGTCACGGCGCCCAGCAGCACGAAGCGCCCCCACGGGATGCGGACCCCGGCGGCCTCGAGGCGCTGGTGCCAGAGCAGGGTCGCCAGCGACGCCCACGGGGTGATGAGCGGTCCGGCGTTCACCCCGACGAGCAGAGCGACGAGGGATGTGCGGTCCGTGGCGATCGGCTCGAGGGCCAGGTAGGCCGGAAGGTTGTTGAGGAGATTGGCTCCCACGGCGCCGGACATCGCCGCGCCGATGGTCGACGAGGTCGCGAGGCCATCGAGGCGATCGGCGGGAATCGCCCGCACCAGCGCCTCCATCGCCACGAACAGACCGCCGGCGAACAGCAGCAGAGGCCAGGGGACGAGGGAGGGGCGCACGCTTCGCCGGTCGCCGCGGACGAGGGCGATGAGCGCGAGGGCGAGGGCGGCGATCGTGGCGGGGATCCACGGCGCCACGCCGGAGACCAGGGCAGGCAACAGCACCACCAGGACCACGCAGGACCAGCGACGACGCGTCCGGTCGGTCGTCTCCGCCGGGACCGCCGGACGATAACGCTGTCGGAGGGTCCGGGCGAAGACGGCGGCGATGACCGCCATGGGCACGAGGATCGCGACGAGCGCCGGTCGCCAGGTGAGCTCGGCGAACTCCCACGGCGTCGGGTCCCCGAGGCGCTGGTGGGCCAGGAGATTGGTCAGGTTGGAGACCGGCAGCAGCAGTGACCCGGTGTTGGCGAGCCAGACGGTCGTGAAGGCGAAGGGCAGCGGATCGAGGCCGAGCCGCCGGGCGGCGAGAACGACCACGGGTGTGAGGAGCACGGCGGTGGTGTCGAGCGAGAGGAAGATCGTGGCCACGACGGCCAGGGCCGCGAAGACGAGCCACAGCACCCACACCCGGCCGCGGCCCAGGCGCTCGGCCCGGTGCACGAGCATCGCGAAGACACCGGCTCGGTCGGCCAGCTCCGCGACGACGCTGATCGCGGCGACGAAGCCCAGTACCGGAGCAGTGCGAGCACCGAGGGCCCGAAGGTCATCGGCGCTCAGGGCACCGGCCGCGAAGGCCGCGAGTCCGACGACCAGGAGCACGGCTCCGACGACGGTCATCGACCGCTGCACTGCCCCCATCTCCCACCTCCGAGCACACGGTAGCCCCCGCCCCGAGGGCTCTCAGCCGCGCAGCTGACGCAGGTCGCGGCGGTTGCGCATGCCGAGCTTGGCGAGCGCGGTGCTCATATGGTGCTCCACCGTCTTCACCGACAGGTGGAGGGTCTGGGCGATCTCGGAGTTCATCAGTCCGTCGGCGGCGAGGGTCACGCACTCGGTCTCCCGGCGGGTGAGTCGAGCCTCCGGTGGCACCGTGAGTCCCCGGGCCGAGGCGCGTTCGTCGACGACTCCCAGGCGCAGTCGCAGGTTGGCCGCCCGCCGCCCGAGGGTGACGGCGTCCCTGGCGCCGAGCTCGACCAGCAGATCGAGGAGATCGAGCGTGGCCAGCGGAAAGTCGTTCTCGGAGCTGGCCGTGAGTGCCCGACGGGCCTGCGCGAGGGCGGTGTCGGAGGAGGCACCCGATGCCAACCGCGCGGTGAGCGTGTCGGGATAGAGGAACAGCGGTGTCCAGTCGGGGGTCCGGGCGAGGAAACGCCGGACCGCGGCGGTGTCACCGGTGGCCAGCGACGCCTCCGCCCGCAGGGAGAGCCACCAGGTCGCCCCGACGGCTTCGGTGAGGTCGCCGATGACCGGGGTGTCGAGCGGCTGCAGCGCATCGAGTATGCCCGGAGCATCTCCCCGCCAGCGGGAGCAGACTGCCGCCGCGACCGCCACGCAGAACACCGTCTCGGGCATGACCCGCTCTCCGACGAAGCGCTGTGCCTCGCCGAGGTGGTGCCCGGTGTCGTCCCAGCGTCCGGCGGCGGCCGCCACCACGGCCAGTGTCGCGTGGGCGATCGGATCGAAGGTGCGATGGCCGAGATCAGCCGAATGGGAGAGCGCGTGCTCGGCGTGGGCGCGAGCCTGGGAGTAACGCCCTCCCAGCATCGCCACGAAACCACTCCAGGTCGCGGCCAGGATCCCCGGGATCGGGGCGTCCGCGGCACGGGCCGCCTGAGCCGCCTCGGCGAAGTGCCGGCCGGCGCCGCGCCAGTCGCCCGCGAGCGCGGACATCTGCCCGAGCAGATTGAACGCCGAGGCGCGTTCGGGGCGTCCGGGGGGCGTCCGACGCAGCGGCTCGATGCGCGTCCGTGCCGACTCACGATTTCCGAGGAGCCAGTGCGCGTAGGCCTCGAACAGCCGCAGCCGACCGGCCATCGCGAGAGCCGACTCGTCGTCCACGCCGCACTGCTCGCGCACCGCCAGGACGGTGGCGACATCGCCGACCATCCAGGCCGCCTCGGCCCGGCACACGGCCCAGTGCAGGCGGAGCCGCGGTTCGCCGGGCTCGCCGAAGCGCTCGACGGCCTGCCGCCAGCGCACCATGGACCGCTCCAAGGGTGTCCGCAGGAACTCCAGTTGGAACAGCAACAGTTCGCGTTCGAGGCCATCCTCGGCCGCCCGCACCACCTCGGCGGCATCGGCCATGACGCCGGGGTGATCGCTCAGGACAGCGCACGCACCCGCCCGCAGGTGCGCATAGGGCGGAGGGTCGTCCGATGCCGCCAGCGCGATCCAGCGCGTGGCAGCCTCCCGGAACGAGCCCTGCTCGCGCGCCAGAGCGGCGAGTCGCAGGGCCTCAGAACGGCGGGTAGGCGTCCTCGTCACCACGCGCTCGACGATATCGCGGGTTCAACCCTTACCCGGCTCTCCGCCAGAGCCGCCACAGTGAAACGTCGTCTTCCATCCACGTGCTGAGCCTACGCATTGTCGAGTTCCCATGAGCCTTCTTCCTGCCACTCTCGTGTCGTCCGCCGAGCGGGTCTGCACGGTCGCGGTTCCGTCGCGGCCGGGCGGGCCCACGGGCGAGGTGCCCGTGACGGGCGTCATCCCGGGGACCGGAGCCGGGGTCGTCGCCGTCCTGCTGATCGTCGCGGGCGCGCTGATCGTCTTCGGCCTCCTGCTGCGGCGGCGAGGACGACGCGATCGTCTCGCCGCGCTGGCGCTCGTCCCGGTGGCCGTCCTCACCTCGACCCTTCTGACGCCGCCCACGCCGGCCTCGGCGGCGGGGTGCGACCTGATCACCACCTCCGGCATCGAGCGGCCCGCTGCCCAGGGTCTCCTTCCGGGGCAGCGGGCGACGGTCCTCCAGTACGAGGTCCGCAACGTCAGTGAGGTGCCGATCGCGCTCGAGGTGGGCACCGAGCTGACGTCTGGGGACGACCTGGCCGGTCAGCTGGAGACCGAGGTCGTGGTCGCCGGGGTTGCCGGAGACCGAGCGCCCCTGACCTCCGGCCCGGCCGCGCCGACCTCACGTCTCGCCCCCGGCGAGCGGGTCGCCATCAGCTACACCGTCGTCGTCGCTGAGGACAGCGATCTGACGGGGGCCGTCGCCACCTTCGATTCCCTCCTCACCGCGCGATCGCGGTGAGTCGTCCTCTTCACCCATCACGAAAGGCACCGTCATGTATCCCTCCATCTCCCCGCCGACCAGCTCAGGCATCCGCTCGGATCGTCGCCGGCGCGTCGCGCTCGCAACCGGCGCTGCCGGCCTCATGGCCGTCGTGGTCGCCGGCGGCTACCTCGCGACCTCAGCCTGGTTCCAGGACACCGAGACCGTCACGGGCAACGCCGTCAGCACGGGCACGCTGTCGATCGGCGAGCGCACCGGCCTGCCGCTCCAGGTCGAAGGACTGCTGCCCGGTCAGAGCGTCGACCGCTCCTTCACGTTCACCAACGACGGCAGCGCGGACTTCACCTACTCGATCTCGCTCAAGAATGTCGTCACCGGCTCAGGTCGCACGCTGACGCACGCGCAGATTGAGGCAGTGAGGAAGTCGATCACCATCGACCTGAGCTCGGCCGGCGAACATGCCGGGGGCACCCTCGAGGAACGACCGAGGCTCATCGGCGTCGGCGATGTCGAGCCCGGGGACGAGGCGAAGGTCGACGTCAAGGTCGGATTGAGCGGTCCGGACGCGACCGACGATGCCCAGGGCTTCTACGCGACCTTCGATGTCGAGATCGTCGCCGACCAGAAGCGTTGACGAACCGAGGACTCGTCGTGAGTGACGTGGGTCCGCCGAGAGAATGGTGAGCAGGATGAACGAGTCGCGTGCGCTTCGCGCAGGTGCGCGGGCCGGGGTGGTACTGGTGGCGCTGCTCTGCGCGCTCGCTGGCGCCATGACATCGACCGGCGCCTGGTTCACCGCGCGGGCGGTCGACTCGGGTCACCGCGTCGGCACCGCCGTGCTCCAGCCGGTGCTCGCGCAGACCAGCGTCGGTGCCGATCTCGGGGTCACGCTGAACTGGCCGGCCGGGCCGACGGCTGGTGAGACGCCCCGCTTCCTGGTGTCGCGCGAGATCGAAGGGGAGCCGTGGACGCGGGTACCGATCTATCACGGGACCGGCACGACCGTGACCGACCGCGGCAGCGATCCGGCGGATCTGGCCGATGGGGAGGGAGGAGGGTTCTCGAAGGTGGCGGCGGGCAACAACCACTCCTGCGCGATCGCCCACGACAAGGCGTACTGCTGGGGTCGCAACGAGTCCGGCCAGCTCGGCGACGGCACGACCACCGGCAGCCAGCGCCCGGTCCCGGTGGTGAGGACGGTGATGTTCGGACGGGTCACCGATATCTCGGTCGGCTTCGCGCACACCTGCGCGATCGCCGATGGCGCGGCGTACTGCTGGGGCAACAACAATGACGGACGACTCGGCAACGGTAGTTGGAACTGGGTGCCGAGCCAGGTCCCGGTCCGGGTTGAGATTCCTGGCGAGGTCACTGAGATCTCGGCCGGGTATCGCGCCACCTGTGCGATCGCCGATGGAGAGGGGTACTGCTGGGGTTCGGCCGTCTCGGGTCAGCTCGGCAACGGCCAGATCGGCAAGGACCCGTGGGGGAGCGAACAGCACAGCACGACCCCACAGCGGGTGAAGGGCGGCCTGGTGCCGGCGGGCGCGCGCTTCACCTCGATCTCGACCGGCACGGCTCACTCCTGCGGTGTCGCGGACTTTCGTGTCTACTGCTGGGGGTCAGGGGTAGACGGCCAGCTGGGTGCGCCGGGGGTCAGCGGCAGCGCGGTGCCGGTGACCGTCTTCAGTCTGCTCGGTCCCGTGACCGAGATCGCCACCGGGCGGAGATCGACCTGTGCCATCTCGACACTGTCGATCTACTGCTGGGGGACCGGCGGACCGGTTCCCGGTACGGCCTCGTCGTGGCCGACCAGTGTGTCGAGCACCTTGTTCCAGCGGGGGGCATCCTCGCTGGAGATGGGACGGGTGGACGAGGGCCCGGTAAGCAATGACCACGCCTGCGTGATCGCTTCGAGATCCGTCGTCTGCTGGGGTGACAACGTGAATGGCGTGCTGGGGCGCGGAACACCGGGCAGGCGTTCCACGACGCCGGAACCGGTCGACGCCGAACTGGGCATCCCGTGGAGTGTGGCCACCGGAGGTAAGCACACCTGCGTCATGAAGGAGAGCGAGGTGCGGTGCTGGGGGTCGGCCGATTGCGGCGGACTGGGCGACGGCACCGGACAGTCGAGTTCTACGCCCGTCAGCATCGCGCCGATCCGGGACTGGACCTGCCCATCCGGGGCCCTGCTGCAAGCGGTGGTCGCGCCCGCGACGCAGCCGACCTGCTCGTTCGCGCCGGATACCCGTCTCGTCTACCGGGTCGATCAGACGGTGGGCCGGTGGACGGCGCCGACGGGTATCACCGGGGTGAAGGTCGTGGCGCCATCGTGAGACTGTTCCGGTGGTCGATGATCACGCTGATCGTGGCCGTCCTCGTTCTTCCCGTAGCGGTGCCGTCGCTGACGGGGACGCGGTGGATCGTGGTGACGGGGGGATCGATGGAGCCGACATTGTCACCGGCGATGTCCTGGTGACCCGCTCGGTCGACGACGCGACATCGCTGCGGGTCGGGGACATCGTCACGATCGAGGACGCCGACGGCCTCTACACCCACCGCGTGGTGGAGCTCGGACCGGAGACCGTCCGCACGCAGGGCGATGCGAACGAGACCCCGGACGCCGAAGCGGTGCCACGGGACGCGGTCGTCGCGCACACCGTGGGACACCTCGCGAGTCCGTGGTCCACGGTGGTGACCTCGACCCGGCCCCTGGCCGCCCGGCTCCTGCTGGCGGGGCTGCTCGTCGCGCTGGTCGCGCCGTCGTGGGGGCGAGTTTCGCGACGAGGGCAGGCCGTCGATCGGTAGAGTGCCGGGCATGCCGTCGACGGTCCGGTGGCCGGGCAGTGCCAGTGGCGGTACGTCAGCAACGTTACCCGGACCGGATTCGGTTGATGAGGTACCGCGGCCTGGGAAAGGTTGATGACCTACCGCCACCGGTACGGCGGCTCTGTCTCGCCGGAATTGGCTGACGTGCCGCTGTCCGATAGACTCACCGGGTTGCCCACCGAGGGCGACGCCTCTCCTGTGACGGAAAGCCCGTCACCGCTCAGACCGAAGGAGAACCGCAGTGTCACTGCGTAAGTACGAAGTCATGGTCATCCTCGACTCTGACCTGGACGAGCGCACCGTCGCTCCCAGCCTCGACACCTACCTCAACCTGGTCCGTCAGGACGGCGGTTCGGTGGACAATGTCGACATCTGGGGACGTCGCCGCCTCGCTTACGAGATCAACAAGAAGTCCGAGGGCATCTACGCCGTCATCGACCTGACCGCCGAGCCGGCCACGGTCAAGGAGCTCGATCGCCAGCTCACGCTGAACGAGTCGATCGTGCGCCTCAAGGTGACGCGTCCCGACGCGAAGTAAGCATCCGGACCGCCGGGGTGTGGACGAACGGTTTCGATCGTCGGCGCCCTGCGGTTCACTTGGAGTCAGACACCACTTCCTGCGAAAGGTCCGTGCCCCATGGCTGGCGAAACCGTCATCACCGTCATCGGCAATCTCACCGACGATCCCGAACTGAAGTTCACCCCGTCGGGTGCCGCCGTCGCCAACTTCACGGTGGCCTCGACGCCTCGTACCTTCGACCGTCAGACCAATGAGTGGCGTGACGGCGATGCGCTCTTCATCCGTTGTGCCGCGTGGCGGCAGATGGCTGAGAACGTCGCCGGCTCGCTGCAGAAGGGTCAGCGGGTCATCGTCCAGGGCGCGTTGCGGGTCCGCAACTACGAGCGTCAGGACGGCTCGCGCGGCACGAGCGTCGAGATGAACGTCGACGAGGTCGGCCCGTCGCTGCGGTTCGCCACGGCGCAGGTCCAGCGCACACAGCGCTCGGACAATGCCGGCGGCTTCGGCGGTGGCGGCGGTGGCGGCCAGCAGGGCGGCGGTTTCGGTGGAGGCGCGCCTCAGGGCGGCGGCCAGCCGAATCCGTGGGCCTCGCAGCCGCCGCAGCAGGGTGGAGCTGACGCCTGGGGCGGTGGCGCAGCCACCGACGAGCCCCCGTTCTAGTCAGATCAGTTAGTTTTTCAGGAGCATCATGGCCAAGCCAGTTGTCCGGAAGCCGAAGAAGAAGAGCAACCCGCTCGCGGTCGCCGGAGTCACCACCATCGATTACAAGGACACCGCGCTGCTGCGCAAGTTCATCTCGGACCGCGGCAAGATCCGCGCGCGCCGGGTGACCGGTGTCTCCGTCCAGGAGCAGCGTCAGATCGCCAAGGCCATCAAGAACGCCCGTGAGATGGCTCTGCTGCCCTACACGTCCAGCGGTCGCTGAGGAAGGGCAGACAGATGAAGCTCATCCTCACGCATGAGGTCAGCAACCTCGGCAACCCCGGCGATATCGTCGAGGTCAAGGGCGGTTACGCGCGCAACTACCTGCTGCCGCGCAACTACGCCATCGTCTGGAGCAAGGGCGCGGCCAAGCAGGTCGAGTCCATCCAGAAGGCCCGCGACGCTCGCGCGATCCACGATCTCGAGACGGCGCAGAGCATCAAGGCCTCGCTCGAGGCCAAGCCGGTCTCGGTGCAGGTCAACGCCGGCGACGGTGGCCGCCTGTTCGGTGCCGTGACGGTGTCGGACATCGCCGAGGCCATCGAGGCCGGCGGCGCGTCGGTCGACAAGCGTCGCATCGATGTCGGCAACCCCATCAAGTCGCTCGGCTCGCATCAGGTGTCGGTGCGCGTCCACCCCGAGGTGGTCGCGACCGTCAACCTGAACGTCGTCGCCGCCAAGTGACCCTCGACGCCGCCACGATCCCTCCTCGTGAGGGACGTGGCGGCGTTCGTTTTCCCGGAGTCCTGTGATGCGTCGTCTTCTCCCCGCCCTCGCCGCCGTGGTCCTGGTCCTCGGTGCCTGCAGCGAGTCCACACCCGAACCTCCGCCGCGTCCGAATGCCGCGCAGTTCAGCGATGTGCGCCCGGCGCCGGCCGATCGCCTGAACGACGGCGGCACCCTGCGCATCGGGGCCGACGGCTGGCCCACGGACTTCAATCCCTGGAGCGCTGAGGGCGCTTCCTCCTCTGCGGCAGCCCAGATCCTCGCGCCGACCCTCGGCTCGCCGGTGCGTCCGACGGCCGACGGCGACTGGGAGGTCGACCGCGACTACGCCGAGAGTCTCGATGTCGTGGGCACTGATCCGCTCACCGTCGAGGTCACCCTCCATGCCGATGCCGTGTGGCAGGACGGCACACCGGTCAGCGGCGACGACCTGGCGGCGTTCGTCGAGCTGGCCCAGCAGAGCGATTCCCCGGTATCGGCCCATCCCGCCTACCAACTCGTCGAGAGCGTCGAGGTCGTCGACGCGCCGTCCACCTATCGGGTGGTGTTCTCCCGTTCGACGTCGGACTGGCCGGCGGCAGTCTTCGCCCCGGTGCCGGCGTCGTTGAGCCAGGACCGCGAGCGCTGGAACGAGGGCTTCACCGACGAGGCGATCCCGTCGGTCGGCCCGTTCGTGGTCGACACGATCGACGAGGAGGCCGGCGCGGTCGAACTCGTGCGCAATCCTCAATGGTGGGGCGACCCTCCGCGCCTGGAGCGCATCGTCTGGCGGGCAGCCGAATCGAAGGTGCTCGGTGAGGCCTATGCCGCCGACGACCTCGACGCGCTGACCCTCGATGCCGACAGTGTCGACCCGGCCTCGGCCGCCCTCGTCGATCTGCGCTACGGGGTCAGTCCGGAATGGACGCAACTGACGTTGGGCGGTGGGAGCGGTCCGCTGGCCGATACCGCTGTGCGCCAGGCCGTCGTGGCGGCGATCGATCGCAGTGCCCTCGTCTCGGCGGCCGCTCGCGAGGAGGCCGATGGCGTCACCGAGGTCATGGATTCGGTGGTGTTGCTGCCGCGGCAGCGCGGCTACCTCGCCGAGGACTGGAGTCCCGATCGCGATACCGCAGAGCAGCTGCTCGACGATGCCGGCTGGGTCCCGGACGACACCGGTGTCCGAGCCAAGGACGGTGCGGCTCTGGAACTGCGTTTCCCCGTCCCGGAGGGTGATGCCATCGCCCGTCAGCGCGCGGACGAGGTGGCCGACCAGCTCGCCGAGGTGGGCATCGAGGTCAAGGTCGAGGAGGTCGAGGCCGAGAGCTTCGCCGACGAGGTCATCGTCGCGCTGGACTTCGACCTGGTCGGATTCTCCTGGACTGCTTCTCCGTTCCCGAGCGAGGCGGTGGCCGCACGTTTCGCACCGGTCGACTCCAATCAGAATTTCACCGGCGTGGTGAGTGACGGACTCGCCGAGGCCGTCGAGAGGTTGCAGACGGCGATCGACGGTGAGGAGTGGATGCAGGCGGTCGACGCCGTCGACGCGGCCGCGCAGGCACAGGCCTCGATGCTCCCCCTCGCTCCCGTGCCGGTCACCATGGCGGTCGAGCCGCGAGTCCGCAACTACGGCCCCAGCACCTTCGCGCCGATCGACTGGACGATCGTCGGCTTCGAGGGCGGCGAGTAGGCCGGTGGCGCGCACGCGGCGTGAGGCCGTCGGTTGGTCGACCGTCCTGCGCGAGCTCGAGGTGCTCCGGGTCGATGACATCACGCCGGGCATGCGCCGGGTGACGCTCACCGGCGAGCGGCTCGACGGTTTCGCGGTAGAGGGCGGTACGCTGCCGGCCTTCCGCAGCGAGGGATTCGACGATCACGTCAAGCTGCTGGTCCCGGTCGAGGGGCAGGAGCGTCCCCCGCTGCCGGTCCAGGGTCCGGACCGGTTGGAGTGGGGAGGCGCCGGCGGCCGTCCGGTCGCCAAGGACTACACCCCACGCCGCTACGACCCCGGCACGCGCGAGCTCGATATCGACTTCGTCCGGCACGGTCATGGATTTGCGGCGGGCTGGGCCGAGCGGGTCGAGCCCGGAGAGCCGGCGTGGATCGTGGGGCCGACACGATCGTTGTTGTTGCCCGAGGGCCAGGACTGGATGCTGATCGCGGGTGACGAGACGGCGCTGCCGGCCATCGGCAGGCTGCTGGACGAGTGGCGACCGGGCGACCGGGCCCAGGTGGTGGTCGAGCTGACCGATGACGCCCATCGCCAGGAGCTGGTGGTCCCCGACGGTGTGGAGCTGACCTGGGTGGTCGGCGCCGATGCCTGGATCGAGGCCGTGCGTTCCCTCCCGTGGTGGGACGGTGTCGCCTTCTGCTGGGTGGCGGGGGAGACGCGCACTATCCGCCAGGTCCGCGACTACCTCAAGAACGAGCGCGCCGTCGCCCGCGACTGCCTCGACGTCACCGGCTACTGGCGCCGCTGACCGCCCTTCCCCCAGATTAGGGCGGTGACCTACACACCCCTCGATCGTCGGAGCGGTGGGTTACGCACGTCTCACGGACCTTGAGGGGTGTGTAACCCACCGCCCAACGGGACTGGAGCCAAGGTTGGTCTGGTCAGCGGGCGCCGAGCACCATCCAGGAGTCTCCGCGCTGGCGCCACCAGAGCGTGGCGAGCCGGGCGGCGATGAAGACGCCGTAGGCGACCCACAGCCACATGAACGAGGCGTCCAGCCAGCCGACGGCGAGGGCCGCGGGCGCATACAGGGCAAGCACCAGCACTCCCGCCCAGGCGAGGTAGACACCGTCGCCAGCGCCGATGAGCACGCCGTCGAGCACGAAGACGACCCCGGAGAGCGGTTGGATCGCCGCGACCACGAGCAGCGCGGGGACGGCCGTGGACTGCACGAGCGAGTCGGAGGTGAAGCCGCGCACCAGGAGCGGCGAGGCCGCTGCGATCGCGAGACCGAACACCACCCCGGCCCCCAGCCCCCAGACGATCATCCGCTGGGTCATCGCGCGGGTCCCGGTGGCATCGGATGCGCCGAGGGTGCGGCCGGTGAGGGTCTGCCCGGCGATCGCGAGGGCGTCGAGGGCGAAGGCCAGGAAGGACACGACCGTCGTGGCGATCTGGTGGGCGGCGAGCGGCGCGTCGCCCAGCCTGGCGGCCACTAGGGTCGCGATGATCAGCGAGGTCCGCAGGGTGAGGGTGCGCACGAGCAGCGGCACTCCGTCCGTAGCGGCGGTGAGCACCTCGCCGAGATCGGGACGGACGGATGCTCGGGCGGCGCGGGCGCGACGGACGACGACCAGGCACAGCCAGATCGCGGCGAACCACTGGGCGATCACCAAGCCGAGCGCGGCGCCGCGCAGCCCCCACCCGAATCCGTGGACGAGCACCAGCGTGATGACGACGTTGACCAGGTTCGCCGCGATCATCGCCCTCAGGGGAGTGCGCAGATCGAGCAGTCCGCGTAGCGCGCCCGTGGCGGCGAGCACCAACAGCAGCGCCGGGACGGAGACGGCGCCCACGACGAGATAGTCGTAGGCCAGATCGGCGACCTGAGGTGAGCTGGCGAGGGACCGTCCGAGGGGTCGGGCGAAGACGGCCAGACCGGCGCCGAGGACCACGCCGAGGCCGAGCGCGAGCCAGACACCGCCCAGTGCGCTCTGCAGCGCGCGTCGATCGTCCCCCGCTCCCTGGTGGCGCGCGACGGTGGCCGTGCTCCCGTAGGCGAGGAAGATGCACAGGCCGGCGACGGTCATCAGCACGGTGGACGCCGCGGCCAGCCCGGCGAGCTCGGCGCGGCCGACGTGACCGATGATCGCCGTATCGGCCATCAGCATCAGGGGTTCGCTGATGAGGGCGGCGAAGGCCGGGATGGAGATCGCGAGGATGCGCCGGTCGATGTCCTTCATCGGGCTGGGGAGAACATGGGGAAAACGGGCATCGTAGAGCAGTCTACGCGGCTTCGGCGGCCACCCGACAGCGGTCTGTCCACGCGGCGAGGCTCGTGCGGAAGTTTCTTTTCTCCACACGTTGTGTCGAGTGTTATCGCAGGTCAAAGAAGGTTTCCGTCGCGTGGGAGATGGTCTGTCCACAGAGTCTTCCACGGTCTGTGCACAAGCTCGTCGGCGTTTCCCACCGGTTCTCCCCAGACATGCACAGGGCCTGTGGATAACGCACTGGAAGCGGACGCCCCTACGGGTCTACTGTGACGCGTCGGAGCGTTGCCCGAAAGTGTCGGCGTGGACCCGTACGGTGGCAGTCCAGACCCCATGAGGAGGAGAATCAGCGGTGAGTGTCGCGGACCTGTACGAGGAGCCCCAGCCCCCTGAGGGAGCGGGCAGCGTACCCCCGCAGGACATGGCCGCCGAGCAGAGCGTTCTGGGCGCGATGCTGATGAGCAAGAATGCGATCGACCCGGCCGCCGACCTTCTCGAGGCGCGCGACTTCTACCGCCCCGCGCATGAGCTGATCTTCGAGACGATCATCGACCTCGCCAACCGCGGGGAGCCGGCCGATGCCATCACGGTCGCGGCGGAGTTGCAGCGGCGGGGCGAGATCGCTCGGGTCGGCGGGGCCACGTACCTGCACGATCTCGTCGCCGGCGTGCCGATCGCCGCCAATGTCGACTACTACGCCGAGATCGTCCACGAGAAGGCGGTCCTGCGCCGGCTCGTGGAGGTCGGCCAGCGTATCGCGCAGCTCGGGCAGAGCGGCCAGGGCGAGGTCAGCGAGATCGTCGACCGCGCGCAGGCCGAGGTGCTCGACGTCGACGGGGCGAGCAAGGGCGAGGACTACAACCTGCTCTCGGCGCTGATGACCGACACGATCGACGAGATCGAGCAGATCCAGAACCGCGACGGTGATCTCGGCGGCGTGCTGAGCGGGTTCCCCGATCTGGACAAGCTCACCACCGGGTTTCGCCCTGGTCAGATGATCGTCGTCGCCGCCCGTCCCGGTGTCGGCAAGTCCACGCTCGGTCTCGACTTCATCCGGCAGGCCGCGATCCGCGACAACATCCCCTGTGCGATGTTCTCCTTGGAGATGACGGGTGCCGAGATCGCGATGCGTCTGCTCTCGGCGGAGGCCAAAGTCGCCATCCACCACATGCGTGGTGGCGGCATGTCCAATCGCGACTGGGATGCGATCGGCCGTGCGCTGCTGACCGTCCAGTCCGCGCCGATCGTCATCGACGACTCGCCGAATATGACGATGCCCGATATCCGCTCCAAGGCGCGGCGCATCAAGAAGCAGCACGGTCTCGGCTTCATCGTCCTGGACTATCTGCAGCTGATGACCTCCGGCAAGCGGGTCGAGAACCGTCAGGTCGAGGTCTCGGAGTTCAGCCGGCAGATCAAGCTGCTGGCCAAGGAGCTCGAGGTGCCGGTGGTGGCGATCAGCCAGCTGAACCGTGGCTCGGAGCAGCGCACCGACAAGACGCCGCAGCTATCGGACCTGCGTGAGTCCGGCTCGATCGAGCAGGATGCCGATATCGTCATGCTGCTCAACCGGCCCGATGCGACCGGCGCGGGGGAGTCGGAGCGGCCCGGCGAGGCCGACATCATCGTGGCCAAGAACCGTTCCGGTCCGGTCAACAAGGTCGCGGTCTCCTTCCAGGGCCACTACTCGCGCTTCACGCCGATGGCCCGCGAGCCCGAGCCGCCCACCGGTGGCGCCGCCGCCGGCGACTTCTTCTGAGCGCGTTGCTCCTCGTCCGAGGACCCTCACCCGATGGCAGTCCTCGGCCCGGCCAGGAGGTATCGGTCTGCGCTGATCAAGCAGACCGCACGGTGACGTCTCGCCGGTGAGGAGGCGTCCGTTCTGCGTTGCGGGAGGTGGGACAGCGTCCGTTCCGTCATGTGGATGGACGCTGTTGCACCGCCGCGGGCTGGGGCAGGCGTCAGCCCACGATGAGCCCGCGGAAGAAGATCTCCTCACCGGCCGCACGCAACACGATCGCGGCGGCGGCTCCCATCGAGGTCAGATAGGCGACCGAGACTCCCGGCTCCTCGATCACCTCGGCTGGAACCAGCACGATGGCGAGCCAGCCGGCCAGCACCAGAGGGAGCAGCAGAAGCAGCGCCAGTCCGTAACCCGAGGGGGCGCCCCACCGGGCTCCGAGGCGATCCATGGCCGTCCCGACGGTGCGGTTCGGCCCGCTTCGCCGTCCAAACGTCACACTCAACGGGTAGGAGGGCCATTCGTCCTGTGGCGAAGGCCCGAGCCTGCGAGGATGACGGCATGAGCTGGCAGGACAAAGCGCGACAGGCGTGGTCCGACTTCATCGGACCCGAGGCGACCCCGACCAATGAGCGGATCACGGCGGGAGCCGCTGCCGCCGGAGCCGCGATCGCCCCGATCATCGTGCGCCGCCGCGGCGGCACCGCCCCCGACACGGTCATCGCCTCGGCGCTCGCCGCCGATCTCTGGGGAGGGGCGTACGTTAACAACACTCGTGCCTGCGTCCGGCGTTACCACGGCGAGGGCACCGAGGACGCCGATCGGCTGCGGTTCGTCGCCCTCCATGCCCACCCGGCGCTCATCGCGTGGCTCGATCGCCACCACGAGGGCCGCATCCGCGGCGTGGCGAAGGCCGCGGCCCGCTACGGCTACCTGCTGGCGGCGACTCAGGTGATCGCCTCACGCCCTCGGTATCGCCGCTCGCTCGGCTACGGCCTCACCGCCGGCGGCGTCATCCTCGACCGCGTGCTGGGCGGCTCTAAGGCCGCCCCGTGGTTCGCGTCGACCTACTACCCCAAGCTGCTCCTCGGGCACGCCGGCGCGTCGCTCTGGAGCGACGTCGACCTCGCAGGCTGATCGCCTCACCCCGACACGGCGCGACGCAGCGGTCCGGCGAGCCATCGCTCGGCCTCGTCGGTCGAGCGCAGCCGGACGATCGCGAGATGCGGATGAGTCGCCGCCAGAGCGGGGATCCGCTCACGGTAGGTGTTGCGGGTGCTGACCGACCACCGCACGATGTGCTCCCGGTCGGTGAAGAAGGTGTGCAACGGCGGCTCGATATTGCCATTCCAGAGCTCTTCGCGGCGCAGTCGTCGGCGGAGCGTGCGCCGCACCACTCGCGGCAGCACGACCCTGGTGAACGGCAGGTCGAGCCAGATCATCAGCTCGGCGCGGTCCGCGAGCAGGCCGCGGACCGGCGAGTACTGCCACTCGGTGACCCACGCGTCCTCGGCAACGACGGCCTCGACATCGCTCAGGAACTCCTCGCGCGGCGTCCACGACGGTCCGTGGAACAGGGCGTCGATCTCGGTGTGCGGAGCGCTGGTCACCTGTTCGATGCGCTCGGCCAGCGTCGTCTTCCCCGAGCCGGACACACCCGCCACGAGGACACGCCGTGGCCGCACGGGCAGTGGGTCGTCGTAACAGAGCATCGAACGATCCTAGTCGCACATGGTTTGTGTGCCGTTACTCCGGGCGAGTGAGGACGTCGAGAAACTCATGATTCACGAATAGCCGTTCGCGGCCGACCTTGACATCGTGCAGGAGCCCGGCCTCCACCAGTGCGTGCAGCCATATCGAGGCCGTCTGTCGCGAAACCTCGCAACGGTCGGTGACCGTGGCGATGCGGCAGTAGGGCTGTTCGAACAGCACAGCGAGGAATTGCGCATCCCGGCCCCCTTGGGTGGCTGCCCGCGCACGTTCTGCGATGTCCTCCTGGCAGGTGCGTATCGAGTCGATCTTCCGGATGGTGGATGCTGCGGATTCGAGCACGATCTCGAGCATGTAGTGGATCCACTCGATCCACGCGCCTTCGGCTGTCACTGCGCGGAGCAGGCGGTAGTAGTCGTTTTTGCGCGCGATGATCGAACGAGAGAGATAGAGGATCGGATCGTCCAGCAGGCCCGATTCCATCAGCATCAGGATGTTGATGACGCGTCCCGTACGTCCGTTTCCGTCGTGGAAAGGGTGGATCGCCTCGAATTGGTAGTGCGCCACAGCCATGCGCACGAGAGGGTCGAGATCATCGTCGGCGTGGACGAAGCGTTCCCAATCGGCGAGTTTCTCCCGGATGACCGAGGCGCCCTCGGGCGGTGCGTAGACGATCTCGCGGGTGTTCGGATTGGCTATCCGCGTCCCTGGGACAGCTCGCACATCCATATCCCGGCCGTGGAGGCGTGAGCAGATCGTGGTTGCTGTGCGCGTCGAGAGGGGGCGCTGCCGGAGGGTATCTATTCCAGCGAATAGTGCGCTTCGGTAGCGAAGTGCCTCTTTCGTCGCGTGGTCGCCACCGCCGGAATCGACGTGCTTGAAGAGTTCGTCCGCCGTGGTGACGATGTTCTCGATCTCAGAGCTCGCTTGTGCTTCGAGGAGAGGGACAGCGTGGAGTAGCACGTTCGGATTGGGAAGTAGGCGACCTGCCTGAGCAAGCGCTGCCAAGGCAGAACGAGCCTCGATCGCGAGTTTGAGAACGGACTTCGGCTCCAGATCGATCCCCGCTGGGGGGAGGGGAGGAAGAGCGTTGAAGGGAACCTCAGGACTCCACCCCACGTGTTAACTCCTCCGCCATATCCGCTCGACGTGTTAAGAATATCGAGAAATCTTAACACGTTGAGCGGATGCGTTAGATGAGTTGACGTGTCGGATCAGCGCCGGTCGCGTCGTTCCTCCGGGGCCGAGTCCGGGAGTGGAACATCGACATCGAGGGGTACCCCTTCGTCCGGCTTCGGCCGGGTCAGATTCATGACGACGGCCAGGATCGCCGCCGGGACGATGCCGGTCTCGAGCAACACCTTGATGTTCTCCGGCATCAGCGCCATCGAGTCGGGCACAGCCGCGAAGCCCTGGCCCACGCCGATCGACACGGCGATGACGAGCATGTCGTGGCGGTCGAGCGGGTTCTCGGCGATCAGCTTGATGCCCGCGCCGAGCATCATGCCGAACATGACCACCGCCGCGCCGCCGATCACCGAGGACGGCATCAGCGCGATGAGGGTCGCCAGCTTCGGGAAGAGCCCGAGGAAGACCAGGAACGCCGCGCCGATCGACACCACGTGACGGCTCATGACGCCGGTGAAGGCGACCAGTCCCACGTTCTGGCCGAAGGTGGTGTTCGGCAGCGCGCTGAACAGCGACGCGAAGGCGGTGGAGACGCCGTCGGCGATGACGCCGCCGGACATCTCCTTCTTGGTGACCTCGCGGCCGGCCCCGCTCTTGGTGACCGCGGACAGGTCGCCGATGGTCTCCACCGAGGTCGCGATCGCCATCGCTCCCATGGCGATCAGTGCGGCCACCGGGAAGTCCAGACCGAATTCCAGCGGGGTGGGGATCGCGAACCACTTGGCCTCGTTGATCTCGGCGAAGTCGACCTTGCCCATCGGGATGGCGACGAGATAGCCGATGACCAGGCTGATGAGCACGGCCGAGGCCCCGATGAGCCCGTTGCCGAAGCGGTAGAGCACGAGCATGATGACCAGCACCAACGAGGCCAGGCCGAGGTTGGCGAAGGAGCCGAAGTCCGGTGAGCCGTTGCCACCGGCGAACAGCGCCATGCCGGTCGGCAGCAGGCCGATGCCGATCACCAGCACGACGATGCCGCTGACGAGTGGCGGGAAGAGCACCTGCAGCCACCTGAGACTGAAGCCGAGGGCGACCTGCACCACGCCGGCGAAGATGGCTCCGCCGAAGACCGCGGCGATCCCGTAGTCCTGGGCGAGGGGGATCGAGACGGCCAGGAAGCCGAAGCTGGTGCCCTGCACGATCGGAAGCCGCGAGCCGACCGGGCCGAAGCCGACCGTCTGCAGGAAGGTGGTGAGGCCGGCCACCAGGAGGGCGACCTGGACGAGGAACGCGGTCTCTCCGGTGGTCGCGCCGATCGCGGTGGCCAGCACGATCGGCAGGGTGACATTGCTGGCCATCATGACCAGGACGTGCTGGATGCCGAGCAGGGTCGCCTCCCCCCACGGAGGCATCTCGTCGATGTCGTAGCGCGCGTGGATGGAGTTGTTGGTACTCACGGGGCCCTTTCGGATCGAGGGGTATCCCCTCGATCCTTCCGTTTGTGACATCGGTCTCACTACCCCAGATCTGCACAGTTCGCCGATCGCCTGACTGTGACACGTCGACAACCCCGGGCGGGCATCTGTTTATCTCGACTGTGATAAACAGGCGTCATGGGTCATCTCGATGTCTCCGCCTGCTCGCTGACTCTCCCGGACGGTCGGGTGTTGCTCGATGACGTGTCCTTCCGGGTCGCGGAGGGCTCCAAGGTCGCCCTGATCGGCGCCAACGGCGCGGGCAAGACCTCGTTGCTGCGGATCATCGGCGGCACCCTGAGCGCCTCGTCCGGCGCCGTGCAGGTGGCCGGTGGTCTCGGCATCATGTGGCAGTTCATCGACGAGTCCGCCGAGACGATCGCCGACGCGCTGCTCTCGGTGGCACCGCGCTCCGCGCGCGAGGCCGCGGAACGACTCGCCGCAGCCGAACGGCGGATGATCGAGGTCGCAACCGAGTCGGCCCAGCTCTCCTACGCGTCGGCGCTCGCGGCATGGGGCGACGCTGGTGGCTACGAGGCCGAGGTGCTGTGGGACACCTGCACGGTCGCGGCGCTGGGCGAGCCCTTCGAGGCGTGCCGCGAGCGCGATGTGCGCACACTGTCCGGCGGCGAGCAGAAGCGTCTCGTGCTGGAGGCCCTCCTCCGCGGGTCCCACGAGGTGCTGCTGCTCGACGAACCCGACAACTATCTGGACGTGGCGGGCAAGCGCTGGCTGGAGGAGCAGTTGCGGGCCACCGCCAAGAGCGTGCTGTTCGTCAGCCATGATCGTGAGCTCCTGGCGCGTACCGCCGACAGCATCGTCACCCTCGAGCTGGGAGCCGCCGGCAACACCACGTGGACCCATCCGGGTGGCTTCGCGACCTACCACGAGGCGCGCGAACGACGCTTCGAGAGACTCGACGAGCTGCGGCGGCGGTGGGATGACGAGCACGCGAAGCTCCAGGCCCTGGTCCAGATGTACAAGCAGAAGGCCGCGTACAACTCCGACATGACCTCGCGCTACCGCGCCGCGCAGACCCGCCTCGCCCGCTTCGAGCAGGCCGGCCCGCCACAGGAGCGGCCGCGGGAACAGCGCATCGACATGCGACTGCGGGGCGGCCGGACCGGCAAGCGCGCGATCATCTGCGACCACCTCGAGCTCGTCGGCTTGACCGACCCCTTCGGCCTGGAGGTCTGGTACGGCGACCGGCTCGCGGTCCTCGGCCCCAACGGCACCGGCAAGTCCCACCTGCTGCGGCTGCTCGCGGCGGGCGGGAGCCACCCCGACGTCCAGCACCGTCCGGTCGGCGATCTGCCGATCGAGCCGGTCGAGCACACCGGAACGGCTCGACTCGGAGCACGGGTACGGCCCGGATGGTTCGCTCAGACGCAGGGCCGACCGGACCTGCACCGCCGGACCTTGGTCGAGATCCTCCACCGAGGAGACCAGCACCGCGACGGCATGGACCGCGAGACCGCGTCGCGGGCACTCGATCGCTACGAGCTCGCGACCTCGGCCGAACAGGACTTCGGCTCGCTCTCGGGCGGGCAGAAGGCCCGCTTCCAGATCCTGCTGCTGGAGCTCGGCGGCGCCACGCTGCTCCTGCTCGACGAGCCGACCGATAACCTCGATCTGCTGTCCGCGGAGGCCCTGCAGCAGGCCCTCCGCGCCTTCGACGGCACCGTGCTCGCGGTGACCCACGATCGCTGGTTCGCTCGCGAGTTCGATCGCTACCTGGTGATCGACGATGCGGGCGCGGTCCGCGAGACCGCCGAGCCGGTCTGGGCGGCGTGAGCATGGACGGTGTCGAGCGTTGCTCCGAGACCCTGGATCCCTCCCGCCGGGTGGGCGGTGGGTTAGGCACCTCTCCGGTGCTCCGACAGGTGCCTGACCCACCGCTGCCCGCGAGCCGGGAGGCGTGAGCGATGCCGGCCCGGATCGACGCCTCACAGCGGCGCGCGGACGTGGTCGCCGCCGCCTCGCGACTCGTCGCCCGTGACGGCGCGGCGGCACTGTCACTGCGGAGAGTGGCCGACGAGGCGGAGCTCAATGTCGGCTCGGTGCGGCACTACTTCGACGGCAGCGACGATCTGCTGACGGCCACGGCCGAGGACGTCGGCCGGCGGATGGGCGAGCGATTGGCCACGCACCGGCTGGACGACCTCGGCGCCGAGTGGCCGGAGCGGCTCGCCGTCTTCGTCGAGGAGGTTCTGCCGGTGGACGTCGAGCGACGGGAGGAGGCCGCTGTGCTCGTGGAGTTCGTCGTCGCCTCGCGCACTCGGCCGATCCTCGCGGCGGCGACCGCCCGGATGGGACGCGATCTGCGCGAGGCGCTGTGCACGGCGCTCGCCTCGGCGGGGATCGGTGCGGCCGAGCAGGAGGCGGATCGTCTCGCGACCCTCATCGGCGGCCTGACCATGGATGCGATCACCCCGCACGGCGAGCTCGGCCCGGCCGAGCTGCGCGCGACGCTCCGCCGCCACCTGGAGAGCCTGGCGCGCCACGAGTGATGGAACCGCCTCGCCACCGGGCGGTAGCCTGCCAACGTTATCCGCGCGCGATGAGGTTGATGACGTACCGCCGTAGTCGCTCCCTCAGTAGGTGGCTCGGCCGCCGCTGATGTCGTAGACGGCCCCGGTCGAGAAGCTGCACCGCTCGGTGGCCAGCCAGGCGACGAGCTCGGCGACCTCCTCGGCCCGCCCGAGGCGGCGCATCGGGATCAGGCCGGTGATGTGCGCGAGGACGTCGGGTGCCGTGGTGGCGTTCATCGGCGTCTCGATCACCGCCGGCGTGACGACGTTGACCAGCACGCCGCTCGTCGCGAGCTCCTTGCCGAGCGACTTGGTCAGGGCGATCACCGCCGCCTTGGAGGCGGAGTAGGCCGAGAGATTCGGGTTGCCGTCCTTCCCGGCCATGCTGGCGAAGTTGACGATCCTTCCCCAACCGCGCTCGCGCATGCCCGGCACAACGGCGCGGCACATGAGGAACGTCCCGAGGGCATTGACGGCGAAGGTCCGTTCCCAGGCCGTCGGGTCGACCTCCCACAGCGGCGCGTTGGGGCCCACGATGCCCGCGCTGTTGATCAGCACGTCGACCGGGCCCACCTCCCCGGCCAGCCGGTCGACCGATGCCGCATCGGTGACGTCGACGTGATGGTCGGCGCCCTCGGCGATGTCCGCGGTGACGACCCGGTACCCCTCGTCCGCGAGCCGGGCGGCGCTGGCCTCTCCCAGGCCGCTGACGCCTCCGGTGACGAGCGCGATGCGCGACTCGGTCATATGAGCTCCTCCTAGCGTTCCATTTAACAAAATCCTAGTCTATTATTTGGAATATGTCCGCAGACCTCCCAGCGCCCGACGCGACCGAGTCCCAGCGCCTCGTCGGCGCGGACCGTGTCCTCGCCGCGCTGGTGCGTCTCGGCGACCATCCCGACGGGGTCGGCCTGGACGACCTCGCTCGCGAGCTCGGCTCGGCCAAGCCGACCGTGCACCGCGCGCTCGCCTCGCTGAAGCGCGCCGGACTCGCCGCCCAGGCTCCCGACGGCCGCTACGCCCTCGGCGACGGTCTCCTCCGGCTCGCCTTCTCCTTTCACGACGCCCGCCCCGAGACCGCGGGCGTGCGCGACCGGCTCGCCTCGCTCACTCGCGAGTTCGGCGAGACGGCCCACTATGCCGTGCTGGACGGACGCGAGGTGGTCTACCGCGAGAAGGTCGTGCCCACGACCGGGGGCATCCAGCTCACCTCGACGATCGGCGGCCGCAACCCCGCGCATGCCACGGCGCTCGGCAAGATCCTCCTGGCCGACACCTTCGACGACGACGGCGTCAGGGCCTGGGCCGCGGAGCAGTCCCTGACCACCCGCACACCCCACACGATCACCGACCCCGGCCGGCTCGTCGAGGAGGTGGCCGCGGCCCGCGAACGCGGCTGGGCCGCCGAGGACGAGGAGAGCGAGCTGGGCGTGTGCTGCCTCGCCGTCCCGTACGACGACGCCCGGCCCATCGCCCACGCACGGGCGATCAGCGTCAGCTCGGTCGCCAGCCGTACCCCGCTTCGCGCCCTCACCGAGCGCGTCGACACCATCGTGGCCGCGTCGCGGCCCCTCAACGACCCCTTGGAGGCACCATGCGTGTGATGCGACTCGGACAACCCGGTGAGGAGCGGCCCGTCGTCCGCGTCGACGACGGGATCGTCGAGGTCGGCGATGTCGTCGGCGATATCGACGCCGCGTTCTTCGCCGGCGGCGGCGTGGAGCGGTTGCGGGACGTCGTGGCCGAACGCGTGGCCGCCGGCGCCGTCCGGCCGCTGGGCGACGAGCGCATCGGCGCCCCCATCGCCCGTCCCCACCAGATCCTGTGCGTGGGGCTCAACTACAGCGACCACGCCGCCGAGACCGGCCAGGCCGTGCCCGACGAGCCGATCCTGTTCTCCAAGTCACCCAATACCCTCGTCGGCCCCGATGACGACGTGCTCATCCCGCCCGGCTCGCAGAAGACGGACTGGGAGGTCGAGCTCGGCATCGTCATCGGTCGTCAGGTCACCTATCTGGCCGACGAGCGGGCCGCGACGGAGGCGATCGCCGGCTACGTCCTCAGCAACGACGTGAGCGAGCGCGCCTATCAGCTTGAACGCGGCGGTCAGTGGCTCAAGGGCAAGTCGGCGCCGACCTTCAACCCCTGTGGCCCCTGGCTGGCCACCCCTGACGAGTTCGACGATGTCGAGGATCTCGGCCTGTGGCTGGACGTCAACGGTGAGCGCCGCCAGGACGGATCGACGGCGACCATGATCTTCGGCCCGGCCACGATCGTGCACTACATCAGCCAGTTCATGACGTTGGAGCCCGGCGATCTGATCAACACCGGTACGCCGCCGGGTGTCGGCATGGGCCTGGATCCGCAGGTGTACCTGCGGCCGGGAGACGTCATGGAGCTCGGCGGCGAGGGACTCGGCCGGCAGCGCCAGCGCGTGGCGGCGACACAGGTATGAGCCAGCGCAGCGTCGTCGTCACGGGTGCCGCCCGCGGGATCGGCCGGGCGATCGCGCGGCGCCTGCACCACGACGGATGGATCGTCGTCGGCCTGGAGCGCGAGCCGGACGACGCGATGCGCGATGTCTGCGCCGATGTGGTGACCGGCGACAGCGCCGATGTCGACGCCCACCGGGCAGCGGCCGCCGTGGCGATGGCGCTGGCACCACTCGGCGGCTGGGTCAACAACGCCGGCATCACCCGGCTGACGCCGTTGCACGATCTCGACGACGAACTCGTGCGATCGGTCGTCGAGGTCAACGGGCTGGGTTATATCTGGGGCTGTTCGGCCGCGGTCGGCGCCTTCCTCGACCAGGGCACGCCCGGTGCGATCGTCAACGTCGGCTCCATCCACGGTCGCGCCAGTCACGTCGATCACGCCGCCTACGAGTTCACCAAGGGCGGTGTCGATGCGCTGACCCGCAGCATCGCGGTCAGCTACGGTGCGCGGGGGATTCGTGCCAATGCCGTCGCGCCGGGGGCGGTGCGCACACCGCATCTCGAGGCGAGCCTCGCCGCCCAGCCCGACCCGGCGGCGGCCGAACGCGGGCTCGCGGGAGGTTCGCCGGCGGGCCGGCTCGCTGAGCCCGAGGAGGTGGCGGCGGTGGTCGCCTTCCTGCTGTCCGACGACGGCTCGTTCGTCAGCGGCGAGTCGGTCGCTGTCGACGGCGGCTGGTCCGCGCGCTTCTCCACCCACGCCGACTGAATCCCTCGGCCCGTGGCGGTAGGTGGTCAACCTTTCGCCGATAGTGGCGGTAGTTCATCAACGTCATCAGGCCCGGTTGGGGTTGATGACGTACCGCCACGAGGTCAGCCGAGGGACTTGCCGGGGTTGAGGATCCCAGCGGGATCCAGGGCCCGCTTGATCGCTCGTTGCACGTCGAGGTGCAACGGTCCGACCTGCTCGGCCATCGCGTCGCGCTTGGCCTGCCCGACTCCGTGCTCGCCGGTGACCGTGCCGCCGAGCCGCAGTCCGAGCTTCGCCACGTCGTGGGTCGCGAGCTGAGCCCGGCGCTCCGCATCGGCATCGTCGGGCGCGAAGATCACCGTGGGGTGCATGTTGCCGTCGCCGATATGGCCGAAGCACGCCACCGTCACCCCGTGGCGTTCGCCGATCCGCTGGCAGCCGGCCACCAGCTCGGGTACGGCGGACAGCGGCACGCACACGTCCTCCAGCATCCAGCGACCTCGCGCCTCGAGGGCGTCCACGGCCGTCCGGCGGGCCATCGTCAGCATCTCGGCCTCGGCCGCGTCGTGCGTCGTCATCACGAATGCCGCCCCGGCCTCCTCGCACGCCTGGGCGCAGCGGGCGATGGCCTCGGCATCGCCGTCATCGGTCTGGACGAGCAGCAAGGCGGCGGCGTCGGTGTCCAGGCCGCTCGGGCGGAAGGCCTCGACGGCCCGCAGGGTCGGCGCGTCCATCAGCTCGCACATGCTGGGACGGCCCGCGGCGAGCACTCGTGCGACGGCACGACCGGCCGCCGTCAGGTCGTCGAAGGTCGCCACGAGAGTGCCCAGAGCGAGTGGCGCCGGATGGAGCCGGACGGTCACCTCGGTGACGACTCCCAGCAGCCCCTCGCTGCCGACGAACAGGCCGACGAGGTCGAGGCCCGCGACGTTCTTGACGGTGCGCCCGCCGGCCCGCAGGGTCCGTCCGTCGGCGAGCACGACCTCGAGGCCGAGCACCGCGTCGCGCGTGACGCCGTACTTCAGGCAGCACAGGCCACCGGCATTCGTCGCCACATTGCCGCCGATCGTGCAGAACTCGGCCGATCCGGGATCGGGTGCGTAGCGCAGGCCCTCGGCGGCGGCGAGGCGCTTCAGATCCGCCGTCACGACACCGGGCTGCACGACCGCGTAGTGGTCGTCCCGGTCCATCGTGAGGACCCGATCCATCGCCTCGAGCGACAGCACCACACTGCCGGCCAGCGCGTTGGCCGCTCCGGTCAGGCCCGATCCGGCTCCGCGGGGCACCACGGCGATGCCGTGCTCGGATGCCCACCGCAGCACGGTCGCGACCTGCTCGGTCTCCGCCGGCCGGACGACGGCACCGGGCGGGTGCGCCGGCGCCCACAGCTCTCGGTCGCGGGTATAGGAGCCCAGCACGTCGGGGTCGGTGACGACGCTGCCGGGCGGCAGTCGCGAGGTGAGCTCGGCGAGAGCGGCGGCCGGGACAGCGGCCGATCGGTCGGTCATCGTGTCGCGGTGCTCGGGACGTCCATGCCCCGATTCTCCTCGTTCGCCGCCGAGGTCTCCAGCCTGGGAATCGACTCGCGGCCGGTCGCCCGCGCGAGCTGGTCGAAGAGCACGTCCACCTCGGCGCGGGTCTCCGGGTCGAGAGTGAAGCCCTCCGGTCCGCGCGTCGTCGTAGAGCTGAAGACGCCCTGGCGGACCAGTAGATGCTTCTCGACCGCGACGAAGGCGTCGAGCCCCGACTGCAGGGCGACGAGTCCCGCCAACGGCCCGTTCACGGCGTAGACGGTGTCGAAGTCGCCCGCCTCGAGAGCCCGCCACAGCGCCGCGATGGCCCAGATGGTCTCGGTGCCGGGCATGGTGCCGATCGCACCCCGACGGTAGCTGTCGACCAGTGCGGCACCCGCCGTGCCCTCGAAGATCCGGGCCTGGCCGTCCGTCGCATCGCGCAGCGCGCTCACCCGCGGACCGAGCGGCGCCGCCTCGGGCTTGAAGTAGACCCGCTCGCCATAGGTCCGACACAGCTGTGCCTGGAGGTCGATCGACAGCGGCTGACCGACGTATCCGCTGGCGTCCTGGACGATGACGCCGAGTCGGGTCGACTCGATGAGGGTCGCGTAGTAGTCGTAGAGCTGCTGCTCGCCCAGGCTGACCGACAGCGGGGGGATCGCCATGACGGCGCGAGCGCCCGCGCGCTCGGCGTGCCGGGCGAGCCGGCGCGCCGTGTGGATGCTCTCCGCCCCGCAGCTCGCCACGACCGGCACCCCAAGCCGGTCCCCGTGCTCACAGACGATCTCGGTGAGCTGCTCCTGCTCGTCCGTTGCCAGGCGCAGCACCTCCGAGACCATGCCGATGGTGAGGCCGTGGGCGCCCATGCCGATGGCCCAATCGATCTCGCGGCGGAGCTCGCCGGCGTCGATGGACCCGTCCGGCCGGAACGGTGTCTGCAGGACGGGCAGCACACCGGCGAGTGCGGGAGTGGTGGTCGGCATGGGGCCTCCAGTCAGGATCGGCCGACGACGGGCGGAACGACCCGTCGTCGGTCTGGGGTGGGTGCGGCGAGCACGTCGAAGTCGGCGCCTTCGGGAGCCTGGAGGACGCGTTCGCGATAGAGCGCGGGCCAGCCGCGACGATGAGGCGAGGGGCGCGGCGACCACGCCTGTCGTCGGTGTTCGAGCACGGTGCCGTCGACGAGCAGGTCGATGCGGCCGGCGGGGACGTCGAGGGCGATGAGGTCGCCGTCCTCGACGAGGGCGAGCGGGCCGCCGACCTCGGACTCCGGGGCGACATGCAGCACGACGGTGCCGAAGCTCGTGCCGCTCATCCGGCCATCGCTGATCCGCACCATGTCGGTCACTCCGGCGCGGGCGAGCGGCTCGGGCACCGGCACCATGCCCCATTCGGGCATGCCGGGCGCACCGACGGGGCCGCAGCCCCGCATCACGAGCACCGCATCGGGGCCGATCGCGGACGCCTCGTCGTCCATCCGCTCGCGCATGTCCTCATAGGACGAGAACACCCGCGCCGGGCCGGTGTGGCGCAGCAGCTCGCGGGATGCCGCGGCGACCTTGATGACCGCGCCGTCCGGTGCCAGCGAACCGCGCACGACCGCCATCGTCGGTGCCGGGGCGAGCTCCCGCGAACGCGGGCGGATGACCTCGCCGGGGGCTGGTGCCTCGGCGACGACGTCCGCCACCGTTCGGCCGTCCGCGGCGGGCGCGGTCGGGTCGGCCAGTTCGCCGAGCGCCTTCAGTAGCGTGCCCAGGCCACCGGCCGCCACGAAGTCCTGCATCAGCCTCGCCCCGCACGGCTCGACATCGGCGAGCAGGGGAATGTCGGCGAAGATCCGGGCCGCGTGGTCCAGGCTCGCGTCGAGTCCGAGCCGGCCGGCGATCGCGGCCAGGTGGATGATGGCGTTGGTCGATCCGCCGACCGCGGCGAGCACGCGCAGGGCGTTGTCCAGGCCCGCCTGCGTGATGACCCGCTGTGGACGGATGTCCTCGCGCACCATCTCGACCACCCGGCGGCCGGTGCGTGTCGCCAGCTCCGCGAGTTCCGTGGACCAGGCGGGCAGCCCGGCGGCACCCGGGAGCGTCATCGCGAGCGCCTCGGTGAGCAGCGCCATCGTGGAGGCGGTGCCCATGGTGTTGCAGGCTCCGGTGGTCGTGCCCAGGCAGTGCTCGAGCTCGGCCCATCCGTCGTCGCCGAGCCGGCCGGTGCGCCGTTCGTCCAGCATCCGCCACAGGTCGGTTCCGCTGCCCAGCCGGCGTCCGCGCATCATCGCCGGCGTCCGCGGACCGCCGAGCAGCAGGAGGGCGGGCAGGTCGGCGCTCGCGGCGGCCATGAGGGCGGCGGGGACCGTCTTGTCGCAGTTGGCCAGCAGCACCAGACCGTCGAGAGGGTAGGCCCGCGCGGTCTCCTCCAGCTCCATCGCGGCGAGATTGCGGTAGAGCATGGCGGACGGCTTCATGAGGTCCTCGCCCAGGGACATGACCGGGAACACCACGGCTGTGCCGCCGGCGTCTTCGATCGCGCTCCGGAGGGGATCGATGAGGTCGCGCAGCCCCAGGTTGCAGGGGTTCAGGTCGCTGGCGGTGTCCGCGATGCCGATCACGGGTCGTCCGTCGGGTGTCGCACCGGCCGATCGCAGCGCGGCCCGGTGCAGCAGCGCCGCCTCGTCGGTCCCGTCGAGCCAGGCGCTCGAGCGCAGCTTCCCGGTCATGCGTCCTCCGACCCGGCGGCCGTCTCGACGATGTGCTCGTCGGCTGCCTCGATGAGCCGTTCCAGGCAGCCGGCGGCGAGGACGCTCTGCCAGACCTGATAGCGATCGCGCTCGTAGGCCTCGCGGGTGGGCAGGTAGACGTGCCCCGGGCCGTTGGTCAGATTGGCCACCACCACGGGGCGGTCGACGTGGCGACGGCGCAGCTCGGTCTGCAGCGCGGAGTAGGCCTCGCCGGGATGCGCGACGAGGACGGCGGGGCCGAGGTGCCAGACCCAGACCGGATGCCGTGCCCGGTCCCCGTCCACGTACCCGCGGCGGAGTCTGGCGGCGCGCCGGGCGCGCTCCTGCGCGACGTGCTCGGGAAGGTCGGCGTCCTGCTCGGCCACGCGGCCGGCCAGCGGCATCGAGACCTCGATCCGCTCGCAGCGCAGCCCCCCGATCCCGTCGGCGGGGTGGTGCTCCCATACGCCGACGGGGGCGCCGGACTCCACGACGCGTGTGAGTTCCAGCCCGGTGCCGGGCGGCGGCATGAGGGTGAGGGCGGCGCTCGCGGCGTGGCCCAGAGCGTGTCCGTTGCGGTCGGCGTCCTCCGGGTCCCCGGTGAAGCCGTACCGGGGGCCGAGGTCCCCGGAGGCGCCCTGGACGAAGAGGCACGGCGCCCCGGTCTCGGCCTCGACGATCTCGCGCGCCCCGGCGACCAGATCGGGTGAGAGCAGGGTGTTGTCCCAGGCGAGCGTAGTGGGATGACAGGCGTAGTTGAGTAGCGTGCCGAGCACTCGGTCGTTCTCGTCGGTGATCCGCCCCACGAGCAGGGTGTCGTCCGCGGGTGTCCCGGGGTTGAAGGCCACGACCGTGCCGTCGCCGCAGGGCAGGTCGCGGTTGACTGCCAGGTCGCAGCGGCCGTAGGCCCAGGTCACGAGCCCGGGCACACGGGCCCGCGCTGCCTCCTCGCACGCGTCGACGATGTGCTCGGCGAGCGCCGCGATGTAGTCGGGGATCAGCTCGCCGCCGGGCAGGTCGGTCTCGTCGGTGCGCACCGAGGGACCCGCGTGCGTGTGGATCAGGTGGATGAGCAGGCGTTCCTCGCCGGCTCCGAGCCGGTCCAGCACGATATCGCGCAGGGCGCGCTCGTCCTCCGCGCTGGCCCACCAGCCGAGGTCGAGGCTGACGAGATAGGCGGGCCGATCGCCGTCGCCGAGCGCGAGGGCGGTCGCGGTGAGCGGCGCGTGCACGCCGGTGGAGACGTCGGAGAGCGCCGCACCCCAATTACGTGCCCGGATGCCGACCGGCGGGGTGATGTCGCGCCGGGCGATGCCCAGGGCGACGGCCGTCGCGGGGGGATCCCAACGACGGACGGCAGCATGTCGCGCTGTGACAGCCACGCTAGTTCCTGTTCGTTATGACCGAAAGCTGTACGGCAATACCGTGTCACGAAATCCGGTCGGGGGTCAACCGGCTGTCCGCGAGCGTGGCGTTCTCGTCTCTCCTCCCGCGGTGGCGGTGCGTCGTCAACCCCAATCGGGGAGCGATGGGGTTGACGAGATACCGCTGCCACGCGGGAAAGGTTGATGGCCTACCGCCACCTGGGGAGGGGCGGTCAGAGGGGGGTGACGCTGGCGGCGTGCTTGTGCACGAGCTGGCCGACGAGGTCCGGGCGGCGCATGGTGTCGTCGGCGGTCAGGCCGGTCACGCTGAGGGCGGCCATCGGGCGGCCGTCCCGGCCCGCGATGGCCGCCGCGACACAGGTGATGCCGACTGCATCCTCGCCGTCGTCGACGGCATAGTCCGCCTCGCGGATCTCGGCGAGGTGCTCGATCACCGCGTCGACCGTCCCCAGGGTCCGCGGCGTGTGCATCGGGGTGCCCAGGCGGGCGAGGATGTCGCGGACCTCCTCGTCGGGCAGGAGCGCCAGCAGCGCTTTGCCCAGCCCGGTGCAGTGCGGGCGTTCCAGCTGTCCCAGCCGCAGGTCCAGCCGGACGGCATGGGGGGCGTCCACCCGGGCGATCACGACGGCCCAGCCCTCGGGATCGAGAACCGCCGCGCGGGCCGTCAGCCCGGTCTCACGGGAGAGCTCGTGCATCGCCGGGGTGAGAAGCGCGGTGATCGGGGTCTGCGCGGCCGCGCGCTCGCCCAGCCGGGTCAGGCCGAGTCCGAGGCGATAGCGCCGGGACATCCCCGCGCCGCTGTCGGCGACCAGCCCGTGGGCGAGCAGGGTCTGCAGCGTGGCGAACACCGTGCTCTTCTGCCCGCCGGCGATACGCGAGATGTCCGAGACGGTGAGGCCGGGATCGTTGGGCGTCACCTGCTCGAGGACGTTGAGGATGCCGATCGCCCGGCTGACGCTGCGGACTTCATAGGACCCTGCGGCCATGGCTGCCAAGCCTCCTTCGGACGAATGCGCCGACGACGGATGTACAGCGGCGTTGGGCCGACTCGACGACCCGAAGTGCTTGACATCCTGCCACACCGAGTGCCTAGAGTATCAACTACCCAATACACCGTTCGCTCATACCGCACAGTTCTCGGGCTGGTCAGTGGGCTCACGGCTCTCGTCTGTCTTCGCACCACCCGTCACTGAGGAGCCAGCAATGACGACCACGATTCCCGTCTCTCGCCGACGCCCGTTCCGTCGGGTCGCGGCCAAGCTCGCCGCCGTCACGCTGGCCGCCGCGGTCGTCGCCGGCTGCGGGGGCGGCGGAGGCGGCAGCGACGAGCCCGTCGAAGGCGGCACGATCACCGTCGCGACCGGCCAGGACGCGATCCCCCAGCTCGACCCCGGCCTGGCGACCTTCCACTGGGAGTGGGTGCTCTACCCGCTGCTGTGGGACGGCCTGACCGCCCTGGACGAGGAGAGCGAGGTGCGGCCCGCCATCGCCGAGTCGTGGGAATCCAATGACGACTTCACCGAGTGGACCTTCCACCTCCGCGACGACGTCACCTACTGGGACGGCTCGCCCCTCGAGGCCGACGACATCGTCTGGAATATCGAGCGGATCATCGCCGACGACAATGCCTCGATCGGGCACAGCTACCTCGAGGGGACCTCGGGCGCCTCGAGCGACGGTGACACCGTGGTCGTCACCCTCGACCGGGCGAACGCGACCCTCCCGCTCGCCATCAGCCACGTGCGCATCATCGCCCCCGACTCCGTCGACCGGATCAACGAGGAGCCGATGGGCACCGGCCCGTTCATGGTGGATTCCTTCGTGCCCAGCGATTCGCTGAAGCTCGTGCGCAACGACGACTACTGGGGCGAGGCCCCGACCCTCGACGGCATCGACTTCGAGGCCGTCAACGACACGGCCGCCGGCGTCACCGCACTGCGCTCCGGGGACATCGACGTGCTTTGGAATGTGCCCGCGCGCGACGCCCAGGCACTGGAGGGCGCCGCGGACATCCGTATCGACGAGCCCGAGATCTCGACGACCAACCATTACCTCTTCTTCGACACGCAGACCCCGCCCTTCGACGACCCGCGGGCGCGGCAGGCGGTCGCCTACGCCCTGGATCGCGAGTCCGTGCGGGACACCGCCTTCTCCGGCTTCGGCGAGCCCTCGCTGCGCAACACGCTGATCCCGCCGGACAGCTGGGCCCACGACGACAGCCTGACCGAGTACGAACCCGACCTGGACCGCGCGAAGGAGCTCTTCGAGGAGGCCGGCGTGACCGAGGGCGACACGCTCACCTGGTGGGGCATCGCGGGGGCCTACCCCGAATGGCAGACCGAGGCGCAGCTCCTGCAGGAGAGCCTCGAGGAGATCGGCATCACCCTGAAGATCGAGAACAACGAGATCGGCACCTGGGTGGACGCCTTCCTGCCGCTCGGCAAGGAGTTCCCCGGTTACATCGTGCCGAACCAGGGCGGTGATGTGAACGATCCGAACTATCTGCTGGACCGGCTCACCGGAGGCACCTACGAGGGCAACTGGCGCAGTGATGAGCTCGACTCCCTCGCGGCGCAGGGCACGGCCACCGAGGACGAGAGCGAGAGGGCGGCGATCTACGCCGAGGCCCAGCAGCTCATCGACGCCGAGGCCCCGCTCGTCAACAGCGTGCACACCGCGATGCTGACCGCCGTCCGCCAGGAGGTGGAGGGCCTGTGGACGTCGTCCGCCGGCAACCTGCAGCTCGCCCACGCGTACCGCACCGCTCCCTGATCGGCCTCGTCGATGCTCCGTTTCGCTCTACGACGGCTCGCCGGCGGCGCGCTGCTGCTGGTCATCGTCTCCATGGTGATCTTCGTGCTGCTGCGCGTACTTCCCGGTGACCCGGTCCTCATGCGGCTTGGGGCATCGACGAGTGCCGGTACCGAGGAGGCCGTGAATCAGCTGCGGCAGGAACTCGGTCTCGACGCACCGCTCCCGATCCAGTACCTGGACTGGATGCGCGGGGTGCTGACCGGCGACCTCGGGGTCTCCTATGTGAGCCAGTTCCCGGTCTCCACCCTGATCGGCCAGCGGATCCCCGCGACCCTCCAGCTGGCGGCGGCCGCGATCGTCCTCGCGCTCGTGATCGCGGTGCCGGTCGCCTTGCTGGGAGCCCGCTGGCCGGGCACGATCTACGACCGCCTCACCTCCGGAGGGGTGACGGTCGCGATGGCCATCCCGCAGTTCTGGCTCGGCCTGCTGCTCGTGTCGGTGTTCGCCGTCCAGCTGGACTGGCTGCCGGCCCGCGGCTACGTGGCCTTCACCGAGCAGCCCGTCGAGCACCTGAGACTGCTGCTCCTGCCCGCCGTCACCCTCGGCGTCACGCTGGCCGCGCCGATCGCCCGCTTCCTGCGATCCTCGCTCGCGGACGTGTCGGGGAACCTGTACATGCGCACGGCGGAGGGCAAGGGACTGATGTGGGGTCAGGCCATCGTCCGCCACGGCCTGCCGAATGCCCTCATGACCACACTCACCTTCGTCGGCCTCCTCGCCGGGCAGCTGCTCGGCGGCGTGGTGCTCGTCGAATACGTCTTCGGATGGCCCGGGCTGGGCTCGTTGACGGTCGACGCCATCGCGGGGCGCGACTACGGCATCCTCCAAGGGGTGATCCTGCTGCTCTCGGCCGGCTTCCTCGTCATCAACCTGCTGATCGATCTCGCCTACGGCCTGCTCAATCCGCGGATCCGGGTGGGGGCGTCATGAGCGAGCGCAGCGAGCCCGGACTCGTCCCGTCCCCTGGGGACCCCGGAGTACCCGGCGGCCCCGCCTCCGGCGGCCGGGCGAAGCGTGCCGGCAGGGGATGGCGAGCCCTAGCCGGCGACGCCCGGATCGGCGCCCTCCTGCTGATCGTGATCGTCGGCGCGGCGGTCGCGGCTCCGCTCATCTCGCCGTTCCCTCCCAACCAGATCCACCAGGACGCGATCTTCTCCGGTCCGACCTGGCCGTATCTGCTCGGGACCGATGAGCTGGGCCGGGATCTGCTCAGCCGGCTGCTGTACGGCGCCCGGCTGTCGCTCATCGTCGCCGGCGGCGCCGTGCTGCTGGCGATGGTGCTCGGCACCGTCTGGGGGCTGGCGGCGGGGCTGTTCGGCCGTTGGGTCGATGCCGTGCTGATGCGCCTCGTCGACGGACTGCTGGCGATCCCGCAGTTCCTGCTGGCCCTCTTGCTCGTCGCCGCCCTCGGCTCCTCGGTGCCGCTCCTCATCGTCATCATCGGCCTGCTGAACGCGCCGGTGGTCGCACGTCTCGCGCGCTCGGCCCTGCTCGACGAGATGAGCAAGGACTACGCCGTGGCCGTCGCCGGCACGGGGGCCCGACCGATCCGGCTGGTCTGGCGCGAGTTCCTGCCGAATGTGGCGCCGCCGCTGATGGTGCAGGCCGCGCTCGTCGGCGCCTACGCCATCCTCACCGAGGCGGGACTGAGCTTCCTCGGTCTCGGCGTGGAACCGCCGCGTGCCTCGCTCGGCAGCCTGCTGCTGCAGGGCTATCAGAACCTCTACAACTCGCAGCTGTACGCCGTGTGGCCGGGACTCGTGATCGTGGCCGTCGTGTGGTCGCTGAACGTGCTCGGCGACCGACTCCAGGAGGTGTTCGATCCGCGTGGACGTCGTTGATGAGACCGGTACGGAGGCCGCGCCGCTGCTACGCGTGCGCGATCTCTCGGTGCGCGTCGGCGAGGTGACGCCCGTCCGGGGCGTCGACCTCGATCTGCCCCCAGGGGGCCGGATGGCCGTCGTCGGGGAGTCCGGGTCGGGCAAATCGCTGACGGCCCTGGCGATCATGGGTCTGCTGAAGCCGCCCCTGACGGTCGAGGGCAGCATCGTGCTCGACGGTGTCGAACTGCTCGACCTCTCACCGCGCCAGCTCGCCGCCATGCGCGGCGGGAGCCTCGCGATGGTCTACCAGGACCCGATGTCCTCGCTCAATCCGGTGTACTCCATCGGGCGCCAGATCGTCGAGTGCATCCGGCTGCACGAGGACGTCAGCCGCGCGGTGGCCCGCCGCCGGGCGATCGACCTGCTGCACGAGGTCGGCATCGCCGATCCGGAGCGGCGGGTGGACTCCTATCCCCATGAACTGTCCGGCGGGATGCGGCAGCGGGTCATGATCGCGATGGCGCTCTCGGCCGAGCCGAAGCTGTTGATCGCCGACGAGCCCACGACGGCGCTCGATGTCACCACACAGGCCCGGATCGTGGACCTGATGCGCCGGATCTCCGAGGACCGCGGCACGGCTGTCGTCTTCATCACCCACGACCTCGCCATCGCGGCCCGCTTCTGCGATCAGGTCGCGGTGATGTACGGCGGGCGCGTCGTCGAGTTCGGTGAGGCGGAGCCGACCTACGACGACCCGCGGCACCCCTACACACGTGCTCTGCTCGGCTCCATGTGCCGCCTCGACGGCGATGTGAACGAACTTCTGCCGACGATCCCGGGCAGTCCGCCGCTGCCCGCCGAGCTGCCCACGGGGTGCAGCTTCCGGCCTCGCTGTCCTCGTGCCGAGGAGGTCTGCGCGGAGGTGTTCCCGCCGACGGTGATCACCGATCCGGGTCCCCGGCCGCATGGGGCGGAGTGCCACTTCGCCCAGGAGGGAATGCGATGACCGCATCACAGTCGATCGAGCCCGAGGACGGGGGTCCGACCGAGCGAGCCCTGCTCGAGGTCAGCGGACTGCGACAGGTCTACGGCCGTGGGGCCAACGCGTTCACGGCGGTCGACGATGTCTCGTTCAGCATCGAGCGCGGACGGTCGTTCGGCATCGTCGGGGAGACCGGGTCGGGCAAGTCGTCGATCGCCAAGGCGGTCACGCGGCTCGGCGCCGAGCCCAGTGGCGGCTCCGTCGTGCTCGACGGCACCGAGGTCACCACCCTCCCGGCGGGTCGGCTCCGGCAGCTGCGCCGCCGGATGCAGATGGTGCTGCAGGACCCGCACGCCTCACTGAACCGGCGCAAGACCGCCGCATCGGCGATCGCCCTCGGGCTGGAGACCCACGGGCTGGGCGATCGTGAGGAGCGGCGCCGCCGCGTCGACGAGGTGCTCGAGACGACCGGCCTGCGACCCGAGTACGGCCGCTCCTATCCCCACCAGCTGTCCGGCGGGCAGGCGCAGCGGGTCAACATCGCGCGCGCCCTCGCGGTGGAGCCCGAGCTCATGGTGCTCGACGAGCCCGTCTCGGCCCTCGACGTGTCGACCCAGGCGCAGATCCTCAATCTGCTGCGGCGACTCCAGGATCAGACGCGGATCGCGTTCCTGTTCATCGCCCACGATCTCGCGATCGTCCGGTACATGTGCGACGAGGTCGCGGTCATGTATCTCGGCACCTTCGTGGAGCGGGCGCCGCGCGATGCCCTCTTCGGCAACCCGCTGCACCCCTATACACACCTGCTGCTCGACGCGATCCCGGTGCCCGATCCGGTGACCGAGAGCAACCGGGAGAGGGTGTCGGCCACGAGCGACAGCACGACGGTGCGCCCGGCGCAGGGTTGTCGCTTCCGTAACCGGTGCCCCGTCGGACGCGAGGAGCGGCTCTGCGCCGAGGTCGAGCCGCCGCTGGTCGAGGCGGCGCCGGACCACTGGGTCGCCTGCCACTTCCCTGGTCCGCCGCGACCGGCCGCCGGTGACTCCGCGGAGGACGTGACATGAGGATCAGCGACGTAGCGACGGTCGTCGTCGGCGCCGAGTTGCGTAACTGGGTCTTCGTCAAAGTCACGACCGACGAGGGGCTCGTGGGCTGGGGCGAGGCGACACTGGAATGGCAGACTCGGGCTGTCGTCGGGGCCGTGGACGACCTCCGTCCGCTGCTGCTCGGCGAGGATGCGATGCGCACCGAGCATCTCTGGCAGAGCATGTGCCGTCACCACTTCTTCAAGGGCGGCATCGTCACGATGAGCGCCATCAGCGGCATCGAGCAGGCGCTGCACGATGTCAAGGCCAAGACGCTCGGCGTTCCGCTGTACCAGCTGCTGGGCGGATCGGTCCGCGATCGGCTGCGTTTCTACGACCACCTGGGCGGTGGCGACTCCTCGGCCGTCTACGAGACTGGCTCACCGGAGGCCTTCGGTGAAGCAGCGGCGAGCAGCGTGGCGGACGGATTCGACGCGCTGAAGATCCTCGCGGTCCCGGTCGGCGCCCCGCTGTCGGGATCGGCCGGTGTCCGGCTGGCCGTGGCCAGGATGGCCGCGGTACGCGAGGCCGTCGGCCCGGATGTCGATGTCATGGTCGATCTGCACGGCCGCACCAGCCCCGCCATGGCGATCCGCTACGGCCGGGCGCTCGCCCCCTACGACCCCTGGTTCCTCGAGGAGCCCACGCAGCCCGAGGACATCGGGGCGCTGCGCGGCATCGCCGACGCCGTGCCCGTCCCGATCGCGACCGGCGAGCGGCTGATCGGCCGCCGGGCCTTCGTGGATCTCCTGGCCGAACGCGCCTGTGCCGTGATCCAGCCCGATGTGTGCCACTGCGGAGGCGTCGCCGAGCTGAAGCGCATCGCGGCGCTCGCGGAGTCCTATGGTGTCGCCGTCGCCCCGCACAACCCGCTCGGTCCGGTCGCGACCGCCGTGAACGTCCACATCGGCCTCAGCACACCCAATCTCCTGATCCAGGAGGTCATGCGGGTCGACGTGCCCTGGCGCCAAGAGGTCGTCACCGGCGAACTCGCCGTGGTCGGCCCGAGCGTCGGCCTCCCCTCGGCCTCCGGGATCGGCGTCGAGGTCGACGAGGATGCCGCCGCCCGTCACCCGTACGCGCCCGAACCCCAGCTACGCACCCTGCTCGACGACGGCTCCGTCGCCGACTGGTGACCCCGACAGTCCCCAACCTGGAGGTATCCGATGGTCGACATGCCCGCCACTCTCGCCCCCGACACCGGTCCCTCGGTGATCCCGCTGCGGTGGAGCACCGATGCGCCGCGACACATCGCGTCCTTCACGATCCGCGTTCCCGATGTCGAGGGCGCACGGTCGCATCGTGGGGTGTTCGTGGACAGCGCGGGGGTGAAGCACGAGGTCACCGGCAGCGGCGGCGACATCGACCTGGCTCCCGTGTGGGATGCGCTCGCCACCGGCCATGTCCGGGGCAACGCCACCGTCGAGTTCGAGGACGGCTCTAGCCGCAACATCGGCTACGGCCTGCGATTCGTCAAGGGAACGGACTTCGCCGGCTGGCAGCCGATCGATCCCGCCACCTCCTATGACGAGGTGATCGACGCGGTCTACGACGTGCTGACCAGTCACGAGCACCACGGCGAGCACGATCCCTCGTTGCCGCCGTTCGTCTGGCACGGTGTGCTGGAGGCCGAGCGGCGCGAGCTGGACAGCCACGCCTATCCCGGCCTGCACTACTCCTTCTATCTGGACTTCCTGCGCGCCTACGCGCGGGCGCGTCCCGAGCGGGCGGAGGAGGCAATCGGATACGCGCGGCTGCTCATCGACACCACGAACCGATTCGTCACCCCCGACGACTACGCCTGGCCGCGCTATCCGTACTCCACGATCTCGCGGGGGCACATGGGCGGCGAGTTCGCCGAGGGCGACACGATCCAGCCGCTCAAGGCCGCGATGTGGGCGACCGGCCTGCTGCGGTTCGCCGAGCACGAGGAGCGTCCGGACGCCTTCGAGACCGCGTTGCACATCGGCCGCGAGCTCGCGCGACATCAGCTGCCGTCCGGCGGGATCGGCTTCCGCGTCGACGCCCGGACTGGCGAGCCCCAGAAGGAGTCGGACGAGAGCACCAGCCTGGTGTTCGCGCTGGAGCTGTGGCGGCAGCTGCGCGACGCCGGCGAGGCCGGCTTCGACGAGCCGATCGCCGCCGCGACGCGCTGGCTGCTGGAGGGACCCGTGGCGGACAACCAGTGGATCAGCGACTACGACGACGTCCCGAGCTCCCTCAACGACTCCACCTCGAAGAACTACAACAATCTCGACGCGCTGGCCACCGCTCAGTACCTGCTGAGCCACACCGACGAAGACCCCGAGCATCTGGAACGGGCCCGGCGGATCCTGCGCTGGGTCGAGGACGGCTTCGTGTTCTGGGCGGTCGAGAGTCCGGTCGACTTCCTCTCCTATCCGTGCCCGGCGGTGATGGAGCAGTGCTCGCACTACTATCCGATCGACTTCCACCTCGCCAACTTCGCGCTGGCGCAGTTCGCGTTCTACGAGCACACGGGAGAGGAGGAGCATCTCGCCAAGGCTCGGGCCTGCTGTGCGGCGCTCACGCACTACCTGAGCCCGGAGGGGCTTCCGCTGACCTACGCGCCCGATCCCGATGTCGGCTACGGGCTGAAGGACCATATCTGGCTCGGCTGCGCCGCCTGGACCGGACACGTGTTGTTGACCGAAGGAGCCCGATCGGAGGAGGTCGCGGCACGATGACCCGCGGGCAGGCGACGTTCCGCGTGGGCGAGGCCGAGGCCGTCGTCGACGCGGACGACGGTTGCCGGCTCGTGTCGCTGCGCGTCGGTGGGCATGAGCTCCTCGTCACGCGAGGGCGGCGCCCCTGGTGGTACGGCGGCTTCGTCATGGCGCCGTGGGCCGGTCGGCTGCGCGGCGGCGTGGCTCGTCACGACGGGCGAGAGCGCCGGTTCCCGGTTCTCGGCGACGGCCACTCCTCGCACGGCCTGGTCCACAGCACGGCGTGGGAGTCCGATGGCGAGGGACGGTGGCACACGACCGTCTCGGCCGACGAGTGGCTGGGTGCGCTGACGCTCCGGCAGGCTGTGCGGCTGCGACCCGATGGCCTACTCCTCGAGCTCTCGGCCGAGGCGACGGAGGCCGAGGTACCGGTGACCCTCGGCTGGCATCCGTGGTTTCGCCGCGAGGTCGCGGGACGCTCGGTGGAGGTGGGCCTGCCCTCGGAGTCGATCCTGGCCAAGGACGATGCCGGCATCCAGACGAGCGAGCGCGTGCCGGCCGGCGACGGACCCTATAACGACGCCTTCGTCGGCCACGACGGAGCGGCGGTCATCCGCTGGCCGGGTGTCCTCGACCTGCGTCTGCGCAGCGACGCGCCCGTCTTGCTGGTGTACGACGCCGATCCCGCGGGAGTCTGCGTCGAGCCTCAGACGGGTCCGCCCGATGAGGTCAACGGCGCCTCGCCGAGGACCACCCGTCCCGGCGAGCCGGTGTCCCTCCGCGTCGAGATCGGGTGGGATTCCTCATCCGGCGAAGGGCCGGTGCGGTAGTCCCGTCGTGCCCGGCCGCAGGACGTACAGGTCACCGCCGGAGGACCGATCCGATGCTCGGGCCGTGGTGATGACGAGCTGATCGAGCCCCGGTCCGGCGAAGGCGCAGCTGGTGGGATTCTCCGTCGGCACCTCCACGGTGGCCAGCAGATGTCCGTCCGGGGCGAACCGCCGGACGGCCGATCCTCCGTAGAAGGCCACCCAGATCGCTCCCTCGATGTCGATGGCCAGGCCGTCCGGAAGACCCGGCCACCCACTGGTGTCGACGAGCGTGCGGCGGGCGTCCACGGCACCGGTCGCGATGTCGTAGTCGAACACGTCGAGGGCCCGGGTCGCGCTGTCGATGAGGTACATGAGGTCACCGTCCGGGCCCCACCCGAGACCGTTGCTGATCGTGAGGTCGCCGACGACGGCGTGACACGACCAGTCCGGCTCGACCCGGTAGAGCGTGCCTGTGCCGGGGCTCGCGTCATCGGCCATCGTGCCGACCCACAGCCGGCCCGCCGGGTCGCAGGCGGCGTCATTGGTACGTGCCCAGGAACGGTGCGACTCGATGGGGAGCTGAATCCGACCAGGGTCAGCGGAAGTGGTGAGACCCGAACGACACGCGAGCACTTCCCCGGCATCGGCGAGGGGCAGGACGGCGCTGACGTCCTCGAGGGTGGTCACGGTGGTGACGTTCCCACCCGCCCAGGACATGGCGTAGACGGTGCGATTCGGGATGTCGACCCACAGCAGCCGCTCGTCACGCGGGTCCCAGCACGGGCCCTCGAGCAGGCTCCCGTCGAGGCGGAGCAGGAGCTCACAGGTCATCCGGCTCATCCGGCGATGCGGTCGACGATGACCTCGGCGAGTTCGCCGGGCGCCTCCTCGGGGATCCAGTGCGAGATCCCCTCCAGCTCGACGAAGCGGTAGTCGGCATCGACATGATCGCCGCAGCGCTCCGCTCCGGCCCGGCCCAGGGCTTGGTCGTCGGTGCTCCAGACATAGGTCGTGGGCACCCGGACCGCCGGCAGGTCGGTCTCGGGGGTCATGGCGCGATACCAGTTCAGGGCCGCGGTCAGCGCTCCCGGCTCGCGCAGGGCCGCGAGATGCTCCCCGACGAGATCGGCCGGGACGCGCCCCTCGAACATCGCGATCAGCCGCCGGGCATCGTCCTCCAGCAGCAGCTCCTCGGCTCGCTGACCGTCACGGAACAGCCCGATATAGGAGGCGCGGCGCTGCTGATCGGCGTCGTGGGCCAGCGCCCACCCGTACGCGGCCAGGTGCGGCACCGACACGGCCGTCAGGGTCTCGACTCGCTCCGGGTGCAGTGCGGTCAGCTTCCAGGCCACCGCCGCGCCCCAGTCGTGACCGACGAGGTGGAAGCGATCCAGTCCCCACGCATCGGCGAGGGCGAGCACGTCATCGGCCAAGGTGTCCATCGTGTAGGCCTCGACCCCTTCCGGCCGTGCCTCCGGGGAGTAGCCGCGCTGGTTCGGGGCGTAGGTGCTGTACCCGGCATCGTGCAGGAGGCCGGCGACGGTTCGCCAGCTGGCGGCCGTCTCGGGGAACCCGTGCAGGAGCACGACCGGTGGCCCTTCCCCGCCTCGTTCGACCTCGAAGGTCATGTCGCGTGCGGTCGTCTGCTCCATCCGGCCTCCCGGTGAATCGGCGTAGGGTGACGTCCATGGTCCACGTGGACATCGACTCTCGTCAGGGCGAGGGTCCTGCCGTGGTGATCCTGCCCGGAGTGGGCTACACCGCGCAAGCGCCGCTGTTGTACTGGTCGGCGCGAGCGCTCGCCGACGACGGGTGGTGCGTGGCGACGGTGAGCTGGACCGTGGACGATGCCGCCCGCGCGCGGTCCCGGGAGTTCGTCGAGGACGCCTACCGGAGAGCCTGCTCGGTGCTGGATCGCACCCCCGGCCTCGTCGTGGGCAAGTCCTTCGGCAGTTGGGCGCTGCCGATCGCGGTCGACGCGGGAGTACCCGGGGTATGGCTTACCCCGTTGCTGATGGAGGACGCGATCAGCGACGCGTTGCGGTCGGCGGGAGCCGACCACCTCGCGATCGGTGGGACCGAGGATCCCGCCTGGCTGCCCGAGCGCGTCGAGGGGACCCGGGCTCGGCTCGTGACGATCGAGGACGCCGATCACGGTATCGAGGTGTCGTCATGGGATACCTCGATGGAGATCCAGCGCGGAATCGTCGCCTCCGTCGCCGACCACGCCCGTCACCGGGTTCACCGGGAGTAAGTTGACGCTCGGCGGAGTTGTCCGAGAGGTGAGCGATATGAGTGCGGTCGACGCGGGGGTCCAGCGGGTCATCGAACGGCTGCGGACCGAGTCCGGCAGCGCGCTCCTCCTGGTGGGCGTCGCGCTGTTCGCACTGGTGTGGGCCAACTCGCCGTTGTCCGACAGCTACGAGCATCTGCTGGAGATCCCGATCATGGTCGAGATCGGCGACTTCATGATCGACATGGATCTGCACCACTGGGTCAACGACGGCCTCATGGTGGTCTTCTTCTTCCTCATCGGACTCGAGGTGCGCCAGGAGTTCGCGGTCGGGTCGCTACGCGACCGCCGCCGCGCCCTTGTTCCCCTGGTGGCTGGCCTCGCCGGCGTGGCGTTGCCAGCGCTGATCTACCTGGCGATCGCCGGGGGTGAGGCGGCACGTGGTTGGGGCGCTGTGGTCGGCACCGACACTGCCTTCCTGCTCGGCGCGCTGGCGCTCCTTGGCCCCGCGATGTCGAACCAGCTGCGCGTCTTCCTGCTGACGCTGACGGTCGTCGACGACTTCCTCGCGGTCTCGATCATCGGCATCTTCTACACCGACGACCTCGCGGTCACCCCGCTGCTGATCTCCTTCGTCTGTCTGGGACTGCTATGGCTGCTCGGACGGTCGCGTCAGTGGCGCAGCAGCCCCTATGTCGTCATGATCGTCGTTCTCTGGGCGGCGACGCTGCTGTCGGGCATCCATCCCTCGCTCGCCGGCATGGCCGCGGGCCTGCTGGTCCCGGCCGCGGCGCCCGAGCGCGAGGACGTCATCCGGGCCAAGTACCTCTTCCGCGACTACTGGCAGTCGCCGCAGGCCCGCGTGGCCAGGACGGCACAGGCGGGCCTGGCGCGGTCGATCTCGGTCAACGAGCGGCTGCACACCGTCATCGCCGCCCCGGTCGCCCTCGTGATCGTGCCGATCTTCGCCCTCGTCAACGCAGGGGTCGACCTGCGCGGCGGTGTGCTCGGGGATGCGCTGCGTTCCCCGGTGACCTGGGGCATCGTGGCCGGGCTCGTGGTCGGCAAGACCCTCGGCATCTCGCTCGGCGCCTGGGCCGCGGTCCGGCTGCGGCTCGGCACCCTGCCCGACGGGGTCGGTCCGGGCAGTGTCGCCGGGGGAGCCGCGCTCTCGGGCATCGGATTCACGATGTCGCTCCTGATCGTCTCGCTGGCCTTCGAGGGCGAGACGGCGCGCTTCGCGGTCATCGGCGTGCTCATCGCGATGGGGCTCTCGTGGCTGCTCGGCTGGGTCGTGTTCCGTGTCGCGCGGAACCGGCTGGGAGAGGAGAGCGCCGACCTGCCGATGGTGCTCGATCCGCCGCTGGACCCTGAGCGCGACCACATCCACGGCGATCCCGCCGCGCCCGTCGTCGTGGTCGAGTACTTCGACTTCGAATGCCCCTTCTGCGCCCGCAGCACCGGCATGGGCGACGACCTGCGTGCCCACTTCGGCGACGATCTGTGCTTCGCCGTGCGTCATCTGCCGCTCGAGGACGTCCATCCGCGGGCCCTCGATGCCGCGATCGTGGCCGAGGCCGCTGGACGGCAGGGCAAGTTCTGGGAGATGTACGGACTGCTCTTCGGGTCGCAGGCGCATCTGGAGGACGACGACCTCGTGGGCTATGCCGACCAGCTCGGCCTCGATCTCGACCAGTTCGCTCAGGACTGCGCCGATGCCCAGGTCCGCGATCGGGTGCGTGACGACGAGGTGAGCGCCTTCGCCAGCGGCGCGCGCGGAACCCCGACCTTCTTCCTCAACGGCATCCGGCACCGTGGCCCGCACGATGCCCGCACCCTCATCGCGGCGCTCGAACAGCAACGCGCCGCCGACCGTTCCCTCCGCGGCCGGCTGTGAGCCGAATTGTACATTTCAGCGCAATCGGATACTATGGTGCCATGAGTGAGATGACCGTCAGCGATGCTCGGGCCCGTCTGGCCGATGTCGTCGAGCGGGCACGTATCGAGGCCGATCCGGTGTTCCTGACCCGCCGCGGCCGTCGTGTCGCCGCGGTGGTCGACGCGGACCATTTCGACCGGCTGGTCGAGGCCGCCGAGGATCTGGCCGATATCCGGGCTGCCGCGGCCGCTCGGGCCGAGATGGAGGAATCGGGCGAGGCATCGATCCCCTGGGAGCAGGTCAAGGCCGATCTCGGTCTCGCATGACTCAGTGGAGTTACCGGATCGAGGTGAGTCCACCGGCAGCCCGTCAGCTGCGTAAGCTCGACCCCCACGCTCGGAGGCGGATCCAGGCCGCTGTGGAACTGCTGGCGTCTGAGCCTCGACCACCGGGTGCCAGGAAGCTCGTCGGCGGCTCCGGCGAATGGCGGGTCCGCACCGGCGACTACCGCATCGTGTACGAGATCCACGACCAGGTGCTGCGAGTTCTGGTCGTCGCGGTCGGCCACCGCCGTGACATCTACCAACGCCGCTGATGTGGTGGCAGCATCGCGCCGAAGTGTGGTTGATGATTCACCACGATGAGGCGCTGACGGCCGGGCCGATGGCCACCCCATCGGCCGGTGCTTCCAACGCTGCAACCGTAGTGACCAGCCGACAAGCGGCTCTCAGTCCTCGAGGGTGGGGTCCTTCTGTGCCTTGCCGCCGGTCTTGAGCAGGCTGGCGACCGTCGTGATGACGAGGATCCCGACGATGACGATCAGCGACATGCCCGTGGAGACCTCGGGCACCTTCACGTGCTCGCCGTCGTTGATGAAGCCCAGCGTGTTCTCGTGCAGGGCATGCAGCACCAGCTTGACGCCGATGAAGGCCAGGATCAGCGACAGTCCGTAGGAGAGGAAGACCAGCCGGTCCAGCAGGCCGCCGATGAGGAAGAACAGCTGCCGCAGTCCCAGCAGCGCGAAGGCGTTGGCCGTGAACACCAGATACGCCTCCTGGGTCAGACCGTAGATCGCCGGGATCGAGTCGACCGCGAAGACCAGGTCGGCGAAGCCGATCGCCACCAGCGTCAGCAGCATCGGCGTCACCAGGCGCTTGCCGTCGATGCGCACGGTGAGACGGTCGCCGTGATACTCGTCAGTGGTCGGCAGGACGCGCTTGACCAGCCGCGCGATGCGGCTGTCGCCCTCATCGTCGTCGTCCTTGACGTGATCGACGATGAGCTTGACGGCCGTGTAGATCAAGAACGCGCCGAAGAGGTAGAACACCCAGGCGTAGGCATTGATCGCCGCGGCGCCGAGAGCGATGAACGCGCCGCGCATCACCAGTGCCATCGCGATGCCGATCAGCAGCACCTTCTGCTGGTACTCCCGCGGCACCGAGAAGCTCGCCATGATGATGACGAAGACGAAGAGATTGTCGACGCTGAGCGCCTTCTCCGTCACATAGCCGGCGAAGTACTCACCGCCGAACGTGCCACCCCACACCCACACGACGATGAGACCGAAGATGATCGCGATGCCGATGTAGAAGGCCGACCAGAAGCCGGATTCCTTGAGGGTCGGGGCGTGCGGAGTGCGTACGTGGGCGAAGAAGTCGAACACGAAGAAGCCGGCGATGACGGCGATCGTGACGAGCCAGGTCAGCAGGGAGACGTCCACAGAGAATCCTTCGGTGTGTGCGTAGTCACCGGAGGTCTCTCCCGCCGGGTGGAAACCGGCCGCCGACCCGGGACGACATCGGTGTCGCACGTGATGACGAGTCGGACGTGAGTGGGGATACTCCCCTCCTGGTGCACTAGTGAACCATGTCGCGCCGACGATCGCCTACTTCGCCGGCTGGCCGATCGGCTGACCCGGCTCTGGCGGATCGGCCGATGCCCCGGACCCGCTCCGTCTTCCAGGATGGAGGCATGACCACGACCACCGCCCCTGCCATCCGGCTCCGCGGGCTACGCAAGACCTACGGATCGGTCGTCGCCGTCGATGACATCGACCTCGAGGTGGCCACCGGTGAGATCCTCGGTGTGCTCGGTCCGAACGGGGCCGGCAAGAGCACGATGATCGACTGCATCGCCGGACTGGCCCGCCCCGACGCGGGGACCGTCGAGGTCCTCGGCGTCGACCCGGCCCGTGACCGCGCCACCGCTAAACGCGACCTGGGCGTACAGCTTCAGCAGGCCGGCCTCCAGCCGAAGCTCCGTGTGAGCGAGGCCCTCGATCTCTTCGCGAGCTTCTATGACGATCCTCGCGATCCAGCCGAGCTCGCCGACCGGCTCGGCCTCACCGAACGCCTCGGACATGCCTGGACCGCGCTCTCGGGTGGCCAGCAACAGCGTCTCTCCATCGCCTTGGCCCTGATCGGCCGGCCCCGTATCGCGCTCCTCGACGAGCTCAGCACGGGACTCGACCCGGCGTCGCGGCGCGATGTGTGGTCGCTGGTACGGGAAGTGCGCGAGGCCGGCACGACGATCGTTCTCGTCACCCACCTGATGGAGGAGGCGCAGTTCCTGTGCGACCGTCTCGCGGTGATCGAGCGAGGGCGGATGATCGCCCTCGACACGCCGGCGGGTCTCGTCGGCAGCACCGCCGCACCCGCGGTGATGCGGTTCGCACCGTCGGCGAGTGTCGCCCTGGACGTCCTGCGCTCCTTCGACGGAGTCGCGGACGTGACCTCCGGTGACCAGACGGTCCAGGTGGTCACCGATGACGACGGCGTGCTCGCCGTCCTGGACCACCTGGCGCGGGAGGGCATCCGACCGCACGGCCTGAGAATCACCGAGTCGAGCCTGGACGAGGCCTATCTCGATGTCGTCCGCCGCGAATCCGAAGGAGCGAACCGATGAGCACGACCACCACCGCCCGCGCCGTCCTCGGCGCCGAGACGCGGTTGATGCTGCGGGAGCCCGGCGCGCTGTTCTGGATCATCGTCTTCCCGCCTGCCCTGCTCGGCATCCTCGGACTCATCCCCGACTTCCGCACGCCGAGCGAGGATCTCGGCGGGTTGCGGACCATCGATCTGTATCTTCCGACGGCGCTGATCCTGACCGCCATCATGGCCTCGCTCATGACGATGCCCGCCGTGATCTCCACCTATCGCGAGAAACTGGTGCTGCGGCGGTACGCCACCACTCCGGCGCGGGCGGGCGACCTGCTGTTCGCCCAGGGTGTGCTCCATGCGGGCGCGGTGCTGATCGGGTCGGGACTCGCCCTGCTCGTCGGCTACGTCGCCTACGATGCCCGGATCGCCGCGCTCGGATCGGCCGCGTTGGTCTACGTGCTCGCGGTCGCCGCCAATCTCGCCTGCGGGGCGCTGATCGCCGGACTCGCGCCCTCGGCGAAGACCGCCTCGGTCATAGGGACGGCGGTGTTCTTCCCCTCGATGTTCACCGCGGGCGTGTGGTATCCCATCAGCGCCCTTCCCGGGTGGGCGGAGAGCATCGTGGGGCTCACCCCCAATGGCGCGGCGGTCCTGGGACTGGAGCAGGCGGTCGCCGGGGACTGGCCCGATCCGGTCCACCTGATCGTGCTGGTGGCGTGGACGATGCTCGCCGGCGCGGTGGCGGCACGCTACTTTCGCTGGGAGTGACGACCACCGAGCGACCGGGGAAGGGCCATGAGCGAGCGCAGCGAGCGAACCGGCAGTGTTTTCTCATGCCGGCATCGCCTACTGTCCTTTTTCCTTGAGGTGGTGGCGGCATGAGCGAGCGCAGCGAGCGAACCGGCAGCGATCTCGCGACCGACCTCGATCGTCGGTGGTCGTGGCTCCTGCGTCGCGGGCCCTATGTGCTGCTGGCGGCCACGGTGGTGTTGTGCCTGGCCACCGGTCCCGCCTTCGGTACGGCCGACCGGGCACCGACCATCGTCGCGCTCTCGGTTCTCCTGGCTGTCGGGCACTGGTGGTGCGGGGATCGCCCACGCGATGAGTCCACCGATGACGCGCTGGGTCATGTCTATGTCTTCGCCCGCACGCTCGTGGCCTTCGTGCTCACCTGGCTCAACCCGCTCGGCTCCCTCTATGCGGCGGCCGGCTACTTCGACGCCGAGCGCTATGCCCGGGGCCGTTGGGCGATGGTCGTCCGCGTGGGCAGCGCGATCACCCTGGCGGCAGCGCAGTCCGGCGGGTTGCCGATCCACGGCGTGCAGTACCTGCTCTTCGCCATGCTGCTGATCGTGCACGTCATGCTCATGACCGTCTTCGCGCGGCTCGGTCGTGACGAGACCGCCCTCGCCGACGAGCGCGCCGCGACGATCGCCGCCCTCGAGGAGGCGAACGCGAAGCTGGAGCGGGCTCTCGACGACAACGCCATCTTGGAGGCGGAGCTGTGGGAGCGAGCCCGGGCCGAGGGTGTGCGCGACGAGCGGGAGCGCCTCGCTCTGGAGCTGCACGACACGGTCGCTCAAGGACTCGCCGGGATCGTCACCCAGCTGCAGGCTGCCGCCGACGTACCGGTCGCCCCCGTGGTCGCCGAGCATCTACAGCGAGCGGAGACGCTGGCCAGGTCCTCCCTCCAGGACGCCCGACGGGTCGTCGTCGCCCTCGGACCGGACGGGTTGGGCGGGTCGTCGTTGCCGAGCGTGCTGACCGAGCGGGTGCGGTCGTGGTCCGAGGAGCATGTCATCGATGCCGATGTGGTGGTGACGGGCGATCCGCTCGCGCTCGGTCCCGATCGCGAGGTGGTGGTGCTGCGGATCGTCATGGAGGCTCTCGCCAACACGGCGCGCCATGCCGGGGCATCGCGCGCCACGGTGACGCTGTCGTACACCGACGACGAAGTCATGGTGGACGTCCGCGATGACGGTTCCGGCTTCGATCCGCGTGCGACGGTGGCCGACGAGATCAGCGGCTTCGGGATCGGCGGGATGCGTCGCCGGGCCGAGCGTGCCGGCGGGGATCTGCTCGTGGAGTCCGAGGAGGGCGGCGGCACCGCCGTCTCGCTTCGTCTACCATCGGCGCACGATGACTGAGCCGATGCGCATCTCGATCGTCCTCGTCGACGACCATCCGGTGGTCCGCGACGGTCTGCGGGGCATGCTCGAATCGGCCGGCGACCTCGCCGTGGTCGGCGAGGCCTCCGATGGTCCGGCGGCCGTCGAGCTGGTCGCCCGGACCGACCCCGATGTCGTCCTCATGGACCTGCGGATGCCCGGGGGCAGCGGCGTCGACGCGATCACCGAGCTGACCCGGCGGCGGATCCGCGGCCATGTGCTCGTGCTCACCACCTATGACACCGATCGCGACATCATGGCCGCGCTGGAGGCCGGCGCGACCGGCTATCTGCTCAAGGACGCCAGGCGCGAGGAGCTGTTCGCCGGCGTGCGCGCGACGGCGCGCGGCGAGTCGGTGCTCTCGCCCTCGGTCGCCACCCGCGTCGTCTCACGGGTTCGCGCGGACACGACCGAGTTGAGCGACCGGGAGGGGGAGGTCCTGCGGCTCGTCGCACGTGGCCGTTCCAACCGCGAGATCGCCCGGACGCTGTTCGTCAGCGAGGCGACCGTCAAGACCCACCTGACCCATGTGTACGAGAAGCTCGGGGTCGGGGATCGAGCCGCGGCGGTCGCGGTCGCCTACGAGCGCCGGCTGCTGGGCGACTGACTCACCGCGGGCGCGGTCCACTCGCGCACCCGCATGTCCGGGCCGGTGAGTCAGCGTCCGTCTCTCGTGGGTGGGCGGTGCCTAGGCGTCCATTCGGCGCTCGCGAAAGGACGCTGACCAACCGCCGGAGCATTCGTGACTCAGCGAGGATACGGTCCGCGCAGGTGGATGAGCGGGAACGGCCGGCCTTCGCCGTCGGTCGGCGACCGCCCGGTCTCGACGAAGCCGCGCGACCGGTAGAAGGCCAGCGCCGAGGGGTTCTGCTCGTTGACATCGAGGTCGAGGGTCGCGTGCCGGGCGGCCGCGTGGGCGAGCAGCCGGGTGCCGATGCCGAGGTTGTGCGCCTCGGGGTCCACGAAGAGCATCTCCACCCGCTGCTCGTGCAAGCCGAGGAAGCCGATGATCCGCCCGCTCAACTCGGCGACGGTGACCTCGAGGGCTGGGAGATAGACATCGCGGATGTGCCCCTCGTAGAAGTCGATGTCCTCGGGGGTGAGGAAGTTGTGCGTCGCCTCCACGGCGCGGCGCCAGACGTCCACGACCGAGGCTTCGTCGGAGGAGTGGAGCGGGCGGAGGACCGGATACACCCCTCCATCATCTCTCTGTACTAGGGTGGTCCGCATGGGATCGATAACCAAGGCCGCCTACGGGCGGCTGAGCCTCGTTCGCGAGCGCAGCGCCTGACGGCGCGCCCTTGCTGAACCTCGTCGCGCCGTACCTCCAGTACTCGTCGTTTCCTCTTCACACTGGAGCACTTCGTGCGATCCCCTTCTGGTGGCCGGCATGAGCTCGGCCAGAACTTCCTGTATGACCGCGGCGCCATCGGCCGCATCCTCCACCTCGTCGACCACACGTCGGGCCCGATCCTGGAGATCGGCTGCGGGCACGGTGCGCTGACCCGGCCGCTCGCCGCGCGTGGCCGATCACTGCTCGCCATCGACATCGACCCGGCCTGTGTCCTGGCGACGCGTCGTTCCGCGCCCGCCGCCCGGGTGATGTACCTCGATGCCTTGCGCGTGCGTCTGGACCGTCCCGTGGTGGTGGGCAACCTCCCCTTCCACCTCACCACGCCGATCCTGCGGCGACTCCTGTCAGCGCCCCGATGGACCGATGCGGTCCTGCTGCTGCAGTGGGAGGTGGCGCGTAAACGGGCCGGAGTCGGCGGACGGACGATGCTCACTGCCCAGACCGACCCCTGGTTCACGGTGCGGCTGGATCGGCGCGTTCCGGCGGAGGCGTTCCGGCCGCGTCCGAGCATCGACGGCGGCATCCTCACGATCAGCCGGCGGGACGTGCCGCTGTTGCCGGCGGAACGGCGTCGTGACTATGAGCGTTTCGTGAAGGCCGTCTTCACGGCACGTGGGCGAGGGATCGCCGCGATGCTTCGGTCGGCCGGGGCGCCGCGTCCCGATCGGTCGCTCCGCGAGCTCGGGATCGCGGCACGGGCGTTGCCCCGCGATCTCGGGCCGGAGGAGTGGGCCGGACTCTTCGAGCGTCTCCGCTGACCCCGGCGGCCCCTCACCTGAGCGGTGGGTTACGCACCTCTCGATCGCCGCGAGGGGTGCGTAAGTCACCGCCTTGGGAGGTGAGGGGTGCGTAGGTCACCGCCCCGGTCGGGGGTGTCGTGTGTCTCGGTAGCGTGGTCGCCCGGACGGCTAGAGGAGGGAACGATGGAGTTGCGGGTGGAGACGGCGCGGGAGGCCGATCTCGCGGCCGTGGCCGAGGTGCTGGCTGAGGCCTTCCACGATGATCCGTTCATGAGCCGGTTGCTGCCCGGGGCGGATCGCCGGGATCGGATGCGGCGGTTCTTCGATGCCTCGGTCCGGACCCTCGGCGCCGAACACGAGACCATCGACATCGTCCGCGACGGAGACCGGATCCTCGCCGCCGCGGTGTGGACGCCGCCGGGACATCACCGTCGGCTCTCGCGCCTCGTGCTGCGGACACCCTCGATCCTCGCCGCGATGGGTCCGCGTGGGCTCGCCGCCGCTGTCGCGTGGGGACTGCGCGTGGCCAGGCGTCGTCATCGGCACGGGTCCAAGGAGCCGCGCTGGTACCTCGCCGATATCGGGGTCGGTGCCGCGGCTCGCGGTCGGGGAGCGGGTGGTGCCCTGCTGGCGCATCGACTGGCGATCATCGACGCCGCCGGGCAGCGGGCGGCACTCACGTCGACCACACCTCGGTCCGCCCGGCTCTACGCGCGCTGGGGATTCGAGCCCACCTCGGTGACCACGGCCTTCGAGCACGTGACCCTCACCTCGATGGTGCGTCCGCGACGTCAGCGTGGGGAAGTGTCGCGGGAGGGCGGCGGCGGACGGACGCCGTAGCCGTCACGGCGGAGGTCGACGACGAGCGTGGCGAGCGAGATGCCGGCGAGTAGGGCGAAGACGATGATGAGCAACCACATGGCAGATATCGTGCTACCGTTCAATTCCAGCCACGAGTGGCTGGAAGGACAGTGTTCGTCAAGATCCCGCCAGGGGGAGTCATGCGTCAGGTCGCCGTCATCGTCCCCGACGAAGTGGAGCCCTTCGGCCTCGGTGTGATCGCCGAGGTGTGGGCCGAGCCCTACCATCCCGATGACGACAATCCGGTCTTCGATGTCGCCTTCTGCACGTCTCGCCCCGGCCGCGTGCGTGGCTCGGCCGGTTTCGATCTGCACATCGAACACGACCTCGATCGCGTGCAGGGTGCCGACCTGGTGGCGGTCGCCGCCTCCAGGGACTTCCGCACCGAGCAGCCGGCCGTCAGCGAGGCGTTGCGCCTGGCGTACGACCAGGGGTCGACGATCGTCGCCTCCTGCACGGCCGCCTTCCTGCTCGGCTATGCGGGCCTGCTCGACGGCCGCCGTGCCACGACCCACTGGCGCTACGGCGACGAGATGGCGGCGCGCTTCCCGGACACGGAGGTCGACGTCTCCGTACTGTACGTCGAGGACGGGCCGATCCTCACCGGGGCGGGATCCGCGGCGGGCGTGGACACCAATCTGCACCTGATGCGTAAAGCCTTCGGCGCGGCGACGGCCGCGACGGCCGCCCGGCGGATCGTCATGCCGCCCCACCGCGGGGGAGGGCAGGCGCAGTTCGTGCCGACACCGGTGCGGGCCGAGGACTGCGAGTCCCTCGGCGATGTGCTGCAGTGGGCTCGCGATCGGCTCCATGAGCCGCTCACGGTCGGCGATCTGGCGCGGGTAGCCACCATGTCGGAACGGACCTTCGCCCGGCGCTTCCGTGACGAGACCAGCACGACCCCGCTGCAGTGGCTCACCGCGGAGCGAGTCGCCCGCGCCGAACAGCTGCTCGAGCAGACGAGGCTGTCGGTCGAGGAGATCGCCGGGCGTTGCGGATTCGGGTCCGCGGCGACCTTGCGCCACCACTTCACCGCCTCGCGGGGCACCAGCCCGGCCGCCTATCGCCGCCAGTTCACCTGCCTCGAGACCGCCTGACCTCGCGTGCCGGCGGTAGCTGGTCAACGCTACGACGTAGCTGGCGGTAGCCAGTCAACGTCACGGCCGATGGATGAGGTTGATGGCGTACCCCCAGCCTCGGGTGTGGCACGTCATCCGTGGGGGCCTCTGTGCTCCGGTGCCACCCCGAGGCGGTCGTAGTCGTCCTCGGACAAGGGAGGCATGGCCGGTCCACCGGGGCCGAGCGACGGCAGGATCAGGGCCAGATACCGTCGACGCACCGTGCGCGAGGAGGCTTCGGAGGTCAGGCCGAGCACCAGCATCCGCAGGACCCAGAGAAGGTCCACCGGCTCGAGATCCCGGCGCAGGACGCCTGCCTCCTGGCCGGAGCGCAAGAGCTCCACGAAGGGATCCGCGAGGGTCTCGAGAGCCTCGTCGGTGACCTCGGAGACCTCGATGGCACTGAACAGCGGCGCGTATCGGCCGATCGTGGCGACGAACTCCTCGGCCACAGCGAGCAGATCGAGCTCCTCGGCGACGGCGGCCCGCTCGACGATCGGCGCGATCTCCTCGGCGAACAGCGCCTGGCAGGTGGCCATCTCCAGGGAGCTGCGGTTGGGGAAGTGCCTATAGAGCGTCGCGATCCCGACCCCCGCTGTCTGGGCGACCTGCTCCATCGACGGTGAGGCATCGCCCGTCCACAGATCGCGCAGCGCCTGCACGATGCGTTCGGCATTGCGACGGCTGTCGCGGCGCTGTGACATGACTCTCCTGCGCTGACATGTGTTCTGGTTGGAACTCCATCCTACGATATGAGAGTTGCCTATCACTTCGTTCTGAGGAGATCGCACGCGTGTCCACGCTGCTGTACCGGCTCGGCAAGTCGGCCTTCGCCCATCCGTTCCGTTTCATCGGCGCGTGGGTGATCCTGCTCGCCGTCATCGGTGGCTCGCTCGCGCTGAACACGCCGCGCATGAGCTCGGAGTTCACGATCAACGACGTCCCGGCCCAGGACGTCATCGATCAGCTGTCTGCCGACCTCCCCGAGGCAGCCGGCGGACAGGGTGCCATCGTCTTCGAGGCCCCCGATGACACGACCTTCTACGATGACCCGCAGGCCGCCGCCGCGCTCGGCCAGGCCGCGGCCGATGTCTACGACAACGACGAGGTCGTCAATCCCGCCGAGCTCGCCGCGAGCGCCGACCCCGAGGCCGCCCAAGCGCAGGCCGTCGAGCAGGTCGCGGCCGTCCAGCAAGCCCTCGCGGCACGCGCCTCCGGCGTCGAGCTCGAGCAGCCGTTGCCGCTCGTCGTCGGCGAAGGAGCCCAGGCGCAGCCGGTGCCGGGCATGGTCGTCTCCGCCGACGGCAGTGTCGCGATGCTGCAGTTCCAGTTCACCCAGCAGACCTTCGACCTGCCGCAGGGCACCATCGAGGATGTCCTGCACGCCGCGGAGCAGCCCACCGAGGACGCCGGCATCAATGTCCTGCCGGGTGGATCCCTGCAGGAGCTGCCCGAGGTGGTGGGTCTGGGCGAGGTCATCGGCCTCGTGGTGGCGGCCGTGGTACTGATCCTCACCCTCGGATCGCTCGTCGCCGCCGGCCTCCCGCTCCTCACGGCGATCGTCGGCGTCGGAACCGGCGTGGGCGGCGCCTATGCCCTTGCGCACTTCTACCAACTCAACTCGATGTCCCTCGTCCTCGGCCTCATGCTCGGTCTCGCCGTCGGCATCGACTACGCCCTCTTCATCGTCAACCGGCAACGACGGCTCGTCATGCGTCAGGGTCTCTCCGCGCACGAGGCCGCTGGTCGCGCCGTGGGAACGGCAGGCAGCGCCGTCTTCTTCGCCGGCACCACGGTCGTCATCGCCCTGCTCGCGCTGTTGGTGATCGGCATCAGCCTGCTGAGCAGCATGGCGATCATCGCCGCCGCGACCGTCGCGATCTCGGTGCTCGTCGCGCTGACTCTGCTGCCTGCGCTGCTGGGTCTCGTCGGGGAGAGGGTCGTCAGCGCGAAGGCTCGCGAGACCTACTCGCGCAAGGTCGTCGACGGTGACGACCACGGCGTCGCCCGGGGCTGGGCCGGTTTCGTGACCAAGAATCGCTTCGTGGTCGCGATCGGCGTCGTGGCGATTGCCGCCGTCGCCGCCATCCCCGCCCTCGACATGCGCATGGGCCTGCCATCGGGAGAGAACTACAACGAGGGCTCCGTCCAGCGCGAGAGCTACGAGGTCACCAGCCGTGCCTTCGGCGAGGGGTCGAATGGCCCGCTGCTCGTCGTCGTGGCGTCGGCGGACGAGAACCCCGTCGATCCCGCAGCGATCGGGGCAGTGACGGAGGACATCTCCGGCAACGACGATGTCGCCTCCGCCGAGGTGGCGGGAATGAGCGAGGACGGACGCACCGTCATCATGTCGGTGGTCCCCACGAGCGGACCGACCGATCCGGAGACCGACACCCTGGTCCACGAGCTGCGCGATGCCTCGGACGGCTATGAACAGGACTTCGGCGTCACGCTCGGTATCACCGGGCAGACCGCGATGGGCATCGACATCGCCGAGAAGATGGCCGATGTCATGCCGGTCTACCTGGCGATCGTGCTCGTGTTGTCGTTGATCGTGCTGACCCTGGTGTTCCGTTCGCTGCTGGTGCCGCTGAAGGCCACGGCCGGGTTCCTGCTGTCGATCCTGGCGACCCTCGGTCTGACCACCGCGGTGTTCCAGTGGGGCTGGGTCAACCAGATCTTCGGGCTGGACTCGACCGGGCCGGTGATGGCGATGCTCCCGATCCTGGTCACCGGTATCGCCTACGGCCTCGCGATGGACTACCAGGTGTTCCTCGTGTCATCCATGCGCGAGTCCTGGGTCCACGGGCATCGCGGTCGTGACTCGGTGATCGACGGCTTCTCGCACTCCAGCCGGGTCGTGGTGGCAGCGGCGATCATCATGGTCTCGGTGTTCTCGGGCTTCATCTTCAACGGCGACCCGATGATCAAGCAGATCGGCTTCGCGCTGGCTGTCGCGATCGCGATCGATGCCTTCTTGGTGCGGATGACCCTCGTGCCGGCGCTCATGGCGATGTTCGGCGACCGCGCCTGGCGTCTGCCGCGCTGGCTCGACCGGCTCCTTCCCGATCTCGACGTCGAGGGCGAGAAGCTGCTCGAGTCCCTGGGGGAGAAGCCCGCCGCGAAGAGCTAGAGAACCCGTTGAGTGTGGGGGTACCTCCCTGGACGGAGCGCAGCGGAGTCCTTGGGGGAACGTTTGGACGGTGACATCAAGGGTTCTGCCGTCCAACCTCACACTCAACGGGTTGTGGGTCCCACGCTCAAGGGGCGGTGTCGACCCGGAGGGTGAGGAGGACGACATCGTCGCCGCGGTCGCGGCCGTCGGTCAGGATGCGGGCGATCTCATCGGGCCGCAACGGGTCATGCTCGTCGAGCGCGCTGGTCAGGGCGGAGAGCCGCTCGGCCACATCCGCATCCCGTTGCTCGACGAGCCCGTCGGTGTAGAGCACGAAGGTGTCCCCGGGCTCGAGGCGCGTCATGTGGTCGGCGCGCGATCGGCCCGGCGAGACTCCGAGCATGAGATCGGGGGCCGCCTCCATCAAGGCCGCCGGCTGCCCGGAGCGCTGGAGGATCGGAGGCAGGTGGCCGGCGTTGCTCCAGGTCAGCGTCCGGCTGCCATCGGACTCCGGTGCGCCGAGGATCGCGAGCACTACCGTCGTGAGCGCGTCCGGGCCGATGCTGGAGTTGAGATCGTCCAGCGCGGACAGGATCGCGGCGGGCTCGTCGCGTCGGCTCCACAGCAGGGTGCGGAGGGCGAAGCGCAGCTGTCCCATCGCCGAGGCGGCCTCGATGTCGTGTCCGGCGACATCGCCGACCGCGACGGCGACGCGTCCGTCCGCCAGCTCCAGCACGTCGTACCAGTCGCCGCCGACCTCGTCGGCCACATGGGCCGTGCGGTAGACCGCCCGGATCGGTAGCCCGGCGATCTCAGGGACCTCGGTGAGCATGGATCGCTGGAGGTGATGGGCGGCGTTCTGCCGCGCCTCCAGCAGCTGGGCGCGGTCGAGCGCGACGGAGGTGTAGCGGGCGAGCGCGGTCAGGGTGAGCTGATCGGCCGCGGGGACGGCGAGGGTGTCCGACCAGACGATCGCCGCCAGCCCGATCGTGCGATTCTCGACGCGCAACGGCAGCACCGTCGCGGCACCCGTCGCATTCGCGGTGACCTCGGCGGGCAGCAGCTCGAAGAGCTCGGGACCGAGTGCTTCGGGTGAGGTCGTGAAGATCGGGGTCGCGGGCATCGCGCGGCGTAGACCGTCCCAGTGCTCGGCGCTGGCTGTGGTCTGGGTGCCGTCCTTCGCGTGCCAGACCAGCGCGCCGGTGGAGTCGGGCACGCCGATGCTGACCGCTCCGGCGCCCACCAGCTCGCCGAGCCGGCCGGCGGCCTCGAGTACCTCGCGGATGGTCGTCGTCGCCACGAAGGCTTCGGCCATCTGCAGCAGCGCGGCGGTACGGCGGCTCTCACGCTCGGCCCGTTCGCGGGCGGCGGTGGCTTCGGTTGCGGCGGCGGACGATCGCAGGTGCGCGGTGCAGGCGAGGGAGATGTCGTGGAGGACCGCGAGCTCGCGGTCCTCCCAGGTGCGGGGCTCGGTGTCGATGGCGCAGAGCGCTCCGATCGTGGTGCCCTCGGCGTCGCGCAGCGGCACGCCGGCGTAGGCGACGACGCCCAGGTCCCCGATCGCGAGATTGTCGCGGAGCGTCTCGATCTCCCTGGCGTCATTGACGACGAGGGGCGCATCCTCGGAGCGCACGTACTGGCAGAAGGAATGCGAGAGCGGGGTGGTGCGATCGGTCTGCCAGGGCTCGGGGAGGCCGACGGCGCCGATGAACCGCTGATGGTCGTCGGCGACCTTGGTCACCAGTGCGACCGGGACGCTCAGGAGATCCTGGACCAGTCGGGAGTAGCGGTCGTACACGGCATCGACGCCCGTCTCCGTGTGCTGGACCGCTCCCATGTGTCTCAGGGTAGGACGATGGGCCGTGAGACGCCCCCGGGGGAGTGGGCCTGTGGACATCCGCCTCGCCTGTCGGCGCGACCTGACACGATCGGGACATGAGCACCCAGGAGCGAGCCCTCGAGTTGTTGCACCGGCTGACCGGTCGCGACGATGCCGTCTTTCACGAGGGTCAGTTCGAGGCTGTTAGCGCGCTGGTCGACGACCGTCGGCGCGCCCTCGTCGTCCAGCGCACCGGCTGGGGCAAGTCCGCGGTGTACTTCGTGGCCACCGCCCTCCTGCGTGAACGCGGTGCCGGCCCCACCCTGCTGGTATCGCCCTTGCTGGCGCTGATGCGCGACCAGGTCGCGGCGGCCGAACGCGCCGGTGTGCGCGCCGCGGCGATTAACTCCGCCACGGTCGACGAATGGGAGTCCATCAGTGCGCGGCTGGCCGCCGACGATGTCGATGTCCTGCTGGTCTCCCCCGAGCGGCTCAACAATCCGCAGTTCCGCGAGCAGCAGCTGCCCGATCTGCTCGCCCGCATGGGGCTCCTGGTGATCGACGAGGCACACTGCATCTCCGACTGGGGTCACGACTTCCGGCCGGACTACCGCCGGATCGCCACGCTCCTCAACGATCTGCAACGCAATGTGCCGGTGCTCGCCACCACAGCCACCGCCAACGCGCGGGTGGTCGCCGATGTCGCGGACCAGCTCGGCGACGGGGTCCTGACGCTGCGCGGATCGCTCGCCCGTGACTCCTTGCGGTTGGGTTGCCTCCAGCTGCCGAGTGCCCGCGACCGGCTTGCCTGGCTGGTCGCGCATCTGGGCGAGCTGCCGGGCAGCGGCATCGTCTACGCCCTCACTGTCTCCGCGGCGGAGGACACCGCGCGGTTGCTGGGCGAGGCTGGACACGAGGTCGCCGCGTACACGGGGCGGACCGACCCGGACGAACGCGAACGCCTCGAGGGCGCGCTCAAGGCCAATCAGGTCAAGGCGCTCGTCGCCACCAGCGCCCTGGGCATGGGCTTCGACAAACCCGATCTGGGATTCGTCGTGCATCTGGGGGCACCGTCGTCACCGGTCGCCTACTACCAGCAGGTCGGTCGCGCGGGCCGCGCGACCGAGCACGCCGATGTCCTGCTGCTGCCGGGTCCGGAGGATCCGGACATCTGGCGGTACTTCGCCACTGTCTCGATGCCCGATCCCGAGCGCGTCGCTGCGGTGCTGGGCGAACTCGGGTCCGAGCCGTTGTCCACCCCGGCGCTGGAGGCCCTCGTCGACATCCGGCGCACTCAGCTCGAGCTCCTGTTGAAGGTGCTCGACGTCGATGGCGCGGTACGGCGGGTACGCGGAGGATGGGTCGCCACCGGCGAGAGCTGGGAGTACGACTCCGAGCGGTATGCCCGCATCGAGCAGGCGCGAGTGGCCGAGCAGCAGTCCATGCTGACCTACGAGCGCGGCGAACGGTGCCGGATGGAGATCCTTCAGCAGGACCTCGACGATCCCACCGCGGCACCGTGCGGCCGTTGTGACGTGTGTGCGGGCGCCTGGTATCCCGCCGAAGTGCCCGGTGGTGCGGCCGAGCAGGCGGCCGGCCAGCTGCGGCGTGTGGGCGTGCCCGTCGATCCCCGGGGCCAGTGGCCCACCGGTGCCGATCGCCGGGGGCTCGACGTCCGCGGACGGATCGCGGTCGAGGAACGCCACGAGGCGGGCCGGGCCATCGCCCGCCTCACGGATCTCGGCTGGGGTGGCGCGTTGCGCGAGGTGTTCGCGGCCGGGACGCCCGATGCCCCGATCGACGAACGGCTGGCCGAGGGCGTCATCGCCACCTTGCGCGACTGGCCATGGCGGCAGCGTCCGGTCGGTGTCGTCGCGATGCCCTCGATAACCCGCCCTCAGCTGGTCGGTTCGACGGCGCAGTTCATCGCGGAGCGCGGCCGGTTGCCGCTGCTCGGCGCCCTCGACGTCGATTCGGCGGTCCCCGTCGTCGGGCCCGGAGGCAACAGCGCCTTCCGGCTGGCCTCGGTCTGGGGTCGGTTCTCGGTGAGCCCCGAGCTGGCCGCCGCGGTCTCCGCCGCACCTGGACCGGTGTTGCTGGTCGACGATCTCGTCGACAGCCGCTGGACCTTCACCGTCGCCGCCCGTGCTCTGCGGCAGGCCGGCGCTCCCGGCGTGCTGCCCTTCGCGCTGGCCTCGGTGGGGTGACGGCTCGTCAGCGGACGAGGTCGGCGGGGACGATCGTGACCGGGAGGGGAGCCGTGACCACGAAGGACTCGGCCCCGGCCGCACGTGCCACCTCGTGATAGACGCCCTCGGTGAGGGACCAGGCCAGGATCGACGGCTCGTCGGGATCGACCACCCAGTAGTGGGCGCACCCCGCCCGCTCGAGACGCTCCTTCTTCAGCAGCAGATCGAAACTGCGCGTCGACGGCGAGAGCACCTCGACGGCCAGTAGCGGTGGGCCCGGCAGATCGCGTTCGGTGAAAGCGTCGCGGTCGGCGACGAGAAGGTCGGGCTGGAGCACGGTGTCTCCTGAGAGGACCACATCAAACGGCGCGAAGAACAGCTCCCACTGCTCGGGCACCACGCGATCCAAAGCGCGGAACAGCTGCGCTGCCGCGCGTTGGTGATTGTGCCGTGGTGCGGGACTCACGACGAGCACCCCGTCGACGAGCTCGTAGCGATGCCCGTCATCGGGCATCGCATCCAGATCGTCGCGCGTCAGCGACCTGCCCCGCGGCAGCCCATGCGCCTCGATGGTCGCCATGGCACTCAGCATAGGTCGCCCCTTTCGCCATAGCCATCATCGAACAGCGGAGTCCGGTTCTCGTCCAGCGCCTCGGTCGCGACCTGTGGACAACTCGATAGGGTGAACGACGATGGCCGACACCGTTGAGACTCGACCCGTGCTCGTCGCTGAGGGAATCACCGCGAGCATCGACGACCAGCCTCTCGTCGTGCCGACGGATATCACCGTCTCCGCAGGAGAGTGCGTGGCGTTGACGGGGCCGAACGGGTCCGGCAAGACCACCCTGTTGCGCCTGCTCGCCGGCCGACTCGTACCGAGCGGCGGGACCGTGCTGCTCGATGACGAACCGGTCGACGAACGCTCGACCCACGTGCGCTCGGCGCTCTCCGTCCTGATCGGTGTTCCGGCCCTCTATCCCGATCTCACGCTGGGCGATCACGTGCAGCTGGTGCATGCCACCTGGGGTTCCGTGGGTGAGACCGATCTGGAGCGCTTCGGGGTCGGTGCTCTGCGCGATCGTTTCGTTCATGAGCTGTCCTCGGGCCAGCAGCAGCTGTTCAGCCTCGCGCTGGTGTTTGCGCGCCCCTCGCGCGTCCTCGTCCTCGATGAGCCCGAGCAACGCCTCGATGCCGACCGAAAGGACCTGTTCGCGGTCGCGGTCGAGGAGGCGCTGGCCGATGGACGATCGGTCGTCATGGCCTGCCACGACCACGACCTCGTCGCGCGGCTGGCGCGACGACAGGTCAGCCTGTGACCGCACCCGACCGGCTGCTGCGCGAGATCCGCACGCGGCCGCGTGCCGCCGACCGCGCGACGGACCTCTACATCGTGGTCCTGTCCGTACTCGTGTTCGTCCTCCCGTTGGCGCGCTGGGGTACCCAGCAGGTCGCTCCGGCGACGCAGTGGTCGCCGCCCTGGTGGACTGCTGCGATCGCCGCCATGCTTGTGGCGATCGGGGCGGCGGCAGCTGGCCGGACGCGTGGTCCCGTCGCCGTCTCGGCACCGTACGTGGAGTGGGTCGTCGCGGGCTCCGCTCCTCTGGCGCGTCGGCTGCGACCCTCCTGGTGGCGGAGCCTGCTGGTCACTATGGCCGCCGTGCTCTTCGTCACCGTGGTGGCGGTCGTCTCGCGATCGACCTGGCCCGACCCGGTCGGTGCTGTGACGGTCTCGGCTGTAGCCCTCGGCAGCGGCGTGCTGCTGTCCGTCGTCTGGCTCAGCGGCCAGGCGCGCCGCTGGAGGAATGCGGCCGTGCTCGTCTTGCTCTCCGCCGGCACGGGCCTCGCCTGGACTGGCGCATGGCGCTCGCTCGACGGCGACCCGGCGTGGTGGTCACTCCTGGTGGTGCCGGTCGCCGTGGGGACCGCGGTGGTGGTCCCCCGCGCGTTGTCGGCGATCCGGCCGAGCCGATTGCGGACGCAGGCCATCCGATGGAGCCGGATCGAGGTCTTCGCGACGACGGCCGACCTGGCCTCGGCCGCCGCCGTGCTGCGGGCGCCGACACGCCTCGGCCGGCATTGGCGACCCGCCTTCGCGGCGCCGCCGTTCGTGCGTCGTGACCTGATCGGTCTCGTGCGAGCACCTGGACGGACGGCCACCGGCCTCGGCGCCGCGGCCGCGGCCGGGTCGCTGATCCCGATCGCCCAGAACGCCGTCACCCCGCTGATCGCCCTGATATCGGTGGCGGCCGCCTATGTCGGCGTATGCTTCCTCAGCGACGGTCTGCGGTTCCATGCCTTCGACCGGGAACGTCCCTCCGCCTTCGGCGTCGGGCCCGGGGCCGCGGCCCTCCAACACCTCGTGGTGCCGACGGCGCTGCTGACCCTCGTGATGGGGTCCGCAGCGGTCCTCGGCGGCTCCCCGCACGTGGCCATCGCACTTGCCCTGTTGGTCGTCGCCTGCCGAGCGCTGTCGGTCTTCAAGGGGCACATGCCGCTCGAACTGCTCACCCCGGTGATGACCCCCGTCGGTGAGATGTCGTCCGCCGGTCGTCTGATCTGGCTGGCGGATGCGGTCCTCGTCGCCCTGCTCGTCGGAGGCACCACGGTCTCCCAGGCCTCGGGATGGGATGCGGTCGCCATCTTGGTGGTGGCCGCCGGACTCGTCGCGGTCTGGGCCCGGTCGCGCTGGCGTCAGTGACGGCCGCCGACGGTCATTCGGGCGATATCGAGGTAGCGCTCCACCAGCGCCTCGGGGGTGAGCGGTCCGTCGGAGCCATACCACTGCGCCACCGAGGTGCACATGGTCACGACCGCGCGGCTCGCCTCGACCGGGTGCGGGGTGGTGAACAGGCCCCTCGCGACCCCGCTGTCGACGACCGTGTCCATCAGCCGCTGCTGGATGTCTCGCCGGCCGATGTGCGCCTCACGTGCCTCGTCGTCCAGGCTGCGGATCTCGCTATAGGCGAGGAAGGCCTGCTCGCGCTCATACGCGTGGAAGCGCACGAGGCAGGCGACCAGGGCGTCGAAACGCGCCGTCGGATCCTCACCGGCCGCATCGAGAGCCTCGACGCTCTGCTGGTGGAGCGATTCCATCGCGGTGCGGACGATCGCCTGGAGCATCTCCTGTTTCGAGCGATGGTGATGGTAGAGCCCCGGCACCGAGAGTCCGGCGCGCGTGGCGATGACCCGGATCGAGGTTCCGTGATAGCCCTGCTCCACGAAGCAGTGCTGAGCGGCGCGCAGGATCGGAGTCATCGCCGGCGGGGCATCGGTTGTTCGCGCAGCGGCGCACATGATGTCTCGTTCCCTCCCGGCTTGACAGAGCTCACACGTGTGTCGACACTCTAACCGAGCGATCGATCGGTCGGAAGGGAATGCCAGATGGAACACCGGTGGTTGTCGTTGTACCCGCAAGGGTTGGAAGCCAGCATCGAGCGAGAGCACGGCACGCTCGTCGAGGCATGGAATGCCCGCGTCGCGCGCCAGCCGGAGGCGCCGGCTCTCGCGTACTTCGACGGCCGCTACACCGTGGCCGAGGTCGATGAGATCGCCGAAGCCCTCGCTAGTGCCTTGGCCGAGCGCGGGGTCGAGCGCGGTTCGCATGTTGGCGTCTACCTGCAGAACGTGCCGCAGTACGCCTTCGTGCTGCTCGCTCTCTGGAAGCTCGGCGCCGCGGCCCTCATCCTCAATCCGATGTATCGCGGCGAGGAGCTGCGTCGGCTGATCGTGGATGCCGAGGCGGTGGGCCTGATCTGCGAGGACGACACGATCGAGGCCGCGCGGGCAGCCGCTGACGGCACGACAGTCGGCTGGGTCATCAGCACGAGTCCACGGGACTTTCAGAGCCGCGACGACGAGCGCGTCTTCGGTGCCGCTCCGGGTGAACGGGCCGTGGCCGATGCCGATCTCCTGGCCCTCGTCGAGGAGCACCGGGGCCGCCGCGTGCCCGCGCTCGCACTCACCGCCGACGACATCGCCCTGCTGACCTACACCTCCGGCACGACCGGACCGCCCAAAGGGGCGATGAACAGCCACGGTGCCGTGCTCCAGGTCGCGGTGTCGTACGCGCGATGGACCGACCTGCGCCCCGGCGACGTGGTGTTCGCGATCGCGCCGCTCTTCCACATCACTGGCGCGGTCGTGAACGCGACGATGGCACTGGTGCACGACACCCTGCTGGTGTTCATCCACCGTTTCCGCCCGGAGGTGGCGCTCGAGGCCTTCATCGAGCACGGAGTCACGACGATGGTCGGCTCGATCACCGCCTTCAACGCATTGTCGGAGGTGCCGGGGGCGGGACGTGAGCACTTCGCGTCGATGCGCGCGGTCTACTCCGGTGGGGCGCCCATCCCGCCCGCCACCGTGCGTAAGTTCGTCGACCGTTTCGGCGTCTACATCCACAATGTCTACGGCATGACCGAGACGAGCTCGGCGATCATCGCCGTCCCCCTCGGTGCCGAGGCCCCTGTGCATGAGCCGAGTGGCACGTTGTCGATCGGCGTCCCGTTGCCCGACATGGAGGCACGGGTGGTCGATGAACAGGGTGAGCCGTTGCCGCCGGGTGAGCAGGGCGAGCTGGAGCTGATCGGTCCGCAGCTGATGAGCGGATACTGGCACAAGCCCGAGGTCACCGCCGCCACGATGCCCGGTGGGAGGCTGCGCACCGGCGATGTCGCGATCATCGACGAGGCGGGCTGGGTCTACCTCGTCGACCGGTTGAAGGACCAGATCAATGTCTCGGGCTACAAGGTGTGGCCGCGCGAGGTCGAGGACGCGCTCTACGAGCATTCGGCCGTGCTGGAGGCCGCGGTCGTGGGCCGTCCCGACGACTACCAGGGCGAGTCGGTCGTCGCCTATGTCTCGACCGCCTCGGGCTCGACCGTCGATCCCGAGGAGCTGCGCGCCTTCGTCAAGGAGCGGCTCGCGGCGTACAAGGTCCCCCGTGAGGTGCACGTGGTCGATCAGCTGCCCAAGACGGCGACCGGCAAGATCCGCCGCAACGTCCTCCGTGACGCCGAGGGCTGAGAGCACCCTCGGTGGAGGGTATCGAGGCCACGTCCGGTGGTTTCGATACGGCCCTCGTTCCTCCCCCGCAAGCGGGAGGTGCCCCCAGGGCCTACTCAACCACCGGACTGGATCCTCGGTGGTCGAGTAGCTAAAGGCCGTCCACGGCCGACGCGTATCGAGACCACACTTACGGAAAGGTGATCTCGAGTAATGACCGGAGCGCTGGAGCCAGCGCACTAAGGCCGCGTTGGAAGCGAGCTTCCTGCTCGATCACCGGACCTCATCCTCGTGCGCTCTCGGCTATCGGTGTGGCTGGGTGGATTCGCGGATGGCGAGACCGGGCACGAGTCGCTCGACGGAGGGCTCGCGCCAGGCGTCGCCCTCGCCCATCAGCAGCTCCGTGGTGCGACGCGCGATCTCCCCGACGGGGGGCGACAGCGAGGTGATCGGGGGGTCGGTCAGTTCGAGCAGCTCGGAGTCGTCGAAGCTGACCAGGGCGATATCGCCGGGGAGCGAGACACCGCTGCGCTGGAGGGTCGAGTGAACCCCCACAGCGAGCACATCGGCGCCGCAGACGATCGCGTCGATATCCGTCGTCGAGTCGAGCAGGTGCCGCGCGGCCTCGCGTCCTGCCGAGGTCGAGAACTCCGAGACCACGGTGACCGGGGCATGCTCTCCGGCGATGTCGGTGAATGCCGCGAGGCGTTCGGCTCCCGATGACGACGCGGTCTCCGCGCCGACATAGGCGATGCGCTCGCGTCCCGCCTCGCGCAGATGCTCGATCAGCAGTCGCACCCCCGTGATGTTGTCGAGCACGATCGCGGCCGTGTTCCCGTCGCGGGTACGGCGATCCACCTGAGCGAGTGGCACGGCATCGCGGGCTTCGACGAGCGCGGCGCCGGAGTCCTCATAGGAGACGGGGACGATCGCGATGGCATCGACGCGGCCGTCGGTGAGGCGGCGAAGATGAGCCGCCTCGGACTCCACGTCGTTGCGGGAGTCGGCGATGAGGAGATCGGCGCCGCGATCGCGGGACTCGCCAGCGAAGGCCTCGGCCAGGGCGACGAAGTACGGATTGGTGAGGGTCGGGACCACGATGCCGATGGTGCCGGTCTGACCGGTACGCAGGGCACGCGCTGACACGTGCGGACGGTAGCCGATGCGGCGGGCGACCGCCCAGACCCGTTCGGCGAGTACCGGATCGACGTGGCGGGGAGATCCCGAGAGCACCCGTGAGGCGGTCGCCCGGGACACGCCTGCGGCCTCGGCCACATCGATGAGGCGGACGCGCTGCCTGTTCACAGGGTCTTCCTCTCATCGACGGACGGGACCCGAGGCTATCGCAAGCTCCGTGCGCCGACACCGGGGGTTGACGAGAAAAGCGACGTGGGTCACCATGGGCAAATCGATTATCGGGAAAACGATCTCCCAGATTGGAGTCGCCGATGCGACCGCAGGTCACCGTCGTGGGCTCGGTGAACAGAGACGCGACCGTCGCCGTCTCGCAGTTCCCGCGACCCGGTGAGACCCTGCTCGGCGGGGACCTCGCGCAGACCCTGGGTGGCAAGGGCGCCAACCAGGCCGTCGCCGCCGCACGGCTCGGTGCCGTGACCTGCTTCGTCGGCGCCATCGGCGTCGACGGTGCGGATGTCCGGTCCGAGCTGGTGGAGGCGGAGGTCGGCGTCTCGGGCCTCGTCACCCTCGAGGATGTCCCCACGGGAGCCGCCTTCATCCTCGTCGACGATGCCGCGGAGAACATGATCGTCGTGAGCCCCGGTGCGAACGCGCGTCTCGCCCCGGCCCATCTCCCGGCGGCTCTGCTCGATGGCCCCGGGGGCGTGCTGCTGCTCCAGCAGGAGGTCCCGACGGACGTGGTGACCGAGGCCGCTCGGCGAGCCAAGGACGAAGGGGGGACAGTCGTGCTCAACCCCGCCCCCTCGCGTCCGATCGCCCTCGATCTCCTCGATGCCGTCGACGTGCTCGTGCCGAACCAGCACGAGCTCGCCGCGCTGCTCGATGCCCCCGAGCCGGAGGGGATCGAGGACTGCCGCGCGCTGCTCGCCCGGCTGCCCGAGCACATCGAGGCCTGCGTGACGCTCGGTGCCGATGGTGCGCTGGCACGCTCGGACGCTGAGATCGTGCACATCCAGGCCCCGAGGGTGACGGCCGTCGACACCGTGGGTTCGGGAGATACTTTCTGCGGTGCGCTGGGCGTCGCGCTCGGCAACGGAGCGTCCTTCACCGACTCCGTGGCGTGGGCCGTCCACGCCGCCAGCATCGCGGTGGGCTACCGAGGCGCGCAGGGCGCCTTCCGCGGCGACGACGATCTCGCGCGGCTCGGACCGATCCCGGTCTGAGCGTCGCCGCTCACAGCCAGGGTGCGCCGAGGATGTCGCGCCGGAACAACGGAGGAACACAGCATGTCGAACGAAGCTCACGAGCAGCCGGTCGCCGCTCAGAAGGGGCCTGAGCTCAACGGCGTCAACCCGGTGCCGCTCGAGGAACGCCGCGGGAAGTCCGCAGGACTCTTCGCCGTGTGGTTCGCCTGGAATGTCTCCATCATGGGCATCGGTTACGGCATCTACGTCTTCGGCCTCGGTCTCAGCCCCCTGCAGGCCATCATCGCCGGCACCATCGGTTACGCCGTCTCGGCCTTCCTCGTGGGCATCCTGTCGGTCGGCGGACCGCGCACCGGCCTGCCGACCCTCACCCAGACCCGGTTCGCCTTCGGCTACGAGGGCAACAAGATCCCCGCCTTCTTCGCCTATCTGTCCAATATCGGCTGGAAGGTCACGATCATCACCCTGGCCTCCACCACCGGCGCGAATATCTTCGCCCGGCTGTGGCCCGACCAGTTCGCCACGGCCGCCGGCCGCCCCGTCTCGTGGCTGATCCTCGTGTGGTTCGTGATCGTCCTCGTCCTGACGATGTGGTTCGCCGTCGCCGGTCACGCCGTCATCATGAAGGCCGAGCAGTGGATCGCGGCGCTCACCGGCGTCATGACACTGGTCTTCATCGCGATGATCGTCCCGCACATCCACTGGGACCGCCTCGGCGACAATCCCTCAGGATCGGCGCTTGCCTTCGTCGGCGGCATCGTCATGGCCATGACGATGGTCGGCCTCGGCATGCTCAACTACGGTGGCGACTTCGCCCGCTACCTGCCGCGCGAGACCCCGGCCCGTGGAGTCATCGGCTGGACCACGCTCGGCATCGCGCTGCCCGTCACGGTGCTGCTGATCCTCGGCATTCTGCTCGCCGGCTCCAATCCCGATCTCGGCGGCCAGGCGGCCATCGACCCGATCGCCGCGCTCACCGTCCTGTTGCCGACGTGGTTCTTCGTGCCGTTCAGCATCGTCATCGTGATCTCGCTGATCTCCGCGGCGATGACCGGCATCTACTCCTCGGGGCTCGCGCTGATGGCGGTGGGCGTGCCGGGCAGCCGCGTGATCATCACGATCATCAACGGTGTCATCATCGCCGCCGGTGCCTTCTACCTGCTGTTCATCTCCACGTCCTTCCTGGCGACCTTCCAGGCCTTCCTCGCCCTGATCGCCGTCGCGATGGGGACCCTGGGCGGCATCCAGCTCGTCGACTTCATCCGCCAGCGCCGGATGAACTGGAATGTCGACATGGCGCTGCCCGCGGGCCAGGGTGGCCGCTCCGGGCGCTGGACGGCGCTCCTGTCGCTCGTCGTCGCCACGGTGCTCGGCCTCGGACTCGTCACCTCCGGCGATCCCTATATCGCTCGGGTCGTGGGCTTCCTGCTCACCGAGGAGCAGCGGAACGGCGTACTCGGGGCGAGCAATATCGGGGTCGTGATCGCGATGGTCGTCGGATCGGCGTTGTATGCGATCGTGACCTTCGTATTCAAGCAGGACCCGAAGCCGGACTACTCGGCGGTGACGAAGGAGCGGTCCGTCCGTGCCTGAGACGAGGGTCGTCTCCACCGGGAGCGTCGAGGAGTTCGCCGCTCCCGGGCCGTACAACGCTCCGGCGGCGTACTGGTTCTGGCATCGCCTCCCGACGCCGGAGGAGATCGCCGTCCAGGTTCGCGACATGCGCGAGGCCGGCTACCAGTCCTTCCAGATCCAGACGCGGATGTCCTTCCCGCTGGAGGAGTACCTGTCCGAGGAGTACCTGCGACTGTGCCGTCTGGCCGCCGACGAGGCCGCCCGGCAGGACATGGTCGTGGGGATCTACGACGAGTACAACTGGCTCAGCGGACACGCGGGCGGACGCGTCGTCGCCGGACACGACCACCTGCGAGAGCAGCACCTGTTCCATGTCACGGTGCCGGTCGCCGGGAGCCGCGCGGAGGGGCGCATCGACGGTATCCGGCCCCAGGACGTGGCCTACCTGCTCGACGCGGGGATGAACTGGGTCTTCGAGGGCGGCGCACCGCTCTGGGACGACTGGAAGCTGGTCGCCGCGGTCGTCCGGGACGGCGACGAGGTGCGCGAGGCGACCCCCGCCGCGACGATCGTGGCCGCGACCGAGGACGGCTGCGAGCTCGCCGCCGACCTGGAGGGTGAGACGCTCGGCGATGACGCGGAGATCGTCTTCTTCGTGAGCGCGCGGTGCGCGAGCAGCCGGATGATCAACTACCTCGATCCCGCGGCTGCCGAGCGTTTCACGGAGGTCGGCTACGACCCCTACGCGCGCGCTTTCGGCGAGCACCTGGGCTCCACCGTCCAGTACGTCTTCTTCGACCAGCCGCACGCCTGCTTCTTCACGTGGGACCAGAATCCCGGCGTCATCGCGGCGACGCTGATGTACGACGAGGGCTTCTACGCGGAGCTGGCCGGCGAGGTGGGTGAGCGCTGGCCGGCGATGCTCGCCTCGCTCGCGGCAGATGTCGGCGAGGCGACCGCGGCGCTGCGCACGGAGTTCTTCGAGCGCTACTCCGCGCGTGCCGTGAACTCCTTCTTCGGCACGCTCCGGCGCTGGTGCGAGGAGCACGGGGTGCTGCTGACGGGACACGAAGTGCTCGCGCACGTCTCGTCCTGGGATCCGACCGGCACGATCATCGCCGACGATCCACGGACCAACTTCGGGCTCGACTACTTCGGTCTCGACGCGTGGCGCCAGATCACCGCGGTCGACGCGCGCAACGAGTACCCGCAGCTGCCCGCCAAGTTCGGCGACTCGGTCGCGCGGAGCAACGGGCGTTCCGGGTGCATCGTCGAGCAGTATTTCGGGCGCGTCGTCCCGGGTTCGCACTTCGCCGCCGGCTGGTGGGAGCTGACCCTCGCCCAGCTCCGCTCGCAGACCCTGCGGCATTTCGCCTTCGGCGCGCGGCAGATCCTCATGCACGCCTACTGGCTCACCGACGGCCACGAGCGTGAGGAGATGTTCACCAATCCGCGCTTCGACTTCGCGCCGGGCGTGAACTTCGAGCCGTGGTTCGGCTACCACCGGGCCTACGCGGAGGAGACCGCCCGGGTCTCGGTCTTCCTCGACGGCGCGGAGCCCCTCGATGAGGTCGCGGTGCTCTATCCCCTGCGCACGGCCTGGTACGGCGGGCCGGAACACGAGTTCGGCGAGCAGACGGCCTTCTGGACCGAGCACCTCGCCCGCGACAGCGTCGACTACCACCTGATCGACGAGCGCGATCTGCGCGCGGCTGCCGTGGCCGATGGGCGCCTGCACCTGCCGCACGGGCGCGAGTACCGGGTGCTCGTCCTGCCCGGCGTGGAGGTCCTCCGCGACGAACGGGTCCTGGAGGTGCTCGAGGAGTTCGTCGCCGCCGGGGGCCGCGTGTTCTCGACGGGCGTCACCCCGCGGGCCACCCAGACCGCCGGGCACGATGCCGTCATCGTCGAGCGTGTCGCAGCGGTGCGTGAGAGCTCCTCGTGGACCGCGTGGGAGGAGCAGCCCGACTGGGCCTCGGCGGTGCGGCCGCGGGTGTTCGAGGCGATCCCGCCGGGGCCGCGGATCGATGACGAGAGCGGTGTCGAGGGTCAGCTCTGGGTGCGCCGGAGCAGTACGCGGGTGATGGCCTTCAACGACGCGGAGCATCCGCGGCCCGTCGTCGTGCGTCCTGGCACCCTGCGCAGTCGTGTCCGGTGCTGGGACCCGCGCACCGGCAGCGTCGAGGGCTGGCGGGACATCGGCGAGTCCTTCAGCGTCGAGCTGGCGCCGGGCGAGGTGCTCCTGGTGGAGATCTTGCGGACAGGGGAGGCCGCTCCGTCTCGACGGTTCCTCGTCGACGGGTGGACGGTGGAGATCGAGGGTGTCGAGGTGCCTGTCGACCCGGCCCGGGGCTGGGAGACTCAGGGCTTCGAGACCTTCTCGGGTATCGGCACCTATCGCATGCGGGTGACCCTCGCCGAGACCGACCGCTCCTGGGAGCTGGTGCTGCCCGTCGTCCACGGTTCGGCCGGCGTGAGCGTGAACGGCGTCGATCTAAGAGAGCTGCCGTGGGCTCCTGGCAGGGTGCCGATCCCCGAGGCCGTATTGCGACCCGGAGAGAACCTGATCGAGATCCGGGTGGCCTCGTCGGCTGCGAATGCGTACTACCGGGGCACTGGCCAACAAGGGGACGGTCTCGCGCCGAGCGGGCTCGGTGCGGTGCCGCTGCTCGTACCTGTCGAGGCCTCGTCTGCCACACATCGGAAGGACTGACCATGCTGAAGGGCGTCAACCCGCTGTTGGGACCGGAGCTGCTCTACGCGCTAGCGCGGATGGGACATGGTGACGAGCTGGCCGTGGTGGACACCAACTATCCCGCGTACGCCGCCGGTGCCGAGGTCGTCCGGCTCGACGGTGTGGACTCCACCGAGGCGATCCGTGCGATCACCTCGGTGATGCCACTGGACCAGTTCCTCACGTCGCCGCTGCGCTACATGATCGGCACACCGGGTGAGGATCGGCGGGTCGTGGCTCAGGACGCGGTCGAGACGGTCGCCGTCGCCGAAGGACGACAGGTCGGGGCTGCGCCCATCCATCGCCTGGACTTCTACGAGGTCGCGCGTTCGGTGCGTCTCGTGGTGGCGACGGGTGAGACCCGCCCCTATGGCTGCTTCCTGCTCACCAAGGGCGTCTGGCCCGATCTCCACCCCGGCGACTGACAGTGATGATGTGGGTGAGCCCCGCAGCGGTCGTCCTGACTCAGCGACTGACTGACTGAGGGTCTTTAACGGGATCTGTCGGTCGATCCGCTGCGGGGCTCGTGTGCACTCACCAGACG
>NZ_VLNT01000013.1 GCF_007421815.1 Aeromicrobium piscarium | reverse complement strand
CACGGATGATCATGTCCTTGCTGCGATCGACGATGAAGTAATAACCGTTCTCGTCACGACGACCCAGATCCCCAGAACGGAACCACTCACCATGGATCGCCTCCTCAGTCGCGGCCGGGCGCTTGTAGTAGCCCTTCATGATCCCGTGACCCTTGATCGCGATCTCACCGATCGCCTCAGGATCATCGGCGATCTCGTTCCACTCGTTGTCGATGAGCTTCATCTCCACCCCCTTGACCGGCGTGCCGATCGAACCCACCACCGGCGGCTTACCCCACGGCGAGAACGAGGCGACCGGCGAGGTCTCCGACAGGCCATAACCCTCCAGGATCGTGACACCGAACTTCTCGGCGAACTGGCGGTGGATATCGCCGGGCAGCGCCGCGCCGCCGGCGGCCGCCACCCGCAGGTTCCTGGCGATCTCGGCGACATCGACCGTCTCATCGAGCGCACCCAGCAGACCCCAGTACATCGTCGGCACCCCGGCGAAGAAGGTCACCTTCTCACTCAACAGCAGCCTGATCGCCGGCTCGGCCTCGAAACGCGGCAACATCACCATCGTGCCGCCATACAGCAGACAGCCGTTCTGGATGACGGTCTGCCCGAAGATGTGGAACAACGGCAGGACCGCCAGATACGTGTCCGGGTTGTTCTCATCGGCCTGGAAGGTCGACTCGCCCAACGCGGCGTTGTCGTACATGTTGCGGTGCCGCAACTCAGCACCCTTGGGCTGACCCGTGGTCCCGGAGGTATAGAGGATGACCGCCGTGTCATCGTCATCGCGCGCCACCGACTCGAAGACCGGTGACTGCTCGGCGACCAACGGGGCGTAGTACTCCGGTCCCTCCAACGGCGCCGGAGCCGCCGAATCGAGCTTGATCAAGAAGAAGTCCTTGACGCCCTCGACCTGGCCGAAGCCCTCCCACGCGTTGTCGCCGATCGGCACACCCGGTGCGCCCTCGAACGCGAAGTACGCCTTCGCGTCGGAGTCGTCGAGGTGATAGGCGACCTCACGCGCGGTCAGCAAGATATTGAGCGGCACCACCGTGGCACCGGCCTTCAGAATGCCGAAATACACGATCGTGAAGTACGGCAGATTCGGGATCGAGATCGCGACCTTGTCACCCGGCTCAATACCGCGCGACACCAACAGATTCGCGACCTGATTCGCCGCGCCATCGACCTGCGCATACGTCAAACGCGTATCGCCGAAAACAATCGCAACACGGTCGGGATACTTCGCGGTGGTCTCATCGAGCAGGCTGGCGAGGTTGGACATGAGGGGCCTTTCCGTCACAGAGCGATGGGGAGTGCGGGAACGGGTGCAGTGAGCTCGGCGATGAGCACCGACACGTCCGACAGCGAGTCGAGACCGAGCACCAGGTCCTCGATACGCGCCCACCGCTCGACGATGTCGATGGAGGCAGCGAGGCGGCGAGCCTTGGCGACCACGTCGGCATTCGACAACGGACGCGTCGGACCGCCGAGCGGGCCCGCCACCTCGATCTCGACGGACTCGCCCGAGCGCAACGCGATGACCATCCGCGTGCGGAAACGATCCTCGGGACCATCGAACGCCGGGCAGTGATGGACGTCGACGCGATCGAGGAGGCTCCAGACATCGTCGGCACCAACCCGGTCATGCGTGAACTGCTCGGCGAGCACCTGGCCGTCGAGAAGCGCGACGCAGACGGCATAGCCGATGTTCATCTGGGCGCCGATCGTCTCCAACGGCCGCTCGGGACGCCACCAGCCGTGGTGGTACGCCGCGTGCGAGACCTCGACGGAGATGGACTCGACATCGTCGCCCACGACCCCCCGAGAACGTGCTTCCAGGGCGCAGTCGATGGGCGCGTGCGTGGCAGCCATGGCCGCATACGCCTTCACGCCCGTGTCCAGGAGCGCCCACTCACCGCCGAGAGCATCGACGATCAGGTCGGCCCGCGGATCGTGGCCTTCACCGAAGGTGGCGAGGAATCCGCCGTATTCGCGCTCGTACACGCGCTTGATACCCGTGTAGCCGGCCTCGGCGAGCGCCGCGGCGTACAGGCCGTTGCGGGAGGAGAATCCGTGGTGCATGCGCTTGGACATCGCCTCGTACTGCGCCGCCATCAACCCGGCGGACTGTGTGCCGGCGAGACCGAGAGCGTCCTCGATCCTCGCTGGATCGAGCCGACGCAGGCGCGCCGAGGTCGCGGCGCTCGCGTGCGTGCCGAAGACCGCGCCCGAGTGCCACCCCCGGGACAACATCTCGGCACCGTGCAGAGCCAGCCCCACGCGCGGCCCCACCTCGTACCCCGCGATGAGAGCGGTGAGCGTCTCCTTCCCCGACACGGTCCGGCCGAGTGCCGAGATCGTGCTGAGCGCGCTCGGCACCACCAGGGAGTTGCTGTGCAGCGGTGCACGGACGTGATAGTCGTCCAGCTCGAAGCCTTGGATGAAGGTCCCGTTGAGCAGGCACGCCGCCGGACCCGAGGTGGTCAGACCCCACCCGATGACGGGGACGTCACCTTTCCCCTCGAGCGCCACGACCGCGTCGACCGCGCGCTCGGACCAGGGCAGCCGGGCACCGACCAGCGCACAGATCAATCCGTCCAGGACGAGGTGGCGGGCACGCTCACGGACGGGCTGAGGCACGTCATCGTGCTGGAGCCCGGCCACCCAGGTGGCCAACCGACCGGTGACCCCGGCGGCATCGGTCGGCTGTTCTGCGGGCGAGTAGGTCGTCATGGCGTCACCTCGTAACGTCGGCGGATACGCAGCTCCAGCTGCTGTAGCGCGAGAGTGGGAACCAGGGCGAGCACCCCGATGAGAAGGACCTGGCCCATGATGTTCTCCACGCGGGCCAGCGACAGGTTGCGCAGCAGCTCATAGCCCAGACCGGAGGATCCGGAGAACATCTCGGCCAGCAGCAGCCCGATCAGGGTCAGCCCGAAGCACAATCGCATGCCGGCCGCGAGCGACGGCAGGACACTCGGCACCACGATGCGTCGGATCAGCGACCACCGCGACATGCCCAGGCTCGCGGACATCTTCAGGTGGAGCCGGCTGACCCCGGCGGTCGCCTCGACCATGATCAGGAACATCGGCAGGACGCCGGAGACGAAGGCGAAGGACCCGCGGCTCATATCGCCGATACCCAGGAAGAGCAGGAAGATCGGGTAGAGCACGATCTTCGGGATGCTGTTGAGCGCGTAGACCAGAGGCAGCGCGGCACCGGACCAGAAGGCGCTGAGGCCCAGCATCATCCCGGCGACCGACCCGATGACGACGGCCGCCCCGTAGGACAGGAGCAGTACCCGGGCCGTGTCGACGACGCTCCCGAGGAATCGCGAGCTCGACAGATCGGACCACAGACTCTCCAGCGCCTCGGCCGGGCTGGGGTACACCGCACTGTCCGCCAGCGCCGACGAGACCGCCCAGGCGATCACGATGAGTCCGGCGAGGACGAGGGGCGGGACCCAGGCAGGAGACCCGGGGCGCCGGTCGGCGCTGGCGCCCCGGCGGCTCTCACGTGCGCTACGGGCGTTCATCGGCGCCTCCAGTCGAACGAGCTCAGGGCGGCGCTCAGTGCGAGATTCGCCAGGAGGGCGAAGACACTCACGAAGACGATGCCCGCGTACATGTCGACGGTGTTGAAGTTGTTGTAGGCCCGGTTGACGACCTGACCCAGCCCGGTCGTGGCCAGGATGAACTCCGTGGCGAGAACGGCGATGATGGCATAGCCGAGACCGAGCTTGAGGCCCGCCAGGATGTCGGGCAGCGCCGATGGCAGGAGGATCTTGCGCAGCTGCTGAGCCGGCGTCATCTCCAGCGATCGCGCGAGTTTGGTGACGATCAGGGGCGTGGACTCGAACCCGACCAGGGAGTTGGAGATGACGATCACCACGCTGAAGAGCGTCGCCAGCAGGATGATCGGCACCATCCCCGTCCCGAACATCACGACCATAACGGGGTAGAGCGCGAAGATCGGCAGCGCGTAGAACACGTTCACATAGGGCTTCATCGCCCGGTGGATCCATCGATAGCGCGACATCGCATAGGCGACGCCCACGCCCACGAGGGCCGAGGCCACGAAGCTCACGCAGATCAGGAGCGCGCTACGGAGCAGGGCGTCGACGACGAAGTCACGGTCGCCGAGCAGCTCGATGGATCGCGTCGCCATCTCGCTCACGGGGATGAGATCGAGGCGGGACACCGCGCCGGATCGAGCGTAGAGCTCCAGCGACGCCACCATCACGACGAGGAGCACGAGCGTCCACGCCCGAGCGGGAAGTCCCGCCACCCGTGCCGGCGTGGGGCGCACATAGGCGGGGACGACCGAACGCGCCGTCACCGCTCGCTCCGCATCGCGACTTCGGCCTCACTGCGGATCTGCGCCCAGATCCGCTCCTGCGCCTCGGTCGCCGACTGTTCCGACAGCGCCACGTGGGACCTCGGGCGAGGCAGGTCGATCGGCACCTCGTCGATGAAGGTGCCCGGCCTGCGGCCCATCACCAGGACACGATCCGACAGCAACACGGCCTCCTGGATGCTGTGCGTGATGAACAGGACGCCACAGCCGATCGTGTCGACCACACGGAGCAGCTCCTCCGCCATCAGCATGCGGGTCTGCTCGTCGAGAGCACCGAACGGCTCATCGGCCAGGATCAGGTCCGGCTCCGTCGACATCGCGCGCGCCATGGCCACGCGTTGCCGCATGCCGCCGGACAGCTGCGCGGGATAGTGGTCCTCGAAGCCGGCCAGACCGACGATCTGGACGAGCTCGCGCGCCTTGTCGCGGCGTTCCTTGCGTCCGATCCCTCGCACCTCGAGCGCGAAGGCGACATTGTCGAGGACGGTCCGCCACGGAAGCGTCGCCGACTCCTGGAACACGATCGCGGTCCGCCGGCGGGGGCCGTCCACCGGGGCGCCGTCGATCTCGACCGTGCCCGAGGCAGGATCCTGTAACGCGCCGACGATCTCCAGCAAAGTGGACTTCCCGCATCCGCTGGGACCGACGATCGAGACGAACTCTCCTCGTTCGATCCGCAGATCGACCGGGCCGAGGGCGTGGACCGGACCGAAGTGCTGTTCGACCTGGGTCGCCCGCACGATGGGCGTCGTGGTGCTGCTCATGGGCACGTCCTCCTGGACGGTCTGGGTACTCATCGGCGAGTCACCCGCACTCGGAGGGCAGGGTGTCCGAGACACCGGCGGGCAGGAAGTCGTCCTGGAACAGATCGCAGAACTCGAGCTCCTCGGAATCCATCGCGATGCGCTGGGCCTCCACCGCCTGTTCGATGGCCTCGGCATCGAACCCGGCTCCCCAGTTGTCGTAGTCGAGCGCATGGTCGACGATCGCCTTCGCCGCGGCAGGATCGATCTCGATGTACTCGGCGTACAGGTCGGCGGCCTCCTGGGGATTCTCGCGGATGAACTCGACGGCCTCGGCATACCCGGCCACCACGGCCTCGACCGTCTCCCGGTTCTGCTCCGCGAACTCGGGTGTCGTGGCGATGACGCTCTGCTGGAACTTCTCGAGGTAGTCGGCGCTGGAGACCACCACACGGAACTTGTCGCTCTTGGCGACGACCGACGGCGGTACCACCGCGACATCGACGTCACCGGCCTCCAGCAGCGCGACCCCCTCGCCGACGCCACCCGATGAGGTGCGCTCGACGGTCTTCTCGACCCCGGCGACCTGCGGGAGCATGAAGGTGAGCGCCTGCGTCACCGACTGGGGATTGGTGTAAGCCCAGGTGCCGATGTCCTCGATGGAGTTCACCTCGGCGTTCGCATCGAGGGCATAGAAGTCGAGCCCGTAGACACTCTGTGTGGCACCGCCGACCACTGTCAGGGGCGCCCCGGCCTCGCTGGACTCCAGCACGGAGGTGAACCCGACGTCGGCGATCGGCAGATCGCCGCTGAGCATGTTGCGGACGGTCGTGCCGCCACCCTTGCCGGGCACGATATCGCCGATCGTCACGCCGCGGTCCTCGAAGAATCCTTGGTCCTTGCCGACCAGCCACGGGATCGAATACGGCTCGGAGGCATTGCTGACGGCGATGTCGAATGAGGTGACCTCGCTCGCGTCGCCACCGCCGCCGCACGCGCTCAACGACAGCGCCGAGGCGACCGCACCGGCGATCAGGATATTGCTGGACTTCATGACTTTCCTCCTGTGGTGCTGGTCGCGTCGACGCGATCCAGGTATCCCCCGGCTTCCAGACGGCTGATGAGTCCGCCGCCCTCGATCAGTTCCGTGACGAACTCCGGCAGCGGCTCGACCTGGTGGTCGACCCCGCGGGTCTCGTTGCGCAGCAGGCCCGCCGCCGCATCGACGGTCAGGACATCACCCTCGTCGATCAACTGCCGGGCCGTCGGGACGACGAGCGCCGGTAGGCCGTAGTTGAGGGCGTTGCGATGGAAGAGCGAGTTGTACTGCTCGGCGATCAGGCACGAGATCCCGAGGTGGACGAACAGCTCGGCGCAGGCGCGGCTCGACCCGAGGCCGAAGTTGCGTCCGGCGACGACGATGTCACCGGCCTCCACGAGTCGGGGCCAGCCCGGACGCGTGGCGTCGAACATGTGCTGTGCCGCCTCGGGCACCGGCAGCTTCATCGCGAAGCCCGGGTACATGTCGTCGGTGTTGATCTCGTCGCCGAAGACCCAGGCGCGACCGCGGACGCGAAGTGTCGATGTCATGCGGCGACCTCCGCCAGCTCGTCGGGGCTCGCGATGCGTCCGATCAACGCCGATGCGGCCACGGTGGCCGGCGACGCCATGTAGACCTGCGCCTCGGCGCTGCCCATACGGCCGCGGAAGTTGCGGGTGCTGGAGGTGACGCAGACCTCGCCCGGCGCGAGCACGCCCATGTGGTAGCCGAAGCAGGCACCGCACGTCGAGTTGGTCACCACCGCTCCCGCCTCTACGAGGGTGGCGACGTAGCCGAGCCTGACGGCGTCGAGGTACACCTGCTGCGAGGCCGGTGTCACGATCAGCCGCACCCCCGGCGCCACCCGCCGTCCCGAGACGATGCGAGCGGCGACCTCGAGGTCGGCGAGCTGGCCGTTGGCGCAGGATCCGATGAACGCCTGGTCGATCGTGACGGACTCGAGCCGGCTCAACGGGACCGCGTTGTTGATGACCGTTCCCGGCAGCGCGACCATCGGCTCGATCGTCGAGAGATCGATCGTGCGCACGTCGGCGTATTCAGCGCCCGCGTCGGCGTTGCTCGGCACGTACGTCGCGCCCGGCGCGACCTCCGCCAGGAACGCCTCGGTCAGGTCGTCGTAAGGGAACAGCGTGAAGTCCGCTCCGATCTCCGCGCCCTGGGTGGCGATGGTGCGACGGTCCGACATCGGCACCGAGGCGAGCCCCGGTCCGCCGAACTCCAGGGCGTGGTCCGTGGCATCGCCGTAGGCGCCCGCGATGGCGAGGAAGATGTCCTTCCCGTTGACATGCGTCGGCTTGGTGCCCGTGAGCTCGTAGCGGATGGTGGGCGGGACGCGGTACCAGGTCTGGCCGGTGCAGATCATCTGGAGGATCTCCAGCGGTCCGAGACCACGGGCGGCCGAGTTGAGCGCGCCGCCGGCGCAGGTGTGCGAGTCGGTGCAGCAGACCACCGTGCCGGGAAGGACGAGGCCCTGCTCGGCGATGACCTGGTGCACGATGCCGTGACGCCCCACGTCGTAGAAGCGGTCGATGGCGTGCTTTGCCACGAAGTCGCGTGCCTTGCTGCCGTGCTCGGCGTCGCGCGGCGTCGGCGCGGGGACGGCGTGGTCGAGGACGACCGCGATCTTGTCGGGGTCGTGGACGGCACGCACGTCGCCGAGCCGGTCGTGGGCGAACTGCACGTCGATGACGACGGTCATATCGACATCGCTGGTGACGATCTGTCCGGGGCGGACCTCGGACGAACCGGACGAGCGGGCGAGGATCTTCTCGATGATGGTGTCAGGCATGCGCGGGCTCCCCGCTGGCGCGGCGTCCGAGCCACGCGTCGAGACCGACGGCCTCGAACAGGACCCGCGGAGCGACCGCGGGGCCCGACGACAGCCGGCCACCGGTGATATCGGCCATCGCCGCAGTCATCGCCGCGAAGGCGGCGCCGACGGTCGCGGCCGGAAGGATGGCCCCGGCATAGCCGAACTCCTCGAGTTGTTCTCGTGAGACATCGGGTGACTTGCCCCCGGGCACGACATTGAAGATGACGGGAACGTTGACGGCGGCGGGGATGTCGGCGATCTGCTCGATCGTCTGAGGAGCCTCGACGAAGATCACGTCGGCTCCGGCCTCGGCATAGCGCCGGGCGCGCCGGAGGGCCGCGTCGATCCCCTCGACCGCGACGGCATCGGTCCGCGCGACGATCAGCGCCGTGGAGCGGGCGGCCGTGGCGGCCTCGATCTTGAGGCAGAACTCGTCGGCCTCGACGAGCGCCTTGTCGTCGAGGTGACCGCACCGCTTCGGGAAGACCTGGTCCTCCAGCTGCACCGCGGCGGCGCCCGCGGTCTCATAGGTCTGCACTGTGCGGAAGGTGTTGGTCTCGTCGCCGAAGCCGGTGTCACCGTCCGCGATGATCGGCACGCCGGTGAGGTGACGGCGTGCCACGGCGATCGCGCGGGCGATCTCCGTGACGGTCGTCAAGCCGATATCGGGTAGTCCCTCCGAGGCCGAGACGGCAGCCCCGGAGACATAGGCGGCCTCGACTCCCGCGCGAGCGGCGACCGCCGCCGACAGTCCGTCGTAGACGCCGGGGGCCACGAGCAGCCGATCCGCGCGCAGCAGGTCCGACAGCAGCTGGGCGTCAGACATCGACACGCTCCTCTGTGGGAACGTGCCCCATGCGGGCCGCGATCGCGTTCGCCGTCGCGGCGACGATCGGGCCGACGCGCTCGGCGGCCGCCTGATCGAGCCGGGTCGACGGACCGCCGATCGCCAGCACGGCCTCCGGTCGCCCGCCGAATCCGATGATCGGCGCGCCGACCGAGTTCAGGCCGACCTCGCGCTCGCTCTCGCTGTAGGCCCAGCCGCGTTCGCGCACCAGGGCGAGCTGCTCGTCCAGGCGATCACGCTCGACGACCGTCGAGTCCGTGTACCGCTCGAATCCCGCAGTGGCCGCGGCGGTGAGCGCCTGACCGTCAAAGGCCATGAAGCACTTGCCCGCGGCACCCGCGTGCAGCGGCAGGACCTGCCCGACGTAGCCGCGGTAGATGACCGAGTGGTGGGACGACGCGGCCTCCACGAGGACACGGGTGTGGTCCTGGCGGACATACAACCCGGCGCTCTCGCCGGTGACGTCCCGCAGCTGCTCCACGAAGGGGCGCGCGACGCCGAGAAGGCTCGAGCCCGCCCGGGCGGGGGCGCTCCAGACCAGGACCCTCAGGCCGACGCGATAGTCATCGCCCTCGCGGACCAACAGTCCCTCTTGCACGAGCGTCGTGACGATGCGGGCGACCGTCGTGGCCGGTAGGCCCGTTCGCTGACGGATGTCCGCCACGCCCAAGCACGGCTCCGCCTCGGTGAAGCAGTCGAGTACAGCGCAGGCTCGACCGAGCACGCGCACTCCTGGTTCCGACATTGACCCTCCATAAACCGTTCTACGGTTTTTAAAACCGCCTAGCGGTTGTGACCGTACACACGTGACGTGGGCCACGTCAAGCGAGATGTCGATGCCGGCCACCGCGGGGGCTACGATCATCGGCAATGACCGGCCCCTTCGATCGCGTTCCAGCGCTGCCCGTCGTGATCCCCATCGGACTGTTGCTCTTCGCTGTCCTGCTCTGGCGCCTGCACACGAGACAGCTGCTCTCCGTGCCCCGCGCCTCGGTCGCCGGGGCGTTGGCCGCCTACGCCGGCGGTATCCTGGCCAATACTCTGTTTCCCGTCTATCTGGGAATGCCCCGCGGGGATGAACCGTGGACACCGGGCGTCGCGCTCGTCCCCTTCCACGACTACGAGTTCGCCGACGCCCTGACGAATGTCCTCGTGTTCCTTCCTCTCGGGATACTGATCCCGCTGCTTCTCGCGTATCCCTCGTGGTGGAAGGTCCTGGCGTGGGTGGTGGCGGTCAGCCTCACGATCGAGCTATCGCAACTCGCGGCGCAGAAGCTCGTCGCAGGGGGCCACATCGCCGATGTCAACGACTTCATCTTCAACACTGTCGGCGGCGCGGTCGGGTACGCCGTCTTCATGATCCCGTCGAGAGTCCCGGGCTTGGACGCCTTCGTCGAGCGCTTTCGCTGGACGCAGCCGACCTCGGCACCCGAGGACGTCCTTCATTGAAGCGCCGCGCCGCGGCTCAGCTGTACTGCGGTCACGCAGGATCTCCACCGGCCGGTAGGTCGATATCGTCGGCGCGGTACCGAGCAGTCGGGCGCTCTCGACCATGTCGGCCGCAGTACAGCGGAATGCGGCTGGCCTGTTCGTCGTGCTGCGACGTTTCGTTCGCCGATCCGGTCGGTTACCACGATCGCGCCCACCGCGCCGGAGCCTGATGTCCTTCTCCCCGGAGCGACCGCGAGCCGGGGCGGATGCCGGAGTTGTGGAACAGCCGTCATAGTCTTGAGTCCCATGACGGCGAGACATTCACGCTGACGGAGGTTCCCCCATGCACCCGACGAGTGACGTCACGCGGCGCACCGTGCTAGCGGCCGGTGTCGGCGCCCTGGGGCTCGCACTCACTGGGTGCTTCAGCGGGCGCAGCGATGTGGAGACGGTGCAACGGGCGTTGCAAGCGGCCGTGGAGGATCTGCCCGAGTACGTGGCGGGCAAAGTCCAGTACCAGGACGGGTTCTCACAGGGAACGTCGATATCCGGGAACATCTCCGTCGCCACGACGACTCGCGCGGAGACCGAGCGGGCTCTCGAGCGCATCCACGAGGCATTGATCCGCTCCTACCTGCCGCAGACGAATGTGAGGCTCGCCTCCGTGAGGATGCGCGCCTACCCACCGGACCAGGCGAACGAGGTCGTGACTTCGGCCGATATCGTCGGCCCCGAGGACCGCGTGTCCGTCGACACCGACGACCTCATCGAGCAGTTCGACATCAACTAGGGACGTCGGCAAGGCTCGACGTGCGCTCGGCCTAGGATGGTCTGAGATGACGAATAAACGTGCCGCCGAGGAAACGCTCGCGGCCCTGGACCGTGGCGAGCGCGTCACGATCCCCACCTCGCGTGGGCGGGTTCTGCTCACCCTCATCCTCGCGATGACGATCGGTGCGTCGCTGGCTCTCCTCCTCGTGGTCATCATCGACAGCTCCTCCGAACCGCAGAGCGGCCGGCAGGCCATCGCGGCGAATCTGCGCGTATGGGCGGTCGGCATCGCGGCGGTCGGATGTCTCACACTCGCCCCCGTGGGCGCCGTCCTGCGGTTGCGGAGGTCGGAGCTCCTGGTGCTCAGCCGGGAAGGCCTCGCGCTGGCGCAGCGCGGTCAGCTCCTGCCGGCGACCGTCGTCACCTGGGCCGATATCGAGCGGATCGAATTGCAGCGGCTGAAGCCCGGAGCCCCGCGCTTCGTGACCTTTCGACTCACGGAGGAAGCCGCCGCTCGGCACGGCATGACCAGCCCCCATCAGCGACAGCGCTACCTGTGGAAGCACCTCGAGCTCAGCCCCCGCAAGCTCCACCCGGTACTCCTCGCCGCGCACGAGCGCTACGGACAGCACCGCGGCGCCGGAGGGTCACCGTTCCACCCCTGATCCGCATTGCTCCGTGAGAGTAGCGGCGAGATCGCCTTGCCGAACGATCTGATCAGTGAATCCAGCACATGACAGGGCCCGTCGATAACGCTAGACGTTGAAGCGGAAATCGACCCGGGTTTCCACAGCGGAAAACGTCTAGGGCGCGCAGCGGCTGCGCGCACACCTGAGGAGACAGGAAATCACCATGCGCAGCCGCGATCGCGAGCCTCAGAGACAGCCCTCAGCGAAACGCACGATGGTGCAGATCCGACAGTTCCCGGTCGTCGATCGTTGCCGACACCCTGAACTCGATCGGCACCGCTAAGCCACCTGCAGCGGGGTAATCGCAGCGACCTTGTCCCGCAGCGCACGACGTTCCAGCCGGAGCTCGTAGTTCGACTGCAGGTTCATCCAGAACTCCTCGGAGGTGCCGAAGTAGCGCGCCAGACGGATCGCCGTGTCAGCGGTGATCCCCCGCTTGCCGTGCACGATCTCGTTGATCCGCCGAGGTGGTACCCCGATCGACACTGCGAGCTTGTTCTGCGTGATACCGAAGCCCTCGATGAAATCCTCCATCAGGATCTCCCCCGGGTGGATCGGCTCTATCAGGTCAGCCTCAGTGGTAGTCGACGAGTTCGACATTATCCGCACCTCCATCTCTCCAGACGAAGCAGAGACGCCATTGCGCATTCACGCGGATGCTGTGCTGCCCGTGTCGGTCGCCCACCAGCCGCTCCAAGCGGTTGCCCGGTGGGACCCGGAGGTCCTCGACATCCTTCGCCGCGTGGATCAGCTCGAGCTTCCGCAAGGCCGCCCGCTGCAGCGACCGGTCGACGCGCTTGGCGTACTGCTCATGCCAGATGCGCTCGGTGTCCCTTGTGCCGAACGATCTGATCACGAGACCAGTGTATAACGGAGTCCGTCATTAACGCTAGACGTTAAACCGAAACTCCACCACGTTCCTCAGCCGAACAACCTCTATGGTTCAACTTCCGACACAGCCTCGTCAGGCCCAGAGCGGACTGCTGGTCTGCCAGTCGTCAGGGATGTCCATGTGCGCGACGGGCACGGCCTGAACTGCTGGATGGCTCTTCAGAACGGCCCGGAGCAGGCTGCTGCGGCCGAGCCCCAGCCGGTCCGATAGGAACTGCGCGAGCGTCAACTGCCCGAATGTGCGACTCCAGTCCGCAGCACTGGCGTCGAGATCAGCGTGACGGCCGACAGGTGGGATCTTCGGCGTGAGCGTGTGCACCCGGTTGAAGAGACGACTGTGATGAGCACACGTGTTACGCACAACGTTGAGCGACTTTAGCCAGCTCGCCAGCTGGGAAGGGCTGAACCCGCAAGAATCGGCGACGTCCTCGCGAACCCCGGCTGGCGCGAAGTTGTAGAGATGCATGAGGCGCCCCCAGTCGATGATCTCGACGGCAGCCCAGACCGGAAGACGCCCGCCGTACTTCATGTCGTGGTGCTTCACGAAGTCTTCGCGTGACCAGTTGAGTTCGCGCTGGTACTTCTCCAACCACCTCGGGTAGCGATCACCTTGGCGAGCTGTCGGGCCGAGCAGTTCCGCGTCGAGGTGCGCGCAGGGATCGGTGCGCCCGAGTTCATGGCCGAGCAGCGCGCGGATGGCCAACTCGACGGGAGCCAGCGTTGTGAACGTCGCGGCTCGAAGCCTGGCGTCGAACTAGTAGAGCGCGACCACGTCACTGAAGCGCGTGCCGTCGTAGAAGTCGTCCTCGCGCCCACCCTCATCCAGCTTGCAGAACGGATACTAGTAACCGCTCAGCCGGTAGTGAATCGGAGTGCATCCGCACCACCGTCTTCCACGCCGGCCCCTACCGGACCCTCGCAGACGTCGAGTTCGCGACCGCCGGCTGGGTCGACTGGTACAACAACCGACGCCTCCACGGCTCCCTCGGGATGCTCACCCCGATAGAGTTCGAGACGCTGCACAACGAGGCCCTCACCCGAGAGCCCGCACCCACAAAGTAGCGGCAGAGAAGCCGGGACGATTCAAACTGACTACGCGGAAGGAGTCGCCTTTTGACGCCTCACAAGAGTGAACCCATCGGGACGACGCAAAGCCCGACGGGAGAGGTAGTGGTCGGGGTGGTGGCCGATCCGGTCGCCACCGCCCTGACAGTCGCGAAGCATCTCGAACGGGAACTGCCTGGCCTGCTCCCCGAGCAGCTCTCTGACGGTCACTGGAGAGTGGAGGTGCACCGAGAGAGGCTGCCTCCCAGTGACGAGAAGCGGCTTGAGATGATGGACCTGGCAGCCGAGCGTAAGCGGGAACATGGCTGGGACCTCGCGGTATGCGTGACCGACCTCCCACTGATGATCGACCGGCGCCCCGTCGTCGCTGACGCCGACCACAGTCGGAACGTGGCGGTGGTTTCACTGCCGGCGTTCGGGGCCATGAGACTTCGAAGGCGAGTTTCAGAGGTGGTGACACAGCTGATTGGGGATATGCGCGGCGGGACCATTCCGAAGGACGGCTCCCAGGCGCATCGGCGGTCACGGGTCCCGGCTCTGGGCGGCGCCTTCGAGCGGACGACCCCAGACCAAGACGGGGTCGACGTCCGTATCTTCGCGGACCGCGGGCGTCTGCGGCTACTCGTGGGAATGGTCCGGGATAATCGTCCGTGGCGGCTGGTCTCCGGTCTCCGAGGGGCGTTGGTGGGAGCGTTCGCGTTCAGCGCGTTCTATCTGTTGAACGCCACGCTGTGGGAACTCGCACTCACCATGGCAGCGTGGCAGCTGGTCGCCGTCGTCGTTGCCTCAATTACGGTGATGATCACTTGGCTCATCGTCTATCACCGCCTCTGGGAACGAGCCAAAGATCTGCCGCCGCAGGAACGTGACCGAACGGTGCTGTTCAACGCGTCGACTGTCTTGACCCTCGCCATTGGGCTGACGTGCGGCTATGCGGGGCTGTTCGTCCTGAACCTGACCGCCGCGCTGATCGTTTTCACTCCGGAGGTGTTCAGCCAGTACGCCGGAGACGAATACGGACTGGGCGAGTATCTCCTGGTGACCCAGTTCGCGACCGCCGCTGCGACGATCGCCGGTGCGATTGGGTCTGGCTTCGAAAGTGAAGAGTCGGTGCACGAGGCCGCCTATAGCTACCGGGAGCGCGCACGGCGCGAGGCGCGGCGCCGCTCACGCAGCGCAGAGAACAATGACAGCGCGGTCCACGACGCGGCGCAGAACGACGACACATCTCGTGCAGAGGACTCCGATGCAGGCCCGGACCACTGAGGAGGCAATAGGTCGGCGGTGGATGGTGGGGCTCAAGTTCTTGGCGTACGTAAGCCCGCCCGAATGAATGCCCGCTGGGGATCCCTCAACGAGCTACCACTTTCGTTTGTGGTGCGACATAAAAGCGATCACCAAAGCCATAGGGACTGACGCACGTGTAGGTGTCACATGATCTGTGGCGCTGGAGAGCGTTGCAGGGGAGGGGTGTGCACCATGACTGCTCCCTATCCCCAGGAGTTCCGGGACGACGTCGTCCGCGTCGCGAGGAACCGTGGACCCGGCCGGAAGCTCGCCGTGATTGCGAAGGACTTCGGGATCTCTGAGTCGTGCCTGACGAACTGGATGCGTCAGGCTGACGTCGAAGACGGTGCCCGGCCCGGAAAGACCCGGGAAGAATCGACTGAGCTGCGCGATCTGCGTCGCCGGAACCGGCTGCTCGAGCAGGAGAACGAGGTCCTGCGCCCCGCGGCCGCCTACCTGTCCCAGGCAGACCTGCCGGGAAAAGGTTCTACCCGCTCGTGAGCGAGCTCGCCGCCGACGGGATCCCTGTCGCGATGTCCCTGCGGGTCCCATCAGTGACCGGATGAAGGCCCGCCTCGCGGTGAACGCGCTGAACAACGCGATTTCTCGTCGTCGCGACGCTGCCGGATGCATCGTGCATTCAGACCGAGGATCCCAGTTTTGCGCGCGAAGCTTCGTGCACGCCCTGAACTTCCATCACCTCATCGGATCGATGGGGAAAGTGGATGCCGCCGGGCACAACGGCGCGATGGAGTCCTTCTTCGCTCTGCGGCAGAAGAACGTCCTGGACCGCAAGAGGTGGCGGACTCGAGAAGAGCTGCGGATCGCGATCATCACCTGGATCGAGCGGACCTACTACCACCGACGCCGCCGACAAGCCCGACTGGGCCGATCGACCCCCATCGAGTACGAGACCATCATGAACCCGACCGTCAGCCTGGCGGCCTAACCCCAGCTGACACCTGATCGCGCATCAGTCCCGATGCGTTCACACAGTAATGTTGTTGGCTGGCGCTTCAGTTCGTCTGTACAACAGGCCCGTTCACGACCTGTCACGGACGCCAGAGGTTATACGGCGAAACGAAATTCAACCACGTCGCCGTCGGACATGATGTAGTCCTTGCCCTCCATACGGACCTTGCCAGCGGCCTTCGCCGCGTTCATCGAGCCCGCCTCGACGAGGTCCTCGAAGGACACGATCTCGGCCTTGATGAAGCCGCGCTGGAAGTCGGTGTGGATCACACCGGCCGCCTCGGGAGCGGTCGCGCCCTTGCGAATGGTCCAGGCGCGAGCCTCCTTGGGCCCGGCGGTCAGATAGGTCTGCAGTCCGAGGGTGTCGAAGCCGACGCGCGCGAGGGCGTCGAGGCCGGGCTCGGTCACGCCCATCTCGGCGAGCAACTCGGCACGCATCTCGTCGGCCTCCTCGTCGTCGCCGAGACCCGCGAGCTCGGACTCGGCGAGGGCATCGAGGAAGATCGCCTCGGCCGGGGCGACGATGTCGCGCATCTTGGCCTTCAGGTCCTCGTCGGCGAGCTCGTCGGCGTCGCAGTTGAAGACATAGAGGAAGCGCTTGGCGGTCATCAGGTGCAGATCGCGCAGCAGTTCCAAGTCGAGTCCGGCCGAGAAGACGCCATTGCCGGCCTCGAGGACCTCCTGAGCCTTACGGGCCTCGTCGAGCTGCGGCACGAGGGACTTGTCCTTGCGCGACTCCTTCTCGAGGCGCGTGATCGCCTTCTCGACCGTCTGCAGATCGGCGAGGATCAGCTCGGTCGAGATCGTGCCGATATCGCTGGACGGATTGACCTCGCCGTCCACATGCGTGACGTCCTCATCGCGGAACACGCGGGTCACCTGGCAGATGGCATCGGACTCGCGGATGTGAGACAGGAACGCGTTGCCCATCCCCTCGCCCTCGGAGGCGCCGCGCACGATGCCGGCGATGTCGACGAACTGCACGGTAGCGGGCAGGATCTTGGCGGAACCGAAGATCTCGGCGAGCTTCTCCAGCCGCGAGTCCGGGACGCCGACCACGCCCACATTGGGCTCGATCGTCGCGAACGGGTAGTTCGCCGCGAGGACGTCGTTCTTGGTCAGAGCGTTGAAGAGGGTCGACTTGCCCGCGTTGGGGAGCCCGACGATGCCGATGGTGAGTGCCACGGGGCACTAGCCTACTGGTCGCTCCCCCGCCCGGATGCCGCGGCGAGCACGAACGCCCGGGTCGTGGTGTCGTACCAGTCGTCGCGGAGCCCGAGGTCGGTCATGCCGAGGCGACGGCAGACCGCCTGCGAACGCTCGTTGTCCGGATCGGTGACCGCGTACAGCTCCTCGAATCCCGCCGAGAAGCCGCGGTCGACGAGGGCCCTGGCGGCCTCCGTCGCGTACCCGTGGCCCCAGGCATCGGGATGGAAGTGCCAGCCGATCTCGACATCGTCACGCGCACCTCCCCCGCTCGACGGCGGCGGCACGAGCAACGCCATACCCACGAGCTCCTCGCCGACCTCGACTCCGAAGACCCCGCAGGCGGGATGATCACCAGCGCGACCGGGTTGCGCCTCGATGCGCTCGACGGCCTGCGCACGCTCGGTCATCGGCTTCCCCGCCCCGCTCCACCGTGCCACCTCCGGACGCGAGAACAGATCGAAGAGGAAGTCGGTGTCATCGAGACCCATCCGGCGCAGCACGAGGCGTTCGGTCCTGATCGTCGCGTCCATGGCTCGTACCCTACGAGGGTGACGGATGAGCTGGCGGAGCGTCTGCGCGCCGCAGGCTGCGTCTTCGCCGAGGACGAGGCCAACGCCTTACGGGCGGCCTTCAGCGGCGAGGCGCTGGAGACAGCGGTCGCGCGGCGCATCGAGGGGAGCCCATTGGAGCAGGTCCTCGGCTTCGCCGCTATCGGTGATGTGCGGGTCGATCTCGGACCCGGGGTCTTCGTGCCGCGCGCACGAGCCACCGCCATCGCCGAGATCGCAGCGGCACGCCGTCCCGATGCTCGCATCGTCGTCGACCTCGGCTGCGGTGCCGGCACGCTCGCGGCGATCCTCGCGACCCGGCTCGCCGCCCGCATCATCGGCACCGAAGTCGACCCCGTAGCCATGTCGTCCGCTCGGCGGACGGCGCGACGTTACGGATTCGAGGTGGCCGAGGGGTCCTGGTGGTCGCCTCTGCCGTCCTCCTCGCGTGGTCGCATCGACCTCGCGGTGGCCTATCTGCCCCACGTGCCGACCGGGCAACTCCACCGGATCCACGCCGACTTCCGCGCACACGAGCCCGAGGTCTCGGTCGACGGCGGGCCGGACGGTCTCGACCCCTGGCGAGCGGTCGCCCACGAGGCCGCGTCCTGGCTCGCGCCAGGCGGTCTTTTCGTCACCCTGATCGCCCCTGAACAGCGCACCGAGGCCCGCCGCATCGGCGAAGACGCCGGCCTGGACGTGGAGTATGAGGAGTCCGATGACGATCTCGTCCTCCTCGCCCACCGGCCGGGCGACCGGTGACTGTCCGTCCGTGTGAATCAACCAACCGGACGCTGTCGCACCGCCGGCTGCGGGGAAAGGGCGCATACTCACCGCCCGGGAACCGGGGTGCGAGGATGGCGTCATGAGCGTCATCAAGATCAATGCCATCACTGTGCCCAAGGAGAGCGGCGACGAGCTCGCCCACCGCTTCGCCAAGCGTGCCGGTGCCGTCGACGGACAGGAAGGCTTCGAAGGCTTCGAGCTCCTCAAGCCCACCGACGACCGCGAGCAGTGGCTCGTCGTCACCCGTTGGCGCGACGAGGAGTCGTTCCAGGCCTGGATGAACTCGGCCGCGTTCGGCCACGGGCATCGCTCGGAGAGCGAGCGTGAGGGCGGCGAGGCCACGAAGCCGGTCGGCACCCAGAGCGAGCTCTGGTCCTACGAGGTCGCCGGCGGCTCCGGACGCTGAGGCCCGTCCCTCCTCGCCGCCTTGTGGCGGTGGACCATCAACCGAACCAGCCACACGTCGGTCGGTCGAGGTACGCCATCAACCGAATCGACGACGTTTAGCGTTGATCGCCTACCGCCACCGCACGCGTAGCGTTGATGGCCTACCGCCACCGGGTACGGCGGGTGACATGCGCGGTTTTGTCGGTGGGTGAGGTCACAGTGGAGGCATGGACGCCTTCCCCCTGCTGATCGTCGCTCTCCTGGCCCTCGGCCTCGGCTTCTTCGCGGGCCAGCTCACGGCTTCTCGCCGGGCTCCCGCGCCGGCGCCCGTGGACGCCGATGCCACCCGCCTGGCGATGGAACCCGTCGCCCGGAGCATCGAGCGCTTCGACTCACGGCTTCGCGATCTGGAGTCCCACGGCACGGCCTGGCAGGCACAGCTACGCGAGCAGGTCGACTCCGTGCGCTTCACCAGCGAGCAGCTGCGTCGCGAGACCGCCTCCCTCTCCACCGCGCTGCGCCGACCGCAGGTACGCGGACGCTGGGGCGAGATGCACCTGCGACGCACGGCCGAGCTCGCCGGCATGGTCGAGCGCTGCGATTTCGACCTCCAGGTGAGCACCGAGGGCGACGACGGTCGGCTGCGGCCCGACATGCTCGTCCACCTGGCCGGCGGCAAGTCGGTGGTCGTCGACGCCAAGGTCCCGCTCGACGCCTACCTCGATGTCGCACAGGCCGAGGACGACGACGAGGCCGCTGCTCACCTACGACGCCACGCGCGACAGGTGCGCACCCATGTCGACCAGCTCGCCGCCAAGACCTACTGGCGCCAGTTCGACCACGCTCCCGAGTTCGTCGTGCTCTTCGTTCCCGGCGAGTCCTTCCTGTCGGCGGCCCTCGAAGCCGATGCGGCGCTGCTGGAGTACGCCGCGGCCAAGCACGTCATCGTCTCCACCCCCACCACCCTCGTCGCACTGCTGCGCACCGTGGCCTTCGCATGGACCCAGGAACAGCTCGCCGACAACGCCCGGGACATCCACCGTGCCGCACGCGAGCTGTACGAGCGGCTCGGTACCGTCGCCGGCCATCTCGACCGCGTCGGTGGCGCGCTCGACAAAGCGGTCCGCTCCTATAACGACGCCATCGCCTCGGTCGAGTCGCGCGTCCTGGTCAGCGCCCGGCGTCTCCAGGACCTCCAGGTGAGCGACACGCCGCTCGACCCGCCGCGACTCATCGACACGACACCCCGTCAGATGACGGCCTCGGAGCTCACTGATCGGTTAACGTCATGACCATGGCCTCGGCGCTGCTGCGCGCACCTCGTACCCTGGCGGGTCACGACCTGACCGCCCGGCAGGCCGTCGTGCTGGCCGTCATCGCCCTCACCGTCATCATCTCGCTCGACCTGCTCGACCATCGGCTCGGGCTCCCGTTCTCCCTCGGCTTCGTGCTGGTCGTGGCGACACTCCCGCTCGCCGTCCGCCCCGATGCGCTGTTCGCCGCCGGCGTCGCCCCGCCGGTGCTCTTCGCGGCGGCGATGCTGCTGGTGTCGGCCTTCTTCGGCTCCGCGCTCGTCCTCGATGGGACACCCGACGATGTCGGCATCCTGGGCCGTGCGCTATCGGGCACGATCGCCTTCGGCGTGCCTCTGCTGATCGGACACGCGCTGGCTCTGGGGGTCATCGTGGCACGGATCGTCAACAGCCCTGCCCCTAGTCGCTGATCTCCGGACGCGCTCCGGTGGTGGACCTCCGCTCCTCCTGGAAGGCTGGAAGCCCACTCTCGCCATCCACTACCGAGGAGATGATGCATGACCGGCGATCCCGCGCGGGGTGTCAACGTCCTGGTCGTCGCGGACCCCGGGCTGCCCAGTCGTCGCGTCAACTCGATCAAGGACGATCTGCAGACGCAGCTGGAGACCACCTTCAGCCCTCCGGTCTCCCTGTACACGCAGACCGAGGTCATCCGCATCCGCCCCGACAACACTCTCGACATCGGGGTCGCGCACCGCATCGCCGAGAGCTACGACCACATCGACGTGGTCCTGCTGCTCACCGAGATCCCCCGGCACCGCGACAAGAGACCGCTGATCGCCGAGATCTTCCCCGAGGAGAAGGTCGGCGTCATCTCCTGTCCGACGCTGGGTGCCGTGACCACCAAACGGCGCATCCTCACCGTCTTCATGGCCTGCGCGCAGCGACTCATGCCGGTCGATGACGACGTCGACCTGAACGCCCACTCCCTGCGCTGGAGCACCTGGAAGGAGCCACTCGACGACGCTGGCCACCGCGAGCTCGTATCCAGCCGGGGGCTAGGCGGCCTGCGGATCGTGCTGGGCATGACGATGGCCAATGACCCCTGGCGCACCGCGCCGCGACTCTCCAGCGCGCTGGCGGCGGCCTCGGCCACCGGGGCCTTCGGCATCTTCTACAACTCGATCTGGCAGATGTCGAACTACCTGTCGACCACGCGGCTGCTGTTCATCGGGCTCCTGGCCATGACCGCGATGGTCTTCTGGCTCATCGTCAGCAACCGGCTCTGGGACACACCCGTCAAGGAGCGTCTCTCGACCGTCGTCCTGCTCTACAACCTGTCGACGATCGCGACCCTGTTCCTGTGCGTCCTCGTCCTCTACGCCACGCTCGTGGTGCTGATCCTCCTGACCAGCCTCGTCGTCATCGACCCCGAGTTCATGAGCATGGTCCTCGACACGGAGGCGAGCTTCATCAACTACCTCGACATCGCCTGGCTGAGCGCCGCGATGGGCGTCGTGGCAGGCGGCCTGGGATCGAGCTTCGACTCCCAGACGGACCTGCGCCGGCTGACCCACGGGCAACGAGAGCGTCAGCGCCAGTACACCGAGGACGACGACGCCGAGAAGGACACGACGTCCTGATCGGGACGGTCAGCTCTGGCCGGCGGCCTTGAGGTCGCGACGCAGCTCCGGCGGGAGGGCGAACATCAGCGATTCCTCGGCCGTGCGGATGGCCCGGGCATCGCCGATCCCCCGCTCGGCGAGATAGGCCAGCACATCCTGCACGAGATCATCGGGCACCGACGCGCCGGACGTGACGCCGACGGTGCTGACACCCTCGAGCCAGGCGTCGTCGATCTCGCTGATGTCATCGATCCGATAGGCCGCGTGAGCCCCGCCCTCGAGGGCGACCTCGACCAGACGTACCGAGTTCGACGAATTGGCCGAGCCCACCACGATCACCAGCTCGGCGTCCTTGGCGATCTCCTTGACGGCCACCTGACGGTTCTGCGTCGCATAGCAGATGTCGTCACTCGGCGGATCCTCCAGCTGCGGGAACTTCTCACGCAGGCGGCGCACCGTCTCCATCGTCTCGTCGACGCTCAGCGTGGTCTGCGAGAGCCACGACAACCGGGTGCCCTCCTCGAACTCCAGGGCATCGACGTCATCGGGGTGCTCCACCAGCGTGATGTGCTCGGGAGCCTCGCCCGCGGTGCCCTCGACCTCCTCGTGACCGGCGTGGCCGATCAGCAGGATCCGGTAGTCCTCCTTGGCGAAGCGCTTCGCCTCGTGGTGGACCTTGGTGACCAGAGGGCACGTGGCGTCGATGGTCTTGAGATCGCGCTCGGCGGCCTGCGCGTGGACGGCCGGCGACACGCCGTGCGCCGAGAAGACCACGGTGGAGCCGGCGGGGACTTCGTCGAGCTCCTCGACGAAGATCGCGCCGCGGGCGGCGAGGTTGTGCACCACGTGCTTGTTGTGCACGATCTGCTTGCGCACGTAGACCGGGGCGCCGTACAGGTCGAGTGCCTTCTCGACCGTGATCACGGCACGGTCCACCCCCGCGCAGTAACCGCGAGGATCGGCCAGGAGGACCGAGCCACCCACCGAGGGCATGCCGAGTTCGACCGAGGACGTCATGTTCGCCATGGTAGCGGCCCGCGAAACCGCCACCGGGACTGTCGGTCGCCCTCGGTAAGGTCGCCCCATGGCCCTCGAGACCAGTCCGGACGCTCCCGCACCGTTGCGGCAGATCTCTGGGTTGATCGGCACCTATATCGGGCGCCTGGGGGCCGTGTGGGTCGAGGCGGAGATCGCCCAGCTCAATCGCCGCCGGGGCGTCTGTTTCCTCACCCTGCGTGATCTGGAGGCCCAGATGAGCATCCAGGCGACCTGCCACGCCAGCGTGCTCGACGCGTCCCCGGCTCCGGTCACCGAGGGCGCCCGGGTGGTCGTGCACGCCAAACCCGACTTCTACCAGCCCAGCGGCCGGCTCTCGCTGGCGATTCGCGAGATCCGCCCGGCCGGCGAGGGCGAACTGCTCGCCCAGCTCGAACGCCGCAAACAGCTCCTCGCCGCCGAGGGGCTCTTCGACCCACGGCTCAAGCGGCCGCTGCCGCTCCTCCCCGGCGGCATCGGGCTCATCACCGGCAAGGCCTCCGCCGCCGAGCGCGATGTCGTCGAGAATGTCCGGCTCCGGTGGGCCGCCGCCCCGCTCCATGTCCGGCATGCGCTGATGCAGGGACCGCAGAGCGCCGCCCAGGTCGTCGCGGAGCTGCGGTCCCTCGACGCCGACCCGGCCATCGACCTCATCGTCATCGCCCGCGGCGGCGGCAGCGTCGAGGATCTGCTGCCCTTCTCCGACGAGGCCCTGATCCGCGCTGTGCATACCGTCACCACTCCGGTCGTGAGTGCCATCGGCCACGAGCCCGACGTCCCCCTGCTCGACCTCGTCGCCGATCTGCGTGCCTCCACCCCCACCGACGCGGCCAAGCGCATCGTGCCGGATGTCGGCGAGGAGGTGACCGGTCTCACCCAGATGCGCGCCCGTGGCCGTCAGGCACTGCGGATCCTCATCGAGCGCGAGGCCCAGGCGCTCGCCACCCTGCGCACGCGCCCGGTGCTCGCCACCCCCACCACGGTCGTCGATGTCCAGCGGGCTCTCGTCGACCAGCATCGCGAACGGGCCCTCCGCGCAGTGGGCGCCCGGCTCGACCGCGCCCACGACGAGATCGGCCACCACCTGGCGCGTGTCCGCGCGCTCTCGCCCTTGAACACTTTGCAACGCGGGTACGCCGTGGCGCTGGACGCCGACGGCCACCCGGTCACGAGCACGGAGCAGGTCGGCACGGGCGACCAACTCGCCATCCACCTCACCGACGGGCTGCTCACGGCCCGTGTCGAGTCCATCGAGGAGCACCGCCATGAGCACTGACGCCCTGCCCGGAACCGGCCCGGAGCTGAGCTACGAACAAGCCCGCGACGAACTCATCGGCATCGTCCAGAAGCTGGAGACCGGTGGCACCACACTCGAGGAGTCCCTGGCGCTGTGGGAGCGCGGCGAGGAGCTCGCCGAGATCTGTCAGACGTGGCTCGACGGCGCCCGTCAGCGGCTCGCGTCCGCCGAGGCGAGCTCGGAGAACCGCACCAGCGACGAGACATAGTCCCGCGTCACCTCGGCCGAGGTCGTCGACCTCACGACCGTCGTCACATCGTCCTCGGTCGTGGCATAGACGAGCTCATCGCCGGAGTCGCTCACCTGCCAGACCACGCCGTTCACGGTCTCCTCACGGGCGTCTTCGTCGATCGCCCGGTCGAGGGCCTCTCCGTCGCCGTCGAGCAGTTGGCGGATGCCGACGAACTCGTCGTCGTCGGTGACGACCCCCATCTCCCACGTGGCGGCGTCGATCCTCGCCGAATTGGCCATCCATCCGTCCGGCAGCTGCTCAGGCACCCACGGATCGAAGCCCGCGGACGGCTCCACGCCCTCGGCGGCGGTGAGGTAGTCCACCTCCGAGACAGGACGGTCCGGCTCGACGGTGAAGAAGATCCGGCCGATGACGAACACCACGAGCACGCCGGCCGTCAACAGCAGGACGCTGCGCAGGACGTCGCTCATCTTGGCATTCGCGCCGCCGTAGCCGCTCATCGTTCTCCTGGATCGTGTTACCCGAACGCCCGCCACATTAGCGACCCCCGCGAACCCCGTTAGGATGCCGGTGTGGAGACTCTGACGCCTGCCGCCGATGCCCCTGACCGCAATCTCGCCCTCGATCTGGTCCGGGTGACCGAGGCCGGTGCCCTGGCCGCCGGCCGCTGGGTGGGCCGTGGCGACAAGAACGGCGCGGACGGTGTCGCGGTCAACGCCATGCGCAGTCTCGTCAACACCGTGGCGATGGACGGGGTGGTCGTGATCGGCGAGGGCGAGAAGGACAACGCTCCCATGCTGTACAACGGCGAGCACGTGGGTGACGGGCACGGCCCGGAGTGCGATGTCGCGGTCGACCCGATCGACGGCACCACGCTGACGGCCAAGAGCATGCCGAACTCCATCTCCGTCATGGCGGTGGCGCCACGCGGCGCCATGTACGACCCCTCGGCTGTCTTCTACATGGAGAAGCTGGTGGCCGGTCCCGAGGCGGCCGACTCGGTCGACATCCGCCTTCCCGTCTCGGAGAACATCGCGATCGTCGCCAAGGCCAAGGGCGTCCAGGTCGCGGACGTGACCGTCTGTCTGTTGGACCGGCCGCGCCATCAGCACCTCGTCGACGAGATCCGGTCGACCGGCGCCCGCATCAAGTTCATCACCGACGGCGACATCGCCGGCGGCATCATGGCGGCGCGTCCCGCCACCGGCGTCGATCTGCTCGTCGGGATCGGCGGCACGCCCGAGGGCATCATCACCGCCTGCGCGATGAAGGCGATCGGCGGTGTCATCCAGGGACGCCTCACCCCCAAGGACGATGAGGAGCGCCAGCAGGCCCTCGACGCCGGACACGATCTGGACCGCGTGCTCTCCACCGATGACCTCGTGAGCACCGATGACTGCTTCTTCGTGGCGACGGGCATCACCGACGGCGAGCTGATGCAGGGCGTCCGGTACGCCGGGCCCGTCGCCTACACCGAGTCGATCGTCATGCGCTCGCGCTCGGGCACCATCCGCAAGATCTTCAGCGAGCACCGCCTGAGCAAGCTGCGCGCCTACTCGGCGGTCGACTACGACCAGTGAGCATCGCGCCCTCGGCGAGTGAGCGGTTCGCCCATCTCGACTCCGGGCTGACGCTCTGCTTCGAGAGCTGGGGCGACGAGGACGCCCCCGTGGTCCTGCTGATCATGGGGCTCGGCTCGCCGATGCACCTGTGGCCCGACGGTTTCTGCGAGCAACTGGTCGACCGCGGATATCGCGTCATTCGGTACGACAACCGCGACACCGGCCGGTCGACCGCACTCCGCGACCAGCAGGTGACTCGTCTCGACATCGTGCGGGCAGCACTCGGGATCCAGCGGCAGGTCCCCTACACGCTCGGCGATCTCGCCGATGACGCCGCCGGGCTGCTCGACCGGCTGGAGATCGACCGGGCGCACATCGTCGGAGCGTCGATGGGCGGGATGGTGGCCCAGACCTTCGCGATCGCCCATCCCGGACGGACCGCCTCGCTCACCTCGATCATGTCGACGACCGGATCGCGCTTCGCCGGCTGGATGGATCCGCGGCTGATCCCGATGATGCTGCGACCGGGAGCCGCCAGCCGCGAGGAGTTCATCGCCGGACAGCTCGCGGCGAGTCGGGCGATCGGCTCCCCCGGCTTTCCCGACGACCCCGATCTCGTCCGCGCCACCGCGGAACTGACCTACGACCGCGGCTGGACCTCCGCCGGGGTCACCCGCCACGTCCTGGCGATCCTCACCCAGCGCGACCGCCGGAAGGCGCTGCGGTCGGTACGAGTGCCGGCGATGGTCGTGCACGGCACCGAGGACCGCATGGTGCATCCCTCCGGCGGCACCTCTACTGCCCGCGCTCTCCCGCAGGCCGAACTGTTGAAGATCGCGGGAATGGGCCACGATCTCCCCGTCGCCGCACAGCCCGCCGTCGTCGATGCCATCGACCGCACCGCGCGAAGGGCATGACCGCCCACCTGCGACGCCGCGTGGACGGCGCCCTGGAACTTCGCGTCAACGGCGTCTTCGTGATGGACGACGCCGAGACCAGCTCCGAGCGGCTGCTCGCCCAGGTGGTGCTCGAGCTGGGAGCCCGTGACGTCCTCGTCGGGGGTCTGGGGCTCGGCTACACGCTCCGAGCGCTGCTCGACGGGGGCGCCGATCGGGTGATCGTCGCCGAGGTGGAGGCCGATGTCGTGGGGTGGTTCGCCGACGACACCATCCCGGGCGGCCGTGAGCTGACGGCAGATCCACGAACCGCGATCGAGACCGGGGACGTCCGCGACATCGTGACCGCGCAGCTCCCGTCGAGCCTCGATGCGATCGTGCTCGATGTCGACAACGGGCCGGACTTCCTCGTGCACGACGCCAATGCGAAGGTCTACGAGACGGACTTCATCGAGCAGTGCGCGACCCGGTTACGGCCGACCGGCCACCTGTGCGTCTGGTCGATGGCAGACTCCCCCACGCTGCGCGCCCGCCTCGCGGAGCACTTCGAGCAGGTCGAAGCCCGCGACGTTCCGGTCAGGCTGCAGGGACGCCGGGAGTCGTATTGGGTTCTTCGAGGCTCGCGGCCACGCTGACCAGCGTCTCGCGGCAGGCGACGATCGCCGGGCTCTGCGCCACGGACGGACGGGTGGCGGTGAAGACCTGGCGGCGCGGCTCCCCCTCGAGGTCATGCAGCTGCACCTCCGCCTCACGTCCCAACCACATGAGATCGGGGATGAGCGCAACGGCGATGCCGGCCTCGACCAGGTCGATCTGAGCCTGGAGATCGGGGGTCTCATAGCGCACATCCGGTTCGAATCCGGCCACGCGGCATCGTTGCTCGGCCCAGTGGCGGGAGGCGACATCGTCGGGCTCCATCGTCCACGGCGCCGTGGCCGCCTCGTCCACCGTGGTGATCTCGGCCAGCGGGCCGACTCGGGGAGTCACCAGACGGATGCGGTCGGCGAACAACGGCACCCGGTCCAGCTCGGCATGCCATGGCGCGGCGTGACCGGGATACTGCTCGGCCACCACGAGATCGACATCGCCGATCGAGGTCGCCCCGAGCGCGGCCGCCGGCTCTCGCTGCTGCATCTCGACCCGCACGAACGGATGCGTGTCGCGCAGGCTCACGAGCATCCGCGGCATGAGAGCCAGCGCCGCGGACTGGAAGATGCCGATCCTCACGGTGCCGACGGCGGCGTCCAGCGACTCCTCCAGCTCGGTCTCCGCCAGCTCCAGCCGAGCCACGATCGCCTCGGTGTGGCCGACGAGGATCTCGGCCTGCGGGGTGAGCGCGAGTCGTCGGCCCGTACGACGCAGCAGCGGCACGCCGACCTCGCGTTCGAGGATCGTCAGCTGCTGCGATACCGACGACGGCGACTGGTGGAGCGCCGCGGCGACCTCCACGATCGTCCCGCGATGGTGGAGCTCGCGCAGCAGGGTGAGGCGACGCACGTCGAGCATCGGCAATCCTTCACATGAACCGAACGATATCGATAAGGAAACGTCACTTTACCTGAAGTGTCATGGTTCTCATACTGGTGTCATGACCGCTCCCCTCCCGCTTCCCGACTCGCTCGCCGACGACGCCGTCGCCCTCGTGCGCGCCTGGCTCCAGGCCGCCGAGAAAGAGCCGGTCGACCGCTCCGCCGCCCAGCTCGCCGGCCTGCTGAAGGACCCCAAGGGACTCGACTTCACCGTGGGCTTCATCGACGGCGTCATCCGCCCCGAGGACGAGCGCATCGCGGCGCAGAAGTTCGCGGAGCTCGCTCGCGACGTTCCCGGCTTCCTGCAGTGGTACCTCAAGGTCGCCGTCAAGGTCGGGGCCGTCGCCGGCCGCGTGGCTCCCAGGCTGGTCATCCCGATCGTGCGCCGTGTACTGCGCCAGATGGTCGGTCACCTCGTCATCGACGCGCGCGACGAGCAGCTCGGACAGGCGATCGCCAAGATCCGCAAGCCTGGCACGCGCCTCAACATGAACCTGCTCGGCGAGGCCGTCCTCGGCGAGGAGGAGGCCGCCAAGCGACTCGAGGGCACCCACACGCTGCTGGCTCGCGAGGACGTCGACTACGTGTCGATCAAGGTCTCCTCGACCGTCGCCCCGCACAATCGGTGGGCCTTCGACGACGCCGCGGACCACATCGTCGAGAGCCTCGTGCCGCTCTACGAGCGCGCCGCGGCCGCCCCCACACCGAAGTTCATCAACCTCGACATGGAGGAGTACCACGATCTCGATCTGACCATCGAGGTCTTCACCCGCATCCTGGACATGCCGCAGTTCGAGAAGCTGCAGGGCGGCATCGTCCTCCAGGCCTATCTCCCGGACGCGCTCGGCGCGATGCAGCGCGTGCAGGACTGGGCGGCCAAGCGCGTCGCTCGTGGCGGCGCATCGGTCAAGGTGCGCGTCGTCAAGGGCGCGAACCTGCCGATGGAGCAGGTGGAGGCCTCGCTGCACGGCTGGCCGCTGGCGACCTGGTCGAGCAAGGCCGAGTCGGATGCGAGCTACAAGAGCGTCATCGACTACGCGCTGAACCCGGACCACATCGCCAACGTGCGGGTGGGCGTCGCCGGACACAATCTCTTCGATCTCGCCTGGACCTGGCTGCTGGCCGGCGAGCGGGGCGTCCGCAGTGGCGTCGACTTCGAGATGCTGCTCGGCATGGCGCCCGGTCAGGCCGCCGCCGTGCGCCGCGACGTGGGCGAGCTCCTGCTGTACACCCCCGTCGTGCATCCTCGCGAGTTCGACGTCGCGATCGCGTACCTCATTCGTCGTCTCGAGGAAGGCGCCAGCTCGGAGAACTTCATGTCGGCGGTCTTCGAGCTCTCGGCGAATGAGGATCTCTTCCGCCGCGAGGAGCAGCGCTTCCGCACCTCGCTGGGCATGATGTTCACCGAGGCGCCCCTACCGAACCGCGCGCAGGACCGGCGTGCCGACCCCGAGCCGTTCCCCGCGGAGTTCGCCAACACGCCCGACACCGACCCGTCGCTGCCGGCCAACCTGGAGTGGGCGCGCGGGATCTTCGACCGCATCGACGACTCCGTGTTGGGCGAGGACGTCGTGGCCGAGCACACGATCGCCCACCCGCGCGATCTCGACGACCAGATCACCGGCGCCGTCGACGCGTCGGCCTCATGGGGCGCGCTGAGCGGGGCCGAACGTGCGGACATCCTTGTGCGCGCCGCGCACAGCCTCGAGAAGAACCGTGCCGGGCTGCTGGAGGTCATGGCCTCCGAGTGCGGCAAGACCCTCGACCAGTCCGATCCTGAGGTCTCCGAGGCCATCGACTTCGCCCTGCACTATGCCGAGCTCGCCCGTCAGCTCGACGAGGTCGACGGCGCGGAGTTCCATCCGGTCGGCCTGACGCTGGTCGTGCCACCGTGGAACTTCCCCGTCGCCATCCCGGCAGGGTCGACTCTCGCCGCCCTCGCGGCCGGCTCGTCGGTCATCATCAAGCCCGCCCCGCAAGCCCGCCGTTGCGGCGCGATCATGGTGCAGGCGCTGTGGGAGGCCGGTGTCCCGCGCGACGTACTGCGCCTCGTCAACGTCGGCGAGGACCAGCTCGGCCGCCAGCTCATCAGCGACCCGCGGGTCGACCGGTTGATCCTGACCGGTGCCTTCGAGACCGCCGAGCTCTTCCGGAGCTTCCGCCCGGATCTGCCGCTCTTCGGTGAGACGAGCGGTAAGAACTCGATCATCGTCGCGGAGAGCGCCGACCTCGACCTCGCCGTCAAGGACGTCGTCTACTCGGCCTTCGGCCACGCGGGCCAGAAGTGCTCGGCCGCGTCGCTGGTGATCCTCGTCGGCTCGGTCGCGAAGTCGCCGCGCTTCCGCCGCCAGCTGCTGGACGCCGTGCGTTCGCTCAAGGTCGCCTGGCCGTCCGACCCGACCGCCCAGATGGGCCCTGTCGTCGAGCCCGCCGAGGGCAAACTGCTGCGCGGCCTGACCAAGCTCGGCTCGACCGAGACCTGGCTGGTGCGTCCCCAGCAGCTCGACGAGACCGGCCGGCTGTGGAGCCCGGGCGTCCGCGACGGTGTCGCCCCGGGCTCGGAGTACCACCTCACCGAGTACTTCGGCCCGATCCTCGGCATCATGACCGCCGACACCCTCGAGGAGGCGATCGAGCTGCAGAACCGCGTCGAGTACGGACTCACCGCCGGCCTCCACTCGCTGGACGCCGATGACATCGAGCTCTGGCTGCGCGAGGTCCAGGCGGGCAATGTCTACGTCAACCGCGGCATCACCGGAGCGATCGTGCGGCGCCAGCCCTTCGGCGGCTGGAAGAAGTCGGCGGTCGGCCCGGGCGCCAAGGCGGGCGGACCGAACTACCTGGTCGCCCTCGGGGACTGGACGTCGTCCGAGGCCACCGCACAGGACAGCCCCGCCGATGACGTGGTCCGCTTCGTGCAGGAGGCCGCCAAGGTCACCGGACTCGACGACGCCGCCCGCGAGCGTCTGACCCGCGCGACGCACAGCGACGCCGCGATGCTGCGGACGGAGTTCGGCATCCGCAAGGACGTGAGCGGCCTGACCGCGGAGCGCAACGTCTTCCGCTACCTGCCCTGCCCGGCCGTGATCCGTTTCGCCACCGGTGGTGACGTCGCGGACCTCGTGCGGGTCGCCGCTGCGGCGATCTCGGTGGACGCCCCGGTGACCGTGTCGCTGCCCGACCGCCGCTACGCGGCACTGTTCGAGGGCACCGGCCTGGACGTCGAGGTGCTGGCCGACGAGGCCTGGCTCCGTGCCCTCGCCTCCGGTCCGGCCCAGCGGGTACGCCTCGTGGGAGGGTCGGCCGCCTCGGTCTACCCGGTGATCGGCGGCCGTCCCGATGTCGCGGTCTACGACCACGAGGTCACCGAGGCCGGGCGCATCGAGCTGCTGCCGTTCCTGCACGAGCAGGCGATCAGCATCACCGCCCACCGCTTCGGCACCCCCAACCACCTCACCGACGCCATCATCTGACCCGCCCTGGGAGCGGTAGACCATCAACCGAATCCTCGTCCGGGCGGTAGGCCATCAACCTGATGAAGCAGTGATGAGGTTGACGGCTTACCGCTCCGACGCCGGTACGGTTGATGACGTACCGGCACGGGCCAGGCCTGATGACTGCGGACGATAGGGTGCGAACATGACCGACAACACCACCGAATGGCGCATCGAGCACGACACCATGGGCGAGGTCCGGGTCCCGGCTGACGCCCTGTGGCGGGCGCAGACCCAGCGTGCCGTCGAGAACTTCCCGATCTCCGGCACGCCGATCGAGTCGGCGCAGATCCGCGCCTTGGCGCAGATCAAGTCCGCCTGTGCGCAGGCGAATGCCGAGCTCGGCATCATCGAGCAGGACGAGGCCGACGCGATCTCGGCCGCGGCCTCCGAGGTCGCCGCCGGTCAGCACGACGATCAGTTCCCGATCGACGTCTTCCAGACCGGTTCGGGCACCTCGAGCAATATGAACACCAACGAGGTCATCGCGACGATCGCGAGCAAGAACCTCGGCCGCGAGGTCCACCCGAACGACAAGGTCAACGCCTCGCAGTCCAGCAACGACGTCTTCCCGACCTCGATCCACGTCGCCGCGACCGAGGCCGCCGTCAAGCAGCTGATCCCCGGTCTCGACCACCTCGCCACCACGCTGGAGCGCAAGGCCGGCGAGTTCGCGGAGGTCGTCAAGTCCGGTCGCACGCACCTGATGGACGCCACCCCGGTCACCCTCGGCCAGGAGTTCGCCGGCTACGCCGCGCAGATCCGCAAGGGCATCCGCCGCGTGGAGTCGGCGCTCCCCGCCACCGCCGAGGTCCCCCTCGGCGGCACCGCCGTCGGCACCGGCATCAACACCCCGCAGGGCTTCCCGCAGCGCGTCATCGAGATCCTCGCCGAGTCCACCGGACTGCCGATCACCGAGGCCGCGGACCACTTCGAGGCGCAGGGCGCTCGCGACGGCCTGGTCGAGATGAGCGGCGCCCTCAAGACCATCGCCGTCAGCCTCACCAAGATCTGCAATGACCTGCGCTGGATGGGCTCGGGTCCGCGTACCGGTCTCGCCGAGATCAACCTGCCCGATCTGCAGCCCGGGTCCAGCATCATGCCGGGCAAGGTCAACCCCGTGCTCCCGGAAGCGACGCTCATGGTCGCCGCGCAGGTCATCGGCAACGACGCCACGATCACCGTGGCCGGCGCGTCCGGCACGTTCGAGCTCAACGTGATGCTGCCGGTCATCGGCCGCAACCTGCTGGAGTCGATGCGTCTGCTCGCCACCTCGTCGGTCACCCTCGCCGATCGCTGCATCGACGGCATCACCGCGAATGCCGACCGCTGCCGCGAGTACGCCGAGTCGAGCCCGTCGGTCGTGACGCCCCTCAACCGGCACATCGGCTACGAGAACGCGGCCGCGATCGCCAAGAAGGCGGTCAAGGAGCGCAAGACGATCCGCGAGGTCGTCATCGAGGACGGTTACGTCGAGCGCGGGGACATCTCCGAGGCCGACCTGGACAGCGCCCTCGACGTCATGAGCATGACCCACCCGTGAGCTGACATCTCGCCCCACAACGGGCGGTGGGTCGGCGTCCGTTCTTCGCCGAGGATGGACGCTGACCCACCGCCCGTTGTCGTCGACGGACGTCTACTCACCGCCCTCGGTCAGGTTCCGCGGCGGGCGACGGTGTAGCCGCCCTCGTCGTAGACGACGGTGAAGTCGGTGCCGTGAGCCTTGCGGCCGTACTGGACGATGTCGTCGGACGAGATCGCGCTGTCGAAGACGATGTAGTCGGGCACCGCGTCGCCGATGGTCCCGCGCCAGTACAGCTCGTAGTCCGTCGCCAGGTGCGTGAGCAACCCGAGATCGGATTCGACCGCCGCGCCCCGCGGTAGCTGGCTGATCGCGCCCTCGGCCGCCTCCGCCCGCGGCGACTCCCGCCAGGTGTCGGGATCGGCGAGGGTCGTCAGCGGCGATCCGACGAGGGTGTAGACGGTGGCTGCCGCGCTGAGCAGCACGGCCGGCCACACCAGCCGCGGACGCCGGGCCAGCACGTCGATCATCGCGACGAAGACCACCGGCATGAGCGTCAGCGAATAGTGCCATTCGGTGCCCCAGTAGAAGGGGTTGTCGCCGACGAACCGCCACAGGAGGGTCGGCGCCACCACGACCGCCCAGGGTGACAACAGCGCGGCCGCCCCCGTGATCGCGAAGGTCAGCGCCACCGTGAGCAGCTTGCGCCCGGGCTCGGCAGTCAGCGTGGACCAGATACCGGCGTCTCCGCCCAGCGTGCCGACATAGTCGTAGGCATCGCCGGTGTTGAAGGACGGGATCACGAGACCGACCACGATCGCGACCGCGGCCACACCCCCGATGCCGAGGCCGAGACCCTTGCGCCGCTCCCCCGCCAGCCACAGCGCGAGACCGATCGCCGCCACGGTGAACCCCAGATCCTCCTTGACCAGCAGCAACGGCAGCGACCACCAGATCACCCGGTCGTAGCGCGCCTCCACGAAGGCGGCGCCGGCGAGCGCCAGCAGCGGAACGGCGAAGGCCACCTCGTGGAAGTCCGCCGCCACCGCCGACTGGAGGCCGAAGGAGACGGCGTAGAGGACACCGATGAGCGTGCCGATGAGCGAACCGAGGTGGCGCACGGCGAGGGACGCGATCACCGCGACCGAGATGCCCAAGAGGACCGCCTGCGCTACCAGCAGGGTCTGCGCGTGGGGGAAGAGGCGGTACACGGGCGCGAGGACCGCGTAGATGGGCGAGAAGTGGTCGCCGAGGATGTGGTAGCCCGGCCCCTTGACCGTGACGATGGGCGCCTCGAATCGAGCATAGGCCGCGAGGGCCTGCTCGAAGATGGCGTTGTCCCACGAGGTCACCGTGAATCGCCGAAAGCGCAGGACCGCGAGCACCGAGTAGACGAGGGTGGTGGCGATCCCGAGGATCCAGGCAGGGCGGCGGTCCATAGCGATCCAACGCTAGCCGAGCGACCCGACAGAGCGGCGGCAGGTGGACGCTCCCGCTACCGTGACAGCGTGACCCGCCCGCGCCTGCTGCTCGTGGCACTCGCGATCGTCGTCGCTGCCGCCACCCGTCTGCCCCGGTTGAGCCACCCGCTCACCCCCGATGAGGCGGGTTTCCTGATCGTCGGCCGGGGGTGGAGCTCAGCGGGCGCCCAGCTATACGGCGCCCAGTGGGTCGACCGTCCTCCTGTCCTCATCGCCATCTTCCGATTCGCCGAGCAGGCCGGCGGCCTGTACGCCCTGCGCCTGATCGGCGTGCTGGCGGCGGCTCTGACGGTGCTGCTCGCGGCACGCGTCGCCGTCCGGATCGCCGGAGGTTCCGCGGCCGTGCCTGCCGCCTGGGCAGCGGCCCTCATGGTGGCGACGCCGGTGGTGGCGAACGGGCGCGTGGACGGCGAGCTGCTGGCCGCGCCGTTCGTCCTCGCCGGGCTCTCGGCGGCCGTCGCGGCGCTCGCCCCCGAGATCTCGGCCCGGCAGGTCCTCATCCGCGCCTCCCTGGCCGGTGTCGCGGGACTCACCGCGATGATGATCAAGCAGAACTTCGTCGATGTGGCGGTGTTCGCCGCGGTGGCGGGACTCGTGGCGCTCCTGCGACGCGAGATCGACTGGCCCAGGGCCCGTCTCCTGGTGGTCGGCTTCGTCGGAGGCGCCGCGGCGGCCCTGGCCGTCATCCTGCTGTGGTCGTGGAGCCGCGGCACATCGCCCATCGAGCTGTACGAGGCCCTGTATCCCTTCCGGATCGAGGCTTCGCGCGCCATCGACGAGGGGGCCGCGGCGGTCATCGAGCGCCGCTCCGCGCTCCGCCTCGCGCTGGTGCTCGGCGGGGCCGTGCCGCTCACCGTCATCGCGCTGCCACTGCTGTGGCGCCGGGGCACGGCGGCGGTCTGGGGCATGGTCGCCGTCGTGGCCTTCGGCCTGTTCTCCGTCGCGGCCGGCGGCAGCGCCTGGCTGCACTACCTGGTCCAGCTGTGCGGGCCGGTGGCGGTGCTGACCGGCGTGGCCGCCGCGACGTACCGGATCCGTGGACGCCTCGCGATCGCCGCGGGGCTGATCCTCGTCCTGGTGGCCGGGGTGGTGACGCAGATCGAGCTGCCCGACAGGCCCACGCAGCTGACCCGCGAGCGTTCGGGTGAGGCGATCGCAGCCGTCTCCGATCCGGGCGACTCGATCGTCGTGTTCCCCTATGGCGCGAATATCGCCTACGCGAGCGGCTTGGACACGCCGTACCCCTATCTGTGGATGCTGCCCGCGATCGTGCGCGACACCGATCTGTCGACCCTCGGCGGACTGATCCGTGGTGAGAACCCGCCCACCTGGCTCGTGCTCACCACCCAGCCGGACCGCTGGCCGAACTACGGCCTCACCGGTCCGACCGACCTCCTCGACGAGCGGTACGCGGAGGTCGGGGAACTGTGCGGCCGGCCCGTCTACCTGATGCGCGACGCCGATCGCGCCGCGCCGGTCGACCCCTGCGCCTGACCCCCGTGGGCGGTGACTTACGCACCTCTCGCTGGAATCGGCGGTGGCACACCCCCGTCTCAGCGCGAGTAGAGGAGTGCGTAAGTCACCGCCCAACGGCGCGAGAGGTGCGTAAGTCACCGCTCGGGGGAGGCGAGGAGCACACCGGGACTCAGAGGGTGACATCCTCCAGCATCTCGGTCACCAGCGCCGCGACCGGCGAGCGCTCGGAACGCGTGAGCGTGACGTGACTGAACAGGGGATGGCCCTTGAGCTTCTCGACCACGGCCACCACGCCGTCGTGCCGGCCGACGCGCAGGTTGTCGCGCTGGGCGACATCGTGGGTGAGCACGACCTTCGAGTTGGCGCCGATACGCGAGAGCACCGTCAACAGCACATTGCGCTCCAGCGACTGCGCCTCGTCGACGATGACGAAGGCATCGTGCAGCGAGCGCCCGCGGATGTGGGTAAGCGGCAGGACTTCGAGCATGTCGCGGTCGAGGATCTCCTCGATGACCGGCGGTGAGGTGACCGCACCGAGGGTGTCGAAGACCGCCTGCGCCCAGGGGCCCATCTTCTCGGACTCGCTGCCGGGCAGGTAGCCGAGCTCCTGGCCGCCGACGGCGTAGAGGGGTCGGAACACCACGACCTTCTTGTGCTGGCCGCGTTCGAGGACGGCCTCGAGACCGGCGCAGATCGCCAGCGCCGACTTGCCCGTGCCGGCGCGACCGCCGAGGGAGACGATGCCGACACTCGGGTCGAGCAGCAGGTCCAGCGCCACGCGCTGCTCGGCCGACCGGCCGTGCAGGCCGAAGGCCTCGCGGTCGCCGCGCACCAGCTGCACCTGCTTGTCGGCGGTGACGCGCCCGAGTCCGCTGCCCTTCTCCGACAACAGCACGAGTCCGGTGTGGCACGGGAGGTCACGCGCGGCCTCGAGATCGACCGTGCCGTGCTCGTAGAGGTCGTCGAGGTCGAGGGCGTCGATCTCGAGCTCCTGCATGCCGGTCCAGCCGGACTCGAGTGCCCACTCCGCGCGGTACTCCTCGGCGCGCAGACCGACCGCCGATGCTTTGACGCGCATCGGAAGATCCTTGGAGACGAGCGTGACGTCGCGCCCCTCGTTCGCGAGATTGCGGGCGACGGCGAGGATGCGGGTGTCGTTGTCGCCCAGCCGGAACCCAGCCGGGAGCGATGCGGCATCCGTGTGGTTCAGCTCGACCCGCAGCGTGCCGCCCTCCTCGCCGATCGGGAGAGGCGAGGCGAGGGTGCCGTGCTCGACGCGCAGATCGTCCAGGAAACGCAGGGCGCTCCGGGCGAAGTAACCGAGCTCGGGATGATGTCTCTTGCCTTCGAGCTCGCTGATCACGACGACGGGGATGACTACCTCGTGTTCGTGGAACCGCTGCATGGCGGCCGGATCGGCCAGCAGAACGCTGGTGTCCAGCACATACGTCCGGCATGAGGCAATGCTCTGTGTAGCCACGGCTGTCTCCTCGAGAGCCACGCACGCACCCTGCACCCGGCCCTCACATCATCGATCTGACCAAGGGCACCTTCGTCTCAGGGGCGAGCTTCGGCACATCTCGAAACTACGCCCGAGGAACGCCGGCTCGGCGCCGACACGCCAGGACGCGGGTGACGCTCAGGTCAATTCGCGATGACGGGCAGATGACCGGACGGGGGCCGAGGTCAGGTGCCGAAGCGACGTTCGCGCGAGGCGTAGGACCGCATGGCGCGCAGGAAGTCGACCCGCCGGAACGCCGGCCAGAGGGCGTCGGAGAAGTAGAACTCCGAGTGCACGCTCTGCCACAGCAGGAAGCCGCTGAGTCGCTGTTCACCGGAGGTGCGGATCACGAGGTCGGGATCGGGCTGGCCCTTGGTGTAGAGGTGCTCGGCGATGTCGTCGACGTCGAGGGTCATGGCGATGTCGTCGAGCGTGCGTCCCTTGGCGGCCTGATCGAGCAGCAGTGAGCGCATCGCATCGGTGAGCTCCTGGCGGCCTCCGTAGCCGACGCAGACGTTGACGTGCAGTCCGGTGATGCCGGAAGTGGCGTCGGCGGACGCCTTCAGCCGGGCCGCGGACTCCTGCGGCAGCATGTCCAGATTGCCGATGAGCCGCACGTGCCAGCGTCGCGACGCCGCGAGGGAATCGACCATCTGCTCGATCACCGCGAGGAGCGCGGACAGCTCCTCGGGCGAGCGGCGCAGGTTGTCGGTGCTCAGCACCCAGAGGGTCACGATCTTGACGCCGAGCTCGTCGCACCACCCCAGGAACTCGGTGATCTTCTCCGCGCCCGCCTGGTAGCCGTGATCGACGCCGGCGCCCGCGCCTCGCGCCCACCGGCGATTGCCGTCGACGATCGCGCCGACGTGGTGCGGGAGTCGCGCGGGGTCGAGCCCGTTCATCAGCCGACGCTCGTACACGCCGTACAGCAGGTCACTCATCCCCATGCGGGTCAGCCTACGCTCCTCACACGGCCGATCACGTGAGAGCGCACACATCGCTGACGGGTTGCCCCGCCGCGGACTATCCTCAAAGCGTGACCCGACGATCCCCCGACACGCTGCTGGACGATGTCTCCGAGCGCCTGCAGGCACGTGTCGACGTGATCAAGCCCAAGCTGCGGGGCTGGCTGCATCTGGCGACCGCGCCGCTGGCCTTCTTCTCCTTCGTCGTCATGCTGGTCATCGCCGACGATCCGCTGGCGCGGGCGGGTGCCGCCGTCTTCATGGTGAGCTCGCTCGCCCTGTTCGTGGTGTCGGCGGTCTACCACACCGGCCGCTGGCACGAGAGCGTCCAGCGGGCGCTCAAGCGCATCGACCATTCGAATATCTTCATCATGATCGCGGGCTCGTACACGCCGTTCTCGCTGCTGCTGCTCTCGGGCTCGCACGCGGCGATCATGCTCTCGCTGGTCTGGGGCGGGGCGCTGCTGGGTGTCGTGTTCAAGGTCTTCTGGCTGAGCGCGCCGCGCTGGATCTATGTGCCGCTGTATCTGGTGCTGGGCTGGGCGGCCGTCCTCTACTGGCCCGAGTTCGTCGATGCCGCGCCGACCGCCGTGTTAGTGCTGATGATCGTCGGCGGCGGTCTCTACACCCTCGGCGCGCTGGTCTACGGCTTCAAGTGGCCCGACCCTTTCCCGCGCTGGTTCGGATTCCACGAGGTCTTCCACACCCTGACGATCGCCGCCTTCATCGTCCACTACGTCGGCGTCAGCCTCCTCGTCTACGGCTAGCCCTGTTTCGCCCTCCGGGCCGGCTTTTGCCGGGTTGTGGCCCTTCGCCTTCGGCGTGTCGGGGCCACAACCCGGCAAAAGTGAGGCGTTGTTCGGGCTAGAGCTCCTGGAGACTGGTGACGGGGCGCTGACAGACGTGGTCGCGGCAGATGTAGACGGCGGTCGCCCCGTCGACCCTCGTCTTGGCCTCGAAGAGCGGCACCGACAGGCCCTCCTCGCCGCGCACCACCACCGCGCCCGGGCTGGGGAGTCCGAGCGCGGCCCGATGCAGCGCGTCGTCTTCGCCGACGACCGCGATCTCCGCCGGTCCCGCGAGCAGTGCCTCCGCCGCTGCGAGCGTCCATCCCGCGTAGCGCGGGACCTGGCGCGCGAGCGGACCGGCGGCATCGACGGACAGCTCGGCGGCGTCGCGGTAGCGGTCCTCGCCCGTCACGGCCGCCAGCGCGAGCATCGCGTGGGCAACAGCGGAGGTCCCGGAGGGCGTGACATTGTCGGAGATGTCCTTGGGGCGCACGAGCAGCTGCTCGGCGTCGTCCGCGGTGTCGAACCAGCCGCCCTCCGGGTCGGCGAAGTGCTCCAGGATGCGGTCACCGAGCACGACCGCGCGTTCCAGCCAGACGGCATCGCCGGTGACGCCGAGGACGGAGACGAAGGCCTCGGCCACCAGCGCATAGTCGTCCAGCACGCCCGCGTTGCGCGAGGCCACGCCGTCGCGTGACGTCCGCACGAGCCGGCCGTCGGCGATGTGGACGTCCCAGAGCAGGGTGGCGGCTCGGACCGCGGCATCGGTGAAGCCGGGCTCCCCGAACAGCACACCGGCCTCGGCGAGTGCGGTGATGGTCAGGGCGTTCCAGGAGGCGACGACCTTGTCATCGCGGGCGGGGCGCGTGCGCTCGGCCCGGACGTCCAGCAGTGCGCGTCGAGCCCTGCCCCAGCGCTCGGGATCGTCCGGGTCCGCTGGCAGTTGCAGGGTGGAGAAGCCGCGTTCGAAGGTGCCCGCCGCCGTCACGCCGAGGAGCCCCAACGCCCAGGCACCATCGACGGCGCCGAGGGTGCGCATGAGCTGGTTGGGGTTCCAGACATAGTAGGTGCCCTCGTGTCCGTCGCTGTCGGCATCGAGAGCGGAGGCGAAACCCCCTTCGGCGGTCCGGAGTTCGTCGAGCAGGAAACGCGCGCTCTCCCGCGCGATGCGCTCCCCGAGCTCCGAGCCGGTCTGCCGCCACCAGTGGGTGTAGAGCCGCAGGAGGAGGGCGTTGTCGTAGAGCATCTTCTCGAAGTGCGGCACCCGCCAGTAGCGGTCGACGCTGTAGCGGGCGAAGCCGCCGCCGAGTTGGTCGTACATGCCGCCTCGGGCCATCGCCTCACAGGTGCGGTCGACCATGGTCAGGGCGGTGTCGTCGCCGGTCCGCTCGGCATGACGGAGCAGGAACTCCAGCACCATCGACGGCGGGAACTTGGGTGCCGCACCGAAGCCCGCCGCCTCCTCGTCGAAGTCCTTTCCGAGGGTCGTGGCCGCGGCGTTCAGATGTTCCGGTGTGAGGTTGCCGCCCGGGGCGATGCCGGTGTCGGCGAGGTACTCGCGCACCTGCTCGCCGGCCTGGTCGATCTCGTCGCGACGCTCCCGCCAGGCATCGGCGAGCGCCTGCAGCACCTGGGTGAAGGCTGGATGCCCGCCGCGCGGCTCGGGCGGGAAGTAGGTGCCGGCGAAGAAGGGCACACCGTCGGGTGTCATGACGCAGGTCATCGGCCAGCCGCCCTGGCCCGTCATCGCCTGTGTGGCGCGCATGTAGATGGCGTCGACATCGGGCCGCTCCTCGCGGTCGACCTTGATGTTGACGAAGTGCTCGTTCATGAACGCAACGGTGGCAGGGTCCTCGAAGGACTCGTGGGCCATGACGTGGCACCAGTGGCAAGCCGCGTACCCGACGCTCAGCAGGATCGGCCGGTCGAGCGTCCTCGCGACCTCCAGCGCCTCCGGTCCCCACTCCCACCAGTCGACGGGATTGTCGGCGTGCTGCTGGAGGTACGGGCTCGTTGCGGACGCGAGTCGATTCATGTCTCCATCCTCCCGCGCGACCGGTGAGATGGCGTGCGTTCAACCCATCACATTCGCCACCTGTCCAGGCTCGAGTCGCCGGTGCGACACCTGCGGGTCGCACCTTGGTCACGTGCGCGGGATTCGCTGAGCCGGAAGACTCTCAAGATCTCTAGCGAAGGACTACACATGTCAACACGACGCGCTCCCGCAGCGCGCTGGTCGGCCGGCCTCGCCGTCGGCGCCTTGACGATCGGCGTGGGCTCTGGACTGGTCGCCCCGGCGTCCGCGGCCGAGGATCACACGCACAACGGCGGTGCCGCCCGGCTCAGCGGCGATCAGACGCAGGCGATCAGGGACTCGATCGTCGACGGGCCCGCCAAGAACGTCATCCTCATCATCGGCGACGGTATGGGCGACTCGGAGATCACGGTGGCCCGCAACTACGCCGAGGGCGCGGGCGGGACCTTCGCCGGCATCGATGCGCTGCCGTTGACCGGCTCCTACACGACGTGGGCGGTCGACGAGGACGGTAGCCCCAACTACGCGTCGGAGTCCGCCTCGACCGCGACCGCCTGGTCGACCGGCACCAAGACCGTGAACGGACGGCTCGGTGTCGATGTCGACAACGCGGCCCAGTCGACCCTCTTGGAGATCGCCAAGGCGAACGGCCGCAAGACCGGCAATGTCTCCACCGCCGAGATCCAGGACGCCACCCCGGGCGCCCAGGTGTCGCACATCTCCCAGCGCGGCTGCTACGGCCCGGAGGAGACGTCCGCGAAGTGCGCCGACGAGGCGCTGGAGTCCGGTGGCCTCGGCTCCATCAGCGAGCAGCTGCTCAACCTGCGGCCCGATGTCACGCTCGGCGGTGGCGCGGCGAGCTTCTCCCAGTCCGCCAAGGCCGGACCATGGGAGGGCGAGACGCTGTTCACGCAGGCCGAGCAGCGCGGCTACCAGCTCGTGAACGATCTCGACGGACTCGACGCGGTCACCGCGGCCGATCAAAGCCGGCCACTGCTCGGACTCTTCACCGACGGGAACTTCCCGGTGCGCTGGCAGGGCCCACAGGCCACGATCGGCGGCGGCGACCAGGCTGCGCAGCAGTGCCGCGAGAACCCCGAGAGGCTGAACACGGGCCTCTCCCTGAGGTCACTGACCTCGAAGGCCGTCGACCTCCTCGACAACAATGACGGCTTCTTCCTGCAGGTCGAGGGCGCGAGCATCGACAAGCAGGATCACGCCGCCGATGCCTGCGGACAGATCGGCGAGACGGTCGATCTCGACGAGGCCGTCCAGGCAGCACTGGACTTCGCGAAGGCCGATGGCGACACGCTCGTCATCGTGACCGCCGACCACGCGCACACCAGCCAGATCGTCGGCAGCACTCCCCCGGGTCTCAGCGCCCGCCTGCAGACCGACGAGGGACAGTCGATGATCGTCTCCTACGGCACCGCTCCCGCGGGCGGATCGCAGCAGCACACCGGTTCGCAGGTGCGGATCGCCGCCTACGGCCCCGGTGGGGCGAATGTCGTCGGCTTGACCGATCAGACCGATGTCTTCTTCACCTCCATCGGTGCGCTGCAGCTGAATCGTGATCTGGCGGCGCTCAGCGCCGATGCCTCGATCACCAGCTCGGCCGACGAGGTCGCCCCCGGCGAGGAGTTCACGGTCAGCGTCCAGAACCTGAAGGCCGACTGGACCACCGAGGCCACGGCGGGCGAAGCCGACCTGGGGCAGAAGGACGTCATCGACGGCTCGGTCGACTACACCGTCACCGCGCCCGCCGAACCGGGCGAGATTGCGGTCGCCGTCACCGGTTCGCAGACCGACACCTCGCTCTCGGTGCCGGTGGTCGTCACCGACGGGGCGGGAGGCGGTGCCGGACCCGGTGGCGACGACGGACAGGACGACGGCGGCGCGAGCCCGGCTCCGAGCGACAAGGGTGGCTCACTGCCCATGACCGGCGCCACGATCACGCTGCTCCTGTTGCTCGTGGCAGCAACGGCCATCGCCGCGGGCACCGCGATCGCGCGCCACCGCAGGCACGGCATCACCGTCTGACGATCAGGGCCCGGGGGCCCGGTCCGGTGTCGAACCGGTCCGGGCCCTCCGGCCTGTCGGTGCCGGTCGATATCGTGGTGCACCATGCGCATCGGTACTCACAACGTCAACGGCATCCGCGCCGCGCTCCGGCGCGGATTCACCGATTTCTGGGCTGATGCGGGGGCCGATGTGATCGCCCTGCAGGAGGTGCGGTGCCAGGTCGAGGACCTTCCCGCCGGTGCCTTCGGCGCCTATCACGCGACGTGGGACGCCGGCCAGAAGGCGGGACGCAACGGCGTCGCCGTCCTCACCCGTCAGGCTCCCGCGCGCGTCCGCGCACTGGACGATGTCGCCCACACGGTGTCCCCCGACGGCAGCCCCGAGCAGGTGCCGGTCACCCGCATCGTCAACCGCGACCTCGCGGCCTTCCGCGACGAGGGCCGCTACGTGGAGGTCGACCTCGCCGACGCGCCGCTGCGGGTCGCCTCGCTCTATCTGCCCAAGGGCGCGGCCTGGCCGTACGAGGAGAACTCCAAGGACAAGTACGACCGCAAGATGCGCTTCCTGCGTGGCCTGGCACGGCAGATCACCGCGTCACGTCGCGAGGCGGCGCAGGACGGGCGCGAGTTCCTCATCATGGGCGACTTCAACATCGCCCACACCAAGCAGGACCTGAAGAACTGGCGCACCAACCAGAAGTCCGAGGGGTTCCTGCCCGAGGAGCGCGAGTGGCTCGACGGCGTCATCTCACCGCGCCGCATGATCGACGTCGTCCGCAACCTCCATCCGGACCAGGACGGTCCCTACTCGTGGTGGTCGTGGCGGGGCCAGGCGTTCACCAACGACTCGGGGTGGCGGATCGACTACCACCTGGCGTCCCCGAACCTGGCCCGCCAGGCCTCGGCCGCCTGGTCGGCCCGCGAGGACTCCTACGATGCCCGCCTCAGCGACCACTGCCCCGTCATCGCCGAGTATGAACTCGACGGGCTGAGCTGAGCCCTAGCGCGAGAGGTGCTTGGCCTGGGCGAAGCAGAACAGGCCGTAGGAGGCGATCCCGGCGGCCATCGCCATCAGCAGGTAGGGGCCGAAGGGCTGCTCCAGTAATTGACGCAGCGCCTGGTCGGTGCTGCCGGACTCAGACGGCTCGTGCTGGATCGCCGAGACGAGGAAGAGCACGCCGACGATCGCGATGGTCGCTCCCTTGGCGAGGTAGCCGACCTTGCCGAGGATGCGGTAGGCGCGCGCGTCGTGGCCCTGCTGCCCGTCGGCATCGAGGTGGTCCATATAGGACTCGCTCAACCCCTGCCAGACGAGGCCGATGGCGACAGCGATGATCCCCAGCCCGATCGCTCCGACGATCCACTGGCCGCCCGGGAGCTCGAAGACCCGCGCCGTAAGCGTCTCCGAGCTGTCCTCACTCGATGACGACGAGCCCAGCACCGTCGAGACCGCCGAATACGCGAGCACGCCGTAGACGACCGCCATGCCGATATCGGAGATCCGGCGGCGCCACAGCGAGAATCCCCCATCGCGGCGGTGCCCCATCACCGCATCGAGGAGGCGCCAGAACACCATCAGGACCATCCCGGCGGCGATCAGCCACAGGACCACCTCTCCCAGCGGCTGCTTCGCCAGCTCCTGCAGCGCGCCGGTGCCGCTGGCCTCCCCCGAGCTGTCTCCGAAGGCCAGCTGGACCGCCAGCCACCCGAAGGTCAGGTGGACGATGCCATAGACCACGAGCCCGAAGCGGACCGCATGATCGAGACCGCGACTGTCCTCAGCTCGGCGTCCCGCACGATCGGCCTTCGACGCCATCTCTCCCATCGCGCCATCCTAGGCACGATCGCCGACCTCGCACTCTCAGCCGGCCGCGAGGCCCGGCACGACCTCCTCCACGGCCGTCACGGTGCTCGACACCGGCAGACCGGCCGCCTCCCATGCCCGCAGGCCGCCGTCGATATCGGCAGCCACGATGCCGAGCGAGCACAGCGCGGCCGCGGCGAGCGAGGACGTGTACCCCTCGGTGCACACGACGATCCATCGGTCGACCTCATCGGCCATCGCCAGGGACGCTCCCGAGCCCGGATGCAGTCGCCATTCGAGATGATTGCGCTCCACGATGAGGGCGCCGGGGATCTCTCCATCCGCTTCTCGCTGCCACGCGGGCCGGATATCGACCAGCTGCGCGCCGCTCCGTTGCCGTTCCCGCGCCTCCGCCGGGCTCAATCTCTCGATCCGCGAGCGCGCCTCGTCCAACAGCGCCCCCACCGAGACGAAATGCGTCATGACGCCCTCCGCAGGTGCGCGGGAGGAGGCGCTTCCGGGTCATCGGTCCACGAATGCGCCAGCGTCACCAACCTCCGGCGGCGGACCTCGTAGTAGCTCATCTGTCGCAGCGGAGGTGAATACGCATGGACACTCACGGCCGTCTCCTCACGACGATTGCGGACATCGTGAACATAGCGTTCGCCGAACACGACCGAGTCTCCCACCGATCTCGCCGTCTCGGTCAATCGTCGCGTCCCTGCCTCCCAGACCGCCTCGTCGAGGCTCCCCTCCACGACGGTGAAAGCTCCCGACGATTCGCCGTGATCGTGCAGCTGAGTGCCTTGGTCCCGGGTCCAGGAGATGAGCCAGACATCCACCTGCTCGTCGGCGTGCACACGGACATGCCACCGTTCGTCAGGGTCGGCGTGCACCTCGTGGACGCCGGCCCGGACCTCATCGGCGACACACTCGACGAGCTCCACCAACGCGGGAAGGTCGAGGGCGGGTGTGGTGATGCGTCGTCTGGGCATGTCTCCATGGAAGACCCCAGCGCTCCCCCGCCCACGTCGTCTCGGCAGGCGAGAACGCTCTCCTCCCGTCCTGCCGGGTGCTAGCCCCGTCCGCCCGCCACCGACGGTCACGGCCTAGGCTGAGCAGGTGGACGTCAGTGCATTGACCGCGGCCGTGCTGCTCGCCGAGGAGATCGATCCCGAGGGCAACCAGGCGATCGGCTGGACGGCGGGAATCTTCACGATCGGGCTGTTCATCGTCGTCGGCCTCCTCCTCTGGTCGTTCGTGCGCATGGCCCGCCGCGCTCGCGAGCCGTGGGAGAACGAGAAGACCGACGAGGACACCGACCCGCCCCGCGACGACGACACGCCGTGAGCGTCTGGTCCGACTACATCGCCGCTCATCCCGAATTCGGCGATGAGACGCCCCCGGCCGACCAGTTCGGGGATTCGCCCGCCATGGCCGACGAGCTGCTCTCGCTGGTACTCGACGGACGCAAGCGAGCGACGGCAGGACTGGCCGAGGGCGAGATTCCCGCCGTGGGCGAGCACTGGATCATGACCGATGGCGAGGGGCGCGAACGTGCCGTACTACGCACGCGCGAGATCCGGGTGGGTCGCCTCGACAGCGTCGACGACGCCTTCGCCTGGGACGAGGGCGAGGGCGACCGTTCCCGCGACTACTGGCTGCGCGAGCACCGGGCGTTCTTCCGGCGGACGGCCGACCGCGCACTCACCGAGCAGGAGGTCGACGCGCTGCAGGTCGTCTTCGAGCGTTTCGACCTCGTCTGGCCGCCGGAGCGGTAGGTCATCAACCTTTGCCCCTCGTCGGCGGTACGTGGTCAACGTCATCGAGACACGATCAGGTTGACCACGTACCTCGACCCGCGAGGTGAGGTTGATGGTCTACCGTCACCTCCGAGGGATCAGCGCAAGCCGGCGAAGAGATCGTCCTCGGGAAGCGGCGAGTCCACGAAGCTCTTCACGAGCTCGTAGTCCTCGGTGGGCCAGGCCTCCTTCTCGATCTCGCGAGGCACCGCGAACCAGAAGCCGTTGGGGTCGATCTGCGTCGCGTGAGCGATGAGGGCGGCGTCGCGGATGTCGAAGTAGTCGGCGCACTCCACCCGTGTCGTGACCCGCTTCTCCCGCTCGGGGTCGAAGGAGCGCGCCAGCCGCTCGGCATAGGGCGATTCCAGACCGTGCTTCTTCATGGCCGCGTCGATCGCCTCGGTGCGCGCCCGCGAGAAGCCGAAGTGGTAGTACAGCTTCTTGACCTGCCACGGCTCCCCCAGCTCGGGGTAGCGTTCGGGATCGGCCGCTGCCTCGAAGGCGTAGACGCTGATCTCGTGGCACTTGATGTGATCGGGATGCGGGTAGCCGCCGTTCTCGTCGTACGTGGTCATCACGTGCGGACGGAACGAGCGGATGAGGCGCACGAGAGGCGCGGCCGCCTCCTCGATCGGCACGAGGGCGAAGCAGCCTTCGGGAAGCGGAGGCTTGGGGTCGCCATCGGGCCAGCCGGAGTCGACGAAGCCGAGCCAGTCCTGAGTCACGCCGAGGATCTCGCGGGCGCGGTCCATCTCCTCGCGACGGATCTCCGTGATGAGCTCGGGGTTCTCGACGATGCCCGGATGCTCGAATCCCGGGTTGAGGATGGACCCGCGTTCACCGCCCGTGCAGGTCGCGACGTGCACATCGACGCCCTCGGCCACGTACTTGGCCGTGGACGCAGCGCCCTTGCTCGATTCGTCGTCGGGATGGGCGTGCACGTGCATGAGTCGAAGTCGTTCGTCCACGAGGTCCATCCTTCCACGCAGGTGGCGGCGGCCCGGTCTCGCGGGCCGTTTGTGACAATGGAGTCATGACCGACCTGACCGAGCGCTACGGCCGCAAGCGGGCGGTGCCGCGCTGGGTGCTGCCCCTCGTCGCGGTCGTCGGCATCAGCCTCGGTGTCGCCTGGGCGGCCTGGACCGCCTGGGACGACGTCCCTCCCTATCAGTCGGAGGTCTTCGGCTACGAGGTGCAGGGCGAGGACCTCACCACCATCACGATCAATGTCTACCGCAGCGAGGACGTCGCCCTCGAGTGCGAGGTCTACGCACAAGCCGAGAGCAAGGCGATCGTCGGCGAGACCGTCGTCGAGGTGCCCGCCTCCCCCCGCAACACGAGGGTGACCGCGGAGATCATCACCGAGCATCGTGCCACCACGGCTGTCATCCGGACATGTGAACCGGCCTGATCCCTGGTAGAGTCGGTTATTCAACCCCGGGTGGTGACCCGGGGTTCCGTACGTGGAGGAGGCATCATGACGCCCACCGAGTCTGACACCATCTGGGTCACTCAGGAGGCCTACGACCGCTTGTCGGCTGAGCTGGATCATCTCAAGAACGAGGTGCGCACCGATATCACGGCCAAGATCGCAGCCGCCCGCGACGAAGGCGATCTGAAGGAGAACGGCGGCTACCACGCCGCTCGTGAGGAGCAGGGCAAGACCGAGGCCCGCATCCGCCAGCTCGAGGACATGCTGCGTCGCGCCGAGGTCGGCGAGGCCCCCGCGGACGACGGCCTCGTCGAGCCCGGCATGAAGATCACCATCCGCTTCGAGGGCGACACCGATACCGAGACCTTCCTGCTCGGTTCGCGTGAGCTGCTCAGCATGGACTCCAGTGTCGACCTCGACATCTACTCGCCCACCTCGCCGCTCGGCGCGGCGATCTCGGGCAAGAAGGTCGGCGACACCGCGACCTACGAGGCGCCGAACGGCAAGAGCCTGTCGGTCGAGATCGTCGACGCCAAGCCCTTCTGAGCGAACCCGCTCGCGATGAATGCCCCGGCCACGGCCGGGGCATTCATCGTCTCAGAGCGCTAGTGTCCTCCCCATGATGCTCACCGGGCGCATCGCCCATGCTGTGGCCGACGGCGCGGTCGCGGTCGCCTATCGCCGCTGGCGAGTACCGCGTGTGACGGCTGGGTCCACCTTCAGGACCGTCGCGGGGATCATCCGGGTCGATCGCATCGACCGGATCGAGGCATCGGCCCTGACCGAGGCGGACGCACTCGCGGCCGGGCACTCCTCGCTCGCCGAGCTCATCAGCACCTTCCGAGGCACCGACGCCGACCCAGTGTTCCGCATCGCTCTCTCCTGGGCCGGGGCGGATCAGCGGGAGGTGCTCGGCGACTGCGCTGATCTCGCTCCCCAGGACATCGAGGCCATCGACGCGCTGCTGGATCGTCTCGACGCACGGACGTCCTGGGCGCGGGCGACCCTGGGACGGATCGGGGACCGGCCGGGCGTCACCGCCGCCGAACTAGCCGGTCACCTGCCGATCGAGAAGGAATCGCTCAAACGACGCCTCCGGACCCTCAAGGAGCACGGACTGACCCGGAGCCTCACTCGCGGGTACGATCTCTCCCCGCGCGGCCGGGCCTATCTGGACAGGTCGCGGGCCGGCTCGGACGACTCATAGCGCGGTTCGGGCGGTACGACATCAACCTCATCGGGCGCTGATGGCGTTGATGCCCTATCGTCACCAGCGACGAGAGGTTGATGGCCTACCGCCACCGCGCGCAGAAGGCTCCCCGCTCAGATGAGGTCGTAACCGAGGTCGAGGAGACGGGAGCGCAGGTTCTCGCGGTGCTCGGGGCCGCGGGTCGCGACCTGCAGAGCGACCTCGACCTGACGCACGCCCAAGGCCTCGGAGGCCCGGTCGTGATTGACATTGAGCACATTCACGTCGTTCTTGGCCAGCTCGGTCAACAACCGCATGAGCTCGCCGGGACGATCGGAGATCCGCACCCGGAACATCATGAAACGCCCCGCCGAGGCCAGACCGTGACGGATCACCTCGAGCAGCAGCAGGGCGTCGATATTGCCTCCGGACAGGACCGTCGTGACCGGGCCCTCGAAGGCATCGGGATGCTCCAGCAGCGCCGCGACACCTGCCGCACCTGCCGGCTCGACCAACAGCTTGGCGCGTTCGAGAAGTCCGATCAGAGCGGTGCTGAGAGTGTCCTCGCCGACGGTGACGACCTCGTCGACATACTCGTCGATCACGTCGAAGGGCACCTGACCCGGCCGGGCGACGGCGATACCGTCGGCCATCGTCGGGCCGAGATCGGTGAGGACCGGCTCACCGCTCGCCAGCGAGCCCGGCCAGGCGGCGGCTGCCCCGGCCTGGACCCCCACGACGCGGATATCCGGTCGTTCAGATCGCAGCAGGGCGATACCCGCGGCCAGTCCTCCGCCGCCGAGCGGCACCAGGATCGTGCGCACATCGGGCTGCTGCTCGAGGATCTCGAGACCGACCGTGCCCTGCCCCGCGAGGATGTCGCGATGGTCGAAAGGGTGGATGAAAATGGCACCGGTCTCCTCGCTGAAGGCCTCGGCAGCCTCCAGCGCGGCGGTGACATCGCGGCCGGCGAATCGCACGTCGGCGCCGTAGCCGAGGGTCGCCTGCACCTTGGGCAGCGCGGCGCCCTCCGGCATGAAGATCGTGGCTACCGCCCCGAGCTGACGCGCGGCCAACGCCACCCCCTGCGCGTGGTTCCCGGCGCTCGCCGCCACCACGCCGCGCGCTCGTTCCGCCTCGCTCAACCGTGCGATGCGGACGTACGCGCCGCGAACCTTGAACGAGCCCGCCCGTTGCAGGTTCTCGCACTTGAGATGGATCGGTGCGCCGGCGATCTCGGCGAGCCAACGCGAATGCGCGAGCGGAGTGACCTCGGTGACGCCGGAAAGCAGGTCGCGGGCAGCACGCACATCGTCGAGATTCACGCATCCACCTTAGGGAAGCGCCGCTCCTTCGATGCATCGGGGCGCGACCCCGACTCCGGGCGACGACGCAGGCAGCCTCCCACGAACCAGCGGTGACTTACGCCCGTCACGGCCCGACGGGCGGTGAGATAGGCACCTCTCACGACCGGTGAGACGTGCGTAAGTCACCACCCGCGTGGGTGAGACGTGCGTAAGTCACCGCTGCTGCTCACGCATCGGCGATCAGCGATTCCTGAGTGGTGCCCATCGATGACGAACGCCCGGCCGTCACCCGCCGAGACGGGTGACGACCGGGCGTCGGTCGTGGGTCGGACTCAGCCCTTGAGGCTGTCGATGAAGTCCGGGTTGTCCTCGAGCCAGGCCTCGATGGCCTCTTCCTCATTGCCCTCGCCGTACTCGTTCACGACGATGTCCTCGAGGCCTCCGTACTCGTCATCGCTGAGCTTGAAGTTGCCCATCATCTCCGCGACATCGGGGAACTCATCGGAGAAGTCCGCGTTGGCGATCGCGTTCAGCGTCTCGGGGTCACCGAAGGCGCCCTCGGGGTCCTCCAGGTCCTTGACCGGGAACTCCGAGTTGGCCCAGAACGGACGCCACAGCGTGACGACGATGTCCTCTTCGTTGTCGATGGCGTCCGACAGCGCGGCCAGCATCGCGGTGGTCGAGGACTCGACCAGCGTGTAGTCGTCGTCGAGCTCGTAGGCCGGCATCACGCTGTTCTTCGTGGCGTCGGTCAGACCGGCGCCCGCCTCGATCCCGACGATCTCGCCGCCGAACTGGTCGGCATTGTCCTTGAGATCGGCGATCGAGTCGATATCGGTGTACTCCGGGACGGCCATGGTCAGCACCGCGCCCTCGTAGTACGCGCCCAGATCCTCGAGCGCATCGCCGTGCTGCTCCATGTAGGCCGCATGCGTGACCTCGGGCCAGGCGGACGGGTAGACGTCGATGGAACCGTCGGCGAGGCCCTGGTACAGCAGACCGGCGTCGGCGACCTCCTCGATCTCGACGTCGTAGCCCTCCTGCTCCAGCACGTTCTTCCACAGGTACCCGACGCTCAGGCCATCGGTCCAGGAGGGGATGATGCCCAGCGTGATGGTTCCGCCGCCGTCGGCATTGTCATCCGAACCGCCGTTGTCGTCCGAACCGCAGGCCGCGGTCGCGGTCAGTGCGAGGACGCTGGCGGCGACGCCGAGGCCCTTCAGGAATCCCTTACGCTTCATACAGTTTCTCTCCTCATCGTTACTACGTACGTCTGGTGTGTTTCGAGGGGTCGGGTGGATCAGGGACCATTCGCGATGTGCACGCCGACCGGCTTGTCACCGGCCTCCGCCGACTGCTGCCGGGCGTCCTTGTCCTCGCGTGCGCGGCGGCGGCCCTTGAAGCGGCCCAGGCCACCGGCACCCGCGGCCGCGGTGATGCGGTCCAGCAGGATCGCCAGCACGACCACCGAGAGGCCCGCTTCGAAGCCGAGGCCGACGTTGAACCGCTGGATCGCGGTGATGACGGCACCACCGAGACCCGCACCGCCGACCATGCCGGCGATGACGGCCATGGACAGCGCCAGCATGATCACCTGGTTGACGCCGGCCATGATGGTGGGCATCGCCAACGGCATCTGGATGCCGCCCAGGATCTGCCGTGGTGTGCCGCCGAAGGCCTGTCCGGCCTCGACGACCTCGGAGTCGACCTGGCGGATACCCAGTTCGGTGAGGCGCACGCCCGGCGGCAGCGCGAAGACGATCGTCGCCACGGTGCCGGCGGGAACGCCGAGACCGAACAGCATCACCGTGGGGATGAGCCAGACGAAGGCCGGCATGGTCTGCATCAGGTCGAGCACCGGCCGGACGACCCGGCTGACGGCTTCGGAGCGCGCCGACAAGATGCCCAGCGGGATGCCGATGACCAGCGCCACCAGCGCGGCGACGAGCACCAGCGAGAGGGTGGCCATCGCGTTGTCCCACTGGTCGACGCTGACGATGAACAGCAGGCCCACGACGGAGCCGAGCGCCAGCTTCCAGTCGCGCACCAGCCAGGCGATCGCCGCCAGGATCACGACCGTCACGAGGACCGGCGGCCACTGCAGAAGATCGGTCAGCCCGTTGACGGCCGCCTCGATCACATCGGCGATGAAATTGAAGAACCAGCGGAAGGTGCTCTTGACCCAGTTGATGGCGTCTTCGATCACATCGCCGAGCGGGATGCGGGGAATCCCCCACTCCACGGTCTCCATACTGCGCAGTGCGCTCATGAGCTCGCCCCCTCGAGGTGTGCGGTGGAGCCGATTCCGTTGGTGCCCTGCGCGCCGTCGTCGTGACCGCCCACGGCGCCCAGGGCGCTGAGCAGTGTGACGCGGGGGATGACACCGACGAGTCGCTCACCCTCGACGACCGCGAGCGGCGCCGGGCTCTCGGCCGATGCGCCGAACAGGTCGGCCACCGCTACCTCGGGCGTGACGGTGACGGCCGCGAACACCAGGCCGTCGAGCGTGTCCTGGCCCCGCTCCACCGCGGCGGCGACGTCCTTCTCCAGCACCGCGCCCTTCAGGTTGCGCTGCCGGTCGACCACCATGAGCGACGAGATCTGGTGCTCGCGCATGAGCTTGTGTGCCGTGCGAGGCCCCTGCTCGAGGCCGAGCACCGCCACGGGACGCTCCATCACCGAGGACGCGGTCAGCACGCGGGTGCGGTCGACGTCCTGGATGAACTGCGCGACGTAGTCGTTGGCCGGGTTGTTGAGGATCTCCTCGGACGATCCGACCTGCTCGACGCGGCCATCGCGCAGCATGGCGATGCGATCGCCCAGGCGCATGGACTCGTTGAGGTCGTGGGTGATGAAGACGATGGTCTTATCGAGATCGGACTGCAGCTCCAGGAGCTGGTCCTGCATCTCACGACGGATGAGCGGGTCGAGGGCGCTGAACGCCTCGTCCATCAGCAGGATCTCGGTACCGGCCGCCAGAGCGCGAGCGAGACCCACGCGCTGACGCATGCCGCCGGAGAGCTCATCGGGCATCGATCCGCCCCAGCCCCCGAGGCCCACCATGCCCAGCGCTTCGTCGGCGCGCCGCTCACGCTCCGCGCGGTTCATGCCACGCAGCTTGAGTCCGTACGCGGCGTTCTCGCCGACGGTACGGTGCGGCAGCAGGGCGAAGTGCTGGAAGACCATGCTGACCTTCTCGCGCCGGACGCGACGCAGGCCCTGCGAGTCGAGCGCGTTGATGTCCTCGCCGTCGATCAGCACGGTGCCGTCGGTCGGGGTGAGGAGACCGTTGATCATGCGGATCAGCGTCGACTTGCCCGAGCCGGACAAGCCCATGGCCACGAAGATCTCGCCACGCTCGACCCGGAAGCTCGCGTCGATGACGGCTGCGGTGATGCCATCGGCTCGTAGGTCGTCGCGAGACTCTCCCGCTTGGAGTCGTCCGACCGCGCGCTTGGCGCCACGGCCGAACACCTTGTAGAGGTGCTCTGCTTCGATCAATGCCACGTCAGATGCCTCATCTTCCGGCCCGCGGTTCATCCCCCCGGTCTCGCACAGGCCTCTGCCGTTTTCTTGCTCTGGCGGTCGACGAAAAGTCAACCGACGATCGACATTACCAGAAACTCTCAGGATCGCTTCATCCGGGCTTCAGCCCTGCTGAAGCCCGGATGACATGACGAGCTTCGCTCTCAGGTGGGTTGCGCTTCGTCGCCGAGGAGGCCGTCCGTGGTGGGTGGCTCACCCTCGGCCAGGTGTCTGACGACGCTGTTCGCGCAGGCGGCGAACGGAACGGCGAGGAGCGCGCCGACGATGCCCGCGACCACGATCCCGCTGGCGATGACGAGGATGATCGCCAGCGGATGGATCGCCACGATGTGGCCCATGAGGAAGGGCTGCAGGACGTGCGACTCGATCTGCTGGACGGCGATGACCCCGCCCAGCATCAGCAGTGCGGTCACCGGCCCGTGGGCCACCAGTGCGACCAAGACGGCGACGAGGCCCGAGACGAGGGCGCCGACGATCGGCACGAAGGCACCGAGGAAGACCAGGACACCGATCGCGAGGGCCAGCGGCACCTGGAGCACGACCGCCACCAGCGCGATGCCGATCGCGTCGGCCAGGGCGACGAGAACCGTCGCGCGGACGAACGCGGTGAGCGACCCCCACGCGGCGCGGCCGGACGACCGGACCTTGCTGCGCGAGGCACGCGGGAAGAACTGCACGACCCAGTTCCAGATCCTGGCGCCGTCGTAGAGGAAGAAGAACGCCGCGAAGATCGCGATGAAGAAGCCCGCGACGAAGTGCGTCACCCGCGTGCCGACCTCGGTCGCCTGATTGATGACCGACGAATCGCTGGAGGCGATGGCCGACTGCAGCCGCTCGATCCACTGCGAGAGCTGGGCGTCGCTGAGGTTCAGCGGCCCGTTCTTGGCCCAGTCCTGCACCTGGGAGATCCCCTCGACCACGGAGTCGCGCATCTCATTGAACTGCGACGACAGTTGCGTCCCCACGAGCGTGACCAGTCCGCTGAGGGCGAGCATCATCCCGATCACGACGATGAAGGTCGCGAGGATCCGCGGCACCTTGCGCCGCGTCAGAGCGTCCACCGTGCCGATCGACAGCGCGGTCAGCAACAGGCCCACCGCGATGGGGATGGTGACCTCGGAGAAGAATCCCATCACCCAGGCGAGGGCGAGGACCCCGGCACCGATGACGATGAGCCGCCACGACCACGCGGTAGCGATCTCGACCCCGAGGGGCACTTCGTAACGTCGGCCACCGGCCGGTGCATCTTCGGCGCTCACATGTCTGAGCCTACGGCGAAAACCGGACGCCGCTGAGTACCGTGGAGCCATGGCTGACGGCGCGGCGATCACCGAGACCGATCTTGTCCATCTGCGGCGTTGCGTCGAGCTCGCGAGCGAGGCGCTCGAGGACGGAGACGAGCCCTTCGGCTCCGTGCTCGTCGACCCGGACGGCACAGTGGTCTTCGAGGATCGCAATCGCGTCAAGGGCGGCGACCACACCCGCCATCCCGAGTTCGAGATCGCGCGATGGGGTGCGGCGCATCTCACATCGCAGCAGCGCGCCGGCAGTACCGTCTACACCTCGGGTGAGCACTGTCCCATGTGCAGCGCGGCGCACGCCTGGGTCGGATTGGGCACCATCGTCTTCGCCACCAGCAGCGCTCAGTTGACCGAATGGCACCGGGCCTGGGGCATTCCCGCCGGACCGGTGGCACCACTGCCGATCACCCAGGTGGCCCCGCGGATCCCGACCCGCGGGCCCGTGCCGGAGCTGGCAGCAGAGATCCGAGGCCTGCACGCACGGATGCGCGACATCGACGCATGACCTCACCCCGTCACCCGAACGGATCGAAGCCCACACTCCCGGCATCGGTGAAGATCGCGACGGCGCGCCTACCGCCTGGTTCAACCCGTCGCTCAGCGCCAGCAACCGGCCGGCGAACGAACGGATCCGACCGTCGGCGCACAGCACGGGCATATCGGCCCGCATGTCCTTGACCTCAGGCTGGGACATAGTGCGCGTGAATCGCTGCCAATGCGCCCCACGCAGATGCGCCGGAATCAGAAAATCGACGCGCTGGCCGAGCACCTGCCCGGCGGCATAGCCGAACAGTTCGTGTGCGCCGTCGTCCCACCGCCGCGCCCGTCGACGTCGACGAGGATGAGCACCTGGGTCATCATCACGACAGTGTCCCAGACCTCAGCGATCCCCACTCGCCTTCGGCCCCGGTCCTCGCCCGGCCTCGACCGGTGGCCCGCGCGCGTAGACTCGACCTGCTGGGAAACCTTCGACTCCCGAGGAGAGGACCGCCCATGATCTTCGGTCGCGACAAGTCCACGCTGCCCACGGCCGAGAGCGCCCTGCCGGGACGCTCCGAGCGCCCCTTCTCCGTCGGCGATCGCCACCTGGTGACCGGGAACCCGATCGAGACCGATGGCCCGGAGGGCTTCGAGATCGCCGTGTTCGGCCTGGGGTGCTTCTGGGGCGAGGAGAAGACCTTCTGGGAGCAGCCGGGGGTCTGGTCGACCTCGGTCGGCTACGCCGGGGGCATCACGCCGCATCCCACCTACGAGGAGGTCTGCACGGGTCAGACCGGCCACGCCGAGGTCGTGCGCGTGGTGTTCGATCCCTCGGTCACGAGCTACGCGGACCTGTTGAAGGTGTTCTGGGAGAACCACGACCCCACACAGGGCATGCGCCAGGGCAATGACCGCGGCAGCCAGTACCGGTCGATCATCCTGACCACCACGCCGGAGCAGCAGCGCGAGGCCGAGGCCTCGAAGGACGCCTACCAGCGTCAGATGACCGCGCACGGCTACGGCGAGATCACCACGCAGATCAAACCCCTGGACGAGTACTTCTACGCCGAAGAGGGGCATCAGCAGTATCTGGTGAGGAACCCCTTCGGCTACTGCCCGCTGCACGCGACGGGCGTGCAGTACGCGTGACCTCGTGGACGCGAGCCGAGCTGGCGTCCTTCGCCGGCCGGACCATCCCCGATGTCATGCCCGATGACCTGCGGCTGCTGTTCGTGGGCATCAACCCCGGGCTGGTGAGCGCGGCCACCGGCCTGCACTTCGCGCGGCGTGGCAATCGCTTCTATCCCGCACTGCGCGATGCGGGCCTCGTCGACTCCATCGATCCGGCGGAGGCGTCGGCGCGGTTGAGCGCACGAGGCGTGGGGATCACCAATCTCGTGGCTCGCGCCTCGGCGCGGGCCGATGACCTCACCGCGGAGGAGCTGCGCGCCGGGCGCACCCGTCTCGAGGCGCTGGTGGCCGACCGCGAGCCACGCGTCGTCGCTGTGCTCGGCGTGACCGCCTATCGGCAGGCCTTCGGCGAGCTCCGGGCACAGGCAGGTCGCCAGCCGGCGGATCTCGTGAAGGCCCAGCTGTGGATCGCACCGAACCCGAGTGGACTCAACGCGCACGCCACCCGCGAGAGCCTCGCCGCCGACTACGGACAGATCGCCGCCGCGGCAGGGCTGCGCTTGCAGGCTTTTCGCTCCTAGCGAACGACTTGAATCAAGAAAGTTGAGTCTCCTACACTCAAGGCATACCGGTCATGGGGACCGGACCTGACGAAGGAGGACATCATGTCGACCACTCTTTCCCTGTTCACCCGCCGTGACCCCTTCGACAACCTGATGCGCTCGGCCTTCGGGCCATCCGCGTGGCCGGAGTCGGTCCGCACGGACTTCATGCCGGCCGCCGAGTCGCATCGTGACGGCGATGACGTCGTCGTACGTCTGGAGGTCCCGGGCATCGATGTCGCCAGCGACGTCACCGTCGAGGTCGTGCAGAACCGCCTGGTCGTGCGCGGCGAGCGTCGCGACGAGCGTGACGAGCAGACCGAGGGCCGCAGCATCCGCGAGATCCGTTACGGCCAGTTCGAGCGGACCTTCACCCTCCCCTCGCACGTCGGAGCGGACGCGGTCAGCGCCTCGTACGACAAGGGCGTGCTGAGCATCCGCGTGGCGAATGTCTACGCCGGCACCGAGCCGACGCGGATCGCCATCTCCGAGGGACCGGCCGGCAACGAGCTGGAGTAAGAAGTCGCGCGAGGTGTCGGACGGCGGCGCTACGGTGCGAGCATGGAGCAACGACTCAGCCTCGTGACCCTCGGCGTCGCCGACCTCGCCCGATCGCGAGCCTTTTACGAGAACGGCCTCGGGTTCGTCAAGCACAATGACGAGCCCGAGGTCGCCTTCTATCAGCTACCCGGCATCGTCCTCGCCCTGTGGAGCCGTCAGGAGCTGGCGGCCGATGCTGGAGTCGAGGACACCGGGGCGACCTTCGGGGGCATCGCCCTGGCCCACAACGCCCGCGATCGGGCCGGCGTCGACGAGATCGTCGCCGAGGCCCTCGCCGCGGGCGGGTCGCTACGCAAGCAGCCCGAGCCGACCCCGTGGGGAGGGTACTCGGGCTATATCGCCGATCCGGACGGTCACCTGTGGGAGATCGCCCACAATCCGGACTGGACGATCGACCGCGACGGCCGCGTGTCGATGCCCTGAGCCTCAGTGCGCGATCGGGCAGCGATCGCCTCCGCCGTCGCCGCTCGGAGCCGGTTCATGACCCGCCGACGCCGGGGTTCGCGGCACGAACCGCAGTCGCAGCCCGCGCGGCACGATCGTGAGCCGCTCCTCGATCTTCAACTCGTAGTCGGGGTCGCCCACGAGCTCATAGCGATGCAGGATGCGGGCAAGCACGAGGATGGCCTCGTGCAGCGCGAACTGCCGCCCGATACAGGCCCGCTCTCCGGTGCCGAAGGGCTTGTAGATGTTCTTGGCGCGCCCGCGGCTGTTCTCGGACAGGAATCGGTCGGGGTTGAACTCCTCGGCATCCTCGCCCCACACGGCCGGGTCACGATGCGTCAGGGGCAGCATGACGAGCGCCCAGTCATCGGGCTGCATCCGGTACTTGCCGGCCAGCATCGTCTCCTCGCGGGGGCTGCGCGCGAAGGCCGGGGCCGTGGGCCAGAGGCGCAGCGCCTCGTCCAGGACACGGCGCAGGTGGCGGAACTTCGGGACCTGCTCGAAGGTCGGCTCGGCGTCCCGGTCATCGCCCAGGATCGCGTCGGTCTCAGCATGCGCGGCCGCGAGCGCGGACGGATTCCGCGAGAGGTAGTACAGCGCGAAGCTCAGGGCGCCCGACGTGGTCTCGTGCCCGGCCACCAGGAAGGTCAGGATCTGGTGGCGGATGTTGAGATCCGAGAGCCGCTCCCCCGACTGCGGATGCTCGGTCCGCAACATCAGATCGAGCAGGTCACCGCGCTCCTCTCCTCCAGCGCGACGATCGCTGATGAGCCCGTCGACGAGCTCATCGACATAGGCCATGTGGTCGGCATTCTCCTCGTCGATCTTGCGGGCGATGCGCTTGCCGCCCGGGATCGTGTCGAGGGATGCCTTGCGCATGCCGGTCGTCAGCGCCGCCACCATGGCCGGCACGAAAGGATGCACCTCACGAGAGGTGAACGAGCCGAAGTCGCGGCTGAACGCGCATCGGCTGATCGTCTCCATCGTCAGCTTGGTCATGTCCGCGGTGACATCGATCGGGCCGTCGAGGCGATCCCACACCGTGAACATCTCGGCGGCCGTCTCGAGCATCGTCGCGTGGTAGCCGCGCATCGAGTCCCGGGAGAAGGCCGGCATCAAGATGTCGTGGGCACGCTGCCAGTTCTCCTCTCCGTCGTAGGCCGTGAAGAGCGCATCCCCCACGAACTCGCGGAGCGCCGCCAGCGCCGGCGACAGCGCCTTGTGGAAGCGCTTCTCATCGCACAGTTCGGCAGCCAACTCGGCGCTCTGCACGAAGACGAACTTCTGGCCGAACACCTTGATCTCGAAGATCTCACCGAACTCCGGGGCGAGCCTCATGACATTGCGCAGCGGCGTGCCGTCGCGCAACTGCCGGGCATCGCCGGCGATCGGCAGACGGCCGGAAGGATGTTCGAAGGTCTGCGACCATGCGTTGCGTACCATCACAGCCCGCTTCGCGTGCCGACCGCCGCCACCAGCCGCTGGTAGGCCGGCCCGGCGATACGAGCCAGCGCGTCGATCGCCACCGCATCGGCGCCGATGAGCACCCGCGCCTTGCGCTTCTGGACACCCCCGAGAATGACCCGGGCCGCCTTCTCCGGGCTGGTGCGTGCGATGCGATCGAAGGACGACGCGAGCGCATCGTGGTCGCGACCGGCGCTCTGTCCCGCGCTTCGGGCGATATTCGTCTTGATGCCGCCGGGGTGGACACAGGTGACGGACACCGGGCGGCGCTTGGCGATCATCTCCATCCGCAAGGCCTCGGTGAAACCTCGCGTGGCGAACTTCGCCGCGTTGTACGCGCCCTGGCTGGGTACCGAGATCAGACCGAAGACACTCGACACGTTGACCACGTGCCCGTCACCGGAGGCGACCAGATACGGCAGGAAGGCCTTGGTGCCGTTGACGACGCCCCAGTAGTCGACATCGGTCACCCGCTCGAGATCCTTGAACTCCATCTCCTCGATATCGCCGGTGAAGGCGATGCCCGCATTGTTGATGACGATGTTGACGGTGCCGAACTCCTCGGCCACGGACGCCGCATACGCGAGGACCGCATCGCGCTCCGTCACGTCGAGGTGATCGCTGCGCAGGTCAGCGCCGTACCTCGACGCCAGTTCGGCGGTCTCCGCGAGTCCCGCGGTGTCGACATCGCTCATCGCGACGCGCGCGCCGCGCCTGGCGAGCTCGACGGCCAGCGCCCGGCCGATCCCCGATCCGGCACCCGTGACGACGGCGACCCGCCCGGTGAAGTAGGTCATGGAACCTCCAAGTCATTCGGATACTGACAGTATCCGAACGGCAGGCCGAGCGGAAGGGGTCGGCCGTTTGGAAGGCCTCACTCCTCCAGGCGACGCCGGCGAGGCCTCAGGCGCAGCTCCGGCATGGGCGGCGCCGGGATGATCTGACCGTCATGTCCGTCGACATGTCCGAAACGCGCGGCCTGCCCCTGCCAGTCCTCACGCGCCCGGACGATGTCCTCGTGCGTACGGCCGATGAAGTTCCACCACATGACGAGCTCCTCCTCGAAGGGCTCCCCACCGAGCAGCATCACGGTCGTATCCGTCTCCGCGGCGATCTCGACCCGCCCTCGACCCTGCGCCAGATACCGCAGCAGGCGATGGTCCACCCCCACGCCATCGACCGCGATCGGTGCGTCGACGGCGAGCAGGCCGTGTTCGAAGGACGGGTCGAGCGGGAGCTCGTGCGTGCCCGCTCGCAGACGCAGCTCCACTCCCACGAGCGGCGAGAACACGGTGGCGGCCGACCGTCGGCCGCCGAACTCTCCGATGAGCACGGTCGCGCTCCAGCCGTCGGCCTCGATCCGCGGCAGCTCGGCATGGTGGTCGAACCCGGCTGGGCCGCGCCGGTCGGCATCGGGCAGGGCAACCCACAGCTGTACCCCGTGCATCTGCTCGCCCGCAGGGGTGTCCACCGAGAACTCCGAATGGGAGACACCATCGCCCGAGGTCATCAGATTCAGCTCGCCGGGCCTCAACACCACATCGCTGCCCAGGCTGTCGCGATGGCGGATCTCGCCGCTCAGCGGCCAGGTCACCGTCTGCAGACCGGTGTGCGGGTGCGGCAGCACCGTCATCGCCTCGTCGGTGGGGCCGAAGTGGTCGACGAAGCACCAGGCACCGATGGTGGGCAACGCACGGCTCGGCAAGGTGCGGTGCACCGTCAGCTGGCGCAGGCCCCCGAGCGGGACCTCCCGGGCCGGGATCGTGTGGTCGCCGATCATCCCACGAGCCGTTCGCGAAGACGGTCGACGGTGCTCGCGTCGCCGCCGGCGGCGCGGAACCAGCCGTGCACGCCGTCGTCGTGGGCCTGCCAGGCGTCGAGGACCGCGGAGATCGCCTCGACCGGCGTGGCGAAGTACGCGGCGGGCACCTCCGCGCGACGCGAGCCGAAGACCCTCCGGAAACGAGCCTCGATCTCGTTCTCGTGCTGCGCGGTGACCAGATAGTCCTCCACGATGTCGTCGCGCCGAACCCCGAGGAGGGACAGGGCGAGCGCAATCGAGACGCCCGTGCGGTCCTTGCCCGCAGCGCAGTGCACGAGGGTGGGCCCGTCAGCCGTCGCGATCTGGTCGATCACCTCGACCAGAGGGGGTGCCGAAGTCCGGAGCATCAGCAGATACAGATCGGCGAGACTCTCCGGCGGCGCCACCCCCGGGCGCAGTGCGCTCAGCAGCGGGAACGACCGCACCTGGGCTCCGGTGTGAGCGAGCGGGTGCTGGGGCTCGACCTCTCCCGCCGATCGGAGGTCGAGGACCACCCGGGGAGGCCAGGTGACACCCTCGGGAGCACGATCGTCGGCCAGGGGCAACGCGCTGCGCAGCAGACGACCGGTGCGCAGCGTGCCGTCAGCCGACGCCACTCCGCCGATGTCACGCAGGTTGGGTACGAGTTCGCTCACGCGGCCATCGTAGTGTCCTACGCCGGAAGTTCGTTGGCCCAACGGCCTCGCCCGCGGCGTCGGAGGCGATCCCTAGGATGGAGTCATGGCACTTCCGGACAAGACGACGAAAGCCGCCGCCGGCGCCCTCGTCGCCCTGTCGGGTCTGTATGGGCTCCTCATCGGCGAGGTCCTCCTCGCACGCAAGCGCATCGGCACCACCGACGAGGTACCCCCGCTCTCGGACGGCGTGTACGGCGTCGACTTTCCCGGCACGCCGCTCCGCGTCCTGCTCATGGGCGATTCCGCGGCGGTGGGGTACGGCATGAAGCAGGCCGATCAGACCCCCGCTGCTCTCATCGGGTTCGGCCTGTCCCACCTTATCGATACGCCGGTCGACATCGCGACGGTCGCCAAGGTCGGAGCGCGCTCCTCGCACCTGCGCGAGCAGGTCGCCGAGGGCCGCTCCCATCGACCCGACCTCGCCATCATCATCATCGGCGCCAACGACGTCACCCATCAGGTGCCCCCGCGGCGTGCGGGACGCCTGCTGGCGGCGGCCATCGCCGAGCTGCGCTCCCTCGGTGCCGATGTCGTGGTCGGCACCTGTCCCGACCTCGGCACCGTCAAACAGCTGCCGCAGCCGCTGCGGGTCGCCGCCCGGATCCTGAGCCGCAAGATGGCACGGGGTCAGCTGGTCGCCACCCTCGCCGCGGGCGGCCGGGCCGTCACCCTCGCGGACCTGCTCGGTCCGTTGTTCGTCTCCAAGGGGGATGTCCTCTTCGGAGAGGATCGCTTCCATCCCTCCGATGTCGGCTACGCCACGATGGTCTCGTTCCTCAACGCGGGCGCTGCGGCGTCCTGGCGCGAGCGACGCTCCGAGGACTACACCGGGGCGCCTCGCGACTATATGAGCGTCGCCCGCGCCGCCACGGAGGCGAGCGAGCACGGTGGCACCCAGGTCGTGCGCGACGGACGCCTCGCCCGCGTGCTGCGACGTCGTCGCTGACGCCCGCTTGCGCCCCTCTCCCCCTCGTGGCGGTAGACCAGCAACGTCATCGAAACCCGAAAAGGTTGACAGGCTACCCCCGCCGGGGAGGTGAGGTTGACGGCCTACCGCTACCCGCGAGGTGAGGTTGATGGTCTACCGCCACCTGGCTGGGCGAGGCGTCCGGGTAGGCGAAAGGGCCGGCACCCCGGTGGGGGTGCCGGCCCTTCGCGTCAGCGGAACCTCAGTCGTTATTGGCGAAGATCGCGAGGATGCGCAGGATCTCGATGTAGAGCCAGACGAGCGTGACGGTGAGGCCGAAGGCCGCGCGCCAGGACTCGCGCTGCGGCAGGCCCGCGGCCACACCCTTCTCGACGTAGTCGAAGTCGAGGATCAGCATGAACACAGCCAGCACCACGGCGACGGCCGAGACGAGCAGGCCGAGCATGCCGAAGCCACGGAGCCCGCCCTCATTGACCAGCGGAGTGAAGCTGAGGATGAAGTTGACGATGATGACACCGACGAAGGCGAACAGCGAGATCGTGACGACCTTGCGGAACTTCTCGGTGACCTGGATGTTGAAGAACTTGTAGGCGCCGAGCGTCGCGGCGAAAGCGATGATCGTGGCGAGCACCGCCTGGAACACGATGCCCGGGCTGCCCTCGGCGAACATGCCGGCGATCGCTTTGGAGAAACCGCCGACGAAGACACCCTCGACCGCGGCGTACGCGAGCACGAGACCGGGGCTGATGACCTTCTTGAAGGAGTTGACCATCGCCAGCACGAAGCCCACGATCGCGCCGCCCATCGCGAAGGTCATGGTGACGCCCAGAGCACCCGGAGTGTCGAGCGACGGCGTGAGGAACCAGGTGACGGCAGCGGCCAGCGCGACGAGACCGAGCGTGATGCCCGTCTTCTCGACCACGGAGTCGACCGTCATCCGATCGGTGCGGGCAGGTGCCTGCGGGGTGGCCGAGCCGGCGTCGCCGTTCAGGTCGATCGTCCACTGGGACGGATCCGAATGAGGCGTCGTGGCCCGGTTGAACTCTTCGCTTCGCGCGAAGACAGGATTGTTGCTGCGCATCAGTTCCTCCGGGTCGTGTGATGTGCTCTAGTCCTCCCATTGTAGTGGAACGCGGCAACCGGATCACTACCCCCGTGGACCAGCTTCGTAGAGTGTTCTGGTGAACCAGGAGACCGTCGACCCGCAGTATCACCGCGAGATCGTGTCGTTCATCCGTCGCGGTGGGCGGCTGACCGAGCGCCAGCAGGACGCGTGGGACGAACTGGCCGATGCCCATGTCCTCGACGTGCCGCGCGCGGTGTCGAGCACGTCGGTCGACACCGCGCATCGCCTCGATCCGGTCACGGTGTTCGGACGCGAGGCGCCGCTGGTCATGGAGATCGGCAGCGGCCGCGGCGAGGCGCTCGTCCATGCCGCGGCGCAGAACCCCGACACGGACTTCCTCGGACTCGAGGTTTACGTGCCCGGCGTCGCCCAGACCCTCGTGACGATGCGCCACGAGGGTGTCGCCAACCTCCGTCTCGCGATCGTCGACGCGGCCCAGGCGCTCGCCACGATGCTGCCGGAGGCCTGCTTGGAGGAGCTGCGGGTGTGGTTCCCGGACCCCTGGCACAAGAAACGTCACCACAAGCGCCGGCTGGTGACCGATGAGTTCGTCCCCCTCGCGGCTCGCGTGCTGCGCCCGGGCGGAACCTGGCGGTTGGCGACGGACTGGGAGGACTACGCCGAGCAGATGCGCGACGTGCTGTCGCGCGCCGACGACTTCGACTTCTCCGGCGACTGGTCCACGCGCTTCGAGGGCCGTCCGGTCACCAAGTTCGAGGCGAAGGGGATCGCGAAAGGCCGCACGATCCGCGATCTCGCCGCTGTCCGCCGCTGACCCTTCTACTGCTCGGCGGCCCAGGCGGCGACGCGGCGACGGCTCTCCTCGGCGGAGAGATCCTCCACGCGCGTCATGACGGCCCACCGTACGCCGAACGGGTCGAGGATGGACCCGAAGCGATCTCCGGACACGAAGGTGTCGACCGGCTCGCGCAGGGTGGCGCCGCGCTCGACAGCCCGCTCGACCACCGTGTCCGTATCGGACACGTAGACCGCGAACGAGGCCGACACCGCGTCCTCGCCGCTCGGCGCGACGAGCCCGTACTGCTCCATCGGATCGCTGAGGGTGAGACGACCGTGGCCGAGATCCAGATCGGCATGGGCGATGACGTCGCCGAAGCGGGTGACATCCTCGACCGTCGCGCCGAAGACCTCGCTGTAGAACGTGAGCGCCTCACTCGCCGGGGACACGACCAGGTGCGGGGTGATGCTCGTGCTGCCGTAGGGGATGCCGTTGTCGGTGAACTGTCCGGACGCGGCTCTAGGGTGATCGGTCATGGAGACGATCCTCGCGCTCGGACACACCGCGGGTATTGAACGAATCCGACACGGAGGCACGCAGTGATCGAGTCGAAGGGGCACGTTAATCCCGGCGACCCGGAGGTATGGTTCCGCCGTTTCACCATCGGACTGGACGACCTCGTGCGGCACGTCTGGGTCGTCCGCTGGTCGATCCCGGCCGGTGAGACCCGGCCGCAGCGGGTGCTCGCCTATCCGGCGGGCAATATCGTCCTGATGCCCGGTCACTGCCGGCTCTACGGCCCGGACCCCTCGGTCGACGTCCGTGAGCTCTCCGGCGAGGGCTGGGCCGTCGGGCTGCTGCTTCGACCGGCGGCCCTGCCGCTGCTGACCTCCACACCACCCGATCGGCTCGTCGCCTCCAGCGAGCCGATCACTCCCCCTCCAGGCGCTCTCGATCTCGACGACGAGGCCGCCTTGACCGAATCCCTGGCTACCTGGCTCGCCGACGCGGCAGGTCGCATCGACTCCTCCGGACGGCTCCTGAACGACGTGTGCGCGGAAGCCGAGAACGACGCCAGTCTCACCCGGGTCGACCAGCTCGCGGAGCATTTCGACCTCTCGACCCGCACGCTCGAACGGCTCGTCGCTCGCGGACTGGGCGTCTCCCCCAAGTGGCTCCTGGACTGCCGGCGACTCCAGGAGGCCGCCACCGTCCTGTTCACCGCACCCGGCTCCGATCTCGCCGGTCTTTCCGCCGACCTCGGCTACGCCGATCAAGCGCACTTCACCCGGCACTATCGCCGCGTGCTCGGCGAGACCCCCGATGCCACCCGGCGGGCGGGCCGCGCCGCCCGTCGATCTCACTGATCGAGCAGTGCCGCCAGTTCGTGGTCGACCCGAGCGCGCAGTTCCTCTGAGAGCGGCTCGCCGCCGATCGCCGCATGCAACCAGAGACCGTCCGCGGCCAGCTGGACGATGAGGCGCCGCACGCCGGCGTCATCGGTGCCTTCATCCGTCGAGGGTGCCCAGCGATCGAGCACCTCCTGCCACACGCGATGCAGCGACCGGTTGTCCGCCGCCTCGAGCATCAGCAGCAGCTCCGCCCGGGTCGCCTCAGTGGTCGATCGCAGGTAGGCCTCGACTCGTTCGCGGTCATCGAGCCGCTCGACCTCACGATCCCCCGCGGCCGCTCGGACGGCCGCGCTCCACTGCTCCGCCACGTGCCGGTGGATCGCCTCGATCAGCGCCTCGCGAGACGGGAAGTGATAGAGCAGGCCACCCTTGGTGACGCCCGACTCGGCGGCCAACGCCTCGAAGGTGAGGGCCGTGAGTCCCTCGCGCTCGATGATCGCGAGTCCGGTGTCGAGGATGTGCTCGCGCTTGCTCACACGCATGATGACCTCCTGGTGACGTACTCGTTACCCAAACTGTACCGTCCATCCGGTACAGTTTGGACGTTGTCGACCGAAAGGACCGCCGATGATCTCCCCGGCTCGTCGTTGGTCGCTGCTGGCGGTCGTCAGCAGCGCCCTCCTGCTCATCGCCCTGGACAACACCGTCCTCTACACGGCGCTGCCGACGCTGATCGAGGAGCTGGGCGCGAGCACGTCGCAGTCGCTGTGGATCATGAACGCCTACCCGGTCGTGATGGCGGGTCTGCTGCTCGGCGCGGGAACCCTCGGTGACCGGCTCGGACATGTGCTGATGTTCCGCATCGGCCTCACGGTCTTCGGCGTGGCCTCACTCGTCGCGGCGTACGCGCCCTCCACCGGTGTGCTCATCGGGGCCCGCGCCTTCCTCGCGGTCGGCGCCGCGTCGATGATGCCGGCCACCCTCGCGCTCATCCGGGTCACCTTCGAGGACGTCCGCGAACGCAATCTCGCGATCGCGGTGTGGGGATCGGTGGCCGTCGTCGGCGCCGCGATCGGCCCGATCATCGGGGGTGCCCTTCTCGAGGTCTTCTGGTGGGGGTCCGTCTTCCTGATCAACGTGCCGGTGGTCGTCATCGCGTTGATCGGCACCTTCCTCATCGCTCCGCCCGACCGCACCGACGAGCGCCAGACCTGGGATCTGACGTCCTCGCTGCTCGCGATGGCCGGACTGGTGTCCGTGGTCATCGCGATCAAGGAGTTCGCCAGCCTGCCGCCGTCGTGGCCCATCGTCGGCATCGCCGTGACGGTCGCCGTCGTCTCCCTCACGCTGTTCACCCGGCGTCAGCTGCGGCTCGCCCATCCGCTGCTGGACTTCGCGATCTTCCGCAACAACGCCTTCTCGGCCGGCGTCCTGGCCGCCGCGCTGACGATGTTCGTCCTCGGCGGTCTCCAACTCGTCACGACTCAGCGATTCCAGCTCGTCGAGGAGTTCACTCCCCTACAGTCCGGACTGCTGGTCACCGCGGCGGCGCTGGGGTCGGCGCCCACGGCCCTCCTCGCGGGCGGCTTCCTGCATCGCGTGGGACTGCGTCTGCTGATCGCCGGAGGCCTCGTCGTGACGACGATCGGGGTCGTCCTCGCCGCCACGACTTTCACCGCTCCCATCCCGGTCTTCGTCATCGCTCTCGCCGTGACGGGGCTCGGGCTCGGCGCCGTCATGGGTGTCGCGTCGACGGCCATCGTGGGCAACGCTCCCGCCCACCGCGCGGGCATGGCGTCCTCGGTCGAGGAGGTGTCCTATGAGTTCGGCAATCTCACCGCGGTCGCCTTCATCGGCAGCCTGGTCGCGCTCGTCTACACCGCCACGCTGACCCTCCCGGCGGGCGCGCCGCCGGAGGCCGGGGACAGCCTCGCGACGACGCTGCTCTACGCGAACGGCGATTCGGATCTGATCGAGACCGCACGGGCGGCCTTCGACCATGCCTACCTCGTGGTCATGATCGTCATCGCCGTCGTCACCGCACTCGGCGCCGGCGCGAGCCGCTACCTGCTCCGCCACCACGGTGCCGGCGTGCCCGCCTCGGCACATCCTCACCACTGACGCCGCCGCATCCATGGTCGCGGCGGAGGCCGGGACGGATGATGATGCATCGCGGTCGCCATCGCCGCCGTAACGCATCGGCTTCGGCCCTCCCCGCGACAAATGATGATGCGTTGTGGTCGCCATCGCGACCACAACGCATCATCATCGGTCACCCGCGGAGCGGGCGCTGGCGCGTCACTCGGCCTGGTTGCCCCGGCGGCGCAGGTACAGAGCCGTGCCGGTTCCGGCGGCCACGACGACGACCGCGGCACCGATGCCGATCGGAAGCCACGGCGTGCCGGACGAGTCATCAGACTCCGCAGCGGTCGTCTCGACATCGGACTCGTCGTCCGCCGCCGCCTCGGTCGGTTCGGGCTCCGGCTCGGCGCAGGCGAACTCGAAGGACACCGTCAGCGGGTCGAGCGCCTCCCCCGGAGCGTAGAAGTCCGCGAAGGCCGGAGCGCCCTGCTCGGAGAGCGCGACCGGCACGTCGGCGAAGGTTGCCGTGCCGCTCTCGGCATCGATCGGTCCGAGAGCACCGAGCTCGGCGATGGGCTCCTGGGTGACGTCGACCGCGACAGCACCGGATGTGTCCGTACCCCGGGTATCGAGGAGCAGCGTCGCATTCCCGTCCTCGCCGAACTGGACGGTCGGATTGGCCAGCGTCATGTCGAGGATGCCGTCATGTCCGGTGAAGTGGACGGTGCCGGTGAACGACACCTGGCCGGCCCCCGTCTGAGGATCGATCGATCCCGTGGCGGGCGTCCAGCCGAAGGACGGCGTCTCGTAGGTGGCGCCGTCGCTGGTCTCCCAGCTGCCGTTGGCGATGCTTCCGGAGATATAGGCGCGGAAGCTCTCCTTGATGCCCCAGCTCAGGGATCCCCCGGTGACCTCGCAGGTCTCAGCGGCGTCCGTCTGCTCGGCCGAGGCCGTCGCCGGCAGGGCCAGTAGACCCGCCGCGCCGATGGTCGCGGCGAGGGCTGCTCGTGCCATCGTCGTGCGCTTCATGTTCTGTGTCCTTTCGTGGGGCAGGGTCCGCCCCGCCGTGTGGCGGGGCGGACCCTGCGGCCGAGCTGGATCAGCAGCCCTGCTTCACCAGCTGACGACGACGGGCGAGGATCGCCGCACCGGCCAGCACCGCGAAGGCGCTCAGTGCCAGCAGGCCGGCATTGGCCTCCGCACCGGTCTTCGGCAACTGGCCCGGGTCGGTGCTGCCGTCACACGGGACCTCGCCGCCGAGGTTGGCGGTGAAGGAGACCGCGTCGAGCGCGGTTCCGGCGTCGTAGAACCCGGCGAAGGCCGTAGCGCCCGCGCCCGTCAACGTCGCGGAGGCACCGGAGACGCTGATGGTGTCCCCGTTGACCGCCCCGCCGCTGAAGGAGAGGTTCGCGAACGCGACCTCGCCGTTGACCACGGTCTCGCCCTTCGTGTTGGTCGAGCTGACGTGGGCATGGAGCACACCCGAGCCGGGGCCGGTGATCTGCACGGTGGGGTTGCTCAGCTTGAAGTTGAGCAGTCCGCCGTGACCGGTGGCCGTGATGGCACCGGAGTAGTTCACCTTGCCGATGCCGTTCGCGGCCGGGTTCACCGCGCCGCCGGTGGCCGAGAAGCTGCCGCCGGAGAACTGACCCTTGGCGATGCGTCCGCCGACGTACTCGCGGAAGCTGGCCTTCAGACCCCACTCGAGGCTGCCGCCGGTGACCTCACGAGCGACACACTGGTCACCCTGCTGACCGGCACCAGGGCCGGTGCCGGGCGTGGTGCCACCGTTGCCGTTGTCATCGCCGCCGCCGGGACCGCCGTCGACCGGGGTCTCCCCCGAGCCGCCGCCGGGACCCTGGACATCGTCGCAGTCGATCTGAGCGCCGGTCGTCACATCGAAGGACACCGGATCGAGCTCGGTGCCGGCCTCGTAGAAGCCGCCGAAGGCCCGCTCACCATCGGCCGTCAGCGTGGCCGCGGCGTTGGTCCAGGTGCGCTTGGCGCCGGACGTGGCCGGAGCGCTCAGCGCCAGATCGGCGAAGTGCACGTCCTTCGTCTCGAACCGCTCACCGACGCTGGTCATGTCCTTGAAGTCACGACCTGCGACGTCGACGTGCAGTCGAGCCGTGGTGGCCGAGGTGACGACCACGCGCGGATTGGTGAACTGCAGGTCGAGCGCGTAGTCGCTACCCATCTGGTGACCGGTGAAGCGGGCGCCGTTACCGGTGCCGTAGGCGACGTCGACGGCGCTGCCGTCGAGCGCCGACTTGCCGGCTCCCTTGGTCCAGACGAAGGCACCGCCGTCGGCCTGCGTGGTACGACCGAGCACCCAGATATTGCCGTGGGCGATCGGACCGCCGACGTAGTTGCGGAAGGACTGCTTCACGCCCCACGTCAGCGACTCGCTGGTGACCTGTCGGCACTCGCCGATCGGCTCAGCGGCAGCGACCGCGAAGGGCTGACGTCCGAGCTCGGTGCCCTTCGCATCACCGTCGGCCGCGAAGACCACGATGTTGTGGCTGCCGGCCGGGAAGCTCGCCGGGACAGTCCAGCTGGCCGTCGCCACGCCCTGCGCGTTCGCGACCGGGCTGCCGATCGCGATCGGATCGGAGTGCGCCTCGACGAAGACCTTCTCCTGCGGCTTCAGATCGGAGATCTCGATGTCGATCTTGTCGCCCGGCTTGACCTGCTTGGCCGGCGAACCGTTCTTCTCGATCTCGATCGTCGGGTTCGAGGGCTGCTCGGGCAGGCTCTCGACCGTAAGGGTCGCGGCATTGGTCTCGACTGTGCCGTGCTCGTTAGTGAAGACGGCGCGGTACTGCGTGCCGTCCTTGTCCGCCGACACATCGGCGAGGTCGAGCTTGGTCGTCGTCGCGCCCTTGATGTCGGACCAGTCGGCGTTGCCCGCCTTGGACTGCCACTGCACCGACGGGGCGGGGACGCCCTTGCCGGTCGCCTCGAAGGACACACTGTCGCCCTCGGCGATCGACGCAGCCGCGGGCTGCTTGACCACATCGGGCGAGGCCGTGTAGTCGCCGAGTAGCGCCGCCAGTTCCTGGTCGGCGTTCTTCACACCGCCGCCGGGGTACGTGTAGATGCCGAAACGGCCGTCCTTGACCAGGGTTTCAGGGGACTCGAGCGTCACATTCCAGGTGAAGGTGCCCTCATTCGACAGCGGGACCCACTGGTTCTTGACGATCTGCTGGTAGTTCGCGGGGATCTTGTCGACCGTGTCCTTGGTCAGGACCCAGCCCTGCGAGCCGATCTTGCGCTGGCTGGAGGCGACCTCGGCCGAGGGCTTCCAGTTCTCCGCGAAGTGACCGAAGGTCACATAGGTGCCCTGCGGGAGGGTGTTCGGGATCGGGACGCCGCGACCACCGACATTGGCCTCGGGGTCGAATCCGCTGCCGCGGACTACGAGCTTGTCGCCCTTCTCGAGATCGGCATCGCCGATGGGCGTCACTCCGTCCTCGGCGAAGACCTCGATCTTCGGCTCCCAGACCGGCTCCGGCTCAGATCCGGCCGCCTTGTAGTTCAGCCGAACTCCGAGCTCCTGGTCGGCGTTCTTCACGCCGCCGGCGCCGTAGGTGTAGATGCCGTAGTGGCCGTTCTCGGCGAGCTTCTCCGGCTCCTCGAGCGTGGCCTCCCAGGCGAACTCACCCTCCTCGGACAGCTCCACCCACTGGGCGCGGATCGCGCCCTGGAACATCGACGGCACCTGATTCAGCGCGTCCTCGCTGAGGACCCAGCGCTGCGAGCCGATGTTCCGCTCGCCATTGCCACCGGACGGCTGCCAGTTCTCAGCGAAGTGACCGAAGACCACGTAGGTGCCCGCCGGTGAGCCCGCGGAGATCGGGGGCCTGCCACCAGCCGGAGCGATATTGCCCTCCGGATCAAAGCCCGAGCCCTTGACGACGACCTTGTCGCCCTCCGACAGCTTCGTGTCACCCACCGGAGTCGTGCCGTCCTCACGGAAGACCTCGATCTTCGGCTCCCACACGGGGTCGGGGTCGGCGGTCTTCTTGACGGACACCGTCGCCGGGTCCGACGTGGAGCCGAGGTGGGCAGCGGCATCGGCCGGAGTGAAGACGGCGGTGATGCTGTGGTCGCCGACCGGGAGGTCGCCGGTCTTCAGCGTGGCGGTGCCGTTCTCGACGGTCACCGGCTCACCGAGCGCGTTCTCACCATTGCGGAACGCGACAGTTCCGGCGGCAGCAGGCGCGACGGTGGCGGCGAGGGACACCTCGGTGCCCTCCTCGACATCACCCTCGGGAGCGACAGAAAGGGTCGTGGTGGTGGCCTCGGGATCGGGCGTCGCGGCGACGGGCATGGTGAAGGTCAGCGGGTCGAGCTCCGTACCCACCGGGTAGAAACCACCGAACGCCTCGGCGCCGGCCTCGGTGAGGACGGTCGTGGCACCCGTCCACGTGTACGTCGTGCCGTCCTGAACCGGTGCGGGAAGAGTGACCGTGGCGAAGTACACGTTGGCCTGGTCGAAGAACTCGTCACTGATCGAGGTCATACCTTCGAACTTGCGGCTGCGGACATCGAGGTACAGGTCGGCTGTGGTCGCCGATGTCACCACGACGCGCGGGTTGGTGAACCGCATGTCCAACGCATCGGCGGTCTGACCGTCCACGGTCATCTCGTGGCCGCGGAAGTGCACGCCGTCGCCTGCACCGAAGCTCACATCCGCGGACGTACCGTCGGTAGCACCCGTGCCGGCACCCCCAGGCCAGCTGAACTCGCCGGTGGTGTTGCCGAGCAGCGTCACCGAGCCGTGCGCGATCGGGCTCTTGATGTAGTTGCGGAACGACTGCTTGACGCCCCAGTTCAGGGTCGCACCGGACACGGTGCCCTCTGAAGGGGCGGCCTGAGCGGCGCTGGGCAGCGCGATTCCACTCAGGACGATCAGTAATGAAGTCAACAGCACGAGCAGTGGGGACTTGCTCCGCGCGCGTGAAACGGGGGTTTCCACGACAGACGCCTCTCCTTGGTAGTCGCGACGCCCAGGAGGGCACCGCAATGGTCGCCAGTAAAGCTAAAGCTAGCCTAAGTAAGTTCAGGCTGACCTAAGGGGTCTCATTCTTTGGGCAATGAGTTCCGGCCGGCGCGATATCGCGGCTGCGGGCACGGACTGATGATGATGCGCTGCGGCTGTCATGGCGGCCCTGACGCATCACGTCTCGAGGAGGCCCGGACGCATGATGATGCGTTGTGGTTGCCATAGCGACCACAACGCATCATCACCGGTCTACGGGCCGTGATGCAGCCGTGGGTGACAGTTGTTGTTTAGGCAGCGGCTGCTGCGTCGGTGGTGATCTTGTCCTCGTACTCGATGGGGGTCAACCCGCCGAGTGAGTCCTGGGGGCGTTGCCGGTGGTACTTGCGTTCGATCCAGACCACGATCGCCAGACGCAGCTCCTGGCGGGTCGACCAACGTCGCTGGTTGAGCACGTTGGTCTGCAGTAGCGACCAGAAGCTCTCCATGGCGGCGTTGTCGCCGGCCGCCCCGACGCGGCCCATCGAGCCGACCATTCCGTGACGGTTCAACGTGTGGCCCATCTTCCGGGACCGGAACTGGCTGCCCCGGTCGGCGTGCAGGATGCAGCCGGCGACGTCGTGCCCTTCAGCCTTGCGACGTGCGACGGCGTTGTTGAGAGCATCGACGGCCAGCGAAGCGGGCATCCGGTCGCTGATCGAGTAGCCCACGACTCGGTGTCCGCAGGCGTCCTTGATCGCGCAGCAGTAGAGCTTGCCCTCGGCAGTCCGGTGCTCGGTGATGTCGGTGAACCAGACCCGGTTCGGGACGTCGGCGGTGAACATCCGTTGCACGTGATCGTCGAAGACCGGCGGCCCGGCCTTGGTGCCCTTGCCACGGCGGCGGCGTTGAGCAGCCGACAGGATGCCCGATTGCGAGCACAGCGACCATGCCGTCCGGCGACTCATCGACCAGCCGGCCTTCTTCGCCTCATGGCCGAGGAACCGGTAGCCGAATGTCGGGTCCTCGACGTGGGCATCGTGAAGGGCGTTGATCCGGTGCGCCTGGACCCACTCAGCGTCACTGACCGGGTTCTCGAGCCAGCGGTAGTACGGCTGACGCGCAAGCTTCAAGACCCGACACGCAACCGTGACGGGGATCCCGTCGCCGGCGAGCTCGCTCACGAGCGGGTAGATCATTTTGACGAGCCACCCAGCTTCAGGTTCGCCTGAGACAGGTAGGCCGCCGCTCGACGCAGAACCTCGTTCTCTTGCTCCAGCAACCGGTTGCGA
>NZ_VLNT01000012.1 GCF_007421815.1 Aeromicrobium piscarium | reverse complement strand
ACGCAACCGCGGCATCGAGACGCTGCCCAGCATCCGCGAGACCGCCGACCGAGACAACGACTAGGCTGCCCACACACCGTTCACTTTTCGGGCGATGCAATCGTCCAGTTTTCGAGCGTTGCCGACAGGTCTATCCAGCACTTCCGCAGGCGCCTTCGGTGCCATGGTTGCAGCATGCGTCCGTCCTCAACGATTCAGCCCAGCGCCGAAAGCGTCTGTATGTGGTTCTCGTCTCCCTTCAGTCCGTCCTCGCGACGATTTCTCCCGGCAGCCGTTGGGCGCAGCGGCTCTATGGCCTTCTTGCTGAACACCCGTCTGTTCCGCTCGCCGGCATGGGGATCCCCGACAACTGGTACGAAGACGACTTCTGGTCGGCCAGGCTCGCCTGAACTCATCTGTCCTCGTCGGGCGACACGTCGTGGGCTCGGGCAGAATCGGGGCGATGCGTGTCATGGGAGTGGACTTCGTCGAACCACACAGTGATGTGCCCCCGAGTCCGGGGCGTGCGCAGGCATGGCAGGACCTCGACGGATCCGGTGACTTCGAGCTCCGCTACGTCGACCATCGCGGCGAGCTGGTGCGGGCATCGCTCGAGCCCGCCGACGGGTACTCCATCGCGGGTGAATGGCTCGGCCGCCACCGGGTGCTCGCCCTCGTGTCGCCGCACCGAGGAGAGGTCGCCGGTGGACGCTATGCCCACAGCCAAGGGTGGCGCCATGTCGCGGTCACCCGTCCCGGCGACGGGGAGACCATCGGACTGGCGCTGCTGCCCTGACCGCGTTACGGCGTGTGTACCTCGCGGTGCGGGCAACGATGCCCATAACGGATCCGACAGCGCCACCGGCGCCATAACCTTCGCAGACGCGACATCGCGGATGCCCCTTCGCCTAGCGCCGCAGCGCTCGATTTCCCCAGCCATAGAGTAGGGGAGATCGCCCGCATCCCGGTGAAGAACGAGGAGATGGTCTATCCGTTGAGACGCTCCGCGATCGCGGTCACCGCGTCCTCGATCTGTGCGGCGACGGCATCGTGGAACGCATCGGACCGGCCGATGGGGTCGTCGATGTCGACCTCGGGCGGGCCCTCGCTGCGCAGCATTGCCGCCGAGCGCACCAGGGCCACCGGGTCGGCGCCCTCCGCCCGTGAGACCAGCGCCGCGAACTCCAGCACCGTGAAGGTCCGGCGCAGCGCACCGGGGAACACCTCGAGCACCTGGCCGCGATGGTCCCGTGTCGCCGTCAGGATCAGATCGGCCTGGCGGACGATCTCCGGCGTCAGCTGGCGTGGGACGAGGTCGGCGGTCGCGATACCGAGCCGCGTCAAGCGCTGTACGACATTCGCATCGGTACGGCCGCCGTCGAGGGCCCGGACCCCTGCGCTCTCGACCACGAAACGACCTGGGTCGAGTCGGTGGCGCAGCAGCGCCTCGGCCAGCGGCGAGCGGCACACATTCGCCGTACACACGGTCAACACCCGGAAGGTCATGGCGCGAGCGTAGCGAAACGATAGGGTTGGTCAGCATCGACCATCTCTCGGAGGGCATCCCCGCATGGATTTGAAGGACTACCTGCGCGTTCTACGACAGCGCTGGGTCCTCATCACCGTCACGACGCTACTCACCGTGGCCGTCGCGGCGCTCGTGACCATCACCGCCACACCGCAGTACCAGTCCACGGCCCGGTTGTTCGTGTCGACGCCGTCCACGGCGACGGACGGGCAACTGCAGTCCGGCGGCCAGTTCTCCCAGCAGCGAGTCAAGTCCTACGCGACTCTCATCAAGGGCGAGGAGGTTGCCCGCCGCGTCGCCGACCGGTTGAACCTCGACGAGGACCCGAGCGTGCTGATGAGCAAGATCAGCACGAGCGTCGAGCTTGACACCGTCGTGCTCTCGGTCTCGGTGCAGGACCCGTCTGCCGAACGCGCCCAGGAGCTCACGCAGACAGTCGCGCAGGTGTTCACCGACTACGTACGCGAGCTGGAGACCCCCGAGGGTCAGCTCGACGCTCCGGTCAAGGCCTCGATCGTCGATCGAGCCACCGTCGCCTCCACGCCGATCTCGCCTCAGCCCGTCCGCAATCTCGGCCTCGGCTTCGTGCTCGGCCTGCTGCTCGGCGCCGGCCTGGCCGTGCTGCGCGAGGTGCTCGACAACCGGATCCGGTCGCTCGACGACATCACCGGCGTCTCGGGCCAGGACGTTCCTTTGCTCGGCAACATCTTCTACGACAAGGACGCCGTCAGTCAGCCGCTGCTGCGCGGGCTGCCCAGCCACCATCCCCGGTTGGAGGCCTTCCGGGTGCTGCGCACCAATCTGTCCTTCGTCGACCCGGGAGCCGAGCACAAGGTCTATGTCGTCAGCTCGGCGCTTCCCGGTGAGGGCAAGTCCAGCACCACCACCAATCTCGCCCAGATGCTCGCCGACGGTGGCCAGCGCGTCCTGCTCATCGAGGCGGATCTGCGTCGTCCACGGGCGGCGCAGTACCTCAACGTTGAATCCGGTGTCGGGGTCACTACGATCCTGCTCGGGCGCGTCGAACTGGACGATGCGATCCAGCCGATCTCGGCCAATTTCGACTTCCTCGCGTCGGGGCGGGTGCCGCCGAACCCGGCGGAGCTGCTGCAGTCCGCGGAGATGCGCAAGCTGCTCGCCCAGGCGCGAGCCGAGTACGACGTCGTGCTCATCGACGCGCCCCCGCTGCTGCCGGTCACCGATGCGGCGCTGCTGGCCTCGGTCACCGATGGCGCCCTCGTCATCATCCGGCACGGCTCGACCACCACGGAACAGTATGCGAGTTCGCTGGACCGGCTGGCCGCGGTCGACGCCCGGCTGTGCGGCGCGATCGTCACGATGTCGCCGCAGCCCAAGCGCCGCGCCGGAGGTTACGGCTATGGGTACGGCTACGGCTATGGATATGGCTACGGACCGGAGACGCAGCCCGGCTCACGGGCCGAGCGCAAACGCGACAAGAAGGCGCGCCGGCAGAACGCCGACGAATCCGCCTGACCGGTCTCAGAGGGGGCTGCGACACTCAGCGGATCAAGCAGGTGCGCGGTAGCTGGGATGCGGATCGACGTCCGCGGCCAGTCGCTGCGCGGCCTGGAGCAGCCGGTCGCGTACGAGGGCATGGTGCTCCTGCTCCAGTGCATCGAGCGGCATCGAGCAGCTGATGGCGTAGGAGGGTCGAGGGGTCGCGGGAACCGCGATCGCGTAGCAGGTCAACCCGAGGGTGTTCTCCTCGACTTCCTTCGCATAGCCGTCCCGGGCGATCTGCTCCAGCTCGCTGCGGAGCTGGGGTCGTGAGGTGATGGTGCGTGAGGTGACTGGCGCGAGCTCCTGGGGGAGAGCGGCGTCGACCTCGTCCCATTCTCGGGTGGCCAGGAGCGCCTTGCCCAGGGCGCACGCGTAGGCCGGTAGGCGTCGTCCCGGACGGGTGAGCGCTGAGGGTCGGTCCGGTGCGGTGAAGGACTGGATGTAGACCACGTCGGCGCCGTCGAGCCGCGCCAGATGGACCGTCTCCTTGAGATCCGCATTGAGCCTCTGGCGAACCTGTTCGGTGCGCCGCACTGTGGGATCGAGATCGATCGCGGTCACCGCGGCCTGGAGGGAACGCAGCCCCAGGCTGAAGCGGTTGTCGTTGGCATCGACCCAGCCTCGGCGCTGCAATGTCACCAGGAGGGCGTACGTCGAGGCTCGCGGGATCTGCAATGCCTCGGTGACCTCCTTGAGTGTCCGCGGCTCGGGCGACTGGATGAGGTACTCCAGGAGCTGGAGCGCTCGGTCGGCGCTCTTGACGGTGCGTACGCCCGAAATAGCAGCGGTCTCGTCGGACACAGCGTCTCCTAGATAGCTCAGCGGCGGGTATCCGCCAGGGAATGTCAGGACGGCTTCCGTTAACACCGCACGACGTCGTACAGGAAAGTCTTGACCGATCATCTATCGTCATGTCAAGCTGTCTCCCATACTAGACCAGTATCTACAACTGTAGACGGGAGCGTCCGATGGATCGACTCAGCTGTGGCATCAGGACAAGGGCACTAGCGGTAGTGGCAGGTTCCGCTGTGCTGGCATTGGCGGCGTGCGGTTCTTCCGCGGAATCGAGTGGTGGCGATGGCGACGCCTCGAAGATCACCGTGTACTCCACGATGATCCCAGTCGTTCAGGAGCGCCTCGCCGCGGATTTCGAGGAACGGACCGGTATCGAGGTCAATTGGACGCGCGAGCAGAGTTCAGCGCTGACGCGCCGATTCCACGAGGAGACCGCGGCTGGGAAGCCGGTCGCTGACGTCCTCACCATGAATGAGGAGGTCTACGCGGTCGAGAACGCCGATCTCTTCGAGGACCTCAGCGATCTCGAGGGCATGGACGAGATCCCCGAGGACTGGCGCCTGACCGATCAGTCGTTCCAGCCGACCTTTGCCCCGCAGAAGATCGCCTACAGCAAGGAGAAGTTCGCCGGACGCGAGGATGACCTCCCCGAGAACTGGGGTGATCTGCTCGATCCGATGTTCGCCGGCGGAAAGATCCTCTTCGCCGACCCGCGCACCAACCAGGAGCTGTCGAGCAAGCATCTGTACGCTCTCGCCGAAACGGAGGGGGAACAGTACCTCGCCGACCTGGCCGCCCAGGGACTGACCGTCGTGCCCTCCTCGACCCCGGGCATGGAGGAACTCGCGGCCGGCAACGGCGAGCTGCTCGTCTACAGCTACGACATGAATCTGCTGGCCTATGAAGAGGCAGGCGCGCCGATCGGCCTGGTCGGGCCCTTCGACCCGGTGGTGGGCCTCAACTTCTACACCCAGATCCCGAAGGGCGCGCCCCACGGGGACGCGGCGCGTGCGTGGGTGGAGTACATCGTGTCCCCCGAGGGTCAGCAGATCATCAACGACGGCATCGGGGTCTCGCCCCTCGGCGACAGCGTCCCCGGATCACTCACGATCGACAACGTCGCGCCGGAACCGGATGCTGAGAAGGCGTTGGCGCAGCTGCCCACCTATCTCGACCTCCTCGGGCTCGAGTGAGAGGCCGGCGGATGGGAGCGACTGCCACCAGTAGCGCCGCACCGGTCCTCGGAGCGGGTGACGCAGTGAGCGAAGCGAAGGTCCGGGCGAGCGAGATCGTCAAGACTTACCCGGGCAAAGAAGGGCCCGTGATGGCTTTGAAGGGGGTCTCCGTAGAGATCGCCCAGGGCGAGATGGCCGTGCTCCTCGGGCCGAGCGGCTGCGGAAAGACCACCTTGCTGCGCTCGATCGCGGGACTCGAACGGCCCGATGGCGGCCGGATCGCTATCTCCGACCGCACGGTCTACTCCTCGGCGGACAAGGTCCATCTCCCGCCGGAGCGACGCGCAGTGAGCATGGTCTTCCAGTCGTACGCGCTGTGGCCGCATATGACGGTCGCGCAGAACATCGGCTATCCATTGGTCTGCCGGAAGGTGCCGAAGGCGGCGATCGCCGAACGCGTCAAGCAGATCATGGAGGCCGTCCACCTCGGTGCCTATGGTGAGCGCTATCCCAGCCAGCTCAGCGGAGGTCAGCAGCAACGTGTCGCCCTCGCGCGGGCGATCATTGCCGACGCGGATGTCATCTTGTTCGATGAACCGCTCTCCAATGTGGATGCACGGGTGCGCGAGGAGATCCGCAAGCAGATCATCACCCTCCAGGCGGAGTTCAATTTCGCCGGGATCTACGTGACCCACGACCAGACCGAGGCCGGCGCGATCGCCACCAAGCTCATCGTGATGGACCACGGGGAGATCGCGCAGGTGGGACGTCCACAGGAGCTCTACGACAACCCGGTCAGCCGCTATGTCGCCTCGTTCATGGGTACCACGACCGAGGTGCCGGGAACGGCCGCACATGTCGACGGACAGGTCGTGCTCGAGACCCCTCTCGGTCCCGTGGTCGGCAAGTCGACCGGGGTGATCGCCGAGGGCGGGCCGGCCGTAGCGGCCTTCCGTCCCGAGTGGGCGCACGTCACGCAGGAGCATCCTGGCGCGGACCACAACGTCTGGCCCTGCATCGTGAAGCTCAAGAGCTTCATGGGCGCTCACATGGAGGTCGTCGTGGAACTCCGGACCGTCGCGGGAGAACCGGTGGAGGCCACCGTGACCGCCCCGCGAGGTAGCGGTCTACGTGAAGGACAGGACTACTACCTCCACGTGCCGGCCGCTGACATGTGCATCCTTCCCGAGGGGGCACGGTGAGCACTGCCACCGCAGACCTGATGAGACGGCTCGGGTCACGCGGCTCGACACGATGGGCAGTGAACATTCTGCTCGTCGCCGCGGGATTCCTCGTCCTATACCCCGTGGTGCGGATGCTGTGGCGGTCCTTCGTCATCGACGGCGCCTTCACGCTGGGCGCTTTCGGCGAGTTGTTCGAGGCACGCGGGTTCTCCAGCATGATCGCCGACACCGCGATCTACGTCGGCGGTACGGTGGCGGTGGCAACGGCGATGGGCGGATTCCTGGCCTGGGCTATGGAACGGACCGATGCTCGCATCGGCGCCATCGCCGGTGTGCTCCCCGTCATCCCGATCCTCGTGCCTGCCATCGGGCTGATCTTCGGCTATCTGGCCCTCTTCTCGCCGGAGACGGGATACGCCAATCTGCTGCTGCGGAAGGTGTTCTCCCTCCAGACCACCTCGGGTCCGATCAGTCTCACGAACTTCCCCTCGCTGATCTTCGTTACCGCCGTCAGCTTCGCGCCGATGGCCTACATGATCATCTCGGCGGCATTGCGCAATGCCGATCCGGCCCTCGAGGAGGCCTCGCGGGTCAACGGCGCCTCGAAATGGCGCACGTTCTGGCGTGTGACCCTGCCGACCAGCCGTACCGCCATCCTCAGCAGCGCGCTGATGATCGCGATCCTCAGCGTCGGGGCCTTCACCTTCCCGCTGTTCATCGGGACACCGGCAAACATCACCACCGCATCGGTGTTCGTGTACCGAGGGTTCTCATCCTGGCCGCCGCAACAGGACATTGCGATCGCATTGTCGGTGCTGCTGACCATCATCGTGCAGATCGCGGTCCTCGCGCAGCTGCGAGCAGCGCGCGGGAGCAATCGAGCCGTGATCGCCGGGAAGAGGTCATCGGCCAGCGCATTACAGCCGCTGGGGGCGTGGCGCTGGGCCGTCCGGGGGTTTATCGCCTTCTACATGACCTCGGTCCTGTTGCCGCTGATCGCGTTGATCGTCGCCTCGCTGCTGCCGTACCGTGGCGCGACCATCAGCCTGGACAATCTCTCGTTCGCCAACTACCGCAGTGTGCTCTCCGATGCGACGAGCAGGTCGGCCCTCATCAACAGCTTCAGCTTCGGGGCCATCGCCGCCGTGCTGGCCATGGTGGTTGCGGCCGTGCTCATCTATGCGGCCAGCGTCAGGCAGCGGAGCCGCGCGATCGATCTGGTGATGTACGTGCCCGCCGCCATCCCGAACACGGCGCTGGCAGCAGCCTTCATCGTCGCCTTCGCGGGGCCGCCGTTCAATCTCTACGGCACGGCGACACTGCTGATCCTGGCCTATGTCACCGCCTTCCTGCCGCAGGCCTCCGCCTCGGCGACCGCGGCGGTGAGCCAGCTGAACAAGGAGCTGGTGGAGGCGTCCTATGTCTCGATGGCCTCGCCTCTACGGACGGCGCGTCGGATCATCACGCCGCAACTCTTGCCCGGACTTTTCGCCGGCTGGGTGATCGTCTTCTTCCTCGGCGTGAACGAGGTGACGATATCGGTGCTCCTCGCCGGTCTGGACACGCCCGTGGTGGGCCAGGTAGCGGTTGAGTTCTTCGAATCCGGACGAGTGCCGCACGTGACGGCGATGGCGGTGCTCACCTTCCTCGCCTCGCTGATCGTGGTCGCCCTCGCCTACAGGACCGTGTCGCGGGCAGCCGCGACCACACGATGAAGGGGGAGTGGAACCCATGGCTCGGGTGATGATCATCGGCGGCGATCTTCCCGTCGATCTGACTGCGCGACTACAGGTCGAGCACGAAGTCGGATACGGGACGCATGCCGATCTCCGTACCGGACGGCACGCCGGGATCGCGTCTGCGGAGGCGATGATCTTGATCGGGCAGCCGGCGATCGACGACGAGGTGCTCGCGAAGGCGCCTCGGCTCACGGTGATCGCCTTGCGCGCCGTCGGCTACGACAAGGTTGATCTCGAGGCATGCGCGCGGCGTGGTGTGACGGTGTGCAACACGCCCGGGGTGTTGAGTCGCGCTGTCGCCGACCTCACCGTGATGCTGGTCCTTGGCGCGGTCCGCAATCTGCGCGGCGCGATCGATCATGTCTCGGACGGATGGAGCCGTGGGGCTGCTAAACCGGCGCTGGGCGCCGATCTACGGGGTAAGACCATTGGACTGGTCGGCATGGGTGGTATCGCCCGCGAGGTCGCGCACTCATGTGCCGAAGGGTTCGGCATGCAGATCGCCTACACATCCCGATCGGGTCCGGTGGAGGACATCGACTACCCCGGGCCTGGCTGGCTCCCACTGACCGAGCTGCTCGCGAGCAGCGACATCGTCTCGCTGCACCTGCCGCACACCCCGGATACCGATCGGCTCATCGGGCAGGCGGAGCTCTCGGCGATGCGACCGGGGTCCTTCCTGGTCAACACGTCTCGCGGGGCTCTCGTCGACGAGAGCGCGTTGGTCGACGCCCTGGCTCAGGGACAGCTAGCCGGTGCGGCGCTGGACGTGCTCGCCCAGGAGCCCCCCGACCCGAACCATCCGTTGTTGCACCTGGACAACGTTCTCATCACGCCGCACATCGGCAGTGCCACGGCGGAGACGCGACGCTCGATGGCCGAGCTTGCGGTGCAGAACGTGCTCCAGGTGCTCGCTGGACAGACACCCGCCACTCCCGTCGGCCCGGCGCCGCCGACATCCACAGGCGCCCCTGATCCGACTCCTACATCTACGCAGAGAGGCCCTCGATGAGTGACATCGACCTGACCATCCCCGACCGCAGCCTGCTGGGCTTCCCGGTGACCCCGTACGAAGACGACGGCAGCATCGCCATCGAGCAGCTGGCGACACAGAGCGAGGTTCTCTTGTCGTACGGCGCGCAGGCGCTCTTCGTGGGCTGCGGCACCGGCGAGGTGCAGTGCCTCTCGCTCGACGAGCATGAGCGGCTGGTGCGGGGCTCCGTCGAGGCCACCGCCGGACGGGCGCCGGTGTTCGGCGCCGCCGGCTTCGGGTTGCCCAATGCCGTCGAGATGGTGCACCGGGCGGCCCGCGCTGGCGCATCGGCCGTTCTGGCTTTCCCGCCGTACATGTCGAGCTTCCACCAGCCGGCGGTCCTGAGCTACTACCAGCAGCTCGCCGACGAGTCGCCTCTGCCGATCGTGCTCTATCAACGCGACGGGATCGTCTTCGGCAGGGAGACGCTGCTGCGCCTCGCGGAGCATCCGCGGGTCGTGGGCTTGAAGGACGGCACCGGGGCGGTCGAGATGCTCCAGGCGCAGGTGAACGCGATCCACGATCCTCGCTTCTTCTTCTTCAACGGCACGCCCACGGCGGAGCTCTTCGCTCCGGCCCTCGGGTCCTTGGGCGTGTCGTCCTATTCGTCGGCGCTGTTGAATGTCGTGCCCGAGTTCGCCGAGCAGTTCAACACCGCCTTCCTGGCCGACGACACCGAGACGATGCGGCGTTACACCACCGAGGTTGTGCTCCCCTTCGTGGAGCTCCGCGACCGGACCGCCGGGTACGCGGTCTCCTTGATCAAGGAAGGCGTCAATCTGCGCGGCGGCTCGGTGGGACCGGTGCGGGGGCCGCTGCCCACGCCCACCCGCCGCGACCGCGAGGATCTGCGCCGCTGGCTCGCCTCCATCGACCTCGACACGCCGCTGCGTCCCAAGAGCACCGCCGACAGCGAACGGGGAGGGGTGACGGTCTGATGCGCGTCCATCTCGATCTCGATCTCTGCCTCGGCTATGGCAACTGCGTCATCGAGGCTCCGGACCATTTCGAGCTCGATGACGACTCGGGCAAGGCGATCATCCTCATCGAGAACCCCGAGGAGTCCGACCGTGCGGTGGTGGAGGCCGCCGTGCGGTCCTGCCCTGCGATCGCCCTCCGCCTGGAGGGCTGAGGGCACTGATGACCCAAGAGATCTCACCACTCCCCGATGTGACATCGAGGCATGTCGCGATCGTGGGTGCTTCCCTCGCCGGGATCGCCGCGGCAGAGGAATTGCGGTCGGCCGGCTTCACGGGACGCGTCACAGTGATCGACGCGGAGCCCGACCTGCCCTACGATCGGCCACCGCTCTCCAAACAGTTCCTCACCTCCGGTCTCGCGGAGGAAAGGCTGCTGCTCAAACCCGAGGACTGGTACTCGGAAGCCGATGTCCGCCTCGAGCTAGGAGAGCGGGCAGTCGGTCTCACACCGACGGCGGCGCCCGGCGAGAGCGTGACTGTCGAGCTCGAGAGCGGACGACGCATCGAGGCCGATGATGTCGTGGTGGCGACCGGCGGACGTGCCATCGAGATCCCGGTCGCCAGCGACGAGGCCGCCATCCATACCTTGCGGACGGTGAGCGACGCCCGGGCGCTCCAGCAGGCACTGACGAGCTCGACCGGTGAACTGCTGGTCGTCGGTGCCGGCTTCATCGGCCTCGAGGTCACGTCGGCTGCCGCTGCCCTCGGGTGGCAGGTGACGGTGGTCGACCGCGCGGCAGCGCCCCTGTGCAGGGTGCTGCCCGCCGATGTCGTGTCCCTGTGCCTGGCCGATCTCCCCGGCGACCGAGTCGAACTCATCTGCAACGCCGATCTCCGATCGATCGAAGGTGCGGAAGGCCGGCTGACGGCCGAGTTTGCCGACGGCTCGCTGCGGGCCTTCGACGAGGTGGTCGCCGGGATCGGGATGGTGCCGAATCTCGAGTGGCTCCGGTCCGCGCCAGTCGAGATCGGCGACGGCATCGTCTGCGATGGCACCGGGCGCACATCGATGCCACATGTCTGGGCCGCGGGGGATGTCTCCCGCTGGCCCAATACCGCGACGGGACTGCAGATCCGCACGGAGCAGTGGCAGTCCGCCCGTGAACAGGGACGGATCGTCGGCCGCTCCCTGCTCGGCTCCCGCGAGGTCTGGTCGACTCCACCGTACTTCTGGACGGAGTTGTTCGGGCGTCGCGTCCAGGTGGTGGGTGCCTGCGACGCCACGATGTCCGTCCGGGTCGTGACCGGTGAACGACAGCGTGCGATCGCGCTGGTGGGAGACGACGCCCTGCGGGCGGTGGTAGCGATCGGCAACCCCCGTTGGGCGGCACTGGGACGTCGTTGGCTGACCGAGGCCATCGAGCTTGAGGACGCCGCTCACCAGGCCCAGGAACTCGTCTCCGCCGCGACGACGAAGCAACCCCAATGAATGAGAGGTAACGAAGTGGACGCAGAACAGATTCGCGAGCTGGTCGATATCCCGAACGGTGTTGCCAGTCGCTCGATCTTCGTGGACGAAGAGCTCTACCGGCGAGAGCTGAAGGAGATCTTCGGCCGTGGGTGGCTGATGGTAGGCCACGAGTCACAGGTCCCCGAACCCGATGACTTCATGCTCAGCCGCATGGGTGAGGAGTCGGTGATCCTGACCCGTGACCGGCAAGGAGAGCTCCACGTGCTCCTCAACTCGTGCCGTCACCGCGGTATGAAGGTCTGCCGATTCGACAAGGGCAACACCCGGCTCTTCACCTGCCCGTACCACGCATGGAGCTACACGACCGATGGCGCGCTGGTCGACCGGGCGGGCGGGCTCTTTGGGGTGCCGGGGTGGAAGACGCACTACCACGAGGCCCTCGACAAGAAGGAATGGGGACTTATCAGCGTCGCCCAGATGCGCAACTACAAAGGCACGATCTGGGCCACCTGGGATATCGACGCCCCGCCGCTCGAGGAGTACCTCGGCAGCTTCCGATACTGGCTCGACTCGGCTCTGAACTCACGTAGTGGAGAGGAGGGCGGCTCGACGGTGCTTGTCGGCGTGCAGAAGTGGCGCGTCAAGTGCAACTGGAAGTTCGCTCCCACCAACTTCATCGGCGACGCGGCGCATGCTGTGAGCCACAAGTCTGTGAACCTCGCCAATATCAGCCCCAGCGGGAGCGGACGGCGTGACGAACGGGCCAAGGGCCACTACGCCTTCGGATGGCCCGAGCTCGGTCACGGTGGCCTGGGCTTCACGCCTCGTCCGGAGGAGGAGTGGGAACAGGGTTCGGTCTTCGGGCGGTTCCCCGAGGTCAGCGAGTACTTCCGCGAGGTCTTCGAGAAGCGCAAGGTCGAGCGGGCGGGGGAGACCCACTATCAGGGCAAGGGCACGATCTTCCCGAACACGTCGTTCCACGAGGATCAGCCGCGCACCATCATCGTGCACCACCCGAACGGTCCGGAGGAGACCGAGTTCTGGCGGTACTACCTGGTCGATGCCGACGCCCCGGAGTTCGTGAAGGACACCTTGCGGCACTACTTCATGACCTACTCCGGTCCCGGCGGCATGACCGAGCAGGACGATCTGGAGAACTGGCTGTATGCGAGCGATGCGAGCAAGGGCATGATCGCTCGGCAGTTCCCGTACAACTACCAGCAAGGCCTCGGCTACTCCGAGCCCTTCGACGGCTACCCCGGCTCGGTGTGGTGCGGGTATCGGGAGACCGAGCAGAACCAGCTGATCTTCCTCAAGCGATGGTCGGAGTTCATGCAGGGCTGGAACTGGGACGAGCTCATGCACCGCACGCCACGTCCCGACTACGTGCCCTTCCCGCTGAAGTCCACGGAAGCCACGGAGGAGGCACGATGAGCACGTCGTCCATGGTTCACCGCGTTGACGAGGCGATGCGTCTGCAGTTCGAGATCGAGCAGCTGTACGCCCGCGAGGCTCATCTGCTGGACGAACGCCGCTTCGAGGACTGGCTCGCTCTCTTCACCGAGGACTTCACCTTCCGCGTGCCGATCGCCCAGAACGTTGCCTTCAACGATCTGCAGGACGAGTACCTCGAGGACCCGCTCGCGATGAGCTGGATCCACGATGACAAGCCCACGATGGAGAAGCGGGTCGAGCAGATCAGGACCGGCGTCCACTGGGCCGAGGAGCCCCTCTCGCGCACGGTGCACCTCGTGAGCAATGTCCTGATCGAACCGCCGGCCGCCGAAAGCGGCGAGCAGCCCGAGCTGACCGTGAAGTGCGGTGTCCTGTCCTACCGGCATCGGCTCACGGACCAGGAGGACACGATGGTCGGCCGGCGTCTGGACCGGCTCCGGCGGGTGGAGGACGAGTGGCGCATCTGCGCGCGGACGCTCTATATCAGCCAGACCGTCTATCTCGGCAGCTCCTTCAGCCACTTCATCTAAGGAGAGAGGGAACGTGAGCACACAACGACAACCCCACGACTCGATGGCCATCGCCGAAGGCGATCGGCTCCGGCTCAACGACGGCTCGGTCGTGTCGGTGGACTTCAATCCTCGCGACGGCGTCTGGTTGTTCTGCACCTATGAGTCGAGCCCCGACGACTCGCTCGTGGGCCAGTCGCAGCAGCCGGTGTATGGCACGGAGGTCGCCGCATTCGTCGAAGGAGGAGAGATATGAGCGTCGAGGGCAGCACCGTCGTGGTGACGGGCGGGGGCCGGGGGCTCGGGCGTGCCTTCGCCCGGGGTCTGGCCGCAGCCGGGGCGAACGTGGTCCTGGCCGATATCGCCGACACCACCGAGGCCGTCGCGGAGATCCAGGCCGAGGGCGGGAAGGTGTTGCCGTTGCACGTCGACATCACCGATCAGGCCTCGCTCGAGGAGATGGTGAAGCGGACCGTCGAACGTTTCGGACGGCTGGATGTCCTTATCAACAATGCGGCCTACTTCCGCGCGGCCCGTGCCGGGAGCTTCGAGGACATCGACTTGGAGGAGCTCGATCGCTGTTTGGAGGTCAATGTCCGAGGCACCTGGTTGGCTACCCGTGCCGTGCTGCCGGTGATGAAGCAGTCCGGTCACGGCAAGGTCATCAACGTCAGTTCGGCATCGATCTGGAAGGGTGCCAGCGCCACCGGCCCGCACTATCTCACCTCGAAGTCGGCCCTCATCGGTTTCACGCGGGCGCTGGCCCGCGAGCTCGGGCCGCACGGCATCACCGTGAACAATCTGGTGCCCGACGCCATCCCCGAGACCGGTACCTCGAAGGAGGGGTCCAGCGGAAGTCTCAGCAGGCAGATCGATCAGCGGTGTCTCAAGCGCGAGCAGACGGCACAGGACATGGTCGGCACGGTCCTCTACCTCAGCGGCTCGGGTTCGGATTTCGTGACCGGGCAGAGCCTTCACGTCAACGGCGGCTCGTTCTTCAACTGAGCGGTCGACCATCTCGCAGTCCATATCACTGAAGTCAGAAAGGGCACGCTTGTGCTTATCGTCGATGGAACCTCGCTCACTGGCAATGTCATTGGAGGGGTGGAGATGCCCGCTGCTCGCGGTGGTCGGCGCGTGAAGATCGCGCCGGCGACCGGGGTGGAGCTCGCGGTAGTGGCCGAGTCCACTGCCGAGGACGTCGATGCGGCGGTCGAGTCCGCCCGGAAGGCCCAGCGCATCTGGGCTGAGATGTCCGTGCTGGAGCGGAAGGAGGGCATGCTGGCCTGGGCACACAACCTGAGGGGGGTCGCCGAGGAGCTGGTCGCTGTGGATGCCGCGGACAGCGGCACGCCGCTGCATGACATGCGCAAGGGCGTCATGAACGGCATTACCCACTTGGAGCACTTCGCGGGCCTGGGCTTCGAGCTCGTCGGCCAGACGATCCCCGCCACCCCGGGCAATCTGCATTACACGCTGCGCGAGCCGTACGGGATTATCGGCATCCTCACGCCCTTCAACGGGCCGTCCTTCTTCCCCATCAAGCTCTCGGCGCCCGCCCTCGCGGCGGGGAATGCTGTGATCTTGAAGCCCTCGGAACAGACCCCACTCGGAGCGACGATCATCGCCAATGCCGCGGCCGGTGCCCTCCCGGACGGGCTCGTCAATGTCGTGCAGGGTGGTCCGGAGGCGGGTCAAGCGATCGTGGTCCACCCCAGGATCGAGAGGCTTCACCTGACGGGTGGCGTGCCGACGGGGCTCGCGATCCAGAAGGCCGCGGCAGAGAGCGGCTATGTCAAGGAGATCAGCTTGGAACTGGGCGGCAAGAATCCGCTCATCGTGTTCCCCGATGTTGATGTCGAGACGGTCTCGCGGGCGGCGATCAAGGGCATGAACTTCACGCATCAGGGACAGTCGTGTGGTTCGACCTCGCGGCTGTTCGTGCATCGGTCTCTCGCGAAGGAGGTGACCGAGCGTGTCACCCAGCTGGTCTCGGAGATCACGGTCGCGTTGCCCGATGACCCGGAGGCGGAGATGGGATCGCTCGTCTCCCAGCGGCACAAGACCCGGGTGCTCTCGATGATCGAGATGGCGAAGGAGGAAGGAGCCACACTGCTCGCCGGTGGCGGCGAGGGGGAGGGCCCGCTGGCCGATGGTGCGTACGTCATGCCGACGGTCTTCGGTGATGTGCGTCCCTCGATGCGAATCGCCCAGGAGGAGGTGTTCGGTCCCGTCCTGTCGATCATCGAATGGGAGGACGAGGCGGAGATGCTGGAGGCGGTCAACAGCGTCGACTACGGTCTGACGGCATCGATCTTCACGAATGATCTGACGAAAGCGCTCACCACGGCCTCGAAGGTCGAGTCGGGCTATGTGTGGATCAACGAGGTCGTGCATCGATGGCTCGGCGTCCCTTTCGGCGGCTATAAGAACTCCGGCGCGGGTGTGGAGCACGCCAAGGAGACGATGCTGGAGTACACCCGCGAGAAGTCGGTCAGCGTCGTGATGAACCATGGGGGGACCGTCTCATGAGCAGCGCCGATCTCACGGGAGAGCTGTTTCTCGCGGGTGATCGTCGTGACGGAGGCTCCTCGGCCCTGCTCCACTCCCACGATCCCCGCAGCGGCGAGCGTCTCGAGCCGGGGTACCGGGCCGCGGCGCCCGAGGACATCGCGGCGGCCTGTGCGGCCGCAGCCGAGTCCTTCGCCTCGTACCGGGCGGTGCCGGTGGAAAGGCGTGCGGAGTTCCTTCGCCGCATCGCGGAGGAGATCGAGGGCGATGCATCGCGGATCATCGCCCGCGGGGTCACGGAGACCGGTCTGCCGGAGGCGCGGCTCAAAGGAGAGGTCGGTCGCACTGCTGGTCAATTGAGGCTGTTCGCCGACCTGATCGTCGACGGCCGACCGGCGGATGTGCGCATCGACCATGCCGATGAGTCCGGCCCGGAACTGCGGAGCCAGACGGTCGGTATCGGGCCGGTCGCCGTGTTCGCGGCGTCGAACTTCCCGTTGGCCTTCTCGGTAGCGGGTGGGGACACCGCGTCGGCCCTCGCTGCCGGATGTCCGGTCGTGGTCAAGGCGCACGAGGCCCACCTGGGGGTGAGCGAGCTCGTCGCCGCGGCCGTCGTGCGGGCGGTCCGGGCGAGCGACGTGCCCGCGGGCGTGTTCTCGATGGTGGTGGGCGAGGGGCGGGAGGTCGGTCAGGCTCTGGTGAAGGATGAACACATCCGTGCCGTCGGTTTCACTGGCTCGCAGGCGGTAGGCCTGGCGATCGTGGCCTCCGCCGCAGAGCGGACCGAGCCGATCCCGGTCTACGCCGAGATGAGCTCAGTGAACCCGTGTTTCGTCCTCTCGCACGCACTCGAGCAGCGCGCTGAGGAGATCGCCTCGGCCTTCGTGGATTCGCTCACCCTGGGCGCGGGGCAGTTCTGCACGAATCCCGGCCTCCTGGTTCTGCCGAAGGGTGCTGCCGCGGACCGCTTCATCGCGGCGGCGTCCGAGCGGCTGCGTGCCTCGCCCCCGCAGACCATGCTCTCGGCGCGTATCCACCGGTCCTTCGAGGAGGATGTCGCCGCTCGGGCCTCCCATTCCGATCTGACCACGCTCGTCGGGCCGACGATGGAGAAGACCGGCGGACCTCATGAGGCATCGGGGTCGCTCTTCGCCACCGATGCGGCGCTCTTCCTGCGCCGACCCGAGCTGCAGAACGAGGTCTTCGGTCCTTCGGGGGTGGTCGTCCAGTGCGACTCCGAGGCCGAGCTGGAAAGCGTCGCCACTGCCCTCAGCGGTCAGCTGACGGCGAGCCTCCACGCTGACCCCGGGGACGAGGCGATGGTCCGCCGACTGCTGCCGAGGATCGAGTCCGTCGTGGGTCGCCTGATCTTCAACGCTTGGCCCACGGGCGTGCGTGTGTGCGATGCGATGGTGCACGGCGGTCCCTTCCCCGCCACGTCGGCACCAGGTACGACATCGGTCGGTGCACGAGCCATCGACCGATTCCTTCGACCGGTCAGCTACCAGGGCTTTCCCGGCTGGGCCCTCCCTGACGTTCTGCGCGATGAGCATGTCGTGGCGTGGCCGCGGCGTGTCGACGGAGACAACCTCGTGCCCTGACGCCGCCACCGGCTACAGGCCGGCAGCGGTCCAGGCATCGAGGAAGTCGGCGGCGTCGGGCGGAGCGTCCAGATAGATCAGATCTCGGGCCTGGGCGGTCTGCTCGACGCTGTCGATCTTCTCGGTCTGCAGGTCGTCGGGATCCTCCCACGCCGGCCGCATGAGCACGATGGTGGACGCAGGCCAGGCCTCCTCGATCTCGTCGAGGGCCTGTGCCAGGCCGAAGGCGAAGTCATCGGCCCACACGACATCGGCCGTGCCGATGCTCAGCACCACGAGATCGGGTGCGGAACCCTCGAGCGCGTCGGCCACCGTGGTGTCCTCGAAGAGCGTCACACCGGACTCGATCCGCGCCTCCGCGCCCAGCTCCGCGGCGGCCTCGCCGGCCCACTCCTCCAGGTGATCGTCGCCGATGAAGACGATATCGGCGTCGCCGGTCGGCGCGGGTGTCGTCGTACGCGGCGATTCTGATGGGGTCGATTGCGGGGTCACACCGGCTCCGGCGTTTTCCGGAGCCGGGGCCGGCCGCAGCGCGAGGAGGACCAGGACGCCCACCCCCAGCGCGAGGATCGCGACACCGAGGCCCACGGTCAGCGACGGCCGGGAGTAAGACACCCGGCCAGCGTAGTGGATGCGGGCGAGGCGCTCGGTCCACCGACCGAACCGGGAACTCAGGCCAGATCGCGTCGCAGCGGCAACCACACGGCGACCGCGGCCGCCACCAGGGCGTACCCCACGAGGATCACCGCGCCGAGCGCGGGGGAGGCGAGGGCCGCGGCGCCACCGGTCGTCTGCTCGGCCAGGGCATCGGTCAGGAAGGTGAAACGGGTGAGCGACGCGGTCGCCCCACCGGGCAGGAAGGGATACAGCGCGTTCACTCCGGGGATCAGCATCAGGACGTACTCCAGGAAGTAGAAGTAGCCCAGCACGGCGCCGATCGCCAGCAGCTGATGCCGCGCGATGGCGCCGATCCCGACGCCGAGCACCATGTAGACCGCCGAGGCGACTGCGAGCTGGGCCAGGACGGTCAGCAGCTCGCCCGTGGGCGTGCCCAACTCGATGCCTCGCGCGGCCGCCGCGCCGACGAGGACCAGTCCGGACGAGATCGAGGCGACGATGCCGTAGAGGATCCCGAGCAGCGCGTAGACCGCGAGCTTCGCTCCGAGCACCCGACCCCGATGCGGCACGGCGAGGAAGGTCGTGCCGATGGTCCGGTGCCGGTACTCGCTGGTGACGGCGATCGTGCCGATCAGCGCGGGCACGAAGAGCGTCACCGCCCCCAGCCCGACCACGATTCCGGCGCCCTCCGGCGTGTCGATGCCCGGCATCGGGGGAGTCGCGTTCTCCGGACCGGTGATCGCGAGCAGGCCGCTCAGGCCCCCACCGCACAGCACGGCGGCGAGCAGCGTCCACCAGGGGATCCGGGTGGCGAAGAGGCGGACGAGCTCGCCCCGGAAGGCCGTCATCGTCGGGCTCCCTCGTCGAGGAGCGAGAGGAAGGCCTGCTCGAGGTCCTGATCGTCCGGCAGATCGCTCACCGACCCGCGCCAGCGGATGCGGCCGCGGTCGATCACCACGACATCGTCGATGGTCTGCTGCACCTCGCTGAGCACGTGGCTGGACAGTAGGACGGTTCGGCCACCCGCGACGAAGTCCCGAAGGAAGCCTCGCAACCAGGCGATGCCGAAGGGATCGAGGCCGTTCGAGGGCTCGTCGAGCACGAGGATCTCCGGCTCGCCCAGCAGTGCCGTCGCGAGTGACAGCCGCTGGCGCATACCGGTCGAGAAGGCCCCGATGCGGCGGTCGGAGAAGTCCTCCGCCCGTACGGCGGCGAGGACATCGTCGATGCGCGCGGCGGGCAATCCGCTCAGGGCACAGGCCGTCCGCAGGTGGTCGCGGGCGGTCATGCTCGGGTGCGCCGCCGCGCTGTCGATGACGGCGCCGACGGTGCGTGCGGGCGACGGCAGGTCGCGGTAGGGCCGGCCCGAGATGTACGCGGTCCCGGTATCCGGGCGGACCAGACCGAGCAGCATGCGCAGCGTGGTCGACTTACCTGCCCCGTTCGGTCCGAGGAAGCCGGTGATCCGCCCCGCCTCGGCGGTGAAGCTGACGTCGTGGACCGCCTCGAAGGAGCCGAAGCGCTTCGTCAGTCCGGAGATCTCGATGGCAGGCGCGTTCACCGGGTCGTCACCGCCTGGATGCGGCGCGCGATGGAATCGGCGTCGGGGGTGCTGAGCAGCAGTTGGTCGAAGCCGGTGAGCTCGCGCCGGACGTCGACGCGCAGCAGGGGCATGCCGCGCTTCATCGAGACGAGGCGCTTGGCGCCGGACGGATGGGTGAACACGCCGACCTTGCGGTATCCCGAGACGACCAGGCCGGACCGGTAACCCAGCACCTCATAGGACCATCCGGGCTCGGCGCGTGCCCCGATGATCGCGTCATGCGTGGCGACGAAGGTCGCCCTGCCGGCCATGAACCGCTCCCAGCCGGGGAACTGCACGGCGAGCCCGGTCCGGTCGAAAACCACGTGCGTCATGGGACTCCTGGATCATTAGCATGGACGTGACCTTGCGAACATTATCACAGTGAGAACGGTAGGTGGGCTCGATGGCCAAGGACGGCCCGATCGCCGATGTCGTGCTGCACCCGGTGCGGCTGCGGATCGTCCAGCAGCTGGGCGGACGCACGTTGACCACCGCGCAGCTGCGGGCGGCCCTTCCCGATGTCACCCAGGCGACCCTCTACCGCCACGTTGCCGCGCTCATCGAGGCTGAGGTCATCGCCGTCGTCGAGGAGCGCCGGGTGCGGGGCGCGGTCGAGCGGACCCTCGCGCTGGGGGAACGGATGGCGCATGTCGACCAGGTGGAACTGCGGAGGATGAGCGACGCGCAGCTGGGGGCGGCGTTCCTCGCCTTCCTCGGCGATCTCGCCGGCGACTTCGACCGCTTCCTCGACAGCGGCGACGCCGAGCTGCGGGACTACCTGGGCTTCGGCCGCGGTCCGCTCTACGTGACCACCGAGGACCTCGCCACCATCCAGGCCGGACTCGCCGAGCTGCTCGCGCCATACCTGTCCGATCCCGGCGACGGCCGTCGCCGCCTCAGCCTCGCGACGATCCTGCTCCCCGAGGTGGACACGCCCGACTCCTGACATGACGATGCCCCGGCCCATCGGGCCGGGGCATCGCGGGGGAGGCTCAGTGTGCGGCGTTGTACTTCTCGAGCACATCGGAGGGGACCCGCCCGCGGGCCGGGACGTCGATGCCCTGCTCCTTGGCCCACTCGCGCACCTGCTTGGCCGGTGAGTCCGAGGACGAGCCACCGGAACGGCGGCCGCGGCGACGGGCGCCGGCGCCGGTAGCCTTGCGTCCCGCACGAATATACGGAGCGAGAGTCTTTTCGATCTCGGTCTTTTCCTGTTCGGTCACGTCGATCTCATAGGATGTCCCGTCGAAACCGAAGGTCACCGTCGGCGTGCTGCTGTCGATCTCTTCACCGCTGATATCGGAATAGAATTTCTCGATTGTCTTCTTGGCCACGCCGCCACTGTACGGCGCGGCATAAATGCACGCAATCTTTGCCAGTGTCTTCTTACTCGCCGATCGTGAACTCGAGGCGACTGCGATTGCCGCGGTGATAGGCGGTGAATGCCTCGACCGGCTGTCGATAGGGATCGAAACTCAGCGAGGTCAGCATCATGACGACTGGAAAATCACCGAGATCCAGGATGCGGATCTGCTCGTCATCGGCAGGCATGACCTCGACCGAGCGCCGCGCGCCGAGGACGACGACGCCATTCTCATTGAGCACCGAATGAAGCGACTCATGGCTCATGTCGCGGCCTTCGAAGAACGCTCCGTACTCCGCGGGAAGATAGGAATGAATCCACGACCAGGGCTCGCCGTCGACGCGACGGACGCGTTCGAGATAGAACACGTGATCGCCGGGTGTCTGCCGTAGCGAGGCGGCGATGTTGCCATCGGCCCGCACGTATTTCTGCGACAGCACATCGGAGGTGATCTTCGCGGCGGAATCGCGGACCCCCGCATAAAGTCCACGCAGCGTATACGGGTCGGCGTCGCTGGGCTCGCGGGAGGCGATGAAGGAGCCCTTTCCGCGGACCCGGTAGACGATGCCGGCATTCTCCAGCTCCTCCAGGGTCTGGCGGACCACCGCCCGTGAGACGCCATAGAGCTCGCAGAGCCCGTTCTCACTGGGAAGGGCGTCGCCGGGGGAGAGGCGCAGCAGTCCGATCTGTTGGATCAGCGCGTGTCGCAGCTGTTCGTGCTTCGTGGCCCCGGGCTGGCCCTCGAGGGTGAACCGCTTGCCCGATTCGACCCAGGCACGGGTCGCCCGACGTGAGTTCTCCACGCGCACACCCTAGCCCACGGCCACCGCAAAGTTGTACGTACTAGTTATTGACAGGCCCGGCCTGGAGTGCCTAACTTGTCATGCTAAGTTCACCGTCGGCTCACGGCGGGCCCACGAGGTGAGCAGGAAAGGACCTCAACTCATGCGTGTACGGACACTGCAGATGGCGGCGGTGGGGGCGACCGCCATCGCGCTCCTGGCGGGATGCGGCTCGGACAGTGGCGACGGGGCCGGATCGGTCACCGCCTACTGCTCGATGTCGGAGGACGACTGCCAGACCCTCGTCGACGACTTCACCGCCGAGACCGGGATCGACGTCGCCTATGTGCGCATGTCGGTCGGCGAGAACCTCGCCCGCATCAAGGCCGAGGCCGACAACCCCCAGGCCGCGCTCTGGATCGGCGGCTCAGCCGAGACCTATGTGCAGGCCGCCGAGGAAGGCCTCCTCGCCCCCTACGCGGCCGAGGGCATCGATCAGGTCGATGAGATCTACCGCGACCCGGACGACCTGTGGACCCCCACCTCGACCGCACCCGTCGCCTTCGCCTCCAACCAGGCCCTCCTCGACGACCTCGGCGTCGAGGCGCCCACCAGCTGGGAGGACCTCGCCGACCCCGCCTTCGCGAACTCGGTCGTGCTCGCCCACCCGGCCTCCTCGGGCACCGGCGCCGCGGTCGTCTCCACCCTCGTGCAGCTCTACGGCGAGGACGAGGCCTTCGACCTGATGAAGCGCATCGACGCCAATGTCGCACAGTACACCCGTTCCGGAGGCGCCCCGACCCGCATGGTCGGTCTCGGTGAGGCGGCCGTCTCGGCCACCTATCTGATGGACGTCGAGCTCGGCATGGTCGAGGGATACGACATCACCGCCTCCTTCCCCGAGGAGGGCACCGGCTTCGGCATCAACGCCGCCGCGGTCATCGCGGACGCTCCCGAGGACCAGATCGAGGGCGCCGAGGCCTTCCTCGACTGGGTGCTCACCGAGGGCGGGCAGGAGTCGATGATGACGACCTTCTGGCAGCCCGTGATCCCCGGCATCACCAACCCCGAGGCCGAGGTCGACACCTCCGAGGTCACCTTGATGGACTACGACACCTTCTGGGCCGGCCAGCACCGCGGCGAGCTGATCGAGCGCTTCGACGCCGAGATCCGTCACGGCTCCGAGGCGGAGTGACCTGACCCGTCATGCAGACCATCGACTCCACTGAGCTGGGCGCGCTCGCCCGACGCGACGAGCGCGCCCAGCGCTGGAGGGCGATCCGGACCGATCCCTGGTTGTGGGGGATCTTCCTCGTCCTCACCCTCTCGGTCGCCATCTTCATCCTGCTGCCGATCGGCGCGGTGCTGAAGTCCGCCGTCATCGGCCCGGACGGCTTCGACCTCAGCCGGCTCGGCGACAACCTGCTTGCCTCGCATGTGTGGCGGGCGCTGCGCAACTCCCTGCTGCTCGCGGTGCTGTCCGCGACGGCGGCGACCGCCGTCGGCTTCGTCATGGCCTACGGCGTCACGCGCACCGGGATGAAGGGCAAGCGCTTCTTTCACCTCGTCGCGCTGCTGCCGATCGTCTCGCCGCCCTTCGTGCTGTCGCTGGCGATTATCCTGCTGTTCGGCCGCTCGGGCGTGATCTCCTCGGACCTGCTCGGCCTCAGCAATGCCAATGTCTACGGGCTGCGTTCGCTGGTCATCATCCAGACCCTCGCGTTCAGCCCGCTGGCCTATCTCAACGTGCGCGACATGTTGCAGTCGATGGACTCCTCGCTGGAGGACGCCTCCTCGTCGATGGGCGCGAGCCAGTGGCAGACCTTCCGCCGAGTGCTGCTCCCGCTCGCGGCCCCCGCGCTGCTGTCCTCCTTTATGCTGGTCTTCGTCAAGTCCCTCGAGGACTTCGGCAATCCGATGCTCATCGGCGGCGACTACTCGACCCTCGCGGTCGAGGCGTACACGCAGATCACCGCCGTGTACGACATGCAGTCCGGGGCGATCCTCGCAGTGCTGCTGCTCCTGCCCTCCGTGTTGGCCTTCATGATCCAGCGCTACTGGGTGGGGCGGCGCTCCTATGTGACCGTGACCGGCAAGCCCGGCCGCACCGAGATCCGCCTCACGGCCGCCAAGGTCACGGTGCCGCTGACCATCGTCTGCTCGGCGATCTCCGGCGTCATCCTGCTCTTCTACGGCACCGTCGTGGCCGTCTCCTTCATGAAGATCGTCGGCGTGGACTCCTTGTTCACCCTCGATCACTACCGTTACATCTTCGATCGGGGCCTGAGCACCCTGCAGAACTCGGTCACGCTGGCCGCGGTCGCGACCCCGCTCGTGGTCATCTGCGGTCTGCTCATCTCCTATGTGCTGACCCGCCGCTCCTTCCCGGGCTCGGCGATCCTCAAGTGGAGCACGCTGTTGTCCTTCGCCGCCCCCGGCACGATCATCGGCATCGGCTACATCCTGAGCTTCAACTCCGGCCCGCTCGTGCTGACCGGGACCGCCGCGATCATCGTCGGCGCGATGGTGCTCAAGAACCTCCAGGTCGCGATCGAGGGTGGCAACAACCAGCTCAAGCAGATCGACCCCGCGATCGAGGAGGCCTCCGCGGTCATGGGGGCCTCGAATATCCGCACCTTCCGCAGCATCGTGCTCCCCCTGCTGCGGCCGGCGATCTTCACCTCGGCGGCCTACGCCTTCACCCGGTCGTTGACCACCCTGAGCGCGGTCATCTTCCTCATCTCGGCCAACTGGAATCTCGTCACCGTGACGATCCTCGGCCAGGTGGAGTCCTCGCGGCTCTCGGTCGCGGCGGCGTACTGCGTCCTGCTCATCGTCATCGTCCTCGCCGCGCTCGCCCTCATGCAGGGTGCGCTCGCGCTCCTCACCAGAAGAAGGGACCAGTGATCCCGGTGGCAACAGTCACCTTCGACGGCGTGTCGAAGTTGTTCCCGTCGCACGACAAGGGCGAGGTGGTCGCGGCGGTCAGCGACCTGAACCTCACCATCGAGGAGGGCAAGCTGGTCACCCTGCTCGGTCCCTCCGGCTGCGGCAAGACCACGATCCTGCGAATGCTCGCCGGCTTCGAGACGCCCACCAGCGGATCGATCCGCCTGGACGACACCGATGTCACGCGCCGGCCGGTCAACAGTCGCGGCATCGGCATGGTGTTCCAGTCCTATGCGCTCTTCCCGCATATGAGCGTGCGTGAGAACGTCGCCTACGGGCTCTCGGTCGCGGGAGTCGCGAAGGCCGACGCCGGGCGCCGGGTCGACGAGGTCATGGAGCTCATGCAGATCGGGCACTACGCCAAGCGGGCCCCGAATCAGCTGTCCGGCGGCCAGCAGCAGCGCGTCGCGCTCGCTCGCGCGGTGGTCACCGAACCGCGAGTGCTGCTCTTCGACGAGCCGCTCTCCAATCTCGACGCCCAGCTGCGCGAGCAGATGCGGGTGGACCTGCGCGCGATCCAGCAGCGTCTCGGCATCACCAGCCTCTATGTGACCCACGATCAGAGCGAGGCGCTCGCGATCGCCGACGAGATCGTCGTGCTCAAGGACGGCGTGATCCAGCAGCGCGGCAGTGCCCGCGAGGTGTACCGCAGTCCGGCCAGTTCCTTCGTGGCGCGTTTCCTCGGCAAGGCGAATATCGTGCCGGGCACCGTCGTCGCGAGCACCGCCGCCGGCATCGTCGTCGATGTCGACGGGCAGCGAGCACGGATGACCTCCGATGACCTACCCCAGGTCGCCGCCGGCGAGAGCGTCTCCTGCGTGCTGCGGCCCGAGAACGTCGCCTTCCGGACCGACCCGGAGGGCGCGCTGACGGTCGAGCAGGTGGTCTTCCAGGGCTCGTACATCGAGTACCACCTGCGGATCGCCGGCGCCGCCTGCACGATCATCGACCACGAGTACGCCCATCGCGGCACGCTGAACATCGGTGACCGGCTGTCCATCGACCTGACGAACACGCCGCTGTGGATCGTCCCGGCGGACGCATGACGAGCTCGTTGCAGGAGCTCGCCCGCGAGGTGGCCGTGACCGGCGGGCAGCTGGCAGCCGAAGCCTTCCGTGACCGTCCGCGCACCGCGGCGAGCGTCACCGAGAAGGACGGCCACTTCGACATCGTCACCGAGGCCGATGCCCGGGTCGAGCGCGTCGTGGTCGACCGCATCCTCTCCGGCGCGCCGTCCTCGCGGGTGCTCGGCGAGGAGGGCGGCTGGTACGGGGAGGGTGAGCTCACGTGGCTCATCGACCCGATCGACGGCACCTCCAATTTCGCCTCCGGTCTGCCGATCTTCGCCACCTCCGTGGCCGCGCTGCGCGGCACCGAGCCAGTGGCCGCCGCGGTGCACGAGCCGGTGCTCGGGGCGACCTTCCACACCGCGGGCGACGAGCTGCTGGTCGACGGCATGCCGTTCCGCTGGCCCGAGCAGAGCCGGGGGACCCGCGAGGTCGAGATCCTCACGAACGCCCCCTACGAACGATCGGGTCTGCCCGACTCGATCCTCGATTCCTGCCGCACCGTGCTGGACTCCTTCCGGGCCGTCCGCCGGCTCGGGGCCTGCACCTTGCACCTCGCCTATGTGGCGGCAGGCTGGGCGGCGGCGACCTACGAGTACGAGTTCCATCCCTGGGATGTCGCGGCGGGACTCCAGCTCGCCGCGGCATCCGGGTGCACGATCGTCGCGTGGGACGCCGCCGGCCAGGTCCTCGCCGACCCTGTCGGGAATCCGATGGGCGTGGCCCGCGTGCTCGTCACCGCCCCCGGCCTCGACTGCTCCCACATCGACTGGACCCACCCGGCCTGATCTCGTCGCCTGAGGGGTAGCGAGGGCGGTGGGTTACGCACCTCTCGCGGCGTGAGGCGGTAGGTTACGCACCTCTCAATGCCGTCGAGGGGTGCGTAGCCCACCGCCTGGGGTGGTGAGGGGTTCGTACGTCACCGCTCAGCGGCGGCGGACGGCCTCGCGCTTCATCTCGTCGACGGCCTGCTCGTAGGCCGTCACGAGGGCGGCGATCGTCAACGGCTTGAAGCGCTCGATGACCGCGGTGGCCTCCGCGGTCTGCCCCGACTGCTTGATGTGCGGCCAGACCGCGCGCTTGAACAGCCCGGTCAACTCCTCGGCGACCTGCGTGCCGTGATCGGTGAAGATTCGTCGCGCCTCGTGGGCGGCCTCCAGCGGCATACCGATCTCCAGCAGCCCGACGCCGACGCCCAGGTGTGCCGTGGCCACGCTGAAGACATCCTCGACGGGGGTCGGCTCGATGACGCCGAGAGCCGCGAAGAGCTCCAGATCGTCGTCGGTGAGCTCGTGCCCGGCGCGCTTGACCAGCTGCTCGCGGGTGAGCGTCTCGGGCAGCTCGGGATTCCACGGCGCGAGCAGTGTGCGGTGCAGGGCCACCTGCGCGGGCGACGCGTCCGCGGGGATCTTCTCCAGATAGCCCTCGATCGCCGCGAGGGTGAACCCGTGGGCCTGCAACTCGCGCACCAGCTCCAGCCGCGCCAGATGGTCCGGACCGTAGAAGACGTGCCGCCCCTCGCGGCGCGGCGAGGGGATGAGCCCGCGTCCGGCGTAGAAGCGCACCGTGCGCACCGTCATCCCCACGCGGGACGCCAGCTGCTCCACGCTCAGATTCTCGCTCGGATCACCATCGGTCATAGGACTGTCTCCACTTCGCTCACCCCGGCGCTACCACTCTGACAGTAATGGTGTCACAATCGAGGACAGCGGCGCACACCAGGCAGGTGGCGCCAGTGTCTCTATCCGCAATCGAGGACGGTCATGACCGAAGCTTTCGTCTACGACGCCATCCGCACACCGCGTGGCAAGGGCAAGAAGAACGGCTCGCTCCACGAGATCAAGCCCATCGATCTCGTGACGGGTCTGCTGGACGAGGTCCAGACGCGCAACTCCTCCCTGGACCCGCACCAGGTCGACGACGTCATCTTGGGTGTCGTCTCCCCGGTCGGTGACCAGGGCGCCGACATCGCGCGCACCGCCGTGCTGGCCTCCGGGTTCGCCCAGGAGACCGCCGGCGTGCAGCTCAACCGCTTCTGCGCCTCCGGCCTCGAGGCGGTCAACCAGGCCGCCGCCCGCGTCAAGTCCGGCTGGGAGGACCTCATCATCGCCGGCGGCGTCGAGTCGATGAGCCGCGTGCCGATGGCCTCCGACGGCGGCGCCTGGGCGATGGACCCCCGCACCTCCTTCCAGACCGATTTCGTGCCCCAGGGCATCGGCGCCGACCTCATCGCCACCATCGAGGGGTACAGCCGCGAGGACGTCGACACCTTCGCCGTCGAGTCGCAGGCCCGCGCCGCCAAGGCCATCGCCAACGGCTACTTCAAGAACTCGGTGATCCCGGTCAAGGACCACAACGGCCTGACCGTGCTCGACCACGACGAGTTCGTCCGCGAGGGCACCACGCTGGAGTCGCTCTCGGGCCTCAAGGCGTCCTTCGTCGACATCGGCGACCTCGGCGGCTTCGACGCCGTTGCACTGCAGAAGTACGTCGACGTCGAGCGGATCGACCACGTGCACCACGCGGGCAACAGCTCCGGCATCGTCGACGGCGCCGCGCTCGTCATGCTCGGCAACGAGGCCGCGGGCAAGAAGCACGGGCTCACCCCGCGCGCCCGCATCGTCTCCACCGCGGTGATCGGCTCGGAGCCGACGATCATGCTGACGGGCCCCGGCCCCGCCTGCCAGAAGGCCCTCGACAAGGCCGGCCTGTCCATCGAGGACATCGACCTCATCGAGATCAACGAGGCCTTCGCCGCCGTCGCGATGAAGCTGATGCGCGATCTCGGCGACTACCCGCACGAGCAGACCAATGTCAACGGCGGCGCCATCGCGATGGGCCACCCGCTCGGCGCGACCGGCGCGATGATCCTCGGCACCCTCGTCGACGAGCTCGAGCGCCGCCAGAAGCGCTACGGCATGGCCACGCTGTGCATCGGCGGCGGCATGGGCATCGCCACCATCGTCGAGCGCATCTGAGCGCCGGACCGACTTCACAGGAGAACACGCATGACCAGTACTGACGCGGTCCGCTACGACGTGGCCGACGGGATCGTCACCCTCACGATCGACGACCCGAACCAGAACGCCAACACGATGAACGAGACCTACCGCGCCTCGATGGAGGCCGCGGTGGATCGTCTCGCCTCCGAGGTCGCCGCCGACGGCGATGCGATCAAGGGCGTCATCATCGCCAGCGCGAAGCAGACCTTCTTCGCCGGCGGCGACCTCAAGCTCATGACCAAGGCCAAGCCCTCGGACGCTGAGGCGCTCTTCACCAATGTCGAGTCCATCAAGGCCACGCTGCGCAAGCTCGAGACCCTCGGCAAGCCGGTCGTCGCAGCCATCAACGGTGCCGCGCTCGGTGGCGGCCTGGAGATCGCCCTCGCCTGCCACCACCGCATCGCCGCAGAGGGTCGCTACGAGATCGGCCTGCCCGAGGCCACGCTCGGACTGCTGCCCGGCGGTGGCGGCGTGACCCGTACCGTGCGCATGTTCGGTATCCAGGACGCGCTCATGAAGGTGCTCGTCCAGGGTCAGCGCAACAAGCCCGAGAAGGCGCTCAGCATCGGCCTCATCGACGAGGTCGTCCCCGCCGATCAGCTGCTCGACCGAGCTGCCGCGTGGGTGAACGAGAATGCCGGCAACGCCGAGGCCGCCACGCAGCCCTGGGACGCCCGCGGCTTCAAGATCCCCGGCGGTGCTCCCTCGAATCCCAAGCTGGCGGCCTTCCTGCCGAGCTTCCCCTCGAACCTGCGCAAGCAGGTCAAGGGCGCGGACTACAAGGCGCCGAAGGCGATCATGTCGGCCGCCGTCGAGGGCGCGCAGGTCGACTTCGAGACCGCCAGCCGGATCGAGTCGCGCTACCTCGTGGAGCTGCTCGTCGGCCAGCAGTTCAAGAACATGACGCAGGCCTTCTTCTTCGACCTCGGGGCCATCAACGCCGGCAAGTCCCGTCCTGACGGCATCGAGAAGACCAAGGCCACCAAGCTGGCCATCCTCGGCGCCGGCATGATGGGCGCTGGCATCGCCTATGTCTCGGCCAAGGTCGGCATCGAGGTCGTGCTGAAGGATGTCTCGCTGGAGGCCGCTGAGAAGGGCAAGGCCTACAGCAAGAACCTGCTCGACAAGGCCGTCTCGCGGGGCCGGATGACGCAGGAGGCTGCCGACGAGGTGCTTGCCCGCATCACCCCGACCGCCGACTACGCCGACCTCGAAGGCTGCGACTTCGTGGTCGAGGCGGTCTTCGAGTCGGTCGAGCTCAAGCACTCGGTCTTCGGCGACCTCGAGTCGGTCGTCAAGCCCGATGCCCTGCTCGGCTCCAACACCTCGACGCTGCCGATCACCCTGCTCGCGCAGGGCGTCAAGCGGCCTGAGGACTTCATCGGCATCCACTTCTTCAGCCCCGTGGACAAGATGCCGCTGGTGGAGATCATCGTCGGTGAGAAGACCTCCGATGAGGCCATCGCCCGCGCGATCGACTACACCAAGCAGATCAAGAAGACGCCGATCGTCGTCAACGACAGCCGCGGCTTCTTCACCTCGCGGGTCTTCGGCACCCTGGTGATGGAGGGCGCTCAGCTGCTCGGTGAGGGCGTCAACCCGGTCCGCATCGAGCGCGCCGCCTCGCTCGCCGGCTTCCCCGGCCAGCCGCTCGCGATGATCGACGAGGTCTCGCTGACGCTGCCGCAGAAGATCAACGCCGAGGCCAAGAAGGCCGCCGAGGACGACGGCAAGGCCTTCCCCGACAGCCCCGCGATGGACGTGGTCAACAAGCTCGTCGATCTCGACCGCAAGGGCAAGGCCGCGGGTGCGGGCTTCTACGAGTACCCCGAGGACGGCAAGAAGTACCTCTGGCCGGGCCTGTGGGATCTGTTCGTCAAGGACGATGTCGATATCCCGGTCGAGGACATCCAGGAGCGGCTGCTGTTCATCATGAGCCTGGAGACCATCCGGTGCCTGGAGGAGGGCGTGCTGCGTACCGTCGCCGACGCCAATATCGGCTCGATCTTCGGTATCGGCTTCCCGCCCCTGCACGGCGGTGCGCTGCAGTATGCCAACGGTTACGAGGCGGCAGACGGGCGCATCGGAATCCAGGCGTTCACCGAGCGCGCGCAGCAGCTCGCCGAGCAGTACGGCGACCGCTTCGCCCCGCCGAAGCTGCTGCTCGACAAGGCGGCCGCGGGCGAGAACTTCGCCTGACACACGGTTCCAGACGACGGCCCCGGACTCTCACGAGTCCGGGGCCGTCGTTCGCGTATCGGCGCGGTGAGGCCCTTGCGAACTTCAAATTTTGACTTTACTTGAACTTGGCTTGACACACTGCTACTCTCAAAAGAACTTCAAAGAAGGTCAAAGTTTGAAGTTAGCGAGTATCGGCAAGGAGCCCAGTGTGAAGACCCCCGCGCATCCGCCGCGTCTCAATGAGCTCTTGGCTGATATCGATGCCCGGCGGCTTGTCGAGGTGCTGACGCCGTCAGCCAATGTCATGTCTCAGCCGTACCTTCCCTGGGACAAACTCAGGTTCAAGACCCCGCCTGACGACCTCACCCATGAGGAGTGGTGGTTGCGCATTCGCTGGGCGCGGCGGAACGCCCAGCGCTCTATCGATACCTTGATCGACAAGAGCGGCGCGCCCTTCAGCTATACGCTTCCCGACACGTTGTTGGCTCTGAATGACGAGATCACGCGTGGAGCCAGCGGACACATCACCATCAGTGAACAGGTCACCAGCCCCGCAATGCGAGATCGTTACGTTGTCAGTTCATTGATCGAGGAATCCATCACCTCGAGTCAATTGGAGGGCGCCTCGACGAGCCGACAGGTCGCCAAGGACATGCTCCGAACGGGTCGCAAGCCACAGGACCGTTCCGAGAAGATGATCGTCAACAACTACCTGGCGATGCGCCGCATCGTCGAACTCCGCGAGGAAGAGCTGACGCCGGAGCTGGTATGCGAGCTGCATCGGATCGTCACCGAGGGGACTCTCGACAGTGATGAGGAAGCCGGAGTTGTCCAGGGCGACGACGATGATCGGGTCGCGGTCTGGGGTGATGGTGAGCAGTTGCTGCATCGTCCGCCGCCGGTGGCCGAGCTGCCGCAACGGTTGGAGCGCTTGTGCGCCTTTGCCAACGGGGGAGCCTCCGGCGACTATATGCCGCCGGTGCTTCGCGCGCTGACCGTTCACTTCATGATGGGCTTCGACCATTACTTCGCGGATGGCAATGGACGGACTGCTCGCGCATTGTTCTATTGGTCGATGTTGCGCGAGGGATTCTGGCTTGCGGAATTCCTCGTCGTGTCCAAGCTGCTCAAACAGGCCCCTTCGCAGTACGTCCGGTCGTTCTTGCTCACTGAGGACGATGATGGTGACCTGACGCACTTCTTTCTCTATCACCTGGGCATCATCAAGCGGGCGATCGATGAGCTCCACGCGCATCTCGCTCGCAAGGCCGATGAGCTCCGGGAGGTTCAGCAGCGAATCCGGGCGACGCCGGGCGAGTTCAATCATCGCCAGTTGGCGCTATTGGAGAACGCCGTGAAGGACCCGGATGCGGTCTATACGGCGGTCTCCCACTCATCGAGCCACAACGTGACGCAGCAGTCCGCGCGCAACGATCTAGCGGACTTGGAGCGTCGTGACCTGGTGGTGCGTGTTCGTTTAGGACGACAGCATGCCTGGAGGCCGGCTCCGGATGTCGCGGAGCGATTGAGCATCGGCTGAGATCACTGCGTGCGCGTGGCGGGGGAGCGGGTCTTGTCCGGGTCGGTCTCGGGCAGATCGCCGAGCACCTCGTCGATCGCGGCGAGGGTGTCCGCATCGAGGGTCCGGCCGGCGGCCTCGACGTTGTCGGCCACCTGCTCGGGCCGCGAGGCGCCGATGATGGCCCCGGCGATGTTGTCATTGCTGAGCACCCAGGCCAGTGCCAACTGAGCGAGCGAGAGTCCCTGGCCGTCGGCGATCGGCTTGAGCCGCTGCACCGCCTCGAGGGTGTCGTCATTCATGTATCGCTTGATCATGTCGGCGCCGCCCTTCTCGTCGGTGGCCCGTGAGCCGGCGGGCAGTTCGCCGCCGGGCGTGTACTTGCCGGTGAGCACGCCCTGGGCCAGCGGCGACCAGACGATCTGTGAGACCCCGAGCTCGCGGGAGGTCGGCACGACACGCTCGTCGATCACCCGCCACAGCATCGAGTACTGCGGCTGGTTGGAGATGAGCGAGATGCCGAGATCCTTCGCGAGGTGGTGGGCGGCGCGGATCTGATCGGCGGTCCACTCGCTGACCCCGATGTAGAGGGCCTTGCCGGCGCGCACGACATCGGCGAAGGCCTGCATGGTCTCCTCCAGCGGCGTCTCGTAGTCGTAACGGTGCGCCTGGTAGAGGTCGACGTAGTCGGTCTGGAGGCGCGACAGGGAAGCGTCGATGGCCTCCATGATGTGCTTGCGCGAGAGGCCTACGTCATTGGGGCCGCTCTGCCCGGCAGGCCAGTAGACCTTGGTGAAGATCTCCAGCGAGGACCGGCGTTCACCCTTGAGGGCCTCGCCCAGCACGCGCTCGGCCGCGCCCGCGGCGTAGACGTCGGCGGTGTCGAAGCTGGTGATGCCGGCATCGAGTGCCGCGCGGACGCACGCGGTGGCGACGTCGTTCTCCACCTGCGATCCGTGCGTGAGCCAGTTGCCGTAGATGATCTCGCTGATCTTCAGCCCGCTGTTGCCGAGGTATCGAAACTCCATGCCTCCACGCTAGCGCGCGGCCGAACCCGTTGAGTGTGACGTTTGGACGGCGAAATCGGGGTTATCACCGTCCAAACGTTCCCCCCAGGACTCCGCAGCGCTCCGTCCTGGGAGGTACCCCCACACTCAACGGGTTCGGGTGTCTGAGGTAGGGGAGGCCGAAGATGGGGCATCTGCCCGATGTCGGGGCCTACCTCAGGAGCCGAGGCTCGGAGCATGATTCTCGATCCGCAGAGTTACGTCACGGCCGTCCAACGAGAGCGCCTCGCGCACCAGCATGCACACGTATCGTCGAAGATGGGCTCATGGGCATGGAGACGACACCACTCGTCGGACGCGAACGCGAGCTCGAAGAGCTGCGTCATGCCCTCGGACTCGACAGGAGCCGTGCCCGCGAAGCGGTGATCCTCGGCGGTGACGCGGGGATCGGCAAGACCCGCCTGGTGCGGCAACTCGCTGCCGACGCCGTGGATGCCGGCTTCCTGGTCGTGCTCGGCCACTGCCTGGACGTCGGCGGCGCGCTGCCGTTCCAACCGCTGGCCGAGATCGTCGACGCTGCCGAACCGGCAGTACGCGACGAGCTGATCGCCGCCGCGCCGTCGCTGCGCGCCCTCGTCGGCGGCGGTGATGCCGACAACGAGGCGTCCGATGTGATCGGCGGATGGGTCCGCGCGCTGGAGCGACTCGGCGAGAACCGGCCTGTGCTGGTGATCGTCGAGGACGTGCACTGGGCCGACGAGTCGACCAGGCGTCTCGTGCACGTGATGCTCGCGCGCCGGTACTCGTCGGCGGTGAGCGTGCTGGTGACGGTGCGCAACGACGACCTCCACCGCCGGCATCCTCTGCGAACACCCCTCGCGGAGTGGACGAGGCTGCCGCAGGTGCGTCGCGTGCAGCTCGGTTCCCTCGACGATGAGGCGGTGCGTCGACTGCTGGTCACCCGCGCCGGTCGTTTCAGCGATGCCGTGGACGCCGTCGTGGAGAGAGCAGAGGGCAACGCCTTCTACGCCGAGGAACTCCTCGAGGCCGAACTGAGCGGCGACCGGATCCCGGCCGAGCTCGCCGATCTCCTCCTGCTGCGCGTCGACCAGCTCGGCGCCGACGCCAGGGATACGGTCCGTGCGGTGGCCTGTGCGGGAGGACGCGTCACGATCTCCCTACTGAGTGCCGCGACGTCCTGGGCCCCGTCGCGCCTGGACGACGCCCTGCGAGAGGCGGTGGATCGCAAGGTCCTCGAACCCGGACGTCGCGACGGCACCTTCCGCTTCCGCCACGCGCTGATCGCCGAGGCCGTGCACGAGGATCTTCTGCCCGGCGAGCGGGAGCGCTGGCATACGGCGTTCCTGGACGCGTTGCTGCGCGACCCGGATCGCCGTCCGGCGCACGTCGCGATGCACGCGCACGCGATCGACCGGCGGGATGTCGCGCTCGAGGCCGATGTGCTCGCTGCCGAGGAGGCGACCCGCGTCGGCGCCCATGCCGAGGCCGCCGAGCACCGGATCCGTGCGCTGAGCCTGGTCGAGGACGACCACCGATACGCGCTCGTGCGAGCGGCGGTCGACTCGCTCCTCGCGGCCGGCCGGACACGCAGCGCCTCGCGTCTCCTCGTGGAAGAACGAGCCCGTCCCGGGTGGAGTCCGGCCGACGCCACCCGCCTCGCGGCCCTGGCGGGAGATGTCGGCTACTACCAGAATGTCGCGGATCACGAGCTCATCGAGCTCGCCGAGGAGGCGTTGCGGTACGCCCAGGAGACCGACGATGTCGAGGCGAGGATGCGTGCCGAGGTGGTCGGTGCGCGGGCGGCCTGGGCCGTCCGGCGTGACGAGCAGGGGCTCCAACTCGCCGAACGTGCCCTGCGTGCCGCCGAGTCACTGGGCGACGAGGAAGCGGCGGCAGACGCGCAGACGACCCTCGACCGCATCGTCCACCGGGCGAGCAACAGCGATCGCACGCTCGACGAGCGATTCACGAAGCTGGTCGAGGACTCCCGTCGTCGTGGTGACCTGATGGCCGAGCTGCGGGGGTTGCATCACCTGGCCTTCGTCCGACTCGGGCGAGGTGACCTGGCCGGCGCGGGAGAGTACTTCGCCGCGGGCCAGCAGCGGGCCGAGCAGACCCGCCGGCCGTGGTCCCCGTTCGGCTTCGACGGACGCTTCTACGGTGCGGTCGTGTGCTATCTGCGTGGCGAATGGGACACCGTCGTCGAGCTCGCGGTCCTGCCCGAGGACGCACCGCGCACTGCCCACATGTGCATGGACGCCGTGGTCATGAGCGTGCGCGCGGCGCGCGGCGAGCGGGCCGATGAGGCCACCATCGCCCGCCACCACGCCTGGTGGCCCCGGGACATCGCTCTCACGATCCACTCGGGCATCGCCTTCATCGAGATGGCCGAAGGAGTCGACGAGATCGTGGAGGCCCACGACGCGCTGGCCGTCTCGCTGGAGACCTTCTGGCGCGAACCACAGGCACCGGCGCGGGTGCGGGCCAGCGCGGTGACGATCGCGGCCCTCGCCCGGCACGTCGATGGGGCGACGGCGTCGCGACGACGCGACCTTCTCGACCATGCCGAGAGGATCGCGGTGCCGGGAGCGGCGACGGTGGAGGCCCATGCGGAGATGGGGCCGGAGGGCCGGGCCTGGGCCGCGCGGCTGACGGCGGAACTCGCTTCGATGCGCTGGCGCGCGGGAACCACGACGACTCCCGCGCTGGAGGAGGTCGCGCGCTCGTGGACGACTGCCCACGAGCTCTTCGCCTCCTTCGGCGATCTCTACGAGACCGCCCGCAGCGCGCTGGGCTTGGCGACGGTCCTCGCCGCCGCGGGGCATCAGGCTGCGGCGCAGAGGCTCGTGGACGATGTCCTCGCCACCGCCCATGGGCTTCGCGCCGAGCCGTTGCTCCGGGCCGCTCGACGGCTCGGCTCCGCACCCGCGTCGGCCGGCGAGCTGACGGCACGCGAGCGTGAGGTGCTGGAGCTCGTGGCGGTCGGCCGGAGCAATGGGGACATCGCCGGTCAGCTGTTCATCAGCCGCAAGACGGTCTCGGTGCACGTCTCGAATATCCTCGCCAAGCTCGGAGCCTCCTCCCGGACGGAGGCCGCCGCGCTCGCCCGCGACCGAGGCCTGCTCACCACCTGAGTGACATCGCCGATCCACCCGCCCCGTCGTCGGGCGGTGACTTACGCACCCCTCGCGTGCCGGAGCGGTGGGCGGGGCACCTCTCGCTGGCCGTGAGAGGTGCCTAAGTCACCGCCCTCGGTCGCGAGGGGTGCGTAAGTCACCGCCCTGGCGAGTAGCGCCGCTCCTCGAGGGACTCGGCGGCGCGGGCGATATTGCGCTGCATGCCGCCGAAGACGATCCCGTGGAAGGGGTAGATCGACCACCAGTAGAGGTGGCCGAGGAGGCCCTTGGGGTGGAAGATCGCGCGGTGGTGGAAGGTCGTGGTGCCGCCATCGGCCTGCCCGACCCGCATCTCGAGCCAGGCGAGTCCCGGCAGCTTCATCTCGGCGCGCAACCGGACGAAGGCGTGGCCGTCGGTCTCCTCGACCCGCCAGAAGTCGACCGCATCGCCGACCCGCATCCGGGCGCTGTCACGGCGGCCGCGGCGAAGCCCGGGCCCGCCGAGGAAGCGGTCCACGAGACCGCGCACCTCCCACGCGAGCGACCACGAGTACCAGCCGTTGTCACCGCCGATCCCGTCGATCACCTGCCACAGCTTCTCGGGTGAGGCGTGCACCTCGCGGGTGCGTTCGTCGGTGTACAGCGTCCCGCCCGACCAGTCCGGGTCCGACGGCAGCGGCGCGCTCGGCGCACCCGCGGTGGCCGCCGACGACCAGCGCGTCGGCACGTCGAGATCGCGGATGCGGGTGAGGGCCAGTTCGACCGACCGGTCGAAGCCGACGAGTCCCTCGGGAGGGTCGAGGATGTAGTCGGCGATGTCGTGCTCGCTCGCGACGACGGTGTTGCGCAGGCTCTCGACGAGGGGCCGGGCGAGAGCGGCGGGCACGGGGGTGACGAGTCCGACCCAGTGGCTCGACCACCACGGTGACAGCACCGGTACGGGCAGCACCCGCCGGCGTGGCAGCTCGGCGACGTGGGCGTACCGCTGCATCATCTCCAGGTAGGTGAGGACGTCGGGACCGCCGATGTCGAAGCGTCGGTTGACGTCGTCGGGGAGGTCCGCGCTCTTGGTCAGATAGCGGAGCACATCGCGAACCGCGATGGGCTGGATGCGGGTGTGCACCCACCGCGGCGTCACCATCACCGGCAGTCGCTCGGTCAGGTAGCGCAGCATCTCGAAGGAGGCCGATCCCGAGCCGATCACGACGCCCGCCTGGAGCACCGCGGTCGGCACACCGGAGTCGAGCAGCGTCTGCGCCACCTGCGTCCGCGATCGCAGATGCTCGGACAGTTCCTCGTCCTTCGGCACCATCCCGCTCAGGTAGACGATGCGGCGTACTCCGGCATCCTGGGCGGCATCGGCGAAGGTCTGCGCGATCCGCTGTTCGGCGTCGGCGAAGCCACTGCCCGTCCCGATCGAGTGCAGGAGATAGTAGGCGACGTCGACGTCCTCGAGGGCCCGGCGCACGTCGTCCGCCTCGGTGGCGTCGCCCTGGGCGATCTCGACCTGGTCGGACCACTCGCGGGCTCTGGCCTTGGCCTCGTCGCGGACCAGGACACGGACGTCGTGGCCCGCTTCGAGGAGCTGGGGAACGAGCCGTCCGCCGATGTAGCCGGTCGCTCCGGTCACCAGGCTGCGTGTCATCTAGTCAGTCTGAGTCAGGGGACGAGACTCCGCTCGTCGCGAGTGGAGAGGGTGAGGACCACCTCGGTCACATTATCGTGCGCTTCCAGCTCGGCCTCGAGTCCGCGCAGCCGCTCCGCGACCTGATGCTCGGGGCGGTCTCCGGTGATGTCGACGGCGGCGACGATGAACAGCTGTGCGGGGCCCACGTACTCGATGTGCAGGTAGGTGACCCGATCGACCGAGGGATGGTCCAGCAGCTCGCGGAGCACCTGCACGCGGGTCGACAGCGCGACCCGCTGCCCGCGTAAGAACTCGCTGTTGCGGGTGATGAGGAAGACCGCGACGAGGCCCAGCAGCACGCCGATCAGGATGGATCCCGCCGCGTCCCAGATCGCGTCGCCGGTGATCTGGTGCAGCGCGAGCCCGCCGGCCGCGAGGAGGAGGCCGAGCAGCGCCGCGGCGTCCTCGGCGAAGACCGCCCGCAAGGTGGGGTTGGAGGTCCGGCTCACATAGGAGAGGGTGCGCATCTTCATCCGCTCGCCGCCGCGGCTCGCCTGTCGCAGCGCCTGTACGAAGGAGGTTCCTTCCAGGACGAAGGCGATCGCCAGGACGATGTAGGCGATGGTGTAGTCGGCCTCGGTCTCCTCGGCGGTCAGCTGCTGGATGCCGTGCATGATCGACACGACCGAGCCGATGGTGAACAGGCCGAAGGCGGCGAACATCGACCAGATATAGGTCTCGCGGCCATAACCGTAGGGATGCTGGCGGTCGCGGCGGCGTGATCCTCGTTTCTCCGCGACGAGGAGGAAGATCTCGTTGCCGGTATCGGCCCAGGAGTGCGCCGCCTCGGCGACCATCGAGGCCGAACCGGTGATGGCGGCGGCGATCGACTTCGCGATCGCGACCACGAGGTTCGCGGTGAACGCGATGACGACGGTCAGCAGGCTCCCAGCGGGCACCTGTTCATCGTGCCACGATCAGCCGCCCCCGCCGGGTGAGCCGCCCGGCAGTGACTCATCGCCCATCCCTGCCGAGGGCGGTGAATAGGCGTCCATCTGCGAGCCGGGGCGGTGAGTAGGCGTCCGTTCTTTCCTGCGGAAGGACGTTGTCGCGCCGCCCTGGTGACGGGGACGAGGTGGCGACTGAGGATATGACCTTGGGGTAGCTATCGCAACCGCCGAGTCACATCCTTCGTGCCCTTGCCGGGAAAGATGTGACTCTGTGGCGGCTATGACGACCACGAAGTCGTATCCTTCGTCGTCCCGGGTCGCTGACCGCGCGGTGGTGCGACCGGTGGTTCACCACGCACCGCGACGCTCACTGGCCAGCCGTACCCCGCGGAGGGGTCCATCCTGTGGGACAGTGCCGTCATGAGCGACGAGTCGAATCTGCGCAGTATCCACCTCTCACGCACGGCCCAGGGTCGCTACCGCATCGAGAACGTCCGCGGTGGAGTGCTGGAGATCGGGCACGGCGAGGACGCCGACTTCACACCGGTCGAGCTGCTGCTCGCCGCGATCGCCGGCTGCACCGCGATCGATGTCGACTTCCTCACCACCAAGAAGAGCCAGCCCTCGCGTTTCGATGTGTCGGCCTCGGGGATCAAGGTCTCCGACGCCGACGGCAACCGCCTCGAGGACATCGCGGTCGGCTTCGACGTCACCTTCCCCGACGACGAAGCGGGCCGGCAGATGGCCGAGCGCCTGCCCACCGCCGTAGAGCGATCCCACGACCGGCTCTGCACCGTGTCGCGCACGGTCGAGCTCGGCACACCGGTCGTGACCGGTCTCAGCGCCTGAGCACCTCCGCGAAGAGCGCGATGGAATCGTCGACCGCCGCCTGCGCCGTGGTCGACACCATTCCCATGTCGAGGAACCCGTGGATGAGCCCGTCGTAGCGACGGAGGATCACCGGCACCCCGGCCTTCTCCAGGGCGGCGGCATAGGCCTCTCCCTCGTCGCGGAGAGGATCGAACTCGGCCGTGAGCACGACCGCGGGAGCGAGGCCGTCGAGACTGTCGGCCCGCAGCGGCGCGTAGTGCGGATCCTCGGCCGGGGGCGTGCCCGGGGCGTACTGCTCCACGAACCACGCCATCGTCGGCGCGTCGAGGAAGTAGCCGTGCGCGTTCTCGACACGGGAGGGGTAGTCGCCCGCCGGATCGGAGTCGACCGCCGGGTAGATGAGGAACTGCGCGGTGACCGCGGGCACTCGCTGCGCCGCGATCGCGGCGAGATTGCCTCCGGCGCTGTCGCCGGCCACCCCGAAGCGGTCGTCTCCGCCGTACTCATCGAGACGCGTCGCGAGGTGTTCGGCCGCCGCCACCGCGTCATCGGCCGCGGCCGGGAAGGGATGCTCCGGCGCGAGTCGGTAGTCGAGGGACACGACCACGGCTTCAGCGCCGCGGCAGATCGCCCGGGCCGCGTTGTCGTGGGTGTCGAGATCGCCGACCACCCAGCCGCCACCATGAAGGAACAACACGGTCGGCACAGGGCCGGAGGTCTCCGGGCGGTAGACGCGTGCCGGCCGGTCGGCGATCACCGTCTCCTCGACGGATCCGACGGGAATGACCTGATCGGGCGTGCGGGCGTCGACGGTCAGCGCCCTCATCGCCGCACGGGCACCGTCCACGCCGAGCTCGGGCATCGACGGAGTCGTCTCGAGGAGCTCGAGTAGCCCCCTCAGCTGGGGATCGACGGGCATCAGAGCCTCCTCGTCGGGTCCGCGCCGACGGCACCCTTGGCCTCGACCCAGAAGTCCAACGCGAGGTCCTCCTCACTGCCGCCGTTGAGATAGACGGAGAAGTCGGTGACCCCCTCGGCCTCGAGGACGTCATCGTCGATGAAGAAATTGCCCGTGACCTCGCGGGCCGGCTTGGTGAGGATCGCGTAGGCGGCGTCGGCCATGATCTGCGGTGTCCGCGACGATGTCTCCAGTCCCGGACCCACCACATTGCGCACGGCGGCGGTGTCGATGGCGGTGCGCGGCCACAGCGAGTTGGCCGCGATCCCGTCGGCGCGCAGTTCCTCCGAGAGTCCGAGCGTCACCAGGCTCATGCCGTACTTCGCGATCGCGTAACCGGTGTACTGCCCGAACCACTTCGGATCGGTCAGCAGCGGCGGGGAGAGCGTCAGGATGTGCGGATTGGCCGAGGCGCGCAGGTGCTCGATGCAGAGCTTCGACAGCAGGAACGCCCCACGGCTGTTGATCTGCGTCATCAGATCGTACTTCTTCATCGACAGGTCCTCGGTGCGCGAGAGATCGATGGCGCTCGCGTTGTTGACGACGAGATCGATGCCGCCGAATCGCTCGGCGGTCTGGGCGACGGCATCGGTGACGAAGGCGTCATCGCGGATATCGCCGACGAGGGGAAGCGCGTGACCGCCCGCCTCCTCGATCGCCTGAGCGGCGGTGTAGATGGTGCCGGGGAGCTGGGGATGGGGCTCGGCGGACTTGGCCAGCAGGGCCACGTTCGCGCCGTCGCGCGCCGCCCGGACGGCGATCGCCTCACCGATACCACGGCTGCCGCCGGACATGATCATCGTCGTACCTGCCAGGGACATCGAGAACCTCCACTGCGTCGGATGTCTCCCCATCATGGCCTATTCTCGCTGCATGGCGGAGGAGAATGTCCTGTTCGACGACCTCGTCGGACGTCGTGGCAGCTGCCGAGGCTATGCCCCAGGGCCGGTGAGCAGTGAGGTGCTGGAGCAGATCGTGACCACGGCCCAGCGCGCGCCGTCCTGGTGCAACACCCAGCCGTGGCAGACGGAGATCGTCAGCGGCGCGGCCCTGGACCGGTTGCGCAAGGCGCTCGCCGAGGACGACCGCTGGGGCAGCGATTTCGAGTTCCCGGGCTCCTATGAGGGCGTCTACCGTGACCGGCGTCGCGAGGTCGGGTGGCAGCTGTACGAGGCAGTGGGGGTAGAGCGCGGCGATCGCGAGGGGTCCGCTCGCCAGATGCTGCTGAACTTCGACTTCTTCGGAGCGCCGCACGCCGCGTTCATCACGGTGCCCGCCAGTGTGGGCGTGTACGCGCTCGTCGACGTGGGGTCCTACGTGCAGACCTTCCTGCTCGCGATCGAGTCCCACGGTCTCGGCGCGATCGCCCAGGCGGCCCTCGCGCAGAAGGCGGAGTTCCTGCGCGACTGGTTCGAGTGGGACGACGACCGCAAGATGGTCTGTGCGATCTCCTTCGGCCACCCCGACCGTGACCACCCGGCCAACTCCTTCCGCAGTCGTCGGGTGCCGGTCGCGGAGGCGGTCCGCTTCCACGACTGAGCCGCCCCTTCTCGGGGGACGCGGGCACCTCTCGGCAGGCTCGAGAGGTGCGTCTCGCACCGCCCGTGGCGACGCATCATCACCAACCCGTGGCATCGGGAGGAGCATCCGACCTACTACGGTGAGCGGGTGAGCGACATTCCCCAGTGGTACTCCGCGGCCCTTGCGCAGCGGCCCGAGCTGCTGTCGGTCGAGGTCGAGGGCACGTCGATCCGGTACCGGGCCTGGGGGCCGCAGGGCGCGACCGTGGTCGTCCTCGTCCACGGCGGCGCCGCGCACAGCGGATGGTGGGACCACATCGGCCCGCATCTGGCCGCCGAGCACCGCGTCCTGGCCATCGATCTCTCCGGTCATGGTGACAGCGGACGACGCGAGAGCTACGACCTGGAGACCTGGGCACGTGAGGTCCTGGCGGTGGCGGGTGCCGAGTCCGCTGAGCCGCCGGTCGTCTACGGACACTCGATGGGCGGCTTCGTGGCCCTCACCGCCGCGCGCGACCACGGTGACCGGCTGCGTGGTGCGGTGGCGATCGACTCGCCGGTGCACAAGCTCTCGGCCGAATCGACTGAGCGTCGCCATCAGCGGGTCTATGACACGCCGCGCTACTACCCCGACCGGGAGACGATCCTCGCCCGCTTCCGGACGCTTCCCGAGGACGAGGTGCAGCTCGCGTACGTCATGCGGCACATCGCCGAGGGGTCGGTGTGCGAGGAGGCCGAGGGCTGGCGGTGGAAGTTCGACCCCCGCGTCTTCGTCAACTCGATGATGGAGCCGGAGGATCTGCGGGGTGCCGCCTGCGAGGTCGTGCTGCTACGCGGCGAGCGCGGCATGGCCACGATCGACATCACCGAGACGGTCCGCGAGCGCCTGGGCGGCACGGTGCCGGTGACGGTCATCCCCGATGCGGGGCACCACATCATGATCGATCAGCCCGTCGCGCTCATCGCGGCGCTGCAGACCCTGCTCGGACAATGGAGACCCACGCGATGAAAGAAGGCACGATGACCGACGTATTGGTGGATCGCCGCGACGGCGTCCTGCGCATCACCATCAACCGCCCCGATCGGCTCAACGCGCTCGACACCGCGATGGTCAACGACATCAGCGACGCGCTCGCGAATGCCGAGGGCGTCCGCGTCGCGGTCATCACCGGCGAGGGGCGCGCGTTCTCCTCGGGCGCGGCGATGGCCAAGGACACGGTCAATCCCGGCATCCTCGAGGCGATCGACCGGCTCATCCACACCATCACCGATGCTCCGTTCCCCGTGGTCGCGGCCGTCAATGGCATCGCGGCCGGCGTCGGCTGCTCGATCGTGGTGGCCTGCGATGTCTCCATCGCGAAGACCTCGGGCTATGTGCTGCAGGCCTTCGTCAACATCGGCCTGATGCCCGATGGCGCGGCCACCGAGCTGTTGGCGGCGTCGATCGGACGCACGCGGGCGATGCGGCTGCTGCTCAGCGGCGAGAAGCTGCCGGCCGAGCTGGCCGTGGAGTGGGGGCTGCTGACCCAGACGGTGGCCGATGAGGATTTCGACGCCGCGGTCGAACAGACCGTCGCGCGTTTCGCGGCTGGCCCGACGGTGGCCTATGCGAGGACGAAGGAGGCCGTCAACGCGGCGAGCCTGCCGACCCTGGGCGCGACCCTCGATCGCGAGGCCGCCGGGCAGACCGAGCTCGCCGGCACGGCCGATCACGAGGAGGGCAAGGCCGCCTTCATCGAGAAGCGTGCCGCGAACTTCACCGGCCGCTGACTCACCGCCGCCCCTGGGCGGTGCGTCAGCGGCCATTTCTGCGCTCAGACGGACGCCTACTCACCGCCCTGCCTGGTCGCGGGTGCCACTGGTTCGGAGGAGGGGACGAGCGACCCGTCGACGAGAAGACACATCGCGTCCACGGAACCGAGCGTGGACTCGTCGTGCGAGACGATCAGCGTCGCTGCGTCGTTCTCACGCGCAAGCCCGGTGATCAGCTCGATGATCTGGGTGCCACGTTCGTGGTCGAGGGCCGAGGTCGGCTCGTCGACCAGCAGCACCTGCGGTGACCCCATGAGCGCCCGGGCGATCGCGACCCGCTGACGTTGACCGCCGGACAGATCGCCTGGTCGCCGATGCAGCTGATCGCCGAGTCCGACGGCCGCCAGCAGGGACTCGGCTTCCTCCCGGCCTTCGTGAGCACGCCGGCCACGCAGATGCTCGTGCAGTTCGAGCTGCTCCAGCGCGGTGAGGGAGGCCAGTAGCTGCGGCTGCTGGAAGACGATGCCGATGCGATCGAGACGCATCGCCGTCGCCTCCGCGAGCGTGGTGGTCGGAGTGACCACGGTGGTGTCGCCGATGCGCACCTCGCCCGCGGTCGGCCGGGTGAGTCCTCCCGCGACGGCGAGCAGGCTGGACTTGCCCGAACCCGAGGGCCCGAGGAGTGCGGTGGTCGTGCCCGACGGAACCGTCAGGGTCACGTGGTCGACTGCCGTGAGCGTGGAGTCGCCGTCGGGGTAGGTGAGGACGATGTCGTCGAGATGCAGATCCATGGGTGCTCCGTTCAGCGGGCGGCGAGGGCCGCGTGGGGGTCGATGCGGGTGATGCGCCAGACCGCGAGGCCGGCGCCGATGAGCCCGACGCCCACCAGCAGCGCGGCGGGGGCGAGGGTCGTGGAGAGCGAGATGCTCACCGGCAGCACTCCGTCGAGCAGCGCCGAGGTGAGGGCCGAGAGCCCCATTCCCGCGCCGACACCGATCACGAGCACCAATACGGCCTGGCCGATGGCATCGCGCAGGAGATAGCGCGTCGAGCCGCCGAGGGCTTTGAGCACGGCGATGTCGTCGCCGCGGCTCATCGTCCAGACGGAGAAGAAGGCGCCGACGACGAGGGCCGAGATCGCGACGAGGAAGGCCTGCATCGTCATGAGTGACCCGTTCTCGGAGGAGAAGGAGCTGATCGCGGAGCGGGCGTCTCGCAGGTCCAGGGTGGTCATGTCGTCGATCGTGTGCTCGGGGGTGCCGTCGATCGCGACCACGGTCGCGGTGTCACCGGAACCTCCCGGGGCTCCGATCGGCTGCCAGTCGTCGAGGGTCATCCAGACGACGGGGGTGTGCGCATAGGAGGTGTCGGCGATGGACGCGTCGGCGACCTCGAAGGTCTGCTCGCCGATCGTCACGGTGTCCGGATGGCCGAGGTCCTCCGCGGCGGCGGGGGTGAGGACGACGGAACCGTCGTGGATCTCCGTGTCGACGAGGGTGCTGCCCGGTTCGGCGGCGAAGGTGGTCACGGAGGCCGTGGTGTCTCCGGCCGACGCGCGCGTGGTGGCGATCCCGAGCGCCTCGGCCGAGTCGACGCCGGGGGTCGATGCCCACGCGTCGACGTCCTCGGCGGTCACCGAGGAGGAGGTGAAGTCCGGGCTCTGGCCGTCGCGGGTGGCGAAGGCGAGCCGGTCGGTGGGCAGGTCGGTGATGGCGGAGGTGGACTCGCGCGCCAGACCCGAGGTGAGTGAGGCGAGGAATCCGACGAGGAAGCTGACCAGCACGATGACGGTGGTCATCAGGGCGAAGCGGCCGGTGGCGAAGCGCAGATCACGGAGGGCGACGAACATGGCTCCACTCTCGTTCGCGCGGGCGCCGTGCGGATCGGCTCCGGGGGCGGTCCTCGGATCAACCTTTCGGCCGATGGGGAGGGCCCGCGGGCGCTAGCGTGGATCTGTGAACACGTTCCGGGTCGCCGCGATCACTCGCGCCCTCCAGCTCGGCCACGATCTGCTGTTCGCCGGGCTGCTGGTGCTGGTGGTGGTCCAGGCGGGTACCGATGGACGGGCACTGATCGCGGCGGGCGTCTTCGCGGTGGTCTACGTGGCGGGTCGGCTGCGTGTCGACATCCGCCGTCGGCCGGTGCGGGCGAGCCGTGGCGCCTGGTGGCCCGACGGAGCCTGGATGGGTGCTTTGTTCCTCGCCTGGGTGGTTCTGCTGCTGGCAGGGGGCCCGGGAGGGATCTGGCTCGCGTTCCCCTTGACGTTGCTGCAGATGCACGTGCTCGGGCCGTTGCGGGGAGTGGCGGCTGTGGTGGCGACGACGGCGGTTGCGGTGGCTGGGGGACTCGCGCAGGACTTGAATCCGGTCGGCGCGGTGCTGGGTCCGGTCATCGGGGCGGCGGTGGCCGTGGGGGTCGTGCTCGGCCTGGAGGCGGTGCTGCGCGAGTCCGAGGAGCGGCAGGAGCTGATCGGCGAGCTGGTCGCCACGCGAGAGCGGCTGGCCGCCTCGGAGCATGCGCGCGGCGTGGCGGCCGAGCGAGAGCGTCTCGCCCGCGAGATCCACGACACCCTGGCCCAGGGGTTCAGCTCGATCGAGCTGCTGTTGCGGGTCGCCGAGGAGACCGGGGATGACTCGGGTGTCGCCCGGGCCCGGCAGGTGGCGCGGGACAATCTCGCGGAGGCGCGTCGCTTCGTGCGCGGACTCGCTCCCGCGGATCTCGCCGAGTCCTCGGTGGACGAGGCGATCGGCCGCGTTGTCGGTCGGGTCGTCGGGCCGCAGGCGAGCCTGACGGTGACGGGGGAACCGCGGGTGATTCCGGTCGAGGTGGCGGCGGCGCTGGTGCGGGTGGCGCAGTCGGCGCTCGCGAATGTCGAGCAGCATGCCGGGGCCTCGCGGGTCGACGTCACCCTGAGCTATGTCGACGGGGCGGTGGTGCTCGATGTCGTCGACGACGGGACCGGCTTCGATGGCGAGCTCGGTTTCGGACTGCGCGCGTTGCGGTCCAGGATCGAGGATCTGGGCGGCCAGGTCGATATCGAGACCGGTCCGTCCGGCACGGCCGTCGCGGTGGAGGTGCCGACGTGATCCGTGTGGTGCTGGCCGACGATCATCCGGTGGTGCGCGCCGGGTTGCGCGCCCTGCTCGACGCGCAATCGGACATGACCGTGGTGGCCGAGTACGCGACCGCCGAGGAGCTGCTCGCCGCCGATCCCGAGACCGATGTGGTGCTGACCGACCTGCGCTTCGGCGAGGGCCGTCTCGGCGGGGCAGAGGCGGCCCGCCGGATCGTCGCCGCCGGCGGTCCTCCCGTCCTCGTGCTCACCACCTACGACTCGGATGCCGATATCGTCACCGCGGTCGAGGCGGGGGCGACCGGATATGTGCTGAAGGATGCCCCGACCGAGGAGCTCGCCGCGGCGATCCGCGATGCCGCGGCGGGGCGCCCGGCTCTAGGCCCGGCGGTGCAGCGGCGTCTGCTGCAGCGGATGCGCGCGCCGGGGGTCAGCCTCTCGCCGCGCGAGCTCGAGGTGCTCGAGCTGGTGGCACAGGGGCGTTCCAATGACGACATCGCGGTGGTGCTCTTCCTGTCGAAGGCGACGGTGAAGACGCACCTTGCGCACATCTTCGAGAAGCTCGACGTCACCTCGCGCACGGCCGCCGTCGCGGTGGCCCGGCAACGCGGAATCCTCGACTGATCCACGTGAGGCGGTGAGTCAGCGTCCTTTCGCCAGCCACCGTCGGTGAGTCAGCGTCCTTTCGCGCGCCAGGAAGGACGTTGAGGCACCGCTCGCCCGGACAGGATGGATGCTTACCCACCGCCAGCGGAGTCTCAGCCGCGCAGGGCGCCGACGCCCAGCACCGCCGCGAGGCCGAGGGCGCTGCGCGGGTGATAGGCGGCCGTCCACAACCCGCCGTGGGCGGCGTTCTGCGCCTCGTCCATCCAGGGCTCGACCTGCGGCGCTTCGTCGGCCCGCAGATCGTGCACGAGCAGCGCGGCCATCAGCACGTTGCTCGTGGCGGGATCGAAGACCTCGACGCCGAAGCGGTGCGCACCCGCGTAGGCGGCCGCGAGGGCCTTGTTCTTGATCACCGATCGCGTTCGGGTCGCGGGGGCGACATTGAGCGAGACGAGCGCCCCGTCGTGCCGTGCCGAGGTCGCCCGCCAGCGCTGGAGTCGCTTGGCGAAGGCGTAGTTCGGGCCCTGCTGCGGGACGAGGGCGTCGCAGATGCCCATGTCGGCGAGCGGGGGATAGTTGCGCTGCAGGAGCCGTCCACCGCTCACGACGCGCAGCGGTGTCCGCAGGAATCGCGAGGCGTGGCTGTACCGGTCGTTGGCCGTCACGACCTCCGCCCCGTGCACCGCGAAGACATCGGTGGGGGTGGCGAGGAAGGCCAGGGCGGTGTCTGGGCGGCGCTGGCGCAGGTGGCTGCCGAGTGCGTCGGCCGCCATCGAGACGAGGACGTGGGTGCCGCCGTCGGCATAGCAGTAGTTGCCGAGTACGAGTCGTCCGTCGATGTCCTCGAGCCACTGGGCGATGGCCGGGAGCTCGTGCACGATGTCCGCCCCGGCCTCGCTGGCGTCGTCGATGACGATGCGAGCGGGGAGGTGCACGCGCCCCGCACCGGTCTCGGCGTGCTCGCGGATGCGTTCCTGGATGTCGTGGCGCGGCAGATCGAGGGCGACGACCTCCGCACCCCAGCGCAGCAACGCGCGGTAGGGCCCCATCTCGGCACCGGCGCCGAGCACGGCGACGGTGTCGCCCTCCAGGCGCAACCATTCGGGGTTCTGCTGCACCCGGGTCACGGCTTGCGCGCAGGAGGCCGTGATGACGCCGTTCGCCACCCATGCGTCGAGCTGATCGGTCAGCTGGCGGCCGCGGAGACGCTCGCCGCGGTACGGGATCGTCAGCTCCGTCTCCGGCTCGGCGCCACCCTCGATCGTGCGGGTGTGGAAGGCCTGCGTGACCCGGGCGCTGTCGGTGGCCTTGCTGAGCGGCACGTCGTCGAAGCGGAAGCGTTCGTTCGCCGCGTGGAGCCCGGCCTCGGCGATGGCGACCGCGGCTTCCGGCGATCCGATACCCGCCTCCACGAGGCGGGTGAAGTGCGCCAGATATCCCCGGCGCCAGTTGGTCTCGTTCTGGACAGCCCGCGCGCCGACCGCGTCGACCTCGCGCAACGCCTCGGCCACGACCTCCCGTGCGGTGGCTGAGGTGCTGTCGCCTGGAAATCTCACTCCCGACGTACTCATGAACGTGAGACTAGCCTCGGGTTCCGCATCCGCGCGAGCCGTGGGCCGGTAGACGGTGTGACGGCGGTGGACGGGGTGAGGAGCACGCCGCTCGTCGTCGTGGCGCTACCTGCCGGTAGGGTCGCGGCGTGGGTGTCGTGCATCTCATTCGTCATGGTCAGGCCTCGTTCGGCAGCGACGACTACGACGTGTTGTCTCCGATCGGCGAGACGCAGTCGAGCGCTCTGGGCCAGGGGTGGGAGGCCGAGGGTTTCGTGCCCACCGATGCGGTGGCCGGTTCGATGAAACGGCACGCGCAGACCGCGATCGCGGCGATCGATGCCTGCGGCGGACCGGACGGCTATGACGTCGACGCCGGCTGGAACGAGTACGACCACGTCGGCATCGCCACCGCGCACGATGCCGGGGCGCTCGGGCTGGACAGCAAGGCCTTCCAACGGCTGCTCAACCAGGCGATCGCGGACTGGCGATCCGGGGTGGGGGAGTACGACGAGCCCTACAGCGTCTTCGTGGAACGCGTCATGGGCGCCTTCGATGCCGCCGTCGCGACGGCCGGCCCCGGTCGCAGCGTCGCCGTGTTCACCTCGGGCGGCCCGATCGCGATGATCGTCTCGCATCTGCTCACCGGCGACGATGCCCTGTTCCAGCGTCTCAACGATGTCATCATCAACGCGAGCGTCACCACGGTCATCTCCGGGTCGACCGGCCCCCGGCTGCTGAGCTTCAACGAGCACACCCACCTCGCCCGCGACCTGGTCACCTACCGCTAGCCCCTCGCCGGGTGGCGGTAGGTCATCAACCTTTCCGTCCCGCTGGTGGTAGGTGGTCAACGTTATCGGCGCTGGATGGGGTTGATCAGCTACCACTGCCGATGGCGTGCGCGACCTCCGGAACCTTCTCGGATTCGCGCCCGCGATCGTGGGGACCGCTGCCATACTCCAACGAACAACCGCGTCACACGTCGAGGAGTCTGTATGCGTCGTACCACCTTCATCTCGGGAGCGTCCTCCGGCATCGGCGAGGGGATGGCCCGCGTGTTGGCGGAGAAGGGCGGTCATCTCGCGTTGGCGGCGCGGCGCACGGACCGGCTCGACGCGCTCCAGGCCGAGCTGCTGGCCGCGCATCCCGGGATCGAGGTGAGTGTGCACGCCCTCGACGTCAACGATCACGACCGGGTCTTCGAGGTCGTCGGTGAGGCGGCCACGGAGCACGGCGGACTGGATCGCGTCATCGTCAACGCCGGACTCGGCAAGGGCGGCCGGATCGGCACCGGCCGGTTCGCGGCCAATCTCGAGACGGCGCAGACGAATGTGCTGGGGGCGCTGGCCCAGTGCGAGGCGGCGATGGAGCATTTCTACGAGCGCAAGACAGGTCATCTGGTGCTGATCTCATCGATGTCGGCGATGCGTGGGATGCCCTCCTCGATGACCACCTACGCCGCGACCAAGGCAGCCGTCGCGCACCTGGCCGAGGGCATCCGGATGGATCTCATCGGCCGTAAGGGCCTCGATATCAAGGTCACCACCCTCTACCCCGGCTATATCGCCTCGGAGATGAACGAGGGCGTGGACCAGGAGGCGAAGCTGATGGTCGACACCGAGACTGGCAGTCGCGCGTTGGTGGGCAAGATCGAGGCCGAGGTCGCCGAGGCCTGCGTGCCGACGCTGCCCTGGGCGCCTCTTGCTCCCGTTATGAAGCACGCACCCCTCGGCCTGGTGAAGCGCCTCGTGTGAACCGGATCGCGCGTGCGGATTCTGCATTCCTCGGCCTGGAGGTCATGACCGGCGCGGTGACCTACGCACGTCTCAACCGCGGCGAGCGGCGCCTATCCCACCGCCCGTCGGGCCGTGAGGTGCGCAAGTCACCGCCCTGGGGGTGAGGGTCAGGCCCCGGCAGCGCAGCACCATGGCGCGGGCGAGGGCGACCCTCTGCTGCTGGCCGCCGGAGAGCTGATGGGGGTAACGCTCCTCCATGCCGGTGAGGTTCATGCTGGCGAGGGCGATGGTGACGGCATCGGTGATCGCGGCGGGCTTCCACTTCTGCATGGTCAGGCCGAAGGCGACGTTGTCGTACACGTTCATGTGCGGGAAGAGGGCGTAGTTCTGAAAGACCATCGACATCGGCCGCTTGTTGGGGGACTGTTCGGTGATGTCGGTGCCGTCGAGGAGCACGCGGCCGGCGGTGGGGTTCTCGAAGCCGGCGATGATCCTCAGGGTCGTGGTCTTGCCGCAGCCCGAGGGCCCGAGCAGGGTGACGAACTCGCCCACCTCGATCTCCAGGCACATGTCGGAGAGCGATTCCGTCGCCGCGCCGGGGTAGCGCATCCCGATGTGCTCGAGCGCGAGGGTTCCGGCGCGTGCGGGTGACAGCGTGTCAGTCAGATCCGGCGGGGCGGTCTGGGACTGGTGTGACATCGTGTGTGGTCCTCAGCGGTAGAGAGTGTGGCGACCATCACACTAGAGAGCGCAGCGTCTCGCGGGACCGTCCGCGTGTAAGTGTTGGTAATAGCGGCGTTACCTCGGGGCGCGGGGCCGGGCACTCCTCCGCCAAGCTCAGCCAAACCTCACTTTGATGAGGTTTCCCTTGCTGGAATTGCAGTGTTTACCGTGCTTTGATTGAATCATTCAAAGAAATTGTGAGAGGAATGATCATGAGCCCTGTTGACACCACCGCCACCCACACCGCGCACCCGCCCTTCACCGCTTCGGCGAAGATGGCCGAGCAGTTGCAGCAGCTGCACGTCGACCTGATCGACCTGCACATCGTGGGCAAGCAGGCGCACTGGAATGTCGTGGGCAAGAACTTCCGCGACCTGCACCTGCAGCTCGACGAGGTCGTCGACGCCGCGCGGGAGTTCTCCGACACCGTCGCCGAGCGCATGCGCGCCGTCTACGTCACCCCGGACGGCCGGATCAAGACGGTGGCCGCGCAGTCCAGCCTGGCGGAGTTCCCGGCCGACGAGGTCGACACCACCGAGACGGTGGACCTCATCACCGGCGCCCTCTATGCCGTCGCGGCGACCGCGCGCCGCATCCACGACGATGTCGATGCCGAGGACCCCACCACGGCCGACATCATCCACAGCATCCTCGAGCGCATCGAGCAGCTCGCCTGGATGATCGACGCCGAGAACCGGGTCGCCAACCAGTCCCTCCCTCGTCAGCGCAACGCCTGACGCACCCGTTGAGTGTGGGGGTACCTCCCTGGACGGAGCGCAGCGGAGTGCTTGGGGGAACGTTTGGACGCCGATTTCATCGTCCTGACGTTCCCCCTGCTCGCTGCGCTCGTGGGAGGTGACCCCCCACTCAACGTGTAGGTGGGCTCAGTGGTTGCGGAGCTTGTCGATGAGCTGGTCCTTCTTCAGGTCCGAGTAGCCCTCGATGCCGAGCTCCTTGGCGCGGTCCTTGAGCTCGTCGACCGTCCAGTCCTCATAGGACCCGGCCTTGCCGCCGCGCTCGCCCACCTTCTTCTTGCCCTCATTGGCGGCGGCATTGGAGATCCGCGCCGCCTTCTCCTTCGAGGCTCCTTCGTCGCGGAGATCCTCGTACATGTCCGGGTTCTTCAGGCTCGGGTTCTCCTCGTTGTCCTTCCTGGCCATCAGAACACCCCCTTTCCACCTGTCACGCCGAGCACCGTGCCCGACACGTAGCTGGCCGTCTGATCGCTCGCCAGGAACACGAAGGCCGGCGCGCATTCCGCGGGCTGGCCGGCACGCCCCAGAGGTGTGTCCTGGCCGAACTGCTCGAGCTTCTCCGGCGGTTGCGTCGCCGGCTGCAGCGGCGTCCAGATCGGGCCCGGCGCCACGGCATTGACGCGGACACCGTGCGGCCCCGCCTCCTGGGCGAAGTTGACGGTGAAGTTGTTGATCGCTGCCTTGGTCGAGGCGTAGTCCAGCAGCGAGGTCGACGGCTCATAGGCCTGGATCGACGACACATTGATGACATTGCCGCGCGACGCGCGCAGGTGTTCCAGCGCCTCGCGGGTCAGCACGAACATCGCCTTGAGGTTCGTGGCGAGCACGCGGTCGATCTGCTCGTCGCTCATGTCGGCGATGCTGTCGCCGCGCGCGTACTGGAAGCCGGCATTGTTGACGAGCACATCGAGACCGCCGAGTTGCGAGACCGTCTCGTGCACGACGCGCTCGCACGTCGCGGGATCGCGTAGGTCGGCCTCGATCGCCAGGGCCGTGCGACCGGCGTCCTCGATCCAGCGTGCCGTCTCGCGGGCGTCGTCGTTCTCCTCGGGCTGATAGGTGAAGGCGACATCGGCTCCCTCGCGGGCGAAGGCGATCGCGACGGCCCTGCCGATACCCGAATCGCCTCCCGTCACAAGGGCGCGCTTGCCCGAGAGGCGGTCGTGACCCTCGTAGGTGTCCTCACCGTGATCGGGGCGCGGCGTCATCTCATGGGTCGACCCGGGCGGCTCCTGCTGCTGGCGAGGAAAGCCCTGGGAGAGCGCCGGTTCTGTGGTGTCGGGTGCAGGCATCGTTCAACCTTTCGCGTCGATCGGCTGGCTGCTTGATCCAGTACCCAGGCAACCACCGAACGACACGTCCCGCATCTCAGTCCACGCGCAGGACCAGCTTGCCGGTGTTGTCTCCGCGGAAGAGTCCGAGGAGGGTGTCGCCGAAGGCCGCGACGCCACCGTCGACCACGGTCTCGCGGGCCTGGAGCGAGCCCTCGGTGATCATCGCGCCGATGGCGTCGATCGCCTCGGGATAGCGGTCCTCGTAGTCGAAGACGACGAAGCCCTGCATCCGGGCACGGAAGACGAGCAGCGACATGTACCGGCTCGGTCCGGGAGGCAGCGACTCCGCGTTGTACTGGCTGATCGCTCCGCAGATGACCACCCGGGCACCGCGCCGCAGGTTGGCGAGAGCGGCGTCGAGGATGTCGCCGCCGACATTGTCGAAATAGATGTCGATGCCGTCCGGGGCGACGGCGCGCAGCCGCTTGAACACGTTCTCGTTCTTGTAGTCGATCGCCTCGTCGAAGCCGATCTCACGCAACCACGCCGTCTTCTCCGGGCCTCCGGCGATGCCGATGACGCGGCAGCCGCGGGCCTTGGCGATCTGACCGGCGACGCTGCCCACGGCACCGGCGGCGGCCGAGATCACGACAGTGTCGCCCTCGTGCAGCTCGCCGACATCGGTCAGGCCGAAGTAGGCGGTGATGCCCGGCATGCCGAGCGCACCGAGCCAGGTGGGGGCGTCGGCCACGTCGAGGTCGATGCGGCTGACGCCGGTGCCGTCGCTGATCGCGTATTCGGTGACGCCGAAGGTTCCGGTCACCGCATCGCCCTCGGCGAAGTCCGGGTGACGCGACGTGACGACACGGCCGGTGGCGCCGGCGCGCATGACCGCGCCGATCTGTACCGGCGGCACATACGAGCGCACGTCATTGAGCCAGCCGCGCATGGCCGGGTCGAGGGAGATGTGATCGATGCGGACCAGGAACTGACCGTCCTCGGGATCGGGCAGTTCGACGGTGTCGAGCGACCAGGTCGAGTCGTCGGGGAGGCCGGTCGGCCGCTGGGCGAGGGTGATCTGCTGCGTCGTGGTGGTCACGCCGCTCACTCTAAGCGGTCGCTCACCGATCCTCAGCCCTGGCGGGCTTTGAGGCGGGGGTTCTGCTTGTTGATGACGTAGGTGCGGCCGCGGCGGCGGACGACCTGGGATCCGGGCTGGTTCTTCAGTGAGCGGATCGAGTTGCGGACCTTCATCGGTACTCCTTGGGGTCGACGAGTCCCGCGTGGACCGCCTTGACGAGGCGGCGCGGGACGCGGACGGTGTCGCCGCCGGTGGTCACCGGGACCAGATCGACGGGCTTGGCCTTCCACTGGCTGCGGCGATGCCGCGTGTTGCTACGTGAGGTCTTGCGTTTCGGTACGGCCATGGGGTCTCCTCCGTGGGGTCAGGCGGCGCGCTCGATCGGGCCGAGCCAGGGGTCGAATCCGTCGTCGGCGATGTTCCAGGTCCAGCCGCGCCTGGCGATCTCCTCGTCGGTGACGAGGCAGCGGTTGAACAACGTGACGAGCTCGTCGATGTCGTCGTCGACGCCGGTCGCGAGCAGCCGGGTGTGCGGCGGTCCGTCGGGCTGCACGAGCGCGGTGCCGACACTGAGCTGGCCGCCCGCGCCGGACCACTCGCAGGCCTGACCGGGGCGCGATGCCAGCCAGAAGCATCCGCGCGAGCGGCGCGGGCCTCCGCCCAGCTCGGCGATGTGCTCGCGGAGCCGCCCGGGGTGGAAGGGGCGGTCCGAGCGCAGCTCCACGGTCCAGGCGGTGCCCTCCTCGATCAGTCCGACCGGCTGGGTTCCCATCGGATCGACCCAGGCCTCGGCGGCATCGTGATGGCGGGTCCGGCCGGGGTCGAGGGCGTAGACGAGATGGTCGGGCACGAGTCGGGCTCCGGGACGGGCCAGCACCGAGATCAGATCGCCTCCCTCGTCGGGGAACTCGCCCACCGCCAGCACGGTGTCCGCGTACTCGATCAGTGAGCTGAGGGTCTCGGCGACGCTGCGTCCGTCCTCGGCCGAGGTGTGGATCTCGCGCTCGATCAGCAGGTCGTCGCCGAGCAGGTCGTTCTCCCACTCCGGTCCGTCGACCACGGCGATGACCTCGCTGACGCGCAGCAGGTCGCGGTACCCCGGGTCGTAGTCGATGACGCGGCAGATGCCGGTCGCGTCGGCGCTGATAGGCAGGTGGGCGACGATCGAGCTCCATCGGCCGGTGTGGGCGAGGCGCGCCAGCGTGGGCAGGATGTCCTCGCGCAGCGCGCAGCTGGCGCAGGCGTGATCGAGGTCGAGCTCCTCGCGCTCGAGGATGCCGGTGTGGTCGGCGACGACGCGGGTGAGGGTCTGGCGGGTGACGTCGATCGTGTGGTGGACCGCGACGGCACCGAGCGTGTCCCACGCGAGGGTGAGCACCGTGCGTTCGACGGCCTCGGCCTGGGTGCCCGTGACGATCGCGACGGGGGTGGTCACCGGCCGGCTCCGTAGCGCCGGTTGAACCGCTCGACGCGGCCCTCGGTGTCCATGACTCGTCCGCGTCCGGTCCAGGACGGGTGACTGGCCGCGGAGATGTCGACGTCGATGACGGGGTAGGTCTGCCCGTCGAGGTCGATGGTGTCGTCGCTGGTGGCCGTGGACCGGGTCAGCAGCGTGAGGCCGCCGGCACGGTCGCGGAACACCACGGGCCGGTAGGCGGGGTGGATGTCGCGCTTCATGGTGGACCTTTCTGGAGGATCGCTACGATGATATCGTCATGAGAGTCATTCTCAACAAGGAGATCATATGTCACGTATCTGTCAGGTGACGGGAGCGGGTCCGGGCTTCGGCCACGCTGTCTCGCATTCGCATCGCCGCACCAAGCGGCGGTTCGACGTCAACATCCAGCGCAAGACCTACTGGGTGCCGAGCCTGAACCGCCGCGTCACGCTGACGGTGAGCGCGCGCGGCATCAAGGCCATCGACCGGCGCGGCATCGACGCCGTCGTCGCCGGGATCCAGAAGAGAGGGGAGAAGGTATGAGTGAGCGAAGCGAGCGAACAGTGGGGATGTCCTCATGCCGCCGTCTGCCTACTCTGACGCTTCTCTGGCAGGTGGCGGCATGAGTTCTAAGAGCTCGGACGTCCGTCCGGTGGTGAAGCTGCGGTCGACCGCTGGCACCGGCTACACCTATGTCACCCGCAAGAACCGCCGCAACGACCCCGATCGCCTCGTTCTGCGCAAGTTCGATCCGGTGATTCGGCGACATGTCGACTTTCGGGAGGAGCGCTGATGGCGAAGCGCAGCAAGATCGTCAAGAACGAGCGGCGCCGCGAGCTGGTGGAGCGACACGCCGAACGCCGGGCCGAGCTCCGGCGGGCCAGCAAGGACACGACTCTGCCGATGGCCGAGCGGATCGCCGCGTCGCGGGCGCTGGCCAAGCTGCCTCGGGACTCCGCTGCGGTGCGTTTCCGCCGCCGGGACCAGGTCGATGGGCGTCCTCGGGGGCACATCGGGAAGGCCGGACTGTCGCGAATCCGCTTCCGTTCGGCGGCTCATGCCGGCGAGCTTCCGGGCATCACCAAATCCTCGTGGTGAGCGGTTCCGCCTCGCCCGGCCTCGGCGGAGGTTGGGCGAGGCGGTAGACTGATACAGAACGAGCGCGCCGCGACCACGCTGGCTGACGCTCGGCCCGACGAAACTACGCAATACTGCGTGACTTGGTAGCGGGCATCCGCAACGTCTGAGAGTTCTGTGAATCACCCTTCCGGCAGCCCCGTGCTGCCCACCTTTTCTTCCTCCTTCGATCTTCCGAAGCCGCTCGTGTCGGCGCTGATGCGTCAGCAGATCACGAGCCCCACCCCGGTCCAGGCCGCCGTCATCCCCGACGCGCTGGAAGGCCGCCACGTCCTCGGCCGTGCCCGCACGGGCTCGGGCAAGACGCTGGCCTTCAGCCTGCCCGTTCTCGCCCGGCTGGCCGATGGTTCGAGCCGCCGGCAGCGTCCGCGTGCGCTCATCATCCTGCCGACGCGTGAGCTCGCCACCCAGGTCCAAGAGGTCATCAAGCCTCTCGCGATCCCGCTGGGGCTGCGCGTGCTGACGGTCTACGGCGGCGTGCCGATCAACCGTCAGATCCGCGACCTGTCGCGTCCGGTCGACATCCTCGTCGCCACTCCCGGTCGCCTCGGTGACCTGCTCGATCGTGGCGAGGCGAGCCTTGACGATGTCGAGATGACCGTGCTCGACGAGGCCGATCACCTGTGCGACCTCGGCTTCTACAAGCCCGTCGACGCGCTGCTGTCCAAGACGCCCAAGGACGGTCAGCGACTGCTCCTCTCGGCGACCCTCGACGGCGATGTCAACCGGCTCGTGCAGAAGCACCTGCCGCAGCATCGCCTGCACGAGCTCGACGAGCTGGCGGGACAACCGGTCACGATGGAGCACCACGTGCTGCTCGTCCCCGGTGACCAGCGGTCGACGACCTTGACCTCGCTGCTCGAGGCCAATCCGCGCACGATCGTGTTCACGCGCACCAAGCGCGGCGCGGCGCGTCTCGCGCGTCAGCTGACGCAGCGTGGCGTGGAGTCGGTCGATCTGCACGGCGATCTCGACCAGCGTCGTCGTGAGCGCAATCTCGCCAAGTTCACGCGTGGCGATGCGACGGCGATCGTCGCCACGGATGTCGCAGCGCGCGGCATTCACATCGACGGCATCGGCCTGGTGGTCCACTACGATCCGCCGGCCGAGCACAAGGCATACCTGCACCGCTCGGGCCGTACGGCGCGCGCGGGGGAGAAGGGCACCGTGGTCACGGTCGCCACTCCCGAGAACATCAAGGACGTCATCGCCCTGCAGCGCAAGGCCGGGGTGGAGGCGCGGCATCATGATGCCGCCACCGCTCCGTCGCCGATGACGGTCGACGCCCTCTCGGGTGCCGGTCGTCCCGCGCCGGTCGAGGACACCCCGGCTCGTCGCGGCGGTCCCGGTGCGCAGGGTCCGGGAGCGAACGGCAACAACCGCAATCGCAACCGGAACCGTAATCGCAACCGGCGTCGCAGCGGTGAGCGCCGCCCCGCTCAGGTCTGACCCGCCCGGCGAGCGCGTCGGCCCGTCCGCGCGCTCGCCCTCCTCACGAGTGGTGCAATTTCGCCCCGGATTCATCGAGTCCGGGGCGATTTTGCACCACTCGGCGGGTGCCCGCGGCGAGGTGTGCGCTCGATAGCGTGGGGACATGACCCGACATCCTCGTGCTGCCTGGATCGTGTTCGGCCTTCCCGTCGTGATCGGTCTGGCCGGGATCGCCGTGGTCTGGAGTTGGTCGGGTGATCTGCCCGACCAGATCGCCCGGCATTGGGGCGGTTCCGGTGTCGCGGACGGTTACAGCTCACTGCCGGTCTCGCTCATGACGACCCTCGCCGTCGGCCCCGGTATCGCCCTCCTGGTGGGTGCCGTGGTGTGGGCGCTGAAGGCGCCGAGCCGGCTCGCCGCCGCGCTCACGGTCGGCCTGACCTCCTTCGTCATCGGACTCGACCTCGCCACGACGGGTGCGCAGCGCGGCCTGGACGATGCGAGCGGTGTCGAGCTCTCGGGCTGGTGGTTCGTCGCGGCGATCGGTGCCGCCGCAGTGGGATGCGCCGTCGGTGGTCTCCTCACCCCGCGGGATCGGTACGAGGGCAGCCATCCCGATGATCCGGTCCCCGCCGCGGCGAGTGCGGATTGGTCCGGGGTCGTCCGCAGCGACATCTTCCTGGGTATCTCCGGGGTCGTGCTCCTCGCCGGGGTGGTCCTGTTGTTCCTGCCCGCGCCCGGTTTCATGATCGGCATCATCCTCGTGGTGACCGGCCTGCCGCTGTTGGCGACCGCCTGGTGGCGGGTGACCGTCGATCAGCGCGGCGTGCGTCTGCGTAGCCTCGCGCCCTGGCCGGTATGGCGTGTCGGTGCCGACCGGATCACCGGGGCCGAGGTCACCACGATCGGGCCCGGCGAGTTCGGCGGCTGGGGTGTGCGGATGACGCCTCGCGGCACGGGCGTGGTGTATCAGTGCGGCGAGGCGGTCGTGATCCATCGTCGCGACGCGCGCCCCCTCTTCATCGTGATCGACGATGCGCGCGGGGCCGCAGCTGCGGTCAATGCCCAGTTGCGCGCCGGCTGACGCGTGTCGGCGGAGAGCTCTAAGCTGACCCCATGCCCGAGATGCCCGAGGTCGACGCATTGGTCGGCTTCCTGCGCGAGCGGTGTGTCGGGGCGGTGGTGGCCGACATCGAGCTCGCCTCCTTCGCCGTGCTCAAGACCTTCGACCCGCCGGTCTCGGCGTACACCGGGCTCGCTGTCACCGGGGTCTCCCGGCACGGCAAGTTCATCGATATCGAGGTCGACGGATTGCACCTGGTGATCCACCTGGCCAAGGCCGGATGGATCCGCTGGTCCGATCAGCTCGCCGACAAACGCCTCAAGATGGGCAACGGCCCGATCGCGATGCGACTGCGACTGGATGCCGGCGACGGCCCCCACCTCGGTTTCGATCTCACCGAGGCCGGTACGCGCAAGGGCCTCGCCGTCTATACGGTGCGTGATCCGCAGGAGGTGCCCGGTATCGCGGCCCTCGGCCCGGATCCGCTGGCCGAGGGCTTCGAGCTGCGCCCGTTGTTGGCCCGCAAAATTCAGGTAAAGCGACTGTTGCGGGATCAGAAGATCATCGCCGGTATCGGCAATGCGTACAGCGACGAGATCCTGCACGCGGCGCGGCTGTCGCCGTTCGCGATCGCCGAGCAGCTCGACGACGACGAGGTCGCGCGGCTCGAGTCGGCGGTGCACGATGTCCTGACCGAGGCGATGGCGGCATCGGCGGGCAAGCCGGCCTCGGAGCTGAAGGACTCCAAGCGGGCCCGGATGCGGGTGCACGGCCGGGCGGGCGAGACCTGCGATGTGTGCGGCGACACGATCGCGGAGGTCGTCTTCGCCGACTCGTCACTGCAGTATTGCCCCACCTGTCAGACCGGCGGCAAACCGCTCAAGAACCGCAGCACCAGCAAGTTCCTCAAGTAGGTCAGCCGAGCGCCACGAGGGAGACGGCCAGGGTCGCGAGGATCAGGCCGATGCCCTGCCAGGCGGCGATCCGCTCGCGCAGCAGCGATGCCGCGAGCAGGACGGTCGCGGCCGGGTAGAGCGACGACACCACCGCCACCACCGACAGCAGGCCGTAGCGGGTGCTGAGGAAGAAGGTCACTCCGGCGATCACGCTGAGCACGCCCATCGCGAGGGCGGGACGTGAGGCGCGGTTCGGTCTCCACGGCTGACGGAACGTGACGGCGGTCGTCACGAGGAGGATCAGCGAGGTCACGTAGATGACCGGGAAGTGCCACAGGCCGGTGCCGTCGCCGACATGGGCGAGGGCCGTGAACAGCGTGCCGAAGCCCACGCCCGCGAGGACCGCGTCGAGGACGCCGCCGCCGCGGTGCGAGGGATCGTCGGCCGGTGGTCGCGAGATCATCGCGATCGCGGGGAAGGCGCACAGGATGCCCGCGCCGGCGACGAGTCCGGGTCGATCACCCAAGCCGAGTCCCATGACGACCGGGATGAGGGCGGTGCCGACCGCCGAGATGGGCGCGACGACGCTCATCCGTCCGCCCGCGAGGCCTCGATAGAGGAAGACGGCCCCGAGACCGTTACCGAGGCCGGCGATCACGGCCATGGCGATGTCGTGTCCGGTCAGCCGGCCTCCGACCGTGGCGGCCACGCCGAGCATGAGGACCAGCGATACGCACTGGGCGAGGATCGCGACCTGCCAGGGCGATGCGCGCTTGGAGGTGGTCCCGCCCACGAAGTCCGAGACGCCGTAGGCGAGCGCGGAGAGGAGCGACAGGACGATGGCCACTCACGCACAGTAGTCGTCCGCTCCCCGGGCGGTGACTTACGCACGTCCCGCGGGCCGGGCGGTGACTTACGCACGTCTCGCGGGCCCGGAGAGGTGTCTATCTCACCGCCCATCCGAGTGAGAGGTGTCTATCCCACCGCTCTCGCCGAGCGGCCCGCGGATTGCCGACGACGCCTAGGCTGGGGATATGAGCAGGAGCGGCAAGGACGGGATGGGGTCGCGGGCGAATCGTGCCGTCGACGACATGGCTTCCCGGATCGACGGGCAGACGGCGGACGCGTCGACGCGTGCCGCACAGGTCATCACGCTCGCCGTGCGGCTGTTGCGCTGGCCCACGTTGGCCTTGCTCGTCCTGCCGCTGCCCTTCATCGCCGGTCTGCTGATGATCGCGATCGTGGAGGGCAGTGGGGTGCGGTGGGTCGCGCTGGCCGTCGCCCTCGTGCTGGGTCTGGTGGTCTTCGTGTTCGGATTCCGTCGCTGGCGGATCCTGCAGGCCGTGACCGAGCCGGATCGGTTGGCCACCGAGCTGGGTATCGCGGTGAGCATGAGCGGCAAGGTCGAGGACGCTCGGGGCGCCTTGCTCCAGATCACCGGTGGAGACGGCGGCACCCGTGTCTTCTCCAGGCTGCGAGGGGTGTGGAACACGGTGGGCCTCAGCGGCAAGTGGATCGACAGCGTCGGCGACCTGCCGCGGGCGCGCTACCTCTTCCCTCCTCGGATCGGCACCACGGTGACGATGGCGATCGCGGCCGCGTGGGTCGTGCCGATCTCGTTCATCGCTTTCCTTCTGGTCGGCATCGCCGCCCTCGCCAACTGACCGCCTCCACCGGTTCGCCCTGTGGAGTCACATCCTCCGTCGGTGCCCGGTGCCCGGTGCCCGGTGCCCGGTGCCTCGTGCCCGGTGGGCGGTGGGCCATCCCGCGCCCCGTCGCCCCAGGTGCGTGACTGCTCACCGCCCAGGCGCAGTCCGCGACCGCTGTGCGATCACCCGTCGATGAGGGATTGCACCGCCGGCGCGTAGGCCGCCACCACGTCCTCGACCGGCGACGAGGCGAGCGGCTCGAAGGCGGCGACGTAGCGGGCCATGCCGAGCCCGATGACCTGCGCCGCGACGAGTTCCGCGCGCAGTTCGCGCCGTTCGCCCTCGAGGGCGGAGTGGATCGCGGCGACGAGCACCTCGCGGGCCATCTCGACGACCGGTGGAGAGGCCTCGCTGCCGGAGACCGCGCCTCGAAGGAGGGCCGCGATGACCTCGCGATGCGGGTCCCACGAGGACACGAAGGTCCGCACCAGTCGCTCGCCGAGTCCCTGGGGCCCCTCGGCGATGACGCCCGCGAGTTTGGCGGCGGGGTCGACCGGCAGTTCCATCGTGGCGACGAAGAGCCGCTCCTTGCTGCCGAAGTAGTGCGCGACGAGGCTGGGGTCCACTCCCGCGTCCGCGGCCACCGCGCGCACCGTGGTGCCCTGGAAGCCCCGCGCGGCGAAGGCGGTCCGCGCCGACGCCAGGATCGCCGCGCGCCGATCGGCCGATTCGGAGCTGCGAGGCCGGCCGCGTCGGCGACCGGTCACGCCGTCCTCCGTCGCAACGTGAGTGACGCGCCGAAGACCGCCACGAGGGCGAACCCGATGAGGACGAGCAGGTCCCGCAGGAGATCGCCGGAGAAACTGTCGGACGAGGCCAGCTCGGTGAAGGCATTGGTGGCGTAGCTCAGCGGCAGGGCCCACGAGATCGCGTACAGCACATCGGGCATCTGATCGCGGGCGAGGAGGAGTCCGCAGAGCAGGATCTGCGGCACGATCACCAGCGGCATGAACTGCACGGCCTGGAACTCGGTCCGCGCGAAGGCCGAGGCGAGCAGTCCGAGCGCGGTGCCGACGACGGCGCCGAGCACGGCGAAGGCGAGCAGCGCCCAGGGGAGCGCGATGTCGAGTCCGAGCGCCCAGAGCGCGAAGGCCGTGGTGATCGCCGCCTGTGTGAGAGCGGCGACGGCGAAGGCGAGGGCGTAACCGCCGATCAGCTCGCCACGCCGTAGTCGGGTGGTGAGCAGGCGTTCGAGGGTGCCGGAGGTCCGTTCGCGCACCATCGTCACGGAGGTCACGAGGAACATGATGATGAACGGGAACAGGCCGATCATCTGGGGCCCGATGCGGTCGAACACGCCGGGTTGGGCGTCATAGACGTAACGGAAGACGAGCAGCAGGATCGAGGGCATCGCGGCGATCAGCACGATGCTGCGGGGATCGTGGGACAGCTGCTGGAGGACGCGCCGTGCGGTGGCGAGCGTGCGGGACATCAGGCCGCCTCTCGTTCGGCGATGCGGAGGAATGCTTCGTCGAGGTCGTCGGTGCCGGCATCGGCGCGCAGGCCGGCGGGGGTGTCGTCGGCGATGAGGTGGCCGTCGCGTAGCAGGAGGACGCGGTCGCAGCGGGCGGCCTCATCCATCACGTGGCTGGAGACGAGCAACGTCGCGCCGTCGCTCGCGAGGTCGGCGAAGAGCTGCCAGAGGTCGCGACGCAGCACCGGATCGAGTCCGACGGTGGGCTCGTCGAGCAGGTAGACCTCGGGTGCGGCGACCAGCGCGGCGGCGAGGGAGACGCGGGTGCGCTGTCCGCCGGAGAGGTTCCCGGTCAGGGCGCTGCGGTGGCTGACGAGGTCGACGAGACCGAGCACCTCGTCGATTCGGGTGCGTGTGGCGCCGGCGAGGTCGGCGAAGTAGCGCAGGTTCTGTTCGACGGTGAGGTCGGCGTAGACGGAGCTGGCCTGGGTCACGTAGCCGACTCGGGCCCTGTTGCGGGGTGTGCCGGCGGGCTCGCCGAGCACCTGGACGGTGCCGGAGGCGATCTGCTGAACGCCGGCGATACAGCGGATGAGCGTGGTCTTGCCGCTGCCGCTCGGTCCGAGCAGGCCGGTGATGGAGCCCGCGCCGATGGCGACGTCCAAGCCGGGCAGCACGGTGGACCGGCCGCGCTGGACGACGAGTCGGTCCACCTCGATGGATTTATTCATCATATGTTGAATTATGCCTCGAGCGGACCCGGTTCGCTAGCTCTCTCAATGGCTTCCGTGGGCGGCGGTAGGCCATCAACCTTTCCGTCGCAGCGGCGGTAGCCCATCAACCTCATAGAGCCCCGGATAACGTTGACCACGTACCGCCATCGATCGCGCGCGGGTGGGGACTCGCGTGAGCGGTGACCTGCGGACCTCTCGCTCGGCTGAGCGGTGACCTACGCACGTCTCGCAGCGGGTGAGAGGTGCCTATCCCACCGCTCCCGGCGTCGAGGGGTGCGTAACTCACCGCCCGCCGCGGGTCACTCGATGGTGAGACCCGCGGCCGGTGCCACCTTGGCCGCGCGGCGGGAGGGCAGCACCGAGGCCAGCACGCCCGCGACCCCGGCGATGGCGACGATCGCCAGCAGCTGACCGACCGGGACGCTCAAGCTTGCGGCATCGGTGAGCTGCCCGATCAGCACCTCGACGCCGATCCAGCCGAACAGCGTCCCGATCGCCACACCGAGCACGGCCGCCGCTCCGGCCAGCAGGATCGCCTCGATCGTGAGGGTCGCGCGGAGCTGCCGCCGGGTCACGCCGAGGGCACGGAGCAAGGCGTTCTCGCGGCGCCGTTCGAGCACGGAAAGTCCCAGTGTGCTGCCGATCCCGACCAGCGCGATCAACACGGCGATCCCGAGGAGCCCCACCACGACGGCCGTCATGATGGTCATCTGCTGCTCGATGTATCCCCGTTGCTCGATCGACTGACTCAGCTGGAGGTCGAGGCCCGACGCGACGGCGGTAAGATCGCCGGCGACCTCACTGGGGTCTGCCCCGGCGCTCGTGCCGATCCAGGCGGCGACCGGCACGGTCGAACCAGTGATCGAGCGCATCGTGTCGATGGAGACGAGCGGCGTGTGCCCGTAGTCGCCGATGCGCGCGTCGAGGGTCAGCTGACGGTTGCCGGCGTCGAGGGTCACCGTGTCTGGAAAGTCGAGCTCCCGGGCGATGTCGTCGCCCAGCAGGATCTCGCCGTCGACCGGCAGCCGCTCGGTGTCGTGCAGGATCGACGTGTCCCGAGGCGTCGAGGCCACGGGGGTGGTGATGCCGTCGATGCTTCCCATCGTTCCGGCGAGGGTGGTGACCTCCTCGACGTCCGGGACGGCCAGCAGCCGGTCCACGGTGTCGGCGGGGAGCTCGGTGTCGGCGCCCACGGCGGCGTCGACCGGATAGCTGACGCGGTTCTCCTCGGCGATCGCGTTGGAGGTGCTCGCCATGCCGACGACGACCGCACTGGTCAGGGTCACTCCGACGAGCAGCGCCGAGGTGGTGGTGGCGGTGCGCTTCGGATTGCGGATGGCGTTGTCGGTCGCGATGCGGGCGGTGGCGCCGGCGATGGGTCGTGCCAGTGCTCCGGCGGCGCGGATCATCGGCGGGACGATGGATGGTCCCAGTACGAGGATGCTGACGAAGGACAGGACACCGCCGCCGAGCATGGCGACGATGCTCTGGCTTGCCACGGCGAGGACCAGCAGTGCCGTACCGGCCAGCAGGAGGCCGATTCCGCTCGCCAGGCGCACGCGGCCGGCGGCGCTGCCGAGGCCGGAGCCGTCCGCGGGACGCAGTGCCGCGAGGGGGCTGACGCGGGTGGTGGCGCGGGTCGGGAACCAGGCCGCGACGACCGTCACCAGGACGCCGACCACGAACCCGGCCAGCAGCCACGGCAGCGGGACGGTGGGGTCGCCCAGGGGCACGTTATCGAAGGCGGTGCGCACCGCGCTGATCGCGCCGAAGGAGAGCGCGAGGCCGCCGATGATGCCGGCCACCGCGGAGACGATGCCGATGGCGAGCGACTCGACGCGCACGGACCGCCGCACCTGCGCCTGGGTGGCTCCGACGCAGCGCAGCATCGCGATATCGGAGGTGCGCTGCGCGAACAGGATCGAGAAGGTGTTGGCGATGACGATGGCGGCGACGGTGAGTGCGATGGTGACGAAGATCAGCAGCAGGAAGGTCAGGACATCGGTGCCCTGGAAGATCTCCTGCTGGCGTTCGTCGATATAGGCATCGGCCGTGAGGACGCGCGCATCGGGTGCGGCGTCGAGGATGGTGCTCTCGCTGGAGCCCGTGACGAGCACCGCGTCGGTCCAGAAGGAGCCGAGCTGGCTGACGTCCTCCCAGAGGGCGTAGTAGTCGGCCCGCATGGAGGCCTCGCCGGATTCGACGATGCCGACGACCTGGAAGGTCATGCCGGAGATCTCGATGTCGTCGCCGATGGCGGCGTCGTTGCTCTTGGCGGCCTGCCGGTCGACGACGATCTCGCCGGGGGCGCGGGGCCAGGCGCCGTCGGAGAGGACCTGCCAGCGAAGGGTGTCGTCATCGGACACGACGCCGACCGTTCCGGCGTCTTCCATGGCGTAGCCCATGGGCGAGGCGATGCCGCCGTCGGCGTCGACCGCGTCGACGATCGCGGCGGCCCGTTCGGGTTCGTAGACGTCAGCGGCGACGAGGTCGGCACCCCGGTACGGCGTGCCCACGCCGGTGGTGAGTCCGTCCTTGGCGGAGGCGTTGAGGGCGCCGATGGTCACGATGAAGGCGACGCCGATCGCGACGGCGAGGAAGGCGGCCACATAGCGCCGCTTGTAGAGGCGTAGGGAGGCGAGGGTGACGGTGCGCATCAGGCGCGCCCCCCGCGCAGCGCGTCGACGAGGGCCTCGGGGGTCGGGCGTTCGAGGCGGGCGCGGATGCGGCCGTCGGCGAGCACGAGGACGTCGTCGGCGTAGCTGGCGGCGTCGATCTCGTGGGTCACCATGACGACGGTCTGGCCGAACTCGCGGCAGGAGCGTCGCAGGAAGTCCAGCACCTCGCGGGAGGACTCGCTGTCGAGGTTGCCGGTCGGTTCGTCGGCGAAGACGATGTCGGGGGTGGTGACGAGGGCGCGGGCGATGGCGACGCGCTGCTGCTGGCCCCCGGAGAGCTCGCTGGGACGGTGGTCGAGTCGTTCGCGGATGCCGAGCACGTCGACGACATCGTCGAAGCGGCGCCGGGTGGCGTCGTCGGCGCGGCTCCTGGCGAGGTCGAGGGGCAGCCAGATGTTCTGGCGCGCGGTGAGCATCGGCAGCAGGTTGAAGGCCTGGAAGACGAAGCCGATGTGGTCGCGACGGAAGCGGGTGAGGGCGGTGTCGCTCAGTGTCTGGAGGTGTTGTCCGCCGACGGTGATCTCGCCGCCGGTGGGGGTGTCGAGTCCGGCCAGGCAGTGCATGAGGGTCGACTTGCCGGAGCCGGAGGGTCCCATGATGGCCGTGAAGCGTCCGGCGGGGAGGTCGAGGTCGACGCCGCGCAGGGCGTGGACCTCGGTGCTACCGCGCCCGTAGGTCTTGGTGAGGTCGCGGGCACGTGCTGCGGTGCCGGACAGGACGGAGGATGTCGCGGTCTGTGTCATACCTCGACATTAGGAAAATCCCGTGGTTGCAGGCGTCGGTCGCCGGTCGGAGCGTGGTGCGGTCCGTGGGCGGACACGAGCTGGATGTGTCCACCCACGGGATGACGTGACGGGGAGTCGTCAGCGCGCTCCGCGTTCGACGCTCGGGATCTCGGCGGGCCACTTGGTGGGGATGAGGTCGTCGATGGTGACGTCGAGTGCGCGGCACAGGGACACGAGTGTGGTGAGCCGCGGGTTGAGCGCGGCGCCGGGACGTGCGACGCCCTTCTCGAGCTTCTGGTACGTGAAGGTGGCGATATTGGCTGCCCGTGCGACCTTCTCCTGGCTCATGCCCTTGGCGAGCCGCGCGGCCTTGATGCGTGCGCCGATGTCGACCGCGAACTCATCCCAGGTGTAGTTGCTGCTGCTCATGATGCCCTCTCCAGATGGCCTTTTCGTGATTGTCACTCTCAGAATACCAATGAGATGATGGGGTGGTCACGCGGAGTCGCCCGCGTCCGGCAGGTCGGAGACGTCCGCGATCGTCCAGGGGAGTGGAAGCAGGTCGCCCGGCTCGATCTCGAGTGCCGCGCAGAGTCGCTCGATGGCCTCGACGCGCGGCGCGAGGTCGAGGGCGATGCCCTCTTCGAGCTTGGCGTAGTGGACGGGCGACAGGCCGGCCTTCTGGGCGACGATCTCCGCCGCTTCGCCCCGCTGCTCCCGGGCTGCCCGGAGGGCGGCCGAGGTCGTGTCGGTGTGGTCGTTCCAATCGATGATGCGCTCTGCCATCGGATTCTCTCTTCGCGGATCGGTAGGGCCAACTGGTGGAGGCCATCTGTATATGAGTCTGCACCATCACGAAACCGGACGATGATGTGCCTCATCCTAGGAGGGTTCCCGAACCTGGTCACGTGGTTATCCCAAGGCTGCGGAAAGCTGTGGTGACCGGGAGGGGCCCGGGTCTCGACGAAAGGACGTGACGGTGGCGGAGCGGCTGCGGATCACCGAGGAGTTCGCCTCGGCCTTGTCCGTGCTCGAGGCGGGCGGTCATCTGTTCGTGACCGGCAAGGCTGGCACCGGCAAGTCGACCCTCATCCGGCATTTCCTCGCGGGTACCGAGCGCAATGTGGTGGTGGCCGCTCCGACGGGCATCGCGGCGCTCAATGTCGGCGGGTACACGCTGCACCGGTTGTTCGGCTTCACCTCGACCACCGGGCTGGAGGACGTGCGCGGCGGACGGTACTCGCCGGGTCGGTTCACCAAGGCGTTGAAAGCGCTGGACACGCTCATCGTCGACGAGGCGTCGATGGTGCGCGCCGATGTGTTCGACATGATGGCGGCGGCGCTGGAGCGGTTCGGCCCTCGGCCGGGCGAGCCCTTCGGCGGGGTGCAGGTGGTGCTGGTGGGGGATCTGTTCCAGTTGCCGCCGGTGGTGCAGGAGGCTGAGGCGGCGTTCTTCTCGTCCCGCTACTCCACGCCGTATTTCTTCTCGGCGGATGCTTTCGACCGGTCGGGGTTCCCGACGGTGTCGTTGTCGCACGTCTTCCGCCAGCAGGGCGATGAGCAGCTGACGTCGATCCTTAACGCGATCCGCGAGGGGGTGCTGGTCGATCAGGCGCGCGAGGACTTGAATGCGCGGGTCGATCCGGACTTCGTGCCGCCGGCCGACGAGTTCTGGCTGACCTTGGCGACGACGAATCGGATCGTCACGGCTCGTAATCGGGAGCGGCTCGCGTTGCTGCCGGGGGAGGAGCTCGAGCAGGTCGCGCAGGAGTCGGGCGATCTCGGGACCTTCGATCCGCCGACGGACCGGGTGATCCGCTACAAGGTCGGCGCCCAGGTGATGATGCTCAACAACGATCAGGCGGGGCGGTGGGTCAACGGCACGCTCGGCCGCATCGTCGACGCCGGGCCGGATGGCGAGGTGACGGTCGAGCTCTCCGATGGTGCGCGCGTGGAGGTGGAGCCGCATGTCTGGGAGGTGACGCGGCCCGTCGTTGACGGCGGGTCCCTGCGTCACGAAGTGGTGGGCACGTATCGGCAGCTGCCGTTGAAGCTGGCGTGGGCGATCACGATCCACAAGAGCCAGGGGCAGACCCTGGAGCGGCTGGTGGTCGATCTGACCGGTGGCACGTTCGATGTCGGTCAGGTGTATGTGGCGTTGAGCCGGGCGACGTCGACCGAGGGGCTGGTGTTGAAGCGGCCCGTGTTCCCGCGCGATTTGAAGACCGACCGCCGGGTGATGCGATTCCTCCACGAGCCGGCACAGGGAGGCGAGCGGAGGTTCTGCGCCTTCGAGGTGGCGTTCGTGGGCGATGAGGGACGGATGTCGAGGCCGCGTCCGGTCGAGATCGCGGTGGCCTTCGACGACGGAACGTCGGTGAGCACACTGATCAATCCCGAGCGTGATCTTGCGGGGGCTCGGTCGCAGTTCGCGATCGCCGCCGACGATGTCCTGCTGGCTCCGCGGCTGGCCGAGGCCTGGGCGGTGCTGGCGCCGCTGCTGGAGGGGTACGTGCCGGTCGGTCCGGGGATCGACGAGGTGCTCGGCAAGCTGGACTTCGAGTTGAAGCGTGGCGGTGTGGTCGTGCCGATGCCGTTGGGGGTCGACGTGCCGTTGTCGAGGGACGAGGTGCTCGAGCTGCGGTCCGCGGACGCGGTGGAACGGGCTGAGGCGGTGCTGGCGGCGCATCTGCGGCGTGGGCCGGTCGAGGTGGCGTCGTCGGCCTTCGAGTTCGGGGAGTCCTCGCTGGAGCCGAGCTATCTGTTGCCGCGGGTGAGGCTGGCCCGGCCGCCGGGCCCGGAGCGCTTGCCGACGATCTCGGCGATCGTGCAGGTCAGCACGGCGCTCGGCGAGCTGTTGCTCGACGGCGCGCAGGCGGGATCGTCGCTCGATGAGGTGCATGCTCCGGTGGTGCGTGAGGCGGTGGCGGCGCGGCTTGCGAGCGTGGTGTCTTCCGCGCCCGGCGTGTCGCCGGGTTTGGTGGAGCGGCTGCGGGGCGTGGAGCGGTATCTGCGGGTGAGCTTCGTCGATGGGCTGCTGGCCGAGCAGGCGCAGACTCCGGGCGTGACGGACGTGCTGGTGCCCGGGGCGCGGGTGTGTTTCACGGGCACCGCGATGACGCCCGGCGGGCGGGTCATGTCGCGTGAGGAGATGACCGCGATCGCTGTGCGCCAGGGTCTCTCGGCGGTGGACAATGTCACGAAGACGCGGTGTGATGTGCTGGTGGTGGCGGAGCTGGGCACACAGTCGGGCAAGGCGCGTAAGGCCAAGCAGTTCGGCAAGCCGGTGTTGTCGGCGGAGGAGTTCTTCGCCTGGGCGGGCGTCAGCTGAGAAGGTCGGCATGCGCCCGGGCGGGCCTGAACAAACAACTTGGGCGGGTGCTCGAGAGCACCCGCCCAAGCCTGCTTGGTCGCAATGAAAGAGCTTACTCCCCCCGTGGTAACCAGCGCGACGGGGTCTGACCGCCACGGGGGCGGAGTGGCCGCGAGGCGCGCAGAATCCGGTTCCGGTGGATCTCCCGCGACGGCGCCACGAGCGACCGAGAGGGAAGCTCCGTCCGGTTACGCCGAGCTCGCGGAGTCGTCGAGGATTCTCCGTTGACCGGTTCTCAGGGGGCTCTGTAGCTGGGTGAAGCGAGTGCTTCAGCGGCCGAGGGCAGTGAGGACGCGCTCGCGCACGATCTCCTCGGCCTCGTGATTGCGGTCCCGGGCCTCAGCGGCGATGTTCTGGACACGCTGTCGTGCTGCGGTAAACTCGCCGAGGTTCAACCACGGCCATGGCGGCCGCGGCACCTGGATGCCCCGTAGGAAGTGCCCAGTGACCATGCCGGGCCATGAGCGGATGCTGGCATCGGAGCGACCGAGGTGGGTACGGCGCGAGAGGGTTCCGAAGAGGTCGACGCTGGCATCGATGAGAACGATGCGTTCTTGGTCATAGGTATCGGGCGTGCGGTGGACCTGCGACGACTTCACCTGAACCCCGATGATCTGTGCGCGAAGCAGGTCAAGCACCAGGAAGTCGGCATTCGCGGGTCCTGCGTAGGCCTCGAACTGAGGCGGAGCCGGGATCACCGTGAGACCCGCCTGGCGTCGAGCGACTTCAAGGAGAGTGATCAACGCATCCGCCTCAGCGAGGTTTCCGGTGATCGATTGGCGCAGCGGCTCGAGCTCGTCGAGGTAGAAGACGCTCGCATCATAAAGGCGTTCGCGTTGAGCGATGGTGACGGCCGCGAGGTTGGCTAGCCCGATCTGAGAACTGAGCCAGGCATCGGGATGGACGGGCACGTCCGTCAGTGCCTGGTACCACTGTGACTGCGTGTGGCCGAACATCTGGATGGACCAGAGTCCGTTGTTGAGTACGCGCGAGTGCCGGTACGGGTCCGCTTCTTTAAGCGTTTGTAGATTGTGGCGATGAGGCTGGCGAGTGGAGCGGTCAGCGCCGCTGTCTTCGAGAAAGTCTCGAAGGGCGACCTCCTCGCGGTTGAGGTTCGCCGAAGGCTCTGCAGCCTCCAGTGCCGTCGCTAGGGAAGCCTGGTGATGCTCGCGAATGATTGGCTCGAGAGCGATGGCCTTGTCCACATACCTCGTGCTGAACTGGTTGAAGCTCGCGGGCGTCGTGGGGGCTCCGTCGAGTAACCGTGCGTGCAGGAGTCGACCGAATGCGTTCAACTCGCTGTGCATTTCGACGAGCTGCAGCGGTACCGAATCGACTCCCCGCCACGGATTCTTGGTTGCCTTGGCTCGGTACGCCTCGGCGAACGTGCGGTAGTCCACGGTCTCCTCGTTCCACGATGCCCGTGGTGGGAACGGACGGCTACGTCTGGTGGTGCGTCAACGATCAACGCGTCTGTCAGGTTATCGGGTGGCATAGAGCGAGGTGATTATAACCATATATAGATTGTTATCGGGTAGTGTTTCGGATGGACGTCCGAGGATCTCCCGTGGCCTGCCGCCCTCGGTTAGGGTGCCGGGTATGCGTCGACTGCTCATCGTTCCCATGGTTCTGTTCTCGATGGTGCTGGTATCTGCGTGCTCTGATGACTCCCCGGAGTCGGGTAGCTGGTCCGGCTCGACCTCGGCGGTCGGTGAGGACCGCGGGGTGGAGTTGACGAAGGAGAACTTCATCGAGGAAATCTCGGCGGCCCAGGTCGAGGCGCGCACTGTTCACGTGGTCACCACCACAACAATCGGTGGGCAGGAGCTCTCGATGGAAGGCCAGGCGGTGATTAGTGAGGACGCCAAGACGGATGCGGCGACGTTGAGCATGGACCTTGCGGCGCTGGGCGGTTCGTCGATGGATCTTCGGATGGTTGACCAAGTGCTCTACGTGAACATGGGGCAGGCGACGCAGGATGAGTTCTACCGCATCGATCTAGGGGGCGACTCCGATGTCGATGAATTCAGTGACATGTTGGAGCAGGTGAACCCCTCAGCCCAGCTGAAGATGATCGGCGAGTCGATGACTGACTTCTCGGTCGAGGGTGATGGCGGCGAGATCGACGGTGTGCCCACCACTCGGTATGTGTTGATGATCGATCCGGTGGCGATGTACGAGGCGCAGGGCCTGGACCCTGAGACGATGGTGGACCTGCCGGACGCGGTCGAGTACGTGGTGCATGTCGGCGCCGACCTGCTGCCGCGGCGCATGGAGGCGGAGATTCCCGGCACAGGCTCCTCGGCGGTGGAGTGGTCTCGGTGGGGTGAGGAGATCGCGATCGAGGTTCCTGACGACGACCAGGTCACCGATGAGCCTCCAGCCGGCCTCACCGAGAGCTGAGGCTGACTGGGCGTTAGGGAGCCCGGAGCTGAGGGGAGGCGAGGTGGCGCAACCAGTGCGCGTCGAGAGGTGGCTCCTGCCCCGGGTTGGCGTGAATCGAGGTCAACCCGTCTCCGCCAGGATGTCGAACCATCCCGAAGGGCAAAGCTCTCCCGGTCGCCTCCCCCCCGGTGCAGCAGTCGCTGGTGGGGTGAAGCGACCAGGGCTCTAACTCGTGCGAGCGAGGCTCTCCCGCACGGGGTGGAGCCACCCATGGGCTCGCAGCGCTTCGAGCGCCGTAGAGACGTGCTCGGGGGTGAACATTCGCGCCTTGCGTGGAGACCACTCGCTCACCCGTTGCGTGATCGTATGCTCCGGGGCCGGCTCGGGCAGATGCGTCGCTACCCAGTGGACCGTGGCGAGAAGCTCGAGGCCGTACGGGGATTCGAAACCCTCCGACAGCTCGAGGACGTGCTGGATACGCTCGCGTGTGTGCGGCTGGTGCTCCAGCACCGATGTGGCGGCTGCGGCGGCACCGGGCATCACGGTGAGGGGCTCGGCTTCCTCTACGCGGGCGCTGCCATCGCCATAGCCGCTGAGATAGTGGCCTTCGATCGCTGTGAGGACGTGCCGGAGGTTGTCGGCGTACGGGCCGTAATGGTGCGCCTGGAAGTTCAAGCGGAGCGATTCGCCGGCGATCTGCAAGAAGTACATGAGTTTGTGTGACTCGATGAGTGTGGGGGGCATCATCGTCTGCTGCGTGTAGCGGTCGAGAATGTCGACGAAGGCCGCGCGGCCGATGGTCATCTCGGGGGTCTTGGTCGCGGTGGGCATGTCGGAGGCGCGAGGTGCGCCTGCGGGGGGAAACAGCAGTACTCCGACCTCAGGGAGAGCCTCGAATGCGACCCGGATCTCGGGCTCGACCTCCGACCATGAAAGACCACCGTTGCCGCAGCCCAACGGTGGTATGGCGATGGAGCTGATCTCGAGTTCTCTCACGACGCGCGTCAGGTCAACGAGTCCGGCACGAATCTCACTGAGGCGGGAGCTGCCCCGCCAGTGCTTCTTGGTCGGAAAGTTGATGATGTAGCGAGGTCCGGTCATATGTTCGGTGGGCCAGATGTGCATGCGGCCGATGCTGACGTCACCGTCGCGAACGGCGCGGGCGTAGTCATCGAACATCGCAGGGTAGGCCTTCTTGAACTGCAGAGCGATGCCTTTACCCATCACGCCCACGGTGTTGACCGTGTTGACGAGCGCGTCCGCCTCGGCATGTAGCAGGTTTCCGGAGGTCGACTTGATCATCACGTTTCACCCATGCGTTAGAAATACCACGACGTACGGACATGGACTGGCAAGTCTACTCCCGCGCTGTGCAGAATTTCCCTGGCTTCTGCGCATACCGCCTCCGACTTGGTGACGATGAACTCCAGCGCGTGTGCGGGGACACGGCCGTGGACGAGGCATTCAGCCATGCGGCGTTCCCGACGGTCGGGTTGTTCGGGGCTGGAGTTCCAGTATGTCGCCCTCATCAGGGGCCAGTCGATGAAGTCTTCTGGTAGTGGGTCGCCGTCGTACTCGAGGAACTCGGCCACTGCCGCTGCGGCATTGCGGTCGCTGAGCACGACGGGCAGGCCCTGGCTGGTGAGGCTTTCGACCGAGGTGGCGAGGTAGATCAACCGATCGCAGCCTTCGGAATAGGTCGGTACGTTGCCGCGATGGATGGCATACAGCATCGGACTGCGCGGGGCGAAGTAGAACGGTACGTAGTCGGCCACGACGCCACCGTGTCCTACGTTGACGACGCGATGACGCCGTTGGTCTTCGATGCTTCGATTTCCGATCTCGACCTGAGTCAGTCCATCCTGGGCGATCGTGTCGGAGCACAGGCCCTCCCTCAGGATGCTTGCTAGATGCTCGACTCGCGTGAAGTGCATGACCTCCATCAGGGTTCAGGCACTGGACTCGGTTTAGGCATGCCGGGACGGTAACAGGAAACGTCGTTTCCGGTGGCCGATTTCCACAAGGTGCGAGGTGTGCTTGGTCATTTCGCCTCCAGCGAAGCAGGTGCTGGTGGGGAGGAAGTGATCAGAGTGCAGTCCGTTTCATAGGGACGTCCGAGAAGCGGAGATCATCCAGCCATTTCGTTTGCCACGGGGCCGCGTGGGGGTCATGCTGTGTGGCCACGTACGAGGCGAGAGGAACGGATCATGAAGCTGCGGAGGATCAGGAATCTGGTGGTGGCGGGCGCGGTGGGTCCGCTCGCGTGGGGGTTGATGGGCCCGGCGCACGCGCACCACACGCAGGTGACCGTGGGCGGCAGCGCCACACCGGCGGGCGCGGTGCCGATCACGGGAACGAATACCACGAATATCGCGGTGATCACGGATCGTGGGCTGGAATTTGAATGTCTGACGGCATCGATGTCGGGTGAGATCGTGCGCGGCGCTTCGATCGGGGTGGGTGGGGTAATCGGCTCGATCGACTCGCTCGGTCTGTCGGATTGCGTCTGGGCGGGCATTTTCGATATCTCGGCTTCTCTCTCGGACGCAGACGTGACTCTCGTAGAGCATCCGGCGGCTGCCGGAGACGACCTTGTGGTTGATATCGAGGTGCCGGCGATGCGCTTCGTGGGGACCGGTTGCTCCTTCACGGTCACCGGCACGCTGCGTGCTCTCATCAAAGAGGACGCCAACTCCGACGCGATCCTGGAACTGGTGCCGGTCGACTGGAACACGATGGATGGCTTCAGCCTCGACGTCGTGATTGGTGGTAGTGGCAGCAGTTGCTTGGGTGCGGTCGTCAACGGGGACGCTATGGGCGCGAATTGGTTGGACGAGTTCACCAATCCGCATGAGTCGCAGTTCGCGCTCGGCACGAATGGTGCGGGGGCCATCAGCCACGGATGAGGCCATCGACAGGGTTGTCTCGGTGGTCGAGTAGCGCCGAGGGACGAGGCGCGTATCGAGGCCACGCCGCTCGTGCCCTGTTCGGGGGTTCGTCCGAAAAGCGGACTGTCTTGATTCCTTTCGGTTGGCTTTGGGGTGCTCGGTCGTCATGCTGTGGGCATGTATCGAGACAACGAGAGGAATGGGTCATGAAGCTGTGGAGGATCAGGAATCTGGTGGTGGCTAGTGCGGTCGGTGCGCTCGCGTTGGGGTTGATGGGCCCGGCGCATGCGCATCACACGCAGGTGACCGTGGGTGGGAGTGCCACCCCGGCGGGCGCGGTGCCGATCACGGGGACGAATACCACCGACATCGCGTTCATCACGGACCGGGGGACGGATATCCAGTGTGGGACGAGCGCGCTAGCCGGAGAGGTGCTGCGAGGCGCCCCGGTCGGTGTGGGTGAGGTGATCGGCTCGATCGACTCGGTCGTGTTCGGCGACTGCATCTTCGCGGGCATCACGGATATCAACGTGTCCATGTTTGACATGGACCTCACTGTGGTGGAACACCCGGCCGCTGCCGGTGACGACATCGTGGTCGACATCGAGGTGCCGGATATGCGGTTCAGGGGAACGGGGTGCAGGTTCGACGCGAGCGGCACGGTGCGTGCCCTCATCAAGGAGGACGCGACCGAGGATGCGATCGTTGAGCTCGTGCCGGTCGACTGGGGTACCCCGGCTAGCTTCGGCCTCGACATCGCGGTCGGCGGCAGCGGCAGCACCTGTGGCGCGGAGTTCATCAATGGCGACATGCTCGGGGCGAACTGGGTGGACGAGTTCACCAACCCGCATGAGCCGCAGTTCGCGCTCGACACGAACGGTGCCGGGGCGATCAGCCACGGCTGAGTCCATCGACCGCTCACTTCACCCCCATCGGCGCACCTGCCGGTGGGGGTGAAGCGCTTCTCCGCGGTCGGATGTCTCGGTGGTCGAGTGGCGCCGAGGGACGAGGCGCGTATCGAGGCCACGCTTCCGGTGACGCTCCTTCGGCGCATGGTCCGGTTTGTCATGTGGGTGATAAAACAGGGTTACAGAACGGTTAAGTTGGGACCGAGTTTTCGGAATCGATAGCTTCTCAGGTTCGCCCCAGGAAGGGTGTGGGCCATGTCACTCCGTGTCGCTCGCCACTCCCCGATGAGAGTCTTTCGGGTCACTGATGTCGTCTTTTCGGATGGGAGTCCGAAAAGCGGAGCGATCGCACCAGGTGTGCTTGCGTGTGGCGTGGGTCACGGTCCAAGGTGTGGGGCATGACACACCTCCTCAAGCGGCCCGGCCGCCCCTCCCGCCGGCTGGCCGCAGCCGCCGCCGGGGTGGGGCTGGTCCTCGGCCTAGGTGTGTCGCAGTCGAGCGCCGAGCCGGGCAAGTATCCTCCGCATCCGGATGCGCCGGGACAGGGCTTGCCACATCCGGGTGGCCTCGGCGTGAGCGGTAACTGGATCAGCCCGCAGGCCGCGAGCGCCAATTACCTGTCCAAGGCGAAGCAGTGGACCCGCACCACAACACTGCAGTTTGCCGCGTACAAGCCGATCTCCACCTCCCAGAACGATCCGACCTGTCGCCGGATCACTGAGGTGCCCGGTGCATCGAGTATCCGGCGCTGGGAGGCTACCGCTGCGCTGGTCAATACGACTGCCTCGCCGGATGCTGCCAACCGCTACGGAGAGTCGGCTGAATTCACCGCGAGCACTGTTGCCTTCGGAGCGATTCCGGTAGAGGCGACCGTCGCCCTCGTTCAACCGCGCGACGATGCGGGCGTGGTGCTGCCCGTCGAGCTCCGGCAGAGTACGGGGAATTTCTGTCCTGGGCAGGGGCCCATACCTACCCGGCCAGCTGGCCGACCCGGTAGTGCCAATGCCTATCGAGAGCCGGCCGAAGTGAGCGGTCCGGTGGCCGTGCAGGTGCGGAAACTGACTGTCGACGGTGTCGATATCAATCTGGCAGCTCGGTGCGAGTCCCAGCAGACACAGCTCGAACTCACCTCGGAGCGCTGGACGCGCTGGCAGCCGGAGGATACCCCGGAACGATACCAGCCGGTGAGTGGCTCCGTTACCCCTGAGCGCATCTACCAGACCGAACTGTACAGCGTCGAGGCCGGCGGCTTGCTCTTCGGGGACTTGGACATACCAGCCTTCAGTGGCTGCGCCACGAGCACCGGCGACGACCTTTCGAACTTGCTCACTGCCGCGGTCTCGGGACCTGGCAACCGGGTGGAGACCCGTGCCCAGGGACTTCCCGACACTGATGAGGATCTAGGCGACATCGACACCTTGCCGAAGGTCTGTCCCTTCACTGGCAACTGCGAATTGTATTTCACCGAACCCGCACCGTTCCCCGATGGCGAGCCCGAGGGGTGAGCGCCATGAGGAACGAGTGCCCACAGATGTTGACGACTGGGAAAGGCCCGGTCGCACAAGTAAGAAGGAGAGCATCATGGCTCTGAGCAAGTAGACCAAGGCCGCTGTTGTCGGCTCCGGCGTCGTGCTGGCGGTCGGTCTGGCCGGTCCTGCGTTCGCCAACCACACCTCGGTGACCGTGGGCGGCAGCGCCACCCCGGCCGGTGCGGTCGCGGTGACGGGCACCAATGTCACCGATATCGCCTTCATCAGCGATCGTGGCACTGAGCTTCAGTGCGAGACGTCGTCGATCACCGGCAACGTGCTCCGCGGTGCCTCGGTGAGCGTGGGCAATGTGGTCGGTTCGATCAGCTCGCTGAACTTCAGTGACTGCATCGCGGCGGGCATCTTCGATGTCAACGTCACGATGAACACTGGTGACTTCACTGTGGTGGAGCACCCGGCCGCCGCAGGTGACGATGTCGTGGTCGACATCGAGGTGCCGTCGGCCTCGATCACCGGCACCGGCTGCAGCTTCACGGCGAGCGGCACGGTGCGCGCCCTCATCAAGGAGGACGCCACTGAGGACGCGATTGTCGAGCTCGTGCCGGTCGACTGGAACACGATGTCGGGCTTCGATCTCAACATCGCGGTCGGCGGCAGCGGCTCGAGCTGTGGCGGCGAGGTCGTCAACGGCGACGCCGCTGGTGCCAACTGGGTCGACGAGTTCACCAACCCGCACGAGCCGCAGTTCGCCATCGACACCAATGGTGCCGGTGCGATCAGCCACAGCTGACGCTGTAGCTGACGAGCGATGACCGGTGGGCCGAGTTCCCCGCCCGGCCCACCGGTCCCCTTCTCTCCATATCCCTCCCGAAGGACCCCCACCATGTTCTCTCGCTTCACCTCTCGTCCCCGGCGCGCACTGGCCGCCGGACTGACTGCCGTCGCCGCCTCGGCTGCCCTCGTCTTCGCCAGCGCTCCCGCGCAGGCCCAGGAAGAGCTCATTCTGGTCCAGTACGACGTCAACGGCAGCACGCACATCGCCGGCACCAACTCCGACATCACCCTCGGCCCCACCACGATCGACACGGCCGTGGACGAGTTCGGCAACTTCACCGGCACCATGGTGCTGCCCGGCACCCGCACCGAGTTCAAGCTCGCTGGCTTCATCCCCGTGACGGCGGATGTCAACTTCGAGCCCGTCGGTGACACCACGGGCTCGATCAAGGTCGCGAATGTGCGTTTCCGCACGCTGGAGACCGAGTCGCAGTACTACGTGCGCCTCAGCAACATCAAGGCTGTCGGTCTCCCGCTGTTCACCGGCTCCAACTGCCGTACCAGCAGCCCGGTGGTCGTCCCCGCCAATACCCCCGAGGGCGAGTACTTCAACATCGCCCGTGGCGGCAACCTCACCGGCGAGTACTCGATCGGCAACTTCCAGAACTGCGGCCTGATCGGCGGCCAGACGCTGCTGATCAACGCCCTGATCCCCGGTGGTGGCAACACGATCGACCTGCAGCTCACCAACGGACGCCCGCTGAACTGAGCGCGGTGATCGCGACGCTCCACGTCTCGTCCCCCGGTGGCGTCCAGCCACTGGGGGACGAGGTGGTGATCGTGGACAGGATTTCTGGAGGGATTTCGGATGGGGGTCCGAATAGGTGGGACGTCATTCAGGGGAGGGATGGACATGAACTTCATCACATATAAGTTTTACATCGAACAGGCTTTTGCAGTAGAGAGAAATGGGTTGGATAGATGAGACAGCATGTGGCGACGCGGCCACGCGCGCACAGCAGCTGGCGTCGGTTGAGTGCCGCCGTGGGCGGCGCGGCCCTGGCCGTGACGGCCCTCGTGGTCCCGTCGATGGCCGCCGACGACCCCGGCACGAGTATCGAGGTGTGGGGTGGCACCACCGCCAGCATCCCGGGTGACGAGTCATGGTCACAGGTCTTCGAGACCAGCACCGCGACGAGCTGGCTGGTCGCCGACAAAGACGACCGGCTGCGGGTGCTGCCCGGGTCCAGCAGCCTCATCGCCACCCCGCCCGCGGCTGTGACCAATGGCCAGGTCCGCGACGCTGTGGTGGTGGGATCGGGTAACTCGACCGCTGCCCTGGCCGTCACGGACAACGGCGCTCTGCACCGGTGGGGAGCCTCGAGCAGCCGACAGATGCCGAACGGCACGTGGACGTCCGCTGACCTGGGTGGACAGGGTGCCGCTGTGACTGCCTCCACCCTGGCTGCGCTCGTGACCCTTGCCGACGGCGGCCTCGTGCGGGTGGACAGCTTCGGTGCTGAAGCCATCGAGCGTGATGGTCAGCCGTTGACCGGCGTCGCGCAGACCACGGGTGTCTCCTACGTCCGCCTCGCCGACGGCACGGTCGGTCGGATCGGCACCGTCGGTGCCGAGTTCGGTCAGTTCGTGGAGCTGCGGCCCGCCGGCGACGATCCTGTGATCGACATCAGCGCGTACTACGCGGTCACAGAGTCCGGTGAAGTCTTGCGGCTCGCCACGAGCGGTCTCACCCCCGAACGCAACGTGCCCGAGGTTCAGGGCACCATCGTTAGTGCGCAGGCCGCGGGCAGTGTTACTGCAGCACTGACGGATCGTGGCCAGGTCGTCGTCTGGAGACCAGACGGCACTGCACCTGCCGAGAGCTTCACGGTGCCCGGTGTCGTCGCGGATGGAACGACGGCTCAGCTTTTCTCGACCGGCGGGAGCGCATTCGCTGCCTGGGTCGAGCACGGCGACGGTTCCAGTGAGCCTCCCATTGAGGTCACCCAGCAGCCTTCCATCGCCGGCTCCCCGCAGGTGGGCGAGACGCTCAGCGTCGACACACCCGCGGTCTTCGATCCCGCCGAGGGCGTCGAGATCAGCCACCAGTGGTGGGCCGCGGAAGCTGACGGTGATCCGGCCCTCCTCGAGGGTGAGACCGGTGACTCTTTGGAGCTCACTGACGCCCACGAGGGCATGACCATCACCTACACGGCCTCCGGCCAGCGCGGCGAGGAGACCCCAGTGGTCACCGAACGCTCCAACGGCATCGGCCCGATCGAGCCGGCCGAGCAGCCCGGAGACGCCGGCGTCCTGCAAGCATGGGGTAACAGCGTCGAGCGCATCGAGGCCGACGGCACGTGGCGGGACATCTTCACCTCCCGCGTGGCAGGTGCCTGGTTCATCCAGACCAGCAACGGCCTGCACGTGATCGGCAGCGGGCCCTTCGCCCAGTTCCCCGTCGCTCTGACGAATGCGACCTTCGTGGACGCGGCCATCTTCAACACGGCCATCGCCTGGGGCGTCACCGATGACGGCTCCGTCCACAGCTGGGGTCAGAAGCGTCCCGGCCAGATCCCCAACCGCAGCTGGACCGCCGAGGACCTCGGCGGCGAAGCCGTCGCCATCGGCGGCGGGCAGAGCTCCGGTGTCGCGATCCTGGACGGCGGCGCACTGGTGGAAATCACCGGCACCGGCGTCCAGCCCGTCACCTACGACGGAAGCGCCGTCACCAACGCCCGCCAGACGGTGCTGACCACGGCCGTCCTCCTCGACAACGGTGCCGTGGGCTATGTCCAGGGAGCTGAGTTCACGCCGATCATCGCGGCGGATGCTGACGACCCGGTCGTCGAGATCAGCGCCAACGTGGCGGTCACCGAATCCGGCAAGCTGTACGACTTCGTCCAGGGCGCCGACGCCACCGAGGTGGCGGGAGTCCCCGACGATCTCGACGGCACGCCGATCCGCGCCACCCGCGCTTTCGCGGCCTACACCGTGCTCACCGATGCCGGCGAGATCGTCACCTGGCGACCCGACGGCGCGGACCTGACCGAGAACCAGCAGGTGCCACCGCGCATCTCCACCGGTGAGGTCAAGAAGCTCCTCGAAGGCGCGCCGCAGCAGATGGCCGTCTGGGCGATCGAAGGCCCCGAGCCGCCGATCACCGTCACCCAGCAGCCCGAGATCGCCGGCGAGCCCGAGGTCGGAGCGACGCTGACCGTCGAGACGCCCGCCGAGTTCAGCCCGGCCGAGGGCGTCGAGGTCACCCATCAGTGGTGGGGCAGCCTCGACGACGGCGAGCCCGTGCTGCTGCCTGAGACCAGCGACTCGCTGGAGCTCACGAGCGAGCACCGCGACATGACCATCACCTACACCGCCTCCGGCCAACGAGGCGATGAAGAGCCGGTCGTGTCCGAGCGGTCCAATGAGATCGGCCCGATCGTCCAACCCCCGCTGCCGGACCTCGAAGCCGATACGGTCCCCGAGATCGCCGTGCAGGGCGGCGGTGAGCCGCGAGTCAACGCCACGATCGAGGCCACCCCGGCCGAGTTCAGCCCGGCCGACGGCGTCCAGGTCCAGCACCGCTGGTACCGCGACGGTGATCGTATCGACGGCGCCAACGCCAGCACCTACACGCTGGCGGCCGACGACATCGACGCGTCGATCACGTACCGTTCCCACGCGGTGCGCCCCGCGGACGATGCCGAGTTGACCTCGGACGAGTCCAATGCGATCGGCCCGGTATTGCCGGTGATCCTGGAGATCACCTCCGCACCGCAGATCACGGGCGACGGGTACATCGGACAGGAGCACACCGTCATCGCCGGTGAGACCACCGACGACACCGCGGTCAACACCTTCCAGTGGACCGTCACCTTCGACGACGACCGCGAGCCGGTCACCGTCGACGGCGACACGTTCACCCCGGGTGAGGACCATCGCGGCGGCTCCATCACCGTCACGCAGACCGCCACTCGCGAGAGCGACGGTGCCACCGATTCGGAGACGTCCGCGGCTGTCGGACCGGTGCGTGACGAGCCCGTCGAGGTCACCATCGAGAGCCCGGCGACCATCGAGGGCACGCCGCGTGTGGGCCAGACGGTCACCGGCACGGCGGCTCAGTTCAGCGTCGACGATGTCCCGGCTCAGCATTACTGGGTCATCGACGGTGTCCAGAGCGAGCCGGTCACGGTCAACGCCCAGGGTCAGGCCACGCTCACGCTGACCAAGGCCGACCACGAGCGCAAGTCCATCCGGTTCCGTTCCATCGCCACCCCGGCGGAGCTCGAACCGGTGACCTCCACCTCGGTCGACGCTGTCGGCCCGGTGCTGGTCGACCTGGCGGCCGTCAGTAATCCCACGATCGCCGGTACGCCGGAGGTCGGACAGGAGCTGAGCATCGGCACCGATGCGGTCTTCAGCGACACGCACCAGAGCGTGACGGTGACGTACCGCTGGCTGGTCGGCGACCAGCAGGTCGGCACAGGCAGGACGCTCACGCTTACCGGCGAACACGTCGGCGCACAGATCGTCCTGGAGGCGACGGCGACCCGCGGCACCGAGACCGCCACGGCGACCTCGGACGCTACTGCGGCGGTCCAGCCCCGACCGGGTGGACCGGTGGCGGAGATCAAGGTGGAGAACTCCCCGGTGAACTTCGCCAAGACCGCGATCGTCCACGTCGGCACCGACTACGCCGGCCAGGCTGTCCAGGTGTGGGTCGGCGGCATCACGATGCCCGACCTGTACGAGGTGAGTGCGGCCGGCAAGATCGAGGTCAAGCTGCCCGGCGAGCTCGGGCTCGGCGAGTACCTCCTGGTGGTGTACGGCGGCGAGCCGGATGAGGCGGGCAATGTCTCCTCGCTCGGTTCGGACACCTTCGCCATCACGCTGCCGCCGCCCGGCGATGACACTCCACAGGGTGACGTCGACGGACCCGACAGCGTGACGCAGGGCCAGACGGTCGACTTCTACGTCGGGACGCAGTTCGCGGGGCAGCAGGTCCGTATCGGCCTGCACTCCACGCCGCGCGACCTGGGCCTCTTCACGGTCGGTGAGGACGGCTTCGTCCGGGGCATCACCATCCCGGCGGACATGGAAGTTGGCGCGCACCAGATCGCCTTCTACGACATGAACGGCGACTTCGTGGGCTGGCAGGCCCTCGAGATCACCGAGCGCGTCGATGACGGCGGCGGCAACGGTCCCGGCGGCAACGGTCCCGGCGGAGATCTGCCGGGAACGGGTGCCACGTCGCCGGAGTACCTCGGTCCGATCGGTCTGGCGGTTCTGCTCGCCGGTGCCGTGACGATGGGTGCCGCCTGGCGCCGCCGGGTGCAGATGACGAGCTGACGCTCGCCTGAAGACCGGTGGGGGGGGGGGGGGCCCCCCCCCCCCCCCCCCACCGGTCTGTCCACGGCCGGGTCCGGCAGTCAGGAGATCAAAGTGGCGGAGGCCTTCGACGAGGGCGTGTGGCAGCGACTCGATGTGACCCCGTGGGCTCGAAGCAGTGCGGAGGTACGAGGAACGAGTGAAGCGGTGTGGCTCCTCGATCCAGACGACAACGAATGGCTGCACAAGTCCACCAAGGTGCACGAGGACGGCGGCGAGCAGGGGGAGGATTGGGCCGAGCTGCTGGGATTCCTGACGGGTGCATGCCTCGGCGTGCCGTGTGCCAAGGTTCGTCTGTGCTTACGGAGCGGTCGACGCGGATCGCTGTCGTCGAGCCTCAACCATGTGAAATACGCCTTCACGGACGGGTGTCTTCATCTGGAAGAGATGGAGGCACCCGGCTACTTCCGGCACCAGGAAGGAGACCCTGGGTGTGATCCGCAGCGCCCGGAGATCAGGCGGCCTGGTCATCACCTGAGGAACATCCGTGACTCGCTGGGCGGTATCGACCCACCTCCCGGCGCTGCGTCGTCCCTGACTGCCTGGGATGTCTTCACCGGGTATCTGATCCTGGACGCGCTCATCGCCAACCGGGACCGGCACGAAGAGAACTGGGCCGTACGTCGTGCCCAGCTGAGCTCGACCGTCTCACAATTGGCTGCCTCGTACGATCACGCGCGGGCCTTCGGATCAGGTCTCCGTGAAGATCAGCGCGAGACGTTGACGGCTGATCCAGCCGCTCTCCAGCGGTTCTGCGCTAAAGGCACCGCGCACCGCTTCGAACATCGCAAGGGTGAGCCGATCCCGACCCTCGTGGAGGTTGCAGCCGCCGCGGTCGAGATGGGTACGCCGACAGGAGCGGATCACTGGAGGAAACGGTTGAACACGCTCGACCTAGCGCCCATGCTGGAACCGGTGCGTGAGGGCGCCATCCCGGAAATGTCAGTGCACGCCCGTACGTTTACTGAGAAGCTAGTAGAGACGAACCTAAGGAGACTGCGTCATGCCATCTGCGGTGCTAGCGCCTGACTCCGCCAGTGGGCAGGCGGTCGATCGGACGCGCCGGTTGCTGGTCCTCTGGCAGCATCCGGATCGTACGATCTATCCCATCGGTCAGCTCACCTTCGACGGTGAGCTCTACGGCTTCGATTATTCGGTCGCGGCCACTCGCATCGACGGGTTCCGGCCGCTGCCCGGCCTCCCCGACCTTCTCGAACACCGTGAGTCCCCCCGTTTGTTCAGTGTCTTCGAGCAGCGGGTGATGGCCCGGACTCGGCCGGATTTCGCCACCTACGCGCGCGGTATGGGCCTCGAGCCCGAAGATGCCACTCCCTGGGAGCAGATCACGGCATCCGGCGGTCGCCGCGCGGGGGATACCTTGCAGCTGATGGAGATCCCATACGTCGCCGACGGGAGAGTCCACGCTCATTTCCTGGTCAGCGGCGCGCGCCATGTCGAGGGATCCGGCAGGTCGATCGTCCTCGAGGATCGCACAGTGACCTCTGACGAGCATGTCTACCGCCGCGTCATGGCTTCACTCAGGGAGCACGAGCGGCCTGCGGTCGAACTGGTCGCTGAACACCACAACTCCAAAGATCCGCACGCGTGCGTCGTCATGAGTGAGGGTGTCGTGCTCGGGTGGGTACCGCGGTTCCTGGCACGGGGCGTTCGTGAGCTGCTCCAGCACGGGCCGGTGACTGCGCGGGCGACGCGTGTCGGTTCAGTGGAGGGTTTGCCGCATACGCGCCTCGTCCTCATGCTGGACCATCCGGCCCCGTACGGCTTCAGCTTCGACCCTGACGGCGAGTGGGCTGCAGCCAATTCGCGCCTTCAGTAGACCAGCGGGTCTGGGTATCCCTCGACATCCAACCGGGCAGCCACCGGAAGATAGTCACAGACCGCGCGGAAGGTCTGCCAAAGATCATTGTCCTGGAGCTGCGTCTGCAGCGTGCTGAACAACTGGGGAAGGTGCCGTACGTCATCGGTTGCGTACTCGACTTGCGCAGGTGTGAGTTCGCCGGTCCAGTCGCTCGTGCGAACACTGCCCTTCTCGACCCTGATACCTAGCTGCCGGGCCAGAAGCGACTGCAGGCTGTGATCAGCGGGTGGCAAAGTCGGCCAGAGCAGGCGTGACGCGGTCTTGGTGCACGCGATGCTCCGGACCTCTACCCTCCAGCTGGCATACAAGAAGTGCAGGTCGAAGGGCGCGAAGTGGAGAACCTTGATGATGGAAGGATCGGCCAGCAGCCGGCAAAGACGCTCGGCACGATCCGTGCCCACCTGTACGAGCACAGGGTCGATGCCCGGCGCGTAGAGCTGGCACAGCGCGAGGTGGTCGTCCCGCCATGACAGGCCAGCGGTCTCGGTGTCGACCGCGATGAGCTGGGTCTGCGCCAACTGCTCGAAGGTCGAAGCATCAATATCGCCCCGCGTCACCGTCACAGAGGAACCGTAACCTTTCATCTCCCGCAGGTCACCTCGCTTCAATGGATGCCTGGGGATAAACCGCAGGTGGGTGCCGCGCGGACAGTCAGTGGCCGACCTTGGAGCGCCTCCGTGGGGCCGCGCGCCATGTAGGGAGCACCGCATAGAGGGCGACGGTGATCTCAAGACGATCGCTCGGTCGGTTGAGCTTGTCGCCGAACATCTCCCGCAGTCTCTTGACCCGGCTGTGAGCGGTCTGCTTGGGGATCTCGAGTTCGTCGGCTACCTGCGCGATGCTGCCGCCGCAACCGATCCAGGCCAGAGCGAACTCGGCGTACCGGAGGCGGCGTCCCGGAGGCTCCTGCGCCAGCTCGTCGAGGTGCTTGCCGACGAGGATGTCCGCCAGGTGCTGATTGCCATGCGCGATCAACACCATCGACAGGTCTTCGCAGGGGACGACGGTGCGTGGGTCCACGGCCACGCCGTCATCGAGGAGCTTGGCCGCGCGTCTCGCGAGCCTCAACGGCTCGAGCATCTGCTGTAGCGGCACTGCGGCACCGACGACTACCTGATCACCCGTCAGCCGCTCGATGTCCTCGTTCGACCATCGGGCCGGTACCAATGCCTCGGAGGATGAGGAGCCGACCAACACCTCGGAGAGGGTGCGTAAGACTCCCACATCATCGGAAGTGGCGACGACGGCACGGAAGAGCTGCTGGTCGTTGATTCCCTGCGCGTCGGCCAACCTGGCCACGTAGGTGACATCATCCAGTCGAACTCGTTCCGGCTCCCGAGGCGCGGTGCTGATTCTGACTCGCGCGTGCGTCATGGTGCGGTTGTTGGTGGACGTGGCGTGGGTCTTCCACCCGTTCAGAGCTTGCCGCTGTAGACAGAGAAAGTAGGTTCTGAGAGCTTCGAAGAGTTGAGTGAGGAGAGCACCCAAGTCAGTGCTCGTGGAAATGTTCAACTGCTGGCGCAGCGCTTGCCAGGCGCGCTCGAACACGCCGGTGATCTCTTGATGATGACGACGGGCCTGGGCGTACCGGTGGCCCGCTTCCCACAACAGATCGGACATCTCGGCGGCGGCCGCTTGGGGATCGCCGCGATGGTCGATGAACGACGTGATGGCTTTCGAGACGAGGAAATGGACCTGGCGGTCCTCGGCGACCATCGTCTTCGCGAGCTCGTGCTTGATGCGGCGATCGAGGATGGTGACGATCTCATCGTTGGCGACAGCCTCCAGCCAGCCCGCGAGCTCCGGTCGTGATCGAGTGCTCGTTTCACCGGTCATGGACTCTCCCGCCTGGTCCCGCGCTGAGGCTCTCCTGTGGAGGAGGTGTCTGCACCGTACGGCGGTAGAGGTAGGTCCTGTCAATGAACTGAGAATGCTCAGCTACAATTCAGGTGAAGACTTGTCATGCGCGTGATAAGTCCGGGTTACGTTTCTATTAAGAACTGCGATCTCAGTCTGATTCTCGCGGGCGAATGACCGGACTGTCGGGACGTGCCGCAACGGTGAAATCCCGACTCGTTTCCTCCGGAGGTCAGCATGCCCGTTGTGTCACGGACCGCCTCGTCTGCCGAATGGCGTCTACACATCGCCCACGATCAGTCCCCTGGCCAGCTGCTGAGAAGGCTCATGATGCCGGCTGTTGTGGTGCCGATGGTCGGCGTCTCCATCGCGATGGCCGCCAGTACGGCCTTCGTTGCTGTGAGCCAGGCCGAGGAGGAGATGGGTCGTCCGCTCGCTGGGGGTGAGTGGCTGTCCCTCGCGGGTGCGTTCGTCGTTGCCGTCCTGGTGGTGCCGGTGCCGGCCCTGTGGCTCAGCGCGAGATCCGCGATGGTGCTCTGGGCTGCCCTGGGCTGGCACTGCCGGCTCATCGGTGCCGACGTCCGCGCACGCGCTCCGGGCGGCGACTACACCGTGGCTGAGGTTGAGCGTTGGCGCATGGTTCGCCGGGGCGTGATGCAGCCGCGGGTGACAGTTGTTGTTTAGGCAGCGGCTGCTGCGTTGGTGGTGATCTTGTCCTCGTACTCGATGGGGGTCAACCCGCCGAGTGAGTCCTGGGGGCGTTGCCGGTGGTAC
>NZ_VLNT01000011.1 GCF_007421815.1 Aeromicrobium piscarium | reverse complement strand
GCCCTGACGATCGACGCGTCGACGTTGATGAACGACAGCGGGTCCGGTGAGTTGGTGGGGTTCGGGACCATCGGCATCCGCCAGCTGCAGGAGATGATCTGCGAAGCCGACATCACCCCCATCGCCACCGGGGGCAAAGACGCCGTCCTCGACGTCGGCAGATCCAGCCGCCTGGCGACACCCCGGCAACGGACTGCGGTCCTCGCCCGACAAGGACACCAATGCGCCTCACCGGGATGCCGGGCACCCGTGGTGCATATCCACCACATCATCTGGTGGTCCCGCGGTGGACCCACCGACCTCGCCAACCTCATCGGGCTGTGTCCGAGATGCCATCGCGCGGTTCACGCCGGAGCACTCGTCATCGACCCCACGACCCATGAGTTCCGCGACCGCCATGGCCGCCTCCTGCCCGGTGCCGACCCACGCCACCGACGACGACAGCTCGCTCACGCCAGCTGACCGGAGTGACCTCACACCCGGGGCGGACGCCAGTAGCTGCAGAAGTCGATTCGCTGAGAGTCCACGCCGGCGGCGAGTGCTCGCGCCCGGACCTCGAGGGCGAGCGTGGAGCTGCCGACCGCATAGACATAGTCGACCTCGAGATCGAGATCACCCATCGAGTCGGACCAGTCGTTCCCCGCCGCGTGGACGGCCCACCTCTCCTTCACCATCGCAGGTGAGGTGAGTGGCCGGCGATCCCCTTCCGTCGGGATATCGGCCACCACCGTCACCTCGGCGTACTCGGGAAGCTCACGGAGCGCCGCCTCGACACCCGGCAGGCCGGTCGCATCGGTCACGATCAGGGCAGCGCCCCCGTCATCGGGCCAGGAGAAGATCGCCCCCTGGTCGAGCAGGCCGACCTCTGTCCCTGGCGCCACCGCCGCGGCCCACTGCGCCGCAACCCCTTCGAGTTGCCCCTCCGAATCGTGGTGCAAGAGAAAGTCGACCTCGATCCACCAGGCGTCGTCACCCTGGCCGACCCGGCGGGCGGTGTAGTTACGCACCGTCGGACGTTCGTCATCGGGCATCTCGCGCAACCGGACGTACCAACCGTCCGCGCCACCCGACGGCAGATGGAGCGCGGAGCCGTCGGCGGTGAAGAACAGCCGGAACCACTGGTCCGCGCCGATCGGCGCCAGCGGGAAGGGCGCGCTCGGCTCGTCAGGGCCGAACGTCAGCCGGACGAACGAAGGCGAGACATCCTCGCGACGGAGCACCCGGGCCCGGCGGACACGCGCGTCCGCGGGCTTGCGCCCGCGCCCGCTCGCCAACCGCTCAGCGGCCACCGAGCTCAGCCGACCGCGTCCGCCAGCATCGGCACCACCGACTCGAGGGCGAAGGGCACCGATAGGACCGTGTTCGCCGAGTAGGACTGACGGATGTCCTCATCATCGTCGGTGAACACGATCGAGCGGCCCTCCTGGACCGCCGGGATCTGCTGGAAGAGGGGCTGATCGGTCACATCGGTCGCCGGCAGCCAGATGGGGAACACCACCAGCAGATCCGCGTCGAGCACGCCGATCTGCTCATTGGCGAGCTTCGCGGTGAAGTCCTCCGGGGTGAGCTCCTCGATGGCCGGGTTCTGCTCGAATCCCAGCCGTTCCATGAAGGCCACCCGCTCATTGCCCTGGATATAGGCGCCCCAGCCCTCGGACGTGAAGGCGGCGACCGAGATGGTCTTGTCCTGGAACTCCGGATGCTCGGCGGCGGCATCGGCGAACTGCTGCTCGACATCGGCGAGCAGCTCCTCACCCTTCTCCGGCGCACCGAGCGCCGTGGAGATCATCGCCACCTGCTCCTCCATCGAGGTGAGGAAGGACTGCTTGCCCTCGGGGATCGCCACGGTCGGCGCGATCTGCGAGAGCCGGTCGTAGCGCTCCTGCTCCCCGGAGCTCTTGACGTCGAGGATGAGGTCGGGCTTCAACGACGCGATCTGCTCGTAGGACGGCTCCAGCGTCCCGATGAGCTCGGGAGCCTCGTCGTACAGGCCGTCCGCCCACGGGCCCACGCCCTCGCCTTCGAAGCCGAGCCAGTCCGAGGCGCCGACCGGCTGGACACCGAGGGCGAGCGCCGTCTCGGCATCGCCCCAACCGAGGGCGACGACGCGCTCCGGCGCTTCGTCGATCGTGACATCGCCGAACTCGGTGGCGACGGTCGCGGGGAAGTCATCGCCGGCCGCCCCCTTGCCCGCGGTCCCCTCGGAGTCGTCGGCGCCGCACGCGGTGAGCCCGAGCGAGAGGGCGAGTGCGGCCACGGCCGCCGTGAGTCGATAGTGCATGGGTGCGGATTCCCCTCCGATGCTGTGGTGGCTCGTCCCGGGACTGCCCAGGAAGCGAACTCTGACGTAGGCAAGCCTAAACTCATTGCCTGATGCCTCCTTCGTCCCCTCCCGCCACCGGGCGCTCGTCCGTCCGAGGGCGCCGTCAGACCGTCATCGTGCTCGCGCTGCTGGCTCTGGTGGTGGCTGCGGCGGTGAGTATCGCCGTCGGTGCGGAGTCCCTGTCGGTACGGCGGGTGATCGAGGCCTTGTGGGGGTCGCCGGATGACCCGACCGCCACGACGATCGTCCGTGAGACCCGAGTGCCCCGGATGGTCGCGGCGATCGTCGTCGGCGCGGGCCTCGCCGTGGCCGGTGCGGTGATCCAGGCGTTGACCCGCAACCCGCTGGCCGACCCCGGGATCCTGGGCGTGAGTGCGGGCTCGGCCTTCACCGTCGCCCTCGGCGTGGGATTCCTCGGTGTCTCGGGCACGCTCGCCACCTTGCCCTTCGCCTTCGCCGGCGCGCTGGTGACCGCGCTCGCGGTCTTCGCGATCGGGGGATCGGGAACATCGTCGGCCCGCCTCGTCCTCGCCGGCGTCGCCTTCGGGTCCGTCCTCGCCGGCGTCACGCGGGCGATCGTGCTGGCCGATCCGAAGGCCTTCAACACGATGCGTGTCTGGAATGCCGGATCCCTGGAGGGACGTGGGTGGGAGCACGCCGCCCCGGTCATCGCCTTCATCCTGCTCGGCCTCGTGATGGCCATGGCGATCACGCCCAGTCTCAATGCGACCGCGCTCGGCGACGACACGGCTCGTGCCCTCGGAGCCCGACTGTTTCGGACGCGCGTGGTGGCTCTCCTGTGCATCACCCTGCTGGCGGGAAGTGCGACGGCGGTCGCCGGCCCCATCGTGTTCGTCGGACTGATGATCCCCCATGCGGCCCGCGCGCTCGTCGGACTCGATCAACGCTGGATCATCGGGGTGAGCGCGGTGCTCGGGCCGGTGCTGGTGCTGGCGTCGGACATCCTGGGCCGGGTCGCGCTGCCCAATGGCGAGTTGCCGGTCGGGGTCGTCACCGCCTTCGTCGGGGCCCCCGTGCTGATCGCGATCGTCCGGCGTCGACAGGTGGTCTCGCTGTGACCACGCTGCTGCGTACCCGGTTGACCACCGCCCTGCTCCTGACGGTCGCGCTGCTGGCGGCGATCGTCACGCTCGGCTTCGGGGACTATCCGATGTCCGTGTCACAAGTGGTGCGAGCACTCGTCGATCCGTCGACGGGCTTCGACCACACCGTGGTCGTCGAGTGGCGGTTACCGCGGGTGGTCTCCGCCCTGCTCGTGGGCGCCTGTCTAGGGGTCTCGGGCGCCATCTTCCAGAGCCTCACGGCCAATCCGCTCGGGTCCCCGGATGTCATCGGCTTCTCGACTGGCGCCTACACCGGTGCGCTGATCGCGATGACGGTGCTCGGTCTGGGCCTCGGCGGAGCCACCGTCGGGGCCATCGTGGGCGGTCTCGGCACGGCCGCCATCGTCTATGTCCTCGCCTTCCGCCAGGGGGTGCTCGGCTTCCGGCTGGTGGTCGTCGGCGTCGGCGTCACCGCGATGATGTCGGCGTTGAACACCTGGCTGTTGATGCGCGCCCAGCTCGAGGTGGCATTGGGTGCCGCGATCTGGGGAGCCGGCTCCTTCTCGCTCACCAATGCGACCGATGCGTGGGTGCTCGGCGGCACGCTTCTGCTGGCGACCGCGACACTGCGGGCCGTCGCACCGAGCCTGCGACAGCTGGAACTCGGTGACGACACCTCGCGCGCCCACGGCGTGCGGGTTGAACCGGCCCGTCTCGCGCTGCTCGTCATCGGCGTCGTGCTCGTGGCGGTGCCTACCGCGCTGGTCGGACCGATCGCCTTCATCGCTCTCGCGGCACCTCAGGTCGCCGCACGCATCACCCGCTCGGCAGGGCTTCCGCTCATCGCATCGGCCGCCGTCGGCGCACTCGTCCTGGTGCTCGCCGATGGGGTCGCGCAGCATGCGCTGCCTGGGGGAGTTCCCGTCGGCACCGTCACCGTCGTCATCGGCGGCTGCTACCTCGTGTGGCTGCTCGCCGCGGAAACCAGGAGGCGCTGAATGTCCTCGTCACCCGCTCGTCTCGTCGCCGAGGAGCTGACCCTCGGTTACGAGCGCCGCATCGTCGCCGAGAATCTGTCCGTAGCGGTGCCCGACGGAGGATTCACGGCGATCGTCGGTCCGAATGCGTGCGGTAAGTCGACACTGCTGCGTGCTCTGGCGCGTCTGCTCAGCCCGAAGGCGGGCACCGTCGTGCTCGACGGCCGGGCCGCCGGCGACCATCCACCGAAGGACTTCGCCCGGCAGGTGGGGTTGTTGCCGCAGACGGCGTCGGCTCCCGACGGCATCACCGTGCGCGAGCTCGTCGGCCGGGGCCGATTCCCGCACCAGGCCTGGTGGCGACCGTCGACCTCCGAGGACGCTGCGGCCGTCGATCTCGCGCTGGAGCAGACGGACACCACTGCACTGGCAGATCGCCGCGTCGACGAGCTGTCGGGCGGCCAGCGTCAACGCGTGTGGGTCGCGATGGCACTTGCCCAGCAGGCCGGCATCCTGCTGCTCGACGAGCCCACGACCTTCCTCGACATCGCCCATCAGGTCGAGCTCATGGATCTCTTCGCGGCTCTCAACCGCCGCGGCGTGACGGTGGTGGCCGTGCTGCACGATCTCAACCACGCGGCCCGATACGCCAGCCATGTCATCGCGATGCGAGACGGTCAGATCCGCGCGTCCGGCGTGGCGCGGGAGGTCGTGACCGCGCACCTGGTCGAAGAGGTCTTCGGACTCCGGTGCGTCGTCATCGACGATCCGGAGACCGGGACCCCGCTCGTCGTGCCGCGGGCTCCGTCGCTCTGAGACGACCGTCGCGTACGATGCGGTCCGGGACGGAGAGGAGATCGCGTGCGCGGACTCTATGCGCTGAAGCCCTGGTACAGCAGGCGTCTGGACATGTTCGTGCGAGGAGCCGTCCGTCGTGGCCTCAGTCCCGATCTCTTCACCTTCGTGGGGATCATCGGGGCCTGCCTCGCGGCCGTCGCGGTCGCCTACGCGTGGTGGCCCCTCGTCATCCTCTTCCTCGCCATCCGTCTGGCGGGGGCCAATCTCGACGGTGCCGTCGCCCGCGCCCGTGAGGTCAGCCGCCCGTGGGGTTTCGTGCTCAACGAGATCGGCGATCGACTGAGCGATCTCGTGGTCATGGGCGGCCTGGCTGTCCTGGCCTGGCGCACCGACGGGGTCGACGTGGCACTCGTCGTGGTGATCGCCGCGGTCGCGGCCACACTCCCCACCTTCGCGTCCCTCGCGGCGGCCGGCGCGGGCGCGACCCGCCGCAACGGTGGGCCGCTCGGCAAGACCGAGCGCTGTCTGTTGGTCATCATCGCCTCGATCGTCCCGGCCTGGACCATCTGGATCGCCTGGATCATCGTGGCCGGATCCCTCGTCACCGCGGTCACCCGGCTGATCGCCACCCACCGGGAGCTGAGTGCCGCGTGAACGGACCGGACTCTCCCTCGGCCCTGCCGGACTGGCTGCTCGATGTCTACGTCGGCATTCTCAACCTCGATCGCGAGTCGCTGAGCCTGGACTTCGACCTCGGCCCGATCAGCGTCGACGTCTCCGGCCGGAGCGTGTTCTTCTTCTGGGTGACGATGACCCTGCTCGCACTCAGCGGCATCGCCGTCGCGATCTCCCGCAAGCGCGAGCTGGTGCAGAAGTGGACCACCTGGGTGCTCATCGTGCCGGTGGTGGGCCTGCCGATCTGGTTCGGCCGCGGCCCCACCGCAGTGCTCGCGATCGTCCTCGCCCTCGTCGCCGTGCGCGAGTACACGAAGCTGGTCGGCCTTCGTCCCTGGGACAGCGCCATCTTGTACGCGCTCGCGGTCGTGTACCCGCTGGCCGCCTGGCAGACGCCCTCGCTCCTCGCGCTCGCGCCCCTCGTCGTGCTGCTGTGCGCTCTTCCCGCGATCCTGTCCGGCGACACCGCGGACGGGGTCAGTCGGTCCGCCTTCAGTGGCTTCGGCTCCGTCTGGATCTGCTGGTCCCTGGCCCATCTGGTGATCCTCTGGGAGGACGCCTTCGTGGTGGTCTTCGCCGCGGCCGCCACCGACGTGGCCGCGTGGTGCGGCGGCAAGGGGTTCAAACGCTTCGGCTGGGCCCGTCGTCCGTTGTCGCCGCTCAGCCCCAACAAGACGGTCGGAGGTCTCGTCGGAGCGATGATCGGCGCCTTCCTGGTGCTCACCTTGCTCGGCACGATCTCGGTCGGCCTGCTGATCGCCGTCGCCTTCGGTGGGGTGCTCGGCGACCTGCTCGAGTCGATGATCAAACGCCGTGCCAAGGTCAAGGACGCGGGGGAGTGGCTGCCCGGCTTCGGCGGGCTGCTCGATCGGATCGACTCGCTGCTGTTGGTGCTCCCGCTCGCCGCGGTGCTGATGTGAGATACCTTCCCGCGCTCTTGCGGCATCTGCTCTGGCGACTGGCCTGCACCCTCGCCGGCGGGCTGCGCGTGACCGGGCGGTGGCCGGGAGAGCGCCGCGGACGGATCGTCGTGGCCAACCACTCCTCACATGCCGACACCGCCGTGCTGCTGGCCGGGCTCCCGGTATCTGCCTATCCGGTGTTCGCCGCCGCGGCGGACTACTGGTTCGACGTGTGGTGGCGCCGCGGCCTGGTGACCGGCCTCGCGGGGGCGCTACCCGTGCGCCGGGGTGAGGGTGGCGCCTACGCCGCACTGCTCGACGCGGCCCGTCCCGCGCTCTCTGCCGGACGCACCGTCGTGATCTATCCGGAGGGCACGCGCACCCAGGACGGCACCGTCGGTGAGTTCGCCTCCGGCGCCACGCGGCTCGCCCGCGACTGCGATGCCGAGATCGTTCCCGCCGCTCTCCTCGGGACCCGCGACCTGCTGCCGAAGAACGGCCGGTTCGCGCCCGGTGCGATGGAACTGCGACTCGGCGTCCCGCTGGCACCCGAGGATGCGACACCGGAGCGGCTGCGGGACGAGGTCGTCACGCTGGCAGAGCGCGGCCCGGCCGAGCCGCGCATCTCCCGCGTATGGCAGGCGATCGCGCGGCTGGTGACCAGCCCCGTCGGGTTGGTCGTGGCCTTCCTGTGGGGATTCTCCGAGGCCTTGAGCTGGCCCATCATGGCGGAGATGGCGTTGGTGTTTCTCGCCGTCGCCGTGCCGCGACGCGTGCCGTCGTGGGCCCTGTCGATCGTCATCGGCTCGGTGACCGGAGTGGTCGTCAATGCCTGGCTCGCGACCCGCGACGTGCTGGTCGTTACACCCTGGACCACCGACCGGATGCGCACTGTCGTGGAGGAGCACCTCGCCGAGGGCGGAGCGAGCGGCATACTCCACCAGGCCCTGAACGGGATCCCCGTCAAGCTCTACGCCCAGGCCGCGGGCGAGCAGGGCATCGACCTGGCCGCGCTGGCCGGCTGGGCGACCGTCGAACGCGGGGCGCGGATGCTCGTCATCGCAGCGGCGCTGACCGTGCTCGCGCGCGTGCTTCACCCCTGGCTGCGACGACTGTACGGTCCCTATCTCGTGGCGACCGCACTCGGTTTCACCATCGCCATCACACTCATCGTGCGGGCGTGGAGCTAGCGCCCTCACCTCCGAGGTCTCGTTCGCGGCGACTGGCGGCGAGGTCGTACGCTCCCACGAGCATCGCGACTCCCGCCACGGCGATGATCGCGCTGAAGCCGACCGCGAGAGCGACGTCCCATCCCGATGACGCGGCCACGCTGAAGGCGATGGTCGTGATCACCGCGATCCCGACCGACGTTCCGATGCGCTGACCCGTCTGCAGCACCCCACCGGCGCTGCCCGCGTACCGCAGCGGCACCTCAGCGAGGGCGAGCGTCTGATTGGGGGAGACGACCATACCCTGGCCGACACCGGTGAGCATCAAGGTGCCCAGCAGCCACCATTCGGTCACACCGCTCCGTCCGTGCAGGAGCACGACCGCCGCGCTGAGCAGCAGCCCGAGCACCCCGACCCCGAGGCCCCACAGCACGATCCCCTGCCCGACCCGGACCACATATCGCCCGGCGATAGGAGCCGTGATCGCGCCGGCGAATGCGGCGGGTAGTCCGATCATCCCGGCCACGAGGGCGTCATGGCCCAGACCGATCTGCATGTACTGGGCGACGAGCAGCCAGAGACTGGTGTAACCGAGGAAGTAGAGCGTCGAGAGCAGGGCTCCACTGGCGAAGGAGCGCGTGCGGAAGAGCTGCATGTCGACCATCGGAGTCCGGCCGATGCGCCGGTACCGCAACTCCCATCTCACCCAGGCGATGACCAGGCCCACGCCGAGGACGAGCAGGCTCCAGACCCACGCTCCGAGGCCCGCCTCCATGAAGGACACCATGATGAACAAGGTGGCGAGAGCGAGCAGGAGCATGCCGACCGGATCGAAGTCCACCCGTCGGCGTCCTGACCGGGGCGGCGACAGATCGGTCTCGGTGTAGGCCGCCTTCCAGGCCGACGGCGGCAGGAAGACGCGAGCTGCCACAATGCCCCCGATGGCGATCGGCACGTTGATCAGGAAGCACCAGCGCCATCCCCATTCGGGACCCAGGGATGTGATGAACACACCGCCCAGCACCGGGCCGATCGCGACAGAGACGCCGACGGCCGAGCCGAGGGCACCGAAGGCACGCCCGCGCGACTCCCCTTGGAAGAACTGCTGGATGATGCCGCTGACCTGGGGAGTCAGCAGGCCCGACCCGATCCCCATGAGGGCTCGTGCGAGGTTGAGCACGGCGATACTCGGTGCGAGTCCTGAGGCGAGGGATCCGATGGCGAAGAGGGCGAGTCCGAGGATGAAGAGCCTTCCACGTCCCCAGAGGTCACCTGCTCGTCCAGCGGCGACCAGCAGGACACCGAAGGCGAGCGCGTAGCCCGAGATGACCCATTGGAGGCCGGACGTGCCGGCTCCCAGCGAGGTCTCGATGGCGGGGAGGGCGACGTTGACGATCGAGACGCTGAGCAGCGAGAGGAAAGCGGGGACGAGGATCGTCGGGAGGACCTGCCGCTGCTCCGGGGCGAACCCGGTCTCAGCCATTCTTGGCGGCGGCCTTCATCGCCCTCTTGAACTCGCGGACCTTGACGAGTGACTCCGGACTCGTGATGTCGGCGACCGAGCGATACGAGCCGTCATCGCCGTAATCACCGGCAGCCTCACGCCAGCCGGCTCCCTGGAAGCCGTACTGCTTGCCGAGCAGCGCGAGGAAGATCCTGGCCTTCTGATCGCCGAAACCAGGAAGTGCCTTGAGACGCTTCAGGACCTCCTTGCCATCCGGATCGCCCTCGGTCCAGATCGACTCGGCCCGGCCGCCCCACCGGCTCTCGATCTCCGCGCACAGCGCCTGCACCCGCTTGGCCATCGACCCGGGATAACGGTGGACGGCGGGAGTCTGACGGAAGGCCTGCTCCAGGGCCTCGGGGTCATAGGACGCGAGCGTCGGTGCGTCGACCGCGCCGACCCGTTCGCGGATCTTCAGCGGCCCGGCGAAGGCGGTCTCCATCGCCACCTGCTGATCGAGCAGCATGCCGATCAACAGCGCGAGCGGATTCTGGGTCAACAGCTCGTCGGCGGCCGGGTCGTCCGTGATGTGCAGTGCCATGGCTCTAGTCTCCCACCGACTCGTTCTCGAGGCGCCGGTGCGCACTGACGCCGATCGCGGCGACGACGACACATGTCGCCGCCGCCAGGGACAGGCCCGCGGCCAGGTGCCAGTGCAGCAGCAGCGCGCCGACTGCGGCCCCGGCGAGCAGCAGTCCGATGGCCAGCACGCGCCGGGCCGAGGCGCCTTGCTCGGCGACACCTGAGGTCACGTCGCTGGACAGGTGGATCACCGTCGCGGTCACCGCCACCGTCGTGACATCGGGCACCGCCAGTGAGCGCGCTGTGGCGGCCTGCAGACCCATGGCCGACCCGAGCAAGGCGGTGACCGACAAGGCCAGGCTCCTGTTCGGCGCGTCGAAGGCAGCGATCGTGGCCGACCCGATGGCGACCGATGCCACGACGAGGGCTACGAAGCACAGCGCGGCGGTGGTCCGGGAGGTCCACGTGGCGGCGGAGCTCCGCAGGATCCGGCCGCCGACGGCGGCCCCTGTCATGAAACCCGCCAGGGCGAGCAGGGGACCGGCGACCGAGAGACCGTCGGCTCCGGCCAAGCCCATGCCGAGGATGACGACATTGCCGGTCATATTGGCGGTGAACACCCGGTCCAGTCCGAGATAGCAGACGGCGTCGACGACCCCTGTGGAAAAGGTGAGGGCGAGCATGAGCCGGACGCGTAGGCGGGCGGTACGGAGGCGCGGAGTCACGACCCGATCATGCCGTTACAGTGGACGCGACCTGCACGCGCCAGCCGTAGGGCGCGTCCCGACCTTCGAAGGTGACCCGTATGTCCGACCTCTCCGTGTCCGTGCTCTCGCCCGCCGGCGAAGGAGGTGAGACACAGGCGCGGAGCGTCGAGACCGGCACGAAGGCCTGGCAGCTGTTCTCCGAGGACCCCTCCGTGGTCGCCGCTCGCGTCGGTGGTGAGCTGAAGGACCTGTCCTATGAGCTCGCCGATGGCGATCTCATCGAACCGGTCGCGATCGACTCGCCCGATGGACTGGACATCCTGCGTCACTCCACCGCGCACGTCATGGCGCAGGCGGTCCAAGAGCTCTTCCCCGAGGCCAAGCTCGGCATCGGCCCGCCGATCACCGACGGCTTCTACTACGACTTCGACGTGCCCGAGCCCTTCACGCCGGACGATCTGTCCAAGATCGAGGCGAGGATGAAGAAGATCGTCAAGGAGAACCAGCGGTTCAGCCGCCGCGAGATCTCCGATGACGAGGCCCGCGCCGAGCTGGCCGATGAGCCCTACAAGCTCGAGCTCATCGGTCTCAAGTCCACGGCGGGGGATGCGGCCGAGGGCGCGAGCGTCGAGGTCGGCGAGGGCGGGCTCAGCATCTACGACAATCTCAAGCGCGACGGCTCGGTCGCCTGGAACGACCTCTGCCGCGGTCCGCACCTGCCCACCACCAAGCGCATCCCGGCGTTCACGCTGATGCGCTCTGCGGCCGCCTACTGGCGCGGGGACGAGAAGAACAAGCAGCTCCAGCGCATCTACGGCACGGCCTGGCCGAGCAAGGAGGAGCTGGACGACTATCTCCACCGGATCGAGGAGGCGCAGCGACGCGACCACCGGCGCCTCGGATCCGAGCTCGACCTCTACAGCTTCCCCGACGAGATCGGCTCGGGACTGCCCGTCTTCCACCCCAAGGGCGGGGTCATCAAGAGGGAGATGGAGGACTATGTCCGTCGCCGGCACATTGAGGAGGGCTTCGAGTACGTCGGCACCCCGCACATCGCCAAAGAGGGTCTCTTCCACACGTCGGGCCACCTCCCGTACTACGGCGAGGGGATGTTCCCGGCGCTCGACGTCGACGGCATGGACTACCGCCTCAAGGCGATGAACTGCCCGATGCACAATCTGATCTTCCGATCGCGCCAGCGTTCCTATCGTGAGCTGCCGCTGCGGTTGTTCGAGTTCGGGCACGTGTACCGCAACGAGAAGTCCGGGGTGATCCACGGCCTGACGCGTGTCCGCGGTTTCGCCCAGGACGACTCGCACTCCTATGTCACGCCCGAGCAGGCCCCCGCCGAGGTCGAGCACCTGCTCAACTTCATGCTCAGCCTGCTGCGGGACTTCGGGATCGACGACTTCTACCTCGAGCTGTCGACCCGCGACGCCACCAAGGACAAGTTCATCGGCTCCGATGAGGACTGGGCGATCGCGACCCAGGTGCTCGAGGACGTCGCCACTGCCACCGGCCTCGAGCTCGTGCCCGATCCGGGTGGGGCGGCCTACTACGGCCCCAAGATCTCGGTCCAGGCGCGCGATGCCATCGGCCGTACCTGGCAGATGGGCACGGTGCAGTACGACTTCAACCAGCCGGCGCCGGATCGCTTCGGACTCGAGTACGTGGCCGCTGACGGCTCGCGTCAGCAGCCGGTCATGATCCACTCGGCCAAGTTCGGCTCGATCGAGCGGTTCATGGGCGTGCTCGTCGAGCACTACGCCGGGGCCTTCCCTCCGTGGCTCGCGCCGGTGCAGGTCGTCGGCATCCCGGTGGCCGAACGGCATCTGGACTACCTGTACGACCTCGCCGCCCGGCTCAAGGCCGAGGGCATCCGGATCGAGGTCGACGCCTCCGATGAGCGGATGCAGAAGAAGATCCGCACGGCGCAGACCCAGAAGATCCCCTTCATGCTGCTGGCGGGGGACAAGGATGTCGAAGCCGGTGCCGTCTCCTTCCGCTATCGCAGCGGCGAGCAGGAGAACGGGGTGTCGCTCGACGACGCGGTCGCCAAGATCGTCGCGGCGGTGCGCGACCGGGTCCAGGTCTGATGGCGCCGGACCCCGACGGTCTCGAGCGGCTGTGGGCTCCCTATCGGATGGCCTATGTGCGGGGGGAGGAGAAGACGCCCCACGATGATCGCTGCCCGTTCTGCGCTATGGCCGAGGGCGGTCCCCAGAGCGAGCTGGTGGTGCATCGCGGCGAGCACTCCTTCGTCACGATGAACCTCTACCCGTACAACCCCGGGCACCTGATGGTGCTGCCGAACCGGCACGAATCGGATTTCACCGCGCTGTCCGAGGAGGAGTCGATCGAGCTGACCCAGCTGACCCAGCAGGCGGTCCGGGTGATCCGCCACGTGAGCTCGCCACATGGCTTCAATGTCGGGCTGAACCTCGGGGGAGTGGCGGGAGGCTCGCTCTCGCAACATCTGCATCAGCATGTCGTCCCGCGCTGGGGCGGCGACGCCAACTTCATGACCGTCGTCGGGCACACCAAGACGCTGCCCCAGGTCATCGAGGACACCGCGCGGATGCTGACCGACGCCTGGACTGCCGTCATCGAAGAGAGGGGGTGACGGCCTGATGCTGGAGAGGTTCCGCGCCTTCTGGAACAAGCTGCTCTCGCCGATCGCCGACGGGCTCATCAAGATCGGCGTGACGCCGGACATGGTGACCTGGGTCGGCACGATCGGCGTGTGCGTCGGGGCGTTGTGGCTGTTCCCGCAGGGTGAGTTCTTCTGGGGCACGATGTTCGTCACGGCCTTCGTGTTCAGCGACATCGTCGACGGCTCGATGGCGCGCAAGCTCGGTCGCTCGTCGAAGTGGGGTGCCTTCCTGGACTCCTCGCTCGACCGGGTGGGCGATGCGGCGATCTTCGGCGGGATCGCGCTTTGGTACGCGTGGGAGGGCGATTCGCCGCTCTACCTGTGCCTGAGCCTGGCGTGTCTCGTGCTCGGCATGATGACCTCCTATCTCCGTGCCCGGGCCGAAGGCCTCGGCCTGGAGGCCAAGGGGGGTATCGCCGAGCGCTCGGACCGGCTGGTCGCGATCCTCGTCATGACGGGATTCGCCGGCCTCCTGGACCTGCCGATCCTGCAGCACGTCACGCTCTGGGCGCTGGCGGTCGCCAGTCTCGTCACCTGCGGCCAGCGCATGCTCATGGTCCGCCGCCAATCCCTCGGCTGAGTCCTTCGCGGCCCGAGGCGGCGGTGGGCTGGACACCTCTCGCTCGCCGCGGCGGTGTGCTGGACACCTCTCAGCGCGTCGGAGACGTGCGCTCGTCACCGCTGGTGACGACGAGCGCGCCCGAGGGCTCGACCGGTCCCGGCGGGCGGGCTTCGAGGCGGCGCGACACGGCTCGTAGACTGGAGGGGTGACCAGCGAAGAGACCACCACCGGAACCGCCCGGGTCAAGCGCGGCATGGCCGAGATGCTCAAGGGCGGCGTCATCATGGACGTCGTCAACGCCGAGCAGGCCAAGATCGCCGAGGACGCCGGCGCCGTCGCCGTCATGGCCCTCGAGCGCGTGCCCGCGGACATCCGCTCGCAGGGCGGCGTCGCGCGGATGAGCGACCCCGACCTCATCGACGGCATCATCGAGGCCGTCTCCATCCCGGTCATGGCCAAGGCGCGCATCGGCCACTTCGTCGAAGCGCAGGTGCTGCAGAGCCTCGGCGTCGACTACGTCGACGAGTCCGAGGTGCTCACGCCTGCCGACTACGCCAACCACATCGACAAGTGGGCCTTCACGGTGCCCTTCGTGTGCGGCGCGACCCATCTCGGCGAGGCCCTGCGCCGTATCACCGAGGGCGCGGCGATGATCCGCTCCAAGGGCGAGGCCGGCACCGGCGATGTCTCCAATGCCACGGGCCACATGCGCAAGATCCGCGGTGAGATCCGCCGCCTCCAGACGCTGGCACCCGATGAGCTGTACGTCGCCGCCAAGGAGCTGCAGGCGCCGTACGAGCTCGTCAAGGAGGTCGCCGAGGCGGGCAAGCTGCCGGTCGTGCTGTTCACCGCGGGCGGTATCGCCACGCCGGCCGACGCCGCGATGATGATGCAGCTCGGCGCCGAGGGCGTCTTCGTCGGCTCGGGCATCTTCAAGTCCGGCAACCCGACCGAGCGCGCCGCCGCGATCGTCAAGGCCACCACCTTCTTCGACGACCCCGATGTCATCGCCAAGGTGTCACGCGGGCTCGGCGAGGCCATGGTCGGCATCAATGTCGACGACATCCCCGAGCCGCACCGCCTCGAGACCCGCGGCTGGTGACCGGCCCCACCGTCGGCGTATTCGCCCTCCAGGGCGATGTGCGGGAGCATCTCCACGCACTCGACCGGCTGGGCACGAGGGCGCTTCCGGTGCGCCGGCCCGAGGAGCTCGACCGCGTCGACGGCCTGATCGTTCCGGGCGGCGAGTCCTCGACGATGGACAAGCTGGCGCGGATCTTCGAGCTGCGTGAGCCGCTGCGCGAGCGGATCGCGGCCGGGATGCCGGCCTTCGGCACGTGCGCGGGCATGATCATGCTGGCCGACCGTCTGCTCGACGGTATCGAGGGTCAGGAGACCCTCGGGGGCATCGACATCACGGTCCGGCGCAATGCCTTCGGACGCCAGGTCGACTCTTTCGAGACGGGTCTCGCGGTCGACGGCCTCGACGCGCCGGTGCACGCGGTCTTCATCCGTGCCCCCTGGGTGGAGGAGGCCGGAGCGCGGGTCGAGGTGCTCGCCCGAGTGCCCGCATCGGCACCGGAACACGGTGCCGCCGGTAGAATCGTCGCTGTTCGCCAGGGGCCGCTCATGGCGACGTCGTTCCATCCCGAGGTCGGGAACGACGATCGTCTCCACCGGCTCTTCGTCGACCTCGTGACTCAGTCGTAGGGAAGGACGCCATGTCAGGGCATTCCAAGTGGGCGACCACCAAGCACAAGAAGGCGGTCATCGACGCCAAGCGCGGCAAGCTGTTCGCCAAGCTCATCAAGAACATCGAGGTGGCGGCGCGCACGGGTGGTCCTGACCCCGAAGGCAATCCGACCCTCTACGATGCGATCCAGAAGGCCAAGAAGCAGTCGGTCCCCAATGACAACATCGATCGCGCGGTCAAGCGCGGCGGGGGTCTCGACGGTGGTGCGGTCGACTACACCACGATCATGTACGAGGGCTACGGTCCGAACGGCGTCGCGCTGCTCATCGAGTGCCTCACCGACAACAAGAACCGTGCCGCCATGGAGGTCCGCACGGCCATGACCCGCAACGGCGGCACGATGGCCGACCCGGGCTCGGTCTCGTATCTGTTCAATCGCAAGGGCGTCGTCATCGTGCCGGCGGAGCAGGGCGAGTCGACCACCAATGAGGACGACATCCTGGTCGCCGTGCTCGATGCGGGAGCTGAGGAGGTCAACGACCTCGACGGCTCGTTCGAGGTGGTCAGCGAGGCCACCGACCTGGTGGCGGTGCGCACGGCACTCCAGGAGGCCGGCCTCGACTACGACTCCGCTGAGGCGTCGTTCCTGCCGAGTGTCCAGGTCGAACTCGATGCGGCCGGTGCTGGCAAGGTGGTCAAGCTCATCGACGCGCTCGAGGACTGCGACGACGTGCAGAACGTCTACGCCAACTTCGACGCGCCCGACGAGGTGATGGCCGAGCTCTGACCGGCTCGGCGAGGCGATGAGGGCGCGCACGCCCGACGGTGTCGACTGGAGGCTGCGCTGTGCCCTCGCGAGGAGAGCGGATCGCGAGCGCGAGGTCATTGTGCCGGCGCCCTCGGTCGGCTTCGGGCTGTTGACGGCTCTCGCGGTCGTCCTCGTCATCCTGGCGCCGGTGCTCCTCTCCGCGGGGCTGGGGTGGCTGGTCGCCCTGGCGGTGCCCTGTCTGCTGCTCGCCTTCGCCGGGTACCGCTGGCGGAGCGTCGTGGTGGTGATCCGCCAGGACGAGGAGGTCTCTCGGTACGTCACCCGTGGGGCGGTGGGGGCCTTCCTGCTCGCCCGCGATCTGGCCGGTGAGATCGGCCGGACCCCGGACGCCGACCTGCGCTGACCGCCCGCTCGGCCGCGCCGTGGCGGTACGTCAGCAACCTCATCGCGGGTCCATGACGTTGACCAGCTACCGCCACGGGGGAGATGGGGTTGACGAGTTACCGCCACGGGGAGGTGGGGTTGACCAGCTACCGCCAGCACGGGGTTGCTGGATGCGTGGGCCCCGGCGTGGCGGTACGCGCCCACACGGCTCGGCCCGTTAGGCTTTCGAACATGCGTTCTGTCCGCGTCATAGGGATCGACCCCGGCCTGACCCGTTGCGGTCTCGGCGTGGTCGAGGGCAGCGTCGGCAGGCCGCTCACGATGGTCGACGTCTCGGTGGTCCGCACGCCGGCCGACCTCGACCTCTCGCGTCGCCTGCTGCGGCTGGAGGAGGCGCTGGACGAGGCCGTGCGCACGCACCGCCCGGAGGTGATGGCTGTCGAACGCGTCTTCAGTCAGCACAATGTCAGCACGGTGATGGGCACGGCCCAGGCCAGCGGCATCGCGATGCTGGTCGCCGCACGGCACGGCCTCGACGTCCGGCTGCACACGCCCAGCGAGGTCAAGGCCGCTGTCACCGGCAGCGGTCGTGCCGACAAGGCGCAGGTCACCCTCATGGTCAGCCGGTTGCTGCGGCTGGCGCAAGCGCCCAAGCCGGCCGATGCCGCGGACGCCCTTGCCCTCGCGATCTGTCAGATCTGGCGCGGGGCCGCACACGACCGACTCGCCGCCGCCGTGGCGGCCCAGAAGGAGAGGACCGCTCGGTGATCGCACACGTCAAGGGACCGGTGGCGGCCGTCACCGTCACCTCCGCGGTGATCGAGGTCGGCGGAGTGGGACTCCAGGTCTTCTGCACGCCCGCCACCATCGCGAGCCTGCGGATCGGCCAGCCCGCGACGCTCTTCACCTCGATGGTGGTCCGAGAGGACTCCCTGACGATCTACGGTTTCGCCGACGCCGACGGACGCGAGATGTTCGAGCTCGTGCAGACCGCGAGCGGCGTGGGCCCCAAGGTCGCCCAGGCGATGCTCGCCGTGCTCGACCCCGAACGCATCCGGCAGGCCATCGCCGCCGGCGAGGTCAGCACGCTCACCACCGTCCCCGGCATCGGGCGCAAGGGCGCCGAACGCATCATCCTGGAGCTCAAGGATCGCGTCGGCCCGGTCACGGGCGCCTCTCACACGGCTGGGGGCGGCGTATGGCGCGGCCAGGTGCACGAGGCGCTCACCGGTCTCGGCTGGTCGGCCAAGGATGCCGATGCCGCGATCGACGCGACGGCAGCCGAGCTTCCCGAGGGCACCGAGCCCGATGTCTCGGCCGTGCTGCGCGACGCCCTGCGCACCCTCGGCAAGGGCCGCCGATGACGGGGGAATTCAACGACGCCGTCAGTGCCGAGGTGTTGCCCGAGGACCGCGCCTTCGAGGCAGCCCTGCGACCCAAGAGCCTCGATGAGCTCGTCGGCCAGGACCGTGTGCGCGAGCAGCTCGCGCTAGTGCTCGAGGCGGCCGTGGCACGCGGCCGCACGCCCGATCACGTGTTGCTGAGCGGACCGCCCGGGCTCGGCAAGACCACGTTGGCGATGATCATCGCCCACCAGCTCTCCGCCCCGCTGCGGCTCACCTCCGGACCCGCCATCCAGCATGCGGGCGATCTCGCGGCGATCCTCTCGGGGATCGGCGAGGGCGATGTGCTCTTCATCGACGAGATCCATCGCATGTCGCGTCCGGCAGAAGAGCTGCTCTACATGGCGATGGAGGACTTCCGCGTCGACGTCGTGGTCGGCAAGGGGCCGGGGGCCACGGCGATTCCCCTGGAGATCCCGCCCTTCACCGTCGTCGGCGCCACCACCCGCGCGGGGCTCCTGCCCGGTCCGCTGCGCGATCGATTCGGCTTCACCGCCCAACTCGATTATTACGCCGCCGAGGACCTCTACGACATCGTGCGCCGCTCGGCGCGTCTGCTGGACCTCTCGATCGACGACGATGCCGCCCGCGAGATCGGCTCGCGCTCTCGTGGCACGCCGCGGATCGCCAATCGTCTCCTGCGGCGCGTCCGCGATTACGCCGAGGTGCGCGCCGGGGGCCACGTCGACCACGGGGTGGCCCGAGCCGCCCTGGAGCTGTACGAGGTCGACGATCTCGGCCTCGATCGACTCGATCGCGCCGTGCTGGACGCCCTCTGCCGCAGCTTCGGCGGCGGACCGGTCGGCATCTCGACCCTCGCGGTGGCGGTCGCCGAGGAACGCGAGACGGTCGAGGAGCTCGCCGAGCCTTTCCTTGTACGCCTCGGTTTCCTCGCGCGTACGCCGCGGGGGCGCATCGCCACGCCGGCGGCCTGGCGACATCTGGGACTCACGGTTCCCCAGGATGTCGCGCAGCTCAGCTTCGACGACGCCGAGTGACCGGCGATGCGGCGGTGCCCCGTAGACTCGCCGTCGTACCTGTCCGTCGCGACCTGGAGTTCTCCGCGTGGAAATCATCCTTCTTGTGGCCATCGTGGCCGTCTTCTTCCTGCTTGTCCTGCGCCCCGCGCGACAGCGCCAGAAGCAGTTCCAGCAGGTGCAGAACACCCTGGAGCCCGGTAAGCGGGTCATGTTGACCAGCGGCATCCACGGGACCCTGGTCGAGGTCGACGATCAGACGGTCGACATCGAGGTCGCTCCCGGCACGGTCCTGACCGTGGCCCGTCCCGCGGTCGCGCAGGTGTTCACTCCGCTGGAGGCCGACGACGCCGACGAGCTCGAGGAGTACGACGAGATCGAGCCGGCCGACACCGACGACGAGAAGCGGTGATGCGTCGCCGGTGGGCTGCCGGCATCGCGGTCGTCGCGACACTCGGTGCGCTGTCGGCCTGTAGCGACGACACCGACGCCTACTGCGACGAGCTGGAGAAGGTGAGCGAGCCCTTCGCGGACCTCAGCGCCGGGGACTTCTCGCAGATCGACCAGGTCATGGATGACATGACGGCGCTGGAAGAGAAGGCGCCAGAGGAGATCCAGGACGATTGGCAGACCTTCGGGTCGACGATCCGTGAGCTGCAAGCCGCGGTCGAGGACGAAGGGCTGACGATCGCCGAGATGATCGAGCTCGCGCAGCAGCCCGACCTCAGCGAGGAGGATCAGGCGAAGCTGATCGCGGTCGACGACGCGCTGTCCGATCTGGACCTGGAGGCAGTCGGCACCGCGAGTGCCGAGATCTCCGAGCATGCCGAGCAGACCTGTGACCTGGACTTGGAGGGTACGACCGATGACCAGCAGTGAGCAGTTCGCGTCTCTGGCTCGCGATCACATCAGGGCGATCGAGGACTGGCCCGAGCCCGGTGTCACGTTCCGCGACATCACTCCTCTGCTCGCCGACCCCGCGGGGCTCGCGGGCACGGTCGACGCGCTCGCCGGCATCGCCGCCACCTGGGGTCCGATCGACAAGGTCGTCGGGATCGAGGCGCGCGGTTTCGTGCTGGCGCCGCCGGTCGCGATGCGTCTCGGGGCGGGTTTCGTCCCGGTCCGCAAGGCCGGCAAGCTCCCCGCCGCCGTCGAGTCCCGCACCTATGACCTCGAATACGGGTCGGCCACGGTCGAGATCCACCGCGACGCGATCGTGACCGGCGAGCGCGTGCTCGTGCTCGACGATGTCCTCGCCACGGGCGGGACCCTGTCCGCCGCCCGCGACCTGGTGACCGGTCTCGGTGGGCGTGTCGTCGGTCAGCTGGTGCTGGTCGAGCTGGCTCCGCTCGGCGGTCGCGCGCGCCTGGGCACGCAGACCCCTACCGCTGCGTTGGTGACCTACTGATGATGAGCCGGCGGACCATGCAGATCATCGCCCTCGTCGCAGCCGGGGCACTCGTCGCCGGCTCGGCGGCGACCTTGTTGACGATGCTGCTCTGAGCGCCGGCTCGCCCGGGATGCCGGCGGCTCTCGCGCGGGGCCGGACGGAGGATGTGTCTTCACGGTTGTCATAGCAACCAGCAAGACACATCCTTCGTGGGCCGGGCCGGTTCCAGCTTTCGCCCGCGAGTGCCGCCGCGCGCGGGCGTGCGAACCCCGTGCGTACGATGGTCCCAAGGAGGCGTGACGTGGCAGATCCGCAGGTCGACAAGACCACCGGGCCGAAGACTTCGGAGTCGGCACCGGCGGGCGCACGCGTACGCAGCCGACTCGCGCGCATGGGGGGCCGGACAGCCGCCCCGAATGCCGTGCTGGATCCTCTGCTGAAGGTCTATCGAGCGACCCATCCCAAGGGCGATATCGCCTCGATCGAGAAGGCGTACCGCATCGCGGCGCAGATGCACGAGGGCCAGACGCGCAAGAGCGGTGACCCGTACATCACGCATCCGCTGGCCGTCGCCACCATCCTCGCCGAGCTCGGCATGACCGCGCCGACGCTGTGCGCGGCGCTCCTGCACGACACGGTCGAGGACACCTCGTACACGATCGATCAGCTGCGCGAGGACTTCGGCGACGAAGTGGTGCATCTGGTCGACGGTGTGACCAAGCTCGATAAGGTCAAGTACGGCGACTCGGCGCAGTCGGAGACCATTCGCAAGATGGTCGTGGCGATGAGCCGCGACATCCGTGTGCTCGTCATCAAGCTCGCCGACCGCCTGCACAACATGCGGACCCTGCGGTATCTGCGACAGGACAAGCAGGAGCGCATCGCCCGCGAGACCATCGAGATCTACGCCCCGTTGGCTCACCGGCTCGGCATGAACACCATCAAGTGGGAGCTGGAGGATCTCGCCTTCGGCACGCTGCATCCGAAGGTCTACGACGAGATCGTCCGCCTCGTCGCCGAGCGGGCGCCCTCGCGCGAGGGCTTCCTGGAGCGAGTCATCAGCGATGTCACCTCCGACCTCGGCCACTCCAAGATCAAGGCGAAGGTGACCGGCCGGCCCAAGCACTACTACTCGATCTATCAGAAGATGCTTGTGCGCGGTCGCGAGTTCTCCGACATCTTCGATCTGGTCGGCGTGCGCATCCTCGTCGACGATATCGCCGACTGTTACGCCGTCCTCGGCGTGCTGCACGCGCGCTGGAACCCGATCCCGGGCCGCTTCAAGGACTACATCAGCGTCCCGAAGTTCAACATGTACCAGTCGCTGCACACGACCGTCATCGGTCCGCAGGGCAAGCCGGTGGAGCTGCAGATCCGCACCTACGCGATGCATCGTCGTGCCGAGTACGGTGTCGCGGCGCACTGGAAGTACAAGGAGGACGGCCTGGCGCAGGTCGCCGGCTCCAAGGGCGGCAAGGCCAAGGCCCCCGATGTCCAGGACATGGTCTGGTTGCGCGAGCTGATGGACTGGCAGTCCGAGACCGAGGACTCCAGCGACTTCCTGGACTCCTTGCGCTTCGAGATGGGCAATGCGGGCGTCTACGCCTACACCCCGCGTGGCGACCTCATCCAGCTGCCAGCCAACGCCACCCCGGTCGATTTCGCCTACGCCGTGCACACGGAGGTGGGCCACGCCTGTATCGGCGCCCGCGTCAACGGACGGCTGGTCTCGTTGGAGTCGCAGCTGGAGAGCGGCGATGTCGTCGAGGTCTTCACCTCCAAGTCTCCCGATGCCGGTCCCAGCCGCGACTGGCTCGACTTCGTCCAGAGCCCGCGTGCCCGCAACAAGATCCGCCAGTGGTTCACCAAGGAGCGTCGCGACGAGGCGATCGAGCGGGGCAAGGACCTCATTGCCAAGCAGATGCGCAAGGAGGGACTGCCGCTGCATCGGCTGTTCAGCCAGGCGAATCTCGAGGCGGTCGCCCACGATCTCGGGCTGAACGACATCTCCGGCCTCTACGCGGCGGTGGGCGAGAGCAATGTCGGCGCCCAGAATGTCGTCGAGCGTGTCATCGACCTCTCCGGGGGGCGCGAGGGTGCCGAGGAGGATATCGCCGAGGCGACGACGATCCCGACCGTCGCGCAGCGCTCCGCGCCGAAGTCACGCAGTGTGGCGGGCGTGGACGTCGAGGGCATCGACGGCGATGTGATGGTCAAGCTGGCGCGCTGCTGCACGCCGGTGCCCGGAGACGACATCTCCGGGTTCGTGACGCGCACCTCCGGGGTCTCGATCCACCGAACCGACTGTGTCAACTTCCAGGCGCTGCGTGATCAGCCCGAACGCATCGTCGGGGTCTCCTGGGCGCCCACGGCCAAGAGCATGTTCCTCGTGGCGATCCAGGTCGAGGCCCTGGACCGGCCGCGGTTGCTCAGCGATATCACCCGGGTGATCTCCGATCAGCACGTCAACATCCTGTCCGCCGGTCTGAGCACGGGGCGCGACCGGGTCGCCAAGACCAAGTTCACCTTCGAGATGGCCGATCCCAAGCATCTCGGACACGTGCTGAGCGCGGTGCGCTCGATCGAGGGCGTCTTCGACGTCTATCGCCTTCACCAGTGATCCTCGCCCGTCCCAGGGCGGTGACTTACGCACCTCTCACGCCGGTGGGCGGTGAGATGCGCACGTCTCGAGGTGGTGAGCGGTGGCCCACCCACCTCTCAGCGCGCCCGAGAGGTGCGTAGGTCACCGTCCGCCACGCGATGGGCGAGAGGCCGCGCGACAATGAGGCGGTGGCCGCCGTCTACAGCATGTCGAAGCGTCGCCGTCTCCTGCTCGTCGTCCTCGGCCTGGTGCTGGCGCTCGTCGCGGTGGTCGCGGTGGCTCTCGGCCGCGTGCCCCGCGATGACGTGTCGATCCTCGATCCCGGGTCTCTGCGGATCGGCGCCGGGGTCGCCGGGGCTCTGAATACCGGTGACCTCACCGTGTCCGTCGAGGACGGTGACGCACCCCGGGTCGTGATCGCCACGGACGACGACACCGTCTGGAGCAGCGAGCCTGGGCACGCCTTCCTCGGTGCCGGGCGCGGCGAGGTCGCGGCGGAGGAGCATCGCGGCTACTTCTGGATGAGCACCGAGCACGAGACGACCTGGACCACGCAGACGATCGACCGGGCCGAGCTCGAGGGTGACGCGATCGCGCTTGGGGGCCGTCTGCTCGACGATGACGACGAGCCCGGCCCGCGATGGAGCGCACGCGTCGCGGAGACCGGCACCGGCGCCGTGCTCGATGCCCAGCTCGACGAGACTGGAGGAGCCACGTCGCTGACGCTGTGGAGCGCGCGCGAGGAACGCGCCGCCGTCCACGGCTTCGGCGAACAGTTCACCGATGTCGACCTCGACGACCGGCTGCTGCCGATCATCGTGCGCGAGCAGGGTGTGGGACGCGGCGAGCAGCCACTGACGGTGCTTGCCGATGTCACCAATCACGGGGCCGGCGGCACCGAGCGGATGACCTATGCGGCCTGGCCTTCGTGGGTGACGGAGGACCTGCGGGGTGTGCGGCTCGATCCCGAGCTCGGGGCGTCCCACGCCCTCGGCGTCGCGGATACACGGTCCGCCGGTCGCGTGGGACTCGAGATGTGGGCGACGACGCTGCGGGCCGAGCTGACCGCGGCGGCCACCCCTCGCGAGCTCATCGAACGACAGCAGGCCGGCCGGGAGCGTCCGGAGCTCGCGGCCTGGACCGGTGAGGGCGCCGTCATCGGCATCCAGGGCGGCACCGAGACCGTGCGCCGCACCGTGCGGGAGCTGCAGGATGCCGGCACCGAGATCGCCGGGGTCTGGTTGCAGGACTGGACGGGGCAGCGCACCACCTCGTTCGGCGAGCGGCTCTGGTGGACCTGGCAGCCGGACCGCGAGCGCTACCCGGGTTGGGAGGAACTGGTCGCGGAGCTGAATGCCGAGGGCATCGCGGTCACGACCTATGTGAACGCCTTCCTCGTCCACGGGTCGTCGAAAGAGCCGGCACCCGAGCGCGATCTGTGGGCCGAGGCTGACGAGCTCGGCTATCTGGTCCAGAACGCCGAGGGCGACCCCTATGCCTTGGACCAGGGCGGCTTCGACGCCTACCTCGTCGACCTGACCGATAGCGCCGCCCGCGACTGGTACGCCGAGGTGATCGCCTCAGAGGTGCTCGGCGACGGGGTCTCTGGGTTCATGGCCGACTTCGGCGAGGGCCTTCCGCTCGATGCGGTGCTCTCCGAGGGGGACGCGGCGGTCGCACACAACCGTTGGCCGGCGCTCTGGGCCGAGACGGTCCGCGAGGCGTGCGAGCTCGCGGAGCAACCGGACTGCGTGACGTGGTTCCGCAGCGGCGCGGGAGGCATGGACGAGTCGACGCCGATGTTCTGGAACGGCGACCAGCTCGTCTCCTTCGGAGAAGAGGATGGCCTGGGATCGGTCCTGCGCGGCACCTTCTCCGCGGGATTCTCGGGCTGGCCGCTCGTGCACTCCGATGTCGGGGGTTACACCTCGATCGACGCCGTGGTGAAGGACTACACCCGCACGCCGGAGCTGCTCGCCCGCTGGGCCGAGATGGAGGCCTTCGGGGTCATGATGCGCACCCACGAGGGCAATCGGCCCGAGGACAACGTCCAAGTGGTCGACACCGCGGAGACCCGGTCGCGTTTTGCTCACATGACGCGGGTCTTCGCGGCGCTCGCGCCCTATCGACGCGAGGTCGTCGAGGAGGCACTCGCCACGGGCGTGCCCGCGATCCGGCACGGCTGGCTGGTGGCACCGGGCACGGTCGCCGCGGATGTGGACACGCAGTTCTTCCTCGGGCCATCGGTCCTCGTCGCACCTGTCACGACGGAAGGTGAGGAGAACGTCGAGGTCACCTTCCCGCCCGGCACCTGGCGGCACCTGCTCACCGGAGACGAATACGCGGGCGACACGACCCGTGAGGTCGCCGCCCCGGTCGGCACGCCGGCGGCCTTCGTGGAAACCTCTGACCCCTGGGCCGACCGCTTGGACCTCAGCTCGGTGCGCTAAGCGGGATGCTTCACGGGCGAGCCGTATCGAGGCCGTCATACCAGGCTCCGGCTCCTTCCTCGCCGTTACCCGATCACCGACATCGATCGTCGGCAGTTCAGCGCACATGCGGGGAAGCCGATCTGTTCAAAACGGACCAGTCGGTCATTTTCGGTGTTACGATCAGCAGATCGGTCGCCTCCTGCGGCTCTCGCGTGAGATTGGAGCCATGATGCGAGGAACGCGGTTCAGGCAGGTGCTGGTCGGTCTTGGCGCCGCCCTCATCGTCGTGATTTCGACATCGATGAATGCTGTATCTTCTTCGGGCCTGCCGCCGGAGGACGTAAGCGACCGTCGCATGTCTGCGAAGGAAGCGCTCCACATGGACGCCGAAGCCACGGGCGTGGCGCCCGAGCAGTTGAACTGGGAGACGGAGTTCTCGGAACTCGTCACGTCTTACTCGATGGACCAGTCGCGAGGCTACTCGTACTCGGAGATCGTGGCCCCACGCGAAGCCGTTCTGGCATTCAGCGGGGTGGCGCCTGAAGGGCTGGACGAGAAAATAGCCACACTAGGTGGTCGTGTGAAAGTGCTCGAGCACACCGGCTTCACCGAGCTCGAGATCCAGGAGGCCGCGGGTCGTGCGGTTCAGGTGGTCCTCGACCTTGGTGCCACCTCGGTGCTGGCCATTCCCGATGCACGTGACCGCATAATCACCGTGAGCTTCAGCGGTGTGGCGCTGGACGCTGCCGAGCTCGGCAGAGTGCAGTCCATCATCGAGGATGATGTCCTCGGCGGTGGGTTGGCGGCTGCCGGATTCTCGGTGGACTTCGAGGAGTCCGGAGCAGCGGTCTTCGAGGCCGATGACCTCGCCAGAGGCGAGTGATCGACCCCTGGGTGCTCCCCAGCGATCAGATGACGGTGAACGTCCCCACGACGGTCGGATCGCTCTACGCGACCACCGAGATCAGCCGAAGTCGGAGGCGGTCTTGCGGGCGATGTCGAGGAAGGAGCGCCGTGACTCGAGGTTCTCCGTCAGGCTCTTGACCTTCTTCTCGTCACCGGCGGCCCGTGCCTTCTCCAGCTCTGCCTCGGTCTCGGCGATCGCGGCCTCGAGCTTGCCGATCATGTCGTCGGCGCGAGCCGACTTCTCCGGATCGGTGCGCTGCCACTCGCGCTGGCCGGCGTCGCGGATCGCGTTCTCCACCGTGCGCAGGCGTCCCTCGAACTCCTTGATGCGCGCACGCGGCACCTTGCCGGCCTGCTCCCAGCGGTCCGCGATCGACTGCCACGCGCGCCGTGCCGCGTCGAGGTCCTTGATCGGCAGCAGTGCCTCGGCCTCGACGAGGAGCTCGGCCTTGACCTCGGCGTTCTTCTCGTACTCGGCATCGAGCTCGGCATTGGCGGAATCGCGTGCGGAGAAGAAGACGTCCTGGGCCGCCCGGAAGCGCTTCCAGAGTTTGTCCTCGACACCACGTGGGGCGGAGCCGGCCTTCTTCCACTGCTGCATCAGATCGCGGTAGCGCCCCGAGGTCGGACCCCAGTCGGTGGACTCCTGCAGTGACTCGGCCTCGGCGATCAGCCGCTCCTTGACTTTGGCGGCCTCGTCGCGGCGGGCCGACTGCTCGCTGAAGTGGGCCTTGCGACGCTTGGTGTAGGCCGTGCGCGCCGAACTGAAGCGATGCCAGAGCTCATCGTCGAGGGACTTGCTGAGCCGCGGCAGTGACTTCCACTCGTCGAGCAGTTGCCGGAAGCGGTCCGCGCCGCCTCGCCAGTCGTTTCCGGTCGAGAGCTTCTCCGCCTCGGCCACGATCCGGCTCTTGGCCTCCTTGGACTCGGCCTGGCGCTGCTCCCGCTCGGCCTTGCGCTGTTCGCGCAGCGAGGCGACCTGCGGTTCGATCGCCTCCAGGCGCGCCGCGAGGGAGGCGAGATCGCCGATGGCCTGGGCGTCCGTGAGCTGTTCGCGAACCTGGGTCAGGGCCTTCTGGGCATCGTCGGGGGCGACGGAGCCGGCGGCCATGCGCTGCTCGAGCAGCTCGACCTCCGTCTGCAGCCCCTCGAACCGACGCGTGTAGAGCGCGATCGCTTCGGCCGGATCACCACCGACCCATTGGGCGATGAGTCGCTCACCGTCGCCCTCGCGCACATACACATTTCCCTCGGCGTCGACGCGACCCCACTCCTGCTGGGCGGCGGCAGGTCGCTCGCTTCGCTCGCTCATGGTGACGAGTGTAGTGGTGCGCCGACCGGCGAGGAGGTGCACGTCACGTCTGATGTCTCGCGTAGGCTGGCCGACGTGCTTCTCACCAGTTTTCCGGCCGGTCCGCTGCAGGCGAACTGCTACTTCGTCGCCGAGGGCGAGGGTGGTGCCTGCGCGATCGTCGACCCGGGCATGGAGTCCTTCGAAGCGATCGAGAAGGTCGTCGATGAGCATGGCTTCACCGTGGCGGCCGTGCTCGTCACCCACGGGCACTTCGACCACATGTGGTGTGCCCAGGACGTCGCCGCCCGGTACGGCTGCCCGGTCTGGATCCATCCGGCGGACCGGCACCTGTTGAGCGATCCGATGGCCGCGGTCTCCGGACAGTCCGCCGCGATGCTGCGTCAGCAGTTCGCCGATATCGAGATGCCCGATTTCGTTGAGCCCGCCGACGTCCGTGACGCCGTCGACGGTGCGCGCATCGAGATCGGCTCGCTGATGCTCACCGTCGACCACTGCCCGGGCCACACGCCGGGCACGGTGATGTACCGGGTCGACTACCCGGGTCCGGAGCCCGTCTCGCAGGTGGCCTTCTCCGGTGACTTCCTGTTCTTCGGCTCGATCGGTCGGACGGACCTCACCGGTGGCGATCACAGTGAGATGGTCGAGAGCCTCCGCACCAAGATCCTCACGCTCCCTGATGACGTCGTCGTGCTGCCCGGCCACGGCCAGCAGACCTCCATCGGTCGCGAGAAGGGCACCAACCCCTTCCTGCTGGAGCTGAGCGCATGAGCGAGCGCAGCGAGCGAGCAGTGATCACCTCGTGTCGTCGGCTGCCTAGTGTCCTGGACCGGAAATTCGTTGCTGAGAGGCGCCGTCTGGGTGGATGCTCCGAAAGGCGGCGGAGCGCTGGCAGGTTGGGGGTACCGCCCTGCACGGAGCGAAGCGGAGTGCTTGGGGGAGACACCTTTCGAGCGACGCCAACGCAGCGGAGCGCCGCCCAGGCGGCGAAAGACGGCAATGAATTTCTGGTCCAGGACACTAGCGTGGGCTTTCTCTGGCAGGTGACGACATGAGCAGGGGTGGCAAGCTTTCGGGCTTTCCCGAGTATCTGCCGGCCGAGCGCAATGTCGAGCTCGCGGTGCTCGATCACCTGCGCCGGGTGTTCGAGCTGCACGGCTTCGCGAATGTCGAGACCCGCGCGGTGGAGACGATCGAGCAGCTGACCCGCAAAGGCGAGATCGACAAAGAGGTCTACGTCCTTCGCCGCCTGCAGGCCGCCGAGGACGGTGCCGATGCCGGCATGGGACTGCACTTCGACCTCACCGTGCCGTTCGCGCGCTATGTGGTCGAGAACGCCGGCAAGCTCGTCTTCCCCTTCCGCCGCTACCAGATCCAGAAGGTCTGGCGGGGCGAACGGCCGCAGCAAGGCCGGTTCCGCGAGTTCACGCAGGCCGATATCGACATCGTCGGCGAGGGCACGCTGCCCTTCCACTTCGACGTCGAGGTCGCCCGCGTCATGGCCGAGGCGCTCTCGGGCCTGCCCGTGCCCGAGCTGACCCTGCAGGTCTCCAACCGCAAGGTGCTGGAGGGCTTCTATCTCGGCCTCGGGCTGACCGATCCCACCGCGGTCATGCAGGTCATCGACAAGCTCGACAAGCTGCCCGGCGAGAGGATCGTCGAGCTGCTGCTGGAGCTCGGACTCGAGGAGCCGCAGGCGCGCCAGTGCCTCGCGCTCGCGGAGATCCGCAGCGCCGATACTTCCTTCGTCGAGCGGGTCCGCGGGCTCGGCGTCGAGCACCCGATGCTCGACGAAGGGCTCGATGAGCTGGCCGCCGTGCTCGGCGCCGGGGCCGAGGTCGAGGGAGTCACGGTGATGGCCGACCTGCGCATCGCCCGTGGCCTGGACTACTACACCGGCACGGTCTTCGAGACCCGCATGGCCGGCTACGAGTCCCTCGGCTCGATCTGCTCAGGCGGCCGGTACGACGAGCTCGCCGGCGACGGCAAGCGCACCTATCCCGGTGTCGGCATCTCGCTCGGCGTCTCGCGCCTGCTCGCGCCGCTGCTCGCCGACGGCATGACCTCGACCCGCAGTGTGCCGTCCGCCGTCCTCGTCGCCCTCGCCGATGAGGACGCCAGGGCCGCCGGCGATGCCGTCGCCCAGCGGCTCCGCGCACGTGGCATCCCCACCGAGGTGGCCGCGAGCGCGCAGAAGTTCGGCAAGCAGATCCGCTACGCCGAGCGGCGGGGGATACCCTTCGTCTGGTTCCCGCCCGCCGAGCCCGATGGCGAACACACCGTCAAGGACATCCGCTCGGGCGACCAGGAGCCGGCCGATCCGGACGCCTGGACCCCGCCCGCCACCGATCTGCGACCTCAGGTCGTCACCCCCGAAGGAGACCGCACGTGATCCGCACCCATGACGCCGGAACCCTGACCGCCGCGAATGTCGGCGAGCAGGTCACGCTCGCCGGCTGGGTCGCCCGCCGCCGCGACCACGGCGGTGTCGCGTTCATCGACCTGCGCGAGGCGTCCGGCGTCGTGCAGGTGGTCGTCCGCGAGGATGTCGCGCACCAGCTGCGCTCGGAGTTCTGCCTCAAGGTCACCGGCACGGTCGAGCGCCGTCCCGAGGGCAATGAGAACCCCGCGATCGGCACGGGCGAGATCGAGGTCATCGCCGACGAGGTCGAGATCCTCAGCGCCTCGGCGCCGCTGCCGTTCCCGATCGACGAACATGTAGAGGTCGGCGAGGAGGTGCGGCTCAAGTACCGCTATCTCGATCTGCGCCGCCAGGGCCCCGCCGAGGCGATCCGGCTGCGCTCGAAGGTCAACGCCGCCGCGCGCGCGGTGCTGGAGCGTCACGACTTCGTCGAGGTCGAGACGCCGACCCTCACCCGCTCGACCCCCGAGGGCGCGCGCGACTTCCTCGTCCCCGCACGCCTGCGGCCCGGGAGCTGGTACGCGCTCCCGCAGAGCCCGCAGCTGTTCAAGCAGCTGCTCCAGGTCGGCGGGTTGGAGCGCTACTACCAGATCGCGCGCTGCTACCGCGATGAGGACTTCCGCGCCGACCGCCAGCCCGAGTTCACCCAGCTCGATATCGAGATGAGCTTCGTCGAGGCCGATGACGTCATGGCCCTCGCCGAAGAGGTCTACGCCGAGCTCTGGAAGCTCATCGGCGTGGAGCTGACCACTCCGTTCCCGCGCATCACCTATGCCGATGCGATGAACAGGTACGGCTCGGACAAGCCCGACCTGCGCCTGGACCTCGAGCTCACCGAGTGCACCGAGTTCTTCGCCGACACGCCCTTCCGGGTCTTCCAGGCGCCCTATGTCGGGGCCGTCGTGATGCCCGGCGGCGGCTCGCAGCCCCGACGTCAGCTCGACGCCTGGCAGGAGTGGGCCAAGCAGCGAGGCCACAAGGGTCTGGCGTACATCCTCGTCGGTGAGGACGGCGAGCTGTCCGGGCCGGTCTCCAAGAACATCACCGATGCCGAGAAGGCCGGCATCGCCGCGCATGTCGGTGCCAAGCCCGGTGACTGCATCTTCTTCGCCGCGGGGCCGCGCAAGTCCGCGCAGAACCTGCTGGGCGCGGCACGCCTGGAGATCGGCCGCCGTTGCGACCTGATCGACGAGACGGCGTGGGCGTTCTGCTGGGTCGTGGACTGGCCGATGTTCGAGTCGGTCAGTGATCTCGACTCCGGTGACGTCGCCGTCGGCGGGGGAGAGTGGACGGCCGTGCATCACGCGTTCACCGCGCCGCAGGATGTCGCGACGCTCGACGATCCGGGAACCTCGCTGGCTCAGGCCTACGACATCGTCTGCAATGGCAACGAGATCGGCGGTGGCTCGATCCGTATCCATCGCCAGGACGTGCAGGAGAAGGTCTTCGGGATCATGGGGATCGGCGAGGAGGAGGCCCGGGAGAAGTTCGGTTTCCTGCTCGACGCGTTCAGCTTCGGCGCCCCGCCGCACGGTGGCATCGCCTTCGGCTGGGACCGCACGTGCGCGCTGCTGTCGGGAGTCGACTCGATCCGCGAGGTCATCGCCTTCCCGAAGTCCGGCGGCGGCTACGACCCGCTGACCGCGGCCCCGGCTCCCATCACCCCCGAGCAGCGCGCCGAGGCCGGCGTCGACGCCGAGCCGGAGCCTGAGGACTGAGCCCGCGCGGTGGCCGTACGTGGTCAACCCTTCCTCGCCGGCAGCGGTACGCGGTCAACGTATTCACGCTTCGATGAGGTTGACGGCCTACCGCTGCCGATCGCGAAAGGTTGACGGTCTACCGCCACCACGTGCGGCGGGAGTGACGGTGGGGATGGGTAGGCTCGATCCATGCCCTCCGACGGCCTGTTCGACCTGCCCGACGTGCCTCCGTCGCTACCCGAGTCCAGCGGTACCCTCGCGGGCAACCAGTTCGCGACCGCGCCGCTGGCGGTCCGGATGCGCCCCCGCAGCCTCGACGAGCTCGTCGGCCAGCAGCATCTGCTCGGTCCGGGCTCGCCGCTGCGGCAGATGATCGACGGGCATAAGCCGCTCACCATCCTGCTCTGGGGTCCACCCGGCACCGGCAAGACGACGCTGGCGAGCCTCATCAGCACGCAGACCGACCGCCGCTTCGTCGAGGTCTCGGCCGTCAGCGCCGGGGTCAAGGAGGTGCGCGAGGTCATCACGGGAGCCCGTAAGACCCTCGCGTCCACCGGCCAGGAGACCGTCCTGTTCGTCGATGAGGTCCATCGGTTCAGCAAGGCCCAGCAGGACGCCCTCCTGCCCGGCGTCGAGAACCGCTGGGTGAGCCTCGTCGCCGCCACCACCGAGAATCCGCACTTCAGCGTCATCTCGCCGTTGCTCAGCCGCTCATTGCTGCTCACCCTCGAATCGTTGACCGATGACGACATCGCCGTCCTTGTCGACCGCGCGCTCACCGACGAGCGGGGGCTGAACGGCGAGGTCACGCTCACCGACGACGCCAGGGATCATCTGGTGCGGCTCGCCGGAGGCGACGGCCGTCGGGTGCTCACCTATCTGGAGGCGGCCGCCGGCGCTGCCACGTCCCAGGGCAAGACCGAGATCGACGTCGAGGATGCCGCGCAGGCCGTCGACCGTGCGGCCGTCCGCTACGACCGTCAGGGCGACCAGCACTACGACGTCACGAGCGCCTTCATCAAGTCCATCCGCGGCTCGGATGTCGATGCCGCCCTGCACTACCTGGCCCGGATGATCGAGGCGGGGGAGGACCCGCGGTTCATCGCCCGCCGGCTGATGATCCACGCCAGCGAGGACATCGGCATGGCGGACCCGACCGCCCTGCAGTCGGCGACCACGGCGGCGCAGGCGGTCGCGATGATCGGATTCCCCGAGGCGCGCATCCCTCTCGCTCAGGCCGTCATCCACCTGGCCACGGCTCCGAAGTCCAATGCCGTCATCCGCGCGATCGACGCGGCTCTCAGCGACGTGCGGGCGGGCAAGGTGGGCCCCGTGCCGCCGGCGTTGCGCGATGCGCACTACTCGGGCGCCAAGAAGCTTGGCCACGGGCACGACTATCTCTACGCCCACAACGACCCGCGCGGAGTGGTCGCCCAGCAGTACGCCCCGGACGATATCGACGGCACCGAGTACTTCGAGCCGGGCCGTCATGGGGCGGAGGCCGCTCTCGCCGATCGTCTGGCCCGCATCCGCGCCATCCTGCGCGACCGCTGACCTTCGCCCGACCCGGCCGCCCACCGGCCGAGTGCGGGGTGACGCACCGCCCGACCCCCGAGACGTCCCGGTGACCGGTAACCTCGTCATATGCCTGTCGACGTCGTCGTGCTCGTCGTGGCCGCGGTCCTCGCCGCGGTCGCGCTCGTCGCCGCCGTCGTCGCCCTGCGCGCGGTCCGCGAGGTCAAGGCCCTGCGCGAACAGCCCCCCGAACCCGTTGAGTGGGGCGTTCGGACGGCGGAAACGACGAATTCACCGTCCCAACGTTCCCCCAAGGACTCCGCTGCGCTCCGTCCAGGGAGGTATCCCCACACTCAACGGGGAGGCGATGCGCAGCTCGCGGTCCGCCAGGCCGCGGAGCCGCAGGAGGCTCGCGTGATCGAGGGCCGGGTCATCGTCCCGCCGACCCAGGAACAGGTGGTCGCGGCCCAGATGACCCGACCGGGCGTGCGGATCGCGATCGTCCTCTCGGGGGTGGCGCACGCGTTGCGTCCCGAGAGCCGCGACCGGATCAGCGGGCTGGTGCGCCGCGAGTACCGGCAACGGCGTCGAGCGCGTCAGCGTGCCGGCAGACGGGCGGCGCGCGCCACCAACAGCCCACCGACGCAGACCGACGGATGGATGAGCTCATGACTCCACGTGCCCTCTGGTTCGTCGCCGGCACAGCGGCCGGGGTATATGCCTCGGTCAAGGCCCGGCGGGCGGCCTACCGGATCTCGATGCCCGGACTGATCGACCAGGCCGGTGCCCTCGGCTCGGGCTGGCGAGCGTTCAGCGCCGAGATGCGCGACGGCCGCCAGGCCAAGGAGCACGAGCTGCGCACCCAGGTGCTGGGCGCGCCCGAGCTCGGAGCCTCCGCCCAGGACCCCTCCCACCCACTGGAAATCGAGAAGGACCCCACCTGATGGACACCGCTGAGATCCGGCGCCGCTTCCTGGCTCACTTCGAGGCCGCCGGCCACACGGTCGTGCCGTCCGCGCCCCTGCTGCTCGACGATCCCAATCTGCTGTTCGTCAACGCCGGCATGGTGCCGTTCAAGCCGTACTTCCTCGGCCAGGAGACCCCTCCGTTCGATCGTGCGACCAGTGTGCAGAAGTGCGTCCGCACCCTCGACATCGAGGAGGTCGGCAAGACCACGCGGCACGGCACGTTCTTCCAGATGAACGGCAACTTCTCCTTCGGCGACTACTTCAAGGAGGGGGCGATCACGCACGCGTGGAATCTCATCACCGGGAGCGTCGCCGACGGCGGGCTCGGATTCGATCCCGCGGACATCTGGGTCACAGTGCTGCACAGCGACACCGAGGCGCGTGAGCTGTGGAAGAAGATCGCGGGCCTGCCCGACGAGCGCATCCAGAACCGCGGACTCATCGACAACTACTGGCACATGGGCGTCGAGGGTCCCGGCGGGCCCTGCTCGGAGATCTACGTCGACCGCGGCCCGCAGTATGGTCCCGATGGCGGCCCTGAGGCCGATGAAGACCGTTTCCTGGAGATCTGGAACCTCGTGTTCATGCAGGAGGAGATCACCAACGTGCGCGCCAAGGACGTCTTCGACGTCGTCGCGCCGCTGCCGCAGCAGAACATCGACACCGGCATGGGTCTCGAGCGCGTCGCCTATCTGCTGCAGGGCAAAGAGAACATGTACGAGATCGACGAGGTCTTCCCGGTCATCGCCAAGGCTGCCGAGCTCAGCGGCAAGCGGTACGGCGCCGACCCCGTCGACGATGTCCGCTTCCGGGTCGTGGCCGACCACGTGCGCAGCGGCCTCATGCTGATCGGCGACGGCGTCACCCCGGGCAACGAGTCCCGCGGTTATGTCCTGCGCCGCCTGCTGCGCCGCGCCGTCCGCTCGATGCGACTGCTCGGCTACGAGGCGCCGGCACTGCCCGAGCTGCTGCCCGTCAGCCTCGACAAGATGAAGGCCTCGTATCCCGAGCTCGAGGTCGACTTCGCGCGCATCAGCCAGGTCGCCTATGCCGAGGAGGATGCCTTCCGCTCCACCCTCGCCAAGGGCACGCAGGTCTTCGACCTCGCCGCGAGCTCCACCAAGGAGTCCGGCCGCAGTGTGCTCGCCGGCGATCAGGCCTTCGCGCTGCACGACACCTACGGCTTCCCGATCGACCTGACCCTCGAGATGGCCGCCGAGCAGGGACTGACGGTCGATGAGGAGGGCTTCCGCGGCCTCATGGCCGAACAGCGTGCGCGGGCCAAGGCCGATGCCAAGGCCAAGAAGGGCAGTCACGCCGACACCAGCCTCTACCGCGAGACCCTCGATACGCACGGTCCCACCGATTGGCTGGCCTACACGACCCTCAGCACCGAGTCGAGCGTGCTCGCGCTCTACGCGCAGGGCGCCGCGGTTCCCGCGTCGGGTGCCGGCACGGTCGCGGAGGTCGTGCTCGATCGCACGCCGTTCTACGCCGAGTCCGGTGGACAGAATGCCGACGCCGGAATGCTGTCGTGGGACGGCGGTCGTGCCGAGGTGCTCGATGTTCAGCGTCCCGTGAGGGGGCTCGTCGTCCATCAGGTGCGCGTCTTGGAGGGCGAGCTGACCCTCGACACCTCACTGTCGGCCGATGTCGACCGCGACTGGCGGGTCGGCGCGGCCCAGGCGCACTCGGGTACGCACGTCGTGCACGCCGCGCTACGCGAGGTGCTCGGCCCGACGGCGCTGCAGTCCGGCTCGTACAACCGTCCCGGCTACCTGCGACTCGACTTCGGCTGGAACGGTGCCCTGTCTCCCGAACAGCTGCGCGATGTCGAGGAAGCCTCCAATCGTGCCCTCCGCGAGGATCTCGCGGTTTCGGCAGCGGTGATGCCGCTGGCCAAGGCACGCGAGATCGGCGCCCTGGCACTGTTCGGCGAGACCTACGGCGAAGATGTCCGCGTGGTCGAGATCGGCGGCCCCTGGTCGCGCGAGCTGTGCGGCGGCACCCATGTGCAGCGGTCGAGCCAGATCGGCACCGTGGTGGTCACCTCCGATGCCTCCGTCGGAGCGGGCAACCGCCGTGTCGAGGCACTCGTCGGACTCGAGGGATTCCAGTACCTGGCCCGTGAGCGTGACCTGGTCCTGCAGCTCACGGACCTGCTCAAGGCCAAGCCCGACGATGTCCCGCACCGCGTGTCGGACCTGATGTCGCGTCTCAAGGCGACCGAGAAGGAGCTCGAGAAGTTCAAGAGCGCCCAGCTGCTCGGTGCCGCCGGAGACCTGGCCAAGGGGGCGCGCGATATCGGAGGAGTCGCCCTCGTGACGCACCGGGCGGATGGTGTGGGCGGCGGCGATGTTCGGCAGATGGCACTCGACATCCGTGGACGTCTGTCGGACCGGCCCGCGGTGGTCGTCGTCATCGGCACCGCCGGTGACAAGCCCAGCGTCGTGGTCGCCGTGAACCCGGCCGCGCAGGAGCGCGGCGTCGCGGCGAACCAGCTCATCGGGGTGATCGGCGAGAAGATCGGTGGCCGCGGAGGCGGCAAGGCCGATGTCGCCCAAGGCGGTGGCACCGATCTCGGTGGCATCGAGGCGGCCTTCGCAGCGGTGGAGGCTGCCCTTTGAGGCCGGGCCGTCGCCTGGGGATCGATGTCGGCGATGTCCGGATCGGTGTCGCCGCGAGCGATCCGGAGGGTCTCATCGCCTCACCGCTCGAGACGGTCCCCGCGAAGGGTGATCCGATCGCCCGGATCCTCGCCATCGCGGGGGAGTACGAGCCGATCGAATGTGTCGTCGGGCTGCCCATCGGATTGTCCGGTCAGGAGGGCGCGGCCGCGGCTAAGGCCCGTGCCTTCGCCGGACGACTGATCGCGGCGCTCCCCGGAGTCTCGATACGGTTGGTCGACGAACGGATGTCCACGGTGACCGCGGCGAGCCAGCTGCGGGCATCGGGACGCACCGCGAAGACGTCACGGTCGATCATCGACCAGGCGGCGGCGACGGTCATCTTGCAAACGGCGTTGGACGCCGAACGTACGCGGGGAACCGCCCCGGGCGAACTCATCGAAGGGACCACATGAGCGAGCGAAGCGAGCGAACGATGGGTACTGACGAATGCCGCCGTCGCCTAGGGTGCTTTTTCCAGGTGGTGGCGGCATGAGCGAGCGAAGCGAGCGAACGATGGGTACTGACGAGTGCCGCCGTCGCCTAGGGTGCTTTTTCCAGGCGGTGGCGGCATGAGCGGCCGGAACGACAGCGGGCTGAACCTGCTCACCGGGGGCTCAGGGGATGACGGTGGTGGCCCTGCGCGCAGCGCCGGACATCGTCGCGCCGAGCCGCCGCGCCGTTCACCCGTGGGCAAGCTCGTGGCGATCCTGGTAGCGATCGTGCTCGTGGTGCTCGCCGGCTTCTGGGTCGTGGGCCAGATCCGCGATCGCTTCGGCGCACCGGCCGACTACGAGGGCAATGGCGAGGGCGAGACGACCGTGCAGATCGTCGAGGGCGCCAACGGCGGGCAGATCGCGCAGGTGCTCTACGACGCCGACGTGGTCGCGTCCACCGAGGCCTTCTACCGGCTGTCGTTGAACGACGAGCGCGCGCAGACCATCCAGCCCGGCACCTATCAACTGCGCGAGAAGATGTCGGCCGAGGCGGCCCTCGCGGCGTTGAGCGATGTGAGCAATCGCCTGGAGGCGCGGGTGACGATCCCCGAGGGCTCGCGCATCGACGACATCATCCCGGCGATCGCGGAGAACACCGATCTCGCCGAGGAGGATCTGCGGGCGGCGCTCGAGGATCCCGCCGCGATCGGATTGCCGGAGGTCGCCGGGGGCAATCCGGAGGGCTATCTCTTCCCCGAGACCTATTTCGTCGAGCCGGACACGACCGCGGTGCAGCTCATCGGGCAGATGGTCGCGCAGACCGCGCAGGTCACCGAGAGCCTCGACATCGCGAACCGCGCCTCGGAGCTCGGCTACAACGGCGAGGAGATCATGACGGTCGCCAGCATCCTCGAGCGCGAGGTCAACAACGACGAGGACTTCCGCAAGGCCGCTCGGGTCATCTACAACCGGCTCGACGACGGTATGCCGCTGCAGATGGACTCGACGGTGCACTATGTCAGCGGCCGCCAAGGGGATGTCTTCACGACCCCGGACGAGCGCGATGCCGATACGCCCTACAACACGTACCGGTATGCCGGGCTGCCTCCGGGTCCGATCGGGTCGCCGGGCAGGGCGGCCATCGAGGCGGCGCTGAACCCGGATGAGGGCGACTGGATGTACTTCGTCGCGGATCCGGAGACCGGAGAGACGACCTTCAACGACACCTACGAGCAGCATCAGCAGGCGTGTCAGGACGCTGGATTCCAGTGTTGACCTCTCAGCGGCGCTGCGCGGTGGTGGGTCGTCCGGTCGCGCATTCGCTGTCCCCGGTCATGCACCGGACGGCGTACGGAGTGCTCGGGCTTCCGTGGACGTACGACGCGGTCGAGCTCGCCGACGGCGAGCTGGCCCGTTTCGCCGATGGGCTCGACGAGACGTGGAGGGGGCTGTCGGTGACGATGCCCTTCAAGCGCGAGGCCGCCGCCCTGGCCGCCCACCGCACGGGCGACGTGGTCTTCCTCGGCGTGGCCAACACGCTGGTGCGCGAGGAGGACGGCTGGTACGCGTCCAATACCGACGTGCCCGGAGCTGTCCTGGCGCTGCGCGAGGCGGGGATCGAGCGGGTCGAGACGGTCCGGATGCTGGGGGCGGGTGCCACCGCGGCGTCGCTGGTATTGGCCGGGTCGCGGTTGGGTGCTCGATCGGTCGAGCTCTTCGTCCGCGACGCGGCGCGAGCGAGCGAGGTCGTCGCGGTCGCTCACGAGCTCGCCCTGGACGTCGACGTCGTCGATCTCCACGCACCCGCTGATGCGTCCGTGGACCTGCTCGTCAACACGATCCCGGCTGCCGCGGTGGCCGGACGCGAGCACACCCTCGCCGGTTCCGCGAACGCCGTGTTCGAGGCGATCTACGATCCGTGGCCCACCTCCTTGCTGAGCGCCGCCCAGGAGGAGGGACTGGCCACCGCTACCGGTCTCGACCTGCTGGCGCATCAGGCTGTGCTCCAGCTGCTCGCGATGACCGGCGAGGCCGTCGCGCCCGATCTGCTGCGTGCGGCCGCGTTGGAGGCCCTGGGCGTCTGACTCGCCGATCCGCGGTTGTCCACAGGGCCGGGCCGGTGCGCCCGCCTCCCGCCGGTGCACACGGTAGGGTCGGCGCGTGCCCGCCGCCTCGTTGACCGTCGTCGCCGCCGCGCTCATCGCCGCTGCGACGCGGTGGTGGCTCGCTCGCCTGCCGGAGCCGGAGGTGGACGTCGATGAGCACAAGATCCCCTACGCTGAGCTCGCGCGGCCGGTGGTGCCGACCTTGGCCATGGTCGTGCTCGCCGCCCTCCTCGCGGCGGTCGCGGCCTGGCAGCTCCCGCCCGTCGTGTTGCCGGCCTGGGCGGTGGTGGCCGGCGTGGCACCGGTCCTGGCCTATGTCGACCTGCGGACGCACCTGTTGCCCTATCTCATCGTGGCCCCGACCTACCTGGCGGTGTGGGCGTTGACCCTCGGCGTCGGGATCGGCACCCGCGACGCGGGCCTGGCCCTCGCCGCGCTGATCGGCAATGTCGTGGTCTTCGCTGTGTTCTGGATCCTGTACGTCATCGCCGGCCGGTTCCTCGCGGGGGGTTTCGGCTACGGCGACGTGCGGCTCTCGGCGGTCCTCGGAGTGCTGCTCGGTCCCTTGGGCGCTTCGGCGACCTTCGTGGGGATCTACGCCGGATTCGTCATCGCCGCCATCGCCGGCGTGATACGTAACCGGGGACGGGTCCGAGGTGGTCCGCCGGTGGCCTTCGGTCCGGCCATGGTCGTGGGTGCCTTCGTCGCCGTGTTCGTCTGACGGGCGCATCGCGGGCGTCGGCGCGCCCCGTGAAAGAATCGCCCCATGCTTCGTTGGTTGACGGCCGGAGAATCGCACGGCCCAGCGCTGGTAGCAACCCTCGACGGCCTGCCGGCAGGTGTCGAGGTCGGGAGTGCGGAGATCGGTGCGGCTCTCGCGCGTCGTCGTCTCGGTTACGGTCGCGGTGCACGGATGAACTTCGAGGCGGATGCCTTGGAGATCATCGGCGGCATCCGCCACGGACTCACCCTCGGCAGTCCGGTGGCGCTGCGGATCGGCAATTCCGAATGGCCCAAGTGGGAGCGGGTCATGGCGGCCGATCCGATCGACCCCGAGGAGCTCGCCGGGCTCAAGCGCGGTGCTCCGCTGACCCGTCCGCGGCCTGGACACGCCGACCTGGCCGGCATGCAGAAGTACGACTTCGACGAAGCTCGTCCGATCCTCGAACGAGCGAGCGCCCGCGAGACCGCGGCGCGCGTCGCGCTCGGCGAGATCGCTGCCCGGTTCCTGCGTCAGGCCACGGGTGCCACGATCGTCAGTCACGTGGTGGAGCTGGGCACCGTCGTGGCTCCGGCCGGGATCGTGCCCACCGCCGAGGACGTCGAGCGGCTCGACGCCGATCCGCTGCGGTGTGCCGATCCGGCCACGTCCGAGCGGATGGTCGCCGAGGTCGACGCTGCGCACAAGGACGGTGACACGCTCGGCGGCATCGTCGAGGTGGCGGTCTGGGGACTGCCTCCCGGACTCGGCTCCCACACGCAGTGGGATCGGCGCCTGGACAGCCGATTGGCCGGAGCGCTGATGGGGATCCAGGCGATCAAGGGGGTCGAGTTCGGCGACGGTTTCGAGCTCGCGCGTACGCGCGGCTCCGCCGCCCATGACGAGATCGTGCCCACCGACGACGGCATCCGCCGCGTGAGCGATCGATCCGGCGGCACCGAGGGCGGCATGACCACCGGCGAGCTCCTGCGGGTGCGCGCCGCGATGAAGCCGATCGCCACCGTCCCGCGGGCGTTGCGCACCGTCGATGTCGCCACCGGCGAGGGGGCCGCTGCCCACCACCAGCGCTCCGATGTCTGCGCCGTGCCCGCGGCGGGGATCGTCGCCGAGGCGATGGTCGCCCTGACACTGGCTGATGCCGTGCTCGAGAAGTTCGGCGGCGACTCGGTGGGCGAGACCCGCCGTAACGTGGAGTCCTATCTGGCCAATCTGAGGTTCCGCTGATGGCACCGATCGTGATCGTCGGCCCGCCAGGAGCGGGCAAGTCGACGATCGCGCAGCTGGTCGCCGAACGCATCGGCCTGGCCGTCCGCGATACCGATGCCGATGTCGAGGCCGAGCAGGGCGTCAGCGTCCAGGACATCTTCGTCGAGGCCGGCGAGGCGAGATTCCGCGAGCTGGAGCATGCGGCGGTGGCGCGGGCACTCGCCGAGCACGACGGGATCGTCTCGCTCGGTGGTGGCGCTCCCGTCCACGAGGACACCCGCAAGCTTCTGCGCGAGCACCGCGTGGTGTTCCTCGACGTCGGTCTCGCACAGGCGGCGGCTCGCGTGGGCATGAACTCCGGGCGCCCCCTGCTGCTCGGCAATGTCCGCGGGCAGCTCAAGAGGCTGATGGACGAGCGGCGGCCGGTCTATCTCGAGGTGGCGACCACGGTCATCGACACCGACGCCCTGTCGCCCGATGAGGTGGCCGATGCTGTCATCGCCTTCGTGGAGGAGGCCCGATGAGGCGGCTGGCGGTCGCGACGGCCCAGCCCTATGAGGTGGTGGTCGGCGCGGGTGCCGCAGGTGAGCTTTCCGGACTGGTGCCCACCGATACCGAGCGGGTGGCGATCGTGCACGCGCCTGCGGTGACCGACCGGGCGGAGGCTCTGGCGGCGGAGCTGGCGCACCTGCAGGTACTGCTCATCGAGACTCCGGACGGCGAACAGGCCAAGACTCCCGAGTTCCTCGCGCATTGCTGGAGCCTGCTCGCCCAGCACGGCTACACGCGGTCGGATCTCGTCCTCGGGGTCGGCGGGGGAGCGACTACCGATCTGGCCGGCTTCCTCGCCGCGAGCTGGTTGCGTGGCGTGCGATTCGTGACGGTGCCCACTACGGTGCTGGGCATGGTCGACGCGGCCGTCGGCGGCAAGACCGGCATCAACCTGCGCGAGGGCAAGAACCTCGTCGGCGCTTTCCACGAGCCGATCGGTGTGCTGTGCGACCTCGACGCGCTCGCGACGCTCCCGGCGGCGGAGATCCGCAGCGGCCTGGCGGAGATCGTCAAGTGTGGTTTCATCGCCGATCCGGACATCCTCGACATCGTCGAGCGGGACCCGGCCGCGGCCGCCGACCCGTACGATCCGGTACTCGCCGGCCTGATCGAGCGCGGCATCGCGGTCAAGGCTGCGACAGTGGCGGGGGATCTCACCGAGCGCGGCCCCGGGGGAGCCATCGGCCGCGAGGCGCTCAACTACGGCCACACGCTGGGTCATGCGATCGAGCGGCACGAGCGGTATGGCATCCGGCACGGCGAGGCGATCGCGATCGGCATGGTCTTCGTCGCGGAGCTGGCGCACCGGGCCGGGCGTATCGACTCGCGACTGCTGGCGCGGCACCGTCGCCTGCTGTCCTCGGTCGGGCTGCCCACCACCTACCGCGACGACCAGTTCGATCAGCTGATGGCCGGGATGCGTCTGGACAAGAAGTCGCGGGGCTCCACCCTGCGCTTCGTCGTGCTCGACGCATTGGCCCGTCCGTCCATCCTCGCCGCCCCCGACGAGACCCTCCTGCGCTCCAGCTACGAGGCGATCCTCGAATGATCATGTCCGCCGTGGCGCGATGAGCACGGCTGACCGCCGCGAGAGGCTCGGCCGGCTGATCGCCGAGCAAGGGGCCGACGCGCTCTACGTGGGCGATCTGGTCAATGTCCGGTACCTCACGGGATTCACCGGGTCCAATGGCGCGGTGCTGGTCTTCGCCGACGGATCGGCGGTGTTCTTCACCGACGGACGCTACCGCGACCAGGCCGCCCAGGAACTGCCCGATGTCGAGCACGTCATCACCCGGCACCTGTTGGACGAGGCGCGCGGTCGCGCTCGTGGCCTCCTGCTGGCCGAGACCCACGTGCTGAGCGTCGACGCCTGGCGCCGGCTCGGCGAGCCCGTCTCGTCCGGGAGGCTGGTGGAGCGGTTACGCGAGGTCAAGGACGACGGCGAGATCGAGTCCCTCCGCCGAGCCTGCGCTGTCTCGGCGGAAGCCCTCGAGCAGTTGCTCGACGGCCGGCTCGTCGGGCGCACCGAGCGCGAGCTCGCCCGCGAGCTCGAGGACCGCATGTTCCGGCTCGGGGCCCAGGACAAGGCCTTCGACACGATCCTCGCCGCCGGTGAGAACTCGGCCATCCCGCACCATCACCCGACCGACCGCATCGTCGAGCGCGGCGACCTGCTGAAGATCGACTTCGGCGCGCTGGTCGACGGCTATCACGCGGACTGCACGCGCACCGTCGTCCTCGGGAAGGCCGCCGACTGGCAGCGCGAGATCTACACCGCCGTGCGGGAGGCGCAGGCGGCCGGACTGGAGCGACTCCGCGCCGGTGTGCCGGTCGCCGAGTCCTACACGGCCGCCACCACCTCGCTCGACGCCGCGGGATGGTTGGCGGCCTTCACCACGGGCCTCGGGCACGGGGTCGGCCTGCAGATTCACGAGGACCCGTTCATCGGCGCGGCGCACCCCGGTAGACTCACTCGGCGCACTGTCTTGACGATGGAGCCCGGCATCTACCTGCCCGGGCGCGGGGGAGTGCGCATCGAAGACACCGTCGTCGTGACGGACGCCGCACCCGAGGTGCTGACCACGACGGCCAAAGACCTCATGGAGATCGCCTGATGGCCACCACGAACGACTTGAAGAACGGCATGGTGCTCAATATCGACGGACAGCTCTGGTCCGTCATCTGGTTCCAGCACCACAAGCCCGGCAAGGGCGGCGCGGTCGTGCGCACCAAGCTGAAGAACGTCACGAGCGGCAAGACGGTGGATCGCACCTTCAATGCCGATGTCAAGGTCGACGTCGCCAATGTCGACAAGCGCGATATGCAGTTCCTGTACCACGACGGCACCTCCTATGTGTTCATGGACAACTCGACCTACGACCAGCTCGAGCTGAACGACGCCGTGGTCGGTGACGCCAAGGACTACATGCTGGAGAACCAGAACGCCGTGGTCGCGGTCAATGAGGGCAACCCGCTCTACATCGAGCTGCCGGCCTCGGTCGAGCTGACCGTCGAGTACACCGAGCCGGGCCTGCAGGGCGACCGCTCCAGCGGCGGCACCAAGCCGGCCCGCCTGGAGACCGGCAAGGAGATCCAGGTGCCGCTGTTCATCGACAACGGCGAGCGGGTCAAGGTCGACACCCGCGACGGCAGCTACCTCGGGCGCGTCTCGGCCTGATGGGAGCACGTACGCGCTACCGCAAGCGGGCCTTGGACATCCTCTTCGAGTCCGAGGCCCGCGGCGGTGACCTCTCGGCGACCCTCGCCGACCGGGTCGCGGTGAACGAGCCACCCATCAACGCCTACACGGTGGCGCTCGTCGAGGGCGTCACCGCCCATCAAGCCCGGATCGACGGTCTGCTCGCGGAGAACGCGCGCGGCTGGACCCTCGAGAGGATGCCGGCGGTCGACCGCAATCTGCTGCGGATCGGCGCCTACGAGATCCTCTACAACGACGACGTCCCTGACGCCGTCGCCGTGAGCGAGGCCGTCGACCTCGCGACGGACCTGTCCACCGACGAGTCCCCGCGTTTCGTCAGCGGTCTGCTCAGCCGGGTGGTCGAGCTGAAGCCCTCCCTGACGGAGTAACCCCCCCACGCGTGGGTGGTGAGCTGTCAACGACCCTCGTCCCAGAGCGCTGGTTGACTGCTCACCGCCCTCTGCGAGCGGGGAGCCGGCGAGCTGGTCGACCATGGTGGACCGTCCCGGGCCGATTCCGTAAGTCGCCGAGCGCCGACGTCTCACCATGCGACCGGCGCGAGTGGAGCAGATCCGATCTTTTTTCCTCGGTCGAAAGTTCCACTTAATGCGGGGCGAATGGGGGATTCAGCAGCCCTGATCTCGCCCGCGCCGGGCTGCGAGCGCGGCAGAAGCCCGTTACCGTCATGTGCTGGCCGCGAAAGCCGTGGCCGCTCACGGACGAGGACGGTGCATGACGGCCATCTCCGATTTCTTCACGTTCATCGGGGAACGATGGTCGGTGCTGTCGTTCCTCGCCTACCAACACATGAGCCTGGTCGTCCAGAGTCTGCTGCTCGCGACGCTGCTCGCGCTGGTGCTCGGGGTTCTCGCCACGCAGACCAACTGGGGTGTCACCGTCGCCCAGACCTTCTCCGCCGTCGGCCTGACGATCCCGTCCTATGCCCTGCTGGGTCTGCTCGTCGGCATCGTCAGCATCGGCGTCCTGCCGTCGGTCATCGTCCTGGTGTTCTTCGGCTTCCTGCCGATCCTGCGCAATGTCGTCGTCGGACTGCGCGGGGTGGACCCGGCGCTGATCGAGTCCGCCCGGGGAATGGGCATGGGCCGGATGGCCACCCTCGTGCGCCTGGAGATCCCGCTGGCGTGGCCCGTCATCATGACGGGGGTCCGTGTGTCGGCGCAGATGCTCATGGGGGTCGCCGCCATCGCGGCCTTCGCCCTCGGACCCGGCCTCGGCGGCTACATCTTCTCGGGCATCTCCCGTATGGGCGGCGCCAATGCCACCAACTCCGTGGTGGCGGGCACGCTCGGCATCATCCTCCTGGCCATCATCCTCGACGTCGTCCTCAACCTGTTGACGCGACTCACGACCTCGAAGGGCATCGCACGTGTCTGAGACCACCAGTACCGCCGGCGAGCGCATCCTCCTCGACGGCATCACCAAGAAGTACCCCGGACAGAGCGACCCAGCGGTCGACGACATCACGATCGAGTTCCCCGCAGGCGAGATCGTCATGCTCGTCGGTCCCTCGGGCTGCGGCAAGACGACCACGATGAAGATGATCAACCGGCTTATCGAGCCGACCTCGGGCCGCATCCTCATCGGCGAGGAGGATGTCACCGACACCGATCCCGATGAGCTCCGCCGTCGCATCGGCTACGTCATCCAGGGAGCCGGGCTCTTCCCGCACTTCACCGTCGGCGACAACATCGCCCTGGTGCCGCGGATGCTCAAGTGGGACAAGAAGAGGGTGAGCGATCGCGTCGACGAGCTGCTCGACCTGGTCGGCCTGGACCCGGCTGAATACCGCGACCGCTATCCGCGCGAGCTCTCCGGCGGACAGCAGCAGCGCATCGGCGTCGCCCGGGCGCTCGCCGCCGACCCGCCGGTCCTGCTGATGGACGAGCCCTTCGGCGCCGTCGACCCGATCACCCGTCAGCGCCTCCAGGACGAGCTGCTCCGCCTGCAGGAGGAGCTGCACAAGACCATCGTCTTCGTCACGCACGACTTCGACGAGGCGCTCAAGCTCGGCGATCGCATCGCGATCCTGCAGACCGGCTCGCAGATCGTGCAGTACGACACACCCGAGCAGATCCTCGCGAACCCGGCCGACGAGTTCGTCGAGGGCTTCGTCGGTGCCGGCGCGGCGCTCAAGCAGCTCTCACTCACCCGGGTGCGCGATATCGAGCTGCACGAGGCGGCCGTCGCCCATGTCGGTGACGACCCGGCCGAGGCCATCGCCGCGGCCGAGGCCATCGGCCGCGAGCACGTGGTGGTCCTCGACCGATTCGAGCGGCCGCAGCGCTGGGTCTCCCTGCGCGAGCTGCGCCGCATGACGAATCTGGAGAACGTGCGCCGGGACACGGACCTGGAGACCGTCTCCCTCGCCTCGACCCTCAACGACGCCCTCGATGAGATGTTGACGTCCTCGCACGGGGTGGTCGTCGTCACCGGACGCCGCAACTCCTATCAGGGCGTCGTGCGGGTCGAGACCGTCATGGAGGCGATGCAGCAGCTGCAGCAGCCGCCGACGGAAGCGGTGACATGAGCACCGCTGAGACCTCGACCCTCGACACCGCGACCTCGGCCGGCCCGGACAAGCCGGGCATCGCCCGCTACGTGACCCAGCCGCTGGTCTGCGTGCTGGTCGTCGTCGGCTGCCTGGTCTTCGTGCAGGTCGCCGATGTCTCCGACAGCGAGGCGCGCTCCCTCGCCGTCGGCAATCTTCTGCCGCTCTTCGGCCAACACCTGAGTGTCAGCTTCATCGCCACCTTGGTCACTGTCGCGGTCGCTGTGCCGGTGGGCGTGCTGCTGACCCGCGGGCCGATGCGCCGCTTCTCCAAGCCGATCATCACGGTCGCCGGATTCGGGCAGGCCGCGCCGGCAATCGGCCTGATCGCCCTGGGCGCAGCGATCTTCGGGATCGGTACCCTCGGAGCCACCGTGGCGCTGGTCGTCTACGGTCTGCTGCCGATCATCGCCAACACGGTGGCCGGTATCGACTCCGTCGACGCGAAGCTCGTCGAGGCCGGCCGCGGTATGGGCATGTCCGGACTGGCGACCCTCCTGCGGGTCGAACTCCCGCTCGCCCTGCCGATCATCATCGCCGGCGTGCGCACGGCGCTCGTGCTCATCGTCGGCACCGCGGCCCTGGTGTCCTTCACCGGTGGCGGCGGGCTGGGCCAGCTCATCACCTCGGGGATCAAGCTGCAGCAGGATGTGGTCCTCGTCATCGGTGCCTTGCTCATCGCCGCGCTCGCGCTGTTCATCGACTGGATCGCCCGCGTCGTGGAGCTCGTGGCGTCGCCGAAGGGAGTCTGACGTGTCCATCCGCCGACTTCGTGCCCTGACCCTCGCCGGGGCCGCCACCGCTCTGCTGGCCGCCGGATGCGGCCTGCAGTCCTCCTCCGGAGCCGTGCTCTCGGCCGAGCCGGCCGACATCGAGCACTACGACTCGCTGGAGGGCGTGCCGGTGACGATCGTGGCGAAGGACTTCACCGAGCAGCTGGTGCTCGGCAACATGGTCTCGACCATCCTCGACGTCGCCGGCGCCGATGTCACCAATATGTCGAACACGCCGGGTTCCTTCGGGGCGCGCCAGGCCATGCTCGACGGTGACGCGGACATCTCCCCGGAGTACACCGGCACCGGCTGGATCAACTACCTCGGCAACGACGAGCCGGTCAAGGGCGAGGAGGAGCAGTGGCAGGCGGTACTGGAGGCCGACGAGCCCAATGGCCTCGTCTGGCTCCCACCGTCGCCGATGAACAACACCTACGCCTTCGCGATCCGCGAGGACAAGGCCGAGGAGCTCGGCGTCGAGAAGTTCTCCGATCTGCTGGAGCTGCCGCCCGAGGAGCTCACCTTCTGCGTCGAGTCGGAGTTCGCGACCCGCAACGACGGTTTCGAGCCCATGCTCGCCGCCTACGACCTCACCCCGGGTGATCTCGCCGACGTGCTCACCCTCGACACGGGCGTCGTCTACACCGCGACAGCCGAGGGCCGCTGCAACTTCGGCGAGGTGTTCACCACCGACGGACGCATCCCGGGGCTCGATCTGCGCGTGCTGGAGGACGATCGGCAGTTCTTCCCGCTCTACAACCTCTCGATGGTGGTCAGTGCCGACCTGCTCGACGAGCATCCGGAGATCCAGGAGGTCCTCGACCAGGTCTCGCCGCTCATCACCAACGAGGTCATGCTCGAGCTGAACGCGCGGGTCGACAGCGACGGCGAGGACCCGGCGATCGTCGCCCGCGACTGGTTGGTCGAGGAAGGTCTCGTCGAGCTGCCCTGACCCGGGCCGCCTCGCCGGTCTCGTGGTGGGCGGTGACCTACGCACGTCTCCGATCCTCGAGCGGTGGCTCAGGCACCTCTCCGGCGTGACGAGACGTGCGTAGGTCACCGCTCCTCGTGGCGAGGGGTGCGTCGCTCACCGCCCCGGCTCGGGCCTCCTGGGCGAAGCCCGGGTCGTGGCGTCCCCGCGAGTGCCTGACTGTTAGGCTGAGGCGACCGATCGACATCCTTTAACCACCGTCCCGTGAGGCGGAGAAGGAGGTCAGCATGGTGGTGTCTGCCGACACGCCCACGCCTGACGACGTACCCGCGCGCACTGTCCTCGACGACCAGGACATCTCCCGCGCTCTCACCCGCATCACCCACGAGATCCTCGAGCGCAATCGCGACTCCCGCGATGTGGTGCTGCTGGGCATCCCCACCCGCGGAGTCCATCTCGCCCGGCGCATCGCCGAGCGGATGAGCGAGGTGGAGGGACGCACGATCACCCCCGGATCGCTCGACGTCACGATGTACCGCGATGACCTGCGCATGCGCCCCGCACGCGCCCTCGAGCACACCTCGATCCCCGAGGACATCGACGGCAAGATCGTGGTGCTCGTCGACGACGTGCTCTTCAGCGGCCGCACCATCCGTGCCGCTCTCGACGCGCTCAACGACCTCGGCCGCCCGCAGGCCGTCCAGCTGGCGGTCCTCGTCGACCGCGGCCACCGCGAGCTGCCGATCCGCGCCGACTTCGTCGGCAAGAACCTCCCCACCTCGCTCGCCGAGAAGGTTCAGGTCCGCCTCGCCGACCACGACGACGAACCCGATTCGGTCACGATCGTGGGGGGTGCGTCCTGATGGCGATGCCCCGCCACCTTCTCTCCGCCGCCGATCTGGACCACGAGGCCGCCACCCGGGTGCTCGACACCGCCGAGGAGCTGCTCGGCGTCGCCCAACGACCGATCAAGAAGCTGCCCACGCTGCGTGGCCGCACCGTCGTGAACCTCTTCTTCGAGGACTCGACGCGCACGCGCATCTCCTTCGAGGCCGCGGCCAAGCGACTGTCCGCCGATGTCATCAACTTCTCGGCCAAGGGCTCGAGCGTCAGCAAGGGCGAGAGCCTCAAGGACACCGCTCTCACCCTGCAGGCCATGGGCGCCGATGCCGTCGTGATCCGGCACCCTGCCTCGGGCGCTCCGCATCGGCTCGCCACCAACCGCTGGATGAGCGGTGCGGTGGTCAACGCGGGTGATGGCATGCACGAGCACCCCACGCAGGCGTTGCTCGATGCCTTCACGATGCGCCGTCATCTCGGCGATCTGGCCGGCAAGAGCGTCACGATCGTCGGCGACGTCCTGCACAGCCGGGTTGCGCGGTCCAACGCCCTGCTGCTGCACACCCTCGGTGCCGAGGTCACTCTCGTGGCGCCCCCGACCCTGCTGCCCGTCGGTGTTGAGAGCTGGCCGGTCACCTGCTCCTATGATCTCGACGACAGCCTGGAGAAGGCCGATGCCGTCATGATGCTGCGGGTGCAGCGCGAGCGGATGAACGCCTCGTTCTTCCCCAGCGCCCGGGAGTACAGCCGCCGCTACGGGCTCGACACCGCCCGCATGAACCGGCTGCCCGACCACGCCATCGTCATGCACCCCGGCCCGATGAACCGGGGTATGGAGATCACGGCCGATGTGGCGGACTCACCGCGCTCGGTCATCGTCGAACAGGTCACCAACGGCGTCGCCGTGCGGATGGCCGCCCTGTATCTACTGCTCGGCGGCGCCGAGAACGAGGAGACTGCATGACTACCACGATCCTGCGCCAGGTGCGTCCCCTCGGCGGGGAGCCCGTCGACATCGCCATCGAGGACGGTGTCATCACCGCTATCGGCACCGGACTCGAGGGCGACGAGGTCATCGAGGGCGGCGGACATATCGCCCTGCCCGGTCTCGTCGACCTCCACACCCACCTGCGCGAGCCCGGACGCGAGGACGCCGAGACCGTTCGCACCGGCTCGCAGGCCGCGGCCCGCGGCGGCTTCACCTGTGTGCACGCGATGGCCAATACCGATCCGGTCGCCGACACCGCCGGTGTCGTCGAGCAGGTCTACCGGCTCGGAGTCGAGCACGGCTTCTGCGATGTGCAGCCGATCGGCGCCGTGACGGTGGGCCTGATGGGGGAGCGGCTCGCGGAGCTGGGCGCGATGGCCACCTCGGCGGCCGGGGTGCGCGTGTTCTCCGATGACGGCAAGTGTGTCTCCGATGCGGTGCTCATGCGCCGCGCGCTGGAGTACGTCAAGGCCTTCGACGGCGTCGTCGCCCAGCACGCCCAGGAGCCGCGGCTCACCGAGGGTGCGCAGATGAACGAGGGCGCGCTGTCCGGTGAGCTGGGACTCGCGGGCTGGCCCGCCGTCGCTGAGGAGGCGATCATCGCTCGTGACGTGTTGCTCGCCGAGCACGTGGGCTCGCGGCTGCACGTGTGCCATCTGTCGACGCGCGGCTCGGTCGAGATTGTGCGCTGGGCCAAGAGCCGGGGCATCGACGTCACGGCCGAGGTCACGCCGCATCACCTGCTGTTGACCGACGAGCTGGTGCGCAGCTACGACCCGATCTACAAGGTCAACCCGCCCCTGCGCAGCGCCGACGATGTCGCCGCCGTCCGCGAGGGCCTGGCCGACGGCACCATCGACATCGTCGCCACCGACCACGCGCCGCATCCGATGGAGGACAAGGAATGCGAGTGGGACGTCGCCGCCTTCGGCATGCTCGGCTTGGAGACCGCGTTGTCGATCGTGCAGCAGACGATGGTCGACACCGGGGCGATCGGCTGGGAGCGCGTGGCCGAGTCGATGTCCGCGGCGCCCGCGCGTATCGGGCGCGTGGAACGGCACGGACGCCCGTTGGCGGTCGGTGAGCCGGCCAATATCGTCGTCTACGATCCCGCGGCGACCCGCGTGGTAGAGCCCGCCGATACCGCCTCGCTGTCCCGCAACACCCCCTATGCCGGCATCGAGCTGCCCGGACGGGTCGTCGCCACGCTGCTGCGCGGCCGCCCGACCGTCCTCGATGGCGCCCTCATCGAACAGGAGGCCTCCGCATGACCGGGAGCATCCCTGCCGTGATCGTGCTCGAGGACGGCCGTGTCTTCCACGGCGAGTCCTACGGCGCGCAGGGCACCACCATCGCCGAGATCGTCTTCAACACCGGCATGACCGGCTACCAGGAGACGCTGACCGATCCCTCCTATCGCGGCCAGATCGTGGTCATGACAGCCCCGCATATCGGCAACACGGGCGCCAATGCCGAGGACTTCGAGTCCCGGCGGGTGTGGGTCGAGGGATATGTCGTGCGCGACCCCGCGCGTCGCTCCTCGAACTGGCGGGCCGACCGCACCCTCGACGAGCTGCTGCGCGACGAGGGAGTCGTGGGCATCAGCGGCGTCGACACACGGGCTCTGACCCGGCACCTCCGGGAGCGGGGCTCGATGCGTGCCGCGATCAGCAGCGAGACCCTCGACACCGACGCGCTCGTCAAGCAGGTCAACGAGGCCCCGCAGATGACCGGATCGAACTTCCTCGCCGATGTGACCACCTCCGAGGCCTATGTCGTCCCGGCGGTGGGGGAGAAGCGGTACACCGTCGCCGCACTGGACCTGGGCATCAAGGGCATGACGCCCCGGCGGATGGCCGAGCGCGGCATCGAGGTCCATGTCCTGCCGGCCACCTCCACCATCGACGATGTCCTCGCCGTCGATCCCGATGGCGTCTTCGTCTCCAACGGTCCTGGCGACCCGGCGACCGCGGACGGCCCCGTCGAGGTCGTGCGAGGAGTGCTGGAACGCAAAATCCCCTTCTTCGGGATCTGCCTCGGCAACCAGATCCTCGGTCGCGCGCTCGGGCGAGGCACCTACAAGCTCGCCTACGGCCACCGTGGCATCAACCAGCCGGTGCAGGACCGGACCACCGGCAAGGTGGAGGTCACCGCGCACAACCACGGCTTCGCGGTCGATGCTCCGCTCGACACGGACTTCGAGACGCCGTTCGGGCCCGCGCACGTCACGCACGTCGGCCTCAACGACGACGTGGTCGAGGGGCTCGCGCTGCGCGAGCAGCCCGGCTTCAGCGTCCAGTACCACCCCGAGGCCGCGGCGGGCCCGCACGATGCCGCCTATCTGTTCGACCGGTTCGTCGAGACCATGAGCCGGTCCACCACCACGCCCGAGGGGACGGTCTGACATGCCCAAGCGGAACGACATCGAGTCCGTCCTCGTCATCGGCTCCGGCCCGATCGTCATCGGCCAGGCCTGCGAGTTCGACTACTCCGGGACACAGGCCTGCCGGGTACTGCGCGAGGAGGGCATCCGGGTCATCCTGGTGAACTCCAATCCGGCCACGATCATGACCGATCCGGAGTTCGCCGACGCCACCTACGTCGAGCCGATCACGCCCGAGTTCGTCGAGAAGGTCATCGCCACGGAGCGCCCCGACGCGCTGCTGCCGACTCTCGGCGGCCAGACCGCCCTCAACGCGGCGATCGCCCTGCACGACAACGGTGTGCTGGACAAATACGGGGTCGAGCTCATCGGAGCCTCGGTCGAGGCCATCGAGAAGGGCGAGAACCGCGAGATCTTCAAGGAGATCGTCGAGGGGCTCCCGGCCGAGTGGGGCGCCGAGGTCGCCCAGAGCGCCATCTGCCATTCGATGGAGGAGTGCCTCGACGCCGTCGGCGAGCTCGGCTACCCCGTGGTCGTGCGGCCGTCGTTCACGATGGGCGGCTCGGGGTCCGGACTCGCCTACGACGAGGCGGACCTGCACCGCATCGCCGGCAACGGCCTCGCGCTCAGCCCCACCACCGAGGTACTCCTGGAGGAGTCGATCCTCGGCTGGAAGGAGTACGAGCTGGAGGTCATGCGCGACAAGGCCGACAATGTCGTGATCGTCTGCTCGATCGAGAATGTCGACCCGGTCGGTGTGCACACCGGCGACTCGATCACCGTCGCTCCCGCCATGACCCTCACCGATGTGGAGTACCAGCGGCTGCGCGATATCTCGATCGGGGTCATCCGTGAGGTCGGCGTCGACACCGGCGGCTGCAATATCCAGTTCGCGGTCGATCCGGAGAACGGGCGCATCGTCGTCATCGAGATGAACCCGCGCGTGTCCCGGTCGAGTGCGCTGGCCTCGAAGGCCACGGGCTTCCCGATCGCCAAGATCGCCGCCAAGGTGGCCATCGGCTACACCCTCGACGAGATCCCCAACGACATCACCGCCGAGACCCCGGCCTCCTTCGAGCCGACCCTCGACTATGTCGTCGTCAAGGTGCCGCGGTTCGCCTTCGAGAAGTTCCCGGCGGCCGACGCGACGCTGACGACGCATATGAAGTCCGTCGGCGAGGCGATGGCGATCGGCCGCAACTTCACCGAGGCACTGCAGAAGGCGCTGCGTTCGCTGGAGCGCTCGGGGGCCGAGTTCGACTGGACCAAGGAGTGGGTCGATCTCGACAAGGAGACGCTCCTCGCCGAGATCGCCGTTCCTCACGACGCACGGCTCAAGAAGGTCATGGACGCCATCCGTGCCGGCGCGACCCCCGATGACGTCTTCGAGGCCACGGGCATCGACCCGTGGTTTGTCGACCAGCTCATGCTGATCAACGAGGTCGCGCAGGAGCTCATCGAGGCCGAGGAACTGTCGCCGGGCCTGCTGCGCCGGGCCAAGCGGCACGGCTTCAGCGACAGCCAGCTCGGCCGCATTCGCGCGATGTCGGCCGACGTGGTGCGGGGGGTGCGTCATGCTCTCGGCGTGCGGCCGGTCTACAAGACGGTTGACACCTGTGCGGCGGAGTTCGCCGCGCAGACGCCGTACCACTACTCGTCCTATGACGAGGAGACCGAGGTCGAGCCCCGTGAGCGTCCTGCGGTGCTGATCCTCGGCAGTGGGCCCAACCGCATCGGCCAGGGCATCGAGTTCGACTACTCGTGTGTGCACGCGGCGCTCGCGCTGAGCGAGGCTGGCTACGAGACGGTCATGGTCAACTGCAATCCCGAGACCGTCTCGACCGACTACGACACGAGCGATCGCCTCTACTTCGAGCCGCTGACCCTCGAGGACGTCCTGGAGGTCGTCCACGCCGAGCAGCAGGCCGGCCCCGTCGCGGGCGTCATCGTGCAGTTGGGCGGCCAGACGCCGCTCGGGCTCGCCGCCGGCCTCGAGGCCGCGGAGGTGCCCATCGTCGGCACGCCGCCGTCGGCCATCGACCTCGCCGAGGAGCGCGGCGCGTTCGGCCGCGTGCTGGAGGAGGCCGGCCTGCCGGCGCCCAAGCACGGCACTGCCACGACCTTCGAGGGCGCCAAGCGGGTCGCCGACGAGATCGGCTATCCGGTGCTCGTCCGCCCATCCTATGTGCTCGGCGGACGCGGCATGGAGATCGTGTACGACGAGGACGCGCTCAAGAGCTACATCCGCACGGCCACCGAGATCTCGCCGGAGCGCCCCGTCCTCGTCGACCGCTTCCTCGATGACGCGGTCGAGATCGACGTCGACGCGCTCTACGACGGAACTGAGCTGTTCCTCGGCGGGATCATGGAGCACATCGAGGAGGCCGGCGTGCACTCGGGCGACTCGGCCTGTGTCTTGCCCCCGATCACCCTCGGGCAGCTGGAGATCGACAAGATCCGCGCCTCCACCGAGGCGATCGCCGACGGGGTCGGGGTCCGCGGGCTCATCAACATCCAGTTCGCCCTGAGCTCGGACACCCTGTTCGTGCTGGAGGCCAATCCGCGCGCATCGCGGACGGTTCCGTTCGTCTCCAAGGCGACGGCCACGCCGTTGGCCAAGGCCGCTGCCCGGCTCATGCTGGGCGAGTCGATCGCCGAGCTTCGCGCGGCGGGGGTCCTGCCCGAAGGCACCGACGGCGGCGCCCTGCCGATCGAGGCGCCGATCGCGGTCAAGGAGGCCGTGATGCCGTTCAACCGGTTCCGTACGTACGAGGGCACCTATGTCGACACGGTGCTGGGCCCGGAGATGCGGTCCACAGGCGAGGTCATGGGCATCGACGCGTACTACGGGGCGGCCTATGCCAAGAGCCAGGCCGGTGCGCAGAACGGCCTGCCGACCTCGGGCAAGGTCTTCGTGTCGGTCGCCAATCGCGACAAGCGGCACATGATCTTCCCGGTCAAGCGGTTGGCCGATCTCGGCTTCGAGATCCTCGCCACGACGGGCACGGCCGAGGTGCTGCGTCGTAACGGCGTCCAGGCGACCGTCCTGCGCAAGCTCCACGAAGGTGACACGGACGGCAGCGCACGCAGCACCGTGGTCGACAAGATCCACGCCCGTGATGTGCAGCTGATCATCAACACGCCGCACGGCATCACCAGCGGCGGCAGCCCACGTGTGGACGGCTATGAGATCCGCACTGCGGCGGTGGCCGAGGGGATCCCGTGCATCACGACGGTCCAGGGGCTGGCGGCTGCCGTGCAGGGCATCGAGACCCAGATCGCCGAGTCGATCGGCGTGCGCTCGCTGCAGTCCTGGGCGACCTCGATCGGCGAAGGACGGTCGAGTCTCTCCTCCGGTGGTCGAGTAGCCGCGAGGGACGAGCGGCGTATCGAGACCACGTCGGTCGTGGGGTCGGTCGAATGAGCTTCGGATCGCGGGTCCAGGCCGCGTCCCTGGCCTACGGTCCGGTCTGCGTGGGCATCGACCCGCATCCCGGACTGCTGGAGCAGTGGGGACTGGAGGACTCCATCGAGGGTCTCGAACGGTTCGCCGCCACCTGCGTCGAGGCGTTCGCCGGACAGGTCGCCTTCGTCAAGCCCCAGTCGGCCTTCTTCGAGCGCTTCGGTTCTCGGGGGGTGGCCGTGCTGGAGCGTACGATCGCCGACCTGCGCCACACCGGCTCGCTGGTGGTCCTCGACATCAAGCGCGGCGATATCGGCTCGACGGCCGCGGCCTATGCGACGGCCTATCTGGACGAGGACTCGCCGATGGCGGTCGACGCGGTCACGGTGAGCCCGTATCTGGGCTTCGGCACCCTGACGCCGTTCTTCGCGACCGCCGAGCTCAACGATGCGGGAGTCTTCGTGCTCGCGCTGACCTCGAATCCGGAGGCGCCCCAGGTCCAGCACGCCGTGACCGAGTCGGGCCGCACCGTGGCGGGCTCGGTGCTCGCGCAGCTCAAGGCGGCCAACGAGGGCTTGGAGCCCATGGGCCCGCTGGGCGCTGTCGTGGGAGCGACGATCGGCGAGACCGATGAGGATCTCGATATCGGCGGTCCGCTGCTCATCCCCGGCTTCGGTGCGCAGGGCGGGGGAACAGGCGACCTCGACCGGCTGTTCGGGCACCTGCCACCGGAGCGGCTGCTCGTCTCGACCTCTCGCAGTGTGCTCTCCGCAGGTCCTGACGCGGGTGCGCTGCGTGCCGCCGCCCTCGACCTCAACGAGCAGCTCCGACGCAGCTAGCCCCCTCACGCGCAACGAGTGATGGGTTCGGTGCCGACGATGGCTGCGACCCGTCCGGGCGCATCCTGGGAGGATGCCCGCGCTCGCCCCTCGACGTTCGGTGGAGGCGCGCGCCCTGATCGAGGAGCACCGCGACGAGCTGGAAGCGGTGCTGCGACGGTACAGGGCCTCGAACGCGCGGGTCTTCGGCTCCGTGGTGCGTGGTGAGGCGACGACCACCAGCGATCTCGATCTACTCGTGGAGCTTAGTGAGCCGCTCAGCCTGTTCGAGTTGGCGCGGCTGGAGCGTGACCTGTCGATGATCCTCGAGGTCGGAGTCGACGTGGTGCCGGATTCTGGTCTGCGCCATACGGTCCGGGCCCGCGCGTTGGCTGAGACAGTGCCGTTGTGAGCGTCAGCGAGCGGGAGCGTGTGGAGGATGTACTCGAGCACCTGGAGATTCTTCGGCGGCACCTTTCCCACGAGGGAGTTCCTGGCGAGACGGTCTTCGACGCCGTGAATAGGCGCTTGTCCGCCGCGATCGAGGCGCTTCAAGCGGGCGGCACTGCGCTGCCGGAGCGGTTGTTCGGCGATGAGTGGCCACTGATGTGGGCTACGCGCAACCGGATCGCCCACGGCTACCGCCACATCGATCGAGCGACGATCGAGCTGACGGTGGAACGGGATCTTCCTGTGCTGGAGGCTGCGCTGCGCGATGAACATGCGCGGCTGGTCAGGGGTGTGTCCGACGATTCCTGAGACACGCCACGCCGTGTCGCCTGTCCGCGGAGCTACTTAGTAGGGTCGTGGGAGTGAGGAACCGGTGGGTTGGCGCAGCCGTGGTGCTGCTGGCGACGACGACGTTGTCGGGCTGCTTCGGCAGCGATCCGTACTGCGACGCGGTCAAGGAGCACGAGGAGACGTTGAACTCCTTCGGCGCCGAGCGCACCGACGCCGCCTATGCCGATTACGCCACGGCGGCCAAGGAGATCGCCGAGGCGGCACCGGAGTCCATCGCCCCCGACTGGGAGACCATCGCCGAGGTCACCGACGGCGTCATCGCCGCGCAGTCCGAGGCAGGCGTACCGTTGGAGAACATGGGCGACTCTGACACGGTGGCGCAGTTGTCCCAGGAACAGCGCGACGCGCTCAACGCGTCGTATCAGGCATTCAACGACACCGTCGAGCAGCGCAGGGCCGTGGTCGCCGATATCGACGACCAGTGCGGCGTCACCCTTGAGCAGCCGGAGGCGAAGGAGTAACGATGGCCCTGCCACCCTTGACCGATGAGCAACGACGTGAGGCGCTGGCCAAGGCCGCCCGCGCACGGGCGGTGCGCGCCGAGGTCAAGAATAGGCTCAAGCACTCGGGCGCCTCGATCGCCGATGTGCTGAAGCTTGCCGGCTCCGATGAGGCGATCGCCAAGATCAAGGTCCTCGACCTGCTGCAGTCGATGCCCGGCGTCGGCAAGATCACCGCGAAGGAGATCATGCAGCGGCTCGGCATCGCCGAGTCGCGCCGGTTGAGGGGCCTCGGGCCTCACCAGCAGCGCGACCTCGTCGCCGAGTTCGCTCGCCGCGGCCGATGACCGCTCCTTCGCGCCTGGTGGTTCTTGCTGGGCCCACCGCAGTCGGCAAGGGCACGGTCGCCGCGCGCGTCCGCGAGACCCAGCCGGATATCTGGATCTCGGTATCGGTCACCACCCGGGCGCCGCGTCCCGGTGAGGTCGACGGCCGGCACTACTGGTTCATCACCGAGGAGGAGTTCGATCGGCTGATCGCCGAGGACGGACTGCTCGAGTGGGCGGTCGTGCACGGGCGGCACCGGTACGGCACGCCGCGCGCCGCCGTCGAGGAGCGGCTGGCCGCCGGCGATTCGGCGCTTCTCGAGATCGATCTGCAGGGAGCGCGCCAGGTGCGCGAACGGATGCCCGAGGCGCTCATGGTGTTCCTCGCGCCGCCCAGCTGGGACGAGCTCGTGCGACGACTGGTCGGCCGCGGCACCGAGACGGAGGCCGAGCGTGAACGCCGGTTGCGGACGGCACGCGAGGAACTGGCCGCGCAAGCCGAGTTCGACGTCACGATCGTCAACACCGATGTCGATGAAGCGTGCGCGGAGTTGGTAGAGTTGTTCTCGAACATGAGCTCCTCGACCGCCGAATAGCCACGCGGCCCTGCCCGCCGTCGCGCACGACCGTCGCCGCGCTCGCCCTACACACCGACCACGAGAGGTGCGGATCTTCGTGTCCACCACCCGTTCCGCCGCCGAAGGCATCACCAATCCTCCTATCGACGACCTGCTGGAGAAGTCCGAGTCCAAATACAAGCTGGTGCTCTACAGCGCCAAGCGGGCTCGCCAGATCAATGCCTACTACTCGCAGCTCGGCGAGGGCCTGCTCGAGTACGTCGGTCCGCTGCTGGAGACCGAGGTGCAGGAGAAGCCCCTCTCGATCGCCCTCCGCGAGATCAACGAGAACCTCCTGACCGTCGAGGACATCGATCCCGAGGCCGAGGCGGCTGCCGCACAGGCCGCACGCGACGCGGCCGGCGAGAGCTGATCCTGCACCCATGAGCGAGCGCAGCGAACGACCAGTCAAGGCATCCTCATGCCGGTGCCGGTCTACGCTGCTTTTCCTTGAGACGGTGCCGGCATGAGCGAGCGCAGCGAGCGACCGATCGAGATGTCCTCATGCCGGTGCCGGTCTACGCTGCTTTTCCTTGAGACGGTGTCGGCATGAGCGAGCGCAGCGAGCGACCGATCGAGATGTCCTCATGCCGGTGCCGGTCTACGCTGCTTTTCCTTGAGACGGTGCTGGCATGAGCTCGATCGTGCTCGGTGTCAGCGGGGGAGTGGCGGCCTACAAGGCGGCGCTGCTCCTGCGGTTGTTCACCGAGGCCGGTCACGACGTGCGAGTCGTCCCCACCGAGGCCGCGCTCGAGTTCGTGGGCGCGGCGACCTGGGAGGCGTTGTCGGGCAAGTCGGTGCAGACCGGCACCTTCGAGAACGTGCCGCAGGTACCGCACGTCGCGATCGGGCAGCACGCCGATCTCGTCGTGGTGGCTCCCGCGACAGCCAACACGCTGGCCAAGGCCGCGCACGGTCTCGCGGACGACCTGCTCACCAATACGCTGCTCACCGCGCGCTGCCCGGTCGTCTTCGCCCCGGCGATGCACACCGAGATGTGGGAGAATGCCGCCACCCGGGCCAATGTCGCGACGTTGCGCGGGCGGGGCTCGACCGTCATCGAACCGGCGGTCGGACGCCTGACGGGGGCTGACTCCGGAGCCGGGCGGCTGCCCGAGCCCGAGGACATCTTCGCCGCGTGTCTGCGCTTCCTCGACGGCCGTCCCCAGGACCTGACCGGCCGGAGGGTCGTCGTCAGCGCCGGTGGCACCCGCGAGTTCCTCGACCCGGTGCGCTTCCTGGGCAACCGCTCCTCGGGCCGCCAGGGACTGGCGCTCGCGCAGGCAGCGGCCGCCCGCGGAGCCGAGGTGACCTTGGTGGCCGCGAATGTCTCCCTTCCGGCCCCGGCAGGTGTCGAGCGCATCGACGTCGTCACCACGGCCGAGCTGCGTGACGCGGTCGTCAAGGCCGCGGCGACTGCCGACGCGGTGGTCATGGCCGCGGCACCGGCCGACTTCCGGCCTGCCAACTACGCCGACGCCAAGATCAAGAAGGTCCCCGGAGGCGACGCGCCGACCATCGAGCTGGTCGAGAACCCTGACATCCTCGCCGAGCTGGTGCGCTCGCGCCCGAGCGGCTCCGGCGAGCCGTTCATCGCCGGATTCGCGGCGGAGACCGGGGATGAGAACGCCACCGTCGTCGAGCACGCGCGTGCCAAGTTGGCCCGCAAGGGCTGCGATCTGCTGGTCGTCAACGATGTCAGCGCCGGCGCGGTCTTCGGAGCCGACGACAACGAGGTCATCCTGCTGACCGCCGACGGCGAGGCGCGGCCTCTCGCGCGCGCGGCCAAGTCCGAGGTCGCGAACGCGATCTGGGACACGATCGTCCAACGACTGGGATGACCCGCCGGCCTCGCCACGGCCTAGTACAGTACTGACGTCGTCCATCATCAGGAGAGTTCTTCACCGTGAGCCGTTTGTTCACCTCCGAGTCCGTGACCGAGGGTCACCCGGACAAGATCGCCGATCAGATCAGCGACAGCATTCTCGACGCGCTGCTCGCGGTCGATCCCAAGAGCCGCGTCGCGGCTGAGACCTTCGTGACCACCGGCCTCGTCCTGGTCGGCGGCGAGGTCACCACCGAGGCCTATGTCGACATCGCGCGGATCGCGCGCGACCGGGTGCTGGAGATCGGCTACGACTCGTCCACCAAGGGCTTCGACGGAGAGTCCTGCGCCGTGCAGGTCACCCTCGACGCGCAGTCGCCCGATATCGCGCAGGGCGTCGACACCGCCTTCGAAGGGCGCACCGGTGTCTCGGAGGATCCGCTGGACCGCCAGGGCGCGGGCGACCAGGGTCTCATGTTCGGCTTCGCGATCGACGAGACGCCCGAGCTCATGCCGCTGCCGATCACCATCGCTCACCGGCTCTCCGAGCAGCTGACCCGCGTGCGCAAGGACGGCACGCTGCCGTACCTGCGCCCCGACGGCAAGACCCAGGTCACCATCGAGTACGGCGACGACGACAAGCCCAAGCGGGTCGAGGCGATCGTCATCTCCACCCAGCACGAGGACGGCATCGACCTCGAGAACCAGCTGCCGCAGGACCTGAAGAAGCATGTCATCGACGTGGTCCTCGCTGACTACGACATCGACGGCAGCGACGCCAAGCTGCACATCAACCCCACCGGCAAGTTCGTCATCGGTGGTCCGATGGGCGATGCCGGTCTGACCGGTCGCAAGATCATCGTCGACACCTACGGCGGTTATGCGCGTCACGGCGGCGGCGCGTTCTCGGGCAAGGACCCGAGCAAGGTCGACCGCTCCGCCGCCTACGCGATGCGCTGGGTCGCCAAGAACATCGTCGCCGCGGGTCTGGCCACCAAGGCCGAGGTGCAGGTCGCGTACGCGATCGGCGTCGCCCACCCGGTCGGCTTCTATGTCGACACCTACGGCACCGAGACCGTTCCGGTCGATACGATCCGTGAGGCCGTGCTCGAGGTCTTCGATCTGCGCCCCGCGGCGATCGTGCGCGATCTGGACCTCCTGCGTCCGATCTACGCGCAGACCGCGGCCTACGGCCACTTCGGCCGCCCCGGCCTGCCGTGGGAGTCGACGGACCGCGCCGACGCTCTGCGTGCGGCCGCCGGCCGCTGATCGGCGTCCTCTGACACAGCTCGTATCGACGGCGGGAGAGACTTGGTCTCTCCCGCCGTCGGCGTCGTAGGAGGCCCTCGTGCTGGATCCGAACTGGGTGTTCCTCAGTGCGGCGCTCGGACTGTTCGGGAGCCTGCGCTACGCGGCCGCGACCGTTGCGGGACGGGTCCGGCCCAATCTGGTGACGTGGTCGCTGTGGGCGGCCGCGCCGCTCATCGCCTTCCTCGCCCAGCTCGACGCCGGGGTCGGCCTGCCCGCCGTGCCGACGCTGTCCGCGGGGCTCGGGCCGCTGGTGGTGGTCGTGGCGAGCCTCGCGGCGCGGCGACACCGCGCCAGCCTCGGTCCCTTCGATCTGGCCTGCGGGGTCACCGCCGCGGTGGCGCTCGGCGTGTGGATCGGTCTCGGGCAGGCGCCCGCGGCCGTCATCATCGCCGTGGTCGCCGACGGTGTGGCGGCCCTGCCGACGATCGTCAAGGCATGGCGCGATCCCTGGTCCGAACAGGCGACCTTCTACGCTCTCGTCGGCGTCGGCGCGGTGATCACCCTGCTGACCATCACGTCCTGGGAGCCGGCCGCGTGGGCCTTCGCCGGCTACATCCTGGGACTATGCACGTTGCTGTGCGCCGTGCTCGTGGCGCGTCGCCGTCACCTGCGCTGAGCCGACTGTGGGTGGCGGCTGGGAGAATCGCGACGTGGACGAACAGCTCGCGATGCTCCAGGTGGAGGCGGCACGCCCTCCTGCCTCGGTCGCCCGCGTCCTGATCGACTCCCCGCTGCCGCATCTGGACCGGCTGTTCGACTATCGGGTGCCCGATGAGCTGGCCGCGGACGCGCGGCAGGGATGCCGCGTCAAGGTGAGATTCGCCGGCAAGCTGACCGACGGCTTCCTGGTCGAGCTCTCCGACTCCACCGAGCACCGGGGCACACTCGCGGCCTTGCACAAGATCGTGTCGCCCGAGCCGGTGCTGCGACCGGAGGTGTTGCGCCTGGCGCGCGCGGTCGCCGAGCGCTATGCCGGGACCGTCACCGATGTCCTTCGGCTCGCCATCCCCCCACGGCACGCTCGCGCCGAGGCGCATCCGGTCGGCGATCCGGTCTCGCCGCCGGACGATCCGGGCTGCGCCGCGTGGTATCCCTATGTCGACGGGCCGGCCTTCGTCGAGGAGTTGGCCGCGGGACGCTCGCCGCGCACGGTGCTCGCGGTCCTGCCACGTCACGAGCCGGAGCGAGCCGTCGCGGAGGCGGTCGCCGCGACGGCCCGCTCGGGGCGAGGCGCGATCATCTGCGTGCCCGATGCCCGAGACGTGGAGCGCTGGGACGCCATCGTCACCGAGGTGCTCGGTCAGGACCGCCATGTCGTGCTGACCGCGGCACAGAAGCCGGCCGCTCGCTATCGCTCCTTCGTCCGTGTCGCACGCGGTGAGGTCTCGATCGTGCTGGGTACCCGTGCCGCAGCCTATGCCCCGGTGCGCGACCTCGGTCTGGTGGCGATGTGGGACGACGGCGACGATCTCTTCGCCGAGCCTCGCGCCCCGTATCCGCACGCTCGCGAGGTCCTGCTGACGCGCGCGGCGCAGCAGGGTGCCGGTGTCCTGCTGGCCTCCTATGCGCGTTCGGTCGAGGCGCAGTCGGTGGTGGAGTCGCGCTGGTGCGCCGACCTCGGTGGCGATCAGGCGGCACGTCGTCGCGAATGGCCGCAGCTGACGGTCACCGACGGCACCGAGACGGGGGCGGCGCCGGTGCGCCTGCCCCGGCAGGTCTTCACGGCGATCCGCGGCAGCGGAGGGCACGTTCTCGTACAGGTTCCTCGGCGCGGCTACCGCAGCTCACTGGCCTGTCAGCGCTGCCGGACACCTGCGCGCTGTCGGCAGTGCGAGGGACCGCTGGCGCAGACGTCCGCCCGGGCACCCGTCGTCTGCCGCTGGTGCGGGACCCAGGACCCGCACTGGCGGTGCCACGAATGCGGCAGCGATCGGCTCCGCGCGCCCGTCGTAGGCCAGCTGCGCACGGCGGAGGAGTTCGCGCAGGCCTTCACGAGTCATCGGGTCGTGACCTCAGGAGGCTCGTCGGTGCTCGACACCGTGGATCCCGCTCCCGACGAACGGACGCTGGTCCTGGCGACACCTGGAGCCGAACCCAGGGTTCCCGGAGGCTACTCGCTGGTGGTGTTGCTGGACACCTGGCTGATGCTCGGCCGTGACGAGGTCCGGGTGGTCGAGGAGGCCCACCGCCGGTGGTTCAACGCCCTGGCGCTCGCCGCCCACCACGGTGAGGCGGTCGCCGTCGGGGACCCGGCGTCTCTCCAGGCGCTCGTGCGTGCCGATCCGATCGGGCTGGCGGTCCGGCAGCTGGCCGAGCGCGCCGAGACCCATCTGCCACCGATCGGGCGTCTGGCCACGATCGATGCTCCCGCCGATGCCCTCGCCGAGTTGGCGCATCGGTCGTGGACCCCGCACACCGAGCTCCTCGGTCCGGTGCCGGTGGACGCCGACCGCGATCGGCTGATCCTGCGCGCCCCTCGCCGCGAGGGTCTCGCGCTCGCCCGTCTCGTCAAGCAGGCGTCCGCGGAGCGCAGCGCCGCCAAGCTCCCCGCCTGGCGGGTCCAGGTCGATCCGATCGATTTCTGAGTCCCTCACGTGGTGGCGGTAGGCCATCAACCTTTCCGGCGTGGTGGCGGTAGGTCGTCAGCGTTTCCGGTGGGTGATGGGTGGACCAGCTACCGCCAGGGGCTGGGGGAGAGGCGACGGCCTAGACTCGATCGACGTGAGAGTCGTCTTCGCCGGAACCCCCGAGACCGCCGTCCCGACACTGCGCGCCCTGCTCGCGAGCCGGCACGAGGTGATCGCCGTGGTGACTCGGCCGGATGCTCGCGTCGGGCGCGGACGACGGCTCGAACCGTCCGCTGTCGCGGTGGCCGCCGAGGAGGCGGGTCTGCCGGTGCTCAAGCCGGTCTCGGCCTCGGATTCGGAGTTCCTCGACGAGCTGAGGTCGTTGAAGCCCGATGTCGGGGCGATCGTCGCCTACGGCGCGCTCCTGCGCCGTGACCTGCTCGACCTGCCCGAGTTCGGCTGGATCAACCTGCACTTCTCCGTGCTGCCCGCCTGGCGTGGCGCCGCGCCGGTTCAGCGGTCGATCATGGCCGGGGACGAGGTCACGGGCGCGACGGTGTTCAGCCTCGTCGAGGAGCTCGACGCCGGCCCGGTGCTGGGCACGATCACCGAGCGCATCCGGCCCGAGGACACGTCGGGCACGCTGCTCGAACGGCTTGCCGACCTCGGGTCCCGGCTGCTGGTCGATGCCGTGGATCACATCGAGGACGGTGATATCGGTGCCATCGCCCAGCCCGAGGACGGGGTCTCGTACGCGGCCAAGCTGAGCACCGAGGATGCCCGCATCCTCTGGGATCGTCCGGCCTTCGCGGTCGACCGTCAGATCCGCGGATGCACCCCGGCGCCCGGTGCCTGGACGACCTACGACGACGCCCGGCTCAAGGTCGGCCCGGTCGAGATCGCCGAGTCCAGCGATCTCGCCCCCGGCGAGGCGCGTATCACCAAGCGAGAGGTGCTCGTCGGCACCGCGACCGAGGACATCCGGCTCGGCCGGGTGCGGCCCCACGGCAAGAAGGAGATGGACGCCGCGGACTGGGGCCGCGGCCTCGGCGGCGCGACGACGGTGAGTCTGCGATGAGCGCGCCGAGAACCGGGATTCGCTCCCCATGCGTCGACCGGAGCGGCTCTTGGTCGACGACATGGGAGCACATCGTGGTACGGGTGGGGGAGCGATGAGTATCGACCCCGTTCGTGCGGTCGCCTACGAGGCGATGCGTGAGGTCGACGACAAGGACGCCTACGTCAACCTGGTCGTGCCGCGGCTGCTCCGCGACCGCGGCGTGACCGGGCGCGACGCGGCCTTCGCGACCGAGCTGGTCAGTGGCACGATCCGGCTGCGCGGCACCTACGATGCCGTCATCGCGACCCTCGCACGGCAGGGACTGGACCGGGTCGACGCGCCCGTCCTGGACGCCCTGCGGCTCGGCGCCCATCAGCTGCTCAGCATGCGGGTGCCCGATCATGCCGCCGTCTCGACCACGGTGGAGCTCGTGCGTCGGCACGTGGGTCACAAGCCGGTGGGCTTCACCAACGCCGTCCTGCGCAAGATCGCCTCGCGCGATCTCGAATCCTGGATCGGTGAGGTGACCCGCGGGCTGGAGGGCGATGAGGCACTGGCCGTCGCCTACTCCCATCCGGTCTGGATCGTGCGGGAGCTGCGGGCGGCCCTACCCGACCCCGCCGAGCTGCCCGCACTTCTCACGGCCGACAACGCCCCGCCCAAGGTCACGCTCGTCGCCCGGCCCGGCCTCATCGATCCCGATGAGCTGCCCGGAACTCCCGGCGCGCTCTCCCCGTACGCCCGCATCCTCGACGCGGGAGGCGTGCCGGGGGACATCGCGGCGGTTCGTGACGGGCGAGCCGGTGTGCAGGACGAGGGCTCTCAGCTCGTGGCCCTCGGGGCGGCCGAGGCCCCGGTCGACGGCCGTGACGAGCGGTGGTTGGACCTGTGCGCCGGTCCCGGCGGCAAGGCGGCGCTCTGGGGCGCTCTGGCCAGACAGCGCGGTGCCGTGGTGGTGGCGAACGAGGTACAGCGACATCGCGCGGACCTGGTCCGTCAGGGGGTTCGCGCTCTCGACAATGTCGAGGTCACGGTCCACGACGGCCGGCACGGACCGTGGGAGCCGGGCAGCTTCGACCGAGTGCTGGTCGACGCGCCGTGCACGGGCCTCGGCGCTTTGCGCCGTCGCCCGGAGTCCCGATGGCGGCGGACGCCGGACGACCTCGCCGATCTGACCCGGTTGCAGCGCGATCTGCTCGACCGCGCTCTTGAGCTCGTCCGTCCCGGCGGCGTGGTCGCGTACGCCACCTGCTCGCCGGTCGTCGCGGAGACGCGAGGCGTGGTCGATGCGGTGGCCCGGGATCGTCCCGATGTGGTGCTGGAGTCGACCCGCCAATGGTGGCCGCATCGCGACGGTACGGATGCCATGTTCCTCGCCCTCCTGCGGCGTCCGGCCTGACCGATCCCCGTCCGTCCGTGAGCGGTGAGTTACGCACCTCTCGTCCCCTTGAGCGGTGAGTGACGCACCTCTCGCGGCACTTGAGGGGTGCGTAGGTCACCGCCCGAACGGTTGAGGGGTGCGTAGGTCACCGCCCGAGCTGGTGGGGCGGGCTGTGATGAGCCCGCCGCCTCGAGTCCTGCCACGACAGGTCACTAGGCTGAGCGCTATGGCCGACGTGCGCATCACCCCCAGCCTGCTCAACGCCGACTTCGCCCGGATCGCCGAGGAGGCGGCCCGGATCCCGAGTGCCGATTTCCTGCACATGGACGTCATGGACAACCACTTCGTGCCCAATCTGACCCTGGGGGCGCCAGTGATCGAGTCGCTCGCCCGCAGCGCCGCGCAGCCGATCGACGCTCATCTGATGATCGAGGATCCCGATCGCTGGGGACCGGCCTTCGTCGAGGCCGGGGCATCGAGTGTGACCTTCCACGTCGAGGCGGCTCACGCGCCCGTCCGCCTCGCGCGAGAGCTGCGGGCGAAGGGGGCCCGGGCGTCGATGGCGCTCAAGCCCACGACGCCGATCGAGCCCTACGCCGATCTGCTGCCCGAGCTGGATATGGTGCTCGTCATGACCGTGGAGCCCGGCTTCGGCGGCCAGAAGTTCCTCGATCTATGTCTGCCCAAGATCCGGCGCACCCGCGAGCTGTTGGACAAGGTCGGCGGCGACATCTGGCTCCAGGTCGATGGGGGAGTCTCCGTCGAGACGATCGAGCGCTGCGCCGAGGCCGGCGCGGACACCTTCGTCGCCGGTTCGGCGGTCTTCGGTGCCGACGACCCCGGTGCGATGGTCGAGACGCTGCGCGCACAGGCCGCCGCCTGCCGCCACTGAGCCGGGCGACCTCCCCCTGGGCAGGTGAGCTATCCCCCACCTCTCCGGTGTCGGTGCGGGGTGACGCGCCGCCCGTGGAGCCGGGTGCGGGATGACCCACCGCCGGCTCAACCGACGAGTGGGTGACCGGTCGTGTCACGAGCCGGGTAGACTGATCCCCATCAGAGCCATGTGCTCGCGTGCCCGGGGTCGGTGAAAGTCCGAGCCGGCGGTGACAGTCCGCGACCCGCGCCCTCCGGGGCCGGTTGACCTGGTGGAACTCCAGGACCGACGGTGAAAGTCCGGATGGGAGGTGCACGCGACGACGGTGAGCCACGTGCTCCGTCGTCGGACCCCGGACGTGCGGGCATCGACCGCGGAAGGGGACCAGTGCCGACCACCGAGCACGAGATCGCCGCCATGCGTCGCGCCCTCGAGGCCGCCCGCGACAATGTCAACGTCCTGCCCAATCCGAGCGTCGGATGTGTGATCCTCGACGATTCCGGACAGGAGCTCGCCCTCGGCCGCACGGCCCGGCCCGGCGGCCCGCACGCTGAGGCCGACGCCCTCGCGCAGCTCGGCGGCATCGCCCAGGGCGCGACGGCCGTCGTCACCCTCGAGCCCTGTGGGCACACCGGCCGTACCGGTCCGTGTGCCCAGGCGCTGATCGACGCCGGTGTCGCCCGCGTCGTGTACGCGATCGACGATCCGCACCCGGCCGCCGGCGGGGGAGCGGCGATGCTCCGCGACGCGGGCGTCCACGTCGAGTCCGGCCTGCTCGCCGACGAGGTGCGCGAGCAGCTCGCTCCGTGGGCCTACCGCTACTGGCACGGCCGGCCGTACGTCACCTGGAAGTACGCGGCCACGCTCGATGGGCTCAGCGCGGCACCGGACGGCACCAGCAAGTGGATCACGAGCCCCGAGGCGCGACGCGACGTACAGCGCTTCCGTGCCGAGTGCGATGCGATCATGGCCGGCACCGGTGCCGTGCTCGCCGACGATCCCCGGCTCTCCGTCCGCGACGAGAACGACCTGCCCTTGCCCTATGAGCGACAGCCCATGCGGATCGTCGTCGGCGAGACCACGATCCCCAACTACTACCGGGTGTTCGACCGGGTCGCTCCGACGCTGCTGATCCAGTCCCGCGAGCCGCGAGACGTGCTCGCCAAGCTGATGGAGAACGACATCCACCACGTGTGGCTGGAAGGTGGTCCACGCCTGGCCGGAGCCTTCTGGAACGAAGGCGTCATCGATCGCGTCATCGGCTACATCGCCCCGGCGATGCTCGGTTCGGGGCGCGCGGCCCTGGAAGGCGAGGCCACCACCCTCGCGGATCTACGGCCGATCGAGATCGACGATCTGCGCACAGTCGGGCCGGATATCCGCATCGTCGGCACACCTGGTCCGCCCCCGCGCGAGGCCATGGGCAAGGGAGAGGGGTACGAGTGATGTTCACCGGTCTGATCGAAGAGGTCGGCGAGGTCGTCGGCGTCCAGGACCAGGGCGATGCCGTCCGGCTCACCGTCCGCGGTCCGGTCGTCACCGACGGCGCCCGGCACGGCGACTCCATCGCCGTCAACGGGGTCTGTCTCACGGTGACCGATCCCACGGCGGACACCTTCACCGCCGACGTGATGCGTGAGTCGCTGGAGCGGTCGTCACTCGGTGATCTGACCGGTGGCTCGCGGGTCAACCTGGAACGCGCCATGCTGCCGACGACGCGTTTCGGCGGGCATGTCGTGCAGGGGCACGTCGACGGGACGGCGCGGCTGCTCGACCGGACGCCCAGCGAGCATTGGGAGTTCCTGCGGTTCACGCTGCCCGAGTCGCTCGCGCGCTATCTGGTCGAGAAGGGCTCCATCACGGTGGACGGCACGTCCCTGACCGTGGTGGAGGTCGCCGACGGTCCCGAGCCCTGGTTCTCCGTCTCGCTGATCCCCACCACCCTCGCCGACACGACGCTGGGGGCCTTGGCTCCCGGCGCCCGTGTGAATCTCGAAGTCGACGTGCTGGCCAAGTACGTCGAGCGACTGCTCGTGAAAGGAGCCGTCCATGGCTGAGTCCACCCGTATCCGCCTCGACTCGATCGAGCGGGCGGTCGCCGACATCGCCGCCGGCAAGGCCATCGTCGTCGTCGACGACGAGAATCGTGAGAACGAGGGCGACATCATCTTCGCCGCCTCGAAGGCCACACCGGAGCTGATGGCCTTCCTCGTCCGGTATTCCAGCGGTCTGATCTGTGCTCCGGTCGTGGGCGAGATCCTCGACCGGCTGGCGATCCCGCTGATGACGCCGCACAACCGCGATCGGCTGCGGACCGCGTACACGGTGTCGATCGACGCGCGCGACGGTGTCACCACCGGCATCTCCGCGGCCGATCGTGCCCGGACCTGCCGGGTGCTGGCGGACTCGGCGACCGAGCCCTTCGAACTCGTTCAGCCCGGTCACATCGTCCCGCTGCGGGCGAAGCCCGGCGGCGTGCTGGAGCGCCCGGGACACACGGAGGCCGCGGTCGATTTCGCGCGGCTCGCAGGGCTCACCGAGGCCGGGGTCATCGGCGAGGTGATGAACGACGACGGCACGCTCAAGCGTCTGCCCGACCTGCGTGCCTTCGCCGACGAGCACGATCTCGCTCTGGTCTCCATCGAGGACCTGCAGATCTACCGGCGACTGCACGAGTCGCAGATCGAGCGGCGCGCCACGACGCGGCTGCCCACCGAGTTCGGCGAGTTCACCGCGTACGGCTTCCGCGACACCATCGACGGCTCGGAGCACATCGCGCTGGTCTACGGCGAGCCGGGAGCCGATGACGTCCTGACCCGGCTGCACTCCGAGTGCCTCACCGGCGATGTCCTCGGCTCCCGGCGCTGTGACTGCGGTCCGCAGCTGCAGGCATCGATGGCCGCGATCACCGCGGCAGGGGCGGGCGTGGTGGTCTATCTGCGCGGACACGAGGGCCGGGGGATCGGCCTACTGCACAAGCTGCAGGCCTATGAGCTGCAGGACCGGGGACGCGACACGGTCGAGGCCAATCTCGAGCTCGGCTTCGGAGAGGACGATCGCGATTACGCGGCCGGCGCACAGATGCTGCGTGAGCTCGGTATCGCCTCCGTACGGCTGCTGACCAATAACCCCGACAAGGCCGTTCAACTGGGACGGTACGGTGTCACGGTGGCGGAACGGCTGCCGATCGCGGTGCGCCCGACCCGTGACAATCTGCGCTACCTGCAGACCAAGGCGGCCCGGATGGGACACGACCTGCCCGACCTGACCGCCTACGACGACGTCGACCTCGATCAAGGAGTTTCACTATGAGCGGGCATGGAGCGCCCTCGCTGAGCACCGACGCCTCGGGGGCCAAGGTGGCGATCGTCGCCTCCAGCTGGCACACCGCCGTCATGGACGGTCTCGTGGCGGGCGCCCAGCTGGCTCTCGCCGATGCGCACGCCAGCGATGTGACCCTCATCCGCACCGCCGGGTCCTTCGAGCTGCCGCTCGTCGCCAAGGCGGCGGCGGAGGCCGAGTACGACGTCGTCATCGCCCTCGGCGTCATCATCCGGGGCGGTACGCCGCACTTCGAGTACGTCTCCTCAGCGGCCACCGACGGCCTGTCGCGCGCGTCCCTGGACACCGGAGTCCCGATCGGTTTCGGCCTGCTCACCTGTGACACCGAGGAGCAGGCCCTCGACCGTGCGGGCCTGGCCGACAGCCGTGAGGACAAGGGCCGCGAGGCCGCCGAGGCCGCGCTCGCGAGCTGGGCGACCCTCGGCTGGCTACGCGGTTGACCGGCCGGCCAGAGCACCCGGATAGACTGACGCGCGATGAAGACGTTCGAGGGCCTGTTCGCCGAGCTGCAGCAGAAGGCCGCTGCGCGCCCTGAGGGCTCGGGCACGGTCGCCGAGATCGATGCCGGGGTCCACTTCATCGGCAAGAAGCTGGTCGAGGAGGCCGCCGAGTCGTGGATGGCGGTCGAGCACGAAGGCCCCGAGCGCGCGGCCGAGGAGCTCAGCCAGCTGCTGTACCACGCGCAGGTGATGATGATCGCCGCCGGCATCTCGCTCGACGACGTCTACGCGCATCTGTGACGGCAGCGGGCCTCGACCACCGAATGCCCCGGGTTCCGCCGCTGCCGTGAACCGAGCCCGATCGGACGAAAGAGTCAGACCATGTTGAAGGTCGCCGTTCCCAACAAGGGGGCCTTGTCTGAGGCCGCCTCCCTCATGCTCACCGAGGCCGGCTATCGCCAGCGTCGCAATGCCAAGGACCTCGTCACCGTCGATCACGACAACCAGGTGGAGTTCTTCTATCTGCGTCCTCGCGATATCGCCATCTACGTCGGCGAGGGGACGCTCGATGTCGGTATCACCGGGCGTGACCTCCTGCTGGACTCGGGCGCGCAGGCCGAGGAGATCATGACCCTCGGCTTCGGGGCCTCGACCTTCCGCTTCGCGGCGCCGGCCGGGACGCTGGCGGCGGAGAGCGAGCTCGCGGGCCGGCGCATCGCGACGTCCTATCCGGGCATCGTCCGCCCGCATCTCGAGCGGCTGGGCATCGAGTCCGATGTCGTACGGCTCGACGGCGCGGTGGAGACCTCGATCCGACTCGGCGTCGCGGATGCGATCGCCGATGTCGTCGAGACCGGCACCACCTTGCGCCAGGCAGGACTCGAGGTGTTCGGAGAGCCGATCCTTCGCTCGGAGGCCGTCGTCGTCACGCGGGGCAATGGCACCGATCCCGACGGGTTGGAGGTGTTCCGCCGCCGGCTGGAGAGCGTGATCGTGGCGCGGACCTACGTGATGATGGACTACGACATCAGCACGGACCGGGTCGAGGACGCTGTGCGTCTGACCCCCGGCATCGAGTCGCCGACGGTGTCACCGCTCCATCGCGAGGGCTGGGCCGCCGTGCGGTCGATGGTGCCACGTGAGACCGCTCAGCGGGTGATGGACGATCTGTTCGCGATCGGTGCTCGCGGCATCCTCGTCACCGACATCCTGGCGTGCCGGATCTGATGTCCGAGGTGCGCAGGTTCCGCCCGGTGGCGGTGGCGATCGTCATGTGGATGTCGACCGCCGTCCTCGTGGTGATGATGGTCGTGGTCGGCAACGCCATTCCCGAGGACTACCGCTTCAGCGTGCTGCAGGCACTGACCCTGTGGGGTTTCATCGGCGTCATCGCTCTCTTGGCCTTCGCCGTCACGTGGAGCAATGTGCGGGCCGATGCCGAGGGACTGACCGTCGTCAACGGGTTCCGGCGGCACCGCTTCGCGTGGTCGCAGATCGCTGCGATCTCGATGCGCGATGGTGCGCCCTGGCCGACACTCGTCACCCAGGAGGACCGACGCGTCATCCTCTTCGCGATTCAGGGCAGTGACGGCGATTCTGCCCGCGAGGCGGTCCGCTGGCTGCAGGGGCAGATCTCATGAGCGAGCGGGAACATGAGCGCTCCCTGGCCGAGCCGGCCTTCCCCGGCGACGACGGGCAGATCGACCCCTTGCTGGCCGAGGTGGCCGATGGTGAGCTCGTCGATGTGTTGAGCCGCTACGGCGCCGCGCGGGTCTTCGTGCCGGTGGTGGCGGTGCTCACCTCCGATCCGCAGACCGCGCTCACCGAGGGCGACAAGGGCGCCGACATGGCCGCGGTGCTGATGACCGGGGCCGACGGTCGCCAGGCGCTGCTCACATTCACCAGCGTCGCGGCGATGCAGCGCTGGAACCCGCAGGCCAGGCCTGTCCCGGTCTACGGACGCGATGCCGCCCGCTCGGCACGCTCCGAGGGCGCCGCCGCGCTCCTGGTCGACCTCGGATCACCGGGGTTCCGCGTCATCGAGACCGAAGACCTGGAGCACATCGCCGCCGAGCACGTCCTGGTCCGCACCGCGACCGGGACGGCCTGGGTCAGCCCAGGTCAGTGATCACCGGTCGACGGCCCGCAGGGCACGCTCGACGGCGTCGAGCGCCTTCGGCACCGAACGCTGGTTGACGAGCCCTTCCAGGGCGTGCGCCGTCACCTCGACCCGATCCCGCAGCCAGACCAGCTGGACCACCGCGGTGTTCATGTTCAGCCAGCCGGTTCCCATCAGGCCGATCACCGCGGCATCCTCCGCCGAGGGGAGCTCCTGCCGCAGGAGCCGCCGCACGGCCTCCAGCGCCTCGGGTGAGCGAGGAACCGGCACCGTCCTGGTCTGGCCGAGCACGCGGGTGAACATCCGTGCTCCGAGCCGCCCGCCGGTCCGCCCACCGCTCGATCCGCCGCGTGCACCGGCCGCGCCGCCGAGCGCACCGCCGACGGCTGAGCCGCCGATCGCGCCGCCGACGGCACCCCCGGCGGCCCCGGCCTCGCCATTGCTGTCGATGAGGATCTCGCGCACGCGATCGGCGGTCAGCAGAGGCGATGGATGGTCCCGTCGAGGCTGAGAGCTCATGGCACCATGATGGCGGCGGAGGCGAGCGTTACGTCCCGGCGGCCCCGATTTCCTCGGGAACAAGAGAGCTGCTACGATGGTTGATCGAAGTGGAGGTCACCTCCCACCTGCCTGGTCCCCGGACCTTGAGGTTCTGCGCATGGCGTACACGTGTCGTCATGCGTCCGGAGCGGTAACGCACGCTCCGCTGGTGGCCTTCGTTTCGCGGAGGCCATTTTTCATGTCCTCCCTCCACGACCCACAGGAGGACCCATCAGCAACGAGCTGCGCGTCAACGAGCGGATTCGCGTTCCCGAAGTACGCCTCGTCGGACCGAGTGGTGAGCAAGTCGGCATCGTCCGTATCGAGGATGCCCTGCGCCTGGCCGCCGAGGCCGACCTCGACCTCGTCGAGGTGGCCCCCCAGGCACGCCCGCCGGTCGCCCGTCTCATGGACTACGGCAAGTTCAAGTACGAGGCGGCGCAGAAGGCCCGCGAGTCCCGGCGCAACCAGACGAACACGATCATCAAGGAGATGAAGCTCCGACCGAAGATCGATCAGCACGACTACGACACCAAGAAGGGTCACGTCGTGCGGTTCCTCAAGGCCGGAGACAAGGTCAAGATCACGATCATGTTCCGTGGCCGTGAGCAGCACCGCCCCGAGCTCGGCTTCCGCCTGTTGCAGAAGCTCGCCGAGGATGTGCAGGATCTCGGCTTCATCGAGTCGAACGCCCGCCAGGACGGTCGCAATATGACGATGGTGCTCGGCCCTCACAAGAAGAAGTCCGAAGCGCAGGCGGAGGTCCGGGCCGAGAAGGAACAGACCACCGCGCAGCGAGCCGCGGATGCCGAGGCGGAGGCGGAGGCCGAGAAGGCCCACCGCGAAGCCCACCAGCAGAACGCGACGCCGAAGAAGCCCCGGCGTCGCTCGGAGAACCTCGACCCAGACATGGAGGCATAACATGCCGAAGTTCAAGCCCCACTCGGGCATGAAGAAGCGCGTCAAGACCACGGGCAAGGGCAAGCTGCGTCGCCAGCAGGCCAACCGCTACCACCTGGCGGAGCACAAGCCCTCGTCGCGGATGCGTCGCCTCGACGGCACCACCGGCGTGTCCAAGGCCGACACCAAGCAGGTCAAGAAGCTGCTCGGGCTCTAAGGGGTTCCGCCGGCAGGGGAGGCTACTGTGCGCCGCCCCGTGGGCGCTCCGCTACGTTGCAGCCTCTCGAAAGGCGTCCGAGTCTGCCAGCGAGCCTGCGCCTTGCGGAGCATCCCACGGCTGCGACGCTCGCAACGCCACCCCCACCAGCGGAACCTCTAAGCCCCGTCCGCGACACCAGAACTTTCTAAGGAGACACCTATGGCACGCGTCAAGCGTTCCGTGAACGCCCAGAAGAAGCGCCGCGAGGTCCTCGATCGCGCATCGGGCTACCGTGGTCAGCGTTCGCGCCTGTACCGCAAGGCCAAGGAGCAGGTCACCCACTCGCTGGTCTACTCCTACAACGACCGCCGCGCCAAGAAGGGCGACTTCCGTCGGCTCTGGATCCAGCGCATCAACGCCGCCGCGCGTGCGCAGGGTCTGACGTACAACCGCTTCATCCAGGGCCTCAAGGCCGCCGAGGTCGAGGTCGACCGCAAGATCCTCGCCGATCTGGCCGTCAACGACATCGACGCGTTCAACGCCCTCGTCGAGGTGGCCAAGGCCAACCTGCCCGAGGATGTCAACGCGCCCAAGGCCGATTCCGCGGCCTGAGCCGGACCCGACGACTCACGTGGCGAGCTCGCCCGGTGTGCTGAGTGTGCGTTCCGCACGCGTCAAGCACGCTCGGCGGCTCGCCACGCGGTCGTTCCGGGTCAAGACCGGCGAGTTCCTCGCCGAGGGACCGCAGGCGGTCCGTGAGGCGCTGACCCTCGCCGGCACCGTCATCGAGGTCTTCGCGACCGCCGAGGCCTCGCGGCGACACAAGGCCTGGCAGGCGGACGGCCTGACGTGGCACGTCGTCGACGACGACGTGCTCGTCGAGATCGCCGACTCGGTCCAGCCGCAGGGGATCGTGGCCCGGTGTCGTGACCTCACCCGCACGATCGCCTCGATCGAGGCGATCGCCTGGCGCCTGGTGATCGTGTGCTTCGAGATCCGCGATCCCGGCAACCTCGGTGCGGTCATCCGGGTGGCCGATGCGGCGGGTGCCGACGCGGTTCTCGTGATCGGCGACAGCGTCGATCCCCTCAATCCGAAAGTCGTCCGTTCGACGGCCGGTTCGCTGTTCCATCTGCCGATCGTCGTCGAGCGCGATGCCGATCGGGCATTGACCCTCATCGGACGGCGTGATGTTCAACTGCTCGCTGCCGACGGCGGGGGAGAGGCGCAGCTCTTCGATGACGCGGTCGATCTCGCCCGTCCCACCGCCTGGCTGATGGGCAATGAGGCTCACGGCCTGCCCATGGCGGTCCGTGAGCGCTGCGACCAGGTCGTGGGTGTTCCGATCTACGGGCGGGCTGAGAGCCTCAACCTGGCCACGGCCGCCGCGGTCTGCGCGTATGCCTCGGCCCACGCGCTGCGGGGCTGATCCGCGATAGCCCTCCCGAGTGGGACGGTACCGTCCGCTCGGACTATCCTCGATGGTGTGCTCGAGAACTTTCCCGACGGGATCGTGATCGCCGATGCCGAGGGCCGCGTCACCTTCGTCAACGCGCGGACGCGCGAGATGGCGAGGGCCGTCGGCGACGAGATGCTCGGCATGCACATCAAGGACGCCATCCCCTTCGACGATCTCAGCGGTCACTCCTGGTACGACGTGGTGCGTCCCTACGACGGCTTCGAGCTGCGCACCCGGATCTCGGAGCATTCCTGGTGGTCGCCGCGCGGCAGTGAGTACCTCATCACCGCTTCCCTGGAGCGTGAGCGTCCGGCCGGACGGGTTGTACGGGTGGTGGTGTCGATCCGCAACGCCCGGATCCGCAACCAGCGTGACCGTGAGCGCTCCGACATGGTGGCGACCGTGGCGCACGAGCTGCGATCGCCGCTGACCGGTATCAAGGGGTTCACCGCCACGCTGCTGAGTCGCTGGGACCAGTTCAGCGAGGACCAGCGCAAGTTCATGCTCACGACGGTCGACGCGGACGCCGACCGGCTGAGCCGGCTCATCGCCGAGCTGCTCGATGCCGCGCGGATCGATTCGGGGCGGCTCACCTTGCGCACCGGGCCGGTCACCGTCGATGCGCTGGCGGGCCGCGTGCTGGCCAGCGTCTTCGCCGCCTCCGAGGAGCGACCTGAGCCGGTGATCGAGGGGGAGATCCCCGTCGTGTGGGGCGATGAAGACCGGTTGACGCAGGTGCTCACCAATCTCGTGGAGAACGCGATACGGCACGGCGAGGGCCTGCGCGATGTCGTGGTGCGCGCGGTCGGGGACGGGATCGAGCTGGAGGTCAGCGACCACGGCAGCGGCATCCCCGCCGAGCTGCGGCAGCGCGTGTTCAGCCGGTTCTGGAAGTCCGGCCCCGGTGCCGGGAGCGGCCTGGGCATGTTCATCGTGCGCGGCGTCGTGGAACAGCATCACGGCACGATCGACATCGGCTCGACCGAGGTCGGCGGCGCACGCATCACCGTGAGGCTGCCGATCAACGAGCCCGCCGGTCTGACCGACTAGCGCCCTCCGGGCCCGACTTTTGCCGGGTTGTGGCCCTGTGAGACATCGGGAACGGGCCACAACCCGGCAAAAGTCGCACGCCCTGCGGCCCTGTCCACCGGGTGGACGCCCCGTCGATAGACTCGTTCTCATGTCCGCGCCCAACTCCGACTACGACCCCGTCGAGGTCACCCCCCTGCGTGCCGACGAGGTCGAGCGCATGCGCGACGAGGCGCTCGCGGCGATCGCCGCGGCCGACTCGATCGAGGCGCTCAAGCAGGTCAAGATCGAGCACGTCGGCGACCGCTCGCCCCTCGCGCTGGCCAACCGCGAGATCGGGGCACTGCCCCCGCAGGCGCGCAAGGAGGCCGGGCAGCGAGTCGGCCAGGCGCGCGGTGCCGTCAGCCAGGCCCTCGCTCGCCGCACCGACGAGGTCGAGGCGCAGGAGTTCGAGCGCAGGCTGGCCGCCGAGGCGGTCGACGTCACCCTGCCGACCGACCGGGAGCCGGTCGGCGCTCGCCATCCGCTGACGACGATCCAGGATCACGTCAGCGATATCTTCGTCGCGATGGGCTGGGAGATCGGCGAGGGCCCCGAGGTCGAGGCCGAGTGGCTCAACTTCGATGCCCTCAACCTCGGCCCCGATCATCCGGCTCGCACCATGATGGACACCTTCTGGGTGACCCCGGAGTCTGCCGCGATGGTGCTGCGCACCCACACCTCGCCGGTCCAGGCGCGCACGATGCTGACCCGCACCCCACCCATCTACATCGCCTGCCCGGGCCGGGTCTTCCGCACCGACGAGCCGGACGCGACCCACGCCCCCGTGTTCCACCAGGTCGAGGGACTCGCCATCGACGAGGGCCTGTCGATGGCCCACCTCAAGGGCACGCTGGACCACCTCGCCCGGGCGATCTACGGAGCGGACATCACCACGCGTTTCCGTCCGTCGTACTTCCCGTTCACCGAGCCGAGCGCCGAGGTCGACCTGCTCTGCTATGTGTGCCACAACGACCCCGCGCATGTGGCCGACTGCCCGACTTGCCGCGGCGAGGGATGGGTCGAGTGGGGCGGCTGCGGCGTCGTCAACCCGCGCGTGCTGATCGCCTGCGGGGTCGACCCCGAGCGGTACTCGGGCTTCGCCTTCGGCATGGGCCTGGACCGCACCATCACCAGCCGTTACGACATCGCCGACCTGCGCGATCTCTGGGACGGCGACATCCGCTTCACCGAGCCCTTCGGCATCGGTCTGTGACAGTCGAGAGGTAACCCCACCCCATGAAGGTCCCTGTCTCCTGGCTGCGTGAGCTCACCTCGTTGCCCTCCTCGGTCTCCACCGAGGACCTGGCCGCTCGGCTCACCGCCTTCGACCTCAAGCTCGAGGAGATCATCGGCGGGCAGATCACCGGCCCGCTGGTGGTCGGTCGCGTCCTGACCGCGGAGCCCGAGCCGCAGAAGAACGGCAAGACCATCAACTGGTGCCGGGTCGACGTCGGCCCCGAGCACAACGAGCCCGCCACCGAGGATGTGCCCGCCGGACGCGGGATCGTGTGCGGTGCGCACAATTTCGGCCCCGGGGACCTCGTGGTCGTGTCGTTGCCGGGGACCTTCCTGCCGGCGATGGGCTTCGAGATCGGCTCGCGCAAGACCTATGGTCACGTCTCCGACGGCATGATCTGCTCGACGGCGGAGCTCGGCCTGCCCGGCGACGCGGACGGCATCCTCGTCCTGGAGCCGGGGCTGGCCGATCCCGGCACTGGCGCGGTCGAGCTGCTCGGGCTCAACCAGGAGACCCTCGACCTCGAGGTCAACCCCGATCGCGGTTACGCCTGGTCGCTGCGCGGGGTCGCCCGGGACACCGCGCTGGCCTTCGGTCTTCCGTTCCGCGATCCGGCCGATATCGCCGTCCCGGAGACGGGTGCCGAGGCGTACCCGGTCGTGGTGGAGGATCCCACCGCGTGCCCGGTGTTCACCACGCTGCGGGTGAGCGGCTTCGATCCGACGCGTCCGACGCCTCCGATGATCGCGCGGCGGCTGGTGCAGGCGGGGATGCGCTCGATCTCCCTCGCCGTGGACGTCAGCAACTACGTGATGCTGGAGCTGGGCCAGCCGAACCACGCTTATGACGCCGCCAAGCTGAACGGTCCGATCCGGGTGCGCCGGGCGGTCGCGGGCGAGCGGCTCACGACCCTCGACGATGTGGATCGCGCGCTCGATCCGCAGGACCTGTTGATCTGCGACGACGACGGGCCGGTGGGACTGGCGGGTGTCATGGGTGCCGCGCGGGTGGAGATCGATGCCGCCACGACCGACATCGTCATCGAGGCGGCCTACTTCGACCGCGCCACCATCGCGCGTGCGTCGCGACGGCACCGGCTGTCCTCGGAGGCGGCGCGTCGTTTCGAGCGCGGGGTGGACCCGACCTTGCAGGCACGTGCCGCGCAGCGGGTCGCCGAACTCCTCGTCGAGCATGGTGGCGGGCATATCGAGCCGGGTCTCACCGTGGTCGGTGAGGTCGACACGAGACACGAGGTGACGCTGCCCGTCGACCTGCCACGCCGGATCGCGGGCGTCGAGTCGATCGACACCGATGCCGCCGTCCGAGCGCTCGAAGGCAATGCGTGCGAGGTGCGGATCGACGGCGAGTCACTCGTCGTGGTCCCGCCGCCGTGGCGCTTCGACATCAACGATCCGTACGACGTCGTCGAGGAGGTGCTGCGCGTCGTGGGCTACGACCAGGTGCCCTCGGTGCTGCCGCAGGCCTCCGGCGGTCGCGGGCTCACACGGGCGCAGGAGCTGCGGCGCCGGGTCGGGTACGCACTCGCCGGCGATGGTCTCGTCGAGGTCAAGACCTTCCCGTTCGCGGGACCGGCGGACTTCGACCGGCTGGGCCTCGGGGCGGACGACGCGCGACGCCGACAGGTGCTGCTGGAGAATCCGCTGTCCGCCGAGGAGCCCGGCCTCACGACCACCCTGCTCACGGGACTGCTGCGCAGCGCCGGCCTCAACGTGGGCCGAGGCCACGACGATGTCGCGATCAGCGAGGTGGGTCGCGTGTTCCGGCCGCGATCTGGCGCGCCCGCCGCCCCGATCTACGGGGTCGATCGCCGGCCGACGCCCGATGAGCTCGCCGTGCTCGACGCCGCACTGCCCGATCAGCCGCTGACGGCGGCTTGGGTGTTGCTGGGCGACCGTGAGCGTGGCGGCTGGGACGGCCCCGGCCGTCCCGTCGCGTGGTCGGATGCCATCGCGGTGGCTCGGCGTCTCGCCGATGTGCTCCATGTGGAGGTCTCCGTGGAGGCAGCGTCCCTCGCGCCCTTCCACCCCGGTCGTTGCGCCGCGCTGGTGCTGGACGGACGCGTCGTCGGACATGCGGGGGAGCTGCACCCGAAGGTGCTGGAGGCCTACGGTCTTCCGCCTCGGGCCGTGGCCGGCGAGGTCGACCTGGACGCTCTGCTGGCCGCGGCGCCTGAGATCGGTCCGCGACCGGACTTCTCGGCCTTCCCGGTGGCCAAGGAGGATCTGGCCTTCATCGTCGAGTCGAGGGTGCCGGCGGGTGCTCTGCAGGAGGCGCTGGCCGAGGCGAGTCCGCTGATCGAGTCGGTGCGGCTGTTCGACCTCTACACCGGTGAACCGGTGCCGGCCGGGCATGTGTCGCTGGCCTTCAATGTGCGGCTCCGCGCCGAGGACCACACCCTCAGCGAGGACGAGATCGCCGGTGCGCGCGCGGCCGCCGTGCAGGTGGCGGCGGACCGCTTCGGTGCCACCCTGCGCTGACCACTCCAGCCGCTCCCAGGCGGTGAGTAGGCGTCCATCTTCGGTCCTCGCCGGTGGATGAGCGCCCGTTCCTTCAGCGGGATGGACGCTGATTGACCGCCGGACAGGTGCGGCGGGTCTGCCAGAGTGTGAGCGGTCGATCGAGTCGTTGATGACTCACCGCGATGAGGTACAGCCCGAGGTCGGTGAGTGGTCAACCATCCCGCCGCTTGGGTGGTTGGTGGCTCACCGTGATGGCTCGGGTCCAGATGGCGGTGAGTGGTCAACGACTGGGTTCAGCTGCCCGGCTGCTTGCGGGGCGTGCGGTGGTTGACAGCTCGCCGCCCACGGACAGCGCCCGCCGCGGGACTCGCATCAGGGCCGCACGAGCGAGGTCAGCTCAGCGCGCCGGCGGGCGGCATCCTCCAGCGCGTTCTCCACGATGCGGATGCGGGTCGCCGTGGCGTCATCGGCGACGAGATCGGGATACACCTCGATGATCGCGAACAGATCGCCGAGTGCCGTGTACAGCCGATCGTGCGCAGCGAGCGCCTCGTCGGCGGAGGAGATCCGCCGTATGTCCTCCGCCGCCGCGCGGACCTCGGCGAATACCGCCCGCTCATAGGCGGCGTAGTCGCCAACGCGGTCGAGGAGCTCGGGAACGGGAGCCACCGCACGGCGCAGCGAGCCGGTCAGCTGAGCCGCCTCGGCCCGAACTGCCTCTCGTCTCCGGCGCCGTCGTTCCGCGATCCATGCCAGAGAGAACAGCCCGACGAGGGCGATCACGGCGACGATCACGAACTCCATGACCCGAGTCTGCCACTGTCACGCCGACCCCCGAGTGCAAGTAGTTGCAGAGGTGTGCAACAATTGCATCCATGTCCAAAGTCTTGACGGATCTCCCGATCAACGAGCGCGTCGGCATCGCGTTCTCCGGCGGCCTCGACACCTCGGTGGCGGTGGCGTGGATGCGCGACAAGGGCGCTGTCCCGTGCACCTACACCGCGGACATCGGCCAGTACGACGAGCCCGATATCGCCTCGGTGCCCGGCCGCGCCACCGAGTACGGTGCCGAGATCGCGCGGCTCCTCGACTGCAAGCGCCCGCTGGTCGACGAGGGCCTGGCCGCGCTCGCCTGCGGAGCCTTCCACATCACGAGCGCCGGCAGGACCTACTTCAACACCACGCCGCTCGGCCGTGCCGTCACCGGCACGCTGCTCGTGCGGGCGATGCACGAGGACGATGTCAACATCTGGGGTGACGGCTCGACCTTCAAGGGCAATGACATCGAGCGCTTCTACCGCTACGGGCTGCTCGCCAATCCGCACCTGCGGATCTACAAGCCCTGGCTCGACGCCGCCTTCGTCGGCGAGCTCGGCGGCCGCCAGGAGATGAGCGAGTGGCTCGTCGCCCACGGCCTGCCCTACCGCGACAGCGCGGAAAAGGCCTATTCCACCGACGCCAATATCTGGGGCGCTACCCACGAGGCCAAGACCCTCGAGCACCTCGACGTCTCCCTCGAGACCGTCGAGCCGATCATGGGCGTCAAGTTCTGGGACCCGTCGGTCGACATCGACACCGAGGACGTCACCATCTCCTTCGAGGCCGGGCTCCCCGTCGCCATCAACGGCGTGCGGTATGACGACCCGGTCACCCTGGTCCACGAGGCCAACACGATCGGCGGCCGGCACGGTCTCGGCATGTCCGATCAGATCGAGAACCGCATCATCGAGGCCAAGAGCCGCGGTATCTACGAGGCGCCGGGCATGGCGCTGCTGTGGATCGCCTACGAGCGGTTGGTCAACGCGATCCACAATGAGGACACGATCGCCAACTACCACCAGCACGGCCGCCGCCTCGGCCGACTCATGTACGAGGGCCGGTGGCTCGACCCGCAGGCGATGATGCTGCGCGAGTCGATCCAGCGGTGGATCGCCTCCGTGGTCACCGGCGACGTCACGTTGCGGCTGCGGCGGGGCGAGGACTACTCGATCCTCGACACCCAGGGGCCGGCCTTCTCCTACCACCCCGAGAAGCTCTCGATGGAGCGCACCGACAACGCGGTCTTCGGCCCGACCGATCGCATCGGCCAGCTCACCATGCGCAATTTCGACATCGCCGACTCCCGGGCCAAGCTCGAGATGTACGCCGAGCAGCCGCTCGATCAGGGGCAGGTGCTCGTCGAGAACGGCACCCTGTTCGGCGCGCTGCCGGCCGGCGGCGCCGAGCAGATCGAGGCCAATCCGGCGGTCGAGGGCGATGAAGAGGTCGCCGTCGACGCCGCCGCGATGGAGTTCGGAGCCGACTGATGAGTATCAAAGTCGCCGTCACCGGAGCTACCGGCTACGCGGGCGGGGAGGTGTTGCGGCTGCTGCTCGCCCATCCGGAGGTCGAGATCGGCGCGCTGACCGGTGCGTCCACTGCCGGCACGCGCTTCGGACAGCACCAGCCGCACCTGCTGCCGCTCGCCGACCGGATCGTCGCCGAGACCACCCCGGAGAACCTGGCCGGACACGATGTCGTCTTCCTCGCGTTGCCGCACGGTGCCTCGGGTGCCGTCGCCGCGCAGCTTCCCGACGATGTCCTCGTCATCGACTGCGGGGCCGATCACCGGCTCGAGTCGGCGGCGGACTGGACCACGTACTACGGCAGTGAGCACGCGGGTACCTGGCCGTACGGCCTGCCGGAGCTGATCGTGGGGGAGGAGTCACGCCAGCGCGAGGTGCTCCCGGGCGTCCGGCGGATCGCCGTGCCTGGCTGCAATGTCACCGCGGTCACCCTCGGCCTGCAACCGGCCGTCGCCGCCGGCATCGTCGAGTCCGCCGACCTGGTCGCGGTGCTCGCGAACGGCTTCTCCGGTGCGGGCAAGGCGCTCAAACCCCACCTGCTCGCTGCCGAAGGGCTCGGCGCCGCATCGCCCTATGGCGTGGGCGGGGTCCACCGGCACATTCCGGAGATCCTGCAGAACCTGCGCCATGCGGGGGCCGACGAGGCGACCATCTCGTTCACGCCCACGCTCGTGCCGATGGCCCGGGGCATCCTGGCCACGGCCACCGCTCGGCTCGCCTCGCACGCGACCTCCGAGGTCGTGCGCGACGCGTACGATGCGGTCTACGCCGACGAGCCCTTCGTGCATGTGCTGCCCGAGGGACAGTGGCCCACCACGGCAGCGGCGATCGGCGCCAACACGGCGCTCATCGGTGTCACCGTCGACGACAGGGCCGGACGGCTGGTCACGGTCACCGCGATCGACAACCTGGTCAAGGGAACGGCAGGCGGGGCCATCCAGTCGATGAACCTCGCTCTCGGCCTGCCCGAGACCACCGGACTGACCACGATCGGAGTGGCCCCATGAGCGAGCGAAGCGGGCCGAGTACCGAGACGTGCTCCCCCGTCGTCAACGGGAGCTGCTTCCGGTCGACGAATACTCAGCACATCTCGGTCCAGGGAGGAGCGGCATGAGTGTCACGGCAGCGCAGGGATTCACGGCCGCGGGTGTGACCGCGGGCCTCAAGGACAGTGGCAATCCCGATATCGCCCTCGTGGTCAACGAAGGGCCGTCCGCGGCCGCCGCGGCGGTGTTCACCTCCAACCGCTGCCAGGCGAACCCGGTGCTCTGGAGCAAGGAGGCGATCAAGGGCGGCAGCGCCCGCGCGGTCATCCTCAACTCCGGCGGCGCCAACTGCTACACGGGGGCCGAGGGCTTCGCCACGACCCATCGCACAGCCGAGCTGGTCGCCGAGCTGATCGGCAGCGGGGCCGTGGACGTCCAGGTGTGCAGCACCGGGCTCATCGGCCGGTTGCTGGACGAGGACAAGCTGATGGCCGGTGTACGGTCGGCGGTCGACGCTCTCGACGCCGGCGGTGGCGATGCCGCCGCCACGGCCATCATGACCACCGATCACGTCAGCAAGCAGTCCGTCCGCGAGGGCGACGGGTGGAGGGTCGGCGGCATGGCCAAGGGCGCGGGCATGCTCGCACCGGCGCTGGCCACCATGCTCGTCGTCATCACCACCGACGTGGACCTGCCGGCTGAGACGCTCGACGAGGCGCTGCGCGCCGCGACGAGCCGGACCTTCGACCGGCTCGACTCCGACGGCTGCCAGTCCACCAACGACACCGTGCTGCTGATGGCGAGCGGCGCATCGGGTGTGACGCCCGATGCCGATGCCTTCACGGCGCGGCTGACCGAGGTGTGCGGGGATCTGGCGATGCAACTGCTCGCCGATGCCGAGGGCGCCGACCACGAGATCGCGATCACCACGGTGAACGCCGCGACCGAGGCCGATGCGCTGTCGGTCGGCCGCGAGGTCGCCCGGAGCAATCTGTTCAAGACGGCGATCTTCGGCAAGGATCCGAACTGGGGCCGCATCCTGGCGTCGGTGGGCACCAGCGATGCCCGCTTCGATCCGCAGAACCTCGATGTCGCCGTCAACGGCGTCTGGGTCTGTCGCGACAGCGGCGTGGGGGAGTCGATCGACCTCGTCGACCTGGAGCCGCGGCACGTGACCGTCACGATCGATCTCAAGTCCGGAGACGCCTCGGCGACCGTCTGGACCAATGACCTCACCCACGCCTATGTCCACGAGAACTCGGCCTATTCCACGTGAGCGAGCGGAGCGAGCGAACAATCAGCATTCTCATGGTGGCGTCTGCCTACCATGAGCTCTCCTGGCAGGCGACGACATGAGCGAGTCAGAGATGAACGACACCGACGACACGAATGACATCGACACCGTCTGGAATCCCGATTCCTGGCGGGAGGCGACCGACAAGGCCGCCACGCTCGCGGGCGCGCTCCCGTGGCTGAAGAAGTACCACGGCGAGGTCATCGTCGTGAAGTACGGCGGCAACGCGATGACCGACGAGACCTTGAAGCGGGCCTTCGCCGAGGACATCGTCTTCCTGCGACTCGCCGGGTTCAAGCCCGTCGTGGTGCACGGCGGCGGTCCGCAGATCAATGCGATGCTCGACCGCCTCGGCATCGAGTCGGAGTTCCGTGGCGGCTACCGCGTCACCACCCCCGAGGCGATGGACATCGTGCGGATGGTGCTGACCGGCCAGGTCGGTCGCGAGCTGGTCGGCCTCCTGAACGCCCACGGCGACTTCGCCGTCGGGATGTCCGGTGAGGACGGCGGACTGTTCACCGCGCAGAAGACGATGCCGGTGGTCGACGGCGAGCCGACCGATATCGGTCTCGTCGGCGAGGTGACCGGTGTGCGTCCCGAGGCCGTACTCGATCTCATCGAGGCCGGACGGATCCCGGTCGTGTCCACCGTCGCGCCCGATGCCTCGGGTCAGGTGCACAACATCAACGCCGATATCGCGGCGGGCGCCTTGGCCTCGGCGCTCAAGGCCGAGAAGATGCTCGTGCTGACCGATGTCGAGGGACTGTACGCCGACTGGCCGAACAGCACCGATGTCATCGGAGAGATCAGTCCTGAGTCCCTCGAGCGCCTGCTGCCGAGCCTGGCCAGCGGCATGATCCCGAAGATGACCGCATGCCTGAATGCCGTGCGCGGCGGCGTGAACCGGGCGACGGTCGTCGACGGCCGCACGCCGCATGCGGTGCTGCTGGAGCTCTTCACCGACGAGGGTGTCGGCACCCAGGTGCTGCCCGGGGTGGAGACCCGCCTGCGCACCGCCCTGTACACCACCAGCAGCAAGGAGAGGCCATGACAGGCGACACCACGCCCATCCACGGCCGGGAGCCCCGGCCCGGCGGCCCGGAGTGGATCGAGCGCTATCGCGGCTCGCTGATGAACACCTTCGGGGACCCGCAGCGAGTGCTCGTGCACGGTGAGGGCGCGCAGGTGTGGGATGCCGACGGCAATCGCTATATCGACCTGCTGGCCGGTATCGCGGTCAACGCCCTCGGCCACGCCCATCCGGCCCTCGTGAAGGCCGTGAGCGAGCAGATCGCCACGCTCGGTCACATTAGCAATTTCTTCACGTCGCCGCCCCAGGTCGAGCTGGCCGAGAAGCTGTTGGCGCTGCTCGGGGCCGAGGGCAAGGTGTTCTTCGCGAACTCCGGTTCCGAGGCGAACGAGGCCGCGCTGAAGGCCACCCGGCGCACCGGGCGGACCAAGCTCGTGGTCGCCGAGGGCAGCTTCCACGGGCGCACGATGGGCGCGCTGGCGCTCACCTCCAAGGAGGCCTACCGGACCCCGTTCGAGCCGCTGCCCGGTGAGGTGACGTGGGTGCCGTACGGCGATGCCGATGCCTTGCGGGCGGCGGTCGACGGCGAGACCGCCGCGGTGGTCCTCGAGCCGATCCAGGGCGAGGCGGGAGTCGTCGTCCCTCCGGAGGGCTACCTGCGGGCGGCGCGCGATGTCACGCGCGAGCACGGCGCCCTGCTGTGGTTCGACGAGGTCCAGACCGGCGTGGGACGGACGGGTGACTGGTTCGCCCATACCCCGTCGGGAGTGACGCCTGACCTGGTGACCCTGGCCAAGGGCCTCGGCGGCGGTATGCCGATCGGCGCCTGCATCGGCGTCGGGGACGCGGGGAGCCTCTTCGGTCCCGGCAATCACGGCACCACCTTCGGCGGCAACCCGGTGGCCACCCGCGCGGCGCTCGCGGTCATCGACACGATTGAGCGCGATGACCTGCTCACGGCCGTGGACGAGCTTCATCGGCTCTTCGTCGAGGAGTTCTCCTCGATCCCGGGCGTCGTCGAGGTGACCGGACGAGGGCTGCTGCTCGGCGTGGTGCTCGAACGTCCGGTGGCCGCCGATGTCATGAAGGCCGCGCTCGACGCCGGCGTCATCGTCAACGCCCCGACCCCGGACCGGCTGCGCATCGCGCCGCCTTTCGTGCTCACCTCCCAGCAGGCGCGCGATGCGGTCGCGGCGATCCGCTCGGTACTCGCGGAGGTGCTCCCATGAGCGAGCGGAGCGAGCGAACGGTGGGGTTCATCTCATGCCGCCGTCGGCCTATCGTTCTTTTCTTTGAGGCGGTGGCGGCATGAGCGAGGCGAGTGCCGGACTCCGGCACTTCCTGCGCGATGACGATCTCTCTCCGGCTGAGCAGACCGAGATCCTCGACCTCGCCCTCGAGTTGAAGGCGGCGCCCTACAGCCGCCGTCCGTTGGAAGGGCCGCAGACGGTCGTGGTGATGTTCGACAAGTCGTCGACGCGCACGCGGGTCTCCTTCGCCGTGGGCATCGCCGATCTGGGTGGTCAGCCCCTCATCCTGGACGCGGACACGACGCAGATCGGCCGCGGCGAGTCGGTGGCCGATACCGCGCGGGTGCTCGGGAGGCAGGTCAGTGCGATCGTCTGGCGTACCTACGCACAGGCGGGACTCGAGCTGATGGCCGAGCACTCCGGGGTGCCGGTGGTCAATGCGCTCAGCGACGACTTCCATCCCTGCCAGATCCTGGCGGACTGGATGACGGTCCGCGAGCACAAGGGCTCTCTGCCGGGGCTGCGGGTGGCCTATGTGGGCGATGGCGCGAGCAACATGGCGCACTCCTATCTGCTCGGTGGCGCCACGGCCGGGATGCACGTGCGCGTGGGCGGGCCGTTCGGGTATCAGCCTGATCTCGCGGTGGTCGCGGACGCCCGGCGGATCGCCGAGACCACCGGCGGATCGGTGCTGGTGACCGATGATCCGCGCACCGCGGTCGACGGAGCCGATGTCGTCATCACCGACACCTGGGTGTCGATGGGGCACGAGGACGAGAAGGCCGAGCGGATCGCGATCTTCGGTGAGTACTCGCTGACCAGCGAACTGCTCGCTCACGCCGATCCGGAGGCGATCGTGCTGCACTGCCTGCCGGCCTATCGCGGCCTGGAGATCACCGACGAGGTGCTGGAAGGCCCGCAGAGTGTCGTGTGGGACGAGGCCGAGAACCGGTTGCATGCGCAGAAGGCGGTGCTCACCTGGCTGCTCGCACGGGCGGGGGAGTGAGCATGACCACGGTCCCGGCGACGAAGACCGCGCGCCAGCAGCGCATCGTCGAGCTGCTGACGCGCGAGGAGGTGCGATCGCAGTCCGATCTGGTCGGTCTGCTCGCCGAGGCGGGCATCTCGGCGACCGTCTCCACGGTGTCCCGTGACCTGGTCGAACTCGGCGCGGTGCGGATCCGTCAGGCCGATGGCGCCCTCGTGTATGCCGTGCCGGCCGAGGGCGGTGATCCGACTCCGCGGGTGGGGGACACCGCGGCCGCGACCGTGCGCCTGCAGCGCCTGGTGCGTGAGCTCATGGTGACGGTCGAGGCCTCGGCCAATCTCGTGGTGTTGCGGACGCCCCCGGGGGCCGCTCAGTATCTCGCGTCCGCGATCGATCACGCGGGCGGCGTCGACACGATGGGTACCATCGCGGGCGACGACACCTTGCTCCTGATCTGCCGCGACCCGCACGGCGGGTCGGCGGTCGCCGACTACTTCACCCAGCTCGCCGGTCAACCGGCCTGAGCGAGCACCGTACGAGAGGATCCACGTGCCCGAACACGAGCAGCAGTCCGAGGAGTCGACCCGTCTGTGGGGCGGACGGTTCGCCTCGGGCCCGTCCTCGGAGCTGACCGAGCTCTCGCGCTCCACGCATTTCGACTGGCGGCTGGCGCCCTATGACCTCGCGGGGTCCCGTGCGCATGCGCGTGTCCTGCACGGCGCGGGGCTGCTCAACGAGGACGATCTCGACGACATGCTGTCCGCGCTCGACCGGCTCGAGGCGGATGTGCGGTCGGGCTCCTTCGCCCCGCAGCCCGATGACGAGGACGTGCACACGGCGCTCGAGCGGGGGCTCATGGAGCGTGCCGGGGCCGAGCTCGGCGGTCGGCTGCGCGCCGGCCGGTCGCGCAACGATCAGGTGGCGACGCTGTTCCGTGCCTTCCTGCGCGATCACGGCCGTCAAATCGCCCAGCTGGTCCGGGAGCTGGCGCTGGCGATCACGAGCCAGGCGGAGAACCACCTCGGTGTCGCGATGCCGGGCCGTACGCACCTGCAGCACGCGCAGCCGGTGCTGCTGTCGCATCATCTGCTCGCCCACGCCTGGCCGCTGGTGCGGGACCTGGACCGCCTCGCGCAGTGGGACGAGCGGGTCGCGGGAGAGTCGCCCTACGGCAGCGGGGCCCTGGCGGGATCGTCCCTCGGCTTGGACCCGGAGGCGATCGCCCGTGATCTGGGCTTCACCGGTTCGGCACCGAACTCGATCGACGGCACCGCGGCGCGCGACTTCGTGGCGGAGTTCGCGTACATCGCCGCGCAGATCGGTATCGACGTGTCCCGGCTGGCGGAGGAGATCATCATCTGGAACACCAAGGAGTTCGGCTTCGTCACGCTCGATGACGGCTACTCCACGGGCTCCAGCATCATGCCGCAGAAGAAGAATCCCGATATCGCCGAGCTGGCCCGGGGCAAGTCCGGGCGTCTCGTCGGCAACCTGACCGGGCTGCTCGCGACGCTCAAGGCGCTGCCGCTGGCGTACAACCGGGACCTGCAGGAGGACAAGGAGCCGGTCTTCGACTCCATCGACACGCTCGAGGTGCTGTTGCCCGCGTTCACCGGCATGATCGCGACCTTGCGGTTCGACACGGCCCGGCTCGCCGAGCTGGCACCGCAGGGGTTCGCGCTCGCGACCGATATCGCCGAGTGGCTGGCGCGTGAGGGGGTGCCCTTCCGTGAGGCCCACGAGATCTCCGGTGCCTGCGTGCAGGTGTGCGAGCAGCGCGGGATCGAGCTGTGGGACCTCACCGACGAGGACTTCGCCGACATCTCCCCGCGTCTCGGACCCGGCGTGCGGAGGGTGCTGTCGGTCGAGGGTTCACTCGCCTCGCGTGACGCTCGCGGAGGCACTGCGCCCTCGCGCGTCACCGATCAGCTCTCCGAGATCCGCGGGCGCCTGGCGTGACCTTCCTGTTCGACTTTTGCCGGGTTGTGGCCCTTTCGCAGCGGTCTCGAGGGCCACAACCCGGCAAAAGTCGGGCGCAGCAGGTGGGGCTAGCGGGTGTGAGATGACGCTGTCGGTAGCGTGATGGGGTGTCGGTCCTCGATCGTGCCCGCGACCTGCTCGGCCGGGAGCTCACCGCCTACGGAGTGACCGTGCGGATCACCGAGGTCGAGGCCTACGGCGGCGTGACCGATCCGGCCTCACACGCCTACACCCGGACCGCGCGCTCGGAGATCATGTACGGGCCGCCGTGGCGGCTGTACGTCTACCGCATCCACGGTCATCACTGCGCCAATATCGTCACTGGGCCGAGCGAGCAGGCCGCGGCGGTGCTGCTGCGCGCGGGCGAAGTGATCGACGGGCTCGAGCTGGCGCGTGAGAGACGCGGAGAGGTGGCGCACGAGGCTCTCGGACGCGGCCCCGGCAATCTCGCCCGGGCGCTGGGCATCACCCTGGCCGATCTCGACACCGATGTGCGCATGGGCCCGGCGGTCGTCCTCGGAGACCGGCAGAGCGATGTCGCAGTCAGCGAGGGCCCCCGCGTGGGGGTCCGCCGCGCCGCCGACCGTCCGTGGCGCCTCTGGGCCACCGGAGACCCCACGGTCTCGGCGTACCGGCGTCACGCCCGGGCGGAGTCCTCCGAGGAGTCCGCCGGCTGAGCTGAGGGCAGCGCGCAGACGCCGTCGGCGCAGGCGAGGCTCTCGTCGCCCTCGACGAGCTCGAACGGGCCGGTCATCGCGCCGACCTCGCCTGATCCAGGGCGCCGGCGAAGACCTCGGGGCTCTGAGCACCCGAGACCGCCCACCGGCCGTCGATGACGTAGAACGGGACGCCGCCGATGCCGTATTCGCGAGCCTGATCGATATCGGCCTGGACGGCCTCGCGATAGGTGCCGTTCTCCAGCGCAGCACGCAGCGAGGCGGCGTCGAGACCGATCTCCGCGCCCAGCTCGACCAGCTCGTCGACCCGGCCGACATGACGGCCCTGCTCGAAGTACGCGGTGAGCAGCCGTTCCTTGAAGTCCGCCTGCCGGCCCTGTTCCTTGGCCGCGTGGAGCGCCTCGTGCGCGAGACGGGTGTTGGTGTGCTGGAGAGCGTCGAAGTCGTAGGAGAGGCCCTCGGAGGCGGCCAGCTCGGTCATCTGGGCGAGCATCGAGCGCACCTGTTCCTCGGGCATCCGCTTGTGCCCGGCGAGGAAGTCGATCTCCGAGCCCTCGAAGTCCACCGGAGTATCGGGGGCGAGCTCGAAGCTGTGGTACTCGATCTCGACCTCGCCGCCGAAGCCGGCGACGGCCGTCGCCAGCCTGCGCTTACCGATGAAGCACCACGGGCACGCGATATCGGACCAGACGTCGATCTTGATCGGATCACTCACAGCTGCCGCAACGCGCCGTGGTGTCCCGGTATTCCCTCGCCTCTACGCGGTAGCCTCGACCCATGACGATCGCAGTGGCCTACCGACCTGACGACTTCGGCAAGGGCGCTCTGCGCTGGGCGGCCGCCGAGGCGCAGGCCACGGGACAGCATCTGGTGATCATCACGGTCGACGAGATCGACCCGGAGTTCGAGGAGCCGCACGAGATCGACCTCTCGGAGTTCACCGAGCGGTTCGACCTGGAGGACCTCGACTATGAGATCCGTCGTGCCGCCTCCCTCGATGTCGCCGATGTCGTGATCGAGCAGGCCACCGAGGCCGGGGCTGAGCGCCTGGTGATCGGCATCCGCAAGCGCACCCCCGTCGGCAAGATGCTCATGGGCCGGGTGACGCAGATGATCCTGCTGGACGCGCCCATGCCCGTCATCGCCGTGAAGCCCTGAGTCGGTCCGCAGCGTGGTGCCGCCGCGCGATGGCATGCTTGCCCGACTCGCTCACCCTCGGGCGGTGAGTAGGCGTCCGTTCTGGGATGCAGGCGGGTGAGTAGGCGTCCTTTCATGGCTGCGGAAGGACGCCAGGTCACCGCCCCTTCGTGAGGAAGGACGCCTACTCACCGCCCCGGGGTGCGTAGCGGTGTATCGCTCCCAGGGGCTGGTATGCGCCGGACCCTTGTCCACGCGGCAGGCACCTCCATCTAGGCTCGGGACGACGATTCGAAAGGATTTCCCCGTGACTCAGCACGTTCTCGACGACCTTCTCGCGCGCGGTCTCATCGCGCAGTCCACCGATCTGGACGCCCTGCGCGCTGATCTGGACCGGGGGTCGCTGGTGTACTACACGGGATTCGACCCGACGGCGCCCAGCCTGCACATCGGCCACCTCATGCAGCTGTTGATGATGCGGCGCCTCCAGCTGGCGGGCCATCAGCCGTTGCTGCTGGTGGGAGGGGCGACCGGACTCATCGGCGATCCGAAGCAGAGCGGTGAGCGCCAGATGAACACCAAGGACGTGGTCTCGGGATGGGTGGACTCCATTGCCGCGCAGGCAGCGCCCTTCCTCGACTTCGAGGGGCGGAACGCCGCACGGCTGGTCAACAATCTGGACTGGACCGGCGAGCTCAACGTGGTCGACTTCTTGCGCGATGTGGGCAAGCACTTCCCGGTCAACCGGATGCTGGCGCGCGATGTGGTGGCGAGCCGCCTGGAGTCCGGGATCAGCTACACCGAGTTCAGCTACGTGCTCCTGCAGTCGATGGACTACCTCGAACTCGCCCGCCGCTACGACTGCCGTCTGCAGATGGGTGGGGGAGACCAGTGGGGCAATGTCTCCGCCGGCGTGGAGCTGGTGCGCCGCGCGGACGGCGATCGGGTGAACGGCCTGGTTACCCCGCTCATCACCAAGGCCGATGGCACCAAGTTCGGCAAGACCGAGGGCGGAGCCGTGTGGCTGGACCCCGAGTTGACGAGTCCCTACGCGTTCTACCAGTTCTGGATCAATGCCGAGGACGCGAAGGTGGGGGAGTACCTCAAGCTGCTGACCTTCCTCGATGTCGAGGAGATCGACGAGGTCGACGCCGAGCACCAGGAGAGGCCAGGCCTGCGGACCGCCCAGCGGTTGTTGGCCCGGGAGGTGACCTCCCTCGTGCACGGCCGGGCTGAGGCCGAGGCCGCCGAGCTCGCGTCCGGGGCGTTGTTCGGACGAGGCGAGCTCGCGGAGCTGCCCGAGCCGACCCTCGCCGCGGCGCTCACCGAGGCGGGCGCGGTCGAGGTGCCACGAGGCACCTCCCTGGTGGACGCGCTGGTGTCGTCCGGGTTGGTCGACTCGAAGTCCGCCGCGCGTCGTGCGGTGGTCGAGGGCGGGGCCTATGTCAACAACGATCGGGTCGCCGATCCCGAGGCCACCGTCGAGACCGACGCGGCGCTGCACGGCCAGTGGATCGTGTTGCGCAAGGGTAAGCGCTCGGTGTCGGGCGTCCGTCTGGTGTGACAGTCGAAAAGGACTGGAACCGCAGGTGTGACGGCCAACACCCTACCCCCGGTTTGACCCCTCTGGAACGGGGTGTGTAGTGTTCTTCTTGTTGCCGAGAGGGGCTGAGAGATCAGGCCCGAAGGCAGCCGCCCGAACCGAAACGGTTAACGCCAGGAGCCCTGTGGGGGTCCGGAAACTAGCCGCTGACAACGGCGGGCGACACCCGAACCGACCCGGGCTTGCCTCGGTGAAAACGCAGGGTGTAACCTTGACAAGCTTCCAGCAGACGATCCCGTTCAGGGTGAGGTCGTTGGTGTGCGTCTGATGTTTGATAACTCAACAGTGTGTCATTTAGTCGACGATTTTTTGAATTAATTAGGCATCCTGCATTCGTGTGGGGTGTCTCGATTCCGAGACAGTTTACTGCCAGTT
>NZ_VLNT01000010.1 GCF_007421815.1 Aeromicrobium piscarium | reverse complement strand
TCTCGAAGAAAGACATCATCCGCTGCCTCAAACGACTCATCGCCCGCGAGATCTACTACGTCCTCACCGCTGACCACGTCGAGCCCAGACGCCTCACCCTCGCCGCTTGACATCCATAGGAGCATCCCACCCGGTGGCGGTAGACCATCAACCCTTTGCGCGCAGTGGCGGTAGCTGGTCAACCTCAACCCGTCCCGATGAGGTTGATGGCCTACCGCCATCGCCGGGCCACGGGGCGAACGGATCGGCCACCGCGCATGGCCAGGGTCCTCAGACCGCGATCTCCTGGAGAGGGTCGCCGCCGTCGATGAGGAGTCGACCGTACGGGTGCAGCGCATCCCGGATGCGGCGCCGTGCGGCCGCGCCGAGCCGCGGATGGCGCCCGTCGAGACAGCCGACGCGGATCGCGAAGGCGAGGTCATAGGGCTCCTCGTCGGGCCCCAGGACGAAGTCCTCGATCGCGACACAGCGCACCGAGAGGAGACCCGAGTCGATCAGATCGGTCGCGCGTCGCCGGACCTGGGCGGTACCGGCCGGGGAACGGTCGATCACGAGCACGTGACCGGTTTCCCCGACACGTCGGGCCACCTCGACGGCCGCGGCGCCCGGCGCGCCGCCGATCTCGAGGACGCGTAGGCCGGGCTCGAGCGGCAGCGCGTCCACGATCGCCGCCAGCCGGTCCGAGAGTCGGGCTTCCATGGCGACAGTATGAGCGCGTCGGGGCCTTTCGTCACCCCTTCTCTTCGTCCCGGAGCCGCAGGGCCCAGTCGAAGAGCCGCTGCTGGATCGCGGCGAACGCCTCACCGGTGAGTCGTACTGTTCGGTGAGCGAGGGCCGGATGTCCATGACGCGGGAGAGCTGGGCAGCGAAGATACGCCGGCTTGGCCGAAGGTCCTCAGCCCGTCGCGAACACCGCGGCGAGCCACCCGAAGGCGACCCAGAGAAAGAGGCGCTGCCACCGCCCGGCATCGGGTGCGTCGTTCTCCCACGCGGTGGCGAAGCGCGCGGCGAGGAATCCGGACACGAGGGTCACCGCGAGAGACGTGCCGCGGAGGGGGAGGTCGTCCCCCGTCAGCGCCGTGACGGCGGCCGCGATCGGGAATCCACCGAAGACGATCGCGCCCGCCTGGTCGTGGCGGCGGTGGGCCGGTGAGAACGAGTCGGGTGTCGTATCGGGCGTGCCCGGCGGGTAGCCGCGCATCGGGTCCATCCGCCAAGCTCCCGAGGCGATCAGCGCACACCCCACGATCCCGATCGCGACCGCGGGCCAGGGCTGAGAGGACGCCAGTCCGACGGCACCCATCACGGTCCCCGTGCCAGCGACGAGGAAGTTCAGGGTCTGCACCCGGCCACGCGGGCCGAGAGCCAACGCGCTCACCGGCTGCCGCCTCGGGTCGTATCCCGGTCGCGTCCACCCGTCGAGGGCGAACACGACCGGGAAGATCGCCGCGGTGACGGCGCCGACCAGGATCATCGGTCCCAACGGAACGTGGTCGCCGCGACGCCTGCACCGAGGACGGCCGTGACGGCAAGGCTCACCCAGCACCGCCAGGGGACCGTCTCGCCGGCCCAGGCCGCGGAGAGACCGTCGACCGAGGCCCCGAAGGGCAGGACCGAGCCGATGCGGTCGATGACATCGGGAAGCGTGTCCGGACCGCCGAACATCCCGCCGAGCGCGCCGATGGCGAAGAAGACGATCAGGCCGATGGCGATCGCGGCATTGGGTGTCGGGGCGAGTGAGGCGACGACCATCCCGAGTGCGTACATCGCCGCGATCGACAGGACCACGATGCCGAGGGCCGGACCGAGGTCGATCGGCAGCCGCGCGTCGAAGGCGACCGCCGCGACCGTGAAGGCGATCGCCAGGCCCAGGAGCGCCTGGATCAGGCTGACGATCACCTGGGCACTGAGGACGGTCATCGGTGACACGGGTGTCACCGCCAGCCGCCGCAGGATCCCGGTCTTGCGGTAGATCGTCAGGAAGCTGGGCATGTTGACGATGCCGATCGTGGCGATGACGATGGCGAAGACGATCGGCAGGACGTAGATGTCCAGCGCGGTCCGCCCGTCCACGATCTCCTCGCTGTTCGCCGACGATGCGTTCATCACCATGATGAGCAACGGGAGCGCGACCGGGATGACGAGTCCGGCGGTGTCGCGGATGACCATCTTGGCCTCGCCGCGCACCAACATCGCGAGGGCCCTCAGGCCACCACCGCCGGTGGCTGTCTGGATCGTCGACTCGGTCATGCTACGTCCTCCTCATCCTCATCAGCGTCGAGATCGTGACCGGTGATGGCGACGAAGGCCTCCTCGAGGTTCGCCGCGCCGGCCTGGGAGACCACGTCGGCGGGGGTGCCCTCGGCGACGATCCGGCCGGCATCGAGCAGCACGACGCGGTCGCACAGTCGCTGCACCTCATCCATCGCGTGGCTGACGAGGATGACGGATTCCTCGGTCAGCGCCTCGATGGCGGCCCAGATCCGGCGCCGCGCGCGTGGATCGAGACCGGTGGTGAGCTCATCCAGAATCACGACTCTCGGCCGGCCGACGAGCGCGAGCGCGATGGACAGACGCTGCTGTTGCCCGCCGGAGAGCGACTCGAAGCGGGTATCGCGCTTGCCCCCGAGCTCGACCATCTCGATCACCTCATCGGCGGATCGAGGGTCGGAGTAGAAGCTGCGATACATGTCCACGAGCTCGCTCACGGTGAGAGCATCGTGCAGCTGGGCCTCCTGCAACTGAACACCGAGCAGCTGCCGCACGGCTTTACGGTCCTTGCGGGGATCCAGGCCGAGCACCCGGACCGAACCGGAGTCGGGGGCGCGGAGTCCCGCGACGAGCTCGATGGTGGTGCTCTTGCCTGCGCCGTTGACGCCGAGGACGCCGAGCACCTCACCTGGGTCGACGCGGAAGCTGACATCGTCGACGGCGACGGTGTCCTTGTAGCGCTTGCGGATGTTCTCCACGAGTACGGCTGGTTCAGTCATGGGATCGACGCTAGGTGCCGCGAACCGTCGCTGACCTGTGCCGATCGTCAGTGATCGGGTCATGACTTCCGGCACCCCTGGCCGGCCGCGCGGCACTCTAGGCTGGCCTCATGCGTCGCGTGGCACCCGAGGAGTGGTCGGGCTTCGTCATGCTCGTGGTGTGCGCCGGTGTGTCGCTGCCGGTGATCATCGGCTGGAACACCACCTCGATCCCGTATCTGCTGTGGGTGACGCTGTTCGCGGTGGCCTTCGTCGCACTTCTCGCCGCGGTGCTGACGACATCGTTCCTGGGGAGGATCGCCTACGGCGTCGCGGTGGTGGCTGGCTGGTTGCTGCTGCTGAGCGTCGATCACACGGGTCTCGTGCCGATCGTGCTCGTCATGGTGGCCGCGTCCGGCCCGGGCATCGTCTCGGGCCGAACGACGGCGGCGATCATCGTCGCCAACACCGCTGTGATCGGCCTCGCGGTATCGCGGACAGACGACAGGTGGGAGAACACCGTCATCTCGGCCGGCTTCTATCTGTTGATCCAGATCGCCTCGTACCTCAGTGTCGCCGCCATCATGCGTGAGCAGCGGCTGCGCGGCGAGCTGTCGGAGGCCCATGTGGAGCTGCAGGCGCAGAGCGTGCTCCTGGAGGAGACCTCGCGGTCCGCTGAGCGGCTGCGGATCTCGCGCGATCTGCATGATCTCATCGGGCACCAGCTGACCGTTCTCACCCTGGAGCTGGAGGCAGCGCGGCATCGAGAGGGAGCCGAGGCCAAGGAGCATGTCGAGCGCGCCGACCGGGTCGCGCGCGACCTGCTCGCGAATGTGCGGTCGACGGTCGGCGAGCTGCGCGACCGACCCACCGAGCTCATGACCGTTCTGAAAAAGGTCGGCAAGGACGCCCCCGGACTGGACGTCGATGTGCAGGTCGAGGACGGCGTGACCCTCGACGAGCGACAGACCGAGACCCTCGTCCGGGCGATGCAGGAGATCGTCACCAATACCCTGCGGCACGCGCGAGCCGACAATCTGACGGTCGACGTCAGATGCGCCGATGGCCTCGTCGTGTTGACGGCCGTCGACGACGGCATCGGAGCCTCGGGGGTCCGGCCCGGCAATGGGTTGAACGGGCTCACTGAGCGGTTCGCGGCGCTCGGTGGGGCGGTCGAGTTCGACGGTGCGGGCGGGTTCCGTATTGAGGCCCGGGTGCCGGTCCGATGACCCGCGTGGTGGTCGTCGACGACCAGACTCTCGTGCGACAGGGGATCCGCACCCTGTTGGATCTCGCCGGCATCGAGGTGGTCGGCGAGGCCGATGACGGTGAGGCGGCACTCGTGGTGATCGAGCGGAATGCCCCGGACGTGGTGTTGCTCGACCTGCGGATGCCTCGCTACGACGGCATCTGGGCGCTCAACCGGTTGCGCGAGCTCGGCGGTGAGATTCCGGTGCTGGTGTTGACGACCTTCGACGACGATGAGCTCGTCCTCGAGGCGCTGCGCGCGGGCGCCCGCGGCTATCTGCTCAAGGACGTCACCGTCGAGCAGCTCGCTCGTGCCGTCGCGACCCTGGCGGAGGGAGGCACGCTCATCGCGCCGTCGATCACCGATCGCCTCGTGCGCGCCATCCAGTCCGGGCCGCCGCCGGTCGGGGCGGATGCTCCCGCGGTCCAGGAGCTGACCGAGCGCGAGGTCGAGGTGTTGCGGCTCATCGCGGCGGGCTACAGCAACCGCGAGATCGCCGAGGTCGTGTTCCTCGCCGAGGGCACGGTCAAGAACCATGTCTCGACCATCCTGCTCAAGCTCGGCGTACGTGACCGCACCCGCGCGGTGCTGCGCGCCCTGCACGAGGGCATCCTGCGCTAGCCGTGACTGACGGAGGATGTGCTTCTGCGGTCGTCCTGGCAACCGTGGACACACATCCTCCGTCGCCAGCGGGACGGAAGATGTGATTTGAGGGCAGCTATGGCAACCACAGAAGCACATTCTCCGTCCGCCGATCTCGACCTCGGCTTCGAGGTCCAGGTCTGACGGGCGGTGAGTAGTCACGCACTTTCGCGCTCGAAGCGCGGGATAGCTCAGCGCCTGCGCGAGAGGTGCGGGATAGCTCACCGCCCGAGATAGAGAGTGAGTACTTTCTTTTTGCGTGCTGGCGTGACATGCTCACGGCATGGCGACCCAGACCGAGCGGCGTGAGCGCACCATCGCGCTCCTGCTCGATGCCGCGATCGCCTCGCTGAACGAGCGCGGTTACGCCGCCACTACGACGCACGCGATCTGCGAGCGAGCGGGGCTGAGCCAGGGCGCGCTCTTCCGACATTTCCCCAGCCGCCGCGCCCTCTTGGCCGCCGCCGCCACCGAGGTCGCCCGGCGGCAGGGCATCGCCTTCGCCGCCGCGGACCTCGGGCCCGTGATCTCGCGGGAGGCCCTCCACCGGGTGCTCCGCGAGCTCGTGCGTCTCGGCTCCTCGGCCGAGAACCGCACCTGGCACGAGCTCATGCTCGCGGCGCGCACCGATGAGGAGCTGCGGAGCGCGCTGGAGCCTGCCACCGACGAGTATCACCGGATCCTCATGGCCGGCGCGGCCGGATTGTTCGAGGCCGCGTCCGCTCCCGATCCGCGCGCGCTGCTGCGCGTGGTGATCAGCGTCGTCGACGGGCTCGCCCTCGCGGTCCCCGTCTCCCACAGCGCGGCGGATATCGACGCCGCCGTCGACCAACTCGCCACCCTCGTGTGGCCCGTCCTGCAGGAGTGACATGCAGCAACCCTCACGCCAGCCGCACGCCATCGTCGTCGGCGCGGGCCTCGCGGGCCTGGTCGCCACCTACGAGCTGGCACGCGCCGGCAAACGCGTGCTCGTCCTCGACCAGGAGAACCGCGCCAATCTCGGCGGCCAGGCCTGGTGGTCGCTCGGCGGACTGTTCTTCGTCGACTCACCCGAGCAGCGCCGGATGGGCGTCAAGGACTCCTTCGATCTCGCCTGGCAGGACTGGCAGGGGTCGGCCGGATTCGACCGCCTCGAGGACGAGGACGTCTGGGCGCGCCAGTGGGCCGAGGCCTATGTGCGGTTCGCGACCTATGAGAAGCGCGACTACCTGCGCGAGCTGGGACTGAAGGTCCTCCCCATCGTCGGCTGGGCCGAGCGGGGACGCGGCGACGCCCTCGGTCACGGCAACTCCGTTCCGCGCTTCCACCTCACCTGGGGGACCGGGCCCGAGGTCGTGCGCGTCTTCGCCGAGCCCGTGCAGGCCGCCGAGCGCACCGGCATGGTCGAGTTCGGCTTCCGGCATCGTGTCGACGAGCTGATCGTCGAGGGCGGCGCGGTCGTCGGAGTCCGGGGCGCGGTGCTCGCGCCCGACGAGGCCGAGCGGGGCGTGGCCTCCAACCGTGACGTGGTGGAGGACTTCGAGCTGCGTGCTCCCGCGGTGATCGTGACCTCCGGCGGCATCGGTCACAACCACGAGCTCATCCGCGACAACTGGCCCACGGACCGTCTCGGGCCGGCGCCGCGGCACATGATCTCCGGTGTCCCCGCCCACGTCGACGGCCGCATGCTGTCCATCACCGCGGACGCCGGCGGTCGCATCGTCAACCGCGACCGCATGTGGCACTACACCGAGGGCGTCCACAATTGGAATCCCGTGTGGGCCGATCACGCCATCCGCATCATCCCCGGCCCCAGCTCGCTCTGGCTCGACGCGACCGGTCGCCGCCTTCCCGCGCCGAACTTCCCCGGCTTCGACAGCCTCGGCACGCTGCGCGAGATCCTCTCGACCGGGTACGACTACTCCTGGTTCGTGCTCACGCAGTCGGTGATCGAGAAGGAGTTCGCGCTGTCGGGTTCGGAGCAGAATCCCGACATCACCGGCAAGGACCTTCGATTCCTGCTCAAGAGCCGGCTCGCGAAGGGAGCGCCGGGACCCGTCGAGGCCTTCAAAGAGCACGGGATCGACTTCGTCATCGCGGACACGGTCCGCGAGCTCGTACAGAAGATGAACGGCATCGTCTCCGATGACGATGAGCCGCGCGGTCCGATGCTCGATGCCGACCTGGTGGAACGTCAGGTGCTCGCCCGCGATGCCGAGCTCGCCAACGACTTCGGCAAGGACCTCCAGCTCATGGCGATCGCCAACGCGCGTCGTTCGCGGACGGACAAGCTCGTGCGTGTGGCCAAGCCCCATCGCTTCGCCGACCCCGAGCACGGCCCGCTCATCGCGGTACGGCTCAATATCCTCACTCGCAAGACGCTGGGCGGTCTCCAGACGGATCTGAACTCGCAGGTCATCGGCCCGAGTGGGGAACCGGTGCCGGGCTTGTACGCGGCGGGCGAGGTCGCCGGCTTCGGCGGAGGCGGTGTGCACGGGTACAACGCGCTCGAAGGCACGTTCCTCGGCGGCTGCATCTTCTCCGGTCGCGCCGCCGGCAGGGCCCTCGCCCGCAGTTGACCTCCCCGGCAGCGGTAAGCCATCAACCTTTCCCGCGCGGTAGCGGTAGAGGGTCAACCTCAACCGGGCTCGATGAGGTTGATGAGGTACCGCCGCCGCCCGAGGAGGGTCAGGCGCGCCGCCCTGTTGGAGATCCGGGTCGACCAGCCACCGGCGACGACGGGTGTCGATCCCGGTTCGGGGTCATCAGGTCCCCCACCCGGCCCGGCAGCCCATCGTCGGCCTCGGCGATCAGCTCGAAGCAGAGACGCCGGCCTCGTGGCCCCTGTGAGGAGTCGATCGGCATCGAGCATGGTCGTACCGTAGCGCGGTCATCGGCTGGGCCGAGACGATCGATGCCGACCGGCCGAGCCTACGATGGGGGCGTGATCGCCCCGACCGCCCCGATGGCGCGCGCGCTGCGTGCGCTCGCGGTCGGTGCCGTGGTGACGACCGTGGCGGTGCTGGCGCACGTGCTCGGGCACGGCACCCCGCCTCCGGTCGTCGCCCTCGTGCCGGTCGTGGCCGTGGTGGCAGCCGTCGCGCTCGCGATGTCGGGCCGTCGCTGGTCCTTCGGCGCGCTGGTGCTCGGTGTCGGGACGGCGCAGGTGGCCGTGCACGGGCTCTCGGTCTATCTGACCGGGGACGCGCACGTCTCGGTCGCGATGATCGCGGCGCACGTGGTGGCCACCCTGGTCAGCTGCCTGTTGCTGAGCGCGGGTGAAAGCCTGTGGTGGCGCCTCTGGCGGTGGATGACGCGTGCCCTGACCCGGCTGACCCTCGTCGTTCCGCCGAGCCTTCGGCGGCTGCCCGGCTACGGCGTCACCTCTCGCATCGTCCCGGTCGGCTGGCATGCCGACGTGCTGCCGACGCGCGGGCCACCCTCCTTCGTCTGACCCCCGACCCATCCCGCGACTCAGTCCGGCGGTGGTATCCGGTGCGTCGGCCGGCCCCGCCCGTGGGGACCGATAGTGATGCATGGTGGTCGCTATAGGCGCCGTTATGCATCACCGTCGCTCCCCGAGCGGACGAAATCTGATGCGAAACGGCTGCCCCCGCGACCGCGATGCATCATCATCGGTTCGCTCCGCCGGACTGGCCGCTCCGCAGCGCTCGGGGATGCCCAGAACCCGCTCCATTGCGGCTCCGTGACCGATCACGGACGCCGCCCGCTCTCCTGCGCTCGCAGGAGCTCAGTCGAAGGACTCACCATGCACCAATGTCATCTCACGCGCGCCGCCCTCGTCGGCGGTGCCGCGTCCACCCTGCTGCTGCTCGGCGCCGCCGGAGCCTCAGCCCACATCGATGTCTCTCCGACCACCACGGAGGCCGGCGCCTACTCGGTGCTGAGCTTCGCGGTCGGCCACGGCTGCGACGGATCGGCGACCACCTCCGTCGCCATCGACATCCCCGAGGAGGTCGTCACCGTGACCCCGACCGCGCACCCGGGTTGGGAGATCAGCACCGTGACGAACGACGATCACGTCGACCAGGTCGTCTTCACCGCCGATCAGCCCCTCGAGGACGGCATCCGCGACACCTTCGAGCTCGCCCTCCCGCTGCCCGAGACGGCGGGCGAGGAGGTCGTCTTCCCGATCCTCCAGACGTGCGAGGAGGGGGAGACCGCCTGGACCGAGACGAGTTCGGAGGGGGAGGATGAACCCGCACATCCGGCGCCCTATCTGACCCTGACCGAGGCCGATGCCTCGGCCGGTGACGAGGGCGACACGAGCTCGTCCGCCGCTCAGGCGGCCGGCTGGGGCGGCCTCGCGCTCGGCGCCCTGGGTCTCGCGGCCGGTGTGACGGCTCTCCTACGCACACGGCGCTCGGCGTGACAGCCGCGACCGCCCGGCGGGCGGTGCTCGCCGGGCTGGTCGCGTGCCTGTTCGTTCTGATGCCCACGTCCGCGTCCGCGCACGCGAACCTGGTCGACACCGATCCCGCCGACGGCGAGGTCGTGCCGACCGCGCCCGATCGTCTCACCGTGCGTTTCGACGAGACCGTGGTGGCCGCGGCAGCCGGCAACGAGCTCCTGGACGCGCGGGGCAGGGCGGTCGATGCCGAGTTCTCCGCCGACGGGGCGAAGCTCACGGTCGTGCCGGCGGAGGCGCTCGGCGACGGGACGTATCTCCTGCGGTGGCGGGTGATCTCCGCGGACAGCCACCCTGTCTCGGGCGGGACCAGCTTCTCGGTCGGTGAGCCGAGCGAGAGCGTGATCCCCATGCCGTCGGTGCAGGAGCAGCGGGAGGTCAACGTCCTGAAGGCGGTGGCCGAGGCGGTGCGCTACGGAGGTGTCCTCGTGCTGGCCGGTCTCGCTGTCTTCGGGATGCTGGCGGTGCCTGTCACGCGACGCGACGAGGTGGCTCGCGTCCGGTTGCGCCGGGCCACGACGGGAGCGGCCGTCGCCGCGTGCGCGGGCGCGGTGCTGCTGGTGCCGCTGACCGCGTGGTGGGAGTCCGGGGAACCGCTCGGGTCCTCCTCGGGGCTCACGGTGGCTGATCCCTCCGCCGTCGCCGCCGTCCTGGTCGTGCTCGGTGCGGTCGCGATCCTGGGGACACCTCGGCTCGGGGGTCCCGCTCTGGCGGGTGCGGGTGTCGGCGCTGTGCTGGGATCCTTGACGGTGGTCGGTCATACACGGAGCTACGGTCCGGCATGGCTCGTGCTGCCCGCCGACCTGCTGCACGTCGCCTCGGCGGCCGTGTGGGCCGGGGGACTCGTGGGACTGCTGGTCGTCCTCGCGTCCCGGCCACGAGCACGTGACGCCGCGCGAATGGTCGCCCGGTTCTCGTCGGTGGCCGTCGGCGCGGTCGCGCTGCTGGCAGTGGGCGCCCTGGTGCTCTACTGGCGGATCTCCGGCTCCTTCCAGGGCCTCTGGCAGACCGGCTACGGGCGGCTGGTGCTCGTCAAGGTGCTCGTCACGGCACTCGTCGTCGTGCTCGGTGCGTGGAATCGGCACCGGCTCGTCGGCGCGGTCGAGAGTTCGGGCGATGCCCGGCGGACGTTGCGCCGCATCCTCGCCGCCGAGGCGGGTGCGCTGGGCGTCGTGGTGGCGGTCACCAGCGTGCTCGTGTCGGTGTCGCCGCGTTCCGCGTCCCTCGCCGAGGCGGGTGAGCGCACGGGCGGGCCGGCCGGGCCCGGTGCGGTGCTGGCGGTCCTGGTTCTCGGCTGCGCGCTCGGCGCGGCCACCTTCCGACTTCTTCCTTCCTTCCGAAAGGATCTTTCCTGATGCGTCTCCTTCGTTTCATCGGCGTCGCCGTCGCCGGCCTGTCCCTGCTGATGCTCTGGTCGGTGGCACCGGCCGCGGCTCACGCTCAGCTCATCGGCAGCACCCCCGAGGCCGACGAGGTGCTCGATGCGGCCCCGTCCGAGATCGAGCTGGAGTTCAACGAGGTGCTCATCGAGACGGGCTCGACCATGCTCCTCATCGACAGCGAGGGCGAGAACCGGGTCGCCGGAGACGCGGTGCTCGACGGACGATTCGTCCGTGCCGATGTCGCGCCGGATCTTCCCGACGGCTCCTATGAGATCCGCTGGCGCGTGGTCTCGGCCGATGGCCACCCGATCAACGGCCGGATCCCGTTCTCGGTCGGCGCCCCGGGCGACCCCGTTCCCGACGAGCCGGCCGATGGGGGCGACGAGGACGAGGGCTCGATGACCATGCCCATCGTGCTCGTCGCCGGTGGTGTCGTCGTGGTCGGCGTGGTGGGCTGGCTGGTGCTCGGCGGCCGCCGCCGCTGACCTCGCTCGGGCCATCAACCCTTCGCTCGACGTGGCGGTAGGTCATCAACCTCATTCCTCGCCGATGAGGTTGATGGCCTACCGCCGTGAGGACGAGCCGCGGCGGTCATGGGCGAGGGACCACCCGAGGGCGGCCAGGACGACGACGATCCCGGCGAGGCAGGTGCCGACCACGGTCGCGGTCTCGCCCCACGCGGTGACGATGATGCCCACCAGCGCCCACACCAGCGTCACCGGGTACAGGGGAAGCTGCGCGCCGTAGAGAGCTGTCACCGCCGTGCCGATCAGAACAGCCAGGATGAGGACGGCGATCTGCCACCACGGCTCACCCGGATCGCCGAAGCTCGCACCGATGTCCGATGCCCAGTTCTGGAAGACCGCCGCAGTGGCCCAGGCGGCGTAGATCCCGATGGTCGAACGGGTGAGCACCGTCAGCCAGGCCGGAGCGCCGTGGTCCGCGGTCGTGGCGGCGATCCGCGCCGCGTCGAGCAGGGCGACCGTCATGACGGTCAGCACGATCGAGGTCACCCACGGCCACTCGGCCGCCGAGACCCCGATCCACACGGCCGCGCCCACGAAGGCGACGAGCAGATCGACGCTCAGCCGCATCGGCTGTCCCGTGCCCGTCGACCGTTTCCACAGCATCGCGACGGCGGTCACGATCGAGAGCGCGTAGATGAGACCCCAGAGCGAGAAGGTGTACCCGGCCGGTGTGATCAGCAGGTCGGTCGTCGACTCGTTCGGCTGCGCTCCGCCACCCGCATAGGGGACGACAGGAGCCGCCGCCTGCAGGATCGACGCCAGCAAGACGACGGCGAGCAGCGGCCGAGACACGTCGGGACGGAGGGCGGGGGAAGCGTTCGGGGAGTGCTCGCTCATAGGACGACGGTAGGCATTCTGACCGCGTTCAGCAGCACGAGCGGACGTTGCCCGCCCTGGTTAGGCTCGTCGTGACACCGCCGCCGCGTCGCCGGCCGACTGCCAGAAGGACATCGTGAGCGAATCAGAGTTCGAGCGTCTCTCCGAGACGTTGCCGGATCTTCGCGCGATTCCCGATCGCATCGCCGGTGACTCGCGGCTGGCCCTCAAGGAGCTCCAGAACCGGCTGGTGGCCTTCCAGCTCAAGTACCAGTTCGCGATCGACCAGCTCGAGACCAAGATCAACATCCTCCGCGAGGAGTTCGAGCACACCCACGAGTACAGCCCGATCGAGCATGTGCGCACACGGCTGAAGTCGATGGACAGCCTGCTGGACAAGATCGAGCGCACGGGCAGCCCGCGGGATCTGGAACAGGTCGGGGAGCATATCCGCGACATCGCCGGGGTGCGGATCACCTGCGCCTTCGTGGCCGATGCCTACTGGATCGCCGACATGCTGACGAGCCAGCCTGATGTGACCGTGATCGAGGTCAAGGACTACATCGTCGAGCCGAAGGACAACGGCTACCAGAGCCTGCATCTCATCGTGCAGACGCCGGTCTACCTCTCGGATCACACCGAGCAGGTCTACGTCGAGGTGCAGATCCGCACCATCGCGATGGACTTCTGGGCGAGCCTCGAGCACAAGATCTACTACAAGTACGAGGGAGAGATCCCCGAGCGCTTGCGCGATGAGCTGCATCAGGCCGCGGTGGTGGCCGACCATCTCGACCGCACCATGGCGCGCCTGCACGACGAGGTCTCGCGTCTCGGCGGTCGCGACGGTGTCGTCCGGCATCAGCGCCACGACTAGGCGCGCGATCGTCTGGGACGGACCTACACTCGGCGCATGACGTTCCCGATCGCCCTCCAGGACGGCGTGGTCCTCCGCGTCCTCGAGCCCGATGACGCGCCGGCCCTCGCCGCGGCGCTGCTGCGCAATCGTCAGCACCTTGCTCCGTGGGAGCCGGAGCGTTCGCCCGAGTACTTCACCACCGACGGCCAGCTCGACCGGATCGAGCGCATGCTCACCGGCATGGCGCAGGGCACGCAGGTGCCGCTGGTGCTCTCGCACGATCATCACGTCGTGGGGACGATCAGCGTCAACGACATCGTGCTGGGAGCATTCCAGAACGGCCATATCGGCTACTGGACGGATGCGCGCTTCCAGAGTCGCGGGCTGATGACCGCCGCGGTACGCCACGTCGTGGAGTTCGCGCGCGACTCGCTCGGCCTCCACCGGCTGCAGGCGGGCACGCTCCTGGAGAACATCCGCTCGCAGCGGGTGCTGGAGCGCAACGGGTTCGTGCGATTCGGCACGGCGCCGGAGTACCTGCGGATCGCCGGACGGTGGCAGGACCATCTCCTCTACCAGCGGATCCTCACGCACTGACGACGCCGAGCGGGCGGTGCGAGGTCGGGAGCGGTGACCTACGCACGCCTCGACCGCGTCGAGAGGTGCGTATCCCACCGCCGGTCGGGTCATGAGGTGCGCACGTCACCGCTGATTCTCGGCAGGGGTGGCGTCAGCGGTGGCCGATGGCACCGGGCAGCCCATCGGAATCCGTGTGACCCTCGAAGGATGAGTGACACATCGCTTTCGCTCGCGGACGCCACGGCTCGCGTCGACCCACGTCACTGGCGCGTCGTCGAGGGCTCACTGCGGACGTCCTTCGCCACCGGCGACTTCATGGGCGGACTGGACTTCATCGCCAAGGTCGCCGAGGCGGCTGAGCGCGCGCAGCATCACCCCGATATCGACCTGCGCTACGGCCGGGTGCACGTCGCACTCGTGTCCCACGACGTGGGCGCCCTGACTGAGCGCGACACCGCGCTGGCGGCGGAGATCTCCGCGATCGCCGACGAGCTCGGCATCGAGGGGGAGCCGGAGATGCCGCGCCGGATCACGATCGGCATCGACACGCTCGATGCCGAGGCGATCCGGCCGTTCTGGAGGGCGGCGCTGGCCTATGCGGACGTCGACGGCGATCTCGTCGATCCCGAAGGCATCGCCCCGGCGGTGTGGTTCCAGTCGATGGAGGAGCCTCGGGCGCAGCGCAACCGGCTCCACCTGGACATCCTGGTGCCCGTCGATGCGGCCGAGCAGCGCGTCGCCGAGGTGATCGAGGCGGGCGGCACGCTACTCACCGATCGCTTCGCCCCGAGTTGGTGGGTCCTCGCGGACGCTGAGGGCAACGAGGCCTGCATCTGCACCGAGATGCCCCCACCCACCGCGGACTGACGAGGCGACGAGACGCGCCGGGCGGTGAGCTGCGCACCTCTCACCTGCCGGGGCGGTGACGTACGCACCTCTCAACACCATCGAGGGGTGCGTGAGCCACCGCCCCGCCACCACGACATGGGGTTGATTCTGGTGTCAGCGGCGACACGCGCCGAGCGAATCGTGGTTCTGTCAGTGGGCGCTCCTACCCTGAGAGCAGGAGGTCATCATGACGAACGCGATGCTGACGATCGAGATCCTCGAGACAGCGGGTGAGGCCGCGCGCTGCCCGTGGTGCGAGCGCGGCGGAGCCCTGTTCGACACCCTCAGCGCCGATCATCTGGGAGTCGAGTGTCGCTGGTGCGACTTCGCCGATCTGGAGGAGATCGCCGCCCTGGTCTGAGCCTCAGTGCTCATGCTCGTGTCCCTCGGCATGGGGGATCGGACCCGGCGACTGGCCGGGCTCGACGACCATGAACTGCCCCATCATGCCCTCGTCCTCGTGTCGCAGGGTGTGGCAGTGGAACATATACGGCCACTCGGTGCTCGTGTGGTGACCGAAGCGCATGATGAGCCGGACCGGTTCGCTCTGCCGTAGCCAGACGGTGTCCTTCCAGCCACGTAGGTGGGGCGGGGGCTCGCGACCATCGATGTCGAGCACCTGGAACTGCACGTCGTGCACATGGAAGTTGTGCGATCCGCCGTCGGCATTGGTGACGGTCCAGATCTCGGTCGCCCCCGCCTCCACCACCTCGTCCACCCGTTCCATGTCCATCTCGAGGCCGTTGATGGTGGAGTCGGAGAGCCGGAACGACCGTTCCTCGGAGGCATCCTCCGGGTCGAGGCGCGGCACCTCCGCGAGCTGGTCGGGGACCCTCGGCGAGGGGTCGAGCTGCTCGGCCGCCCGGAACTCGATGATGTCCAAGCGGTCCTGTCCGCCCGCGAAGACGTTGCCGGTGTCGCTGGGGTCGCTGCGCAGCACGACGCGTTCACCCGGCTCGAAGCGCACGACGATCTCGCCACGTTCGCCCGGTGAGAGCTGGAGTGCGTCCATCGCGACGGGGGTCTCCAACAGCCCGCCGTCGGTGCCGATGAGGTCGAAGTCCCGCCCATCGGCGAAGGCGAAGGTGAAGGGTCTCGCATTCGCGCCGTTGAGCAGACGCAACCGGACCGCCTCGGTGGTCACATCGGCGTAGGGCCCGGGCGTGCCGTTGACGACGATCGTCTCACCGATCACCCCCGCCGACGCGAAGAAGGACTCGCTCATGTCGAGTTCGCCGTCATCGTCGAGGTTCTTGTCCTGCACGATGAGCGGAAGGTCGTCGACGCCGTAGTCGCGCGGGAGATCGAGCTCGGCCTCCAGCGGGTCGTCGATGATGAACATGCCCGCGAGCCCTCGGTAGACGTGGTCGGCCGTCCCCCCGTGCAGATGAGGGTGGTACCAGAGGGTCGACGCCGGTTGATCGATCGTCCAGGTCGGCGACCATACGTTCCCGGGTTCGATCAGCTGATGGGGACCGCCGTCCATCTCGGCGGGCAGGTGCATGCCGTGCCAGTGGAGTGTGGAGGTCTCGGGGAGGTCGTTGTGGACCCGCATCGCGACGGCCTCGCCTCGTTCGGCGCGCAGGGTGGGGCCTAGCAGCTCCCCATTGACTCCCCAGGTGGGAGTCAGGTGATCGGCACCGAGATCGCTCGTGCCGCTCTGTAAGCGCAGATCGAAGGTGCGGACGTCCCCGTCGACACGGGATTCGGCCAGCGGGGGAATGGTCAGGGCTCGGTCGAAGTCGACGTCGCCCACCGTGTCGAGAGGGGCTCGAACGAAGGCGATGGCGATCCAGGCCGCGAAGGCTCCGATCGCGAGCACGCCCAGGCCGAGGACGACGACGAGAAACTTCATGGAGGCACGCATGACACCACCTTCGATGGCGAGAGACTGGAATGACAGTGGATTACGGGGTAGTTCAGGGACGGTTCAGGGCGCACCCCGAGACAGTTCGTCGGTGGCGGGCCCAGAGGTGCTGCGCCACGATGGGTTCATGGGTGTGGACAGGTGGGAGCGCGAGGTCACCGAGTTCTGGGCGATGGCTGAGCGAGACGACCCGGGAGCCACCCTCACGATGATGGAGATGCTGGTGGCGCGGCGGCCGGAGGGCGATCCGATCGCGTTGTACGAGCTCGCCTCGGTGCACGACTTCCTCGACCGACCCTCCGATGCGGTGCCGCTCTACCGGCAGGCGCTCACCGGCGGCCTCGACGTCGAACGGGAGCAACGAGCATCGGTGCAGTTGGCGAGCTCGCTGCGGGTCCTGGGCCGGACGGACGAGGCGGTCGGCGTGCTCACCCGGCTGGAGCCTTCGCCGGTGGTCGGCGGCGCCCGTGACGCTTTTCTCGCGCTCGCCCTGCATGACCAAGGGCGCGGCGGCGAGGCCCTGCGTGTGGCGCTGCACGCCCTTGCACCGACGCTGCCGGAGTACGGTGCGGCGATCGAGCGCTACGCCGACGCCCTCGTCGACGACTGAGCCCGCCCGCCCCTCCCCACCAGGGCCGCTGCCGCGACCAGCGCGGCACCACCCACGAGCAGGGCGAGCGACGGCGACATGGCGTCCGACAGCGCGCCGACGACGATGCCGGCTCCGGCGGCCGACCCCAGGAAGGCCATCGAGGTGACGGACAGGGCCGTCCCACGGTGCGCGTCGTCGACCCGCGCGTGTACGAGCGAGTTGTACGCGGCGCCGAAGGCGGTGTGGACGAGGTAGGCGATCCAGAAGCCGATGATGAGCACGGTCGGTCCCGTGGCGAGTGCCATCGTCGCCAGCCCGACGCCCCAGGCGACCGCCGTCACCGCCCCCATCGCGGTGCCTGCCGTTGCAGGGTCCGCACTGAACTCGTCCAGGCGGACCGGCATCAGCAGCTCCAGCGCGCTCACCCCGACGGCCACGAAGAGCATCGCGACCGCCAGCATCCGGAGGGCCGGTCCCCCGACGAGTCGCAGGCCGCCGCCGAGGGCCTCCCGCCAGCCTGTCGGGGGAGCGGCGCGGGTGAGGGGCGCGCGTTCCATCACCAGGCAGGCGGTGAGTACCTGTGCCGTGACGAGCACCATCGCCGCGGCATAGGGCACGGCGAGGGTGGTGGCGGGTGCCCAGGGGGCGAGCCAGAGCAGGCCGGCGCTCGCCAGCGAGCCGGCGGCGATCGATCCGCTGATGACACCGCTCGCCGAGGCCAGGGAGGTGGGAACTCTGTCGGCTGCACCGCGGGCGTTCTCGGCGTCCACGAACCAGGCTTCCAGCGGCCCGCTGTCGAGGGCGCGGAAGAGCCCGGAGACGGCCCAGGCGACGGCGAAGGCGATGACCGAGTGGGCAGCGAGTTGGAGGCCGTAGGCGATGATCGCGACGACACCCGAGAGCACGAAGACCGGCCGCCGCCCCCACGAGTCGGTGAGCACCCCGCTCGGCACCTCCATCACCAGGACGACGATCCCCTGGGCGGCGGTCACGGCGCCGACCTCGGTGACGCTCAGACCCCGTGAGAGCGGCAGCAGCAGGGCGACCGGGATGATGAGCCCGGTCGCCGACCAGCGCAGGGCCAGGAGGACGAGGAACCGGGAGCGGACGCTCATCGCGGAGTCGGGCGCACGGCGACCAGGTGGAGTGCCATCTCGTGCTCACCGCCGCGATCCGCGTAGCGCCCGACGACCTCGTGCAGGTCGCGCAGGAGGTCGTCCAGCTCGGCGCGGTCGAGCCGCAGCCGGTAGTCCGATTGATCGAACAGTGCCGTGGGGTCGCTCTCGGCCGCCTTCAGCTGGGCGAGGAGATGTGAACGTTGGACTCCGGCGACGACGTTCATCGCGGCATGTCCCTCATCGGTATCGCGGAGCGAGGACGGCAATGACGTGGTCTCGTGGACTGCTCGCCAGCGGCGCTCGCGGTTGTCGCGAGAAGCGTCGTCGGTGACGAAGCCGTAACGCGCGAGCTAGCGTAGGTGATAGGACAGCGATCCGCTCGACTCGCCCAGGGCCCGGGCCAGTTCGCTCGCCGTCGCCGGGCCGTGCGCCCGCAGCTCCCCGAGGGCCTCCAATCGCAACGGATGGGCCAGGGCCCTGAGGGTGTCTACGTCCTCGATCCGCCGCTCACGCATTTTACAAAGATAACTTTGCAAAATCTTGTTGGCAATAAGCGGGGCTCGGCTCGGCCCTTCATCGCTTTCTCAGTCGTGCTGTCTATGCTCAGCGAGTGAATCTGAGCACTGCGCTGGCGGCGTCCTCGAACACTCCGGGGGTGGAGGATGTGGACGGCCTCGCCGGCTTCATGGTCGATCTGATGGATCGTCTCGGTCTCTTCGGGGCCGCGATCGCGGTCGGTCTGGACAACCTCTTCCCGCCCATCCCCAGCGAGATCGTGCTGCCGATGGCGGGTTTCGCCGCCAGCATGGGCACCTTCTCGCTCGCGGGAGCGCTCTTCGCCACGACGGCGGGGTCGGTCATCGGCGCGTGCCTGCTGTACTGGCTCGGCCGGATGTTCGGGCGGGAACGTACGGCCTGGGTGTTCGTGCACACGCCGCTGCTCAAGCTCAGCGACCTGGAGATGACCGAGCGCTGGTTCGCCAAGCACGGCACCAAGGCGGTGTTCTTCGGGCGCATGGTGCCCATCTTCCGCAGCCTCATCTCGCTGCCCGCCGGTGTGGAGCGGATGCGGTTCTGGCTGTTCTTCGTCCTGACGACGATCGGCAGCCTGATCTGGAACTCGATCTTCGTGGTCGCCGGCTACTCGCTCGGCGAGCAGTGGCACCGCATCGAGCCGTATGCCGATTGGTTCCAGCGGCTCGTGATCCTCGCCGTGCTCGTGGTGGTGTGCTGGTTCGTGGTCGTCCGCGTCCGGGAGATCTACCGCAACCGACGCGACCGCCCGGCCTGAACATCTTGGTTCAGACGCGTCAGGACTCGCCGAGGTAGAAGGCCGTGGTGCGCTGCTCGGCCCCTCGGGCCTGCTCCTCGCTCGTGCCAGCCTCGACGGCGGCATCGGCCCATCGGGTGCTGCTGGCCCGCATGAAGGGAGCCAGGGCCGCGAGGTCGGCATTCGCTGCGTCCTGGGCAGGACTCGATCCGTCTCGCAGGTGCGTCGCCAGGCCGAGGAAGGACAGATCCCAGCCGACGCCGGTGGCTCCTGGACCGTAGGTGTCCCAGAAGGAGCGGTCCTCGCCACCGGCGGTGTGAGTGAGGGTGAGTCGCGCTCGGTCGCCGCCATCGGCTTCGATCGCGACCTCGACCCAGGAGATGGCGCCGGCGAACTCCCAGGTGAGGCTGAAGCCGTTCGGCGGATGGCAGGCGGTGATCGTGCCGCTGGCATTGCCCTGGATCTGATAGCGCCCGTCGAGTTCGAGGTCGCCCGACACCGGGGCGAACCAGCGGGGAAGCCGCTCGGTGTCGGTGCAGGCGTCCCAGAGGTCCTCGACCGTGGTGGCGAAGGACTGGCTGATCTGGACCACGGTGCGCAGCGCATCGTTGCTCTCGGTCACGGTGACGCCGCGCCGGACGGCGTCGATCTGGTCGTCGGGTGTCATGAGGACTCCTCTCGCCGGGCGCGCTTGCCCCGGGCAATCTCGGTTTCGAGGGCCGCGAAGCGCGGCACCCAGAAGTGGCGGAAGCGGTCGATCCAGTCATCGGCCTCCCGTAGCGCGTCGGCCTCGACCGCATAGAGGCGGCGGGTGCCCTCGGCCCGGCTGGTCGCGAAGCCGTGCTCCCGCAGCACGCGCAGGTGGCGGGAGACGGCCGGCTGGGTGATGCCGAACTCGGCTCGGACGACCTCGGTGAGCTCGCCGGCCGGCCGCTCGCCTGCGGCGAGGAGTTCCAGCAGGCGGCGGCGGACCGGGTCGCCGAGGACATCGAGTGCGTGCACATCGCTAGTAGATCAGCCATCAGTTATATAAGTCAAGAATCATGTTCTGCGGAGTGCGCTGCGCCCACCCCCGGGAAGGTCCTACAGTGGCGAATATGACTGCTTCGCTGCCCACGACTCCCACCCAGCTCTACATCGGCGGCACGTGGCGCGACGCCGAGAACGGTGCCACCCTCGCGGTCGAGAATCCCGCGACCGGTGACGCGCTCACCCGCGTCGCCGATGCCTCGGTCGCCGACGGGCGCGCGGCACTGGACGCCGCGGTCGCCGCGCAGGCGGACTGGGCCGCCACCGCACCGCGTGATCGCGGCGAGATCCTCCGCAAGGCCTTCGAGCTCATCACCGAGCGCACCGAGGAGCTCGCTCTGCTGATGACCCTGGAGATGGGCAAGCCGCTGAAGGAGAGCCGCGCCGAGATCGCCTACGGGGCCGAGTTCTTCCGGTGGTTCGCCGAGGAGTCGGTGCGGATCGCCGGCCGTTACTCGGTCGCCCCCAACGGCGCCACCCGGCTGCTCACCATGAAGCAGCCGGTGGGCCCGTGCCTGATGATCACCCCCTGGAACTTCCCCCTCGCGATGGGCACCCGCAAGATCGGTCCGGCGATCGCGGCCGGATGCACGATGGTCGTCAAGCCCGCGAGCCTGACGCCGCTGACGATGTTCTGGCTCGCCTCGGTGCTGGAGGAGGCCGGTCTGCCCGGAGGGGTGCTCAATGTCGTCACCACGTCGAGCACCGGTCAGGTGATGGAGCCCATCATCCGAGATCCTCGGCTGCGCAAGCTCACCTTCACCGGGTCCACCGAGGTCGGCCGCTCGCTCATCGAGCAGAGCGCCGAGGGAGTCCTGCGGGTCTCGATGGAGCTCGGCGGCAATGCCCCCTTCCTCGTCTTCGAGGACGCCGACCTCGACAAGGCCGTCAACGGCGCCATGCTCGCCAAGATGCGCAATATCGGCGAGGCGTGCACCGCGGCCAACCGGTTCCTGGTCCACGAGTCGGTTGCCGACGAGTTCGGCCGCCGTCTCGCCGAGCGCATGTCCTCGCTCTCGGTGGGCGACGGCACCGGAGACTCCATCGACGTCGGACCCCTCGTGGAGGAGAAGCAGCGCGACAAGGTCTCCGAACTGGTCGAGGACGCCAAGGCCAAGGGCGCCCAGGTGCTGACCGGCGGCGAGGTCCCCGGGGGCGCGGGCTGGTTCTACCCGCCGACCGTGCTTGCCGAGCTGACGCGCGAGACCAAGATCTGGTCGGAGGAGATCTTCGGCCCGGTGGCACCGATCTTCACCTTCACCGACGACGACGAGGCCGTCGCGATGGCCAATGACACGGAGTACGGTCTCGTGTCCTATCTGTTCACCGAGAACCTCTCCCGCGCGATGCTCGTCTCGGAGCGCCTGGAGACCGGGATGGTCGGTGTGAACCAGGGGGTCGTCTCGAATCCCGCCGCGCCCTTCGGCGGTATGAAGGCCTCGGGCTTCGGCCGCGAGGGCGGCGACGAGGGCATCGAGGAGTACCTCGAGACCAAGTACGTCGGCCTCGCCCTCTAGGACCCTCCGGGTCCAAACTTTTGCCGGGTTATGGCCCTTCTGACCCACTCTCAGGGGCCATAGCCCGGCGAAAGTCGAGCGGTAGCGTCGTGGTCAGCGGGTGACGCGGACACGGGCGATGCGGTGCCCGTCCACCTCGACGACCTCGATGACGTGCTCGCCGGCCGTCACCGTGTCACCCACCTCGGCGACGCGTCCCAGCTGCACGAGCACGTAGCCGGCAACGGTCTCGTAGTCGCCGCTGTCGGGCAGTTCCACACCGGTCTCGTCGGCGAAGTCCTCGATATTGAGCGCGCCCTCGACGGTGCGATCACCCTCGATATCGGCGTCCTCGTCGTCGTGCTCGTCCTCGATCTCGCCGACCAGCTCCTCGACGAGATCCTCCAGGGTGACGATGCCGTCGGTGCCGCCGTACTCGTCGATGACGACCGCGATGTGCACGCGGCTCTGACGCATCATCGACATGGTGGGCAGCAGCGGATTGGTGGCTGGGACGACCACGATCTCGCGGACGAGATCGCCGATCAGCACGTCCGCGGCTCCCGGCCGCTGTTGGGCCGCGAACAGGTCGCGGACGTGTACGAAGCCGATGACGTCGTCGAAGTCCTCGCCGGTCACCGGATAGCGCGAGTACGGCTGCTCGGCGATCGTGGCGACCGTCTCGTCGAGGGTGGAGTCGCGGGACAGGAAGGCGACATCGGGCCGGGGCTGCATCACCTCCGCGACGGAGCGATCGGCGGCGCTGAACACGTCGTGCAGGATGCGGCGCTCGTCATCGGGCAGCCCCTCGTGCGTGATGACGAGTTCCCGCAGCTCCTCCTCGGTCATCTCCTCGTTGGTGGCTCGTGGATCGCCGCCGAGCAGCCGGACCACCGCATTGGTCGAGATCGAGAGCAGCCAGATGACCGGTCGCATGAGCCGCGCGAAGCGATCCAGCGGCGGTCCCGTGATCAGTGCGAGACCGGTCGACTTCTGCAACGCGAACCGCTTGGGGACCAGTTCGCCGAAGACCAGCGACAGATAGGCGATGAGCAGGGTGAGGGCGATGAGCGCGACACTGCCGGATACCCCGGCGGAGAGGCCGAGATCCTCCAGATAGGGGGCGACATCCGGGGCGATGGTCGACGCACCGTAGGCGGCGGAGAAGAACCCGGCGACGGTGACGCCGATCTGCACTGCCGCGAGAAAGCGGTTCGGGTCGCGCGCGACCGCGGCGACGCGTGCGCCCCGTCCACCACGGCGGTCCAGCTGGTCGATCTGGCTCTCACGCAGGGAGACGAAGGCGATCTCGGTGCCGGCGAAGACACCGCCGATGAGGATGAAGAGCGCGACCAAGCCGACATTGGCGAGGGTTCCGAGATCCATCCCTCACCGACTCTCGAGGGATGGACGGGGACTTCGAGGCTTCATGTCCTTATCGAACGCGACTCGACCGGCTCCCGCAAGTGTCACGGGCGCGGTAGCGTCGGTCCATGGCTCAACGCATCGTCGTGCGGCTCGCGGTCACCGTGGACGCTCCCCTCGAGCAGGTGTGGGAACGGGTGACGTCTCCGGCGGGCATCAACGACGAGCTCGCACCGATCCTCTCGATGGGGATGCCCCGCGATCACCGCGATGCGACCGTGGCGACCGTGCCTGTGGGGGTCCCGCTGGGCAAGGCGTGGCTCCGGCTCGGCGGGATCGTGCCCATCGACTATGACGACCTGACGATCGCCGAGCTCGATCCGCCGCACGGATTCCACGAGCGCTCGTCGATGCTGGTGGCACGCGTATGGGAACATCGTCGCCAGCTTGCGAGGGTCGGTGAGAGACGGACGCTCGTCACCGATGAGCTGACGATCGAGCCGCGGCTTCCCGTGCCGGCTCGTGTGCCGCGCACGATCGTGTCCTTTCTCTTCCGGCACCGGCACCGCCGGCTCGCGGCGCACTTCGCCGGCGCGGGGGCCGGAGGGTGACGTGATCTCCTTGTCCGAGACGCCGCGACTGGTCGAGCCCACGACGGCCGTCCGGGTGTCCTGTCTGACCGGTGAACAGGCCGACATGCGGTCGCGCGGAGCCGACACCTCCTGGCTGGCCGCTGCGAGCACCGACTTCGAGGCCTTCGTGGCCGAGCGCGTCGGGGTGCGCGAACGATGGGGCGTTCCGTCGACGCTGTTCTGGTTCGTGTCCGGCGAGCACTATCTCGGCAGCCTCGTCGTGCGTCACCGGCTCACCGAGGACGAGGGCGGTGGTCACATCGGCTATCACGTGGTCCAACCGTGGCAGCGCCAGGGGCATGCGACGCGCATGCTCGCCCAGGGCCTCGTCGTCGCCCGTTCGCTCGGGGTCGACCGCGTCCTGCTCACCGTCGCGCCGGACAACGAGTGGTCGCGGCGGGTCGTCATCGCGAACGGCGGCGTCGCCGAGGACGGGCTGAACCACGAGGGCGAGCAGCGCTTCTGGGTCGGCTCATAGCGGGATGTCGGCGCGGCGGTCGTCCGGCTCCCGACGTCGTACGTGGGTGAACTGCTCGCGATACAGCCGTGCGTACAGACCCTCGGATTCGAGCAGCTCCGCATGGGTCCCGCGCTCCACCAGCCGGCCGTCCTGCAGCCCGTAGATGACATCGGCGTTCTGGATCGTGGAGAGCCGGTGCGCTATCGCGATGGTCGTGCGCTGGTGGGTGGCGCGGTCGAGGGCCTCCTGGACGAGTCGTTCGGTCTCGGTGTCCAGCGCGGAGGTGGCCTCGTCGAGGATGAGGATCTTGGGGTCCATCAGCAGCACCCGGGCGATCGCCAGCCGCTGCTTCTCGCCACCGGAGAGCCGGTAGCCGCGCTCGCCGGTGATGGTCTCGTAGCCGTCGGCGAAGGACATGATCCGCTCGTGGATGTTGGCATCGCGGGCCGCCTGCTCGATCTGCTTGGCGGTGGCACCGGGACGGGCGTAGGCGATGTTGTCGCGGATCGTGCCGTGGAAGAGGTACGGCTCCTGGGTCACCATGCCCACCGTGCCGCCCAGGGAGGCCTGGGTGACCTCGCGGACGTCCTGGCCGTCGATCAGCACGGCGCCCTCGGTCACGTCGTAGAAGCGGGGGAGCAGATAGGTCATGGTGGTCTTGCCCGATCCCGACGGACCGACGATCGCCGCGAGCTGGCCGGGCTCCACGGTGAAGGAGACACCGGCGAGGGCCCAGCGGTCCTCGGCGTCGTCATCGTGCTCGATCCGTACCCCGCTGTCGCCGAAGCGATCCCCGCCACGGTCACCGGAGAGCCGGCGTGCCTCGGGGTAGCGGAACCAGACATCGCGGAACTCCACGCGGCCCTCGACGTGCTCCAGGGGACGAGCATCGTCGCGGTCGGTGATCGCCGGGCGGAGATCGAGGTACTCGAAGATCCGCCGGAACAGCGCGAGCGAGGTCTGCACGTCCAGGGTCACGCGCATGAGGGACAGCAGCGGCATCTGCAGCCGGGCCTGGACGGTGGTGAAGGCGACGAGGGTTCCGGCGGTGAGACCCCCGGTGCCGCCGGCGATCATGAAACCCGCCGCGAGATAGAGCAGCGCCGGAGTGATGGCGAAGAAGGTCTGCACGGTGGCGAAGAACGCGCGACCGGTCATCGCCTGCTGCACCTGCAGCCGCGTCTGCTGGCGATTGGCGGCCCGGTACCGTTCGACCTCGGCATCGCCGCGGTCGAAGACCTTGGACAGCAGGATGCCCGAGACGCTGAGGGCCTCCTCGGTGATGGCCGTCATCTCCGAGAGCGACTCCTGCGTCCTGCGCGCGAGCTGCTGGCGTCGACGTCCGACCTTGAGCTGCAGCCAGACGAACAACGGCATGAGGATGAGCGTCAGCAGGGTCAGTTCCCACGACAGGATGACCATCGAGATGAACGCGGCGGCGACGGTCACCGAGTTCTGCAGGATCGAGGTGGCAGTGTCGGTGAGCACCGTGCGGACGCCGGCGACATCGTTGGCGAGCCGGGACTGGATGGCCCCCGTCTTGGTGGCGGTGAAGAAGGCCAGCTCCATCTTCTGCAGATGCGCGAACAGGTCGCCGCGCAGATCGGCCATGGCCGAGTTGCCGATGGTGGAGGTCAGCCAGTTCTGCGCGATGCCGAGCAACGCGGTCAGCAGCGGGAGTGCGCACATGGCCGCGACGAGCCACCCGAGCAGGGACAGGCGCGGGCCCGACCCGTCGCCCGGGAACAGTGCGTTGTCGAAGACCGCTCGGGTGAGGAAGGGAACGATCGAGGTGAGGATCGCCGCGATGACCACCAGCGCGGCGACGGCACCGATCTGCGCTCGGTAGGGACGCAGGACTCGGGCGATGCGCCCGAGGACGGGACGGGCCTCGACGCTGCGGACCTCCGCCGGATCGAGGTGCGTGGCCTGGGTGCTCGGACCCGGTCTCATGCGGCGCCCCGGCTCATGCGGTCACTGCGCGCCGCCGGACGGGACCCGGGACAACACGATCGCCGGGTGGTCGTCGGTGACGCGGGCGAGCTCGAGGGTGCCCCACCCCGTGTCGCCGTCGCGGAGGAGCGCCCACAGGAACAGGCGATCGGGCCGTGCCACCTGGGCGGGATCGGCGTGCAGAGCGAAGGTGGCGGGAAGCTCATCGATCACGGAGGCGGTGGCGGCGAGGACCTCACCCCCGGGGTCCACGAGCTTGACACTGAGGATCGATCCGGGGCGGAAGGCCTCCACCTCGTCGAGTGTGACCGATCCGGTGATCTCCAGCACGTCGTCCATGCTCTCGAGCCTAGGCCATGTCTGGCAATTCCTGGCCTACTGCGCGGCGTCTCACGGGCACCTCGCGGCGTTGCCGTCACTCGCAAGACAACACCCGGTATGGCTTCGCTCCGGCGCCTTGCGAGGCATCCCGTGATACACCGCTCGCAACGACCACGAATTACCAGACACAGCCTAGTCGCCGGGTGTGACAGCCGCCGTTCCGTACTCGGCGCAGAGGCGGCCGGTTAGAGTCGCCCTCATGAGTGAGATCCCCGGATTGGACGGGGTGCTCGGTGTCGAGCACCTGGAGGTCGGACCTGACAAGGTCGTCGTGCGCTTCACGATCACCGAACGGCACCTCCAGCCCTTCGGCATCCCGCACGGGGGCATCTACTGTGCCGTCCACGAGTCGACCGCCAGCATCGCCGGCCAGGTGTGGCTCGGGACGAAGGGCGTCGTCGTCGGCACCAACAACTCGACCGACTTCCTGCGTCAAGCCAAGGTCGGCGACACGATCACCACCACGGCGACGCCGATCCACCGCGGCCGCTCGCAGCAGCTGTGGCATCTGGACTCGGTCGACGGCGATGGCCGGCTCATCGCCCAGGGCCAGGTGCGCCTCGCCAATCTCGACCAGGAGATCCCGCCCGAGGCCCTTGCCGCCTTCACCGCCTCCTGACCCGGTGGCGGTAGCTGGTCAACGCTACGTGCGAGGTGGCGGTAGGCCTTCAACCTCACCTCGCGAGTGGCGGTAGCTGGTCAACGCTATCGAGGGCTGACTCGGTTGCTGGCCTACCTTTCCACAGCGTCAGGGGACGACCGCGGCCGTCCACAGAAGTCGAGAGAAGGGTCGTCCCGGGCGCTTCGCTGTGATCGTCTCGTGACATGCCTCGACGACCCCATGTTCCCGATGCCCTCCGGCAGGGCCACTTCACCCGCGACCACGCCCGCCGGCACGGCTTGTCCGACCGTCAACTGCAGAGCGCCTGCTGGCGACGGCTCTTCCCCGGGGTCTGGGCCTGGGCGGAGTGGCAGCCCGGCCACGAGGCGTGGGTGGGCGCCGCGAGCGCGGCACTCCCCGAGGACGCGCAGCCGACCGGCGCCACCCTCCTTCGTCTTCTCGGCTACGACGATGGCTCGGCATGGTTCCCGCTCCACTGCGTGATCGCCCGCGACCATCACGCCCACCTGGACGGCGTCTTCCTGCATCGCACCGATGCCATGCCCGCGACAGGAGCGCTCGGCGTCAGTCCGACGGCCGCGTTCATCGCCTACTGTGCCGAGGCGACGGTGCTCGAGGCCGCGCGAGCGGGGGACTGGCTCGTCGCACAAGGATCGATGTCGGTCCACGGCCTGGTCGAGACGGCATCGGCGGAGCGATGGCGCGCGGGCTCGCGTAAGGCCAGATGGATCGCCCGGCACCTGCGCGCCGACTCCCGATCGCCCGAGGCGACCAGCTGGCGGCTGCGTTTCGTGGCCGCGGGACTGCCGGAACCCGAGGTCAATGTCTCGATCCACGATGCGGCGGACGCATTGGTCACCATCAGCGACCTGGGCTTCCTGCGCTGGCACACCGTGGCCGAGTACGAGGGCGGCCGTCATCAGCAGGACCCCCGGCAGTACCTCGTCGATCTTCAACGGTATGCCGATCTGCGTCGCCTCGGGATCGACTATGTGCAGCTGACGCGGGCGACCTCGCCCGTGGCCGGAGTGGTCGCCGTCTATCGCGCCATGTGCCGTCACGGTTATGAGGGACCGGCTCCGGTGTTCACCGGTCGATGGCGCGATCTCGGTCGGCGTCTGTCCCGGGTCGTCCGCCGTAGCGGTACGACGTCAACCGAATCGGGCCTCGGTAACGTTGACCAGTTACCGCCGGTGGCGGGGTGACGTTGATGAGGTACCGCCACCGGCGAGGATCGTCCGGAGGGTGAGCATGCGGGTGACGCGGTCGGTGGCACCAGTACCATGGAGCCGTCTGGTCGCGACTGGCGTTGAGGTGGGTGACCACCAGGGAGCGACGAGACTGTTCGACACCGGGACCGTTCGCCTGGGCCCCGCGTCAGCCCGTTGACTGCTGACCGGAGGCATGACTGAAATGACGATGATGACGATGAACGCTGCGGCCACCGAACCGCTCCGCACCTTGGATGACGCCGATGTGCGCGTCCTGCTCCTGGAGAACATCCACGCCGACGGCGCCGACTTCCTGCGCGGCAAGGGCTATCAGGTCGAGACTCTCGACCGCGCCCTCGGCGAGGACGAGCTGATCGAGGCGGTCCAGGGGGTGCACCTGCTGGGCATCCGCTCCACCACCTACATCACCGACCGGGTGCTGCAGAACGCTCCCGAGCTGATGGCGATCGGTGCCTTCTGCATCGGGACCAATCAGATCGACCTCGCCTCAGCGAGTCGGCACGGCGTCGCGGTCTTCAACGCGCCCTACTCCAACACGCGCAGCGTCGTCGAGCTGGCGATCGCCGAGATCATCTCCCTCGCGCGCCGCCTGCACGAGAAGTCCACGGCGATGCACGCCGGCGTGTGGAACAAGTCGGCCGCCGGCAGCCACGAGATCCGCGGCCGCACGCTCGGCATCGTCGGCTACGGCAATATCGGCAGCCAGCTGTCGGTGATCGCGGAGGCGCTCGGCCTCTCGGTGATCTTCTACGACATCGACGACAAGCTCGCCCTCGGCAACGCCAAGCGCTGCTCGACGCTGGAGGAGTTGCTCGAGACCGCCGATGTCGTCACGCTGCACGTCGACGGCCGCCCCGGCAATGCCGGCCTGTTCGGTGACGCGGAGATGCGCCGGATGAAGCCGCGCTCGCTGTTCCTCAACCTCTCTCGCGGTATCGCGGTCGACACCGCCGCACTGCGCCAGCACATCGAGTCCGGTCACATCGCCGGTGCTGCGATCGATGTCTTCCCCGTCGAGCCCAAGCGCCAGGGCGATCCCTTCGAGAGCGACCTGCGTGGCCTGCCGAATGTGATCCTCACGCCGCACGTCGGTGGCTCCACCGAGGAGGCGCAGCAGGACATCGGCCGTTTCGTGGCGTCCAAGCTGCGCTCGTACGCGGCCTTCGGGTCCACATCGTTGAGCGTCACCTTCCCCGAGCTCAACCCGCCGACCGACCCGGACAAGCATCGCCTCGCGCATGTGCACAGCAATGCTCCGGGCGTGCTCGCCTCGATCAATGCGATCCTCGGCGATCACGGCGTCAACATCGAGGGCCAGCAGTTGGCCACGCGTGGCGAGCTGGGCTATGTCGTCACCGATGTCTCCTCGGAGGTCAAGCCCGACGTGCTGACCGCCCTGGCAGAGCTGCCCGAGACCATCCGCCTGCGCCAGCTGTCCTGAACCCCACGGGGGAGGTAGCCCCTCACACTTCTCGTTGTTGCCCGCGGTATCTGGTCAACCTCACGCGGTGGCTATGAGGTTGACCAGATACCGCGGCCAGGCTCGAAGGGTTGATGGCGTACCGCCGCCGGCCGGGGTCAGGCGCTGAGGCGATGGGGCAGCGCGGTCAGTGTCTCGGCGACGCCGGCGTCGAGCTTGAGGGCGGCGAGGCCGTCGCCCCTTGTCGGCCCCCGGTTCACGATGACGATGTCGACCCCCTCCTTCGCCGCGCGTTTGACGAAGCGCAGGCCGCTCATCACCTGCAACGAGGATCCGAGCACGAGCAGCACCGCGTCCTCCTCGCGCGCCCGCTCGACGAGATCGAAACACCGCTGTACTCGTGTCCTGGGCACGGTCTCGCCGAAGAACACCACATCGGGTTTGAGCCGGCCACCGCAGCGGAGGCAGGGTGTCACCACGAAGGAACCGGCGTCGTCGATGACGACATCGCCATCGGGAGCCACCTCGACCGTGCGTGTGGTCCATCCGGGGTTGGCGTCGTGCAGCCGGCGGTGCAGCTGGTCGCGGAGGGTCGTCTCGCCGCAGTCGAGACAGAGCACCCGGTCCAGGCGCCCGTGCAGGTCGATGGTCCCGATCGAGCCTGCCCGCTGGTGCAGGCCGTCCACATTCTGGGTGATGAGGCCGAGCAGTTGGCCGTCGCGCTGGCGGAGGGCGAGGTCGTGGTGGGTCGCATTCGGCTCGGCGGCGCGCATGTGCGTCCAACCGACGTGGGCGCGAGCCCAGTACCGCTGCCGCGCCGACGCCGAGCCGATGAACTCCTGATAGGTCATGGGAGTACGCGGCGGGACATCGGGACCGCGATAGTCCGGGATGCCGGAGTCGGTCGACACCCCGGCACCGGTGAGCACGAGCCACCGGCGTGATTCCCAGCCCGCGCTCATGTGCCTCGAGCCTTCTCGATGAGTGCACGGATGGTGCGCAGGTTGCGTGCCGTTCCGGGGGTGCCGAGCGCGCGCTGGAGCACGGCGGTCGTGAGCTTGGTCTGTCCGGCACCGGCGTCGAATCGTAGGTGCAGGTCGCGGCCGATCAACCGGGCTTCATCGTCGCCGAGTTGAGCGGGCGTGAACTCGGCGTCACCGGTCGGGTCGGAGTAGAGGAAGTGGATGTGGGCGCGGCGTTCGTCCGCGGGGGCGAAGGGGTAGGCGTCGAGCGCGGCCCTCAGCTCGGCGGGGGTTCGCACGATCGCCTCGCGGGAGAAGCCGAATTCATCGGCGATCCGTCGCTCCAGCTCCCGTGCGAATTCGGCGACTCCGCCGCCGGGCGTGCAGAGCAGATTGCCCGAGGCGATGTGGGTGGAGATGTCCGAGGCGCCGAGCTCGGCGACGATCTCCCGCAGCCGGGCCATCGGCAGCTTCGCGCCGCCGACGTTGACGGCGCGCAGCAGCACCACGATCTCAGCCACGTGACCAGTATGGACGAGGTCACATGGGCCGCCACTTCACTCGGAATGCGGATTGCTCAGCAATCACTAGCGTGGTCCGAGCGACGGGAACCGTCGTGACCCGATGAAGGAGTACGCCACATGATCATCCTCGGAGCCATTCTGGCCATCCTGGGTGCTGTCCTGAACGTCCCGATCCTGTACACGATCGGCGGCATCCTCCTGGTCGTCGGGGTCATCCTCTGGATCCTCGGTGCCACCGGGCGGGCTGTCGGCGGACGCAAACACTGGTTCTGACGACAGGGCTACGAGGGGCGGTGCCGGGAGACCGGTCACCGCCCCTTCGCCGCGTCTAGCACCTGTATGTGATTCTGGTGCGGTGACCGGAGAGGTTGAGTCGCCTGAGGACGGCGCGCTGACCGATGCGGTACGTGCCGGCGATGGGGAGGCGTTCAGCACGCTGTACGCACGACATCGTCCTCGTGCCGAGCAGGTGGCGCGATCCCTCGTGCCTGCCGCGGACGTGGGCGATGTCGTCGCCGAGGCCTTCCTCGCCGTGTACGTGCGGCTGCGGGCGGGTGGCGGCCCCACCGATGACGTCGGTGCGTACCTGCGACGGGTGGTGGTGAACGAGTCGATCGACCGGCATCGCCGGGCCGGCCGGGTGTCGGCCGATGACGATGTCGACGACCGCCGTGATCCCGAGCCGGACCCCGCTGATCCCTGGTTCGAGTCGAGGACGATCGCGCGGGCTTACCGATCGTTGCCCGACCGGTGGCGGCGCGTGCTGTGGCAGGTCGAGGTCGAAGGTCGCGCGGTGGGCGAGGTCGCCCACGTCGAGGGTGTGTCGGCGGCGCGCCTCTCGGCCGTGGCTTACCGCGCTCGGCGGGGGCTGCGGGTGGCTTATCTGACCGAGTGCCTGGGAGTGACCCAGGAGCCCGGATGCCGGGACGTGCGGCGGCTGCTGCCCGATGACGTGCGTGGAGTCGCCACCCGGCGACAGCGTGAGCGGATCGAGCGTCACCTGCGCGAGTGCGGGCAGTGTCAGGAGGCCCGTGCCGAGCTCGTCCGTCTCGATCAGCAGCTGGATGGCTGGCTGTTCCCGGCAGCCGCGGGGGCGGGTGCCGGTGGTGTGGGTCTGGCGGTGGCCGGTGGTGTGTCGGCGGGGTTCGTGGGGTTCGTGACGCTCCCCTTGGTCGGTGCCGTGACGGCGGTGATCGTCGCGGGAGGACTCCTCGCCGGCAGCGCCGAGCGGAGCCCGGACGTCTCCCGCGGGACGAATCACGACACGCCCCCGGCGGCTCTCAGCGAGTCCCGGCGACCCGCCGTGGCGGGGCCGGACGGCTCTGCTCCCGAGCAGAGGGTGCCCGCACCGGCCCCGAGTCCCGATGCCGAGGCGGTACCGGTCGATGAGACGGAGCGGTTGGATGAGCCCGATTGGACTGAGCGTCCGCCGAGCGTGGGCGATCGGGTCCTGATCGGAGGCCGGGACGTCATGGTGGTGGAGCGTGTCGAGCACACCACTGAGACCGAGCGAGGCGAGGAGCGGGAGCTTGCGCCGCAGGCCGACGCACCCGGCGGTTCCACGGTGTGGGAGCGCGAATACGACGAGGTGACCGTCGAGCGCACCATGGTCGTTCTGGTGGTAGAGGACGAGGTCGAGCGGTGGGAGGATGTCTGCGATGGTTCGGTTCGCGAACGGCAGGCCGTCGGGTATCTGGAGGAGTTCATCACGATCCGACACCGCGAGGGGTATCGGATCGAGGTCGATGGAACCCGCACCCCGGTGAGCGAGTCCGAGGAGATCGATCGGTGGTCCGGGGTGAGGATGCTGCCCGGCAATCCGGTCGTGGAGTGTGCTGTGACGGATCCTGAGGAGGCCTCCGAGGGAGTCGCCTGAGATACCATCGGCAGCGGCCGTGGTCGGTCAGGATGGGGCGTTGATCGTCAGAGTGAGCCAGTGACGGGCAATCTCGGCCATGGCACGCTGGATCCGTGGGAGGGGACACGACGGGGATGTCGTGGGACGATGACGCGCTCGCCGAGGCGGTGCGCGCCGGCGATGCCGAGGCGTTCCGCGTGCTCTTCGAGCGCTACCGGGGATTCGCCGAGCAGGTGGCTCGCGAGCATGCTCTCGGCGACGAGGACGACATCGTCGCCGAGGCCTTCTTTGCGATCTACTTGCAGTTGCGCGACGGAAAGGGGCCGACGACCGACGTGCGCGCCTATGTGCGTCGGGTCGTCGTGAACAAGGCGATCGACCGTCACCGGCAGGCCGCCCGTACCCGCGGCGAGGAAGAACTGGCCGAACGTCTCGCGCCGGTCCCCGATCATGCCGGGCCGTGGTTCGAGTCGACCACCGTGACCCGTGCCTACCGTTCGCTGCCGTCACGGTGGCGGCGTGTCCTGTGGCAGATCGAGGTCGAAGGGCGCGCGGTCGGTGAGGTCGCGCGGACGGAGGGTGTTTCCGCCGCCCGCGTCTCCGCTGTGGCCTACCGCGCGCGACGAGGTCTGCGAACGGCCTACCTGACTGAGTGCCTCCGTCCCATCGATGATGCTGCGCCTGGGTGCCGCGTGGCGCTGGGTCTGCTGCCTGAGGACGTGCGTGGGACGAGCAGCCGTCGTCAGAGCGAGCGGGTGAGGCGCCATCTGCGGGAGTGCCCGGCCTGCCGGGAGGTTCGAGCCGAACTGGTCCGTCTCGATCAGCAGCTCGACTCCTGGCTGATGCCCGCGGCCGGTGTGGGCCTCGGCGGGCTGGGACTCGCGGCCTCCGGCGGCGTGGCCGCGAGCTTCGCCGGACTGGTGACGCTGCCACTGATCGGCGTCGTGACCGCGGGTGTGATCGCCGGTGGAGTGCTCGGCGCGGGGCCTGCTGCCCTGCCCGAGGCCCGCGCTGAGACACCGCCGGCCATGGACGGGCAGCTCGGTGAGCCGTTGCCGCAGGTGGCGGAGATCAGGGATCCCGACCCCTCGACCGCAGCCGCGGAGATGGACGGCACTGCCGCTTCCGTGGCACCGCCGACGCCCGAGACTCCGGACCCCGATCCTTCTGCGCCCTCGGGTCCGGCCGAGCTGCCGGACTGGACCGATACGCCGCCCCAGGTGGGCGATCGATTCACCGGCGGGACCGAGGACGTCTACCGGGCTCGCGATGTCCGGCGTGAGACGGAGACGACGCGGACCGATGATCGCGAGGTGGCGGGCGGGCCGCAGACAGCTCGGCCAGGTCAGGTCGTGTGGGAACGGGAGTACGACGAGATCACCGTCAACCGGCATGTGATCGATCTGGTGATGGATGAGGAGGATCGCTGGGAGGTGATGTGCGACGGCTCGTTGCGCGAACGCACGATGCGTGCCGTGGTGGAGGAGACGATCACCGTCCGGCACCGGACCGGGTATCGGATCGAGGCGGACGGGTCACGCACGGTAGTGCGCGAATCCGTCGAGGTCGGGCGTGATCTCCTCATCGGAGCGGTGCTCGGCAACCCGCCCGTCGAGTGCGCCCCGGAGCCTCCGCCCGCCGAGGCGGACACCGCCTGACCTCCCGGCTCAGATCCGCGCGGCCAGTTCGGTCGCCTGCTTGATGGCCCGCTTGGCGTCGAGTTCGGCCGCCACGTCGGCTCCCCCGATGACATGCACCGTCGCGCCGGCCGCCTCCAGGGGATCGACCAGCTCGCGCACGGACTCCTGTCCCGTGCACAGCACGATCGTGTCGACATCGAGCACCCGCTGCTGTCGGGCGTCGTCGTCGCCGACGGTGATGTGCAGGCCGTCGTCGTCGATACGGTCATAGCTCGCCCCGCGCACCATCTCCACACCCGAGTCGCGCAGGGTCGTGCGGTGCACCCAGCCGGTCGTCTTGCCGAGGCCCTTGCCGAGCGACGTGGTCTTGCGTTGTAGCAGGGTGACCTGGCGACGGGGCGGTGCGAGGGTCTTGGTGCCGAGACCGCCGCGCTCGACTTCGGGGTCGACGACGCCCCATCGCTCGTTCCAGTGGTCGAGACTCTCGGCAGGGTCGTGGAGCAGGAACTCGCAGACATCGAAGCCGATGCCACCGGCGCCCATCACCGCGACCCGCTCGCCGACGGGGGCGCCCTCGCGGACCACCTGCTGATAGGTCAGAACCTTGGCGTGGTCGACCCCCGGCAGGTCGGGGATGCGCGGCTCGACACCGGTCGCGATGACGACCTCGTCGAAGTCGGCGAGATCGGTGACCGTGGCGCGGCGGTTCAGATGGACCTTCACACCGGTCTTCTCCAGCTTGACCGTGTAGTAGCGCAGTGTCTCGGCGAACTCCTCCTTGCCGGGGATTGCCATCGCGATGCGGAACTGCCCGCCGATCGCGTCCTCGGCCTCGAAGAGTTCTACCTCGTGACCCCGGCCCGCCAGCTCGGTCGCCGCAGCGAGGCCCGCCGGTCCCGCGCCGACCACCGCGACCCGCTTGACGGTGCGGGTGGGAGTGAGGACGAGGGTGGTCTCGTGGCAGGCGCGCGGGTTGACCAGGCAGCTCGCGCGCCTGTTGGAGAAGGTGTGGTCGAGACAGGCCTGGTTGCAGGCGATGCAGGTGTTGATCTCGTCGGCGCGGTCCGCCGCGGCCTTGACGACGAAGTCCGGATCGGCGAGCAGCGGCCGGGCCATCGAGACCAGATCGGCCTGTCCGGAGGCGATGATCTCCTCGGCGACGGAGGGGTCGTTGATGCGGTTGGAGGCGATCACCGGGACATCGACAGCGGCGGTGAGCTTGCCGGTCACCCAGGCGAAGGCCGCCCGCGGCACGGACGTGACGATGGTCGGGATGCGGGCCTCGTGCCAGCCGATACCGGTGTTGAGGAGGCTGACTCCCGCGTCCTGGAGGGCCAGCGCGAGCTCGAGGGTCTCCTCCCAGGACTGGGCGTCGTCGACCAGATCGAGCAGGCTGATCCGGTACTGCACGATGAAGTCGTCACCGACCAACTCGCGGGTGCGGCGCACCACCTCGATCGGGAAGCGCATGCGTGCCGCCGCGTTGCCGCCCCAGGCGTCGGTGCGGTCATTGGTGCGCGCGGCGAGGAACTGGTTGATGAGGTAACCCTCGGAGCCCATGATCTCGACGCCGTCGTAGCCGGCGCGCTGCGCCAGCTGGGCCGACCGGGCGAAGTCCGTCACGGTGCGGTCGACCTCGCGCGTGCTCATGGGCGAGACCTTGAAGGGGGTGATCGGGCTCTTGATCGACGAGACGCCCTTCTTGATCGGCGAGTAGCCGTAACGTCCGGCGTGCAGGATCTGCAACGCGATCTTGCCGTCGTGCTCGTGCACGGCATCGGTGACGACGCGGTGCCGGTCGGCGTGGCGACGGCTGACCATCTCCGAGCCGAAGGGCAGCAGCCAGCCGCGCCGGTTGGGCGCGAAACCGCCGGTGATCGACAGCGCGACGCCGCCCTCGGCGCGTGCGGCGAAGAAGGCGGCCAGCTCGGGCAGGTGCTTGGCGCGGTCCTCCAGTCCGGTGTGCATCGACCCCATCACGACGCGATTGCGCAGGGTGGTGTGTCCGAGGTCGAGGGGCTCGAGCAGGTGCGGGTAGCGGGTCATCGGGTCTCCTCCATCGCGACGGCCTCGGCCTGGATGCGGTCGAACTGCGCACCCATGGCCTCGGCAAGGGCGTTGGCGGCGGAGAGCGGACGCACCATCACGGTGAACTCGGTGATGAGACCGTCGTCGTTCGTCGTGATGAAGTCACAGCCGTGGACCGAGGTGTCGCCGACCTTCGTCTCGAAGACGAGGGCGCTGTGCCGGCCGTCCTCGATCTCGTTGACGTAGCGGAAGTCGGAGAAGACCCGGCTGACGCCCTGCAGGATGGCTGCCGTGATCGCCTTGCCGGGGTAGGGCTTGAAGGCGACGGGGCTGCGGAAGACGACATCGTCGGCGAGCAGCTCCTCGACGCCGCTCATCTCGCCGGTCGCGATCTGGGCTTCGACGAGTTCACGGAATGCCTTCATGGTGCGGTCCTTTCGAGGCGGTGGTGGTGCGTTGTCACACTGGGGAGGTGATCGGAAGAGCGAGTGCCTGGCTGCTGGTGGCGGCCGGCGTGTTCAATATCGTGATCTGGCCGCGTTTCGCGAAGGCGATCGTGGCCGACGATCGGGCGTGGACGGGCGAGACGTGGAGTAGTGCGCCGACCGGATTCTTCTGGGTGCATGCGGTGCTGATCGCGACGGCGATGACCTTCGGTGTGATCGTGCTGGTGATCGGTATCAGGGCTCATCGCTCGCTCCGGTCGAGCTGACCCAGGATCTCATCGCACCACGCGATCCCGGCCTGTTCGAGCAGGATGCCGCCGCGTAGCGCCAGGTAGGGTCCGCGGTCGTCCTCGCTGAGCGCGGACGGGTCGGGGTAGTACCGCTTGGCGCTGGCCTCGTAGGTGTCGAGGCGGGCCTGGTGGTCGGCGCGACGAGCCTGCGCGTCGGCGATGGCGGCCTCGGTGTCGAGGAGTCCGCGCAGCTTGACGGCGAAGTCGCTGCGCAGGGGTTCGCGTGGTGACGGTGTGGCCGAGAAGCGTTCGAGCTCGGCCCGTCCCGCGGTCGTGATGGCGTAGGTGGTGCGATCGGTGGCGCCGTCACGGTGTTCAGTGGCGCCCTCGACCCAGCCGTCGGCGGCCATCCGCGTCAGCGTCCGGTAGATCTGCTGGTGGCTCGCGCGCCAGAAGTAGCCGATCGAGGCGTCGAAGCGCCGCGCGAGGTCGTAGCCGGTCGCCGACTGTTCGCGAAGCGACACCAGGATCGCGTGTTCGAGGGCCATGCGAGCACCTTAACCATGCAACTAGTTGCATGGCAAGCGCTTCCACTCTCGCACCTCACCTTGGGGCGGACGAAAGATGTGCATCTGTGGTTGCCAGTGCAGCCACCGAGTCACATCCTCCGTCGCCCGGCTGTGCTCGCCGTCGCGCGCGGGCGTGTAACGGCTGCACGGGTGCCGCGCAAGGGCGTGACCCGAAAAGCCGGCAATCTCGGTTGTCCATCCGAGTTTTGAAACAATTTCTCCGTTTTGCTACCGCGGCGCGCTGATCTGTGATCGGGTGGCCCGAACGCCACATCGACCACAACATCCGGCCTCGGGGGTCGGTGGATCGGGGAATGACATATGCGTGTTCGGGTACTCGGAGCGGGGATCGCTCTGCGCGTGGGGATCGCCGGTTCTGTGCTGGCGGTGAGCCCGACGGCAATGGGCGAGCCCTTGGCTGATATCGAGCCCGAGGTGTGGGAGGCGCCGGCTGAGGTGAACCGAACCCCTGTGGGCGGTGAGCCCGATGCGGCGTGGTCGTACGTTCCCGCCGATGACGGAGAGTCGTCTCAGCAGCGTCGTCAGGCCGCGGCGATCGATGATGCGGTGGCGGCGCCAGGTCTGGGAGTGCAGGAGCACTACGGATTCGAGGAGTTCGCGATCGATGACCGCCAGAGCATCGCGGTGAATCTCGGTAACGGTAATCTGGTCGTTCGCGCCACCGACGTGACGATCAACGGCCCCGAGATCGGGCTGTCGTTGGAACGGTTCTACAACGGTCTGTCGGAGCGTCCCGGTGCGCATGGTCCCAGGTGGGCGATGTCGTCGGCGACCGATGTGGGTCTGGAGGTCGGGCCGAGCAGCATCGTCTTCCGCGCGCCGTCGGGCTTTCGCGCTCGGTTCTCCGAGGATGGCGACGGGTGGGCACCTCCGGCCGGTCTGCAGGCTGACCTCTCCGAGCAGGACAACGGCCAGTGGGTGGTGGAGTACCGCCGCACTGGCGAACGCCTGGTGTTCACCGCTGGCGGGTACCTGCTGCGCAACGAGGACCGCAACGGCAACGCGCTGACGTATGCGTACAACAGCGACAACACCATCGCCTCGGTCACCGACGCGGCCGGACGGGTGACGACCTTCGACCATGACGCCGGCAAGCTCGCCTCCATCACCGACCCGGCGAATCGGGTGACCGAGTACACCTACGACGATGCGCATCGTCTCACTGAGGTTACTGGCCCTGACGGCACGACTCGCAGCTACGGCTACGCCGATGGCCGGCTGACATCGGTCACGTCCGGTGAGGGGCATGAGACCGCGATCGGCTATGACAGCACCGGGCGCGTGACATCGGTCGATCATGCTGGTGAGGCGACCACCTCGTTCGCCTACGCCGCCGACGACACGACGATCACCGACGCTGCCGATAACGACACCCAGGTCGCGCTCGATGACGAGGGGCGTGTGGAGTCCGTGACCGACCCACTGGGGCGCAAGCGTTCGCAGGAATGGACCCCGAACTCGCAGGTTTCCTCCTCCACCGACGCGATGGGCGGCGACGGCGGTGAGGGCAATGTGACCTCGTACTCCTATGACGATGCCAACAATCCCACCCAGGTGTCGATGCCGACCGGTGCAGCGGCACGCGCGTCCTACACCTCGGATGAGGAGTGCGGCAGTGCGACACAGGACCACCAGTATCTGGTCAAATGTGCGAGCGATCCCGCCGGCAATCAGAGCACCTTCGAGTACGACGGCACCGGCAACCTGATGAGCACCTCCGACACCAGCGATGGCGGCACACGCGAACTGTCCTACACGCGCCAGGACACCGACGACATTGATTGCGGCGCGAAGAAGGGCCAGATCTGCACCGCCACGGACGGCAATGACGGCGTCACCACCTACACCTACGACGGCGACGGCAATATCACCAGCATCGACCCGCCCGGACCTCTCGCTGCCACCACCTACGCGTACGACTCGGTCGGCCGCGTCACCTCGACCACCGATGGACGTGGGCAGACGACCAACTACGGTTACGATCGCCTCGACCGACTGAGCTTTGAGACCGCTCCCGACGTGCAGGCTGCTCGCGACTACGACGCGGACGGCAACATCACTGCCGAGGTGACCTACACCCCGGCAAGCGGTCGTCAGCTGCGGGTCGACCGCACGTGGGACGCGCGGGACAACCAGTTGACCGAGAAGATCACCGATAGTTGGACTGTTCTCGACACGATCGAGATGGGTTACGACAGTCGTGGGAACATGACCTCTTATTCGGACAAGAGTGCCGAGGTCACCTACGCCTATGATGCCGCGAACCAGTTGAGCGTGATCAACGGTGGTACCGACGATCCCGTGATCTTCTCGTACGATCGCAACGGTCTGGAAACCACCCGCGAGTTGCCTGGCGAGACCGTGATCTATCACGAGTACGACGACTCGGGTCGTCTGACCCGTATCACCGCCCTGGGTGCCGATGGTGATGAGGTCGTCGACTACGAGTACTCCTTCACCAACGCCGAGGATGAGGATCAGATCCTGATCCAGTCGCGCACCGATCACGCCGGCCTCGAGATGGAAGCGGGGACTCAGCAAACCTACGAGTACGATTCGCTCAACCGTCTCGTCTCGGTCACTGAGGACGGTCCGGGCGGCATCCAGGACTGGTTGTACGACTTCGATGACAATGGCAACCGCACCCGTGCCGAGGGGGTCGACTATGAGTTCAATGCGTCGAATCAGATCACCTCGATCGACGGCTGGGCCGACACCATCGGCTATGACGAGAACGGCAATATCACCGAGCAGCAGAATCGTTACTCGGCCGGTTATAACGCTTTTGACCAGGCAACCGAGTGGAATCTGGGCAACACTGAACAGACCATGTCCTACCTTGGAAGCACCAACGCCGCCCGGCACACCACGGACGTCGACTTCGGCACCGAATACGAGATCCGCGGCCCACTTGGCCTGGCGTATACCGAGACGGACTCTGATCTGATCGATCGTGATCAGTCTCGTCGGACTTTCCTACGCACTCCTGACGGCGAGCTCATCGGTTCCTGGAATGATGCCGGCGGTGGCTATGCCGTCACCGATCATCTCGGCAGTGTGGTCGCCGTCTTCAACTCCGGCGAGGTCACCGGAACCGTCGCCTACGACACGTGGGGCAAGGAGCGCTCTCGCACTGGTGACTTGATCCCGGTCGGCTACGCCGGAGGCGAGACCGCACCCGCGGACATGGTGAAGTTCGGTGCCCGTTTCTACGACCCGAGCCACGGCATCTTCACCCAGATGGACCCTGCCGGCCAGGAGGACAGCCCCTATCTCTACGCCGCGTGAAACCCCATCAACTATGCTGACCCGACGGGCCTGTCTACAGACCTCTGCAACGCCGCCACGGGATACTGGGTGCCACCGGGCTGCCAGACATGGGGTGGTGGCCCTGTCGACGTAAGCGTCGGCGGTCAGCTCTTCTGCACCGGCGTTGGTCTGGTCAACCTTGGGGGGCCTTATTTACGGTGGTTCCGCCTCGTTGGCTTCCAACGCTGGTCGAGTGGTCGGTTCTGCAGTAGTCGGCGCCGAGGTCGCTACTGGGACGTTCGACCCCCTTGCCCCAACGAAGGCGGCTTGTTCGTGAAGGAAACCGCGCGGTGGTCATTGCCCTTCTTTATCGCTTGCCTCGTTATCGCAATTTGGCGTCTTTTCCAGTTCCCCGTTGGTTCCTGGCAGTGGTCTTTGTGGGCAGCAACCTCGAGCGTGGTCGTGGTGGCAATCGGTGCCCAGATTCGCAGACTGCTCACCGCTCGCCGCACCCGGCGGACCCGAGGCGGCGAGTGACTTGCCGGTTCCCAGGTCAGCCGAGCAGCGCACCCAGCTCAGCGACGATCGCCGGTATGCCGACGATGACGAGATCGTCGGTGCGCAGCTCGGCGGCCCCGGCCTCGCAGGCGATGAGCGCGCCACCCTCCAGGTCCCATGGCTCATTGCGGAAGGCGACGACGGCATCGGTGCCGCCCTCGGCGAGCAGCGCCCAGTCGCGTGAGGGGGCCCAGGTGCGCAGCACCCGCTTCACCGATCGTTCCACAGGGTCGAAGGCGGCACGCCGGGCCGGATCGTCGAGGTCGATCCCGTAGCCCTGGATCCATGACACGGTGGCATGGGCCAGCGGTCCGGCATCGCGCACCGCGAGTCGGCGTCCCTCCTGCCAGGCTCCCCGCCCGCGGATGGCGCTGGTGGAGCGACCGGACGGCGAGTCATGGACCACGGCCACCTCGGCTCGACCATCCAGCAGCACGGTCAGGCACACGCCGTAGACATCGAGCCCCATCGCATAGTTGTGCGTGCCGTCGAGCGGGTCGAGGAGCCACTGAACTCGCGCGTTCTCTGGTCCGTGATGGCCCGACTCCTCGCCCAGGATCGCGTGGTCCGGATACCGCGCGAGCAGATGGTGCACCATCCGGCGCTCGACATCACGGTCGGTGCGGGTGACCAGATCGATCCCGTCCTTCGCCTCCACCTCGACGCCTTCGGCCGCGAACCGGCGGGCCAGCTCCCCGCCGCCGCGCGCGAGGTCCAGGGCGGTGGCCAGGACGGCATAGTGGTCGAGGGTCATCTGCCGAGACTACGCAGCACGCCACGCGCTGCCACGCGACCGGCCCGGTTCGCGCCGATCGTGCTGGCACTCGGCCCGTAGCCGACCAACTGGATCCGGGGATCGTCGGCCACATTCGTGGGAGTGGTGGACGATCCGTCGATGCGGATACCGCCTTCGGGGCCCTTCAGCCGTAAGGGAGCCAGGTGGTCGAGTGCGTGCCGGAATCCGGTGGCCCACAAGATGACATCGACCGGCTCGAAGGATCCGCCGTCCCAGCGCACGCCGTCGGGCTCGATCCGGCTGAACATCGGGTGCCGCTCGAACGCCCCGAGACGTTGCGCTTCCTCCTCCTGCGACCGCAGCATCAGACCGGTGACTCCGGCGACGCTGTCCGGTGGCAGGCCCGCGCGGACCCGTTCCTCGACGAGCGCGACGGCCGCCCGCCCGGCCTCCACGGTGAAGGGCTCGGTCCGCCATCGCGGCTCGCGGCGGGTGACCCACAGGGTGTCGGTGACCGGCCGCAGCAGCCCGAGGAACTGCACAGCGGACTGCCCGCCGCCGACGACGAGCACGCGTTGCCCGGCGAAGTCCTCCGGACGGGTGAAGTCGACCGTGTGCAGTTGGCGCCCGCTGAAGGTCTCGATGCCGGGGTAGTAGGGGACGAACGGATGGGTCCAGGTGCCGGTGGCATTGGCGATGGTCCGGGTGCGCCATCGCCGGTCGCCGGCGTGGACGACGAGCAGGCCGTCCTCCTCGGTCACGGCGTCCACATCGACGGGACGCAGGACGGGGAGCTCGAACCGGCGCTCGTATTCGGCGAAATAGCGGGGCACGGCATCGCGGGCCTGATCGTCACCGTCATCGGGGAGGCGCCGCATACCGGGAAGATCGGCGATGCCATGCACGTCACTCATGGTGAGCGCGGGCCAGCGATGCTGCCATGCCCCGCCGGGCTCGGCGTTCGCGTCGAGGACGAGGTGCTCCACGCCTCGCCGCCGCAGATGGTACGACGTCGACAACCCCGCCTGACCGGCACCGATCACGATCGACTCGTACGTCTCCACACCGAGATCAACACCCCACGGGCCCGAGGACTTCCCTCGTCGGTCTTCGCTCGTCGTTGACGGAGGATGTGATGAGGCGGCTGCTATAGCGACCCTGGAGTCACATCGTCCGTGCGCGGGTCCACCGAGGATGTGTCGATGCGGTTGCCGGAGCAACCGCGAAAGCACATCCTGCGTCGCCACCAGGCGAACGCGCACCGACAAAAGGCCGGCCGTCGCCCGCCGCTCCCTCCACGACGGGCGACGACCGACCGGTCTGGGGCGGCCTTTCAGGCCGAGTGCGAGAAGGGCACGCTGCCGGCGGCCTCGTCGCCGCGAGCGGTGGTCTCCTCGATGATGCGGGCGATCTCCTCGGGGCAGTCGCCCATCGGGACGTGCCCGGCACCAGGCAGCGGCACATGGGTCGCCGTCGGCAGCTCGTGGCGTGCGCGGACCGCCTGGCGCGGGTTGAGGAGCCGATCCTTGGTACCCCACGCGATCGTGGTGGGCACGCGCACACCTCCGCGATAGCGGAAGCGCGCCGCCTGGAAGAAGGTCGGCCAGAATGCCTTGCCGCGTTTGAGGGCCGAGGAGTCCCCGAAGGTTCGCTCGATGTCATAGCGGTCGGGATGGGCATAGAGCAGATAGCCGCTCAGCCGACGGCCGAAGCTGCTCCGCGACACGAGCCGGAGCACCGGATCGGGGCTGTAGGTGGCCAGCTTCAGCACGATGAGCGCGGCCATCGCCTGGGCCTTGCCGGCGAGGCGGAAGAAGCCGGCCGGGCTCAGGGCGACCACGCTGCGAGCCAAGCCCTGATCGCCGAGGTAGAGCGCGATCGCGCCGCCGAGTGAGTTGCCGACCACGTGCGGTCGTTCGATGCCCCAGGCCTCGAAGTTCTCCGCGATCGCCGCGATGACGTTCTCCATCTGCGTGGGCACGCCGGCAGCCGACAGCGGCGGCGACTGACCGAAGCCCGGCAGGTCGATCGCGATGACGTCATAGTGCTCGGAGAGGCGTTCGATGACCGGCTCCCAGGCCTGCCAGCGGTGCCCGATCCCGTGGATCAGGACGAGTGGTTCCCCGCCGCCGGTACGCGAGTAGGAGAGCTCGGACAGCATCGGTACTCCCTCGGACGATCAATGTGACATCGAGAGTGTGACATGGAAAGTGGCCGCTGTCACCACTCAGTCGGCTCGGCGAACCTCGATGACCGTGCCGTCGGCGTCCGCGATGAGTGCGCCGCTGTCGTAGTCCCCGGAGACGTAGATCGAGATGCGCACGGGTGAGAAGCCGTCGTCCGACGGGGTCAGTGCGCGGCTCACATCGGCGTGCACGTGGGGGTCCTCGCCGGTCACGCCGGTCTCCTGCGCGGCCCGCCGGGCGAGTGAGGGTATCGCCGCCCAGGACACCTCGTCGAGGGTGAATGACGCGGTGTCGTCGGGCTGGATCGTCGACGGGTCGTCGTGGCTGCCTCGTCCGTAGCGGATCGTGTAGTCGTCGTAGGTCGTGGCGCCGGGCTCGCTCGGCGCGGTGGCACGGACCATGTCGTCGTAGAAGAGCACCTCGGTCGCCGCGTCGTCGCCTGTGACCTCGCGAAGTTCGGCGACGGCGTCGGCGACGCGGTCCTCGGAGTACAGATAACTGTCGCGATCATCGCCGGAGACGAGTGCGCCGGCTGAGAGTGCGAGCTCCGTGCGCGCGGGGACAGCCACCACGGCGAGGCCGGCCAGGGCGAATGCGGCGTAGGCGAGCCAGCGCCGGCCGCGACCCTTGCGACCGGTCGAGATGATCGATCGCGGACCCGAGGTCGTCTCCCCGGCCCAGACCGGCACCCCGGACGCCTTCGGTAGGCGAGCGACGCGCTCGTGCAGGTGGGGGAGCCCATCGGGGACGATCGCCACGGCGGGCTCGTCCGCGCGGAGGCGCACGACCGAGAGCGCGGTACCCGGCTGGAACTGCGGTGCCTCGATCATCGGCACGAGACGTCGCACGGTGGTGCGGTAGCTCCCCCGGTCGCGGGCATCGACCGTCAGGTGTATCTCGCAGACGGGCACGTCGTTGATCTGCGTCCCGGTCTGGGTGATCGAGTCGATGCGGGCCGCGGTCAGCCGGCCGGCCGTGCGCGCGGCATCGAGTTGCTCTTGGGGCGGACCGGCGAGGCCGCGCAAAGAGCCGCCGATGCCGACGAGGACGGCGCAGATGACGCCCACCGGCAGCGCGACGGTCCAGTAGGCGATGTAGCGGGGGTCGTGGGTCAGCGCATGCGCGACGGCACCCCCGACTCCTACTCCGACGACGGCGGCGAGCAACAGGCGGATCACGGAGAGATCCTAGTGCGCGCGTTGCGGGCCACCGAGGCATGCCGCGTTGCAACAGTGACAGTGTTAGTGTCACTATCGTGACCGTGACTCCCACCACCTCCGGCCCCCTGGCGGGCGTGCGTGTCGTCGAGCTCGTCGGCATCGGCCCGGGGCCCTTCGCCGCCATGATGCTCGCGGACCTGGGTGCGGAGGTGATCCGCGTCGATCGCCCCGGCGGCGGCGCGCTGAGCGTCGCGCCGGCCGAGCAGGACATCCTGGCTCGTGGGCGACCCAGCGCGGCCATCGACCTCAAGGCCGACCGGGGACGCGAGACGGTGCTCCGGCTCGTGGAGCGAGCCGACATCCTGCTCGAGGGATTCCGGCCCGGCGTCACCGAGCGTCTCGGGCTCGGGCCCGGCGACTGTCACGCCCGCAACCCTCGCCTCGTGTACGGGCGGATGACCGGCTGGGGACAGGACGGTCCCCTCGCTCAGCAGGCCGGACACGACATCAACTACATCTCCGTCGCGGGAGGCCTCGATCCGATCGGACGCGCGGGCGGGCCGCCGCAGGTGCCGTTGAATCTGCTGGGCGATTTCGGCGGCGGGGCCGTCTACCTGGTCGCCGGGGTCCTCGCCGCTCTCACGCATGCGCGCTCGACCGGCGAAGGCCAGGTGGTCGACGCCGCGATCACCGACGGCGTCGCGCATCTGCTGTCGATGATCGTCTCGATGCAGCAGTCCGGCGGCTGGGGTCATGATCGGGGCACCAATCTGCTCGACACCGGCGCCCCTTTCTACGACGTCTACGAGACCTCCGACGGACGATGGATGAGCGTGGGCGGCCTCGAGCCCCAGTTCTGGGCCGCGATGGAGGCCACCCTCGCGCAGCACGGCGTCACCGACCTGCCCGATCGCAACGACGTGACCCAGTGGCCCGACCTGCGTGAGCGGCTCGCGGAGGTCTTCGCCACCAAGACCCAGGACCACTGGAACGACATCTTCGCCCCCACCGACGCCTGTGTCGCGCCGGTGGTGCCGCTCGCCGAGGCGCCGGAGCATCCGCACAACCGTGCGCGCGGCACCTATGTGGAGCATGAGGGGCTCATGCAGCCCGCCCCCGCTCCTCGTTTCTCGGCCACCCCGGCCACCTTGACCACGCCCCCGGTGCGGCCGGGGGAGAACACCCGCGAGGCGCTCGCCTCGTGGGGCATCGACGATGTCGATGCGCTGATCGCCGACGGCGTCGCCGTCCAGAACTGAGGGAAGATCTATGGAACGCACCATCTTCGAGGCTGAGCACGACGACTTCCGCGCCATGGTGCGCGCCTTCTGCGAGAAGGAGATCGTCCCGCACCACGAGCAGTGGGAGGCCGACTCGATCGTGCCGCGCGAGGTCTGGCTCAAGGCCGGCGAACTGGGGATCCTCGGCTTCATGATGCCCGAGGAGTACGGCGGCGGAGGTGTCGACGACTTCCGTTACAACGCGATCGTGCAGGAGGAGCTCACCCGTGTCGGCGCGAGCGGCGTCGGCTTCGCCCTGCACACGGATCTGGTGTCCACCTATCTGCTCAGCTACGCGACCGAGGAGCAGAAGCAGCGCTGGCTGCCGAAGTTCTGCACCGGCGAGCTCATCACCGCGATCGCGATGTCCGAGCCGGTCGCCGGCTCGGATCTGCAGGGCATCAAGACCACCGCCAAGCTCGACGGCGACGACTATGTGCTCAACGGGTCCAAGACCTTCATCTCCAATGGCATCCTCGCCGATCTGGTGATCGTGGCCTGTAAGACCGATCCCGACGCGGGCGCGATGGGTGTCTCGCTCATCGTGGTCGAGCGCGGCATGGAGGGCTTCGAGCGGGGCCGCAATCTCGACAAGGTCGGACTCAAGGCTCAAGACACCGCCGAGCTCTTCTTCGACAATGTGCGTGTGCCGAAGGAGAACCTGCTCGGCAAGGAGGGCCAGGGCTTCATCTACCTGATGGAGAAGCTGCCTCAGGAGCGCCTGACGATCTCCGTCGTCGCGGCCGCCGCCTGCCGGCAGATGATCGACATGACCCTCGACTACGTCAAGAACCGCGATGCCTTCGGTCGTCCGATCGGCAAGTTCCAGAACACTCGCTTCGCCCTCGCCGAGTTGGAGACCGAGCAGCAGATCGCGCAGGTCTTCGTGGACAAGTCCATCGAGCTGCTCAACGAGAAGAAGCTGACGGTCCAGGACGCCGCGATGGGCAAGTGGTGGACCACCGAGCTGCAGACCAAGACCGCCGATCGCTGCCTGCAGCTGCACGGCGGCTACGGCTACATGACCGAGTACCCGATCTCGAAGGCATTCCTGGATTCACGGATCCAGACGATCTACGGCGGCACGACCGAGATCATGAAGGAGATCGTCGGCCGGGGCCTCGGGCTCTGACTCTCGCCCCGCCTCTCCGCCCGAGGGGCGGTGGGCTACGCACCTCTTCGAGCCGTGGACAGGTGCCTATCCCACCGCCCGAGCGGGAGGGCGAGCCACACGGTCACGTCGCGTCTCTAACGCCCGCGTAGGGCAGAGAGCACCCCGTGCCGTGAGGACAGGCCGAGCTTGCGCAGCACATTGCCCACGTGCTCCTCGGCCGTCCGCCGGCTGATCACCAAGGCATCGGCGATCTCCTGATTGGTCTTGCCATCGGCGAGCAGGTCGGCCACCTCGGTCTCGCGTGGCGTCAACGCGTTGAGGGCCTCACCGGTGGCACTGGCACGCAGCCGTTGCAGATTGCCGACGGCCATGGACAGGTGGCACGGCATGCCCAGCCGCTCGAAGCTGTCGCGCGCCTCCTCCAGGAGGTCGATGGCTCGAGCGGCTGAGGCCGGCCCGTCGCCCGCGATGACTCCCGACAGCAGGACGCCGAGGAGCGCCGACTGGCTCGCCACCCCGTACTCCAGGGCGAGCTGTCGGCCCTCCTCGTAGTAGCGGCGAGCCGTCTCGGTATCGCCCTCGAAGAGAGCGACCGTCGCGGCATCGGCATAGCGCAAGGGCGTCGTGACATCCGGAGGGTCGGTGACGAGGACGTGAGGGATCGGTTCGCCGAGCATCGCACTCGTCCGGGCCAGCGCGGACTGGGCAGTGCGCCGCCACCAGCGCACGGCCGGCAAGGGGCTCGCCTGTAGTGCATCGCGGCGTTCTCGAAGCAGTTCCATGTCCTGCTGCAGGAAGGCGGACAGCGCCTGGGCCACGCGGGCCATCGCGACGATATCGGGAACGCGGTAGCGCTCGGCGGTCTCGACCGCCAGGTCTGCGGCGGCATCGGCATCCTCCAGGCGGCCGGCCTGGGTGAGGCAGAAGGCCAGCGCGCAGTAGAGCAGGGGTTGCACGCTCATCCGGCCGAATCGCCGGGCGATCCGCAGCATGCGCTCGCCGAACTCGATGCCCTGGGGCAGCTCGTCGAGCATGTACGCGCACCACACGGCGCAGGCCGCGGCATCCATCACCTCGCGCAGCTCCTCGGCCGGACGCGCGAGCATCGCCGCCAGGACGCCGTCGAACTCGCGACGTGCGGCGCCGATATTGCCCGTGTTGAGGAGCGCGATGGTGCGTAGTGCCGCACTCGCGCTGGCATAGGGCTCGCCGTGGGCCGCCGACAGCTCGATCAGCAGCGGATCGGCCGGGTCGTGACCATCGGTGAGCGAACTGGTGGCGGCGAGTTCCAGCAGCAGCGCGGGGATGCGGGGTCCGGCATAGGAGGAGAGGACCTCATGCGCCTCATCCGGCTGGCCCGACATCCGGAGCGCGTGCGCGAGCAGCGCCCGCGCCTCAGCGCCGTGGCCGGGGAGATCGAGCAGCGGCTCCAGGAGCGGCGCGGCCTCGTCGACTCGGCCGCTCAGTGCCAGCGCACGGGCCAGCAGCAGATCCCGTCGCGGCTCGCGCAGGTGCAGTGAGGCGCGTAGCCAGCGTTCGACGCTCGCGGGATCCGTGCCGAGGGCGTGCTCGGCGGTGTCCAGGAGGACGGAGAGATCGTCGTCGGTGAGATGTGAACGGAGCCGCGAGAGATGCTCGGCGCTCTCGAGCGGGGTGGTGCCGGCGAGTGCGGCGGCGCGCCGATGCAGGTCGGCGAGGTCGTCCTCCGCGGCGGACTGATAGGTACTGGAGCGCACGACCGGATGGATGGCCTCGCTCGACTCGTCGTCGATCAGCCCGTGGCGGCGCAGCAGAACGAGATCCTCCGCGACATCGCCTCCAGTGAGCGCGGCGAGGCGTGCCGGATCGATGGCGCCGAGCACCGCGACCGCCTCGAGTGTGCGGCGGGCACAGGCGGGGAGCGCCCGGACATCCGCGCTGACGACCGAGCGGAGCAACTCCGAACGCGGGCCGCGGCCCAGCGGGAGCACTTCATCGAGCGTGGTCGCGTCGGGGTGACGGAGGAAGGCGGCGCGCAGCGTCCGGGCGAAGAGCGGATTGCCGTCCGCGGTCTCGACGACGATCCGCTGTTGCTCGGTGGTCACCCCGGCGGAGAGGGTCGCGATGTCCGGATCGGCCAGTGGTCCGACGGAGAGATGCTCGATGCTCGCTCCGGCAGAGCGCGCGGTATCGATGAGTCGGACCGGAGCCATCGCCTGTCGATAGGCGAGCAAAACGGTGAGCGGCGCGGTGCCGCTGATCAGATCGGCGAAGAACTGACTCGACATCGGGTCCAGCCATTGAGCATCGTCGATGGTGATGATGGCGTCTCGTTCGCGGAGCACGGTGATGCACTCGCGCAGGATGCCGCGGAGCGAGTGCTCCTCGATCATCTGCTGCAGGTCGGCGTCCAGCAGGCTCTCGATGACGGGGCGGGCGCTGGCGAGAGGGGAGGCGCCGGCGAAACGATCGGCGCGGGCGAGCAGTACGGGACGCTCGATCTCGGCGAGTGCGGAGGTCACGAGAGCGGTCTTGCCCGATCCCATCGGGCCGTCGACCAGGATGATGCGGGGCGGTACGGAGGGTGCGGCATGCAACTGTCCGAGGAGGAAGACCCTCTCCTCATGACGACCGATCACGTATCCCCCATGCTCCCGTACGGACGCCATGGTCCGCATCGACATCATCTCACAGACGCGCGGACTTCGGATACCCGTAGCAATACGGGTACCGGGCCGGGTGGCTGGCTTCGTAGCGTGGACGGGTTCGGTGCCCGGGGTGAGTTGCCCACGCGGCGCTCAGTTTCGTGACGAAAGGTCCCCCTGTGTCTCAGCACCGGCGAACGACCACGGCCGACCGCCTTCGGCGGCGGTTCGGCCGGTTCGGCGTCCTCGGCATGATCATCGCCCTCGTGGCGCTGACGCTCACCCCACCTGCGACGGCCGCTGAGGCGCCGCCCGCGGGTTCGTATACCGGCACGAGTACGGCGTACACCGGCGCGACGGTCGACTTCGAGATCGATGCCAACGGCAATATGAGCGGTTTCGATACCGAGAGCTACTGTTTCGACGGCTTCGGCGTGTATCCGGTGCAGTGGGCGGGAATGCCCTCCACTCCGGTCAATGCCGGAGAGCCGTTCGATCTCAGATGGGAGTTCGGCGACGGATCGGTTCGGGCCTACTACGAGCTGACCGGCACGGTCAACGCCGATGGCTCGGCCAGCGGCACCGGTCGGGCCGGCTTCCTGCCCTCCGGGACGTGCGGCGGCATGAACTTCACCTGGACGGCTCAGGGGCCGGATGGTGGCGGCGGGGATCCCGGTCCGATCGAGCCGACCATCAGCATCCAGCCCTCCTCGGTGACGGAGTCCCAGCTGGTCAGCGACGGTGTCCAGATCATCGGCGGCGACTTCATCGCCGATTCCTCGGTGACCCTCACGGTTGCTGGGTCGCAGGTCGGAACCAAGGACGCTGATGCCGATGGCGCCGTGAGCTTCGGCTATAACGGCCCCCTCGCTCCGGGCTCCTATCCCGTCGAGCTCTCGTCCGCCGATGGCAGCGTCGACAGCACCCTGACGGTGACGGCTGATCCGGATCCGGAGCCTGAGCCGTCGGTGGGTGTGTCGCCGGGTTCGGTGACGGTGTCGCAGTTGGCGTCCGATGGTGTGGTGTTCTCGGGTGAGGACTTCGGCGCGAACGCGCAGGTCGCGATCACGGCCGATGGCAGTGCTGTCGAGACGGTTGCCGCGAATGGCGGGGGTGCGTTCTCGTACACCTACAAGGGCCAGCACCAGCCGGGCACGCTGACGCTCACGGCGTCCAGTGCTGCCGGCCAGGACTCGGCCACGGTCACGGTGACCGCCGACCCTGATCCGGAGCCTGAGCCGTCGGTGAGTGTGTCGCCGGGTTCGGTGACGGTGTCGCAGTTGGCGTCCGATGGTGTGGTGTTCTCCGGCGAGGACTTCGGCGCGAATGCCGATGTCACGATCACGAACGGTCAGGGCGATGAGATCGTGGTCCTCGCCGATGACCAGGGTGCGTTCTCCTACCAGTACACCGGCGATCATCAGCCCGGCACGCTGACGCTGACGGCCTCGAGTGCTGCGGGTCAGGACTCGGCGACGGTCACGGTGACCGCTGACGCGCCCGTCTACGACCCGGACGTCTCCCTCGACCCGACCTCGGTGACGCAGTCGGCGCTCGCCGGTGGCGGCGTGACCGTCAGCGGCACGGGATTCCCCGAGAACGCCGATGTCGAGGTCCGCTTCGATGGCTCCGCTGTGGCGACCGTGGGCTCGGATGCGAGCGGCACGGTGAGCTATGAGTTGGTGCGCGAGGGCGTCGCGCCCGGCACTTATCCGGTTGCGCTCGTGAGCGGTGACTGGTCCGATCAGGCGAATCTCACGGTGACGGCTGATCCGGATCCGGAGCCTGAGCCGTCGGTGGGTGTGTCGCCGGGTTCGGTGACGGTGTCGCAGTTGGCGTCCGATGGTGTGGTGTTCTCGGGTGAGGACTTCGGCGCGAACGCGCAGGTCGCGATCACGGCCGATGGCAGTGCTGTCGAGACGGTTGCCGCGAATGGCGGGGGTGCGTTCTCGTACACCTACAAGGGCCAGCACCAGCCGGGCACGCTGACGCTCACGGCGTCCAGTGCTGCCGGCCAGGACTCGGCCACGGTCACCGTCACGGAGGATCCGGCGGTGCGTGACCCGAAGGTCACCGTGACGCCGCAGACGCTCACGCAGTCCCAGGCGCGGGACACGGGCGTCACGGTCGCTTCGACCGGCTGGTTCGAAGGCGATGTCGTGGTCTTCAGCGTCGGTGGCGAGGAAGCCGCCCGCGTGACGGCCGACGAGCAGGGCAACGCCACCGCCCAGCTCACCTCGGACAATGCGAGCATCGGACAGCACACCGTCACGGCTGCCGTCGGCGATGCGAGTGCCGAGGCGACGTTCACGGTGACGGCCGATCCCGACCCGAATGCGACCATCCCGACCGAGCCGCCGTCGGAGGATAACCTCACCGACGGCAACCGCGGTGGAGTGACCGGTCCCGACACCGCCGTCGAGGGCTCGACCATCGAACTGGTCGTGCCGGGTGCGGAGCCGGGCAGCCGGGTCGGCGTCTGGGCCTTCTCCGAGCCGACGTACCTCGGTGCGTTCGAGGTGAGCGAGAACCGCACGATCCAGGTCACGCTGCCCGACGGGCTGGTGGGCGACCACCGTCTCGCGGTCTACGCCGATGCCGAGGAAGAGATCCTCCTGGGATGGACCTCGATCACCATCACGCAGGCCGATGATGGCGGCGGCGACGACGGCGGCAACGGCGGTGGCGGCGGTGATGGCGGTCGCGATCGTGACCGTGATCGAGACGGCGGGGATCGCCTGCCGAACACCGGGGCGAATGTCGCGGGAGGTGTCGCGGGATGGGCGCTGCTGCTCCTGCTCGGCGGCGGGTTCCTGATCGCGCGTTCGCGCACCCAGGGCGGCGCACTGCGCTGATGCTCTGAGCTGAGGGCGGGGCCGTTCTGGTCCCGCCCTCAGTCATATGCCGTCTACTCTCAGGACATGCGCCGCGCCTTCCGACTGCTACCTCTTGTGGTGGGGGCGACGTATCTGGCGGCGCTGGTGCTCATCGCCTGGTGGCCGACGCATGTCGATGCGGGCCTCGGCGTGGTCGACTGGCCGCTGACCCGGGCGCTGGCAGCGGTCCTGGGGATCTCGGCCTCGTCGGCCTATGCGGTCATCGAGGTGGCGGCCAATGTGGCGCTCTTCGTGCCACTGGGGCTCCTCGTCTCCTGGCGGTTCCCGGGATGGCGGTGGTGGGGAGTCGTGCTCGTCGGTGCGCTCGTGTCGGTGGTGATCGAGGTGGTGCAGGCCGTGGCGCCACTGGATCGCACCGCGTCGGTGACCGATGTGCTCGCGAACACGGGGGGCGCCGCCCTTGGTGCCCTGGCTGTGCGATGGGCGGCTGGCAGACGCTTGGTACGCTAAGTAATAGTCGTCGAGAGGTCCGCCATGCATGAGGATGCGCCGAGCCAACCCGTTGTCGCCGAGGAGCTCGAGTCCCTCGACCGCGTCCGCCGCCGGGTGACGGTGATTGGCTTCCTGGCGATCGCCTTGCACGGTGTGGTGGCGTTGCCGCTCGTCGGCCAGTACCTCGCCGAGGACGGGCGGATGCCCGAGGCGGTGCTGATGCTGGTGATGACGGCCCTGGCGGGGATGCTGACCGTGGCGGTCTCCCGGGTGATCCTCGGGTATTCGCCCTTGTCGGTGCCGTGGCTGGCCTTCGGGCTACTGCCGATGCTCGCCGGCGTGTACCTCGTGTCGTGGGCACCTTTCACCCTCCACTGACCGAGCCTCGGAGTCGCGCCTCCTTCAGATCAGGCGACGGTTCCGGCGAGGAGTCCCGCAGCCATTCCGAGTGCCAGGCCGAGGACCGGATAGGTCAGCGAGGGGTCATCGCGTCCAACCGAACCCTCCTAGGCCACCGATCGCGCCGAGGGTCGCTATCGGACCGAAGCGATTCTCCGGCAGGAAGACGAGGGCGAGAACGCCCACGAGGAGGATGCCGAGTATCCCCGAGGACAGTGCTGTCAGGGGATCGGTACCCCTCGCCTTATCCGCCATCGTTACCTCCGTTGGAGACATCCTCCCAGCGGCGGAGGATCTCAACGACCTGAGCCGAGCCGATGGGCGCTCACGGTCGCCGTCAGCAGTTCGGCGGCGCGCTCGGTGATCAGGCGGCGCACGGTCAGGGCCGAGGGCGAGGGGCGGCTGTCGCGGCGTTGGATCAGGCCGATGCGGATCGGCGCTGTGTTGCGCAGGGGGATCCAGCGCAGTCCCGGCACGTCGACCGACGTGTCGAAGGGGCCGAGGATGCCGATGCCGGCCCCGTGGGCGACCATCACCTTGACCGATCGATCCGACATCGCCTGCACCACCACGTCCGGCTCAGGCACATCGGCGTGCAGCCGCTCCCACATGACCGTTCCCTCGCGCATGGTCACGATCGGCCAGGTCTCCAGATCGCTCCATTCGACGCTGTCGCGCTCGGCGAGCAGGTGGTCGGCGCGCACGATGACGCCGATGGGAGCTTGCAGGAGCAGGGTCCGCTCGATGGTCGGTGCCGCGGGCTCGGAGAGCATCGTGACGAGACCGAAGTCGAGCTCGCCCGAGGCGACGCCCGCCTCGATCGCCGTCGAGGCGGCCTCTGTCAGGGTGAATCGCAGGCCCGGATGCTGTTCGTGCAGCCGGCCGATCACGCTGGCGATGACCGTCTCGACGACCACCGAGATGGCGCCGATGGCGACCCGTCCCCGATACGACCCGCCGGACTCGGTGGCGGCATCGTGCACGTCCTGTTCGGCCGCGACGAGTCGCGCCATCGGCTGCAGGAGGGCCTGGCCGCTGGGTGTCGGCCGCACACCCGATCGGCTGCGGGTCAGCAGGACGACATCGAGCTCCTCTTCCAGTAGCGCGATCTGCTGGCCGAGGGCGGGCTGGCTGATGCCGCAGCGGACGGCGGCAGCACGCAGCGACCCCGTCTCGACGGCCGCGAGGAAGTATCGGGCTCGCTCGACTCGCACGGCGCCACGATATCCGGGAGACGCCCGCCGGTGAAAGTGTCTGCTTGTATCACCGCAAGATCCTCTCGCTGGAGATCTGCGCCGTCATCACGGCCACGGAGGTGAGGGCGCGAGCAGGAGCGTGTCAGACGATAACTTTCACCTTTCACATATGGAAGGTTCCGCTCAGTTCCCCCCGCCGGGCTTCTTCGAGATAGTCGCTGGTGACGCGCCTCACAGTCGTGGGGCGCACGGCGATCGAAAGGCACCGACCATGACCGAGGCCCCACTGCGGGGAGTGACCGTCCTCGACATGTCCACCATCCTGGCCGGGCCCATGGCGGCCTCGCTGCTGGGCGAGTTCGGTGCCGATGTCATCAAGATCGAGGAACCCCGCCATGGTGACCCGGCCCGTTCCTATCCGCCGCTGGTGGAGGGCGTCTCTGCGCAGTGGTCGGTCCTCGGGCGCAACAAGCGCAGCGTCACCGTAGACCTGCACCAGCCGGGCGCCGCGCAGGTCGTGGGGCGGCTGGCGGCCGCGGTGGACATCGTCGTGACCAATTTCCGTCCGGCGACGTTGCGTCGCTTCGGGGTCGACTTCGACGACCTGGTGGCCTTCCGCCCTGACCTGGTGATGGTCCACGTCAGCGCCTTCGGGCGTACCGGACCGTACGCGGAGCGTCCGGGATTCGCCCGTGTCGCCGAGGCCTTCGCGGGGCTGACCCACCGGACCGGCGAGCCCGACCGGCCTCCCGTCTTCGCGGGTTATCCGGTCGCCGATGGAGTGACCGGCATCTACGCGGCCTTCACCGCCCTGCTGGCATTGCGCCAACGGGACCGAACGGCCGAGCCGCAGCTCGTGGACCTCGCGCTCTACGAGCCGCTGCTGCGGATGATGGAGGACTTCATCGTCGACTACGACGTCACCGGTCATAGCGTGGGCCGACAGGGCAATGAGAACCCCCACATCAGCCCCAACAACCTGTACCGGACGCGTGACGGACGCTGGCTGGCATTGCCCGCGTCCACCGAGCAGATGTGGAGGCGTCTGGTGAAGGCGATGGGTGCCGACGATCTCGCCGGTTACACCGACATGGCGCAGCGGGTAGCGCACCGCCAGCAGATCGAGGATCGTGTCCACGCCTTCGTCGGTTCGTACGATCTCGAGCCCCTGATGGAGTTGCTCGTCGACGCGGGTATCGCCGCGGGCCCGGTCAACACCGCCGAGGAGATCTGCGCCGATCCGCACATCCGCGCCCGTGGTTCGGTGGTGGAGTTCCCGGACGACTCAGGACATCTACGCCGGATGCAGTCGCCGGCCGGGCTGTTCTCCGGCTTCGAGGGCACGCTCCGCTCGCCAGCACCCGGACTCGGCCAGCACACCGACGCCGTGCTGGCCGATCTCGCGGGTCTGTCCGCCGAGGAGATCGGCACTCTGCGCGCGAATGGAACGATCTGATGCGCCCATCGCCGCCGAACGACGACCCCATCAACCGCCCTGCCTTCGCGGACCGGCCTGATCCGCACGTGACCGAGACATCACCAAGGAGTGTCATGAAGACTCACCGACCGCAGCGTCCCTCCCGTCGCCTCGGCATCCTCGTCGGCGCTGTGAGCGCCGCCCTCGCGCTGACCGCGTGCTCCGGCGGTGGATCCGAGGCGTCGGGTGATGGCACCTTGACGATCGGCGCAGCGACCAATCTGCAGACCCTCGACCCGCAGATGGCCGCGGTGGCGCAGGAGTACTACGTGAACCCGGTCTTCGACACGTTGATCCACGCCCAGCCCGACGGAACCTTCGAGCCCGGCCTCGCCGAGGAGTGGGAGATCGTCGACCCGGTGACCTTCGAGCTGACCGTCCGTCCGGATGTGGTCTTCAGCGACGGCGAGCCGATGGACACCGACGCGGTGGTCGCCAACTTCGAGCGCGGCATGGGGATGGAGGCCAGCCCCTCGGCGGCCTTCTACAGCAATATCGCCGGTGTCGAGGCCGTCGACGACTCCACGGTCCGGCTCACGCTCTCCGAGCCGACTACCGACATGCTCTCCCAGCTCAGCCGTCTGCCCGGCATGATGATGAGCCCCGCCTCCTTCGAGGCGAACCCGGAGACGACGCCGATCGGTGCCGGCGGATGGACCTATGATGCCGCGGCCTCCAATGCGGGCGAGGTGCAGGTGTACCGCGCCAATCCCGACTACTGGGATACCGACCGAGTCGGTGTCGACACCGTCGAGATCCGTGCGCTCGAGGACGCCTCGGCCGCTACCAATGCCGTGCTCGACGGACAGGTCGACGTCATCGAGATGCGCAGTGAGGCCGACCGGTCGACCCTCGACAACGGCTCACTGCAGCTGATCGAGCGGGCGAATGCGAATGTCTACTACGTCCAGATCATGGATACCGATGGCACGCTGATCGAGCCGATGGGCGATGAGCGCGTCCGCCGGGCACTCAACCTGGCCATCGATCGTGAATCGGTCATGAAGGGCCTGCAGTTCGGGCAGGGCGATCCGAGCCCCAGCTTCTGGCTGGAGGAGACCCCCTACTACGACGAGGACCTGGAGGATCTCGCCTACGATCCCGAGGAGGCACGCGACCTGCTGGCCGAGGCCGGCTATGCCGATGGCTTCTCGGTGACCTTCCCGAGCTTCGGTGCGATCACCGAGGTGGCCGAGTCGGTGCAGCAGATGTGGGGCGAGATCGGTGTCGAGGTCACGATCGATCAGGTCGAGCCCGGGACCCTCGCCGACGTGATGCGCAACGGCACGACCGCCATGGCCGTCACGCTCGCCCGCGGTTTCACCGCCGAGTCCCACTACGACGAGCGGCACGCGCCGGGCAGCCCCTACGATCCGCTGGGCACCGATCGCGGCGATGTCGCCGAGCTGGCGGATATCGCCTTGAACGCCGAGACGGAGGAAGGTCAGGCTGAAGGCTGGCGCGATGTCTACTCCTACCTGATCGAGCAGGGCTACCTCATGGTGGTCGCACACCAGATCCCGGTGGTCGTGGCCGCGGAGCACGTGTCCGGTGCCGAGCTGTCGCCCTCGGACAATCTGCCGAAGCCCTACGACATCACGTTGGACTGACGGTGCTTCGTGTCGCTCTGAGCCGCCTCGCGGCGCTCATCCCCTTGGTCTTCGTGGCCAGCTTCACCACCTTCCTGCTGTTGCAGCTGACCGCGGTCGATCCCGCGGTGGTGCGCCTCGGCGAGACCGCGACGGACGAGGCCTACGCGGCCTTCCGCCACGAGCTCGGCCTGGATCGTCCGGTCCTCGTCCAGTTCGGAAGTTGGCTGCTGGGTGCCGTGCAGGGCGATCTCGGCGTGTCCTGGTCGAGCTCCACCCCGGTGACGGAGCTGCTGATGAGCCGATTCCCGGTCACCTTGGCCATCTCCGTCGGGGCGCTCGTCGTGGGACTGCTGATCGGCATCCCGGCGGGTATCGCCGCGGGCATCCGCGCGGGCCGCAGCACCGATTCGCTGCTCACGGGCGCCGCCTCGGTCGGGCAGGCCATCCCGAGCTTCTGGCTGGCTCTCCTGCTGGTCGCCTATGTGGCGATGCAGACGCCGTGGTTCCCGGCGACCGGCTACGTCCCCTTCGGCACCGACCCCGGGGAGTGGCTGCGCAGTATCGCGCTTCCATCGCTCGCGCTCGGGGCGGCGGCCGCCGGGGCCTTCGCCCGGCAGACCCGGGCGGGATTCGTCCGGGTCCTGCACGAGCCGTACATTCGCACGGCCGTCGCCGGGGGTCTGGCGCGCCGGCGGATCCTGTGGCGCACGGCGCTGCGCAATGCGGCGGTCCCCGTGGTCACCACGATCGCGGGACAGGCCGCCGTGCTCGTCGGCGGAGCCGTCGTGATCGAACAGGTCTTCGCGCTGCCCGGCCTCGGTCAGCTCGTACTCAACGCCATCCGGAACGGAGACATGCCCGTGGTGCTGGGATTCGTCGTCCTCATGGCCCTCTTGATGGCCGTCATCCAGTTCCTGCTGGACCTGGCCTACGCCCTCGTCGATCCTCGGGTGCGTGCGTCATGAGGAGCAGTTCGGTGCTCGTCAAGGCATCCTGGGGCGTGCTGATCGTCGTCGGTGTGCTCGCTGTGGCCGGACCGTGGATCGCGCCCTACGACCCGACGGCCGGCGCGGTCGGTGACGCCCTCGCCGGCCCGAGCGGCGACCACTGGCTCGGCACCGACTACCTCGGTCGGGACACACTGAGCCGGCTCATCGACGGCGCCCGGGTGTCGACGATCGCCGGTTTCGAGGCAACCGCGGTCGCGGTGGTGCTCGGCGGCGGCGTGGGCATGGTGATCGGTCTTGTCGGCGGCTGGCCCGATCGCATCGTCATGCGCATCGTCGAGGGCATCTCGGCGATCCCCGCGATCGTGCTCGCCATCGCGCTCATCGCGGCCCTCGGCAGCGGTCTGACCACCTCGATGTTCGCCGTCGGCATCGCCTTCGCGATGGGTATCGCCCGGCTGGCCCGCGGACTGACGATGGCGGAGCGCGACCGATTGTATGTGGACGGCGCCCGGGTGATCGGCGCCGATCGGCGGCGACTGCTGTTCCGCCACATCGCTCCGAATATCGCCGCGCCGATGGGGGTAGAGGCCACCTTGGTGTTCGCCCATGCGGTGGCCATCGAGGCAGCGCTGAGCTTCCTCGGTCTCGGCACTCAACCACCGGCGGCGAGTTGGGGGATCATGCTGTCGAGCGCGCAGCGCGCGATCCGTGAGGCGCCGTTCCAGGCGATCCCGCCCGGTCTCGCGCTCGTGTTGACGGTGCTGGCGCTCAATATCGTCGGCGACGCGCTGATCCGCCGTCGTCGCGGTGCCAGCGCCGAGAATCCCACGGGATATCTCGAGCCGACCGATCTGGGCGCGTCCGATGCGCGTGTCCGCGGCGACGAGTCAGACGTGCCGGGCGGGACCGTGAGCCCGCTGCTGGAGGTCGAGGGGATCACCGTGCGATACGGCGAGACCACGGCGGTCGATGCCGCCGACCTCGCGATCCGGCACGGTCAGGTCGTGGCCCTCGTGGGAGAGTCCGGCAGCGGGAAGACCTCGCTGGCGATGGCCCTCGCCGACCTGCTCACCCCACCGGCATCCAGCACGGCCGCACGGGTGCGCCTCGGCGGTCGCCGACCGCTCGAGCTCGTCGATGCCGACGATGCCACGCGCGCAGCCTGGCGCGGACGGGTCGGCGTGGTCTTCCAGGAGCCGTCCGCGGCCCTGAATCCGCTGCAGACGGTCGGCCGCCAGCTCCGCGATGTCATCGAGGCACAGCGCCGCCTCACCGGCGGCCGGCGGCAGGGCGGAACCCCGAGAGCGGTCGACGAGGAGATCGTCGATCTGCTCACCTCCGTCGGTCTGCGCCGGCCGGACGAGGTGGCGCGGTTGCGGCCCGGCCAGATCTCCGGCGGTATGGCCCAGCGCGTCATGATCGCTCTCGCGTTGGCCAAGTCCCCGGATCTGCTCATAGCCGACGAGCCCACGACGGCCCTGGACGTGACCGTGCAGGCCGAGATCATCGCCCTGTTGCGACGGCTCTGCGAGGAGCGTGAGTTCGGCGTCCTGCTCGTGACCCATGACCTCGGTGTCGCCGGCGAGCTCGCCGACGAGGTCGTCGTCATGCTGCACGGTCATGTGGTGGAGTCCGGCCCCATCGAGTCGGTCGTCCGCCGGCCGCAGCACGAGTACACGGCCGCGCTGGTGGCCGCGGTCCCACGCAACGAACCGGGCCGGGCGATCCTCGAACCGCCGCGGATCACCGAGGAGATCATGTGATGACGACCGAGCTGCTGGGGTCGATCGAGGACCTCACCGTCACCTTCGCCCGTCGCCCACGGTGGGGCGACCTGCGTCCCAAGCCGTTCACCGCGGTCGATCACGCCACGCTCGATCTGCGAGCCGGCGAGATCACCGGGCTCGTCGGGGAGTCCGGCTCGGGCAAGTCGACCGTGGCCCGTGCGCTCTTGAAACTGACGCCGTTCACCGGCGACGCGACGATCTGCGGATTCGATCTCTCCACGCTGCCGACGCCGCCGCCCCTCGCCTACCGGCGGACGGTGCAGGCGGTCTTCCAGGATCCGCTGCAGGCGCTCAATCCACGCCACAGCGTGGCCGATATCGTCGCGGAGCCGCTGGTGCTGCACACCGATCTGGGGTCGCGTGAGCGACGGGACCGCGTGATCGCGACCCTCGAGTCGGTGGGGCTCGACTCCGGCTTCCTGCCGCGGACGACGCGGGAGCTGTCGGGCGGGCAGCGACAGCGGGTCGCCATCGCCCGCGCGATCATCGTCGATCCTTCGTTGCTGATCCTCGATGAGGCGCTGAGCGCCCTGGACGTGACCACCGCCGCCTCGGTGGCGCGGCTGCTGCACGGTCTCCTGCGTCCCGATTCGGCCATGCTGTTCATCGGCCATGATCTGGCGATGATCCGGCAGCTGTGCGATCGGGTCCACGTCATGCGCGAGGGACGGATCGTCGAGTCGGGGACCGCCGACGAGGTGTGCGGATCTCCGCAGCACGAGTACACGCGACTGCTCGTGGACTCGATCCCTCAGCTGCTGCGGGCGGACACCTGATGACCGAGGGTGCGCCTCTCTCGGCAGGCGAGGGCCCCCTGCGTGGCGTGCGGGTGCTTGACGCGAGCACCATGCTCGCGGGTCCGCTCACCGGCGGCCTGCTCGCCGACTTCGGCGCGGAGGTCATCAAGGTCGAGGACACTCGCGGCGGCGACCCGATGCGGCTCATCTCCTCCGATGAGGACGGCCGGTCGGTGCTGTCGAAGATCTCCCACCGCAACAAGCGCAGCGTCGCCATCGACCTGCGTGACGCCCAGGGGCAGGCGCTGTTCCGCGAGTTGACGGGGCAGGTGGATGTCGTCGTGACGAACCTGCGCATGTCGACCCTCGAACGGTGGGGGCTCGGTTATCCGGAACTGTCGCGGGCCAATCCCGGGCTCATCATGTACCACCTGTCCGCCTTCGGCCGTTCCGGCACGCGCCGCGACGACCCCGGCTTCGCCCGCGTCGCCGAGGCCTACTCCGGTCTCACCTACGCCTCGGGAGACCCCGACGGCCCGCCGATGTTCTCGGGCTATGCGATCGCCGACGGTGTCGGCGGCGTACACGGGGCCTTCGCGGTGCTGCTGGCTCTCTACGAGGCGCGTGTCTCCGGGAGGGGACAACTCGTCGAGGTATCGCTCGCCGGGGCGATGGTGCGCATGCTGGAGGGACTCGTCGCCGCCTACGAGACGACGGGGAGATCGCCGGAGCGGAGCGGGAACCGCAACGACAGCATCGCGCCCAATGGGATCTACCGCACCGCGGACGATCAGTGGATCGTCCTGCCGATCAGCACGCCGAGTATGTGGCAGCGGCTGTGGGTCGCCCTCGGCCGCCCCGAGGTGGCCGAGGACGAACGCTTCCGCACGAATGCGGATCGGCTGCGCCATCGCGAGGAGCTGGAGGCGGTTCTCGAACCGATGATCGCCGGCCGGGAACTGGACGATCTGTACGAGTCGCTCCGTGCCCATCAGGTGGCGGTCGGACGGGTCAACTCGATGGCCGATCTCTTCGCGGATGCGGACGCCTGGGAGGAGGGCCTGCTGGTCCGAGTGCCCGATGAGGGCGGCCGGGACGTCGTCATGCCGGGCGTCGTGCCGCATCTGTCGGGAACCCCGGGCGGCATCCGTCATCCCGGCCCGGCATCCGGCCAGCACACCGACGAGGTGCTGAGGGAGCTGCTCGATCTCGGCGACGGCGCACTCGGCACCCTCCGCGCCGAGGGAGTGATCGCCTGATGTCGAGCAGCGCGTCTCGGGCGCGAGGAGACCATCGATGAGGAGCGGCATGGAACCACAGGTCGAGGCACATGAGGTGGGGCTGGACCCCGGTCGGCTCGGTCGTATCGACGCCTATCTGCGACGATACGTCGACGACGGACTGTTACCGGGATGGCAGCTGGCCATCAGTCGTGGCGGCAGGATCGCGCACGCCTCGTCCTACGGACTCCGGCATCGCGAGGACTCGGTGCCGGTCGGCGACGACTCCTTGTTCCGGATCTACTCCATGACCAAGCCCATCGTCTCGGTGGCGGCGATGATGCTCTACGAGCAGGGGGCCTTCCAGCTCAGCGACCCGGTCGGCGACGTCATCCCGTCCTTCGCCGACCTCTCGGTCTACAGCGGCGGAAGCGATCTGCGACCCTCCACGGTGCCGGCCGCCGAGCCGATGCGCATGGTCCACCTGCTGACCCATACCTCCGGGCTGACCTATGGCTTCGTCCGCCAGCATCCCGTGGACGCGCTCTACCGTTCCCACGGCCTCGATGGCAGCGGCGGTCTCGATCTGGCCGCCCTCTGCGATCGACTAGCGGGACTGCCGCTGTTGTTCGAGCCGGGTTCCAGGTGGGCCTACTCGATGGCCTCGGACGTCCTCGGTCGGGTAGTGGAGGTGCTCAGCGGGCAGAGCGTGGAGTCCTTCCTCGCGTCGCGGATCTTCGGGCCGCTGGGGATGACCGAGACGCGATTCGGCATCGAGGAGTCGGCAGTAACACGGCTCGCGCGGCTGTACTCGCTCACCCAGTCCGGACTGGAGCCGGCCGACCATCTCGCCGAGACGGTGGATCGTCCGGCCTACCCGGGCGGGGGCGGTGGACTGATCAGCTCCGCGCGGGACTACCACCGGTTCACCCAGATGCTCCTGCGCGGTGGCGAGCTGGACGGCCAGAGGCTGCTCGGTCCGCGCATCGTCGACTTCATGACGCGCAATCACCTCCCCGGCGGTGTCGATCTTCAGACCTACGGTCCGCCGGTGTACTCGGAGTCGACGATGCGGGGCGTCGGTTTCGGGCTGGGATTCTCGGTCGATCTCGATGCCGCCGCGGCGGGACGGCCGGGCAGCCCGGGCACGTACGGCTGGGGCGGCATGGCCGGAACGCGGTTCTGGGTGGATCCGACCGAGGAGCTGACGGCGCTGTTCTTCACGCAGGCGTTCACCGGCAGACCGCTCCCCGTGCGTGAAGGGTTGCGTCAGCTGGTCTACCAGGCCATCGTCTAGGGCTCACTCCGCCGCGTGCGCGGCGGCGATGATGCGGTGGAGGAGGGCGTTGGCGTGGTCGAGGTCGTCCTCGGTCATGCCGAGTCGTTCGAGCATGGCCGGTGGCACGTCGAGTGCGCGTGAGCGCAGCGCCCGTCCGTCCGCGGTCAGGGTGATCTGCAGCGAGCGTTGGTCGTGGGGTGAGCGCACGCGCTCGACGAGCCCCATCTGCTCGAGTCTCTTGACGAGGGGCGAGGCGGTGCCCGGGTCGAGTGACAGCGTGGTGCTGAGCTCGCTCAGGCCGAGGCCGTCGTTCTGCCAAAGCGCGAGCATCACGAGGTACTGCGGGTGGGTCAGCCCGAGGGGTTCGAGGGCGGGCTTGTAGGCGGCGATCACCGAGCGCGCTGCCACGGCGAGGGCGAAGCACACCTGTTCGTCGAGGGCGAGAGGATCGCGGTCGGCGGGCACGCGGGCAGTCTAGTGTCCCGCGCGCAGATCGCTCGGCGAGCCGTCGAGGCTGACAACTCCTACGATCGACGAAGGGGTGAGACGCGTCACTGCCCCGAAGGAGGTGGATCGCCATGGATGACCCCTCGCTCGGGACGATCTTCCTGGCCGAGGCCGTCGGCACCGGCATCCTGGTCCTGCTCGGCGGGGGCGTGGTGGCGACCGCGCTGCTCGCCAAGTCCAAGGGCCTCGACGGCGGCTGGCTGATGATCAACTTCGGCTGGGGTCTCGGTGTCTTCGCCGGCGTCAGCGTCGCCTATGCCTCGGGCGCGCATCTGAACCCGGCCGTCTCGGTGGGGCTGCTCGTCACGGGCGAGATCGACGTCGTCCAGTTCGCGGTCTACGTGGCCGCGCAGCTGATCGGCGCCTTCCTCGGCGCCTGTCTGGTCTTCCTCGCGTACAAGCAGCATTTCGATGCGGAGGAGGACACGACCAAGAAGTTCTCGGTGTTCTCCACGGCCCCGGAGATCCGTTCGTACCGGTGGAACGTGGTGACCGAGACGATCGCGACCTTCGTCCTCGTCTTCGTGGTGATCGCGTTCAGCCGGGTGGGCGACACCGGTTCGGACGCTCCGGCCGGGCTGGCTGCACTCGGCGCGATGCCTGTCGCGCTCCTCGTCGTCGGCATCGGCGCCTCACTCGGCGGTCCGACCGGCTACGCCATCAACCCGGCCCGTGACCTCGGTCCGCGTATCGCGCACGCCGTGCTGCCCATCAAGGGCAAGGGCACGAGCGACTGGGCCTACGCCTGGGTGCCGATCCTCGGACCCCTGTTCGGCGGCCTGCTCGCGGGCCTCGCCTCCTATCCTCTGTTGCCCCTGCTGTCCTGACCGCGACCCCCAAGGAGAGACCCATGACCCAGTACGTGATGGCCATCGACCAAGGCACCACGTCCAGCCGAGCGATCCTCTTCGACCACGATGGCGCCGTCGTCAGCACCGGTCAGATCGAGCACGAGCAGATCTTCCCCCATGCCGGTTGGGTCGAGCACGATCCGAAGGAGATCTGGGACAACACGCGCGAGGTCATCGGCCAGGCCCTGAGCCGCGCCAATGTCACCCGCCACAATGTCGAGGCCATCGGCATCACCAATCAGCGCGAGACGACCGTCGTGTGGGACAAGAACACCGGCGAGGCGGTCTACAACGCGATCGTCTGGCAGGACACGCGTACGCAGAAGATCGTGGACGAGCTGGCGGAGGATGGTGGCACCGAGCGCTTCAAGGAGACCACGGGTCTCCCGCTGGCCACCTACTTCGCGGGCACCAAGGTCAAGTGGATTCTCGACAATGTCGACGGCGCCCGCGAGCGGGCCGAGGCCGGCGATCTCCTGTTCGGGACCACCGACACCTGGGTGCTGTGGAATCTCACCGGCGGCACCGACGGGGGCGTGCACGTCACCGATGTCACCAATGCGTCACGCACCCTGTTCATGGATCTGGAGAGCCGCACCTGGGACGAGGACATCCTCGAGGTCTTCGGCGTCCCCACGTCGATGCTGCCGGAGATCAAGTCCTCGAGCGAGGTGTACGGGCACGCGCACTCGGAGTCGTTGCTGCGTGAGACCCCGATCGCGGGCATCCTCGGCGATCAGCAGGCCGCCACCTTCGGTCAGGCGGCCTTCGATCGCGGCGGCGCCAAGAACACCTACGGCACCGGCAACTTCCTGATCGTCAACACGGGCCATGAGATCGTCAAGTCCGATAGCGGGCTCATCACCACGCTCGCCTATCAGCTCGGCGACGACGAGCCCTACTATGCGCTGGAGGGGTCGATCGCCGTGACCGGCTCGCTCGTGCAGTGGCTGCGCGACAATCTGGGCATCATCTCCTCGGCCCCGGAGATCGAGCAGCTGGCGGAGTCCGTCGAGGACAACGGCGGCGCCTACTTCGTTCCGGCGTTCTCGGGCCTGTTCGCACCGTACTGGCGCCCGGACGCGCGTGGTGCCCTCGTGGGCCTCACCCGGTACATCAACAAGGGGCACATCGCTCGCGCGGTTCTGGAGGCCACGGCCTATCAGACCGCGGAGGTGCTGGACGCCGTCAACTCCGATGCGGAGGTGCCGTTGACGGAGCTGAGGGTGGACGGCGGCATGACCGCCAACGACACGTTGATGCAGTTCCAGGCCGACATCCTGCGGGTTCCGGTGGTGCGCCCGGTGGTCGTGGAGACGACCGCCCTCGGTGCGGCCTACGCGGCGGGCCTGGCCGTCGGCTTCTGGGAGAGCACCGAGGAGCTGGAGCGCAACTGGCAGGAGGACGAGCGCTGGGAGCCCGCGATGGACGAGGCAGAGCGCGACCGGCTCTACCGCAACTGGAAGAAGGCCGTCACCAAGACCTTCGACTGGGTGGACGATGACGTCGACTGATCCTCACATCGTCGGGTCACTCGACATCGCACGGGCCGAGGGCACAGCGGTGCCGACTCCGACGCCCGCCGCGGACCCCACGAAAAGTTGTCATGTGGGTGATAAATATGCGGCGTACGTGTTCGCATCGTGGGATTTTCCCGCTCAGAGCTTGTCTCGATTTGGCGCGCGCCTCGTGGCTCGCTAGCGTGGCCTCAGCGCCCACCGCGCCCGGCTTGGTCGCTGGCGCGGCCATTCGTTCTCGAGCTGGCCGCGACGAGAGCGCGGTGGGCCGCCTCTTCTCCGGACGGGGGGGCGGGGGGGGGCCCCAGCGGGCCGGCGGGGGGGAGGCCCGCGCCGGGCCCTCCTATCCGCCGGCCGGCCCGCTTGGTTGCCAGCGTTGCCCCCCGTCTCGTTCACGGCAGGAGCAGTGCCGAGTGCCGGGGGCGCGGAGCGGTCGGCTTTCCGGCCGCGTACTCCTCGGTGCTGACGCCGGTCACATCGCCGGGGTCGCGTCCCTCCTCGGCGAAGACCTCGCGCGCGATGGCGGCCCAGGACCTCGGCTCGCCGGGGCCGGTGACGTGGTGCACGCCGAACGGGGCTCGGTCGTCCAGCAGACGGAGGATGCCCGCGGCGAGATCGTCGGCGTGCGTCAGGCGGCCGATCTGGTCGTCCACCACGGACGGACTCACGCCGTCGCGCGCGAGCCGCCGCATCGTCTCCACGAAGTTCTTGCCGTCGCCGATCACCCAGCTGGTGCGCACGATGTAGTGCCGCGGCACCGTTGAGGTGACGGCCTCGCCTGCCGCCTTGGTCTGGCCGTAGACCCCGAGCGGCGACAGCGGCTCGTCGGTCGGGTGCTCCTCGACCGTGCCGTCGAAGACGTAGTCGCTCGACACGTTCACCAGCGTCAGTCCCCGCTCGATGGCGATGCGGGCGAGGGCGGCCACACCCGTCACATTCACCGCCCAGGCGTCGCGGCGTCCCTCGGGAGTCTCGGCGCCGTCGACATTCGTGTACGCGGCGGCGTTGATGACCGTCTGCACGTCGTCCCACGGCACGGTGTCGAGGGTCGACGGATCGGCGAGATCGACGGTGGAGCGGTCGTAGAAGGTGAGGTCGGGCCTGGCCTTGCGCAGCGCGCGCCCCAGTTGGCCGTTCGCGCCGATCACGACCGTCTGCTTGGCGGGCATCGGGGTGACATCGGCGAGCAGCGGATGTCCCTTGTCCTTCTCGGACATCTCGGCGATCTCCGCGGGCCACGGGATCGCGAGGGCCGGGTCGAGCAGATTGACATTGGTGTAAGTGGCGTCCGCGCGCCAGTGCGCGTTGACGAGATAGGAGTAGGCCGTGTGGTCCTCCAGCACCTGGAAGGAGTTGGCCACTCCGCGCGGCACGAACACCGCGGTCTCGGGGTTCAGCTCGATCCAGAAGGTGCGCCCGAAGGACTCGCCCTCGCGCAGATCCACCCACGCGCCGAAGGCACGTCCCGCGGCCACGGACACGAACTTGTCCCACGGCTCGGCATGGATGCCACGGATGGTGCCGGCGTCGGCATTGAACGAGACATTGTTCTGCACGGGCCCGAAGTCCGGCAGTCCCAGCTCGGTCATCTTCGAGCGTTGCCAGTTCTCCTTGAACCAGCCGCGGTTGTCGCCGTGCAGGTCCAGGTGGACGACGAGCAGGCCGGGGATCTCGGTGGTGTCGACGCTGACCATCACTGTCCCTTCGCCGCGTAGCCGGCCTCGACGGCGGCCTTCTTCGGCCGCCACCAGCTCTCGTGATCGCGGTACCACTGCACGGTCTGCTCCAGTCCATCGGAGAAGTCGGTGAAGCGGGGCGACCATCCCAGCTCGGTGCGCAGCTTGGTCGAGTCGATCGCGTAGCGCAGATCGTGACCGGCGCGGTCGGTGACGTGGTCGAAATCATCGGCGTCACGCCCGAACAGTCGCAGCAGCATCTCGACGACCTGCTTGTTGGTCTTCTCGCCGTCGGCGCCGATGAGATAGGTCTCGCCGATGCGTCCCTGCTCCAGGATCGTCAGCACGGCGCTGGAGTGGTCCTCGGCGTGGATCCAGTCGCGGACATTGGCGCCGTCGCCGTACACGCGCGGACGGATGCCGTCGATGAGGCCGGTGATCTGGCGGGGAATGAACTTCTCGATGTGCTGCCAGGGTCCGTAGTTGTTCGAGCAGTTCGAGATGGTCGCGCGCACGCCGAAGGAGCGCACCCACGCGCGCACGAGCAGATCCGAACCGGCCTTGGTGGAGGAGTACGGGCTCGACGGGTTGTAGGGCGTGGACTCGGTGAACCGGTTGGGGTCGTCGAACTCCAGATCGCCGTAGACCTCGTCGGTGGAGATGTGGTGCAGCCGGACATCGTGCTTGCGGGCGGCCTCCAGCAGTGTGTAGGTGCCGATGATGTTGGTGTCGAGGAAGGGCCGCGGTCCGTCGAGGGAGTTGTCATTGTGCGACTCGGCGGCGTAGTGCACGATCGCGTCGTGCGTGCCCGCGAGCTCGTCGACGAGCTCGGCATCGGCGATATCGCCGACGACGAGGTTCACCCGGTCCTCGGGGAGTCCGGCGATGCTCTCCCTGCTGCCGGCATAGGTCAGTTTGTCCAGGACGGTGACCCGCAGGTCCGTCTCGCGCACCAGGTGGTGCACGAAATTCGATCCGATGAACCCGGCGCCACCGGTGACCACGATCTTCTCCATGCTCTGACGCTACCAATCGATCCCGTGCCGGCCCCGGGATCCCGGTAGGCTCGGCACCATGCGCGGAATCATCCTGGCCGGGGGCACCGGATCTCGGCTGCACCCCATCACCCTGGGGGTGAGCAAGCAGCTCGTCCCCGTGTACGACAAGCCGATGATCTACTACCCGTTGTCGACGTTGATGACGGCGGGCATCCGCGACATCCTCGTCATCACCACGCCGCACGACGCGGCCCAGTTCGAGCGGCTGCTCGGCGACGGCTCGCATCTGGGCGTGAACATCACCTTCGCCCAGCAGCCGAGCCCCGACGGACTGGCCCAGGCCTTCGTCATCGGCGAGGAGCACATCGGCTCCGAGGGCGCGGCGCTCGTGCTCGGCGACAACATCTTCTACGGGGCCGGTGTCGGCACGAGCCTGCACCGCTTCGATGAGACCGAGGGGGCGGCGGTCTTCGGCTACTGGGTGTCCGACCCCACCGCGTACGGCGTCGTGGAGTTCGACGACTCCGGGCGGGCGATCTCCCTGGAGGAGAAGCCGCCGTCGCCCAAGAGCAATTACGCGGTGCCGGGGCTGTACTTCTACGACAACTCGGTCGTCGAGCGGGCCAAGGGCCTGCGCCCCTCGGCCCGCGGGGAGCTGGAGATCACCGATCTCAATCGTCTCTACCTCGATGAGGGCAAGCTCCAGGTCGAGGTGCTGCCGCGCGGAACGGCCTGGCTCGACACGGGCACCTTCGACGATCTCGCGGATGCCGGTGCCTTCGTGCGCACGATCGAGAAGAGGCAGGGACTCAAGATCGCCTGCCCCGAGGAGATCGCCTGGCGTCAGGGCTGGCTGAGCGCCGATGAGCTGCGTGCGCGCGCCGAGCCGCTGGTCAAGAGCGGCTACGGCCAGTACCTGCTCGAGCTGCTGTCCTGAGGCAACGGGGGCCGGCTCCGCGGTGAGACGATGCTCGGGTCGCCGGGAGTCGTCACCGAAGGATTGATCGCACTGCTCACCTCGTCGCCACGTATCGCCTTCCTGGACATCGACGGCACGATCGTCGACCATGACGAGTCGATCGCCGATTCGACCGTCGAGGCCATCCGCTCCGCGCGGGCACGGGGCCATCTGGTGTTCATCTCCACGGGGCGGAGCGCGCCCGAGGTGTACCCGTGGATCCGCGACATCGGCTTCGACGGTGAGATCACCGCCGGCGGCGGTTTCGTCGAGCATGCCGGTGAGCTGATCATCGAGCAGACCATGCCCGAGCGGCTGGTCGAGGAGATCACGGAGCTGCTGGAGGCCTTGGGCCTGGACTACTATCTACAGTCGCACCAGGGCGTCGAGCCACACGGCCGGGTGGTCGAGCGGCTCGACGAGGTTCTGGTGGCGCACGGTGCCGCGGCACCCTCGCAGCATGCCGTGGCGCGGATCTTCGCCGACGACCGGATGCACGGCCGCGGCGAGGTCGCCAAGGCGGTGTTCATCGGCGACTCGCAGGAGGACTTCGGCCGGGTGGAGGCAGCGGTCCACGGCGAGCTGCGCGATGCCGTGGACCTCATCACCGGGACGATCGCCTATCTCGGCAGCGCGAGCGGCGAGATCTCACCGCGCGGGGTCAACAAGGGCACGGCGATCCTCCGCGCCCTCGATCACCTGGGGCTCGATCCGGCACAGGCGATCGGCATCGGCGACAGCCGCAATGACGTGGAGATGCTGCGGATCTGCGGCGTCGGGATCGCGATGTCGGGAGCCGCTCCCGAGGTCGTGGCGGCGGCGGATGAGATGACCTCGGGCGTCATGGACGGCGGTGTCTGGAACGCCTTTCGCCGCCACCAGCTGATCTGAGGCGCACTGCCCATCGGGGCCGGGAAAATAGTTCTTGCCACATCATTGGCATTGCACTAGCGTCGCACTAACATTTCAGTTCGATGTGAGCTGTGTCGCAGATCTGGAGGAATGCCCCCGTGAAAGAGAACTACGATCCGACGTCGTTCTTCGAGTTCCTGAAGTACCGCCCCGCGAACCTGCCCTACTTCTGCCCGGACCAGAAGGGGCTCACCGTCTTCTGCCGAGGCCGTCGCGAACAGCTCGAGGAGATCCTCGAGCCCACGCCCTTCGAGCTGGTCGACGATCGCTTCGCCGTCGTCGTCACGGACTTCCGGAACAACTCCAGCTACCCGTACCACGATGCCGGCATCCTGCTGGCCGTCCGCTTCGGCGACACCGTCGGCGGCAGTTTCCTGTTCGAGTTCGAGGATCAGCACTTCACGGTCGCCTCCGGTCGTGAGAAGTGGGGCTACCCGAAGGTCTATGCGCACGCCGGACTCGATGCCGACGACACCACGGCCCGCGGCCGGGTCTTCCTCGGCGACGACGTGCACCTGGACATCTCGGTGGACCTGACGGCCGAGGCCGACCCGAGTGCCTGGCAGGGCCTGGCGCTCTACCCGCACCTGCAGATCCGCGCCGTCCCGGAGTTCGACGGCCCCGGGTTCGAGAGCTTCCAGGTGCTGAGCCGTGACACCAGCGCCGATTACACGCTGACCTCCCGGCACATCGGTCCGGCCACCGTCGAGCTCGGCGACGCCGTCTCGTTCCGCGGCAAGCGCCTCGATGTCCTCGAGGTGCTCGGCGGCGAGTACAAGGTCGGCGACTTCGCGGCGACCGAAGAGAACACCAAGCCGACCCTGCTCGCCGATCTGGCCCGGGTCTGACCACCTCATCTGACAAGGAGATCCCCATGCGTCTTCACAAGCTCACCGCCCTCGCCGGCGGACTGGTGCTGACCGCGTCATTGGCCGCGTGCGGCGGCAGTGACGACGGCAGCGACGACGCGGCCTCCGGCGGCTACGGCCGTTGCGATGTCGCACCGCAGGACGACTCGTTGACCTTCGAGCCGGCGGTGGACGGCCAGCTCACGGTGGCGGTCCCGCTGCCCTCGCCCAACGGCTACCAGGGCGATACGCCCGAGAGCATCGACGGCGGCTACATGTACTGCATGGCGGCCGATATCGCCTCGCGCGCGGGCCTGGAGAAGGTCGTCGTCAAGAACACGTCCTTCGAGTCGATCGTCACCGGCCGCGGCGGCGACTTCGATATCGCCATCTGGAACGTCATCCGCACCGACGAGCGCGCCGAGGCGGTCGACTTCTCCGAGCCGTACATGCTCATCCCGTCGGCGGTCGCCGTGAAGGAGGGCGAGGAGCTCGACGAGGGCGATCTCGCCGACGCCCAGATCGGCGTGCTCATCGGCTCCTTCCAGGAGACGCTCGCCAAGGAGAAGATCCAGCCGAGCCAGCCGGTGCGCCAGTTCCAGTCCAATGAGGACATGTTCACTGCTCTTCGCGCCGGGCAGGTCGATGTGGTGCTGCAGGACCTCACGACCCTGATGCCGGCGGCGAAGGCCTCCGGTGGCGGCTTCGAGGTCATCGCCAAGTTCGAGGAGGGCGGCGAGCCCGGTGTGGTGCTGCCGAAGGATTCGCCCAACACCGCGACCGTCGACAGCATCGTCGCCGACTGGCTCGACAGCGGCGACCTCGACGCGATCTTCGAGGAGTGGCTGAACCCGATCCTCGGCGGTGACCCGAACGACGTGCCGGTGTGGACGGCGTGATGACCTCCGTCCCCCAGGAGACGGTGGAGGCGAGCAGCTCAGCGACGCTGCTCGCCCCGCCGCCCCGCACCGACCGGCTGATCGCGGTCGCGTCGATCCTCACCGTGATCGCGCTCGCCGTCAGCTACCTCGCGGTGTCGGTCGCGACGAGCAAGACCCCCGGCTCGATCCGGCTGCTGGCGACGATCGGCGTGCTGCTGATCGTCGTCGGCGTGCTCGGCGCTTCGCTCGCGGCGGCGACCAAGGCCGCCGGGGCCTCCCGCGCCGCGCGCCGCGCCGGTGACATCGTCTCCGCGCGTCACGCCGCCGCCCGGTCCCGCCACCACTCGCTGCGCTCGATGGCCTACAGCGGCTTCTTCGTCATCCTGGCCGCGGTGGTGCTGCTGGTCTGCGCCGACGACTTCGCCGTCCAGGAGACCTTCTTCCGCTGGGATCTGATCCAGCTGAGTGCGGGGGACATCACCAAGGCGTTCGCGATCAACGTGCTCATCGCGTGCTCGGCGCAGATTCTGGCCATGCTCTTCGGCCTCGTGCTCGCGATCGGCCGCTCCCTGCCCGGGGACAGCTTCCGCCCCCTGCGGGTCCTCGCGGTGATGTACATCGACGGATTCCGCTCCCTGCCGGCGATCGTCGTCATCTATCTGATCTGTCTGGGGCTGCCGCTCTCCGGCGTGCCCGTGATCAGCGACGCCAACCCGATCGCCTACGCGATCATCGCCCTGTCGATGACCTTCAGCGCCTACAACGCCGAGCTGTTCCGTTCGGGCATGGAGTCGATCCACCACAGCCAGATCTCGGCGGCCTACTCGCTGGGCATGTCGCCGGCCTCGGTGTACCGGCTCGTCGTGCTGCCGCAGGTGGCGCGCCGGCTCGCTCCGGCGATGCTCGGTGCCTTCGTCATGTTGCAGAAGGACACGGCGCTGGTCAATATCGTGGGCATCGTCGACGCCTTCCAGCAGTCGAAGATCTACTCCGGCAACTACTACAACCTCTCCTCGATCGTGGTCGTGTGCGTGCTGTTCATCGCCTGCACCATCCCGCAGACCCGATTCGTGGACTATCAGCTCGCCAAGGCCCGCCGGAGAGAGACCGCATGAGTGAGCGCCAGCGAGTGAATCATCGACGGGGTGTCATGCCGGCATCTCGCTACCGTCTTCTTTTCTGCGGGGTGTCGGCATGAGTGAGCGCCAGCGAGTGAATCATCGACGGGGTGTCATGCCGGCATCTCGCTACCGTTCTCTTTTCTGCGAGGTGTCGGCATGAGTGACCAGCAGTTGGTCCAGCTCGATCGGGTGACCAAGAAGTACGGCGAGCATGTCGTGCTCCGCGATATCGACCTGGAGGTCCGCCAGCACGAGGTCATCACGCTGATCGGCGCATCCGGTTCCGGCAAGTCGACGCTGCTGCGCTGCGTCAACGGCCTGGAGGAGATCCAGGGCGGCCGCATCCTGTTCGACGGCGATGTCGTGTCCGGCCCGGGCGTGGACCTGGTGGCGCTGCGTCGCCAGGTCGGCATGGTGTTCCAGAGCTTCAACCTGTTCCCGCACATGTCGGTGCTCAAGAACTGCACGGTCGCACCGGTCAAGAACGGCCAGGTGAACGAGGCGACCGCCAGGACGGCCGCCATGGAGATGCTCCAGCGGGTCGGACTGGCCGACAAGGCCGACTCCTTCCCCGACCGGTTGTCGGGCGGCCAGCAGCAGCGCGTCGCGATCGCGCGGAGCCTGCTCATGCAGCCCCGTGTGCTGCTGCTCGACGAGATCACCTCCGCCCTCGACCCCGAGCTGGTGGTGGAGGTCTTGGATCTGGTCCGCGAGCTCGCGCACGGTGGAATGACGATGATCCTCACGACCCACGAGATGTCCTTCGCGCGTGAGATCTCCGACCGTGTGTGCTTCTTGAGTCGTGGCACAATCGTCGAACAGGGGCCGCCGGAGCAGATCTTCGGTGCGCCGGTGGAGGCGGCTACGCAGCAGTTCCTGCGGCGCGTGACGGAGGCGGGACGTTTGTGACTCACACGGGGACGGACGCGACACCGCAGGTGAGCCTGAGCACGCAGGCCTACCTGACTCTTCGCGATCGGCTGGTGTCGCTGCACTACGCGCCGATGGAGCCTCTCAACGAGCGCGCGCTGAGCGAGGAACTGGGTATCGGCTTGACGCCGATCCGCGAGGCCTTGCGTCGCCTTCAGCATGAGAAGCTGGTGGAGATCTACCCCCGGCGGGGCACCTTCGCCTCGGGCATCGGGCTGAACGACCAGCAGCTCATCCAGGAGATCCGCCTGGAGCTGGAGGCGCTGGCCGCCCGGCTGGTGTGTGAGCGGGCGACGATGGGTGAGCGCGACCAGCTGGCGTCATTCGCCGCGAACGTGGGGGGCACTCGCAAGGAGCGCATCGACAAGGACGCGCGCTTCCACCGTGAGTTCTACCGCCTCACGCACAATCGCTTCCTGGAGGCGGCGCTCAATCAGCACTACAACCTCGCGCTCAAGGTCTGGTACCTCTGCGTGCAGTCGCTGTCTCCCGATCAGGAGATCCGGGTGGACCACTCCGAGCTCGCGCAGGCCATCATCGACAACGATGCCGAGGCGGCCGTTGAGGCTGTGCGTCACCACATCGTCTCGTCCGCCGAACGTGTGCGCTTGCTGATGTCGGGCGGCCCTCGCCCCCGCTCCGTCTAACCGGCGGCCCCGGAGATCGTGCTGTCGTACGAGTTTCCGGGGTTATTCGGGAAATGGCCAGACAAAGATGGCGGTATCGCGTAGGATCCTACCGAGGTCCGGCACCGGTGGGCCGACGTCTCGACGTCAGTCTCCCGATCCCCCCGATGAGCCGGTGCCGGGCCTCTCCACGATCTCCTAGATCACGCCGAGAGCGAGCATGGCATCGGCCACGCGCGTGAAACCGGCGATATTGGCGCCGAGCACATAGTCGCCCGGGGTGCCGTACTCCTCGGCGGTCTCGGCGCACCGCTCGTGAATGCCGTCCATGATGTCCGACAGTCGCTGCTCGGTGTACTCGAAGCTCCACGAGTCGCGGGACGCGTTCTGCTGCATCTCCAAGGCCGAGGTGGCGACACCGCCGGCGTTGGCGGCCTTGCCCGGCGCGAAGAGCACGCCGGCATCGCGGAACAGGCGGACGGCCTCGGGGGTGGTGGGCATGTTCGCCCCCTCCGCGACCGCCGTGACGCCGCCGTTCAGCAGTGACTTCGCGTCGGACTCCGAGATCTCGTTCTGGGTCGCGCAGGGGAGGGCGACATCGATCGGCGTCTCATCGGCGACGGACCAGACGCGCCGGCCGTCGCGGTACTGCGCGCCGAGGCGCTCGTCGGCATAGGCCGAGATGCGGTCGCGGCGACGCTCCTTGATGTCACGCAACAGGTCGAGGTCGATGCCCTCCGGGTCGTAGATGGACCCGGCGGAGTCGGATGCGCCGACGACGAGGCCGCCGAACTCCTTGACCTTCTCGGCGGCGTAGATGGCGACATTGCCGGACCCGGACACCAGCACCTTCGCTCCGTCGAGCGAGCGACCGGCGAGCTCCAGCATCCGCCGGGCGAAGAAGACCGTGCCGTAACCCGTGGCCTCGGTGCGGACCAGCGACCCGCCCCAGGTCAGCCCCTTGCCGGTGAGGACACCGGACTCGTAGGCATTCGTCATCCGCTTGTACTGGCCGAAGAGATAGCCGATCTCGCGACCGCCCACACCGATGTCACCCGCCGGGACATCGGTGTACTCGCCGAGATGCTGGCTGAGCTCGGTCATGAAGGACTGGCAGAAGCGCATGATCTCGCCATCGCTCTTGCCCTTGGGATCGAAATCGCTGCCGCCCTTGCCGCCGCCGATGGGCATGCCGGTGAGCGCGTTCTTGAAGATTTGCTCGAAGCCGAGGAACTTGACCGTCCCGAGCATCACCGTCGGGTGGAACCGCAGCCCGCCCTTGTAGGGGCCGAGGGCGGAGTTGAACTGCACGCGGAAGCCGCGGTTGATCTGCACGCGGCCGTTGTCGTCGACCCACGGCACACGGAAGATGATCTGGCGCTCGGGCTCGCACAGTCGCTGCAGGATCGAGGCCTCGGTGTACTCGGGGCGCTTGGCGAGGACGCGCGGCAGCGAGTCGAAGACCTCGCGCACGGCTTGGTGGAATTCGTCTTCGCCGGGGTTGCGTGCGAGCACCTGCTCGAGGATGGCGTCGATCTGATCGTTGCTCATGCGGGCCTTTCTCTGCATGGTCGCCGGAATGACGACGATGACGAACAGATTACGGCGCGTTACGCGCACGTCACGCGACGGGGCGTGGACGGTCGTACACTGAGCCCCGTGAGGGCGACCCTCGAAGGTCTCAGCGCGTTCTTCGGACGGCGAAGCGGCACGGGGATCGTGTTCGCGATCGTGGCCTACCAGCAATCGCTCACGCCCTCGCTGCTGCCGCGCACCTGGTTGGCCCAGGGGGTCATCAGCGGCCTGGGTGTCGTGGTCCTCTATCTGCTCGGTGCCGGGGTCGGCCGGCTGACCGCGGCCGTGTTCGATGGCCCGCGACTTGAGCGGATCCGCCGATGGCGCGTGGTCGTCGGCTGGGTGGGCGTCGCCGCGTTGCCGCTGCTGTTGCTGCTGAGCGTCCCTGGCCGGCAGGAGGAGTGGCGCGCCCTCGGATACGACGTGACCGATCGCTTCCTGTACCTGGGTGTTGTCGTCGTCGTGGTCGCGGTGCTCGTCGTCTGCGGTCTCGTCATCGCCGGCCTGCGGTGGATCTATCACCGGATCTTCCGAGGGGTGTCGAAGATCGTGCCGCTGTCGATCGCCGCGACGGTGAGCGTGCTGGCGACGATCCTGGTGACGGTGCTCGCGGTGAACGAGTTCGCCTACACGAGGTTCATGGACGGCATCAACGAGGCGCGATCGGGTGCCGATATCGAGGTCGGTGAGGAGGAGCCGGCCGACCCGCGAGCCTCCGATGTCGTCGACTGGGCGTCGCTCGGCCGGGAGGGACGACGGTTCATCACCCGGGCGCCGAGCACGGACGAGCTCGCGCGTTTCGCCGGTCGCGAGCCGATGGAGCCGGTCAGGGTGTTCGTGGGCCGAGCCTCGGATCCGAGCTTCGACGGCCGCGCGGCCCTCGCAGTGGAGGAGCTGGAGCGATCGGGCGGCTTCGAGCGGTCCGTCCTGTTGGTCGTCACTCCCACCGGCACCGGCTGGGTCAACGAGCAGATCGTGCAGCCGGTGGAGTACTTCCATGCCGGAGACACCGCGACGGTGGCGGTGCAGTACTCGCATCTGCCGAGTCCGGTCGCGTATGTGTCGGAGCAGCACGCGGCGGTCGACAGCGCCACAGCGCTGATCGATGCCGTCACCGCGCGCCTGGAGCAGATGCCCGAGGATGAGCGGCCGTTGTTGCTGGTGGCGGGGGAGAGCCTCGGCGCCTACGGGGGTACCGGTGCCTTCGAGAACCTCGATGAGCTCGTGCGGCGCGTCGACGGTTCGCTGTGGGTCGGTACGCCGCCGATGTCGAATCTGCGCCGCGAGGCCGAGCGGCGCCGGGACCCCGGATCGTTGCAGATCCGTCCGCGGATCGAACGTTTGCCGCAGCTCGTCGTCGGCGGTCGCGAGTCGGAGTTCGAGGGGACCGCGGCGACCCATGCCTTCCTGCAGTTCGCCGATGATCCGATCGTCTGGTGGGATGCGCGGCTGTTGTGGCGGCGTCCGGACTGGCTGTCCGAGCCCTTGGACTCCCGGGTGATGCCGGGGATCTCCTGGCGTCCGGTGACCACCTTCTTGCAGCTGACCGCCGACCAGGTCGTCGGGACGGAGTTCGGCGAGGGCTGGGGGCATCGCTACGGGACGATGCCGCTGATGACGTGGTACGAGACCTTGGATCCGGCCGGATGGGATGCCACCCGGCTCGCGGCCTTGCGCGCGCACCTCGATGAGATCGCCGACAGTTTTCACGGGCCGGTCGAGTAGCTGCCGCCGGTTTACCGATTTGGCCTCCAAGCGCGGTCACGAACCGTTACTCTCCGGCCAGGGGATCTCGCGCACTGGGCGTGGGGTCTGGGAGGAGAACTGAAGAATGAGGACCAATGTGCGCCGTCGGGCGCGCCGGGCGATCGCGGGCGGTCTGTTCGCGGTGATGCTGGCCGGTGGGGTGACTCCGGCCGTCGCCGAGACCGTGGTCGATCCGGTGGTGGAGGCCGAGGACGTGCAGCCACAGCCCCTCGAGGAACCGGTGGAGCAGGAGATCGCCCCCGTCGACGAGGAGGCGGAGGGCGAGTACGTCCCGGTGGTTCCCGAGGCCGAGCAGGAAGCCGGGCCGGTCGTCGAGGAGGTCACGGAGTCCGAGGCGCCGCAGGCCGAGCGCCTCAAGCCCTTCGCGGCGGATCCGCCCCAGGCCACGCTGGCCCAGTCCACGCTCTCAGCGACGAAGGCCCGGTCCTTGAACGAGGGGGCGGGGCTGAGTGTCGGGGTCGGTCCGCACCCCGAGCCGGGTGAGTACCGCATCCTCGTTGACGGGGAGGAGCAGACGCTCGGGACCGCGGGTGAGGGCGGACAGCTGACGTGGCGCACGCTGCCGCGGACGCCGGGCACCTACGAGGTGGTGGTCAGGGCCCCGAGCAGTGAGCTCTCCGACCCGGTCACGTTGACCATCGTCGCCGACCCCGTGGTGGTCACCCCGGGCTTCACCAATGACCGCATCGTGCAGCACCGCGGCTACCAGATCGAGGCCGAGGGCTTCGCTCCCGACGAGCCGGTATCGGTGACCGCACTGCACGGATTCACCTATACGAATGGCAAGGCCGACTCGGCCGGCAAGCTGCGCTTCTACATCAACGCGCAGTCCGAGGCCTCGAGTCTCGGCGAGGCCCCGATCCTGACCCTCGAAAGCCCTACGCGCAAGGTCGAGCAGGTCGTGGAGCGTCGCGATCCGAGCTTCCAGGTGCCCCAGCGCGTCAGTCTCCTGGACCTGTTCTTCGAGGATGTCGTCATCACCGGTGAGAACCTTCCGGAGGAGTTCCCCGTCACCCTCGAGATCGACGGTGAGGAGATCGACACGGTGCGGGTCGCGGGCGGTCGAGTCGAGTTCTGGGTGCCCGGCTATCTCGAGGTCGGCGATCACGAGGTACGGATCTACGACCACGTCGGCGTGCTCCGGGAGTCGACCTTGGAGATCGTCGATGCGGAGTTCGAGACCGATCTGACCAGCAATATCGCCGGGCGCTGGCTGGACCGCGCCACGCACGCGCGGCACGGTTTCGACGTGCGTATCGAGGGCATCGAGCCTGGGTCCTACGGTTTCGTGGCCCTGCTCGACGCGGAGGGGGATCCCCTGGCCATCACGGATGCGGAGGCAGATGAGGACGGTGCCGTGGTCCTGGAGCTTCCGGGGGAGTTCTTCGAGGAGGTCGAGGCCGGCGACTACACGGTCGAGGCGTTGTTCTTCGCCGAGATGCCGATGTTGATGTCGGTGACGCCGATGGCCGCGCCGACGGTCCAGTTCCTGCTCGACGACTTCGTGCTGACCGATCTCTCGGTCGATGCGCCGGAGACCGTCACCCAGCAGCAGCTCACCGACGGTGTGCTCGTGGGCGGGATGGGCTTCCAGCCCGGCGAGCCGGTCACGATCGTGGTCAACGATCTCGTCGCCGGTGAGCAGCTCGCCGGTGCGGACACCGGTGTCGAGCTCGGCCTGCCGGCGTCGATCCCGGCCGGGAAGGCCGAGATCCTCTTGGTCAGTGAGGCGGGACATGTCAGCACGGCGGTGACCGTGGTCGACGCTCCGGTGGCTCCGAGTGCGGACGACGAGCCTGCGGCGGCGGTGAAGCCCGCCGCCGTCCGTGGACGACTGCCTGCCACGGGAGCGGAGGTCTCGGGTGGGCTCCTCGCCTCGGCGGCGCTCCTGGTGCTCGCGGGTGCGGCGGTGCTGAGTCGTCAGCGACGCCGGATCTGACTCGTCGACTCGAGCCGGCTGGTGAGATCGGAGGTGCTTCGGCGGTCGCGGTCGCCGTCACCCGACCATCTCTCTGGCCGTCTCAAGGCGGCGGCAGATGATCCCGTGGTTGACCACGCACCGCGATCACGTACCTCCGCATCGCGGTGAGCTGTCAACCACCGAGTCGTCAGCCTGAGAGACGCCCTTCCGGGCTGGTCGCCGCGCGCGGTCAGCCCGGAAGGGCGTTGATCAATTCGGGCACGAAGCGCAGATGTTCGCTGAGCACCTGTGTGGCGCGTTCGGCGTCATGGGTGTTCATCGCCTCGACCAGCTCGCGGTGCTCGCGTTCGATCGTCGCCCGCCGGTGCGGTGCCTCGGTGATGGTGCGGATCGCGAGCCGGATGTGTCGGGGGCGCAGCGCGAGGTAGAGATCGGTGAGGACCGCGTTGCCGCCCTGCTCGACGATCGACTGATGGAACCGCTGGTCCAGCCGCGCGAAGCTCGACCAGTCCTGCTGGGCACCGGCCGTCTCCATCTCGCCGAGGATCTGGGCGGCCGCTGCCGGCGCGCCACGCTCGTGCCGGCAGATCTTGGCGAGTGCGGCGGACTCGATGATGAGCCGGGTGTCGTATATCTCCTGCATCTCGGTGGCCGTGATGACCCTGACCTGCGCGCCGCGGCGGGGAACGAGATCGACATAGCGTTCGGCATGCAGCCGGTTGAGGGCCTCGCGGACCGGGGTCCGTGAGGTGCCGACGGCGCGGGCGAGGGTGGATTCGTCGAGGAATCCACCTTCGGCATATTCGCCACGCAGGATGGCCTCACTGATATGCCGATAGGCCGTCTCCCCGGCTGAAGCGCGTGCGCCTCCCTCAGGCAAGAGGGGCATCGGCGGCGTCGGCATGCTGTTCAGCCTATCTGTTGAGTCGGACCCTGCTCGTGTCCCAGGTCACGGTGGACGTGTAGCCTCCACTTGTATACACACTGTAGACGTAACGTCCACCGAGCGTACGCACGCCGGTTCGACTCCGACATCGAGGGAGAACGATGACCGAATCCACGACCCCGCGGCACGCCGTCTGGCTGTCCGAGCCGTCGAGCGCGGCCGTCGAGATGGCCGCGCTGGCCGGGTACGACACGGTGGTGCTCGATGTCGAGCACGGCACCTTCGACCTGGCCGCGCTCGACTGGATGCTGCCGCTGATCCGCGCGCAGCGCCTGACATCGATCGTCAAGGTGCTGGGTCCTGAGCGTGGCCCGATCCAGCAGGCCCTCGACCTCGGCGCGAGCGCCGTCGCGATCCCCCATGTGGAGTCCGTCGAGCACGCCGCCGAGGTGTCCGCCTTCGCGAAGTTCCCGCCGTTGGGCCTGCGCTCCTTCGCCGGCGGTCGTACGTCGCGCTACCGGGGCTTCACCGACGACTGGGTCACCGAGCAGGACACCACCACCCGCTGCTACCCGATGATCGAGGACGCGTCGGCCTTCGCCGAGATCGAGGGCATCCTCGAGCTGCCCACCGTCGACGGCGTGTTCATCGGCCCCTCGGACCTGTCGCTGCTGCGCGGCCGCGGCGCCTACGGTGTCACCGCGGCCGATCTCGACGACCTGCGGGTCATCGCCCGCGCGGCACGTGCCGCCGGCAAGCCCTGGATCCTGCCCGCCTGGAGCGATGCGGAGAAGCGGCTCGCGGTCGAGGAAGGCGCCCACACGATGGTGGGCGTCATGCAGTACGGCGCCATGCTCGGCGGATTCACCGCCGCGTTGGAGACCATGCGCGCCATCGAGAACGAGCACGGAGGTCACCGATGAGCCTGTACGTCGCCGCGGTGCAGTTCGCGCCCACCGAGGACAAGGACGCCAACCTGGCCGAGATCGAGCGCCTCGTGCGCTCGGCCGTCGCGCGAGGCGCCCGCCTCGTGGTGCTGCCCGAGTACGCCGTCTTTACCGCACCGGCGATGGACGACCGCTTCGTCGACAGCGCCGAGCCGCTGGACGGGCCCTCGGTCGCGCGGTTGCGCGAGCTCTCCGCCGAGACCGGCGCGACGATCGTCGCCGGAGTCAACGAGGCGGCCGGCGAGGGGCGCATCCACAACACCCTGGTCGGCCTGCAGGACGGTCAGGTGCGCGCGGTCTACCGCAAGGTCCACCTCTACGATGCCTTCGGCTATCGCGAGTCCGACCGCGTGATCGCCAGTGACCCGGGCGCGCCCGAGCTGCTGCAGATCGACGGTTACTCCATCGGCATGCAGACCTGCTACGACCTGCGCTTCCCGGAGGTCTCGCGCACGCTCGTCGACGCGGGAGCCGATGTCATCGCCCTCCCGGCAGAATGGGTCCCCGGCCCGCTCAAGGAGTTCCACTGGTCGACGCTGCTGCGAGCGCGTGCCATCGAGAACACCGTATATGTGGTCGCCGCCGACCAGTGCGCGCCGACGGGTGCCGGCAACAGCGTCGTGCTCGACCCGATGGGCAACACACTCGCGGGGATCGGCGAGGCCGTCGGCGTCGCCGTGGCCGAGGTGGAGCGATCGCGCATCGATGCGGTCCGGACCATCAATCCAGCACTGACATTGCGCCGGTACCGCGTCGTGCCACGAGAGGAGTGACGAGATGAGGATCAGGGCCACGCGCGTGGCCGTGGCCACGGCGGCGCTGTTGGCCGCGACGAGCCTCGCTGCCTGCGGCGAGGGGGGAAGCGACGAGTACGTGCTGCACTACTCGACCTACTCCAACCCCACCTCCGACCAGTCCAAGACCGTCCAGCGGTGGGCCGAGGATGTCGAGGAGCTGACAGACGGCGGCGTCACGGTCAAGTTCCACTACTCCGAGAGCCTGGTCGACGCCGACGAGTCGGTGCAGGCGACCCTGGACGGACGGGTCGACCTCGCCCAGGTGGGCTCGCTGTACGCGGCCTCGGACCTCTCGATGTACACCGCCGTGGAACTGCCCTTCGAGTCCTCGAATCCCGAGGCCCATATGGCGGCGATCCAGCGGCTGTACGAGGAGAATGACACCTTCCGTGAGGACTTCGAGCGCCAGGGCGTTCGCTTGCTGTTCCCGCTGCCGATCGGCAACGCGGTGCTGGGCACCACGCGGCCGGTCGAGTCCGTCGACGATCTGCGTGGCCGCAGCATCCGCGCCGGCGGTCTGCTCTCGGAGGTCATGGTGGCGGCAGGTGTGAACCCGGTGGCGATGACCGCGACCGATGTCTACGAGTCGATGGAGCGCGGCGTGGTCGGCGGGTACACCTCGCTGGGCATGTCGAATCTGCCGACCTTCGGCCTGTCCCGTTCGACGCCGTACATCGTCGATCCCGGGATCGGTGCCTACGGATCCTCGATCGTCGTCGTCAACGAGGACCTCTTCCAGGAGATGCCCGAGCAGTATCGAGAGGCTCTGCTCGACGCCTCGGTGCAGGCGCGCGCCTACGGGATCGAGGAGCTCGACGAGCTCGGTCTGCTCGCCTGCGACCAGCTGCGCGAGGCGGGTGCCACCTTCTCGGCGCTCGCTGACGAGGACGTGGCCGAGATCCGCGACGAGACCGGTGCGGCAGAGGCCTGGGTCGAGCGGTACGAGGAGCGGGACTACGACGCGCAGTCCGTCCTCGATGACTATCGCGACTTCCTCGCCGAGGAGAACGAGTCGTCGTCCTATGCCGATGCCCTCGACATCTGCCTGCAGGAGGTGCCCTGATGAGCCCGGTGAGTTTTCCCCGTCCCGTCCGCAGGTTCTCGTCGGTGCTGGTCATCGTGGCCGGCATCGTGCTCTTGGGCCTCGGGATCTTGACCGTCGCCGACGTGCTGAGCCGCAATCTGCGCGGCCAGTCGATCCTCGGCGCCATCGAGATCTCGACGCTGCTGCTGGTGGCCGTCGCCTTCTTCGGGCTGGCCGCGGCGGAGATCGACGGCCGGCACGTCTCGGTGAGCCTGGTCGAGGAGCGCCTGGGGCGTCGCGGACGCATGGCGATGAGCCTGCTGCGCGCGGTCCTGGTGACCGTGCTCGGCGTGGTGCTCGTGTATGGCATGTTCGGCACCTTCGACAGCGCCCTGGAGCGCGGTGAGACCACGAACGATGTTCTCCGGCTGCCGACCTGGCCGGCCAAGCTGGCCGTCGCGCTGTCCTTCCTGTTGTTCTTCGTCCTCGCGATCTGGAAGGAGATCCTGACCTTCCGCGCGTTGCGGGCGGGTAAGGACGTCCCCTCCAGCGATGTCGAGGTGCTCATCGAGCAGACCGAGCCCGTTGCCCTGGGAGGCTCTCGTGACCGTTGACTCCATCGTGACGCTGGTTCTCGTCATCGTCCTGTTCCTCGGACTGCTGGCTGTCCGCCTGCACGTCGGGCTGTCGCTCATGCTCGCCGGGCTGGCGGGCGTGGTGGTGCTGCGCGGCACCGGTGCGGCGGTGGGTACGGCGGCCAATCAGCCGTACTCCACCGCGGCGGACTATTCGTTGACGATCATCCCGCTGTTCATCGTCATGGGTGTGCTCGCGGTGAACGCCGGATTGGCCCAGGCGGGCTTTGACTTCGCCTCGCGGGTGCTCGGCCGGCTGCCGGGCGGCAGCGCACTGGCGTCGCTGGCGGGCTCGGGGCTCTTCGCTGCCGTGACCGGCTCTAGTGTCGCGACCGTCGCGACGATGGCGCGCGTCTCGACCGATGCCATCGTCAAGGCGGGCCTCGGCCTGCGGCTGGCCGCGGGGGTGGTCTGCGCCGGCGGCACGTTGGGCGTGCTCATTCCACCGTCGATCGTCCTCGTTCTCTACGGCGTGGTCGCGAGCGAGAGCATCGGCCAGTTGCTGCTCGGCGGCATCGGGCCCGGACTCCTCACGATCCTCGCCTATGCCGCGACGGCGATGATCATCGTCTCGGTCCGTCGTCGACGGCACCGTGCGGAGGCCGCCGAGACGGATGCGGCCGACGGCGGACGTGGTGGCACGTCGACGGCCACCCGCGTCGATACGGCCACCAAGGTCGACGTCATGGGCGTGGTGTTCCTCGGTGTCATCTTCGGCACGTCGATCGGTACTATCTACCTCGGTGTCGCGACGCCGACCGAGGCGGCGTCGTTCGGTGCGCTGGCCGCGCTCATCATCATGCTGCTGCGGGTGCGCCCGCCGCAGTGGATCGCACGCCTCAAGGAGTCGGTGACCGAGGCCATCGGTCTGACGGCGATGACCTTCCTGCTGATGACCGGCGCGGGTGTCTTCACCTACTTCCTCGCCCTCTCGGGAGCGAGCGCCGCGCTCGTCGACGTGGTGGTCAATGCCGATCTCCAGCCCTATCTGGTGCTGGTGCTGTGCCTGTTGTTGCTGTTGCCGCTGGGCATGTTCCTGGACGGCATCTCGATGATCCTCATCGCGGCGCCGTTGCTGCACCCGATCCTGACGGGCTACGACTTCGACGGGATCTGGCTCGGCATCATCATCGTGAAGGTCGCTGAGATGGCGCTCATCACGCCGCCGGTGGGCATGAACGCCTTCGTATATTCCGGTGCCGTGCCGGAGGCGGGACTCGGCAAGGTGTTCCGCGGCATCGGGCCGTTCATCCTGGCCGATGTCGTCGTGGTCGCTCTGCTCATCGCGGTGCCGGGCATCGTGACCTTCCTGCCGGAGCTGTCCTCGGCCACGTAGCGAGCCGCCGACGCAGGTCGAGGAGCCGCGGGTCCCGGGCGGGGCCCGCGGTTCCTCGCGTCGGATGCTTCGAGGTGTGAGACGGGCCACGATCGATTTTCAGAGTTTTCTTAGCGAACTTTTCGTCCGCTATTACGGTGAAAATCGTCCGACTCGCGGCAAAAGTGGAGGCACCTACCTTTCGTAAAAGGTGGTTGTCCGCTTTAGCGGACGATAGCGTCCCCGCAACGGGGTGACGTGTGCTCCCCGGTTTCTGCTCGGGTATCGACCTCGCGTCGATCCATAGTTCGGATGGGGACTAATGGATTCACACTGGAATCGCTTAAGAAACGGGCCACCACGGTCCGCTGCTAGAAGTTCAGTCCGTCGATGGGTGGCCGCGGGAGCGGCGGGGGCGCTCGTCGGCGGCATGCTCGGAGCTGGAGCGGCCACCGCCGCACCTGGCGACATCTCCAATGCTGACGCGAGGTTCCTCAGCGGCAGCCTGCTGATCGACAACATCGATCTCGACGACATCGCGGAGCTCGCGGGAGCTCAGGCCAGCCACGACGGCTCGAGTGCCGAGCCGAATGTCGATACCGCCGACCTCGACCTCACGGCCCTGGACCTGCTGAATGTCCAGATCCCCGGAGGTATCGAGATCCCGCTCGACAGCTTCCTGAGGATCGGCGCCGTCAACCACTACGCAGAAGCCAACGACGAGGGTGTCTCGCGGGCGGCGACGGGTGCGGTGAGCGATGACGGCATCGTCGACACCACCGGCAGCTCCGGCTACCCGGCGAATGCGACGCTGAGCCTGACAGGTCTGCTCGGCCCCGAGATCACTAGCACGCTGGCATCCCTCGATCTGGAGCTGGGGGCCATCACCGCTGAGGCATCGATGGATGCGGCGGCGGATCCGGCCGTTACGAGGGACTACAGCATCGCGGGCGGCGATCTACGCCTCGGTGTCCCGGCGTTGACTGGAATCGTCGACACGCTGGTCGGCGAAGGGGGCGTTGCGAGCCAGGTCGATACCGCCGTTGCGGGTCTCACGGGGCCTGACGGTGCGCTCGCTCAGGTGTTGGCCACGTTGAACGCGGCATTGGCGCCGATCGTCGGCAACGACGCGCTCACGGTGGAGATCACCTCAGACATCACCGCGACGCTGAACACGCTCATCGACGAGGGCCTGAATCTCAGCGATGGGGTGGTAACCCTTGACCTGCGAGAGGGCACGGTCACCGCGGACATCGACGCTCTGCTGACGGATACGACGGGGCGGGGCCTGAACAACCTCAATCCGGGCGAGGAGATCCTGTCCGAGTCGGTGTTGAACAACCTCGTCACGCGCGTTGGCCAGATCGTCAACACCATCCCGGCAGCGGTGAACACCGCCGTGGACTCCGCGCTGAGGGCCGCTAACCTCAACATCGGCGCGGACATCTGTTTGCTGACGTTGCCCGTGGTTGGTTGCGCCACCGGAATCGATGTCACAGTCGACGGAACCCTGGGTGAGGTCATCGAAGGTTCCGCCGACGCGTCGATCTCCCTGATCGTGGCTCAGCTTCCGATCACCATCCCGGTCAGTGAGCTGCTCAGCACCTTGGCGGCTCCGATCGTCGACACGCTCTTCGACGAAGAGACCGGTGTGCTTGCGCAGGTGACGCCTGTGGTGACCGGCGTGGTCACTGGTCTGGTCACGGACTTGAACGAGCTCGGACTCTTCCAGGTCGTCAATGCTGTGGCGTCGCTCCAGGGCAATGTCCAGGAAGAGGCCGATGGTCGCTTCAGTGAGACTGCGCTACGGCTCACGGTTGGTGACATCCTCGGTACCGGCGGCGTCGCCACAGCCAATCTGGCGACTGCGAGTGTCGGTCCGAACTCGGTCCAGGATGTCGCGATCGAGGATGTCGTCATCACCGATCCGTCCGAGGGCGATGAGATCCCGGCGGGCACCGACGACACCGCGACGGTCCCCGTCTCGGGTACCGGCGAGCCGGGCGCGACCATCACGGTCACCGTCGGTGACTTCACGGGCTCGACCACTGTCGAGGAAGACGGCACCTGGACGCTCGACGTTCCGGGCCTGGAGATCGGCGATCACACGATCGTCGCCGATCAGACGGTGGACGGCGAGCCCGCGGGCAGTGACTCGGTGAGCATCTCCGTCGTCGATGGCGACGCGGGTACGGATCCGGATGCGGGCACGGACCCCGACGCTGGTACGGATCCGGATGCGGGCACGGACCCTGACGCTGGTACGGATCCGGATGCGGGCACTGATCCGGATGCGGGCACGGACCCTGACGCTGGTACGGATCCGGATGCGGGCACGGACCCGGATGCCGGTACGGATCCGGATGCGGGTACCGATCCCGATGCGGGTACGGATCCGGATGCGGGTACGGATCCGGATGCGGGCACGGATCCGGATGCGGGTACCGATCCGGACGCCGGTACTGATCCGGATGCGGGTACCGATCCGGATGCGGGTACGGATCCGGATGCGGGTACGGATCCGGATGCGGGTACCGATCCCGATGCGGGCACGGACCCTGACGCCGGTACTGATCCGGATGCGGGCACCGATCCTGACGCGGGCACTGATCCGGATGCCGGTACGGATCCTGACGCGGGCACTGATCCGGATGCCGGTACTGATCCGGATGCGGGCACGGACCCTGACGCCGGTACTGATCCGGATGCGGGCACGGACCCTGACGCCGGTACCGATCCGGATGCGGGCACGGACCCGGATGCGGGTACCGATCCGGATGCGGGCACGGATCCTGATGCGGGCACGGACCCGGATGCGGGCACGGATCCTGATGCGGGTACCGATCCGGACGCCGGTACGGACCCGGACGCGGGCACCGATCCCGATGCGGGCACCGATCCGGATGCGGGCACGGACCCGGATGCCGGTACGGACCCGGATGCGGGCACGGACCCGGATGCGGGCACGGACCCGGATGCGGGTACCGATCCCGATGCGGGCACGGACCCCGACGCTGGTGATCTCTCCATCGACATCAGCCGTCCGGTCCTCGAGCGCCTGCAGACGCAGGTGGGCACGGGTAGCGGTTATGCACCGGGCACGGTGGTGCAGGGCTACATGAACTCGAGCCCGCAGCTCGACCTCGGTACGCAGGTCGCCGATGAGAACGGCGATGTGCGGTTCGAGTGGCAGATCCCGGCTTCGGCCGATCTGGCGGTCCACTCGTTCAGCCTGGCGGCCGATGACTACCCGGATCAGTCGATCGACTTCCGTGTGGTCGCCGAGTCCGGCGGCAGCGCCGACGGAGGCAGCACCGACGGAGGTGGCAGCAGCGCCAGCGGCGGCAAGCTGCCCCGGACCGGTGCTGACGCCGGAGCGCTCCCACTGGGCGCCATCGCCGCCATGTTCCTCATGGCCGGTGCCGGTGCTCTGGTGGTCTCGCGCCGCCGGGACGGAGTGAACGAGTAACAAGGGGAGTCGGAGTCATCCGTCTCATCTAGGCCATGTGGGCCCGGCGTATGCCGGGCCCACATGGCCGTCTCCTCGATCGGATCAGGTTGTTCCATGAACAGTGCTTCCCCTTCCTCCCGGCGTCCCAGCTCCTCGTCAGCTGCTCGGTCGCCGGTTCGCCGTGCCACGGCGTGGTTCCTCGTGGCGATCGTGCTCGCCCACACCGCGATCATCGCCCTGTGGGTCGGCCCCTCCACCCCGCTGCGCAATGCAGTGGGCGATGAGCGTCTCCGCAGCTACGTCATGCCGTTCTTCGACCAGAACTGGCGCATCTTCGCGCCCACCCCGCGCCGCGCGGCAGTCACCTTCGAGATCCGCGCCTCGATCGAGGATCCGACCACCGGAGAGACCTCGCCCACGGACTGGATCGATGTCGTCGAACGCGAGGACGACATCATCCGCGGCAATATGACACCGTCGCGGATGTCATTGGCCGGCCGGCGCACAGCCAACACGCTCAACTCGGTCATGGCCGAGATGAATGAACGGCAGCGCACCCAGATCGCTGCCAACTACCTGACGACGCCCGTCGCCGATCTCCGCGGTCGTCTCGCCGATATCGAAGGCGGGGCCGGGATCTCCGATGTCAGCCGGTACATGCGCTACGACGAGATCGCCACGAGCCTCGCGACCTACTACGCCTCCACCGTCTGGGAAGGCGACATCGCCTATGTGCAGTACCGCACGTCCATCCGGTACGTCCCCGGTTTCGACCAGCGCAAGGAACGCGATATCGACGATGCCGAACGCACGTACTACGAGTACGGCTGGCGTTCCACGACTCCACCCGATGCCGACGTGACGCGCATGTTCTCCGCCTACACGGGGGAGGAGCCGCAGTGAGGACGCTCATCGTCACGGCGCTGGATCGCCTCGCCGACCTACTGGGCCGCGGCGAGGACTGGGTCCTCGAGAAGAAGCACGCCCTCTACGGACTCGCGGTCAGCCGGATCCTGGTGGGTATCGCCGCCCTGGGTGTCCTGCTGGCGAACTTCGGCCACCGGCATGCGCTCTGGGGAGGGGCCTCGGAGTGGGTCGAGCCGCTGCGCCGCGACTCGTCCTGGGGCTTCCTCTACTGGGTGTTCGATGGCGGACCGACGCGGTTCACCCTCACCTATCTGCTGTTGATGGCCGTGGCGATCGCCGTCATCGTGGGGTGGCGTACCCGCGCGGCCGTCGCGGTGCTGGTCATCGGCCTCGCCGCGCTGGTGGAACGCAACGGGCTCGTGGGCGATCAGGGCGACAACATCGCTCGTGTCGGCCTGCTGCTGATGCTCTTCATGGACACCTCGCGGCACTGGTCGCTCGACGCCCGACGACGTTCCCGGGTGAGCGATGCCGATCCGTTGTGGCGTCGGTGGTGGGGTGGCGGATCCGTGCTGCCGGAGTGGCTCAGCACGGTGCTGCACAATGTCGCCCTCATCGCGCTGGCTCTGCAGCTGTTCATCCTCTACACCGCCTCGGCCCTGTTCAAGATGCAGGGCACCTACTGGCAGGACGGGACGGCGATCTACTACCCGCTGGCCTTGCACGAGTTCGGGGTGTTCCCGTGGCTGAACACGCTCCTGACCGGCAACGGCCTCGGGGTCATGATCGGGACGTACGTCGGCGTCCTGGTCCAGCTCTACTTCGTGATCGGCCTGCTCCACCCCGTGACGCGACGCATCGTGCTCATCGGCGTGGTGCTGCTGCATGGTGGGATCGCGGTGTTGATGGGTCTGCCCTGGTTCTCGCTGTCGATGCTCGCCTTCGACGCGATCTTCGTCTCGACGGCGACCTTCATGGCGCTCGATCGTTGGCTGAAGCCCCGGGTGACCGCCGGGACGGCGGCGCTGCGCGCGAAGTTGCCCGCCCGTGTGGGTGGCACCAAGGAGGATGCGTCGGCTCAGGTGGCGGAGTAGTCGAGTTCGGCGGTGATCCGCAGGCCGGAGTCATGGTCGACGTCCCACGTGCGACAGATGTAGTCGACGATGGTGAGACCGCGCCCGCTCACCGCGTCGTCGGGGGCCTCGAGGGGGCGCAGATCGGGAGCCTGCCCGCTGTCGTGGACGCTGACACGCACATAGTCCTCGTGGATGCACCAGGACACCTCGATGCGCCCCTGCTTGTCCGGGTGCCCGTGCTCGACGGCATTCGCCACCAGCTCGGAGAGCACGAGGACGGCGTCGTCGATCACGGCCTCGCGGACGCCGGCGTCGACGAGCTCTGCGTGCATGAGCGCCCGGGCCCGTCGCGCGACGGCCGCCGAGTACGCGAGATGGATCGTCGTACACGGGTCGTCGGGGACGTGGATCGAGGACACGGGACCACGCTACGGCGTCGACGGGCATCGCGCTGATCGCATCGGCGAGCGGTTGCCAACCACGTGGGGCTGAAGGCCCGTGTCCGGCCTCGCCGGCTGACTCAGGCGAGTCGGTTGAGGATGGTGACGAGATCGTCCTCGGTGTCGGTGCCGATCTTCTCGAAGACGACCTTCATCACCGGGTCGGCGACCTTGGCGATGCCGTGCATCTGGATATGTGCGTCGTAGGTGATCTCGCTGCCGCCCTCGTGGGGTCGGATCGTGATGGTGTCGGTCGCCGTGGCGGTGTCGTTCGTACCCTCGAAGACGACGCGATCATCGGTCAGCTCCTTGAGCTCGTAGACGAGCTCGGTGGAGACACCGGCGATCTTCGAGGAGTTCTTCCACCGACTGCCCGGGGCGATGGGCCCGTGGTCGATGCGTTCGCACCACTCGGTGCCGGGATCCCACTCGGGAGCGTTCGAGAAGTCCTTGAGGTAGTCGATGACACGGTCGGGGCTGGGCTCGACGGTGAAGGTGCGGGAGACAGAGGTCATCTCCTCAGTCTGGGGCCAGTCGGCCGTCACCGCGCGGGGGCGCGGATCCGGCCGTACGGTCATGAGGAAGGCCCGACGAGGAGAGGCGACAGCATGAGTGAGAACGACGAGAGGACCGTCGACGAACTGCTCGACGGCCTGCCGATCTGCATGTTCACGACGATCACGGACGAAGGTTCGATGCGGAGCGTGCCGATGGCGCGCCAGGAGACCGACCTGGATCCGCAGCTGCTGTGGTTCATCACCGCTCGCGACACCGAGCACACCCAGGACGTGCGGGCTCGGCCGCACGTGTCCTTGTCCTTCAGCTCGTCCGACACCTGGGTATCGCTGACGGGGCGTGCCGAGGTGGTCGACGATGTCGACAAGCTGCGCGAGCTGTGGACGACGTTCGCCGAGGCCTGGCTGCCCGAGGGGCCGGAGGGAGAGAACTCGACGCTGCTGCGGGTGACCGTCGATCGCGCGGAGTACTGGGACACGCCGGGCGGCAAGGTCGCTTCGGTCATCAGCCTGGTCAAGACCAAGCTCACCGGTGACACCTACGATGCCCGGCACGGTGTCGTCGAGCCGAACGACTGATCATGGCCCTCGACAGGTCGAATCTGGGACGGGTCTCGCGTCGCGCCGGGCTCGCGGTGGCAGTCGTGCAGGGGGCGACGGCAGTGGCGGCGCTTCGCCGGGGACGCCGGGACTACGCCGACGCGGCGTGGGGGCCGGGCCTGGCGGCCGTGGCTGTCACCAGTGCACTCAGCGGCAACGGCAACCCGTGGCGCAGGTGGACGCTGGCGGCGGTCACGAGCGCCTGGGCGGCACGGTTGTCGTCGCTGATGGTCGGTCGCCTGCGGGGAAGCGACGAGGAGGATCCTCGCTACACCGAATACCTCGAGGGCGACTCCACGCCGGCAGTGGTCGGCAAGGTCTTCGTCACGCAGGGCCTCGCGCAGTTGCTCGTCTCCGCGCCGCTTCAGGTGGCGGCGGCGAGCACGCTGCCGCGGTCGGCCCGCCGGCTGGCGTTCCCTCTGGGTGTCGCTGTGATGGTGGGCGGACTGGTGGTCGAGACGATCGCCGACCGGCAGAAGGACGCGTACAAGGCCCGCGACGACGAGGACAAGCCCGAGGTGCTCGACACGGGCCTGTGGGGAATCTCCCGCCATCCCAACTATCTCGGCGACTCGATCGTGTGGGACGGCGCCTGGCTGACCGCCTCGGCCTCGGCGCCCGCCGGATGGACGTGGCCCGCGCCCGCGGCGATGTCGTACTTCCTGATGTACGCCACCGGCGCCAAGCGCACCGAGAAGCGCATGGAAGACCGTCCCGGCTACCGCGACTACCAGCGTCGCGTGCCGTTCTTCTTCCCTCTCCCGCGCAGCAGCCAGTCGAGGTAGCGACGACCGCGGTGTCCGTATGTCACTTAATAAGCGACATACGGACACGAGGGGTCAGGCCCAGAGGTCCACGCGGCCGCCGGCGTGGATGTCCCGCAGCGTCCGCCGTGAGGCCGGTCGTGGTGCGTGCCCGTCGCGGCTGCGACGCGGGGCCTCTCGTTCGTCGCGCGGCGCGGCGCCAGGCGATCTATGGTGAAGTCAGGTCGAGCAGTGGCCGTTCGATATCGACGTGGGGGATCGTGTGAGTTCGGCAGATAGTCATGTCCATGGAGGTCCGCCGCCGGAGGATCCGCGCAAGCCGGATGACCCGACGGACCTGACCAAACCCTCGTGGTTCTATATCGTCCGCAAGACCGCGCGCGAGTTCACGAAGGACCAGTGCCTCGATCTCGCTGCCGCCCTCACCTACTACGCGACGTTGTCACTGTTCCCGGCGCTGCTCGCGGTGGTCTCCCTGCTCGGCGTGGTCGGCCAGGCCGACCGGACGACCGACGCGGTGCTCGACGTGCTGGCCGATCTGCTGCCGAGCTCGACCGTCGACACACTGCGCGGGCCGATCGAGACCCTCGCCAATGCTCCGACCGCAGGCCTCGCGTTGGTCACCGGTGTCCTCGGCGCCCTCTGGACGGCGTCGGGCTATGTCGGCGCCTTCGGCCGCGCGATGAACCGGATCTACGAGGTCGATGAGGGTCGGCCGATCTGGAAGCTGCGTCCCTGGATGATCGTGATCACGGTGGTGATCGTGCTGCTGACCGGCATCGCGGGGCTCCTTCTCGCGTTGTCGGGGCCGGTGGCCAGCTCGGTGGGATCGGCGGTCGGTTTCGGAAGCGGAGCGGTCATGGCCTGGAATATCGCCAAGTGGCCGGTCCTGCTCGCGATCGTCGTGGTGATCGTGGCGCTCCTCTATCACTCCACGCCGAATGTCCGGCAGCCGAAGTTCCGCTGGCTCAGCATCGGGGCGGTCCTGGCGATCATCGCCTGGATCATCGCTTCGGCGGGCTTCGCCCTCTATGTCCTGAACTTCTCGAACTACAACAGCACCTACGGCTCGCTCGGCGGCGTCATCGTCTTCCTGCTGTGGCTGTGGATCACCAATCTGGCGCTGCTGTTCGGGGCGGAGTTCGACGCCGAGGTGGAGCGCGGACGGGAGCTGCAGGCCGGGATCGCCGCCGAGGAGAGCATCCAACTGCCGCCGCGCGATACGCGGCAGATCGAGAAGGCCCAGAAGAAGGACGAGAAGGATCGCGTGCGCGGCCGTCGGCTGCGGCGGCAGGCGCAGCAGCGGACCGGCGCAGACGACCGGGCGCACACAGACGACCATGACGAATCCTCGACGACGAAGGAGCGATGAGCGATGAGCGACGAGAGACCACAGGAGATGTCGACCGGGGAGCTGGTCACCCGGCTGTCGGAGCAGACCTCTCGACTGGTGCGTGACGAGCTGCGGCTGGCGCAGGCCGAGATGTCACAGAAGGCCAAGCACGGCGGGATCGGCGCGGGCCTGTTCGGGGCAGGCGGTCTGCTGGCGCTGTTCGGACTGGGCACGTTGATCGCCGCGGCAGTGCTCGCGCTCGCCCTGGTCCTCCCGGCGTGGGCCGCGGCATTGGTCGTCGCCGCGGTGCTGTTCGTTGCCGCGGGAGTGGCGGCCCTGGTCGGCAAGAAGGAGATCCAGCAGGCCGCGCCGACGCCGGAGCGCACCGTCGAGACGGTCAAGGACGACATCGAGGAGATCAAGGAGGCGACGCACCATGACAAGTGAGCATCCCGAACCGGAGCAGGGCGCGAGCGTGGACGATATCGAGGCCGATATCGAGCGCACACGAGAGGATCTCGGCGACACCGTCGACGCGTTGACCGACCGGTTGAACGTGAAGGCCCAGGCGAAGCGCAAGGCAGAGGAGGCCAAGGCGAAGGCCACATCGTTCGCCGAACATGCCAAGGACGCCGGGACGACGGACGACGGGAGACCCGACCCCAAGGTGCTCGCGGGTGCGGGCGCGGTGGTGGCTCTGGTGGCCGTCGTGGTCGTGGTGCTGATCCGACGCCGTTCGCGCTGAGCGCACTGGCGAAGGTCCCATCCGAGATGGCGGGTGGGACCTTCGCGGGCGGTAGCGGGCGGCTTAGTCCGGGAAGACTCGCTTGGCCAGCGCCTGCACATCCCGGTCGAGGTGGTTGATCTGGGACTCGACTTTCGCGAAGCGAGCGTTCATCTCGCCGCGTAGACCGCCGATCTGGGCCTCCAGCTGCGCTTGCAGACTGTCGAAACGGGCGTTGAGGAGCCGCGCGAACATCGTTGACATCAGCGTGAGCATGCCGAACAGAGCGGCAGCGAAGACGCCGATCAGCGTCCACACCTGCGGTTCGTTCAACTCGATCACCTTCCCATCCTGGCATCTCCCCGACCACCTTTCCAGAGATCCGAGGGATCCGCGGATGTTGTCCACAGGCAACCCGGCGGACAGCTTGCGGCGGCCCGTTGACGAAGAGTCCGTCGCGTCTGACCGTGTGATCCAGCAGTAGTCCAGCGCCGATGCCTGGAGTCACTTGGTCGCGGTGGGTCTCGTAGACCTCGGCGTCGTTCACGCGGATGGTGCGGTACCGGGTCAGTCCGGTCGATCGATATCTAGTCGTCCTCTGTTGGACGGACGATAGTGGACCAGGCGGGGGAGCCGTCCTCGGCATACCAGGCCACCAGAGCGGTCCTCGCGTCGAAGCGGAGCACCGAGGTGACGCCCGATTCCGCGCTGGCGATGGCGGGGAGATCGGGCTCGGTCCGCACGCTCGACAGTTCGGCGTTGAAGGTCCCGTAGGCGGGATCGGGGACGGCCCCACCCGTGCCCCCGAGCGGGGCCAGACCTTCGGTGGTGATGAGCACGCTTCCGCCCAGACGGTCGTCGGTCACGGGCACGGCATAGGGGTAGCCGACGGTGAGCGCGTCGACGTTCTGATTCGTCGGCACGTAGGGGGAGCGAACGGTGGGCGAGGTGGCTGAGTCGACCATCGCATCGGGGACCTGGACGAGGGCCGCCCAGCGGCTGGTGACCTCGACATTCTCGGGGAGATCGTCCACATCCTCTGTACCGGGAGTGAGGCCTCGCACGCGCTGTTCGACCAGAGGCACGACGACACCGGTGCCTTCGTCGAACTCCACGCTCGTGGGCTCGCCCAAGGTGGTGATCCAGCCGCCCTTGTGAGGGGTGTCTTGCATGGCGACGGTCGCGATCTCGGCATCCCACGCGTCGCGGTAGAGCGGTGTGGCCAGCCGGTCCGAGGTGTAGCCGATCCCGTCATCGCTGCGGATCTCGAAACGGCTGTCGGAGGATCCGGCGAGGCGATCGTCGACGGTGACCTCGTCTCCGTCGAGCGTGGTGAGGGATCGGACGTCCTCACGGGTCAGGTAGATGTTGTTCTCCTCGGTTCCGTCGGCCTCGTCCAGGGGCAGCCTGATGACGACATTGTCGAGCGAGCCGGAGCTGGCGGAGATCGCCGGAGAGGTGGGCGAGTCGCCCATGTTCACGAGGACGACGCGCACGATTCCGCGGGCGAGCTGCGGATCGTCCACCGACACCGCGAAGGCGACGAAATCGGTGACTTCGTTGACACCGTTGCGGCCCTCTCCGGCCCAGAGCAGTACGGGGGTCCTCTCGCTGTCCAGCTTCTCAGCGGCATCCTCGATGAGATCGGTGTCGTCCGCGAGCGTGCCCGTCGCGGTCCAGCCGGAGTAGTCGTCCACGAGGTGGGGAGTGTCCTCGTCGCCGAAGAGGACGCCTTCGCTGACGGCCCAGGCGATCAGCCCTCCGGTCAGCAGCACGGCGGTGACCCCGAGCACCGCCCACAGCCGCCAGTCGCGGTGGCCAGGCGGGTGGGTCTGCTGGTCACTCATCGGTGCGCCGGTCATGCGTTCCCTTCTTCTGAGGCCGTCATCGCGGGTCACTCCTCCGGGGCTCTGACGACGGTGGACCAGAGCGGCGCGCCTCCTTCGTCGTACCAGATCACCACGACAGGGGAGGCGTCGAAACCGAGGATCTGGGCGGGCTTCCCCTCGCTGGGAGCAGCGATGACAGGCAGTTCGGGCTCGGTGCGGGCGCTGGCTACCAGGGGTGACAGGGTGCCGAGGCCTCGTCCGGAGTCGCGGGGATTCCGAGTGGTGATGCCGGGAGTGATGACGAGCGCGGGTTCGCCGATGCGTCGGTCGGTCAGCGCGACCGCGTACGGGTAGCCGGTGGCGAGGGCGTCGGGGTGCTGGGTGTCGGCTGCCGCAGGTGCACGGATGGTGGGGGAGGTGGCTGTGTCGACCATGGCGGCGGGGAGCTGGATGAATGCCGACCAGCGGATCGCGCCGTCCTCCTCCTCAGCGAGATCGCTGAGGTTCTGTTCGGCGATCGGTGCGACGATGCCGGTCCCCTCCGCGAACTCGACCTCGGAGGGTTCGCCGATCGCTGTGACCCACGGGCCGTCGAACTCGAGCTTGCCGAAGAAATCGATCACGACCTCGCGGTCCCAGGGGTCGGCGGGGAGTGGCGAGTCGAGCTTGGGATCGGTGTAGAACACGCCGGAATCGGTCTTCAGTTCGAGCCCACGGCCGCCCCCTCCGCCGATGAATCGGTCATCGATCGTCAGCTCCTCATCGCTCTCGCTGTCGAGCGGTGCGGCGGAGACGACATCCTCGCGCGCCAGCCAGACGCCGGAGTGGTCGTTCCCCTCGGCCTCGTCCAGGGGGAGCGCGATGACGAGATTGTCGAGGGGCGCGAGGCCGGACTTGATGTAGGGGGAGTCGATGTCGTCGCCGATGCCGACGACGTAGAGCCGAGCCAGCCGATGGGACGTGTCCAGGGAGTTCACGGGGACGGCGAAGGCGGCGTACTCACTGATGTCGAGCGTCCCCATGGTTCCTGTGCCGGCCCAGAGCAGGATCGGAGTGGTGTCGGTGTCCAGCTGGGCCGCGGCGTCCTCGATGAAGTCGGCATCGTCGACGAGGCTGCCGGTGGCCGGCCAGTCGGCATCGGTGTACTTCACGTCTGTGACCCGGCGGCCGTCGCTGTCGCCGTCGGCGCTGTCGGAGCCATCGTCTCCGCTCAAGGCTGCGACGACGGCGATGGCGGCGAGTAACGCGACGACTGCACCGATGATTACCCAGAGCCGCCAGTCCCGGAGGCGGGTAGATCCCACCGATTCGTCGCTCATCTACGCCCCATCGTCCGCTTGTGATGCTCCTATCTCATCATCTTTGTGCCGGCTGCACCGGTAGGCACTGACAGGAGGGTGCTCGACGACGGTAGAAGCTAGGACCCGGCGGGGCTTGCCGTCGCGTCGGCGAGTGGCCGGGGCACGGGAAGGCCGAGATTCCCGCGCAGGGTCGATGCCGTGTAGTCCGTGCGGAAGATGCCGCGCCGCTGCAGCTCGGGGACGAGATGGTCGACGATGCTCTCGAGCCCGTCAGGGAAGTAGTCGACGTTGAGGTTGAAACCATCGGCGGCGCGCTCCCGGAACCACAGCTCGATGGTGTCGGCGACCTGCTCGGGTGTGCCGACGAAGCTGCGATGGCCGTTGGGGTTCTTGTCGAGCAGTTCGCGAACGGTGAGCCGTTCTTGGTGGGCGAGATCGAGGATGGCCTGGGCGAAGCCCTGGCTCGGTGCCGAGGCCTTCTCGAGGAGATCCCAGGGGAGGGTCTCGTCGAGGGGGAGGTCTTCGACCTGGAGGCCCAGGGTGCCGGCGAGAGCGGCGAGTTCGTTGTCGAGGCCCGAGGTCTCGTCCAGCCAGCGCTTTCGTTCGCGGGCCTCGCGCTCGGTGCCGCCGAGGACGGGAAAGAGCCCCGGGAGGATGACGATGTCCTCGGGACGACGGCCCCACGCGACCGCCTGCGCCTTGACATCGGCGTAGAACTCTCGTCCGCCCTCGATGGTGTGGCTGACGGAGAAGACGGCCTCGGCGTAGCGGCTGGCCAGGGCGGTGCCCTGCGGTGACCCGCCGGCCTGGAGCAGGACGGGGCGTCCCTGCGGAGAGCGGGGGACGTTGAGGGCGCCGCGGACCCGTACGTGGCGCCCGCTGAACTCGATGGGATGGATACGTGTGGGGTCGGCGAACTCGCCGGTGCTCTGATCGGCGATGAGGGCGTCGGCCTCCCACGACTCCCAGAGCCCGATCACGGCTCGTACCGTCTCCTCCGCGCGTTCATAGCGATCGTCGTGGGTGGGCAGTTCATCGAGTCCGAACAACCCTGCCGCGGCGGTATTGCGGGTGGCGACGACATTCCAGGCGGCCCGGCCCCCGGAGATGAAGTCCAGCGAGGCGGTGGCTCGCGCGATGTTGAAGGCGTGCTCGAAGCTTGACGACTGGGTGGCGACGAGGCCCACATGCTCGGTGACACGGGCGATGGCGGTCAGTGGCACGAGCGGGTCGAGCGACTGCCAGGGGCGCGACACGGAGGGCTGTCCGTAGTCGAAGCCGTCGGAGAAGAAGACGGCGTCCAGCTTGCCGCGTTCGGCCAGCCGGCCGATGGTCTCGTAGTACCCGAGGTCGAGGAACCCGAGGGGATCGGGTTGCACCCGCCAGGCGGCCGGGTGGCGCCCGGAGTTGTTGACGTTGACATTGAGGTGGAGCTGACGAGGGGGCGTGTCACTCATGGGAGGGGACTCGTTTCGTGCGCTGTGGGCGTCGGGGCGAAGGGGTGGGCGATGCTCCACGGGTCGGCCAGGTCGCCGGTGACGACCCACCGCCCGAGCGTGTACGGCTTCCAGCACACCGCGTCGTGCAGGGTGTGCGTGCGGGCGTCGCGCCAGTAGCGGTCCAGTCCGAGGTCGGGGCGGGTGGAGCTCGATCCACCGACCTCGAAGAGTCCGTTGGTCACGCGTAGTGCGGCGCGGGTGCTCGCCACCTTCGCGGCGACGACCTCGTGGAAGGCGGCGGCGGTCTCGGACAGCGTGGACGTGTCGTCGAGCGCGCTCACCTGGGCGGCGGCCGATTCGACGAGGCGCCGTGCGGTGAGCGTCGCGAGATGCAGTTCGCCGACGAGGTCGAGTCCGAGGGTGTCCTCGGTGAAGGTGGCGGCGCCGCTTCCCCGGCCGGCGTGGACGCGACGGGCGAGGTCGATGCTCTCGTCGAGCGCGCCGCTGGCGATCCCGGCGTCGATGGCGGCGTGCAGCAGCTGGCCGAGGGCGCTGATGCGGTAGGTGGCGACCGGGTCGGCGGTGTGGACGATGACATCGTGTTCGGCGATCGGAACCTGGCGGTAGTACGAGCGTCCGGAGGCGGTCGTGCGCTGGCCGAGGGCGTCCCAGTCGTCGTCGATGGTGACGCCGTCGGCCGATGCCGGCACCAGCACGGTGATGACGACATCGTCGAGATCGCGTGCCTGTACGGCGACGTAGTCCGCGAGCAGGGCGCCGGTGCTGTAGACCTTGCTGCCAGTGAGTGACCAACCAGCGGCGGCCGGCGTCACCGAGGTGGCGGAGGCGCCGGGCGGTCGTTCCCCGGGCTCGGCGGCGGCGTTGCCGAACAGCGCGCCGCGTCCGAGGACGTCGAGCCAGTGCTCGCGCTGAGCGCGGGGGGCGCTCAGGCGGAGGCGCTCGACGGTCATGAAGTGGTTCTGCGGGATCTGGCCGAGGCTGGCGTCGGCGGCGGCGAGGCGCAGCACGGCCTCGACGAGGGTCGTGGCGTCGAGGCCGTGCCCGCCGTGCTCGACGGGGACCGTCAGGCGCCAGAACCCGATCTCGCGGAGGCGGTCGATCTCCTCACGTGCGTACTGCCGGTGCCGATCGCGATGGCCGGCGGTCTCCCGGAGATCGTCCACGATCGCATCGAGTCGTCCCAGGAAGTCCGAGGATGTCGTGAGGGTGGCCGTCATCAGCGTCCCTCTGCGGCGCTCTCGACGGCACCCTGCGCCTCGTTGTACCGGCCGTCGAAGGAGATGCTGACCTCGGGAAGGCGCTCGATGGCGCCGCCGTCGTAGAGGCTCTGGGCGACGGCCTGCTCCTACGCGAGGAGGTCGTCGTGGAAGGTCTGGAAGGCTCCCCCGCGCACGATGTACTCGAACTCGGTGCGCTCGTCATCGAGCTTGAGCGAGCTCTTGAGGATCTCCTTGACCTCGTCGGGATGCTCGGCATGCCAGTCGAAGTAGCCGGAGAGCCGCTCGAAGAAGTCCTGGAGGGCGGCGTCCTTGGCGGGGTCGTCGAGGACATCGCTGCGGGCGGTCCAGACATTGAGCGCCGGGATGTCCGTGTCGCTGTCGCGCAGGAGGATCCTGGCGTCGCCGGAGTTCAGCGAGCTGAGGATGGCGCCCTGGGCTCCGGAGTACACGTCGACCTCTCCGTTGTTGAAGGCGGCGGCGGAGGAGGCGCCGTCGGCGAACTGGGTGGGTTCGATGTCGTCCTCGCTCAGTCCAGCCTGGACGAGCGAGATGAGGTACTGCGCGTGGTTGTAGCCGCCGAAGTTGTACGCCCAGGCGTGTCCGCGGGCCTCGGCGATGTCGTCGATCCCCGATGAGGTGCGCACCGCGGTCACGAGGGGCGAGTGCTCGTCGTCGCGGGCGCTGCGCCAGCCGGCGACGATCCGCAGGGGAGCGTTCTCCTCGGTCCATTCGGTGTCGGAATTGGCCTGTTCGATGGTGAGCGAGGTGTCGCCCATGTGGCCGAGGTCGATGGCTCCGGAGTAGAGGGCCTGCAGGTTGCTGGCCGGTCCGGAGAGATTCGCCCACTCGATGTCGAAGTCGGCGCCGTCGAGGAGACCGGAGGCTTCGATCAGCGCGGGGAAGGCGGAGTCCTGATAGGAGATCACCAGGGTGGTGCGCTCGTCATCGCCCTCGCCGGAGGCGCAAGCGGCGGTCGCGAGGGTCAGGAGGGCAGCGGTCAGGGCGAGGAGGGTCTTCTTCATGGTTCTTCCGGTCGGGGGGTCAGGGGCTGGTGGTGTGAGGGCGGGCCGAGACGTGTCCGAGGTGGTGGAGCACGAGTCGTTTAGTGGCGTTGAATGCCGCGGAGGTGGTGTCGCGGGGACGTTCCAGCTCGACGGGGATATCGGCCTGGACGTGGCCGTCGCCCAGGATCAGCACACGGTCGGCCAGCAGGATGGACTCCTCGACGTCGTGGGTGACGAGGAGGACTCCCGGCCGGTGGTCGTTCCAGAGCCGCAGGACGAGGTCGTGTGCCGTGCGCCGGGTGAAGGCATCCAGAGCCCCGAAGGGTTCGTCGAGGAGCAGGAGGTCGGGCGAACGGTAGAGCGCGCGGGCGAGTCCGACGCGCTGTGCCTCCCCGCCGGACAGGACTTTGGGCCAGGCGTCGGCCTTCGGCGCGAGGCCGACCTCGTCGAGGGCGGCGACCGCGCGGGCCTTGCTGGCTGTGCCGCGGCCGTCGGTGAGGACGACATTGCGCCAGACCTTCTGCGCTTGGATGAGGCGCGGCTCCTGGAACACGACGGAGGTGCGCTGCGCGATGGTCGCCTCGCCGGAGGTGGCGTCCTCGAGGCGGCCGAGGATGCGCAGCAGCGTGGTCTTGCCGGTGCCCGACGGTCCGAGGAGCGCGACGAACTCGCCTCGTTCGACGGTCAGGTCGATCGCATCGAGGATGACCTGGTCGCCGTAGCTCTTGGAGAGTCCGCGCAGAGCGACGACCTGGGGCGCTGGAGGGGTGATCAGGTCAGCTGCCATCGTGGGTGGCCCTCCAGGGCAAGAGCAGGTGTTCGATGCCCCGCATGACGGCGTCGACGAGGAGGCCGAGTGCGGCGTAGACGAGGATTCCGGCGAGGATGATGTCGGTGCGCTGGAACTGGTTGGCCGTGTTGAGGATGTAGCCGATGCCGGCGCGGGAGTTGATCTGCTCGGCGGCGACGAGGGCCAGGAGCGCTGCGCCGGCGGCGTAGCGCCAGCCCACGAGGATGCTGGGCAGCGACTGGGGCACCACGATGAGCCGGACGGTCTGCCAGCGCGACATCTCGAAGCTGCGGGCGACCTCGAGGAGTTTGCGGTCGATGCCCCGGATCCCGTGGTAGGTGTTCAGGTAGACCGGGAAGATCGACGCGCCGATGATGAGGGCGACCTTCGAGTCCTCGCCGATGCCGAACCAGACGACGAACAGCGGCACGAGCGCGATGAACGGGATGGTGCGGATCATCTGCAGGGGCGCGTCGTAGATGCGTTCGGCGGTGACCGACAGGCCGGCGATCACCCCGAGGACGAGTCCGGCGAGGCCTCCGACGAGCAGTCCGAGGCCGGCTCGCTGAAGCGAGATCGGGAGTGCGGCCTGCAGGTCCCCCGTCGACCACAGCTCCCGGTAGGCGGCGAGGATCGTCGCGGGGCTCGGGAGGATGACCGGCGAGATCCAACCACGGGAGCTGCCGATCTGCCAGAGGACGAGGACGAGGAGGGGCGCGGCGGCACGCAGGGCCAGCTGGCGCCACCGGCTGGGGGTACGCGTGGTCCGAGCGGTGTCGTCGGTGGAGGCGTAGCGCCGCGTGATGGTGGCGAGGTCGTCGCGTGCGGGTGCGATGGTGGTACTCATCGCAGGAGCCTCGTGCGGGTGGCGATGCGGTCGAAGCCGAAGTCGGGGTCGCCCTCGGAGCTCGGGACGAGGCTGTACTCCCATTCGAAGTAGGCGCGGTAGAAGGCATCGCGTTCGGGGCCGAAGGGCGGTGGCCCGGTCTGGTCGACGATGTCGCCGGCATGGACGGGACGTTCGGCGGTGAGCTCCCCGGGGTAGGCGTCGATGCCGCCGTCGAGCACGGCAGCGGGCGCTGTCAGCTCGGCGGCCGCGAAGTGCGGGAGATAGCTCGAGTCTCCGACGAGGATGAGAGGAGGGGTGGCGCCGTCGGCGATGCTCTCGAGGTGTTCGCGCCGGGCGTGGATCGAGCCGGGTACGTGAGCGCGTCGGTACGCGTTCGATGACCGCAGATCGACGACCGTGGCGGTGCCGACGAGCTCGGCCAGCTCGACGCCGCTGATCGTGGAGACAGCGGGCACGGGGATGTCGGAGGACTCGATCGTGAGGCCGCTGGGGGTGTAGGTGTGGACGGCGAGCGGGCCGCGGTGGAGGTAGCGCAGCCACTGGACGGTGCTCGCGCCGCGGACATGGTCCTCGGTGTCGATGAGCACGACGCGCGACTGCTGCACGGCGAGGTGCTCGTCGCTGGTCTGGATGAGCTGTCCGCCCTGGACGTGGTGGCTTCCGGGAAGGTGGCCGGCGGCGTACTCCTCGGGGCTGCGAATGTCGATGACATAGGTCGTGTGGGCGGTGTCGCGAAGCCAGGCGTCCACCTGGTTGGAGTCGAGGACCTCGGCCTCGGCCTCAGCGAGGGTGTCGGCAGCCCAGCGCAGCAGGTGGCGCTCGACGTGGACGGGTGCGTTGAGGGACTTCTCCTCGCCCCGGACGATCTCCAACCCGGCCCATTCCCAGGCGGGAGTGCCGTTCTGCAGCGAGTAGACGGGGTTGGTGATGCCGGTGTTGACGAGCGACTGCGCGCCGACGATGCCGCGCGTGCGGCCGGCGCAGTTGACGACGATGGTCGTGTCCGGGTCCGGGACGGTGTCGAGGCCGCGGTAGGCGAGCTCGGCGCCGCCGCCGGTGTCATAGGCACCGGGGATGTGGTGGTGGACGTACTCGGCGTGCGGACGGCTGTCGAGGACGATGACATCCCGTCCCTCCTCGCGCCAGTCCTGCACGGTCTGAGGGTCGACGGTGGAGGTGCCGAAGGTCTCCTCGATCCACTCGCCGAGGGTCTTGCTGAGCACATTGGTGCCGGTGTAGAGACGCTGTCCCGCCTCGGTCCAGGAGTCGACTCCGTTCGGGAGGAGGCGGACATCGGTGTAGCCGAGATCGCCGAGGATCGCGGCGCCGCGCTCGTCGAGGACACGGGTCGAGGCCAGGACGATCGGGGTGTGCCTCCGCGGCACCAGGCGCGTGATGCGCTGTTCGAGGTCGTGGAGCGGGACTCCGCTGCTGCGGGCGATGTGGCCGGTGGTGCGCTCCTGCGGGGTACGCAGGTCGAGCACCGCGATCTCGCTGTCGGTGTCGAGCAGCTCGCGCAGCTGTGCGGCGGTGATGATGCTGGACATGGGGCCTCGATCTGTTGACGACGTGAGAGCCGTGAAATTACCGAGGCGTCCTGGGTCGAAAACGGCTGCTCATCATGTGAGCGAGAACAGCGCGGGGCGGTGATTGATGTACTGCGCTCGGGTCGTCGCATCTCGTCACGCGAGTGAGAACTCGTCGTCATCGGGACGAAGCATGGTGTCCATAGCCTCGTCAGGACGCGCCGCGGAGGGAGTGGCGCTCTGACGAGAGGTTCCGATGACAACTTCATCTCCAGTGCGGTCCGGGAGGGTCCGCGCTCGCGTCGCCGCGGCGGTCGCCGGGTTGGTGGCGCTTCCGCTGATCGCCGCTGTGCCGGCATCGGCGCAGTCGACTGCCGACGAGGCCTGGCACGACATGAGTGCGAGCCTCGACCATCTGTCCGCCGAGGCCGCTGAGGCGGGGGTCGACCTCAGCGCGACCGTCACGGACCTGAGCGGCGTGTTCTCGGGTGCGACCTTCCAGGTCGGCGGTCAGGAGCCGGTCAAGGCCGCGAGCATCATCAAGCTGCCGCTGTTGGCGGCGCTGATGGACGAGGCCGACCAGGGCCGGTTGAGCCTCGACGAGGTCGTCACCATCGAAGCGGGCAGCAGCAATATCGTCGGCGGGTCGGGGACGCTGCGCGATCGCGAGTTCCCGCTGGACATCACCATCGCCGAGCTCATGGAGCTGATGGTGCAGGTCTCGGACAACACGGCGACCAATGTGCTGATCGACCGTGCGGGCGGGTTCGACGGGGTGAATGAGTACATCGAGGGGTTGGGCTTCGAGCACCTGTGGCTGGGGCGCAAGATGATCCATCCGGCGTCGCCGCCGTTGCAGGAGAACTGGATCACCAGCGGTGAGGTGAACGAGCTGGTGCGGATGCTCTACGAGCACGAGGTGCTGAGCCCGGAGTCGAGCGAACACATCATCTCGTTGATGAAGGGTCAGCTGGTCGACACGAAGTTCGGTGCGGTGATACCGCGCGAGGTGCTGGCGAACAAGACGGGTGAGTTGGTCGATGTGTCGCACGACTCGGGGTTGATCCTGGTACCCGGCCGCGAGGTGGCGTTGACGGTGACCACGTCCTTCGACCCCGTTGTGATCGAGCGCCCGCAGGTCGATGTCTACGTCCAGCGTGCGGCGTCGATTGTGTACGACGCGACGCGCGAGCCGTTGGTGCCGGAACATCAGCCGACGCCGGAGAACTGGCCGGAGCTGGCGGCGGTCGTCCAGCCGATCATCGATGAGGCGCGGGCGAACGGTATCGACATCGGTGTGGCGATCGAGGATCTCTCGGGCTACTACGAGGATCGTCAGCTCTTCCTCGGGGCGCAGGACCGCTTCACGACCGCGAGCACGATCAAGATGTCGCTGGCGGCCGCGGTGATGCACCAGGTGGAGCGCGGTCAGCTGTCCCTCGATGACGTCGTGACGATCACCGAGGACGAGCGGTATGGCGGGTCGGGGACGTTGAAGGACAACCCGTTCCCGCAGGACGTCAGCGTCGGCACCTTGCTCGAGCTGATGGTGACGGTCAGCGACAACACGGCGACGAACAAGCTGGTCGACGTGGTGGGCGGCTTCGAGGCGATCAACACGCTCACCCAGGACGCGGGTATCGCTCAGCGCGATCTGCACTTCGGCCGCAAGATGTTCGGTCCGGTGGTCCCGCCCGATGGGGATGTGTGGCTGACGCCGCGCGGGATGAACAGGCTGATGGTGCTGTTCTACGACATCGCATCGGGCGAGCAGGCGATGCCGGAGTTCCTGAGCGCGGAGTCGGCGCAGCACATCGTGGAGCTGATGCTCGCGCAGCAGGTGAAGACCAAGCTCGGTGCGACGGTGCCCGCCGAGGTGCTGGCGCACAAGACGGGGGAGAACGATGTGGTGAGCCACGATGTGGGGATGCTGCTGGTGCCGGGCCAGGAGATGACGCTCTCGGTGTTCTCTCGGGGCGCGGAAGGTTTCAGCGGGGACGTCCAGGCCACGGCCAATCCGTATCTCCAGCGGATCGGTGCGGCGGTGTACGCCTACGCGCTGGACACGGCACCGCAGGAGCCCGAGCCGACCCCGGAGCCTACGCCGCCGCCCACGGGTGAGACGCCTGGTGGGGTGGACCGAGATGGGGCCGATCGTCCGGTGGCGGGCGGCCCTGATCTGCCGGATCTCGGTGCTCCCGAGGACTCGATGACCCTCGTGGCGCTGGCGGTGCTGCTGACGCTCGCGGGCAGCGGGGTGCTCGTCTGGCGCCGGAGGTCTGTGCTGGCCGATCAGTAGGAGGAACACATGACGATGCCCACCGGATCCCGGGCCGGTGGGCATCGTCATGTCTCCCACGAACCGTCAGGGCGATCGGCTGCCGGCTGTGGAAAAGCCGAGGAACGTCCGTGTTCTCTGCGAGACTGGCCGGCATGTCGTCCTGGAGCGTCGCCGTCGACTCGACCACCGTGTGGTGGCCGGTCGTTCTCAGCGCGATCGGTGGACTGGTCGGTGCGCTGGCGGGCGGAGCGGTGTCTGGCTTCTTCAAGGTCTACGCGGAGAAGCGTGCGCGCCGTTCGCAGTATCAGGTCTCGGCCCTGCACGCGTTGCAGGAGGCCGCTGGTGCCTTGCGGCAGGTGCTGATCGAGGTGGGCGAAGGTGACATGACCGACGACCAGCTGCGGCGCTATGACCAGTTGGACAGCGGGCTCGGTTTGGTCGCGGACCGTGTCGCCTGTGCGACGGTGCGTGAGGCGTGCGAGCGGTGGGTGAAAGATGCTCGGCTGGCGTGGCGGAGAGCCGAGGAGGTCACGCTCGTGCAGGAGCGTGAGCGATGGGAGGCGCTGCGGGACACCATCCGAGTCGAGCTCCGGCGGGTCGATTCCTGAGGTCAGGGACGCGTCAGGTCGAGGAAGTCGACGCGATCGGCGGAGATGCCGTGGTGGGCGACTGACTCCCGCAGATACTGCTCGAACTCCGCGGTGGAGTTCTTGACGACGAGTGCGGCGGCGTCGCCGTCGACGAGGACGGCCTCAACCGTCTCGTCGGCGTAGGATCCGGCGGCTGACTGCAGTTCGCGCCCGTCGAGGATGACGATGGCGTTGCGGATATCGCCGAGCTTCTCGACGGCGCGGCGGGCCGCCTCGCGGCTGCCGGCGAGGCGAGGCAGGGGGAGTGTGTGTTCGACGGTCATGTCGTGGCCCCTTTCTCGTCGGGTCGGGCGCCCAGCCGGGGCGCTGATAGCCCCAGTATGACACGGCGTACGAGGTGCGTACGGCTCATCCACAGGCGCGATGACATCTACTGGGTGTTGATATCTCCGCAGATGAGGGTTCCCGACATCGGGCGTCGAGCGAGGGTCTGATGACTGCTGGATACCGTGCGGACGGTTTCTTCGGTGTGCACGGTGAGGGTCCCGCCACGGGCCGCGATGAGCCCGCGCGTGTGCGCGATCCCGTGTCCTCGGCCGGCTTTCCCGGTCGAGGTGACACCGCCGTGGAGTACGGCGTCGATGACGTCGAGGTCGTCGGTGAAATGGCGGAAGGGTTCCAGCGAGCGTCGTAGGCCGACTCCGCCGTCGCCGATCGCGAAGCTGACTCGATTGCCGTCGTAGGACTGGGCGGCGATGTAGCCGTGTGGCTGGCCGGAGTGCTGGAAGACGTTCTGGCCGATCTCGCAGATCGATTGGTGCATGGCGCTGGCGGCTCTCCGGTCTGCCGGGTGAAGCCGGTCGTGAACATTCTCGGCCAGCGCATCGGTGCGGGCGGAGTCGGAGACTCGCTGGAGCTCGAGGAGCCGGTCGCCCACATCGTGGTGGCGGACCGCGGGCAGGTCGTGGGTACCGCCGAGGCCCTCGATGACCCCGCCCAGCTTCATCCGGGCGATATAGCGCGCGACGTGGGGATCGTGCGGTGCGATGACGAGCGGGCGGCGTCCGGCCCGGGAGATGTGTTCGGCGTGGACGGCGATGAAGACGAGTCCGTAGGGCGTCACGAAGGAGGCGTCCGAAAGGTCGATGGTCACCGTGTCGAGGCTGCCGGCTCGCTGTGCCGTGACCTGGAGTCGGTGCGCGTCCAGGTGGGGACCGAGACGAAGGTTCGCGTGTCCGAGGGCGGGAAGAGCGGGCACCCGTCCATCGTAAGCGGACGGTGTCTCAGCACGTGGCTTTCGCCTGGTTGCGGCCAGGGAATGCGGGCGCGGGATCACGCGCTGTGAAAGGTATGCGTGCTGCGTTCTATGACTCGTACGGTGACGTCGATGTGCTGCAGACCGGGGAGCTGCCGGACCCACGGGTGGGGCCGGGCGAGGCCCTCGTGGAGGTGCGCGCGGTGTCGATCAACCCGGTGGACTGGAAGGTCATGGCCGGGGGACTGGACGCGCTGATGGAGGTCCGATTCCCGGTGGTGCCGGGGTGGGATGTTGCGGGTGTCGTCCGGGCCGTCGGTCCTGATACGCCGGAGGTGGCGGTCGGTGATCATGTGCTCGCGTATGGGCGCAAGGACTGGGTTCAGGCGGGCACGTTCGCCGAGCTCGTCTCTGTGCCGGTGCGGGCGATCGCGCGGAAGCCGCGCGAGCTGAGCTGGCAGCAGGCGGCGGCCCTTCCGCTCGCCGGCCAGACCGCGGCGCGGACGATCCGTGATCGTCTCGGCGTGGGTGAGGGCGATGTCGTGCTCGTGCATAACGCGGCGGGCGGTGTGGGGCGCATTGGCGTGCAGCTCGCTCGGGTGCTGGGCGCCAGCACGGTCATCGGGACGGCTTCGGAGCGCCACCATGATCGCCTGCGTGAGCTCGGTGTCGCACCGGTCGCTTACGGCGACGGCCTCGCGGATCGGGTGCGGGAGATCGCGCCTGATGGTGTCGATGCGGTGGCCGATTTCGTCGGTGGTGTCTACGACGTGACGCGGGCGCTGTTGACCGAGGGTGGTCGCCACGCCTCGATCGCGGAGCACGATGTGCCGGGTATCGAGGACGAGATCGTCTGGGTGCGCCCCGATGGCGGGCAGTTGCAGTGGCTCGTTGACCTCGTGGCCGCGGGTCGCGTCGAGATCGACATCACCCGCGAGTTCGAGGGCCTGGAGCAGGCTGGTGACGCGTTGCGCGCAAACCAGGAAGGCCACGGCGGCGGCAAGGTTGTCCTCCACATCAGCGAGGACTGAGCTTCGTCGACACCTCCCGACATGGTGCTGTCCCGCCCTTATGCGGCCATGGCCGATTCTCGAGGCCGGGGTGCCCTGCTACGTGCATCTTGCGAAAGGTCGTCTCGATTCTATGCAAACACTAGAATAGAACCATGGCCACCTATCGTCCGCGGATCGCGGATCGAGAACTTGACGCGCGTCTCGGCTGCATCGGTGCCGTCCTGATCGAGGGTCCGAAGGCTTGTGGGAGACCGCCCAAATTTTCGTCCCCGCGGCAGGACAGATCGACACCCTCGTCGACCTGATCTGACCTGTCAGAAGCCGTCGAGCGCCGCGGCGTTTTTGCGTCCACCAGCTAGCCTCGGCATGGCTTCGCCACGAGACGGCCGGAGGGTGCCGAGGCTAGCTGGTGGAGCCTGTCGAGCTTCTGAACGCCGTGCTAGGATCGTCGCACTGGGCTGGCCGAAGGGCCATGGTCCACCCTCTAGGCGGGGATACCCCCGCCACACATCTTCAGGCGGGTAAATACCCGCCTGAAGCTTTTTCTGGGAAGCCTGTCTTGCGAGAATTCAGCATCTTCATCGATGAGTCGGGCGATTTCGGGCCTTTCCAGAAGCACTCTCCGTTCTACGTTCTCAGTCTCGTCTTGCACGATCAGAGTGACGACATCTCAAGGCACCTCGACTCGATCCACGAGGGACTGAGAGCTCGGAAGCTTCCACAAGATCACGCCGTCCACACTGGTCCGCTGATTCGTCGAGAGCGGGAGTACCGCTGGATGGGGCTGTCTGATCGGCGTTCGATCTTTCGAATGCTCGTCGATTTCGTACACAGATGTGACGTCACCTACCACTCCTGGGTGTTCAGCAAGAGGGAGCTCGACGACAGCGATCGGCTCGTCAGCGCCATGTCGCGTGAGCTTGGCGCTTGGATCCGCGCCGAGTATGAGTTTTTCGCGCGGTGGGAACGCATCGTCATCTACTACGACAACGGCCAGAAGGAGATCACGAACCTCGTCAATAGCGTTTTCAACGCCCATTTGAGCGTCGAGGTCCGCAACGTCGTGCCTTCGGATTACAGCCTGTTCCAGATGGCTGATTTGTGTTGCACTATGGCATTGTTGCGTAAGAAGATCGAGAAGGTGGGGCTCTCTTCGTCAGAGCGGGACTTCTTCTCCACGCCGAAAGCGAGTGCGGAACGTGCACTAAAGAAGGGCTACTTCAAGACCCTGGACCGCAAGTGGTTCGGCGACTAGAACCCACCGCATGCGTCAGTCTTTGCCGTTGACGTCTCGGGCGTAGGCCGCGGTCACCAACTGCATGCATATGCGAACGGCCGCGATTGTGTAGGTGGAATGCAGCGTAGATCCATGGCACGAAACGAATCGGCCCGTGTGCATTCCCAGCAGTGTTTCAGCAAATCAGTGGGTTGAGCAGCGACGGCCGAAGATGAGCTGGTTGGGTGCTCTCACATGCTGGAGATGCGAACAGGGGAGTACAGCCCTGTCGTCGAGATTGCCGCAGTTCCACTCGTCGTTCTCGCGCCACACCGCCTTGTAGGCCTTCCATACGCCGTTAGGGTTCGTCGACGCATCGATGACAATGCCGGGGAGCCGCATGCCATTCCTCAGTACAAAGCGGCTCATCCGAATCGAGGGTGTAGTTGGGGTCTGAAGCCGCCGGTCTCGAGCAGGCTCCGAGCGATGTAGTTGGTCAGATTCCTGAAGCCGAGGGCAGAGCCGCGGAGGTGTTCGAGTCGTC
>NZ_VLNT01000001.1:437136-538463 GCF_007421815.1 Aeromicrobium piscarium | reverse complement strand
AAGTCCATGACCCAGGTTCGGTTCGGGGCCTCGGCCGTGAAGTTGCGGTCGAGCAGGTCGCCAGCTCTCTTGCCGTCCTTGCCGGGAATCGTGGTCCGGATCCCCTTGGAGCGTCGAACCCCTTGCAGGGACAGGGTCCTCATCGCCCGGTCCACCGACCCGGGCGACGCTTCCGGGCTGGCGCGACGCACGAGCGCAGTCATCTTGCGACGGCCGTACAGTCCCTCGGGAGTCATCCGACGCACGCCCTCGTGGTCGATCCTCCAGGCCAGGTCTCGGACCTGGTTGGTGACGATGGCGTCGCTGACCGTGCGGGCCGCGACAGGGCGGTCGAGGCGCGCCCAGTCGCGATAAGTCCTCGCGGCGATCTGGCAGCCCTGCTCACGCAGGACCCGGCAGATCGACTCGACCGCGTGGTCCTCGGCCCGCAGCTCGTCGATGAACGCGACGATCATCGATTGCGGGGGTCGAGTTCGGCCGCGAAGAAAATCGAGGCCCTGCGCAGGACCTCGTTGTCCTCCTCGAGTCGGCGGACCTTGGCCTTGAGGTCCTTGATCTCGGCGAGCTCCTCACTGGTGGCTCCCTGGCGCTGGCCGCCGTCGACCTGGGCCTGGACGACCCAGCGACGCACGGTCTCCTTCCCGAGCCCCTCGCGGCGAGCGACGGACTCGGCGGCCGCGGTCAGCGACGAGTACTCCGGCAGGTGCTCCAGCACCTGGCGCACGCACCGCTCCTTGACCTTCTGATCGATCTTCTTCGGCATGGTTCGCATCCTTCCAACTCAAAAGGATGCGGCATCAAACCTGGGGCGCTTCATCCTGTGAAACCCCTACTACATCGGCCTCGTCCCGTATAAGGGCGCGAACCATCCGGGCTCTCACGAGCCGCTGATTGACCTCGCTACTTGGCAGCGTGTGCAGTCGATTCTCGACGTTGCGAAGAAGGCGAGAGCACGCAAGCGCGTCCACGACCACTACCTCAAAGGGTCGCTGTTCTGTGGGGTGTGCGGTTCCAGGTTGCAGCTCGACCTGCCGACGAACAAGCAGGGCATCCAGTACGCCTACTACTCGTGCAGCGGCAGGCGCACCCGCAAGACGAAGTGCACGCGCCGCGCAATCCCCATTGCCGTCGCCGAGCAGCTGGTCGCCGACTGCTACGCCCGCATCAGCATCAACGAGGCCCAGTACGTCGGCCTGACCAAGAAGGTCGAGGCGGCGTTCGACGAGAGATTCGCCGCACGTTCCGACGAGCTGGCCGAACTCGCGGCGAACCGCCGACGGCTCGAAGACGAGTCCGACAAGCTCCTCGCCGCCCACTTCGCCGACGCCATCGACCTACCCACGCTGAAGCGCCACCAGGACCGCATCAGGGCAGGGCTCGCTGACATCGACCGCCGCATCGAGAACGAACACGACCAAGACCAAGGACCCAGACGCCAGATCGCGAAGGCGCTACGGCTCCTGATCGACTGCCAACACCTCTACAAGACCACCGACTCGCACGGGAAACGCCTCGCGAACCAGACCTCACCACCGGCATCGACATCGACGAAGACGAGGAAGCAACCCTCCGCCTCGCGGAGCCCTTCGTCGTCACGACAGGCCAGAACACCCATGTCAGGGGTTCGACTACGTCTGAAATTGTGGAGCATAGGAGATTCGAACTCCTGACCTCTTCGATGCGAACGAAGCGCGCTACCAACTGCGCCAATGCCCCAGTGGCACTGAGCCTACCACTGGCTCAGTGACCGACGGCCCGGCGGGTCTCCGGGTGATCCTGCTCGTCGCGGCGGGTCGGGAACTCGACGTTCTCGCCCTCCACGTGGCCGGAGGTCCAGGCGCCCGCCTGGGTGAAATCGATGGTGCGGACCGTACGGCCGGCGCGCGGCTTGGTCACATAGGTGGGCACCGTCACCGGCAGCGGATCCCAGAGCATCTGGCCGTCGACGCCGACACTCGGCACCGCGATCTCCAGCTGCTCGTCGAGGGCGTCCTCGGTGAGCGGGACGTCCTCCATGACGTGCTTGCGGTCAGGGTCGATGTCGTCGACGTTGACGATGATGGTCGCCTCGTCGTCGGCGCTGTACTCGGGTGCGGATGACGACGTCACCCGGGAGGTGAGCGATCCGACCTTGCCCTTGAGCGCCGCGAAGCGACTCGCTCGCGGTTCGCGCTGCTCGGGCGTCTCGTCGGCGCCCGCCCGCTCCTCGCGGACGCGGGGAGCCCGGGGCTGGGAGATGCCGCGCTCGGCACGCACCATGACCCGGCACAGGATCAGCCACCCTACGATCAACGCCGCGGGCACGGCGATCGCCCACAGCGGCAGATAGCCGAAGCCGGCGACACCGCCGACGACGGCGAGCAGCGCCACGAGCGTCAGCAGCGTGTTGCGGCGACGGCGCGCGGCGATGCGAGCCGCCTCGCGCGTGACGGTGGGAGCAGGACGGTGCGGCGCGCCCGGCGACCGGTGATCGGCAGCGGGCTCGGCGGCGGGGGAAGAAGTGTCGGTCTGGTTCGACGTCACCACACGGCGCATGGGACCCTCCGTATCGAGTGCGGAGTTCTTATTGGCCTCGTCGTAGCGACGCAGGACCAGCGGCACGAAGTACGTCGCCCAGAGGGCGACGACGAACGCGACGATGAGTCCGGAGGAAGCCACGTTGAAACCGTAGGGCTTCAGCGCCCCGGATCGTGGGATCAGCCTGCGTGTGTCGCTGATGAGTTGTCACACGCGGCGTTGATGCCAGCGGCGCAGGACCCCCTCCGGGACATCCTCGGAGGTGAGCTGGAAGAGTACGTGGTCCTGCCAGTCCCCCGCGATGTGCAGGTACCGCGGGGCGATACCGATGCGCTGGAAACCGAGCTTCTCGACGACACGCAGGCTGGCGGCGTTCTCGGGGCGTATCGCGATCTCGACACGATGCAGACCGGCCGGCCCGAGCAGATGGTCCGTCACCAGCGCCACGGCGGTCGGCGTGATGCCGCGACCGGCGTACGAGCGCGCCACCCAGTAGCCGATACTCGACGACTGCGCCGAGCCGCCGGTGATCGCGTTGACCGTCAGCTGGCCCACCATCTGCCCGTCCCAGGTGACCGCGAACGGCATGACCGAACCCTCGCGGGCGCGGCGCCGCAATCCGCTGATCATGGTCGTATAGGAGATCGGCGGCGGGCCCGCGCCGGGCGGGAGGGTCGCTTCCCAGGGCGCCAGCCATTCGAGATTGTCGGCCCGCAACCGCGACCAGGTGGTGGCATCGCGCCGGGCCAGCGGCCGGACCCCGATCTGGCCGTCGCGCAGCGTGACCGGCCAGCCGCGGGCCATCAGAAGGAGCGGTCGAGGACGATGGTGCGCACGGTGTCACCGAGATTGAGCGCCGTCTCGTCCTCGCCCACGACGATGAGCGCGTTCGCCTGGGCCAGATGGCCGATCAGGTGAGCGCCACGGCCCTTGACCGGGGTGACCTTGGCACCACGGTGTGTGACCTCGAAGATCCCGCGCACGTACTCGCGCTGACCCGGCTCCGAGGCGATGTCCTCGGCCAGGACGGCATGGACCTGAGGGCGCCGGTACGGCGTGCGTCCCATCAGACGCCGCAGCGCGGGGAGGGCGAACACCTCGAAGGCGACGAAGGCCGAGACAGGGTCGCCGGGCAACGCGATCAGCGGAGTCTCCTCATCGAGGACCCGCCCGAATCCCTGGTCGTGGCCCGGCTCGAGGGCGACATCGTGGAACTGGACGGTTCCGACATTGCCGAGCACCTGACGCACGACATCGCGGCGTGAATGCCCCAGGCCGCCGGTGGTGATGACCAAGTCGGCACGCACCAGCTGATCGGACAGCACCCGCTGGAACTGGCGCGGATCGTCGCCCACGGCGCCGACCCGGAAGGCGATCGCACCGGCCGCGCGCACCGCGGCGGCGATCATCGAGGAGTTGCCGTCATAGACGGAGTCGTGGCCGAGGTGCTCGCCCGGCTCGCGCAGCTCGCGACCGGTGGAGATGATGACGACACGCGGGCGCGGGCGCGCCTTGATCCGTGAGCGTCCCACGGAGGCCAGGAGGCCGATCTCGCGTGGACCGAGCACCGACCCTTCGGGGAGGACCAGCGTGCCGGCCTGGACGTCCTCGCCCTGGCGCCGGACGTTCTGGCCGGGGGTGGCCGGGCGGGTGAAGCCGACCCGCGCATGGTCCCCCCGCACATGCTCGACCGGGACGACGGCATCCGCCCCATGCGGCAGCGGGGCTCCCGTCATGATCGTGACGCAGGTGCCCGAGCTGATGGCGAAGGGCTTGCCCGATCCCGAGACGATCTCGCCGACGACCGGAAGCTCGACCGGACCGGTCGTGCTGGCCCCCGCGAGATCCTGCGCGGCGACGGCGTAGCCGTCGATATCGGCGGAGTCGTGCCGCGGTAGGTCCAGGTCGCTGACGATCTCCTCGTGCAGCGACAGCCCCAGCGACTCGACGACGGGCTGATCGTAGGCGCCGAGCGGACCGATCCCGCGCAGGATCGTCTCGAGGTGGTCCTCCACCGTGAGGCGTCCTGGGGCGATGCTGTGCGGTCGCGGTCTGGGCGGCAGCCCAGAACCACCAGACGCCGCGGTGGGTGCTCCGCTGGTCGACTCTCCCGCTGTCATGTGTGTCAGCCTAACCCGCGCGCAGGACGGTTCCGGCGGCGACGTTCCGGGACTCGCCCTGCGGCGCCGTGACCGTGACGTCGCCGATGACCGTCGCCGCGCCCTCGAAGCTGACATCACCCTCCACGCGCAGACGCGTCGCACGCACGAGGGAAAGCGGTTCGGGCACGCGCCGCTCGAAGTCCGCGATTCTCGTGAAGTAGTCGCGATCGAGGGACACGAGCGGTGCCGCCGAGCCGGCACGCAGCCGCCCGTCCGCCCCCAGCTCGTAGACATCGGACCTCAGGAGGGCGAGGTCATTGGTGGTCTTGACCGGCAGGAACCGTGAGCGCGGCACCTCGATGGCCGTCGCACCGTCGAAGACCTCGACCGCGGCTCCCATCGCCGACTCGATCTGCACGACCTTGGGCGAGGAGGGATCGGTGGGATCGACCGTCTTCTCATTGCGGATGAGGGGCAGCCCGATCACTCCGCGCCGCTCGTTCAGGACCTCGCGCAGCCGCACCAGGTCGAACCACAGGTTGTTGGTGTGGAAGTACCGGTGTCGCTGCGGGTCGGTGGCGTACTGCTCGTCCTCGGCTGCGGTCTGTGCCGTCTCGCGCAGGACGAGCCGGCCGTCGCGCTTGCGGACCACCAGATGACCGCCCTTCACATCGGCGGGTGTGCGTTCGCACACCTCCGCCGCGTAGGGGGCTCCCGACTGGGCGAACCAGGCCATCATCTGGGGATCGGGGGCGGCACCGAGATTGTCCGAGTTCGAGACCGAGACATAGCGGAATCCCCCGCCGATCAACCGGTCGAGGACGCCCGAGGTCTGCAGCGCCGTGTAGAGGTCGCCGTGGCCGGGCGGACACCACTCGAGGGAGGGGTCGTCGGGCCAGTCGACCGGGGCCAGGGTGTCGACACGGAGCTTGGGCTCGCGGTTCTGCAGGAAGTCCAGCGGCAGATCGCCGTACGCCAGGTCGGGATGGCGCTCGAGGGCTGCCAGCGTGTCGTCGCGGGTGCGGAAGCTGTCCATGAACAGAAGTGGCAGACGGGCGCCGAGATTCTCGCGGACGTAGGTGACCTGTCGCGCGATGATGTCGAGGAAGGTCGCGTCCTCACGGACTCGCAGCAGCGACTTGGCCCGGTCCATGCCCATCGACGTGCCGAGTCCGCCGTTGAGCTTGACGATCGCCGTCACCTGCGCGGCGGCACGGGCCTCCTCGGGGCTGAAGGCGAGGTCGGCGACGGCATCGATATCGCGTAAGGGATCGACATCGGACTCGCGGATCGCGCCGCTGGCCCCGCTCTCGAGCTGAGCGTAGAAGTCCGAGAACACGTCGATCGCCTGCTGGGGGACACCCGCGGTGTGCATCCGCTGCTGCGCTTCGTTGAGTCCACTCACCCGCCATAGGCTAGCGCCATGTCCGGTTCCGCACCCGCGAACAAGCCGATCCTGCGTCGCGAGCTCCTCGCACGCCGTCGCGCACGACCCGCCGCGGAGCGCCGCGCATCGGGTGAGACCCTCGCTCTCCACGCGCTGTCTCAGCTGGCATTGACCCGCGGGCCACGGATCGCCTGCTATCTGCCGATGGCCGAGGAACCGGACACGCTGCCGCTCATCGAGGCACTGCGCGGCCGCGGAGTCGAGGTGATCGTGCCGGTCAGCGAACCGGCCACGCGGATGCTCGACTGGGTCCTGGTCGACGATGAGCCGACCACACTCGGCGCTCACGGAATCGCGGAGCCGTCCGGTGCCCGACTGGGCCCAGGGGCCCTCGCGACGTGTGCCACTGCCTTCGTGCCGGCACTCGCGGTCGATCACGCCGGTCATCGCCTCGGCCGCGGTGCCGGCTACTACGATCGGGCGTTGGAGCACTACCCCGGGCTGACCTGCGCGATCGTCTTCGCCGATGAGCTCGTACCAGCCCTCCCCCACGAACCGCACGACGTCACGGTGAACGTGGCGCTCACTCCCGCGGGCATCTTCCGCCCGGAGGCCTGATCCGCGGCGGCGGTAGCCCAGCAACGTTATCGAGGCCTCGATAAGTTGACCGCCTACCGCCCGGCCGGGTGTGAGGTCGCTGGCCCACCGCTGCCGAGGTGGGACCCTCGCAGCGGCCGGGGTCAGAAGGGGCGGGCGGCGAGCTGCGGCGCGCCCATCCACGTGTCCGAGACGATCTCGACCGGACGGCTGGAGTTGGGCGCGTGGATCATCCGTCCCCCGCCGAGCGAGATCGCCACGTGGTAGATGCCCGACCCGTTGGACCAGAACAGCAGGTCACCGCGCTGGCGCTGGGAGGGGTCGATCTTCCGGAAGGCGTTGTACTGGTCCCCTGCCACCCGAGGCGAGCCCTTTCCAGCGGCTTCGAGAGCCCGCATGACCAGACCCGAGCAGTCGAAGGAGTTCGGGCCCGCGCCGCCCCACTGGTACGGCTTGCCCAACTGGGCCTGCGCGTAGCCGATCATCGCCTCGACCCCAGTCGGGTTCGGCGCCGGCGGCGGAGGTGGCGGCTTGGGCGCCGGCGGAGGGGGAGGCGGCTGGGTGGGCCGCGGGGCCTCGGTGGTCGGCGCGGGCCGGTTCGGCGACGGCGAGGTGTTCTCACCGCCCGATCCTCCGGGCGCTCCCTCAGGGACCGAGGAAGGACCCGAGGAGTCGATGCGCTCGTCGATCCGGTCCTGTCGCGACGTCACCTCGTCGACGCTGAGCTCCTGCAACCGAGCCAGCTCCGCCAGCAGCGTCTCGCGCTCGCCGGTCAACTCACCCTGACGCTGTTCCGCCTCGGCGATCGTGTCCTCGATGAACTGCACGGTCGACCGTTGCGCGGCGAGGGCGTCGTCGCGGCGCTGCTGTGCCCGCTCGGCCTCGTCGAGCACGGTGCGCACGACGGCCTGCTTGGCCTCCAACTGCGAGATCTGGGCGGCCACGGCGTCCTGTGTGCTGGCGAAGGCGCCCGCACGCTCGAGCAGCTCACGAGGCTCGCTCGAGCCGACCATGGAGGAGATGGCCTGGATGCTGTCGTTGCCCTCCAGCTGGCGCAGCGTGAGATCGGCGACGGACGTCCGCTCGGTCTCCAGCTCGGCCTCGGCCTCGGCGATCTGCCCATCCAGCTCGGCGATCTCGGAGTCGGCGCGCTCCGCGGCCACCACGGCGGCGTTGTACTGCTCAGAGGCCGCCGCGGCATTGGCATAGAGACCATTGAGCGCCTGACGGGACTCGACCAGCTCGACCTGGATGGCGGCAACCCGGTCCTCGTCCGGGGCAGCCTGGACAGTCGACATCGAGGCCCCGACAAGGCCGACGACCGACACCACGAGCAGGGGGAAGCGGCGACTCATGGGTCACCACGCTAATCCCCCAGAGCCTCAGGGGGAACACCAGTCACATAATTTTCTTCCGTCACATGCGTGTCGGTACTGGACTTCGCTTGAAAAAGGGCGATCATTCGCGTCCCACCATGGGAGACGTCTCAGCCGACACCCACCACGGGCAGCCGCAATGCGGCCGGCGCGGAGTCCGGCACCACCGGGTTCTTCGGCACGACCGGCTCCACCCGCCGGTAGCGAGCGCCGAGCGCCGGGCGGGGATCCGTCTCGCCCTTGTTCGGCCAGAGGGCCATCGCCCGCTCGGCCTGAGCGGTGATCGTCAGGGACGGATTGACGCCGAGATTGGCACTCACCGCCGAGCCGTCCGCGACGTGAAGCCCGGGGTGGCCGAACACGCGCTGGTACGGGTCGATGACGCCATTGGCCGCCGAGTCCCCGATCGCGCAGCCGCCCATGAAGTGCGCGGTCATCGGCACTCCGACCGGCTCTCCGACCGTGCCGCCGGCGATACCGCCCATGATGTCGGCCATCGTCGTCACCGCCTGATGTCCTTCGGGGATATAGGTCGGGTTCGGCAGCCCGTGGCCCTGGCGCGAGGTGAGCCGGCGACGACCGAACGGTCCCTTCTTGGTGTACGTGGTGATCGAGTTGTCGTAGGCCTGCATGACCAGCGCGATCACGGTCCGCTCCGACCAATGGCGCCAGTCGAAGATCTTGTGCAGGTAAGGAACCATCTTGAGCATGTTGACCGCCCATTCGCGCAGCCGGTGACGGCCGGTGTCGGCGGGTGCCAGGGCCGACTGCACGAGCATCATCGCGTTGGAGCCCTTGCCGTAGCGGACCGGCTCGATGTGCGTGTAGGGATCGGGATGGATCGAGGACGTGATGGCCACACCCTCGGAGTAATCGACCGAGTCGTCCGTGGCGATGGCGCCGAGCAATGCCTCGGAGTTGGTGCGGGTCAGCACCCCGAGGCGACGTGAGAGGCGCGGGAGATCGCCGTTATCGCGCAGCTTGTGGAGCAGCCGCTGAGTGCCTAGAGCGCTGGCGGCGAAGACCACCTGATCGGCCGTGAAGGTGGCACCCTTGCCGAAGCGCTTGTCGGTCGGCTTGGTGCTGATCTCGTAACCGCCCCGGCGCCGGGGACGCACCCGCGTGACCGTGGTCAGCGCGAAGATGCTCGCTCCCGCCTGCTCGGCGAGATAGAGGTAGTTCTTGACGAGGGTGTTCTTGGCATTGTGCCGGCAGCCGGTCATGCACTCGCCGCAGTTGAGGCAGGCATTGCGTCGAGGCCCCGCCCCGCCGAAGTAGGGGTCGTCGAGCGGGGCGCCCGGCTCGGGGCCGAAGGTGACACCCACCGGCGCGTAGTGGAAGGTCCCCTCGACGCCCATGCGACGGGCGGTCTCCTGCATGACCCGGTCGGCCGGCGTCTCCATCGCGTACTCGACGACGCCGAGCATCCGCTTGGCCTGGTCGTAGTACGGCGCGAGCTCGTCCTTCCAGTCGGTGATGTAACCCCAGGCCGGATCGCGGAAGAACGGCTCGAGGGGCTCGTAGAGCGTGTTGGCATACACCAGCGACCCTCCCCCGACGCCAGCGCCGGACAGGATGAGCGAGTCCTTCAGCAGGTCGACGCGCTGGATGCCGTAGCAGCCGATCGCCGGTGCCCAGAGGTAGTCGCGCAGGTGCCAGGAGGTCGTGGCGAACTCGTCGTCGCTGAAGCGCCGGCCCGCCTCGAGCACGGCGACACGGTAGCCCTTCTCGGTCAGCCGCAGAGCCGAGACGCTGCCCCCGAAGCCCGACCCGATGACGATGACGTCGTAATGCTCACTCATGCCTTCCCCGCCTTCTTGAGGAGCCTCAGACCCAGGGTCATGAGCTTGCTGAAGGCGCCGGACCCGATGAACGGCGGGCCTCCGACGGGCATCAGCCGCTGAGCACCGATCGCCTGGCTCTCGGTGAAGCGCAGGAGACCCTCGGCACCCTGACGACGGCCGGTGCCCGACTCGCGCATGCCGCCCATCGGGGCGTCGATGCTGCCGAAGGTCGCGGCGAAGCCCTCGTTGACGTTGACAGTGCCGGCCTTGAGCCGCGCGGCGACCTGTTTGGCGGTCCGCGCCGGCCCCCAGACACTCGCGTTGAGTCCGTAGACACCGGAGTTCGCGAAGGCGACGGCCTCGTCGACGGTGTCATAGGAGTAGAGCGAGACGAGCGGGCCGAAGGTCTCCTCGGCGAAGCATTCGGCCGCCGGAGTGACGCCTTCGAGCACGGTCGGCTCGTAGAACCACGGCCCCAGCTCGGGGCGGGCGCGCCCGCCGACGAGCACAGTGGCGCCCTGCGCGATGGCGTCGTCGACGTGCTTCTCGATCGTCGCGAGCTGCGCCGGGGAGACCAGGGTGCCCATGTCGGCCTCCCAGTCCAGCGCGGTGCCGAAGCTCATCGACTGCACCCGGCGCACCAGAGCGTCGCGGAAGGCCGCGTACTGGCGGCGGTGGACGTAGATCCTCTCGATGGAGACGCACAGCTGCCCGGCCGAGGAGAAGGCGGCGGTGACGGCACCGGCGGCCGCCTTCTCGACATTCGCCCCCGGCAGCACGATCATCGGGTTCTTGCCACCGAGCTCGAGCGAGCAGCCGATGAGTCGCTCGGCGCACTGGCCGGCCACACGCTTGCCCGTGGCCGTGGAGCCGGTGAAGCAGATGTAGTCGGCTCGCTCGATGATCGCGTGTCCCACGACCGAACCCTGACCGCTCACCACCTGCCAGAGCTCGGGCGGGAATCCCGCCTCGCGCAGCAGTTCGATCCCCGCGAGAGCCGTGAGCGGACTCTGGCTGTCGGGCTTGTGCACGACGGCGTTACCGGCCGCGACGGCCGCGAGGCCATCGGAGATGGCCATGGTCAGCGGATAGTTCCACGGGCTGATGACGCCGATGACGCCCTTGGGCTGCTGCACCTGACGCACGGTGGTGAGGCCCGGGTAGACGCCCGAGCGCCGGTGCGGCCCGACGATCTTGGCCAGTCGGCGGCCGTAGTAGCGCGCGGTGAGCGCGAGGTGTGCGATCTCGTCGAAGGCGTGGGCGCGCGACTTGCCGGACTCGAGCTGGATCAGGTCGAGCAGCTCCTCCTGACGGTCCAGGACGAGATCGTGCAGGCGCAGCAGCATCTGCTGGCGGGCCTGCGGCGAGGTACGTGCCCACGTCCGCTGCGCGCGCCGCGCGGCCTCGAAGGCGGCGGCGACGTCATCGACACTGGAGACGGGGACGGTCGCGATCTCGTCACCGGTCAGGGGCGAGACGGTGCGTCGCGTCTCGTCGATGGAGGTGCGGATGAGCGCGGTGAGCTGCCGGACTCGGTCGTCCGACACCGGGGATGCGACCTGGCTGACATCGAGCATGTCGATCAGGATACCGCGAGTATCTCGAATGTGACATGGGTGATGTCACATTCCTGGACGAATTCGTTTCACCGGCAGCGAGACGTGCGCTGTGACGCGGGCTCGCGGGCGGTGAGTTATCCCGCACCTCTCCCCTAGGCGGTGAGCCATCACGCACTTTCGCCGCCGGAGTGCGTGACAGCTCACCGCCATCGCACGGCGATCGCGCGTGCCCCGGCACGAAGGCTCAGATGAGAGACCGGGCCAGGAACAGAGAGCCCGGGACATCCTCATAGCCCGGGAGCGAGCCGATCGGCTGGTAGCCGCGAGACCGGTACAGCGCCACCGCAGCTGTCTGTTGCTCGCCCGTGTGCAGAACCAGACGCCGAACTCCCCGCCGCCTGGCCTCGGTCTCCGTCCGCTCGAGCAGCGAGGCACCCATGCCCTCACCGCGGGCATCGGCGGCGACATACATGCGCTTGAGCTCGAGATCCTCACCCACTCGGCGCAGACTCGCCGTCGCCACCGGCGCCCCCTCACGGTCACCGAGCAGCGTCAGCGCCATCTCACCCGGCCCGACGGGTGCCCCCGGAGGCGCCTCCTCCGCCGGACGGCCATACAGCAGATTCATCTCGACCGACATGAGCGACATGAGCGCCACCACGTCAGGATCGTCATAGGGCATCTCGTGCCATCGCACCGGACCCCCGGTCACGGCTTGCGGCCGGTGCGACGGTTGACGATCACCCCGATCGCCACACCCAACAGCGTCACAGCGGTCAACGTCAGCCACATCGGCGACCTCAGATCCATCCACAAGAACGTGATCTTGGTGTCGTGACGGTTCTGCACGATGAACACCACCGCGACGATCGCCAGGACGATCGCCTGCCACCGATGACGGAGAAAATCTTCCACGGCCGGCCCCTCTCAAACGCATCCGCGATGCGATGGCGCGCCGCTGACCGTCATCCTAGGACGACCTCGACCCGCTGGAACTCCTTCAGCTCCGTGTAGCCGGTCGTCGCCATCGCCCTGCGCAAGGCGCCGATGAGGTTCATCGTGCCGTCCGACACCGACGACGGACCGAACAGCACCTGCTCCAATGACCCGACCGTGCCGATATCGACACGCTCACCACGCGGCAGATCCGGGTGCCACGCCTCAGCACCCCAGTGGAAACCACGTCCCGGCGCCTCATCGGCCCGCGCGAAGGGCGAGCCGATCATGACCGCATCCGCACCACACGCGACCGCCTTCGCGATATCACCGCTGCGCCCGATCGAGCCGTCCGCGATGATGTGCACATAACGGCCCCCGGACTCGTCCAGGTAGTCGCGGCGCGCAGCGGCGACATCGGCGACCGCCGACGCCATCGGGACCGCCACGCCCAGCACCGAGCGAGTGGTGTGCGCCGCTCCCCCGCCGAAACCGACGAGCACACCTGCCGCGCCGGTGCGCATGAGGTGCAGGCCCGCCTGGTAGGTAGCGCACCCGCCGACGATCACCGGCACGTCCAGCTCGTAGATGAAGTTCTTCAGATTCAACGGCTCGGTCTGGCCCGAGACGTGCTCCGCCGACACGGTCGTGCCGCGGATGACGAAGAGGTCCACACCCGCGCTGACGACGGTCTCGGCGAACTGCTTGGTGCGCTGAGGCGACAACGCCCCCGCGACCGTCACGCCCGCATCGCGGACCTGCTGCAGCCGCGCAGCGATCAGCTCGGCCTTGATCGGCTCACGGTAGATCTCCTGCAGCCGCTGAGTGGCGCTGGCCGGGTCGATCGTCGCGATCTCCTCCAGCAGCCGCTCGGGATTCTCATAGCGCGTCCACAGACCCTCCAGGTCGAGGACGCCGAGACCGCCCATGCGGCCGAGGGCGATCGCCGTGTCCGGGCTCATGACCGAGTCCATCGGAGCGGCCATCACCGGCAGGTCGAAGCGATAGGCATCGATCTGCCAATGCGTCGATACCTCCTCGGGATCACGCGTGCGCCGCGACGGGACTATCGCGATGTCGTCGAAGTGATATCCCTGCCGCCCGCGCTTGGCCATCCCGATATCGATGCTCATGTGGTTCAGCCTAGTGGTCCACGTAGTTCATCTGACAACCTCGTGCGCCCGGCGGCCATCGGGCCACCGGGCGCACGGGCACCGTCAGCGGATCATCCGGCCAGGCGGCTCTCCCGGTCGTAGTTCTGACCGAGGAAACGCGGCTGGCGCGCCCACCGGAAGGCGAACATCATGACCACGAGGGTCGCGACATACGGCAGCATCAGCACGAACTGGTGGGGAATGCCGACCCCGGCCACCTGGGCCCGCAATGCCAGCACTTCCATGCCGGCGAAGAAGGCCGCACCGGCGAGGATGTACTGAGGACGCCAACCGCCGAGGAAGGCGAGCGCGATGACGAGCCAGCCGCGACCGGCCACCATACCCTCGGTGAACGTGCCGGTGTAGACCATCGGCAGGTAGGCCCCCGCCACGCCGACGAGCGCCGCGCCCAGCACCGAGGCGACGATCCGCGTGCGGGCGACGTTCACGCCCAGGCTGTCGGCCGACCGCGGATTCTCGCCGCAGGCGCGGAACCGCAAGCCCGCATTCGTCCGGTACATGAACCAGAACAGCAGCCCGGACAGCACGAAGGCCGTGTACACCAGCAGGTCGTGGTCGAAGAACATCTCCCCCAGGTACGGGATCTTCGACAGCAGCGGGATGGGATAGGACTCCAGCGTCGGGATCAGCGGCGGCTCCAGCGTGGTGCCGACGGCCACCCGGTACAGCAGGCTCGCCAACCCCAGCGCCGCGAAGTACAACGCGAGGCCGACGATGAACTGGTCGAGTCGCCAGTTCGTCGTCATGACGCCGAGGATCAGGCCGAACAGGCCCGCCACGGCCGCCGCGACGAACACTCCCACCGCGTTGCTGCCTACCGAGTAGCTCACCAGGAAGCCCACGGCCGCGCCGAGGACCATGAGGCCCTCCTGGCTGACATTGAAGACACCGGCCCGGCCGCTCAACACGGTCCCCTGCGCCGCCAACACGAACGGCACCATCGCCGGAAGCACCAGCGCCACGAACTCCGCGATCTCGTTCATCGCACTCGCCTCTCGAAACGCCGACGCACCACATCGGACAGCAACAGGAACAGCAGGATCAGGGCCTGCACGATCAGCACCAGCTCGACCGGCACCTGGGCGGTGCGCTGCATGGAGCTCGCGCCGACCTCCAGCACCGCGATACCGAATGCGACGACCGGGATCGCCGCCATCGAACCGCGGGCCATCAGCCCGACGATGATGCCCAGGATGAGGAAGTTCGACTGCATCCCCTCGAGCATCTTGCCGTGGACACCGGCCACCTCGATGGCACCGGCGAGACCGCCGATGCCGCCGCCGACGACGATGCCGAGGCCGGCGAGCCGCGACGTCCGCAGCCCGTGCACGAGCGAGGCGCGGGGATTGGCTCCCACCGCCCGCATCTCGAAGCCGGACGGCGTGCGACGCACCCACAGCCAGACCGCCACGCACACCACGAGCGTCAGGACCACACCTAGGTGGATCGGGGGCGGTCCCCCGATACCCGGCAGGCGAGCGCCGTCACCGACCGGCACGGTCGCGGGGTGACCCGCGCCGGCGTCCGGCCACACGTGGGAGGCGACATAGTCGATCAGCTGGAACGAGACGAAGTTCAACAGCACGGTGCTGAGGATCTCGTTGACCCCGAACTTCACCATCAGCACCGCCGCGATGCCGGCCCAGACCGCTCCGGCAAGGACACCGGCGATCAGGACCATCGGCAAGAGCAGGAGCAGCGGCAGATCCGACAACAGGATGCCCATCGCGACGCCGCCGGTCGCACCGACGAGAAGCTGGCCCTCGGCACCGATGTTGAACTTGCCCGTCGCCAGCGGGATCGCGAAGGCATAGGCGCACAGGACGATCGGCACCCACTTGTGCAGCGTCTCCACCATGCCGAAGGAGGTCGAGAAGGACGTGGTGAGGATGGACTCGATCGCTCGCACCGGGTCGTAGCCGAGGGCGACGATGATGATCGCCCCCACCACGAACGCGGCCAGGACCGAGAAGACGTAGCTGCCGGCCATCCACAGCAGACCGTTCGCCTTCTTCTCCGCCGGCACGGGAGCCGGCGAAGGAGTCGGTTCGGTCGTCTGGACACTCATGCCGCCACCGCCTGGAAAACAGACACGATAGGCCGATGCCGGCATGAGGAGGTGTTCATGGTTCGCTCGCTTCGCTCACTCATCGTTCCACTCCCACTCCGGCCATGCTCTGACCCACAGCCACCTGGTCGACGGCGCCCCGCGCCCACTCGCCGACGAATTCACCGTTGTAGATCGTCACGAGGCGGTCCGACAGCGCGACCAACTCGTCGAGATCCTCCGACAGCAACAACACCGAACAGCCGGCGGCGGTCGCCGCGTGGACCTGCTCGTAGACGAACTGCGTCGACCGCAGATCCAGCCCCCGGGTGGGGTTGTGCAGGATCAGCAAGCTCGGCTCGTGGGCGAACGCCCGCGCCAAGATGACGCGCTGGATATTGCCACCGGACAGATCACCGGCCAGCGCATTCGGACCGTTGGCCCGGATCGAGTAGGTCGCGATGGCCTCGGCGGCCTTCTGCCGGGCTTCCTTCCAGTCGATCAGGCCGGCCCGCCGGATATCGGAGGACCGCTGTGAGCCCAGGACCAGGTTCTCGGCGACCGTCATCGTCGGCAGCACGCCGTCACCGTCGCGGTCCTCGGGAACATAGGCCACCTTGGCGGCCAACCACTCGCGTGTCGGGCGACCGACGAGATCGGTGCCCCGGATCCACACGTGTCCCGTCTCCGGCTGGCGGACCCCGGCGATGGCCTCGGCGAACTCCACCTGACCGTTGCCGGCGACACCGGCGACACCGAGGATCTCGCCGCGGCCCATCGACAGCGACAGACCGCGCACCGCCTCGACGCCGTGATCGTTGCGGACCCGCAGTCCCTCGACCCGGACCGCCCCGCTGTCGACCGGATCGGGACGGAGCGGCTCCGCCGACTCGACCACCTCGGCGACGTCCTCGACATCCTCGACCACGCCGGTCGCGATGACCGCCGCCTCCGGGACGCCGTCGTCGAGATCGCGGCCGACCATGATGCCCGCGAGGGCCTCGGCATCGGTCTCCTCACGTCGCACGGTGGCGATCCGCTGACCATCGCGCATGACCGTCATCCGGTCGCACGCCGCCATCGTCTCGCGGATCTTGTGGGTGATGAGGATGACGCTGAGTCCCTCGTCGACCATGGTCCGCATCGAGCCGAACAGCTCGTCGACCTCACCGGGTGTGAGGTTGGTGGTCGGCTCGTCGAGGATGAGGGTGCCGACGCCGCGGTAGAGCGCCTTGAGGATCTCGACACGCTGGCGCACGCCGACCGGCAGATCCTCCACGATCGCGTCGGGATCGACGTGCAGGCCGAAGCGGCTGCTCAACTCGGCCACCTGCTCCCGCGGATCGGACAGGTCCAGCCGCCACGCCGGCCCGGGCAGCTTGGTGCCCAGGACGATGTTCTCGGTGACGGTGTAGCTGTCGATCTGCAGGAAGCTCTGGTGCACCATGCCGACGCCGGCGTCGATCGCATCCTTCGGCGAGGCGATGGACACCTCCGTCCCGTCGATCGCGATGCTGCCGGCATCCGCGCGATAGAGGCCGTACAGCACGTTCATCAAGGTCGTCTTGCCCGCGCCGTTACCGCCGAGGAGGCCGTGGATCTCTCGGGGAGCGACCTCCAGCTCCGCGTGATCGAGAGCGCGTACCGGCCCGAACTCCTTGACGATCCCGCGCATGGCGAGTCGTGGAGCGGACTGGCTCATTTGGGCTCCGTCTGGTCGAGCTCGACGGTGATCGATCCGTCCTTGATGCCCTCGACGGCCTCCTCGACGGCGGTCCGCACCTCGGCGGGAACCGCGTCGCTGACCTCGACGCTCGCGCCCTTGCCGAAGCCCATCTGGTAGTAGCCGGACCGCTCGCCGGACTCGATCGACTCGAGGATCTCGGTCAGCGGCTGCTCGAAGTCGTAGAGGACGGTGGCCGCGTAGTGGTCGGGACCGTTCTTGGACTTGTCCGTGTACTTGACCGTCAGCCAGGCTTCCCCGGCCGGCTTCTGCGTGACGGCCTTGAAGGCGCCGACGACGCCCAGGTTGAGCGAGGTGACGATGACATCGTTACCGCCGGACAGCAGCTGCGTGGTGAGCTGCTGCGCCTTGACCGTCTCGTTGAAGTCGCCTGACCAGACCGGGTTCAGGGTGACGTCCTTGCCGCTGTCGGCGATGGCCTGCTCGACGGCGTGCACCTCCGAGTAGGAGAAGGGCAGCGAGAGGCCGCCGAGGTAGCCGACCTGGCCGCTCGAGGAGAGGTTCGCGGCGAGGGTCCCGATCGGGTAGAAGACGGTGTGGAAGTTGCGGTCGATGACCCAGACATTCTCGGGCTGGTTCTCGGGCTCGCCGTCGAACTCCGCGATGAACGTGACATCGGGGTTCTGCTCGGCGATCTTGGCGGTCGCGTCGTAGAACTGCGATCCGTGGGTCCACACGACGGAGAAGCCGTCGGCGACGTACTCGTTCAGGACACGCTCGATATCGGGGACGGGAACGCTCTCGGAGTGACCGGTGCGGGCTCCGTCGGCCTCAGCCGCCTCCAGAGCCTTCAGCCCGAGGGCGTTGTAGTCGGCATCGGTCGTCGGGCCAGAGAAGATCCCGGCGACACTCACCTCGTCTCCGCCGCCGGACTCTCCCCCGCACGCTGCGACGAGAGTCATCGCTGCCGCCGCTGCCGTCACACTCACCACTCGGGTCCACCGGAACATGGACGCTCCTCTCGATCAGGGCCAGGTCGATATGACCTACGCCGCAAGGTGTGATCATTGGAGCGCCTGGTGACCGAGGCGGTCATGGTGCGTTACTGCCAAAAACTCAGGAAACTTTCAGGCAGGTTTCGCATCCGGCGGGGAAGTTCGACTTTTTCCCTGGCATCGCGGGCGATGAAAGCGCCGCGATCGTCTTTCAATCGGAGGATTTACGCCGCTTCATGACGTGATACCGAGCACGTAGATTTCACTGCCGTTTCGGTGATGTCGCCCAGGTAACGGGGTCCGGGCGAAGGCCTCCACCGCCTCGGGCGGCGAGCGCCTGAGTGGCGAGAGTTCAGAGAACGGTGTAGTTCGGAGCCTCGACGGTCATCTGGATGTCGTGCGGGTGCGATTCCTTCAGACCAGCCGCGGTGATCCGCACGAAGCGCCCCTTCTCCTGAAGCTCGGGGACCGTACGCGAGCCGACGTAGAACATCGACTGATGCAGTCCGCCGACGAGCTGGTGGGCGACCGTCGAGAGCGGGCCCCGATAGGCGACCCGGCCCTCGATGCCCTCGGGCACGATCTTGTCGTCGCTCGTGACATCGGCCTGGAAGTAACGGTCCTTGGAGTAGGACTTCTTGCCACGCGAGGCCATCGCGCCGACCGAGCCCATCCCACGGTAGGCCTTGTACTGCTTGCCGTTGACGAAGATCAGCTCACCGGGGCTCTCCTCGCAGCCGGCGAGCAACGAGCCCACCATGACCGAGTCGGCACCGGCGACGAGTGCCTTGGCGATATCGCCGGAGTACTGGAGTCCACCGTCGGCGACGAGCGGGACGCCTGCCGGCTTGGTGGCCAGCGACGCCTCGTAGACGGCCGAGACCTGCGGGACGCCGACGCCGGCGACGACGCGAGTCGTGCAGATCGAACCGGGACCGACTCCGACCTTGACGGCGTCGACGCCCGCGTCCACGAGCGCCTGAGCACCGGCACGCGTCGCGATATTGCCGCCGACGATCTGGACGCCGTCGAAGGCGGGATCGGCCTTGAGCCGGCGCACCATGTCCAGCAGCGCACTCGCATGGCCGTGAGCGGTGTCGACGACGAGCAGGTCCACACCGGCCTCCATGAGACGGCCGGCCCGGTCGTAAGAGTCGCCGAAGAAGCCGACCGCGGCGCCGACCAGCAGACGCCCCTCGCTGTCCTTGGTGGCGAGCGGGAACTGCTCGGACTTGACGAAGTCCTTGACGGTGATGAGCCCGGCGAGGCGGCCGTCGGCGTCGACGATCGGAAGACGCTCGCGCTTGTGCGCGCGCAGCAGCTCGGCGGCGTCCTCACGGCTGATGCCGACCGGACCGGTGATGAGCGGCATCGGGGTCATGATCTCGCCGACCGTCCGCTGCGGCCATTCCGCGACCGGCACGAAGCGCAGATCGCGGTTGGTGATGATGCCGAGCAGGGTGTTGTCGGTATCGACGACCGGGAGGCCCGAGACGCGGTACTGTCCGCAGATCTCGTCGAGTTCCTCGAGCGTGGCCTTCGGGTTGGTGGTGACCGGATTGGGGATCATGCCGGTCTGGGTGCGCTTGACGAGGTCGACCTGGTAGGCCTGATCCTCGATCGAGAGATTGCGGTGCAGGATGCCGATGCCGCCCTCCCGGGCCATGGCGATCGCCATCCGGGACTCGGTGACGGTGTCCATCGCGCTCGACAGCAGCGGGATGCGCAGGGTGATCTCGCGCGTCAGCCGCGCGGTGGTGTCGACATCGCTGGGGATGACATCGGTCTCGCCCGGCAACAGCAGCACATCGTCGTAGGTGAGCCCCAGGCTCGCGAACTTGTCCGGGATACCGACCTCGCTCATGCCGTCACCCCCGCCTGGACCGAGATTTGCTGGGCATTCGTCAACCGCACACGGTCTCGATTGACGACGATGGAGCAAATCTGGGTTCTGCGCTCGCTCATGAACCAAGTCTACGGCCCGCGACCACCGCGACACACCCGGCTGCCAGGGCTGTGAGCGCGAGCACAGCCCACGCGGTCGCAGGCCACCCGCCGCCGCTCCAGGCGAGGCCGAGCGCGGCACCGAGCACACTCGATCCGGCGTAGTAGCCCGAGACGTACAGGCCGCTGGCCGCCGGCCCCAGGCCGCGTGCGACCACCGGCATCCAACCGCTCGCGACCGCGTGCGCCGCGAAGAATCCCGCCGTCAACACGACGAGTCCGAGCACGATCAGCCACAGCCGGTCGGCGAGAGTCACCACGATGCCGACACCCATCAGCGCGAGAGAGATGAGGATGCTGACCGGTCGGCCGAAACGGTCGGCAGCACGGCCCGCCACCACGGATGCCGCGGTTCCGGCGAGATAGGCCAGGAAGACCAGTCCGACGAGCCCCGGCGACAACGAGAAGGGCGGCTCCACGAGCCGGTACGTCAGGAAGTTGTAGAGACCCACGAATCCGCCCATGAGCAGGAAGGGGATCGCCGCGAGCGCCCACACCTCGACACGCAGCCAGGCCCGCGGATCGGGTCGCACACGGTCGGCCTGTTCCCGGCGCGGCACCTGATCGCTCGAGGGGAGCAGGATCATGAAGGCGAACGCAGCCGCGCCCGCTGCCGCGCCGAGGACCGCGTCGGCCACCCGCCAGCTCGCGAACTCCGACACCCCGGAAGTGACGAGACGTCCGAGCACGCCGCCGAGCGAGTTGCCCGCGACGTAGAGTCCCATCGCCTGCCCGAGGCCCGCCGGGTGCACCTCGGCACCGACATGGCCCATCGCCACCCCCACGACTCCGGCCAGCGCCAGTCCCAGGACCACCCGGGCCCCGAGCAGGAGCTCGAAGGTCGGCATCGCGGTGCTGGCCAGCTGGGCGGCCACCGCCACGACCAGACCGATACGCATCACGGCGACCCGCCCGATGCGCTGGCCCAGCCAGGTCGCGACGACGACGGTGACGGCGAGCCCGCCGGTGCCCGCCGAGACCGTGAGCGCGGCAGCGGTCGCCGAGACATCGAAGGTCCCGCCGATCTGGGGAAGCAGCGGCTGGGTGCTGTAGAGCATCCCGAAGCCCGCGATACCCGCCATGAGCATGGCCCAGTTGAGCCGCCGGTACCCCGCCGTTCCGGGCCGGTGACCTTCCTGTGCGCTCACCCGGGCGACGCTACCCCGGCTCGCTGTACGGTCGCCCACGCACCCGCATCGGTCCGCCGACGGTTCCGGCACCCACTACCGTGGCGGGATGATCGATACCGGACACCGTGAAGAAGCGTTCGCGCAGGTTCCGCTGGTGCAGATCGACGCGTTCGCGGACGGGTTGTTCGAAGGCAATCCGGCAGCGGTGGTGCCTTTGCCGGCCTGGCCCGCGGATGAGCTCCTCCAGCGGGTCGCGGCCGAGAACAACCTGTCGGAGACGGCATTCCTCGTCGAGGATCTGCCATCGGCACCGCCGGTCCAGTATCCGGCGCGGCCCACGTATCACCTGCGATGGTTCACCCCGGCGATCGAAGTCGAGCTGTGCGGACACGCGACGATGGCGGCGGCATCGTATCTCTTCGACGATGTGCATGCGGAGGCCGAGACGGTGCAGTTCTTCACGCGCAGCGGATGGCTCACGGTCACGCGCTCGCCCGATGGCGTACAGACGATGGACTTCCCCTCCGAGCAGTCTCGGTCGACGGAGGTCGACCCCACCGTGGCGCGGGCGCTCGGAGTCCCGGTCGCCGAGGCGTTCCGCGCCACGGACCTCATCTACGTCGTGGACGATCCGCAGATGGTCGTCGACCTCACACCGGATCTCGCCGTCCTGTCGGCCCTGCCGGTGCGTGGCATCGTCGTGACCGCACCGGGGACCGGCACCGAGTACGACTTCGTGTCGCGGTGGTTCGGTGCGCGGGCGGGGGTCCCCGAGGACCCTGTGACGGGATCGGCGCACTGCCAGCTCGCTCCCCTCTGGGCAGCGAGGCTGGGCAGGACCGATCTCGTGGCCCGCCAGGTCTCCAAGCGCGGAGGTACCCTGCGGATACGACTCGACGGTGAGCGGGTGCTGCTGTACGGGCGCTGTGTCCGCTTCTTCGAGGGAATCGCGAGGCTGCCTCTCTAGGTCGTGCCCGGTCGTCAGAGCCGGATGGAAGGCATCGGTGGGATCGACGCGTCCTCGCAGAGCCGAGGCCGGATCGTGCACAACCTAGGCTCGTGGTGACGCGCGTCGCTCACGAGAGTTCGCGCCCCGGCGAAGGAGACCCACGATGACCACGATCGGCACGACTCGACTCAGCGACGGCCTCACGGTGAGCAGGCTCGGTTTCGGAGGGCATGGCCCTCAGCCACGTCTATGGTGGCATCGGTTCAGAGGAGGCCGAACGCGTCCTGCACGAGGTCATCGACCTGGGGGTCACCTTCCTCGACACCGCCGATGTCTACGGCGAGCCGCACCCCGGCCAGGAGGGGCCGGCCGGCACCAACGAGGAGTTGTTCGGGCGGGTGCTGCGCACACGGCGCGACGAGGTGCAGCTCGCGACCAAGTTCGGGATCGTCGGCGCCATCGGCACGGGGGCGAACAAGACGACCCGGGGTGATCGCGAGTACGTGCACCAGGCCTGTGATGCGTCCTTGAGGCGTCTCGGCGTCGATGTCATCGACCTGTACTACATGCACCGTCGCGAGCTGGACCGGCCCATCGAGGAGACCGTCGGTGCGATGGCCGAGCTGGTCGAGGCCGGCAAGGTCCGTCACCTCGGGTTGTCGGAGGTGACGGCCGAGGAGCTCAGGGCCGCCCATGCGGTACATCCCATCGCCGCGGTCCAGAGCGAGTGGAGCATCTGGTCGCGCGATGTCGAGGCCCACGTCGTCCCGGCGGCCCGGGAGCTCGGCACGGGCTTCGTCCCGTACTCCCCGCTGGGGCGCGGGTTCCTGACGGGCACCCTCACGCCGGACGCGATCGCCGGCAGCTCCCGCTCCGGACAGCCTCGCTTCGATGAGCACTTCGAGGCCAACCAGGCCGTCGTCGACGTGGTGCGAGAGGTGGCCGACCAGCTCGGTGCGACGCCGGCCCAGGTGGCGCTGGCCTGGTTGCTGGCACAGGGGGAACGGTTCGACCTGCCGGTCGTGCCGATCCCCGGCACTCGACGTGCCGAGCGCATGGAGGAGAACGCCGGCTGCCTGGACATCTCGCTCACCCAGGATCAGCTGAGTGCTCTCGACGCCGTCTCCGATACCGTGCTCGGCGGCCGCAATCTCACCTTCAACGGGCCGGAGTGGATCTCCAGCGGACGCGAGTGAGAGCGCCCGCCGCGGTCAGCGACGTGCGGCGTCGAGCATCTGGGCCGAGGACGCGAACTTGACGCGCGGGCGCCCCGCAGAGGCCCCACGGGCGCGCTCGGCACTCTCGATGGCGAACATCCGGCGACGGTTCACGAGCGACGGCACCCGTCTCCGCAGGAGCTTGCCGAATCCGCGTCGCGAACCGCCCGGCATCCGCAGAGCGCCGTCGGCCGCGTCCTGGAGCACAGTCGACACCGTCTCGTGGGCGCAGGTGCGATTGGTGCCGATACCGCCGGTGGCGCCACGCTTGATCCACCCCGTGACATAGGCACCGGGGATCGGATCTCCGGTGGCCGGATCGATGACCCGGCCGTCGACATTGGGAACCGTCGCGGTGACGTCGTCGAAGGGGAGCCCCGCCACCGGCCGTCCGCGATGCCCGGTAGACCGCACCACGGTGCCCACGGGGACCTTGACGGCCTCGTCCGGCCGGCCGGTCGGGGCGATCTGCACGGCCTCGACCGCGTCGCCGCCCTCCACCGACACGATCTGCGCCCCGAAGGCGAAGACCAGTCGCTTGCCCTCCGGTGGCGCCACCGTCAGATCCACCTCCGCCCGCGGGAGAGCAGCGAGGAGCGCTGCCTTGGACCCCGGCTCCGCGACGTCGAGTGCGGCCTCCGCGGCCTCGTCACGGGCGACCACGACATCGATGCCCTCGGGCATCATCAGCAGCTCCGGGCGGGTGAAGGCCGCGACCTCCGGTCCCCGACGCCCGAGCAGGACGACCTCGCGGATCGCCGAGCGCTCGACCTCGTCGATCGCGTGATCGGCCATGTCGGTGCGCCGCAACGATGCCGGCTCGGAGAGCACGATCCGCGCGACGTCGAGGGCCACATTGCCGTTGCCGACGACGACCATGCGCTCCCCGCCCAGGCGGATCGACTCGGCGGGGACGTCGATGGCCGCGTTGTACCAACCGACGACATCCGGCGCGCCGAAGACGCCCGGGAGGTCCTCGCCGGGGACGCCGAGGGCACGATCCAGTCGCGCACCGACGCCGTAGATGACGGCGTCGTGGTACTGCAACAACTCCTCGTGGGTGACGTCCGCGCCGACCTCCACATTCATGTACATCGAGGTGCGCGGGTGCCGATACGCCCAGTCGAAGAGATTCGCGAAGGCCTTCGTCTCGGCGTGATCCGGTGCGACTCCCCCGCGCACCAGTCCGCCGGGGACCGGCGACTTGTCGAGCATCGTCACGCGCGCGTCCGTCGACAGGAGCAGATGCCGGGCCGCGTAGGAGGCGGCGGGCCCGGTGCCGACGACCGCGACCCGCAGCGGGCGATCGACGACGGCGCCCATCTCCTCCCACGTGTGCGTCGCGGGCGCGACACGCGTGGGCCGTTCGGCGTAGAACTCGGCGTTCAGCTGCGCGAAGACCTCCTCGCCGCCGCGCAGGACGTCGACCGGCTTGATCGCCGACACCGGGCAGGCGTCGGCGCAGGCACCGCAGTCGATGCAGACCTTGGGGTCGACATAGAGGATGTCGGTCGTGCCGAAGTCCGGCTCATCGGGTGTCGGATGGATGCAGTCCACCGGGCACACCGACACACAGGAGGCGTCGTTACAGCAGCTCTGGGTGATCGCGTAGGCCATGTGAGGGGACTTCCTGGCTCAGAGCATGTGGACGCTGCGGTACATCCGCATCGCCGCGGGGGTCAGCAGACCGGCCTCGGACAGGAAGTCCATGAGGTGCACGCAGCTCATCCGCATGAGGTTGTGATGATGGGTGTTGGCCTTGGCCTCGGCGATCGCCCGCTCGCGCGGCAGGCCGACATTGGCGTAGACGTCCTTGCTGACCATCTCGCGCACGATGAAGGTCGCCGCGGCGGCGATGACATAAGCGCTGACCCGGCGGCGGGTAGGCGAGACGCCCTTGAGGTAGTCCACAATCTCCATGCGCGCGAACTTCATATGGCGCGCCTCCTCGACCACGTGGATCTTGCTCGTGGTGCGGACCTCGTCGAGCACGTCCTCACCGCGCAGCCAGTCGCGCTGCATGACATCGAGGATCTCCTCGGCCACCAGGATGCAGCCGTACGAGATCTCGCCATTGGCAACGTTCTTGAGCAGTCGAGCGAGCTCGTGGACGTATCGCTGCGGACGGTAGTCCGAGGCATCGAGCTTGGCGCAGGTCTTGGAGAACATCAATGAGTGACGGCACTCGTCCGCGATCTCGGTGAGCGCCCAGCGGAACTCCGAGCCACCGTAGGGGGCGGAGTACTGGCTGCGCAGGATGAGGTGCTGCAGGAGCGTCTCGAACCAGATGCCGGTGCTCATGATCGACGCGACCTCGTGGCGGGTCAGCGCGATGCGCTGCTCCTCACTCATCTCACTCCACAGACGCGTGCCGTAGAGCGTGGACCACTCGGGGTTCAGCCCGTACTTGGTCGGGTCGAGCGGAGCGTCCCAGTCGATCTCGTCATCGGGCTGGTACGACAGCTGCTCGGACGACTCGAGCAGGCGCTCCAGCTCGGTGTCGTTGAGCGTGGCACGGAAATTCTCCGGAGCGATGGTCATGGTGTGCCTCCCTCGCAGCAATATGACACCGACAATGTAACATGCAGTGTGGTGGGTGTCACGTGCCGCTCGTCACGGTCAGAGCATGTGGACGCTGCGGTACAGCCGCATCGCATAGGGGGTCAGCAAGCCCGCCTCGGACAAGAAGTCCATGAGGTGCACGCAGCTCATCCGCATGAGGTTCTGGTGGTGCATATTGGCCTTCGCCTCGGCCACGGCACGCTTGCGATCCAGGCCGACATTCGCGTACACCTGGTCGCTGACCATCGACTCGACGACGAACTTCGCCCCGCCGGCGATGACCGCCGCGCTGGCCTTGCGACGCATCGGGCTCGCACCGGCCAGGTGCTCACGGATCTCGTGCCGCGCGAACTTCATGTGCCGCGCCTCCTCGACCACGTGGATCTTGCTCGTGGTGCGGACCTCGTCGAGCACATTGTCGCCGCGCAGCCAGTCGCGCTGCATGACATCGAGGATCTCCTCGGCCACCAGGATCGCCCCATAGGCGACCTCGCCGCCGGCGACGGTCTTGAGTCCGCGCGCGAGCTCCTGCACGTAGCGCTTCGGCTTGTAGTGCGGGACACCCATCTTGGTACAGGTCTTGGCGAACATGAGCGAGTGACGGCACTCGTCGGCGATCTCGGTGAGCGCGAACTGGAACTCCGAGCCCGCGTAGACACCGCAGTACTGGTCGCGCAGGATCATCTGCTGCAGGATCATCTCGAACCAGATGCCGGTGCTCATGATCGAGCCGACCTCGTGGCGGGTCAGCGCGATGCGCTGCTCCTCGCTCATCTCACTCCACAGACGCGTGCCGTAGAGGGTCGACCACTCGGGATTGAGCCCGTACTTGGCCGGGTCGAGCGGGGCCTGCCAGTCGACCTCCTGGTCCGGGTCATAGGACAGCTTGGCCGAGGACTCGAGCAAGCGCTCGAGCGTGCCGTCCGGGTCGATCTGCTGGCGGAAATCCACTGCCGTTGCGGTCATCGCGCATCATCCTCTCGATGTGACACTGCCAATGTAACATCGAAAATGGCAGTCGTCATCCGTGAGTGCCGTCACCCTCCGCGGGCGGGGCGCCTCGGCAAGCGGCCGAGCACGCGACGGGTGGGCGGTGAGATAGACACCCCTCAACGCCGAGCGCGGTGAGATAGACACCTCTCCGAGGCGGCGAGAGGTGCGTAACCCACCGCCCACCCGGACGAGACGTGCGAAGCTCACCGCCCCCCCCCGAGGGAGACGAAGGGCCGGAACGCGACAGGGCCCGGAGCCGAAGCTCCGGGCCCTGTACGTGCCAGTTGGCGACGATCAGTGGCTGTGTCCAGCGTGCTCGTCGTCCTCCTCGGCGGGCTTGTCGACGACCAGGGTCTCGGTCGTCAGCAGCATCGCGGTGATCGAGGCCGCGTTGGCGAGCGCCGAACGCGTGACCTTGACCGGGTCGAGGATGCCCTGCGCGAGCAGGTCACCGTACTCGCCCGAGGCCGCGTTGTAGCCGTCGCCGCTCTCGCGGACCTTGGAGACCACGACCTCGCCGGAGGCGCCGCCGTTGCGGGCGATCCACTCCAGCGGGGCGTCGGCGCCCTTGCGGACGATCCGCACACCCACGGCCTCGTCGCCGCTGAGTCCGAGACCGTCGTCGAGCACGCGCACAGCGTGGACGAGAGCCGAACCGCCGCCGGGAACGATGCCCTCCTCGATCGCGGCGCGCGTCGCGGAGACGGCGTCCTCGATGCGGTGCTTCTTCTCCTTGAGCTCGACCTCGGTGGCCGCACCCACGCGGATGACGCAGACACCGCCGGCGAGCTTGGCGAGACGCTCCGAGAGCTTCTCGCGATCCCACTCGGAGTCGGTGTTCTCGATCTCGGCCTTGATCTGGGCCACGCGGCCGTCGACCTCAGCCTGGTCGCCACCACCGTCGACGATGGTGGTGTTGTCCTTAGTCACCACGACACGGCGCGCGGTGCCGAGCACCTCGATGCCGACCTGGTCCAGCTTGAGGCCCACATCCGGCGTCACCACGGTGGCGCCGGTGAGGGTCGCGATGTCCTGCAGGATCGCCTTGCGGCGGTCGCCGAAGGCCGGGGCCTTGACCGCGACCGAGGTGAAGGTGCCGCGGATCTTGTTGACGACGATCGTCGAGAGCGCCTCGCCCTCGATGTCCTCGGCGATGATGAACAGCGGCTTGCCGGCCTGAACGACCTTCTCCAGCAGCGGCAGCAGCTCCTGCACCGCGGAGATCTTGCCCTGGTTGACCAGGATGTACGGGTCGTCGAGCACGGCCTCCATGCGCTCGGTGTCCGTCACCATGTAGGGCGACAGGTAGCCCTTGTCGAACTGCATGCCCTCGGTGAACTCGAGGTCGGTGCCCATGGTGTTGGACTCCTCGACGGTGATGACACCGTCCTTGCCGACCTTGTCGAAGGCATCGGCGATCAGCTCGCCGATGTGACCGTCGCGGCTGGAGACGGTGGCGACCGCGGTCATGTCGGCGACATCGTCGACATCGCGGGCACGGTTACGCAGCTCGGCGGTGACGGCCTCGACGGCCGCCTCGATACCGCGCTTCAGGCCGACCGGGTTGGCTCCGGCGGCCACAGCGCGCAGGCCCTCGTGGACCATCGCCTGAGCGAGCACCGTGGCGGTGGTGGTGCCATCGCCGGCGATGTCGTTGGTCTTGGTGGCGACCTCCTTGGCGAGCTGTGCGCCGAGGTTCTCGAAGGGGTCGTCGAGCTCGATCTCACGGGCGACGGAGACGCCGTCGTTCGTGATCGTGGGAGCGCCCCACTTCTTGTCGAGCACGACATAGCGGCCCTTGGGGCCGAGGGTGACTTTGACGGTGTCGGCGAGCTTGTCGACGCCGCGCTCTAGCGCACGGCGTGCATCCTCGTCGAACTCCAGGATCTTGGGCATAGAAGGATCAGACCTCTTCTACTGAAGGATTCAGGGGGCGAATGCGGCTCCGGCGCCGCCCCGAGGGACGACGCCGGAGCACTGGATCAGGAGACGACAGCGAGGATGTCGCGGGCGGAGAGGATGAGGTAATCCTGTCCGTCGTACTTGACCTCGGTGCCGCCGTACTTGCTGAAGATGACCTTGTCGCCGGTGGCGACATCGACCGGGACGCGCTCGCCGTTGTCGCTGACGCGGCCGGGGCCCACGGCCACGACCTCGCCCTCCTGGGGCTTCTCCTTGGCGGTGTCCGGAATCACGAGACCGGACGCGGTGGTCTGCTCGGCTTCGAGCGCCTTGACGACGACGCGGTCCTCGAGCGGCTTGATGGTGACCGACACTGGTCGACCTCCCCTTTCGACGGTTACTGCTACGAATTGAGGTGTCCGGTGGCCACGCCGTCGCGGGGGTCGGGGCCACCGATGGAACTGGCACTCAGACTACCCGAGTGCTAAAGAGGACGATAGCAAACCCTGGCACTCACACCAAGAGAGTGCTAACCGTGGCGACACCGCATCTTTTCCTGGTATCGACCCTGAGATGGGGCGACATCGTTAGACTGATGCACAGGTTCGCCGGACCGCGTGCCTCCCGTCCGGTCCTGACGAGGCGAGAGGAGCCCCGGTGACGATCGTGTCCGCCGATGAGCGACGACAGCGTGTGGTCGACATCCTCGGGCTCCCCGAACGCGGCTCGCTTCCGGTCCTCGACCGTATCGCCCGTATCGCCCGGCGCATGTTCGACGTGCCGAGCTCCGCGGTGACCGTCTTCGACGCCGACCGCGTCTTCATTCCCGGCGGCTCCGGAGACCTCCCGGAGTCGATTCCCCGCGAGCACACCTTCTGCCAGCACGTCCTCGACACCTCCGGTCCGGTCACGACCTCCGACGCCACCTGCGATCCCCGGTTCCGTGACCTTCCCGCCGTGCGCGCCGACCCGGCGATCCGCTTCTACCTCGGCTACCCGCTCACCGAGCCGGGAGGCACCGTCATCGGCGCGTTCTGCGTCTTCGACACACGCACCCGGGAGTTCGATGCCGCCCAGGTCGCCGAGTTCAGCGATCTCGCGGCCTGGGCACAACGCGAGCTGCTCGCCGAGGCCGAGTCCGGGCGCGCCCGAGCGGCGCAGACGGCGCTGCTGCCGGACCGTCCGCTGCGGATCGGTGACTGGTCGGTCACCGGACGCTGCGCCGCCGCGCTCAATGTCGGTGGAGACTACTTCGACTACGGCGCCGACGGCCACGTCCTCCACGCCGGACTCGCCGATGTCATGGGCAAGGGCACGGCGGCGGCGCTCCTCGGCTCCTCAGTCCACGGCGCCTTGCGTGGCGCGATCCAATCGGTGACCGAGGGCATGGATCTCGGCCGATATCTACAGCGAGCGGAGACCCAGCTGGCCGACGAGCTGGACCGGTCGGGGGCCTTCGTCACCGTCTTCCAGCTGTCCGCCGACACGCGGACCCATCGGCTCCGCTACGCCGATGCTGGCTTCGGGCTGGCGCTGCTCCTGCGGGCGACCGGCGAACGCGAGCGCCTCACCGGCGACGATCCTCCGCTGGGTCTGCGGCGCCGGGAACGCCGCGAACACCAGGTGGAGCTCCTGCCGGGCGACCGGCTCGTGTGTGTCAGCGACGGAGTCCTCGACCTCGTGGAGAACCCGGTCCGCTGGCCCGAGGCCGTCGAATCCCTCGTCCGGCCGTCCACGGACGCCGAGGCGATCGACACGATCCTGGGCCTGGCCACCGAGCGACCTCCGCTCGATGACGTTACGGTCATCATCGTCCAGCGTCATCCTTGAACGGGTTGGGAGAGCACGTGTTCGAGATCGGCGTCGACCGCGTCGAGGGGGCCACCGTCCTGCAACCCAGGGGACGTCTGACGATGGCATCAGCGGGAGCCTTCCGCGATGCGGTCACCACGGCCCTGCACGCCGGCGATCAGCTGGTGGTCATCGACCTCGCCGGCCTCGCCTTCATCGACTCCTCGGGACTGGGCGCCCTGGCGGGAGCACAGCGGATCGCGCATGCCGGGGACGTTCCGTTGCGCGTCTGCGGAGCGAGCGATCAAGTCCGGCTGGCCATGGAGCTGACCAATCTCGACGACCTGCTCCAGCCCTTCGTGACCGTGGACGCGGCACTCGATGCCCGCTGAACAGCCGGTGGTCCGGCAGGTCTTCGACGCACCGGCCACCCCGGAGAGCATCGAGCTGGTCCTCGACGCCGCACAGCAGTGGTGGGACGACCTCGGCGGTGACGTCGACATCCACGTGCGGCATGCCTTCACCACCGCCCTCGCCGAGGTGACCGGCAATATCGTCGCGCACGGTCGCCGCACCGCGGGTGGCTCGCGCCGCTTCGACCTCCGGCTCCAAGCGCATCGCGATCGCCTCGTCGCCGAATTCACCGACCACGACGAGTCCGCCGAGGTCGACGTCGAGCACGCCACCATGCCGCCCCCGGAGTCCGAGGACGGACGCGGACTGGCCCTGGCCCGCGCGGTGCTCGACCGGGTCGAGCACCGTTACGACGGCGCCAACCACTGGTTGCTGGAACATCGTCGTCTCCCCATCCCGGCGGCGCCCGGGGGCGGTGAGTAGGCGTCCGTTCGCGGCCGGAAGGGACGCTCAGGCACCGCCCACGAGAGGGAGGTCGCGGCAACGGCCACAATGGCGAGGTGGACCTCGCGACCTTCGATCGTCTGCTGGCCCCGGCCGGTCAGCGTCTGCTCGCCACGGTGGCCGAGCAGCCACCTGGCACGTCCGACCTCGCGCTGGGCACTCGGTTGCGTCGCGATCACCCCGGTGAGCTGGTGGCCGCGGCCATCGCCCAGCAGCGGCTCCGTGAGAAGGCCGTCGCGAAGCTGGGACCCGATGCGGCCCGCCTCTACTACACGCCCGACGCGCTGGAGCAGGCGACGCGCGCGTCGGTGGCGCGCCATCGGGCCGAGCAGCTGCGCGACCGGGGCGCCCAGGCCGTGGCGGACCTCGGCTGCGGCATCGGCGCCGATCTCATCGCCTTCGCCCGGGCCGGGCTCACCGTGCGCGGAATCGAGATCGACCCGCTGCGCGCGGCCATCGCACGCGCGAACCTGACGACCCTCGGTATCGACGGACGCGTCGAAGCCGGCGACGCCCTCGAGACATCGATCGCCGATGACGAGATCGCCTTCGTCGATCCGGCACGCCGCGACGGCAGCGGTCGTCTCACCCGGCTGGACCAGCTCACGCCGCCGTGGGAATGGACCGCTCGCCTGCTGGACGGCCGGGCTGTCGCCAAGGTCATGCCCGGCATCGCGCACGATGCGATCCCCACGGGCGTCGGCGCCGAATGGGTCAGTGACCACGGCGACCTGGTGGAGGCGTGCCTGTGGGGTGCCGGCTTCGAGGTGCCCGGTCATCGGGCCACCGTGCTGCCCACAGGCGAGACGATCGCCGCGCACGGCGCGCGAGCCCGGCTCGATCCGCCTCGCCGGTTCATCGTCGAGCCCGATGACGCCGTGATCCGCGCAGGCCTGGTCGCCGAGCTGGGCGAGCAGATCGGCGGCGGGCTCCTCGACCCCAAGATCGCCTACCTGACCTGCGACGCCCCGCCCTCGGGCGCTCTCGGTCGCTGGTTCGAGATCGTCGAGGAGCTTCCGTTCCGCACCAAGAGCCTCCGCGCCGCTCTGCGCGAACGCGAGCTCGGCACGCTCACGGTCAAGAAGCGCGGAGTCGACATCGTGCCGGAGCGGCTCATCGCTCAGCTCAAGGCGACCGGTTCCATCCCGGCCACCCTGCTGCTGACCCGCGTCGACGGCAAGGGCCGGGCCTTCTGGGTGCGTCCGATCGATTGACGCGTCGTAGCCGAGACGGGCGTGACCTATGCGATGCTTCGGCCATGGAAGCTCTCCGCAGGATCGTCGCCCGATTCGTCATCGGCACGTTCGCGCTGGCGGCGGCGCTCGGAATCTACGCCCTGCTGAAGCCCGGTCCGCTCGGCGAGGTCGAGGGCAATGTACTGCTGACGACCACCATCGTCGGAGTCGCAGCACTCGCCGCGCTGTGCTATCTGGCCTCGAGCGCGAGCTCCTGGTGGCTGGCCGGCGCGGCCGGGGCCGTGGTGGCCGTGGTGCCGGTCACGATCTCCCTGGTGCTCGTCTGGGGCGACTGGTCGTACTCCGACGGGTGGTGGAGGACCTACGGGGTCAGCATGACGCTGGCGCTCACGCTGGCGCAGATCAGTCTGCTCGCCGGTCTGACCGGCGACGCACGCCGGCGCCAGCGATGGCTACTGATCTCGACCGCGCTGATCGCCGCCGCGGTGGCCGCCGTCATCATCATGCTCCTGCTCAGCGACGGCGGCATCGGCGATGACGTCATGCGGCTGCTCGGCGTCCTTGCGATCCTGGACGCGCTGGGCAGCATCACCCTCATCGCCCTGCGGGTCTTCGGCGGGCGCGTTCCGTCATCGGCGCGACGCGGGCCCGAGCCTTTCGTGCTGGATGCCGGACGTTCGACCCGGCTGCGGCGGCTGGCCACGGCCCACGGCGTCTCCGCCGATCTCATGCTCGACCGGCTGCTGACCGAGGCCGAGCGCGGCCCGACAGAGCCACCAGCCAACCAAGGCTGACCCCTATGGCGGCGGCGGTAGCTGGTCAACCTCCCCCGCGGCGGCGGTAGCTGGTCAACCTCATGACGGCCTGATGGGGTTGATGGTCTACCTCCGACCGGGTAGGAAGCGAGCGTCAGGCGGCGACGATCTGCGCGACCGGCATGCCCGAGTCGACCGGGAGGTCGAGTGCGGATGGCGACACACCCCGCGCGACCAGCTCGGCACCCAGCGCCGCCACCATCGCCCCGTTGTCGGTGCACAGCGACGGAGGCGGGATGCGCACCTCGATGCCCGCGGCCTCGGCGCGCTCGAGCACGTACTGCCGCAGCCGGCCGTTGGCGGCCACACCTCCACCCAATACGAGCCGAGGCACCTCATGGGCCACACAGGCGGCGATCGCCTTCTTGCTGAGCACATCGCACACCGCGTCCTGGAACGAGGCCGCGATATCGGCGACGGGCACCGGACGTCCCATGCGCTGCTCATGCTGCACATGCCGGGAGACGGCGCTCTTGAGACCCGAGAACGAGAAGTCCCACCGATAGCGTTCGAGATCGCGCCCCGTGGTCAGGCCACGCGGGAAGGCCACGGCGGTCGGGTCGCCGTCGCGAGCCGCACGGTCGATCTCCGGACCTCCCGGGTAGGGCAGGCCGAGTAGACGCGCGACCTTGTCGAAGGCCTCCCCGGCGGCATCGTCGATGGTCGACCCGAGCATCGTGATGTCGGTGGCGATGTCGTCGACGAGCAGCAACTCGGTGTGCCCGCCGCTCACGAGCAGCGCGATCACCCGCTCACCGAAACGGCCATGTTCCAGTTGGTCGACGGCCACGTGAGCCGCGAGGTGGTTGACGCCGTAGAGGGGCTTGTCGTGGGCCAGGGCGAGGGCCTTGGCGGCAGCGACTCCGACGAGGAGGGCGCCGGTGAGCCCCGGGCCGCAGGTGACCGCGATCGCGTCGACATCGCGGACATCGAGCCCGGCCTGGCGGTACGCCTGTTCGAGGGTCGGCACCATCGCCTCGAGGTGGGCGCGGCTGGCGACCTCCGGCACGACCCCACCGAAGCGCACGTGCTCCTCGACACTCGACGCGACCGCATGCGCGAGGATCTCCGTGCCTCGGACGATGCCGACACCCGTCTCGTCGCAGGAGGATTCGATGCCCAGGACCAGCGGTTCAGTCACCGCGCCAGTCTAGGCGGCCGACCGCCAATCCCCGCCCGCACCTCACCCGGCCCGGCTTTTCATCCCCGGGGCGGTAAACCGTCAACCCTTCCGCCTCGCTGGAGGTAGACCATCAACGCCGTCGACACACCATTCGGTTGATGAGCTACCGCCACCGAGACGGAAAGGTTGAGGAGCTACCGCGGCCCGGCGAGGGCGGGGACGCAGCTCGACCGCGCCGGGATCAGTCGTCTTCGCGAGCCGCGCGGCGGGCGGCACGGGCGGCCTTCTCCTCGGCATCCAGGCGCTCGGCCTCCTCGGGGGTCGGGGCGAGACCTCCATAACGCGCGGGCGCCCACCACTGACCCTGCGGACTCACCGGATACTCGGTGATCGCCTTGTCCAGCAGCGCGCTCATCGCGATCCGCAACCGCTCGGTCTCGGCCACCGGATCCTCCCCCGTCACCTGCAGCGGCTTTCCGACATGCAAGGCGATCGTCTTGCCCCGGCCGAGCAGATCACTGTCATGGTCCTTCGTCTTCAGCAGCTGAGTGCCCCACGTCACCATCGGGATCAGCGGGACACCCGCCTCGGCGGCGATGCGCACGGCACCCGTCTTCAGCCCCTTGATCTCCATCGACCGGCTGATCGTCGCCTCGGGGAAGATCCCGACGATCTCCCCGGACCTCGCGTACTCCACCGCATCGCGGAAGGACGCCTCGCCGCTGTCGCGATCGACCGGGATGTGATGCAGCGACCGCATGACCGGCCCGGACACCGCGTGCTCGAAGGCCTCCTTCTTCGCCATGAAGCGCACGAGTCGCTTGCTCGGCTGCGCGGCGAGACCGTCGAAGATGAAATCGACGTACCCGATGTGATTGGCCGCCAGGATGGCACCGCCCTCACGGGGAATGTGCTCGGTCCCTGACATCTGGAACCGCATCCCCAGCAGCTTGAAGAGCGTCTTGGCCGTGAGGATGATCGGCGGGTACGTGATGTCGCGCATTCGCCCAGACTAGCCTTACACGTGTTCACTGAACCACGTAGCGAAGCCGGTCAGGTCCGGCAGTGTCGCGGTGGCACCCGCTGCGGCGAGCTCCTGCTCCGAGCAGGGGCCCGAGGCGACACCCAGTCCCGGCACCTCGGCGATGCGCGCAGCCTCCATGTCATGGACATGGTCGCCGACGTAGAGGCCGGCGCGATGCCGCACGAGGACCTCCGACTTGCCATCGCGCCATACGCCGCCCGCGACGTGATCGACCTGCAGGCCCAGGTGCTCCACATGTAGGCGGGCATCGCGCTCGTTCTTGGCGGTGACCACCATCGTCTCGCCGCGCGCCGCGGCCATCTCGAGTGCGGCGATCGCGCCCGGGAGCGGCCCGACCGGCTCGATCGCGAGATCGGGGTAGAGCTCGCGATAGAGCTGCGCCGCCTTGTCGACCTCGGTGTCGGCGAACCAGTTCGCCAGCTCCACCTCGAGCGGCGGTCCGAGCCGCGAGACGACGAGGTCGACGTCGATCGGGACACCGGTGCGACGCACCAGCTCGTGATACGTGGCCGCGATACCGGGACGCGAATCGATGAGGGTCATGTCGAGGTCGAAGCCGACCACGACCGTGGGCTCACTCCTCGTCATCGATCGTGTGCACCGCTGCTTCCTCCGCGCTCGCGGCCGCTCCGTCGATACCGGCGTCGTCGCCGAGCAGTTCGGCGTCGACGTCCTCGCCGATGCCCGCATTGGGATCGACGAGACGCCCCGAACGATCGTGCCCGACCTCACCGTCGTCGAGATCCTCCTCATCCACCTCGGCGTACGGATCGGGCTCGGGGATCTCCTGAGCGAGACGCTGGTCCAACGACTCCCCCTGCAGCTCCTCCTCGGGTGTCGTGCCGAATCCCTCACCGGCGGACCAGCGCTCCGGCGCGCTGAAGCCTTCGTCGAGAGGGTCCTCCAGGCCACGGTCGATGAGGGTGTCCTCGGGCGGATCCTGGCTGAGGAACTGGGAGTCCGCGGGCGTCTCGTCGGGTGCGTTGCTCATGGATTCAGACTGCCACTGTCATCGCCGCCCACAAGTCGAGCGGCCCGTTTGCGCAGCGCGAGATATATCACCACCACAGCCGCCACGACGACGATCCCGGCCAAGGCGAGGAGCGGCTCGCCACGCAGCCCTCCGAGCAGGGCATAGAACGCGGCCATGCCGATCGTGGACCAGACGGTCGCCCAGGCGGCGGCGCCCGGCACGAGGCCCGACAGGTAGCGCGGCCAGCGCATCTCGATGAGACCGGCCGACAGATTGACGATCGTCTGCACGCCGACGGTCAGGAAGCTCAGCGCGACGACCGGCGCGCCCCACGTGCCGACCCGATCCATGACCGCGCGGGTACGGGCATTGGGCGAACGCCAGCGGATCACTCCCGCCGTGACGCCTCGCCCGATGAGATAGGTGGCGCCGGCACGCAGGAATGCCACGAGGAAGAAGCCGCACCAGGCCCATGCCCAGGGCCAGGAGCGCATCGCCTCGATGACCCCGTTCACCCTCGTCGCTCCATCACCAGTGCGTCGCGTCCTCGGTAGTAGCCGCGACGGGTCGCCAGATCGGAGAAGCCGAACCGGCGGTAGAGCCCGATCGCCGGCTCGTTGTCCGCGTCGACCTCCAGCAGCATCCGTTCTGCCCCTCGCTCGGCGGCTCTGCTCCACGCCTCGGTGAGCAGTCGTCGTGCGGTGCCGCGCCGCCGTCGCGCCGGGAGGACGGCGATCCGCAGGAGCTCGGCGTCCGGGCCTACGAGGGAGACGGTGGCGTATCCGGCAATGCCCTCGTCGTCATCGGCCACGATGACGGTCCGCGATGCCGCGAATTCATCGGTGAGCTGGTTCCGGCTCCAGGCGTCAGGACCGAAGCAGAGTTCCTCCACCTCGACGAGAGCCGGCAGATCGGCGGCGGAGGCGGACCGCAGCGTCATCTCACGCCCGCGCGGCCGGCACCGTCGCGTCCGGACGGCGCAGGTACAGGGGTTCCAGGGGAAGCTCCGCGGCGCGCCCGGCGACCACGAGGCGGGCCAGCGCCGCTGCCGAGGGGTCGAGCGGTCCGGGACTCTGGATGAGGACATCGGCATAGATCTCCGCACCGCGCCCGACGACCGGAAGTCCGAGCTCGGCGACGGTAGCGGGCTTGTCGACCGCGGGACCCTCGACCCGCACACCGCCGACATAGCGAGCCCAGTAGACCTCCTTGCGGCGCGCATCGGTTGCCACGATCAGCTCGGCCTGGTCGGTGTCGGCCGCGAGGATGTCGAGTGTGCAGACTCCGTGGGGGGTCAGATCGAGGGTCTGAGCCAGGGTCAATGCCGTCACGACGCCCACGCGCAGACCGGTGTACGGGCCAGGGCCGACGCCGACCGCCACATCGGTCAGGTCCGCGGCCGCGGCACCCGCTCGAGCGAGGGCCTCGCGGATCTGCGATGCCAGCAGCTCGCCGTGCGCCATCGCGCCATGAGCCGTCGCCTCGCCGATCACGCGCGAACCGTCGTGGACGGCCGCGGTGATCGCGGGCGTGGCCGTGTCGATGGCGAGGAGGAGCACGACGCTAGCCTACGTGGCCCCGGGAGCGGAGATCCCCTCGCCGGGCGGTGAGCTGTCCCGCGCCAGCCGGCGGATAGTGCGGGATGGCTCACCGCTCAGGGCGGGGGTGCGGGATGACTCACCGCCCACGGTCAGCGCAGGAGGGTGGACCGCAGGGGAACGTCGATCCAACGCGGCCCGCGGGGACGGATCGTGACCACCCGCATGTCCGGCGACTTCACCCCGGAGTCCGTGCCGACCGGATCCGTGTCATCGACCGCCCGCGCCTCGATCCGCACCGACAGCCAGCTGTCGGCCAGCTGCTCCGCACGGCCCTCGCCCCACTCCACGACCGTGATCGACTCCTCGGTCGAGGCATCGAGGTCGAGGTCGTCGATCTCGGCGGCATCGCCCAGCCGGTAGGCGTCCACGTGCACGAGGGGCGGACCATCGGCCAGCGAGGGATGCGTACGCGCGATGACGAAGGTGGGCGAGGTGATCGGTCCACGCACCCCCAGCGCCTCGCCGAGCCCCTGGGTGAACGTCGTCTTGCCAGCCCCGAGGTCACCACTGAGCACCAGCAGATCCCCCGGGCTCAGCAGACGGGCGACATCGGCCGCCAACTCGTGCATCGAGGTCGCATCGGGGACCTCGCGCGAGAGCCACAGGGTCTTGCCTAGGTGGATCATCGGCCCGGTCTGCCCGATCGGCACGTAGAGCTTGCGGGTCCAGAACCGCACCGTATCCGGCAGCTCCTCGCGCACATCGAGCCAGATGCCGTCCTTGCCGCGTTCCTCGGCGATGTCCTCCGCCACGCCCACCATCGCGGAGGCCACCCCGCGATCGCGACCCTGCGGATGGACGCTGACGCGCCGCAGACCCAGCAGCCCCTCGCGGGACTCGTCGAACAGGATCGCCCCCATCGGGCGATCACGTCGCAGGGCGAGCAACCCCCCGTAGTCGCGCAGTGTCGCCGCGACCGTCTCGACCGTCTCGTCGAAGGCCGTCGTCGGGGGATCGAGAGCGGGCCTAGCGGCGAAGGACCGATGGATCACGTCGACGATGACCTCGGCATGCTCGGGTCCGGCCTCGACCAGGTCCAGAGCCGCCCGCTCGGTCATGCCGACTCCTGCCGAGAAGAGCACACGATCAGCAGAAACCGGCCCGACACGTCCATCGTTCCCTCGCTCCGCTCGGTCATGAGGCCTCCTTGAGTACGGTCTCGATCGCCTCCGTGACCGTGGCCGGATCCTCGAACATCATCATGTGGCCCGCGTCCTCGATCGTCACCAGCTCCGCACCCTCGATATGCCGGGCGAGCCACCGGCTGTGAGAGAACGGGGTGAGCACGTCCTTGGTGCCGCCGACCACCACCGTGGGGACCCGGGCCAATGCCTCGAATCCCTCACCGAGGTCCAGGTCCAGGAAGTTGGCGTAGAAGTTCACGATGACGCGCGACGGGGCGCGCAGGATCATCTCATTGGAGATATCGGCCGCGATCTCGGAGGCGTGCGGTCCGAGCGCCCACCGCTTGATGACCGAGAAGCTGTTGAACTCGCGGCCCCAGTCCAGGACCGGTGTGGTGGCACGCATCAGCGCCGCGATATAGCGCAGGGCGGGGCTCTTGCGCATGAGCTTGCCGCCACTGGTGCCGATGAGGACGACCCCGGCGACACGTTCCTCGAAGGCGTCGCGGTGCCGCCCGGCGAAGCGCATGATCGCCATGCCGCCCATCGAGTGCCCCACGAGCACCACCCGGGAGTCCGCCGCGAGGCTCTCAAGCACGGTCAGCAGGTCGTCGGCGAGGTCGTCGAGGGAGGAGTTCGATGCCGAGGTCACCCCGGACCTGCCGTGCGACCTCAGGTCGCAGAACACCATGCGGGCACGGCCGCGTAGGGCGAGCCGCTGATAGTGCCAGGTGTCGAGATCGCACATCCAGCCGTGCAGGAACACGATGGTCGGCTCGGGGCCGGCGTCGACCTCGGCGTGCAGCGGGACATCGTCGTGTGCGGCGAGGTAGTGCGACTCCCCGTGCACCGAGCCGAAGGGGGTCTCGTCGCCTCGCCGCTCCAGCCGGCGCTGGGCCGACAGGTTCTTGAAGACGGTCGCCGCGACGCCGGCGGCGGCGAAGGCTCCCGCCGTCGCCGCGGCGCGTGTCACGTGCTTTCTCATCGCTCTCCTCGATAGGTCCGGGTCCAGCGGCCCGCCAGCCGGGTCACGATCTCGTAGCCGATCGTGCCGGCGGCCTGCGCCCACTCCTCCGCGGTGGGCTCGCCGTCGTCGCCGGGTCCGAACAGTGTCACGAGATCGCCCCGGCGAGCGGGCAGTTCGCCGAGATCGATCACGCACTGGTCCATACAGATCGTTCCACGCACCGGCACCCGCCGGCCCGCATACCCCATCTCGGCGCGGTTCGAGGCCGTGCGATGGAGGCCGTCGCCGTAGCCGACCGGCACGAGACCGAGGCGGGTCGGATGGTCGGCGGTCCAGCGGTAGCCGTAGGAGACCCGGGCACCTGCCTCGACCTCCTTGACCTGTGCGAGCCGGGCCCGCGCGGTGAGCACCGGCCGGACGCCCGGGAACCGCACGGCCGGGTCCGGGTCGATGCCATAGGAGGCGATGCCCACCCGCACGAGATCGAAGTGGGCGGACGGACGGGTGAGGATGCCGGCGGAGTTCGACAGGTGCCGTAGTCCTGGCTCGACTCCCGCTCCACGCAGTTCGTCGACGGCGCCGATGAAGACTGCCTCCTGTTCGGCCGACGCGGGATTGTCCGGTTCGTCGGCGCAGGCGAAATGCGACCACACTCCGGTGATCTGCACGCGGCCGCTCTCCTGGGCTCGCGAGGCCGCGCGGACGAGGGCCGACCAGTCTGCGCCGAACCTCGCGCCGTTGCGGGACAGGCCGGTGTCCACCTTGAGCTGTACGCGGGGTCGCGACGGCGCGGCGGCGAGGATCTCCTCGAGCTGCTCGGCCGACGATGCGGTGACCTCGATCCCGGCCTCCACGAGCTCGGCGAAGGGGGCACCGGGTGTCTCCAGCCAGCACAGCACCGGGCCGTCGTCACCCGCGGAGCGCAGGGCGAGGGCCTCCTCGGGTCTCGCGACACCGAGCCAGTCGGCGCCGGCATCGCGTGCCGCGCGGGCGATCGGCACCATCCCGTGGCCGTAACCGTTCGCCTTGACGACCGCCATCTGCTGCGATGCGGGCGCCAGCTCGCGCAGCACCCTCAGGTTCTCGCGGTAGGCGTCGAGATCGACCACCAACTCCGCCGCCGGAGCGCCGTTCGCCCCGCTCATCGTGCCACCGTCGGCACGAGGAAGTCGCCGAGCACGCTCGGCAGCAGCTCGGCGATATGGTGCGCGGGGAAGGGACCCGCGAGCGCCGCGCGCTCGGCTGCCGCGCCGTGGAGGAGGGCGGCCAACGCGCCCGCCGAGAGAGTATCGAGTCCCGACGACAGCAGCGACCCGGCGAAGCCGGCGAGCACATCCCCCGCTCCCGCCGTGGCGAGCCACGAGGTCCCGGAGGTATTGACCATGGTCCGTCCGTCCGGAGCGACCACCAGCGTGCGTGGACCCTTCAGCAGCACCGTGGCATCCCACCGTCGAGCGGCAGTTCGCGCGTGGGGCCATGGATCGGCCTCGACCTCGACCCGCTCGACCTCGAGCATCCGTGCCAGCTCACCGGCATGCGGTGTGAGCAGCACATCGGGTCGCAGGCGGGGAGGAAGGTGCGTCAGCGCCGTAGCGTCGAGGAGCACGGGCACGTCGTCATCGAGTGCCGCGCGTACCGGCTCCGGGTCGTCGATCCCGCCGGGGCCGACCACCCACGCCTGCACGTGGCCTCGTCCCGCGACGACCTCGGGGGCACGATCGACCACCCGGTCGCAGAGTTCGCGCTGGCCCACGAAGCGCACCATCCCGGCGGTCCCCGCTTGAGCACCGGCGACGCACAGATGCGCCGCTCCGGCGTACTCCGGAGAGCCGGCCTCGATGCCCACCACTCCGCGGCTGTACTTGTGCGACTCCGGCCCGGGGACCAGATGAGCGAAACGGGCACCGTCGCCGAGCTCGAGCGCCTCACATGCCGGATCGGAGAGATGCTCGGCGATGCCGACACCGCACACGACGAGCTCTCCGGAGGCCAAGGCGCCGCGACCGATCAGCAGACCGGGCTTGGCACCACCGAAGGTGACGGTGACATCGGCGTCGACGGCGGTACCGGGCACCGTACCGTCGTCGACGCCGATCCCCGAGGGGGTGTCGACGGCGATGACATAGGGGCGCTCGTCACGCACCCAGTCGGCCCACTGCGCCGCCCGGCCTTCGAGTCCCGGCCTGGCGCCGATCCCGAACAGCCCGTCGACGACGTAACGCTGGTCCGAGGGAGCCTCCACGAATCGGGCCCCGGCATGGCGGGCCGCCGCGAGGCCGGCCTCATGGGCCTTGGCGTGGTCGAGCAGTGCGATGTCGACCCGATGTCCGCGATCGCTCAGCCGGGCCGCGGCGAAGAGCGCGTCGCCACCGTTGTTGCCCGGCCCGACGAGCACGAGCGTCGTCGCATCCGACGGCACCCGCAATGCGACGACATCGGCGAGCGCAGCGGCAGCCGCCTGCATGAGACCGTCCCACCCGTGGACACGGGCGGCGGACTCCTCGGCGGCGCGGATCTGCTCGACCCGGTACGCGCTCAGCATGATGGCTGTGTCTCCCAATCCTGGTCATTGCGAGCGTCGTATCCGCGGGATGGCTCGCAATCCCCCAAGGACTCCGCAGAGCTCCGTCCAGGGAGGTGCCCCCACGCAGTCGCGCAGGCAGGTCGGACACCTTTCAAGCGCCTGCAACGCAGAGAGGCGCCCGCGGGGCGGCGCGCATTCCCCCAAGCACTCCGCTGCGCGAAGGGGGGTACCTCCCGCGAGCGCCAGCGAGTGGGGGAAAGGGAGGTGCCCCCAGGCCAGGACTTGGGTGACACAGCCATTCACTCGACGGTGACGGACTTGGCCAGGTTGCGCGGCTGATCGACATCGTGACCGAGCTGCGTCGCCAGTTCGCACGCGAACAACTGGAGCGGGACGGTGGCGACGAGCGGCTGCAGCAGCGTAGGCACGCGGGGCAGGCGGATCACCTCGTCGGAATAGGGCACGACGGTGTCATCCCCTTCTTCTACGAGTGCGATCGTGCGGGCACCCCGCGCGCGGACCTCCTGGATATTGGAGACGATCTTCTCCTGCAGCTGATCACGGGCCCGCGGTGGTACGACCACGAATACCGGGACTCCGTCCTCGATGACCGCGATCGGGCCGTGCTTCAGCTCACCGGCGGCGAAGCCCTCGGCATGCACGTACGCGAGCTCCTTGAGCTTGAGCGCCCCCTCGAGCGCGACCGGGTAGCCCACGTGGCGGCCGAGGAACATGATCGACCGATTCGACGACAGCCGGTCGGCGAGCTTGCGGATCTGGTCGGCATTGTCGAGCACCTGCTGCACGGCCTGCGGGGTGCGTCCCAGCTCATCGAGGATCAGCTGGATCTCGTCGCCGTACTTGGCGCCCTTGACCTGAGCGAAGTAGAGCGCCAGCAGGTAACACGCCACGACCTGCGACAGGAAGCCCTTGGTCGAGGCGACCGCGATCTCCGGGCCGGCGTGGGTGTAGATGACGGCATCGGACTCACGAGGAATCGTCGAGCCATTGGTATTGCAGATCGACAGCACCCGGGCGCGCTGTTCGCGGGCGTAGCGGATCGCCATCAGGGTGTCCATCGTCTCGCCGGACTGGCTGATCGAGACGACGAGGGTCGTGTGGTCGAGGATCGGATCGCGGTAGCGGAACTCCGAGGCGAGCTCCACCTCACACGGGATGCGGGTCCAGTGCTCGATGGCGTACTTGGCGACCATGCCGGCGTAGTAGGACGTGCCGCAGGCGATGACGATGATCTTGTCGACCTCGCGAAGCTCGCCATCGGACAGGCGCATCTCGTCGAGCTGCAGACGCCCGTCCGTGCCGATCCGGCCGAGGAGCGTGTCGGCGATGGCCTGGGGCTGCTCGTGGATCTCCTTGAGCATGAACCAGTCGTAGCCGCCCTTCTCCGCCGCGGACACGTCCCAGTCGACCGTGTACTCCTTGGTGGAGACCGGCTGGCCGTCGAAGTCGGTGACCACGACGGCATCGGCGGTGATCTCGACGACCTGATCCTGGCCGAGCTCGATCGCGGTGTGGGTGTACTCGATGAACGCGGCGACATCGGAGCCGAGGAAGTTCTCGCCCTCGCCGCGTCCGACGACCAGCGGCGAGTTGCGGCGGGCGCCGAGCACACGGCCGGGGGTCTGGGCGTCGGCGACGACGAGCGTGAAGGCACCCTCGAGGCGGCGGCAGACCGCACGGAAGGCCTCGGTGACGTCCGGCGTGGTCTGCAGCTCGTGATGCAACAGGTGGGCGACGGTCTCGCTGTCGGTCTCGGAGACGAAGTCGTAGCCGGCGTCCTCCAGCTCGTCGCGGAGCGTGGCGAAGTTCTCGATGATGCCATTGTGGACCACCGCGATGCGTTCGGAGGCGTCGAGGTGGGGGTGGGCGTTGACGTCATTCGGCGCGCCGTGGGTGGCCCAACGGGTGTGGCCGATGCCCGTGGTGGAGGCCGGGAGCGGGCTCTCCTGCAGCACGTCGTCGAGATTCACGAGCTTGCCCGCCTTCTTGGCGCTGGCGATGCCGTCGGCCGTCACCAGGGCGACACCGCCGGAGTCATAGCCCCGGTATTCCAGGCGCCGAAGGCCACCCATGATGACATCGACCGCCGGGCGCGAGCCCACGTATCCAACGATTCCGCACATAGCTTCCAGGGTACCGAGTGACGGGCGAAATCACGGCATCGCAACAATGGTCCCCATGTCACGTGAGCTGACACCGTTCGTCGAACTGGAACGGTCCGCTTGGGCCGAACTCGCCGACGACTCCCCGGTCCCCCTCACCGAGGCGCAGATCGCCAGCGTGCGTGGTCTCGGCGAGGAGCTCGATCTCGATGAGGTCGAGCAGGTCTACCTTCCCCTCACGCAGCTCATCAGCCTGCGGGTCCGTATGGCCGGCGCGCTGTACCGCGCCACCGAGCGCTTCCTCGGCAACCCGCAGGCGACCAAGGTGCCCTTCGTCATCGGTCTTGCCGGCTCGGTCGCGGTGGGCAAGTCGACGACGGCTCGCCTGCTGCGCGAACTGCTCGCCCAGCGCGAGGAGCACCCCCGGGTCGATCTGGTGACCACCGATGGCTTCCTGTTGCCGAATGCCGAGCTGGAGCGGCGCGGGATCCTGGACCGCAAAGGGTTCCCCGAGTCCTACGACCGCAAGGCCCTGCTGCGCTTCATCATGGGGGTCAAGAGCGGTGCCGAGCACGTCGAGGCCCCGGTGTACTCCCACCTGACCTACGACCGCACCGACGAGCGGGTGCGGATCGATCGTCCCGATATCGTCATCGTCGAGGGGCTCAACGTGCTGGCGCCGGCCCGGGCGCGTGGGGACGGCAGCCCGGGACTCGCGATCAGCGACTTCTTCGACTTCGGGATCTATGTCGATGCCTCCAGCCGTGACATCCGCCGGTGGTACATCGAGCGTTTCCTGCGACTGCGGGAGACCGCCTTCGCGGACCCGGCATCGTACTTCCACCGCTACAGCTCGTTCACCGATGAGCAGGCCGTGGCCCGCGCTGAGGAACTGTGGGACACCATCAACTGGCCCAACCTGCGCGAGAACGTGGCCAGTACCCGCGGCCGCGCGGATCTCGTGCTGCGCAAGGGCTCGGACCACACCGTCAAGTGGGTCCGCCTCCGCAAGCTCTAGACCCCCGCCCGTGCCCTCCGTCTAACCCCGCCCACCTTTTGACCACTTGTGGCCCGTTGGCGAGCGGCCCACCGGGCCATAACCGGCCAAATCTCGGACGGATCGGCCGTGCGGTCCAGCATGCGAGATCGTCTCGCGCCTCGGACTGATGCCGGCCGGGTCTCCAGATGTGGCCGCTCGTGGCCCATCTCAGCCCTTCGAAACGGGCCACAAGTGGCCACATCGTGGACCCGGAGGTTACAGACGGAGCTGGGCGCGGACGATGCTGGCGAGGCGGTCGGCCACCTCGGTCGCCTCGTCCTCGGTAGGAGCCTCGACCATGACGCGCACCACCGGCTCCGTCCCCGAGGGACGCAGGAGCACGCGACCGGTCTCACCGAGCTTGGCATCGGCGGCGGCGACCTCGCCCTGGAGCACCGGATCGGTGCCGGCACGATCCTTGTCGACACCCGAGACATTCAGCAGCACCTGCGGCAGACGCGTCACGACCGTGGCGAGGTCGCCGAGATCGCGCCCTGTCGCCACCATCTCGGCGGCGAGATAGACCGCGGTGAGAACGCCATCGCCCGTCGTGGCGTGGTCGCTCATGATGACATGGCCGGACTGCTCGCCCCCGAGCGTGAAACCGCCCGCGCGCATCGCCTCCAGCACATAACGGTCACCGACGGCGGTGCGCACGAGCGTGAGACCGGCCTCTTCGAGGGCGAGCGAGAGACCCAGGTTGCTCATGACGGTCGCCACGACGGTGTCGTCGACGAGCCGGTCCTCACGCTGCAGTCGCAGGGCCAGCACCGCGAGGATCTGATCACCGTCGACCAGCTGCCCTTCGGCATCGACGGCCAGACAGCGATCGGCGTCTCCGTCGAAGGCGAAACCGGCGTCGGCGCCGTGCTCCACCACCGCGCGCCGCAGATCCTCCGGATGCGTGGAACCGCAGTTCTCGTTGATATTGAGCCCATCGGGCTCGGCATGAATGGTCACGACCTCGGCGCCCAGGGCCGCGAAGGTCTCGGGGCCGACCTCATAGGCCGCGCCGTTGGCGCAGTCCAGGACGATCCTCACGCCGGCGAGCCGCTCCGGGACCGAGGCGGCGAGATGCTTGACATAGGCGCCGAGACCTGCCCGGCTGTCGCCGACACGTCCGACGGACGCCCCGGTCGGACGCTCCCACGGCTCCTGGAGACGCCGCTCGATCGCCGCCTCGATGTCATCGGCCAACTTGTGGCCGCCTCGGGCGAGGAACTTGATGCCGTTATCGGGCATCGGATTGTGCGAGGCCGAGATCATCACGCCCATGTCGGCCTCGAGCAGGGAGGTCAGGTACGCCGTGCCGGGAGTCGGGACGATGCCCAGCCGATGCACGTCGACCCCCGCAGACGCCAAACCCGCGACCACCGCGGCCTCCAGGAACTCTCCGGAGGCACGCGGGTCGCGGGCGACGACGGCGGTGGGACGCTGATCGGCGAAGGCCCCCGCCTCACCCAACACATGGGCGGCGGCGACCGACAGATCCACGGCGAGCTCGGCAGTCAGGTCCCGATTGGCCAGACCCCGAACTCCGTCCGTACCGAAGATACGGCCCACCAGTGGATCAGCGCTTGCTGTACTGCGGCGCCTTGCGGGCCTTCTTGAGACCGGCCTTCTTGCGCTCCTTGATGCGCGCATCGCGCGTGAGGAGTCCGGCCTTCTTGAGCGTGGGACGGTTGGCCTCGAGGTCGACCGCGTTCAGCGCACGGGCAACACCGAGGCGCAGCGCGCCGGCCTGACCGGTCATGCCGCCGCCGTCGACACGCGCGATGACGTCGAAGGACTCCTGCAGACCGGTGGCCGCGAGGGCCTCCTTGGCGATCTGCTGGTGCAGCTTGTTGGGCAGGTACTCCTCGAGCGGCTTGCCGTTGACCGTCCAGGTGCCGGTGCCCGGGAAGATCCGCACACGAGCGACGGCCTCCTTGCGGCGGCCGGTGGCGCTGGCGGGAGCGATGATGGACGGCTTGTCCGTCGAGCCGACGCTCGGGGAGGTCTCCGAGGTGTAGGCGACACCCTCGGCGTTGGCGGTGTACTGGGCGTCTTCGGTGGTGGTCTCAGCCACGGTGAACCTGCTCTTCTCGCTTACTGGGAGATCTGCGCGATCTCGAAGGACTGGGGCTTCTGGGCGGCGTGCGGGTGCTCCGGGCCGGCGTAGACCTTCAGCTTGGTGATGAGCTGACGGCCCAGACGGTTCTTGGGCAGCATGCCGCGGACCGACTTCTCGATCGCCTTGCGGGCATCCTTCTCGAGGAGGTCTCCGTAGGCGGTCTGCTTCAGGCCACCGGGGTAGCCGCTGTGGCGGTACACGTTCTTGTCCGAACGCTTCTTGCCCGACAGCGCCACCTTGTCCGCATTGACGATGATGACGAAGTCGCCACCATCGACGTGCGGAGCGTAGGTCGGCTTGTGCTTGCCGCGCAGCAGCGTCGCCGCCTGGACGGCGAGACGGCCGAGAACGACGTCCTCGGCATCGATGACATGCCACTGACGGTCGATGTCAGCGGGCTTCGGGCTGTACGTGCGCACGGCGTGACCTTCTCGCTTGTCGGTGTTGCTGGATTCGGTGTGGGCGCGGCACGGCTGATGCCGCAGGCACCACGACGTCCAAGCCTAACTGTCGGACCCCAACTGGGTCAAAACGGGGTCCCTGTCGCGGACCCAGAATCGCGCCATGTGAGCACGACCACTACGTTAGAGGTGCTGTCCCACCACGAGACCGCAGAACCGTCTTACGTCACAGGAGACCCAACGTGACCCAGAAGCAGACGCTGACCGTACGCGACAACCGCACTGGCGACGAGTACGAACTCGACATCACCGACGGCGCCATCCGCGCGAGCGACGTAGGCAAGATCGGCAAGACCGAGGACGAGGCCGGCCTGGCCGTCTACGATCCCGGATTCACCAACACGGCCTCCACGCGCAGCGCCGTGACCTTCATCGATGGCGACAAGGGCATCCTCGAGTACCGGGGTTACCCGATCGAGCAGCTGGCCGAGTCCTCGAACTTCCTCGAGGTCGCCTACCTCCTCATCTACGGCGAGCTCCCCACCCGCGAGCAGTACGAGCGGTGGGAGCACGAGATCACCTTCCACACGTTCGTGCACGAGGACATCAAGACGGTGATGCGCGGCTTCCGCTACGACGCCCACCCGATGGGCATGCTGCTGTCGAGTGTCGGCGCGCTGTCGACCTTCTACCCCGAGGCCCGCAACATCACCGATGAGCAGATCCGCCACGAGCAGATCGTGCGGCTCATCGCCAAGATGCCGACCCTCGGCGCCTGGTCCTTCCGGCACGCGCAGGGCAAGCCCTATGTCTATCCCGACAACGATCTCTCGTATGCCGAGAACTTCCTGTCGATGCTGTTCCGGATGAGCGAGCCCAAGTACGAACCCGACCCGCGGCTCACCAAGGCGCTCGAGGTGCTGTTCATCCTGCACGCCGACCACGAGCAGAACGCCTCGGCGAATGCCGTGCGCTCGGTCGGCTCGACCCAGGTCGACCCGTACTCGGCGGTCAGCGCCGGCATCGCGGCGCTCTTCGGCCCGCTGCACGGTGGCGCCAACGAGGCCGTGCTACGCATGCTCAAGCGCATCGGCAGCAAGGAGAAGGTGCCGGCCTTCATCGAAGGCGTCAAGAACGGCGACGAGCGCCTCATGGGCTTCGGCCACCGGGTCTACAAGAACTACGACCCGCGCGCCAAGATCATCAAGAAGGCCTGCGACGAGGTCTTCGAGGTCACCGGCGTCAACCCGCTGCTCGAGGTCGCTCAGGAGCTGGAGAAGATCGCGCTGGAGGACGACTACTTCGTCTCGCGCAAGCTCTACCCGAATGTCGACTTCTACTCGGGCCTCATCTACGAGGCGCTGCAGTTCCCGCCGGAGATGTTCACCGTGCTGTTCGCGATCCCGCGCACGGCCGGCTGGCTCGCCCAGTGGATCGAGCTGGTGGACGACCCGGAGCAGAAGATCGCGCGTCCCAAGCAGATCTACACCGGCGGCCGCACGCTCGACTTCGTGCCGGCGTCCGAGCGCTGGAAGTGACAGCGGCCTGACCCACGACGAGGGGCGCCCCACCGATCGGTGGGGCGCCCCTCGTCGTCGCGCGAGCCGAGGTCAGCGCCGGTCGTCGACCGCCAGCTGCCCGGCGCCCAGACCGAAGGCCATGACCCAGAGGCTCAGCACGGTCTCGACCACCTCGTCGAAGTCCTCGCGCCCCTCCACGGCGAAGCTGTTGTACGCCATCTTGTTGGTCATGGCCGAGAGGGCGTTGACCGTCAGCAGCATGGTCTTCGGATCGACCTCCCCGTCGCGTTCCTTCCACCGGCGGATGGACTCGGCATTGCGCAGGTGATTGGCGATCTCGCGTTCGCGGCGCGAGGTGCGGAACTCCGCGTCGATACCGGCCACCTGTTCGATGAGCAGCATCAGGCGGACGTTGTCGCGGTAGAAGGTCAGGTACGCCCGCAGACCGTCGCGCAGCGCCTCCGCCGGCTCCCGGTCGAACTGCCCGAGACCGAAGTCCGCCGTGTGCAGCATCTCCTCCTGAGCCTCTTTGAGGACCTCCTTGAGGATCTGCTCCTTGTCCTCGAAATAGGTGTAGAAGGTGCCGGCGGAGCTGTCGGCCAGCGCGGTGATGTCCACGATCCGCGAGTCGGTGTATCCGTCCCGTTCGAAGACGATCCGGGCGGCGGCGATGAGATCGGCGCGGGTGCGGCGGGCGCGCGCCGACAGCGAGCGGTGGTTCGCGGGCCGCGGTGTCACCCGGCGCGGCGAACGAGCACCTCCGTCATCATCGCTGGGGCGTCCCATGGCGTCCATGTTCCCATGGTGCCGCGCCCTGCACGTCGCTTCGCCCGAGACCGGCCGCGGACGTCCGCGCGGTCACTCGCGCCTCGCGACGAGCGCCTCGCGGTCGATGGACCGCTTGAGGATCTTGCCGGTAGCGCCCTTCGGCAGCTGGTCGACGAAGGAGAACACACGCGGGACCTTGTAGGACGACAGGTAGCCCTTCGTCCAGCGGGTGATCTCCTCACCGTCGAGCTCGACCCCCGGGGAGGCGACGATGACGGCGGCGACCTCCTCGCCGTAATAGCCGTCCGGCACGCCCACGACCGCGACCTCGACGATGTCCGGGTGGCGGTAGAGCACCTCCTCGACCTCGCGCGGGTACACGTTGTATCCGCCGCGGATGATGAGGTCCTTCGAGCGGTCGACGATGCGCAGATAGCCGTCCGCGTCGAGGGATCCGAGGTCCCCGGTCCGCAGCCAGTCGCCGTCGAGGGCCTCCGCGGTGGCCTCGGGCCTGTTCCAGTACCCCTTCATGACCGTCGGACCCGACATGAGGATCTCACCGACCTCGTCCTCGTCCGCACATGCGCCGTCCGGACGGCGCACCTGCAGGCTCGTTCCGGGCAACGCCGGGCCGACGGTGCCCACCCGCTGCTCGCGGTTGACGTCATTGAAGGTCGCCGCACCCGTGGACTCGGTGAGCCCATAGCCCTCGAGGATCGCGCACCCGAAGCGGTCGGCGAAGCGCTCGATCACCTCGGCCGGCAGCGACGCCCCGCCGGACAGCGCGATCCGCATCGAGGCGACGTCACCGGGAGCCAGTGCGGTCCGCGCGTGCAGCATGGCATTCCACATCGTCGGTACCCCGGCGAGGGCGGTCAGCCGCTCATCGCGCATCAGCCGGAGCAGGGCGTCGGGATCGAAGGGGTGCACCAGCGAGAGGGAGGCGCCCGCGGCGAGGAAGGTGTTCATGCACGCCGCCTGGCCGAAGACGTGGAAGAGCGGCAGCGCGGTGCCGAGACGGTCCTCGCTCGTGAGGTTGAGGACCGGACGGAAGGAGTCGGCCGTGTCGACGAGATTGGCCGCCGTCAGTTCGGCGCCCTTCGGCTGCCCGGTCGTTCCCGACGTGTACAGGATGACGACCGTGTCCTGTGGATCGTGTTCGAAGGCCTCCGTCGCCCCTCCAGGTGCGGCGGGGGCGCCGTCCATCTCCGTGCCCTCCCCCAGCTCCCAGACCTCGATGTCGCGCCCGCCGGCGGCCTCCGCGGCGGCACGGACGTGTTCGTGCCACACAATGACCAGGTCGGCCCCCGAGTCGTCGAGGACGTATCCGATCTCGTGGGCCGTCGACATCGTGTTCATCGTGACGACGGTGCACCCGGCCGCGTGGAGCCCGTAGTAGACCTCTGGGAACTCCGGCACGGAGGGAGCGATCAACAGGACACGATCGTGGGGCCCTCGCCCGGAGGCCAGGACCGTGGCGGCGACGCGTTGGTTGGCTGCTCTCAGCTGCCCATAGGAGATCTCCCGGGGGGATCGCAGGGCCAGTCGCCGCGGCGTCGATCGCGCCACGTCCCAGACCCGTTCAGCGATGTTGACCATGGCGCCTCACCTGATCGCCTGCGGATTGGCCGGGCTGCCGACGGCGCCGGTCACGGGCAAGGGAGGAGCCACGAAGAGGAAGTCGTACACGCCGTCCCCCGCGCAGCGCGCGGCCAGGTCGTCGAGGGCGAAGATCTCCCCCACGAAGAGCCCCATGTTCGGCACCATCACCTGATGCAACGGCTGGAAGGAGTCCGCCAGCTCGTTGGGCCGCACCTCCACGCCCCAGGTGTCGGTGGCGATCGCCGCGATCTCCGTGCGATACAGCCAATCGGCGGTGTCGAAGGACAGACCCGGCGCGTCACCGCCGGCGTAGTCGCCCCAGCCGTCCCGCCGGCGTGCCCCGAGGAAGCCGGTGCGCACCAGGACGATGTCTCCCCGGCCGATGCGTGCGCTCTCACCCTGGGCGTCGATGCACTCGAGCAGCAGCCGCTCGGTGATCGCGAAACCGGGGTCGAGCGAGGACAGACCGCAGTGCCGCGCGAGGTCGAGCAGCACGCCGCGCGAGACGAATCCGTCGGCCACCTGCTCGATACCGTTGCGCCGTGCTCCGTCGAGTCCGGTGACGTCCGTGGCCGGGTACCCGTTCCACATCCTGCCGCGGTCGAAGATGTGCGAGAGACCGTCCCACTGGGTGCCGCACTGCAACGGCATGGTGATCGTGTCATCGGCGGCGCCGAAGCCGTGCGGGAGGAAGTCCTGCACCCCGGCAGCGGCATCCGTTCCGGTGAAGGTCATCGTGTGCAGTGGGTTGACGCGGCCGAGCTCCCCGGTCTGTGGTCCGGTGGCGTCGAAGGGCAGCGCCAGTGAGACGACATCGCCGCGGCGCACGAGGCTCGCGGCCTCGAGCACCTTGTCGGGGGTGATGAAGTTGAGCGTCCCGCGTTGATCGTCCGGACCCCAGCGGCCCCAGTTGCGATACCGCTCGGCGGCTGCGTGGACGGTCTGGGCGGTGTCCTCTTCCGGCTCGTTCACTTGACGAATTCCCAGTCGTGGGACGGCACCGGGGCCAGGCCCGCGTCGTAGGCGACGGGGCTCCGTTCGTCGATGCGCTCCGCACCCCGCCGGCGCCACTCCTCGATACGCGCCGGATCCTGTCGTCCCGGCATCATCGTGGGCGGCAGCGCCTGCTCGACCGAGAGTTCGGCGGGTTTCATGCCGGCGATGCCGAAGGACAGCGTCTTGAGATACTCCACCTCGCCGCCGGCGAGTACGCGGAACGGTGCGTCGTGGCCCGGATAGATGAGATCGGCCGTCTCGATGACCCGTTCGATGGAGGCCGTCGCCGCCTTCTCATCCCAGAACACCAGCGGGTTGACCTTGGTCTTGGCCACCGAGGCGAGATGGAAGGCATCGGAGGTGAGGACGGCGAGTCCCTCCTCGGTCTCGACGGTCGCGCCGATACTGCCGACGGTGTGTCCGGCCATCTCCATCACGCTGACACCCGGGATGATCTCGTGCCCCTCGCCGACCTCCTGGATCGGGAGCTGCTCGAGCACATATCCCGTCCACGACGGGGTCGCCCAGTCGTCGACGGCCGGATCGTGCGCGTACCTGCGCTCCTCACCGTGCATGAGCATCGTGGCGTTGCTGAACAGGTCGATGTTCTGCATGTGATCCCAGTGCGCATGGGTGCTCAGCACATAGTCGATGTCGAGGGTGCTCAGACCGAGCTTGGCCAGCGAGTCGACCAGGAGGACACGGCGGCCGCAGTGGGCCGTGTCGACGACGATGCGCCGGAGGGCTCCATCGCGGTCCTCGCCCTCGATCAGCGCCACGGCGCAGAATCCGACCTGTCCCTGGTCGGAGACGGCGGGGATGCCGTCCAGCAGCTGGGTGATCTTCGGCATGGTGGTTCTCCTCTGCGGTGCGGGTGTGAGATGGGGGATTCAGTTCATGACGAAGCCGGCGGCGACCGTGACGTCGATACCGGTGATGCCGGCGGCCTCGTCCGAGAGCAGGAAGGTCACTGCGGCGGCGACCTCCTCGGGCTCGACGAAGCGGTGGAGCGCCGACTGGCTGGTGAGTCGTTCGCGGATCGCCTGTTGCGGTTGGCCGAGGGCCTCGGACTGCTTCTCCATCACCCAGTCGAGCCGCTCGCCGGCGACGCCGCCGGGCGAGACGAGGTTGACCCGGACGCCCCGCGGGCCCGCATCGGCCGCGGCGGTCTTCGTCAGCCCGATGAGGGAGGCTTTGCTCGCCGTGTACGCAGACCGATGGAGCAGGGGGTTCTTGCCGGAGATCGATCCGATGTTGACCACCGATCCGGCACCGGCCTCGATCATCGCGGGCAGGAAGGCCCGGCACATGAGGAACACCCCGCGCAGGTTGACTGCGATGCACGCATCCCACTCGCCGTCCTCGATCTCCCACAGCGGACGCGAGGGCCCGGCGATGCCGCTGTTGTTGACCAGGCCGTGCACCGTACGCCCGTCATCGGCCAGTTGGCGGCGCAGGCCCTCGATCTGGTCGGCATCGGTGACGTCGAGGGGGTGGATCGAGGCCGCTCCCCCGTCGGCGTGGATGCGTTCGGCGGTGGCCTCCAGCCCGTCCCTCGCGCGGCTGGCGAGGACCACATGCCATCCGTGCCGTGCGGCGTCGACCGCGATCGAGCGGCCGATCCCTCCGCTGGCTCCGGTGACGATGACGGTGCGGTCGTGGACGTCGTTCATGTGAGGACCTCTTCTGTGGTGTGGCCGAGGAGATCGCGCAGCGAGCTCTCGAGCTCGTCGAAGCGTCGGTCCTCGGTCATGGCGCGGGTGCGATCGGCTCCGAAGGGGCTGTCGAACTCGGCGATGATGGTGCCGGGGCGGGCCGACATCACGAGGATCTTGTCGCCGAGGTAGATGGCCTCGCGGATGTCGTGGGTGATGAACACGGTGCTGCTGGAGACCATGGACATGAGCCGGATCAGCTCGTCCTGCATGAGCTCCTTGGTGAGGGCGTCCAGGGCGCCGAAGGGTTCGTCCATGAGCGTCAGCGGCGCGCGCACCGCGAAGGCACGGGCGAGGTTGACGCGTTGTTGCATGCCGCCGGAGATCTGGTGCGGATGGTGGTCCTCGTAGCCGGCCAGGCCGACCGCCTCGATGGCCTCCATCGCTCGTGCCCTGATCTCCTTTTTCGGGATCTGCCGCCGCGATTCCAGACCGAACTCGACATTGCCGAGCACGGTCCGCCAGGGCAGCAGCGAGGCGTGCTGGAAGACCACCGAGGAGTGGTCGTCCGGACCGTCGACGCGATCGCCGTCGACGGTGATGGAGCCGCCCGCATAGGGCGTCAGCCCGGCGATGCAGCTCAAGATGGTGCTCTTGCCGCAGCCTGAGGGGCCGATGATCACGACACACGATCCGCGTTCGACCGTGAGATCGGCACCGGAGATCACCTCCACCGGGGTCTTGCTGGTCCGGCTGGGGAACGACACGACGAGGTCGTCGACGCGGACAATGGGGTCAGCCATGGTCGTCTCCTTTCTGTCGGGAGGGTCAGGCGGTGCGCCAGCGGTCGAGCTTGGACTCGACCTTGCGCAGCGCGGAGGACAGGGCGAGTGCCGCGGCGGCGAAGATGACCGCGCCGAGCAGCGCCTCACCGGTGCGCAGCATCAGGCCGGCCTGGAAGATCAGTCCGCCGATGCCCGTGTTACCGAGGAAGTACTCCGCGACGACCACGCCGAGAAGGCCCTGCATCATGCCCTGTTTGATGCCCGAGGCGACGGCGGGGATCGCGCCGGGAAGCGCGATCTTGAGCAGCACGTCGCGATTGGTGGCGCCGAAGCTCTGTGCCATCCGGAGGTGGTCGCGGTCGATCGCCCGCACCCCGGAGGCCACGTTGATGATGATCGGGAAGACGGCGATCAGGATCACGACGACGAGCTGGCCGAGGAAGCCCGGCCCGAACCAGACGGCGATCAGGGGCAGGAAGGCGATGCGTGGACTGGCGTAGAGGATCGAGATCCACGGGTCGAGGACCGCGTCGATCCGCTGGTACCAGCCGCACAGGGTGCCGATGATGAGCCCGGCTCCCAGCGAGATGCCGAAGCCGATGAGGAACAGCCGCAAGGTGGATCCCATGGCCGGTAGCAGGGTGCCGTTCTCGATCAGGTCGACCGCACTGGTGGCCACTCCCGAGGGTGAGCTCGCCACGAGCGGGTCGACCCACCCGAGCCTGCTGGCGATCTCCCAGAGCGCGATGACGCCGACCAGTCCGGCTCCGCCGAGGAGCAGTCGGCTGCGGGTGGAGAGGGCGGAGCGCGAGGCGGGCTTACGCGTGCGCCGCCGCCTTCCCGGTGCTGGTCCGGCGGTCGCCGGGGGCGTCTCGATGGTCACCGCGCTCACCGCTCGAGCGCCTGCTCGACATAGGACGGGTCGATGACGACGGAGGCACCGAACTCGTCCGTGGCCCAGTCATTGCCCTCATTGCGGAGCATCCTCATCGAGGCGTTCATCTGCTCCTCGGAGACCGGCATCAGCGTGTCGGTGGAGTGATCCATGAAGTCCTGATAGGCGGCGTCGAGTGCAGCGGCATCGGTGATACCCGTCATCGCGCTGATCGACTTCTTGGCTTCCTCAGGGTTCTCGCTCATGAAGTCGAGGGCGGCCTGGAGGCCTTCGAGGAAGGAGGTCGCCGCCTCGGGATTCTCCTCGAGCCAGTCGGTGTTCACACTGACGCCACTGCCGACGAAGGGGGTTCCGTCGTAGTAGTCGAAGAGCTCCACCGAGCCGTCGACCTCCGAGAGCAGTCGCTGGGCGGTGATGCGATCGAGCACGACCCCGTCGACCGTGCCGGCGGCGAAGGCCCCGGCCAGCGCCGGCACGGTGCCGAGGGAGACCGACTTGTAGTCGTCCTGGGAGAGACCAGCGTCGATCAGCGCGTCGTTGGCGATCACCGAGAGGGTGAGCCCCGGCTGCACGATGCCGAGCGAGCGTCCCTTCATGTCCTCGAGGGACTCGACCCCGTTGCGACCGATGAAGAGCGTGTTCATGCCCTCGGTCCAGGTGGCGGCCCAGGCGAGGGCCGCTCCCCCGTGCGCGATGTTCTCGGTCATCGGGGCGGTGTTGAGGTACATCTGCACGCGCCCGCTGGAGGCGAGGGTGACGCCGACGGTGGAGTCTCCGCCCTCCACCGACACATCGATGTCATCGGGGAAGAGATCCTGGTCGTCCGCCACCTGGATGATCGAGTATCCGGCCAATGGCGACGTGTAGTAGACGCTGATCGGCGTCGGAGCCGCATCGCCCTCGGCGGCGGGATCGTCCGACCCGCAGGCCGCGAGACCCAATGACAGAGCGAGCGCGGCGCCGGCAGCGGTGAATTTCTTGAGAGACATGGCCACTCCAAGGGCTATGAGGTAGATCACATTGTCAAGCGGTGGTGTGACCCTACTCATAACTGAATCTTGTTTCAACTATGCATCATAGATTTTTTTTAAAGTCAATAGATTCTCGAGTAGAGTTTCGAGAGCCCGCTTTTCCCCTGGGACCAGAGCAGAAACGGCGCTCACGGGCCCTGCGCCGCGCACCGATCCACCCGAGAAGGCCAGACGAAAACCCACCCGAACGACCATCCCGCCAGCGCCACGACCGGATCGAGGACGGCCTCTAGGATGGTGCGGTGCGGATGCGGATGCGGATCGACCTGGCCTACGACGGAACCGACTTCAAGGGGTGGGCAGCCCAGCCCGGCCTGCGCACCGTGCAGGGCGAGCTGGAACAGGCTCTCCGCACCGTGCTGCGACTGCCCGAACCGCCCGCCGTCACCTGCGCCGGGCGCACCGACGCCGGGGTGCACGCACGAGGCCAGGTGGCCCACGTGGACGTCGACTCGCATCCGGGCGTGGTGGAGCGGCGGCTGCGCCGGATCGCCCCCGCGGACATCCGCATCAAGTCCGTCACGCAGGCTCCCGAGCACTTCGACGCGCGCTTCGCCGCCCTCGAACGCCGCTATGTCTACCGCATGACCGACCACCCGGCCGGCCCCGATCCGCTGGCCCGGGGCATGATCGTGGCGCAGCCCCGGCCGCTGGACGTCGAGCTGATGAACGCCGCCGCGCGGCACCTGCTCGGAGAGCACGACTTCGCCGCCTTCTGCAAGCGGCGTGACGGCGCCACCACCATCCGCACGCTGCTGGATCTGCGGACCGTCCGCGGCGGGGAGACGCTGGCGACCACCGTCCGCGCCGATGCCTTCTGCCACTCGATGGTGCGCTCGCTCATGGGCTGCCTCGTGGCCGTCGGCGAGCGCCGGTACCCGCCCGAGTTCGCCGCCGAGATCCTGGCTGCGGGGCGACGTGACCCGCGCGTGAAGGTCATGCCCGCCCACGGCCTCGTCCTCGAAGAGGTGCGGTATCCCGATGCCGACGGCCTCGCCGCGCGGGTCACCGAGGCACGACAGCGCCGCGACGGGCGGCCGTGAGCCGCTCATGACCGTCGAGAGCGCCGGGCTGCTGCTGTACCGCCGGCGGGCGGACATCGCCGAGATCCTCCTCGGGCACATGGGCGGGCCCTTCTGGTCGCGCAAGGACGCCGGAGCGTGGTCGATCCCCAAGGGCGAGATCGAGTCGGACGAGGAGCCGCTGGCGTGCGCGCTACGCGAGTTCACCGAGGAGCTGGGCCTGCCGGCACCGGACGGACCCTACATCTCGCTCGGCACGATCCGGCAGTCCCGCAAGATCGTCCACGCCTGGACGGTCGAGCACGATCTCGATCCGGCGACGATCAACCCCGGCACCTTCACGATGGTCTGGCCACCGAGATCCGGACAGGAACAGGACTTCCCCGAGGTCGACCGCGTCGCCTGGTTCTCCCCTGCCGAGGCCGGCGAGCGCATCGTCGCCGGGCAACGCGAGCTCCTCGACCGCTGGGCGCAGTCGGTGCCACACTGAGCCATGACCTGGGACGAGATCGTGGCCTACCTGCTGGAGTTCCCCTCGACCGAGCTCACGACCACCTGGAACATGCCGGCGGTGAAGGCCGGAGGTGTGCTGGTCGCCTGGTGGCGCGACGCCCCGGACAGTCCCGGCTCGGTAGCGTTCAAGGTCGCCCCGGATGAGCTCGAGGCCCTGCTCGGCGATCCCGATGCGCCGTACTACACGATCGACCACTTCCGGAAGTTCGGCACGAATGCTGTGCTCGTCCGCCCGGGAGAGGCCGACGCCGACGAACTGCGCGAGCTCTTGACCGAGGCGTGGCTGGCCGTCGCCAAGCCACGGGTCCGCAAGGCCTGGCTCGCCGAGCACGAAACTCGCTGACGCCAACCCGGGGGCGGTGAGCCATCAACACCGGTCCCCCGCCCGCCGATCGAGTGGTGAGCCACCAGCCACCGGCGCCGGCCCGCCTGGTTGACCACACACCGCCCCAGGTGGCCGCGGGGCGCACGGCCTAGTCTGGGACGGTGGGTGAGCAGTACTTCGAGGCCGACCCGTCGTCGGCGGCCGACGAGCGCGAGACGACGGTCACCGTATGGGGCACCCAGCGCCGGTACACGACCTCCGGCGGGGTCTTCGCCCACGGCGCGCTGGACAAGGCGACGGCCCTGCTGCTCCAGCACAGCACGCCCCCGCTCGCCCCGGCCACCGTCCTCGACCTCGGCTGCGGCTGGGGCCCGATCGCCTGTTCCCTGGCCGGAGAGGGGCTCGACGTCTGGGCCGTCGACGTCAACGAGCGCGCGCTCGACCTGACCCGCCGCAATGCTGAGCGCCACGCGCTCGCGGTGCGCGCCGCCCGCCCGGACGAGGTACCGGCCGACGTGACCTTCGATGCGATCTGGTCCAATCCCCCGATCCGCATCGGCAAGGAGGCGCTGCACGAGCTGCTGCTGACCTGGCTGCCGCGATTGTCCCGCTCCGGTGAGGCGCGACTGGTGGTGGGCAAGAACCTCGGCGCCGACTCCCTGCAGCGTTGGCTGGAGCAGCAGGGCTTCCCTACCCGTCGCGAGGCGAGCGCGAAGGGGTTCCGCATCCTCTCGGTCACCCGCCCCTGAGCAGCGACCCGGACACCGTCTTGACCGATCCCGCGCCGGACGACTACCGTCCAAGTTGAACTTGAACTCATCTTATTTTTCGAAGGCAGGCCGATGGAGCAGGAGCCGCACGTCCTCAGCGAGATCGCCGACGGTGTCGGGACGATCACCCTCAACCGCGCCGATCGGCGCAATGCCCTCTCCGTGGAGATGATCGAGGGCCTCGCCTCGACGCTCGACGCGATGAGCACCTCGTCCGACGTCGGCGCCGTCGTCATCCGGGGCGCGGGGCGAGCCTTCTGCTCCGGCGGCGATGTCCGCGACTTCGATGAGCGCGGCGGTGAGGGCAATGGCGCCGAGCAGGTCGACCTCGACGCGATCCGGGCTCAGCAGGAACACCAGCGACGCACCGTCGGTGCCCTCCACCGCTTTCCCAAGCCGGTGCTCGCCTCGATCGGCGGCGCGGCGGCCGGAGCCGGCCTGGGACTGGCGCTCGCGGCCGACCTGCGCATCGGCACACCGCGCAGCGTCTTCGCGACCGCCTTCGCGGGGGTCGGACTGGCCGGAGACTTCGGCGCCGCCTGGTTGCTGCATCACCTGGTCGGACCCGCCAAGGCCCGTGAGCTGATGTTCCTCTCCCCCCGCGTACGTGGCGAGGAGGCGGTCGGACTCGGACTGCTGAACTGGCTCGTCGAGGAGGACGACCTCGACGAACGGACCGCACAGCTCGCGCGGCAGCTCGCCGAAGGCCCCTCGCACGCGCTGGAGGGCATGAAGCTCAACCTGCTCGAGGCACCACTGGTGGACCTGGACTCCTCGATGGACGCCGAGGTGCCCCGTCACAAGCAGACCGGGCTCACCGCCGATCACATCGCCGCCGTGCGCGCCTTCGTCGACAAGCAGACGCCGACCTTCCCCCAAGGCTGGCACACCCCCTGACCCCGAGCCGGCGAAGATCGCCGGCGACCGAGAGGAACACCATGGAATTCACCTTCTCCGAGCGCAGCCGCGAATATCAGGACAAGCTGCTCGCCTTCATGGACGAGCACGTCTACCCCTCCGAGAGCGTCTATCACACGCAGATGGCCGAGTCGGGCAATCCGAACTTCCACCCGCCGGTGCTCGAGGAGCTCAAGGCCGAGGCCCGCTCGCGTGGCCTGTGGAACCTCTTCCACCCCCACCAGAACGAGGAGTGGGGCTCGCCCGGTCTCAGCAATCTCGACTACGCCCCGCTCGCGGAGATCATGGGCCGGAGCCCGCATCTGGCCCCCGAGGCCTGCAACTGCAATGCCCCCGACACCGGCAACATGGAGGTGCTCCAGCTCTTCGGCACCGATGAGCACAAGGAGAAGTACCTCAAGCCCCTCCTGGCGGGCGAGATGGCCTCGGCCTTCTGCATGACCGAGCCGGCCGTCGCCAGCTCCGATGCCACCAATGTCCAGCTCTCGATGACCCGCGACGGTGACGAGTACGTGCTCAACGGGCGCAAGTGGTTCGCCTCGAATGCGCTGCACGCGAACTGCCGGGTCCTCATCGTCATGGGCAAGACCGATCCGCAGGCGGCGACCCACCGCCAGCAGTCGATGATGGTGGTGCCGCTCGACACCCCCGGGGTGACCATCGTGCGCGGGCTGCCGGTCTTCGGTTACCAGGACCGCGAGGGTCATGCCGAGATTCTCTTCGAGGACGTCCGGGTGCCGACAACGGCGCTGCTGGCCGGCGAGGGCGACGGCTTCATGATCAGCCAGGCGCGCCTCGGGCCGGGGCGGATCCACCACTGCATGCGCTCGATCGGCATGGCCGAGCGCGCACTGGACCTGATGATCAGCCGCGCGCAGGAACGCGTCACCTTCGGCGAGCCGGTGGCCAACCGCTCCAATATCCAGGACTGGATCGCCGAGGCCCGCATCGATATCGAGATGATCCGACTGCTGACCCTCAAGACCGCCTGGCTGATGGACACCGTCGGGAACCAGAAGGCGCGGACCGAGATCGCGGCCATCAAGGTCGCCGGCCCGCAGGTGGCCCTCAAGATCATCGATCGGGCGATCCAGGTGCACGGCGGCGCCGGCGTCACCGATGACGTCCCGCTCGCGGGCTTCTACGCGCACCAGCGGACGCTGCGGATCGCCGACGGACCCGACGAGGTGCACAAGCGCACCATCGCCCGCGGCGAGCTCAAGCGGATGCGCGAGAGCGTCGCGGCCGGCTGACGTCCAGCCCGATCACGAGGGGCGGCGGGGAGTCATCCCCGCCGCCCCTCGCTCATGTCTCACCCGTCACAGGCGTAGCGCATTGCACCACAACCGGGTGCAGGTGTCGACGAGGTGATCGCCATCGGGGATCTCCTTCAGGACGAAGGCGCTGAACGCTAGTCGGCTGACCATGCTCGACAGCGCCCACGAGGCCACCAGCGAGTCGAGGTCGGGGTCGACGAGCCCGCGCTCCTGCAGGTCGGCGATGCTGCGGGCGTTGCGCTCCACGAAGGCCCGCGCGCGCTCCTGGCGCACCTCCCGCACCCGCGGATCGACATTGGCCACCTGCTCCAGCAGCTGCATCAGCTTGGCATTGCGGCGGTAGCTCTCGAAATAGCTCCGGTTGCTGGCCGCGATCACCGCCACCGGGTCGTCGTCCTCACTGACCCTCGACACCCCCGGATGGAGCATCTCGTTCTTCGTCATCTCCATGACGGCGGCGAAGATCTCCTCCTTGCTGGTGAAATAGGTGTAGAACGACCCTGTCGAGCAGCGGGCCTCCGCCGTGATGTCGGTCAGCCGCGCGTCGAGATAGCCGTCGCGCTCGAACACGACCCGGGCGGCGTCGATGAGCGCCTGCCGGGTCCGGGCACCCCGTGGGGTGACCGGTGTCCGTCGGTTGTCGTCCTCAGCCACGCGCGCCTCCTTGCTCGTCACGCCGTCCGGCGGCGCACCGCACCCATCTTGCCCGAGCCGGGCGACCGCATCGCTCAGCGGGCGTGCGTGACACCGCCGTCGACGACCAGAGTCGAGCCCACGACGTAGTCACCCGCACGAGAGGCCAGGTAGATGGCGGCACCCGCCATGTCCTCGGGCGTGCCGATACGTCCCGAGGGGACACCGGTCACGACCTCGTCGGCACGATCGCGGGCATCCTGGTTCATCCGCGAGGCGAAGGCGCCCGGCGCGATCGCCGAGACCACGATGCCGTCCTCGACGAGCCGAACCGCCATCCGCCGCGTCAGCTGGATGACCGCGGACTTCGAGGCGTGATAGGAGTACGTCTCCTGTGGGTTGAGCGAGATGCCGTCGATCGAGGCGATGTTGATGACCTTGGCCAGATGATCGCCATTGCGCCGGGCGAACAACGGAGCGAGCGCCTGCGTGAGGAAGAACGGCGTCTTCACGTTCAAGTCCATGACCTTGTCCCAGCCGGACTCGGGAAATTCCGCGAAGGGTGCGCCCCAGGCCGCACCGGCGTTGTTGACGAGGATGTCCAGGGAGTCCTCGAGCTCGCCGTACCGCGCGACGAGATCGGCGATGCCCTCGGTCGTCGAGATATCACCGGGCAGCGCCACACAGTGGCCCAGCTCCGACAGCTCGCGGGCGGTGGCCTCGCATTCGTCGGCCTTGCGGGCCGTGATGTAGACGCGCACGCCGCTACGCACATAGCCCTCGGCGATCATCTTGCCGATGCCGCGCGAGCCACCGGTGACGATGGCCGTGCGCCCGTCGAGGGAGAAGAGGGTATCGAGGTCCATGGATGCTCCTAGTCGGTCAGGCGGGCAGGTCGACGAGATCGGCGAGATCGGCGCGGTGGACGGCAGGGGTGCCCAGCGCCAACTGATCGGCCTTGGCTCGTTTGAGATAGAGGTGCACGGGATGCTCCCACGTCATGCCGATGCCACCGTGCAGCTGCAAGGCCTCCTCGGCGGCATGGACGGCGACATCGGAGCAGTAGGCCTGCGCGAGCGCCTGTGCCGTGGCGGCGTCCTCGTCGCCACGTGCCCGCGTGTCGGCGGCATAGCGCGCCACCGCCCCGGCCTGGGTGACCTGGAGGAAGAGATCCGCCAGCCGGTGCTTGATCGCCTGGAAGGAGCCGATGGGCCGGGCGAACTGGATACGGGTCTTGACGTAGTCCACGGTCGCCTCGAGGCAGCAGGACGCGATGCCGTACTGCTCGCTGGCCAGCAACGCCTGTCCGGTGGAGAGCGCCTCGTCGACCGCCTGGACGGCACTCGTCCCGCCGAGGACGAGACGGCCGTCGCCCTTCGTCCGGACCGTCGCCAGCTGACGGCTCATGTCGAGGGAGGTCAGCGCGGTCGTCTCGACCTCGTCGCGGGAGTAGACCCGCAGCTCCAGCTCGTCGTCGCCCGCCACGGGCACCACGAAGAGATCGGCATCGAGGGCCCCGGCGACCGGGCCGATGTCCGCCCCCGGCTCTCCGGCCTGCCAAGCACCGGCCCGGGCGCTCCACGGGAGCACGAGCACCGCCGTGACCTCGCCCGCCGCCAGCCGCGACAGGACGGTCTCATCGCCGGCGACCGCGAGAGCCGTCGTGGCGATGACCGCGCTGGTCAGGAACGGCACGGGCGCGACCGCGCGGCCGATCTCCTCGAGGACCACCGCGGCCTCCCGTGCGCTCGCACCGGCGCCGCCGTGGTCCTCGGAGATCAGGAGACCCGCGAGCCCCAGGTCGCGGGCGAGCGCGTCCCAGGCCGCCGACCGATCGGCGGACGGATCGTCGTAGAGACGGGCCGTGGCCTCCTGCGGGGCACGACGCTTGAGCGCGGCGCGGACGCTGTCGCGCAGCGACAGCTCGACATCGGAGTACAACAGATCGCTCATGCCCACACCTCTCTGCTCATCGCGGCACCTCGTTGAAGGGGACGCCCTTGTCAGGGCGCTGTTCGGCGGGCAGGCCGAGCACCCGCTCGGCGATGACATTGCGCATGATCTCGCTGGTGCCGCCTTCGATCGAGTTGCCCTTGGCGCGCAGATAGCGGAAGCCCGGCTCGCGCCCGAGGAAGGACGCGGAGGCCGAGCGGACCATCGTCCAGTCGTCGTACAGCAGGCCGGCATCGGGGTCGAGTTCGAGGGCGAAGCCGGTGATGGCCTGGGCCTGCTGGGCGAAGGCCAGCTTCATCGCCGAGCTCTCCGGTCCGGGCTGACCGGCCGCGAGCTGCTGCCGCACCCGCTCACCGGCGATGCGCGTGACCTCCGACTCGACCCACCAGTGCAGGAGCTCCTCGTGGGCCGCCGCGGTGCGGAGCTCCGGCTCCTCGCGCCAGCGGCGCGCGACGAGACCGATCTGGCCGGCCTCCCGATCGGCCCCGGCGCCGATCGCGACACGTTCGTTGTTGAGGGTCGTCGTGGCGACCTTCCAGCCCTCGCCGACCGCACCGATCCGGTCGGCATCGGGCACCCGGACGCCGCTCAGGAAGACCTCGTTGAACTCGGCCTCGCCGGTGATCTGGCGCAGCGGCCGGACGTCCAGGCCGGGATCGGACATGTCGACGACGAAGTAGCTGAGGCCGGCGTGCTTCGGCACGTGCACATCGGTGCGGGCCACCAGGATCGCGCGCTGCGCGTTGTGAGCACCGGAGGTCCAGACCTTCTGGCCGTCGACGACCCAGGTGTCGCCGTCGGGTACGGCGCGGGTGGCGACAGCGGCGAGATCCGACCCCGCCCCGGGCTCGGAGAACAGCTGGCACCAGATCTCCTCGCAGGTGAACAGCGGTCGCAGGTAGCGGCGCTGCTGCTCCTCGGTGCCGAAGGCGAGCAGCGTGGGCGCGGCCATCCCCAGGCCGATCCCGTTGCGGGAGGCATCGGGCGCGGGCGCGCCCGCTTCGGCGAGGCGCTCCTCGACGATGGCGTTCAGCTCCCGGGGAAGCCCCAGCCCGCCGAGGCCCTCGGGAAAGTGCACCCAGGCGAGTCCGGCATCGAAGCGTGCGCCGAGGAACTCCTCGGTGGACAGCCGTCCTGGATCGTGCTGGAACAGCAGGTCGTCGACCCGCTCCCTCAGGTCGCGCGCGTTGTCCACTCAGAACCCCTCTCCTCGGGCGACGGCAGTCCGATCACGGCGGACTGCACCGCCGCGATCGAGTGTGACGTGGCTCGCCACCTATGTCAAACTTGAACTCACATTCAACACAGGAGGATTCATGACCGCACCCCTGCGCCCCACGACCATCACCGAGCTGGAAGAACTCGTCGGCTCCGAGCTCGGCCCGAGCTCCTGGCACACCCTCACCCAGGACGACATCGATCGCTTCGCCGATGTGACCGGGGATCACCAGTGGATCCACGTCGACCCCGACCGCGCGGCGGCCGGCCCCTTCGGTCAGACCATCGGCCACGGCCTGTTCACCCTGTCCCTCGGACCAGCGATGATGGAGGAGCTGATGGCCTTCGACGGCTTCCTGCACAGCCTCAACTACGGATACGACAAGGTCAGGTTCCCCCACCCGCGCCCGGTCGGCAGCCGCGTGCGGATGCGGGCGACCGTGACCCGCGTGGACCGCGCGGGCGATGACGCCGCGCAGATCGTCACCACGCAGTACTTCGAGGCCGAGGGCATCGACAAGCCGATCTGCGTCGCCGAGTCCATCGGCCGCTTCACCGAGCATCCGCGCTGAGGATCACCGGCGCCGCTGACGCAGCACCGCTTCCCAAATACCCATGATCCGCTCGACGGCCCCGTCCGGAGTGAGTTCGCCGGCAGCGATCAGGGGCGCCAGCTCATCGTTCATCCCGGCGCCCATGAAGGCGAGCATCTGCGGATCGGCAACGGGATCGATACGACCATCGTCCACCGCCCGCTGCAGATAACGGGCGGTGCGCTCCCGGGCACTGCGACGGATCGGATTCCAGACTCGCGCGATGTCCTCATCGGCCAGCGACTGGTGGTCGAGCACCACGATCAGCGAGCGATACTCCACCACCACCTCGAGCGTGGTGCCGGTCGTACGGCGGAGGACGGCCAGGATGTCGTCGTCCTCCGCCGCGCTGACGCGCTGCGCTTCGAGGAAGGCATCGCGCACCTGCTCGGCCAGGACGGCGAAGACCTCGGCCTTCGACGCGAAGTACACATAGAAGGTCGCTCGGCTCACGCCCGCCTCGGCGGTGATGTCGGCGATCGTCGCCGCGCCGTAGCCCAATCGCTCGAAGACCGACCGCGCCGCCGTCAGCAGTTCGGCCCGCCGCGGGGAGTCGACTCGATCATGCGCCTCGCGCGTGGTCCACCCGGTACTCGACATGGACCCACACTAGCCGTTGACGTTGACGTCAACGGCGGTATGCTCACAGTGGTCGACACCACGAGCAGCAGGAGTCCGCAATGAAGGTCCTCATCGCCAACCGAGGCGAGATCGCCGTCCGTATCGCCCGTGCGGTCCGTTCCCTCGGATGGGTCCCGCAGCACGTGCACGCTGCCGGCGAGCCTTCCCTGGACCCGTCCTCCCACCGGCTGCCGGACTCCGGCGTGAGCGGCTACCTGAACGTCGGCGCGATCATCGAGGCTGCCCGCCAGACCGGCTCCGAGGCCATCCATCCCGGCTACGGATTCCTCAGCGAGAGCCCTGAGCTGGCCGAGGCCTGCGCGTCCGCGGGTCTCGTCTTCGTGGGTCCCGACGCCGGAGCGCTGCAGCTCTTCGGCGACAAGGGAGCGAGCCGCGACCACGCGCGGTCGGTCGGCGTGCCCGTGCTGGCCTCGACCCCCTCCCCCGCCGACACCGGACAGGTCGCCGACCTGCTGGCGAAGCATCCGGCCGGCGTCATGGTCAAGGCGGTCGTGGGGGGCGGCGGCCGCGGCATGCGCGCGGTGACCGATCTCGAAGAGCTCGAGAGCGCCGTCGCGCGCTGCTCCTCGGAGGCACAGCGCGCCTTCGGCCGTGGCGATGTCTACGCCGAGCGGCTGATGCCGGCCGCCCGGCACATCGAGGTGCAGGTGATCGGCGACGGCCAGGGCCGCACCGCCGCGCTCGCCGAACGCGACTGCAGCGTCCAGCGTCGCCACCAGAAGGTCCTCGAGATCGCTCCGAGCCCGGCGCTGACGGATGCGCATCGCGAGCGCCTCATGGCCGACGCGCTCGCACTGCTCGACCCGCTGGACTACCGCGGACTCGCCACCGTCGAATTCCTCGTCGATGCCGACGAGCTCGTCCGCACCGGCGAGCTCGATCACGTCTTCATCGAGGTGAACCCCCGCTTGCAGGTCGAACACACGATCACCGAGGAGTTGCTCGGCACCGACCTGGTCACCCTCCAGCTCCAGGTCGCCACCGGCCGCACACTGGGCGATCTCGGGGTCGCCGACCGCACGGTCGCGCCGCCCGCCGGCCGCTTCGCGATCCAGTCGCGGGTCAACGCCGAACAGGTGGTGAATGGCACGCTGAGCGCGACGACGGGCACGATCGAGCATGTCGAACTGCCTACCGGCGCGCGCGTCGACACCTATGTGACCAACGGGACGGTCGTCGACGGCACCTTCGACTCCCTCCTCGCCAAGGTCGTCACCGTCACCGAGGGGGACTTCGCGGCCGCCTGCGCGGATGCCGTCAAGGCCCTCGACGGCCTCGTCCTCGACGGTGTCGGCACCAACATCGGGCTGCTGCGCGAGATCCTCATCGACCCTGTGGTCACCGAGGGCACGATGACGACCGCCTACCTCGACGAGCGGCTCGCCCTCGAGGCCCCCGACGCCCCCGCGACCGCCGGCGAGGTGGCCGCTCCCCTCGGTGGCACCGTCCTCTCGGTCGACGTCGAGCCCGGCACGAGCGTCGGACCACGGCGCAGCATCGTGACCCTGGAGTCGATGAAGATGGAGCACCCGGTGACCGCGGGCGCACCCGGCACGGTGACGGAGGTGCTGGTGCACGTCGGCGAGCAGGTCGCCGCCGGCCAGCTGATCGCACGCCTCGACATCAGCGAGGCCGCCGAGCACGATGCCGACGAGGAGGCCGCCGAGCACGACCTCGACCACGTCCGGCCCGATCTGGCCGAGCTGCGCGACCGCGTTGCCCAGACCCGTGACGCCGCCCGCCCCGAGGCGGTGGCACGACGGCACGCCAAGGGCCACCTCACCGCCCGCGAGTCCATCGACGCCCTCGTCGACGCCGAGAGCTTCCTGGAATACGGCACCTTCCCGGTCGCGGCACAACGCAGCCGGCGCGATATCGACGACCTCATCGCCAACACTCCCGCAGACGGCATCATCACCGGCCTGGCCCGGATCGACGAGGTCGACTGCGCCGTACTCGCCTACGACTACACGGTGCTGGCAGGCACCCAGGGGTACTACAACCACAAGAAGACCGACCGGATGATCCAGGTCGCCCGACAGCGCGAGGTGCCGCTGGTGCTCTTCGCCGAGGGCGGCGGCGGGCGCCCCGGCGACACAGACACCTCCGACATCTCCGCGGCCGGACTCAATGTGACGACCTTCGCCGCGATGGGTTCCCTGAGCGGGCTGGTGCCGACGATCGGCATCGTCACCGGCCGCTGTTTCGCCGGCAACGCCGCCCTACTGGGCTGTTGCGATGTCATCATCGGCACCGAGGACGCCAACCTCGGCATGGCCGGTCCCGCGATGATCGAGGGCGGCGGCCTCGGCCAGTTCTCCCCTGAGGACATCGGTCCGATGGACGTCCAGTCCGCCAACGGCGTGGTCGATATCCTCGTCGAGGACGACACCGCCGCGATCAGGGCCGCACAGCGCTATCTCTCCTATTTCACCGGCCGGACCGCCGAGTGGACCGCCGCCGACCAGCGCCGGCTGCGTCATGCCATCGGTGAGAACCGCAAGCAGGTCTACGACATCCGCCGGCTCATCGAGCTCCTCGCGGACGACGACTCCGTGCTGGAGCTGCGCGCCGGCTTCGCCCCTGGCGCCATCACCGCCCTGGTGCGGATCGAAGGCCGGGCAGTCGGCCTGATCGCCAACAACCCAGCCCACCTGGGCGGCGCGATCGACGCCGATGGCGCCGACAAGATGGCCCGCTTCCTGCAGCTGTGCGATGCGCACGGCCTCCCGGTCGTGTCGCTCTGCGACACCCCGGGCTTCATGGTGGGGCCCGAATCGGAGAAGACCGCCACGGTCCGCCACTTCAGCCGGCTGTTCGTCATCTCCTCGCATCTGCGAGTGCCGGTCATGACCATCGTGCTGCGCAAGGGCTACGGGCTCGGAGCCCAGGCGATGGCTGCCGGCAGCTTCATGGCCACCATCGCGACGATCGCATGGCCCACCGGAGAGATCGGCGGCATGGGCCTGGAAGGAGCGGTGCGCCTCGGCTTCTCCAAGGAGCTGGACGCGATCACCGATCCCGGCCAGCGTGAGCGCCGCTATCAGCAGCTGATCGACGAGCACTATGAGACCGGCAAGGCCATCAACGGCGCCATGAAGCACGAGTTCGACGAGGTCATCGATCCCGCCGACTCACGGCGGTGGATCCTCGCGACCCTCGGCCAGCACACCCCCGCCGAACGCGGCACCCGCTATATCGACACCTGGTGAGAGAGGACTCCCCCATGAGCGAGCGACCAGTGAGCACCACCGATCTCGACTCTTACATCGCCGATCTACGACAGCTGCAGGCACGCCGCCGTCCCGCCGAGATCCCCGATCACGTCGTCTACCCGGCCGGTGAGATCACCATCCCGGCCCACGTCAGCCACTGGGCCGCGCAGCGTCCCGCTACCACGGCGCTGACCTTCGAGGGCACCGCCTTCACCTATCCCGAGCTCGACGACCTGCATCGCCGGCTCGCCGGGTGGATGGCAGACCAGGGCATCTCGCGCGGGGACCGTGTCGCGGTCTACCTCGGCAACAGCCCCGAGTTCGTCATCGCCTTCCTGGCCATCCTGCGCCTCGGTGCCGTGCACGTCCCCGTGAACCCGATGTTCGCACCGGCCGAGCTCACCCATGAGCTGCGCGATGCGGAACCGGGGCTGGTCCTCACCAACCGTGCGCTCGCGTCGACCGTGGAGGAGGTACAGCCCCGCCTCGACAGCCCGGTGCCGGTGCTGATCGTCGAGGACGGATGGGCCGATGCCATCGCCCACGAGCCGTTCACCGGGGACGACGGCGACCTCGATGCCCTCGCCGCGCTCAACTACACCGGCGGCACGACCGGCCTGCCGAAGGGCTGCCAGCACACCCAGCGGCACATGCTCTACACCGCCGCGTCGGCGACCACGGCGACCCAGCTCTCCGCCGAGCCCGGCTTCACCAGCCTGTGCTATCTGCCGATCTTCTGGATCGCCGGCGAGGATCTCGGCATCCTGCTGCCCTTCGTGCTGGGCGGCACGAGCGTGCTGATGGCGCGCTGGGACGCGGCGACGACGCTGGACGCGATCGAGGCCTTCGGCGTCAGCGTCATGACCGGCACGGTGGAGAACTACCTGGAGCTGATGGCACGCCCCGATATCGGCGAGCGCGACCTGTCGTCGCTGGTCGACCCCCAGGCCGTGTCCTTCGTCCGCAAGATGACCCCGCAGGTGCGCGCCGACTGGGCCGCCGCAGCACCGTCGAGCGGGACGCTGCGCGAGTCGTCCTACGGCATGACGGAGACCCACACGATCGACTGCGTGCCCTACGGCTTCGCCGCCGACGACGAGGATCTCCTGGCCGAGCCGGTATTCTGCGGCCTGCCCGTGCCGGGGACCGATATCGCGGTCGTCGAGTTCGGCACCCAGACTCCCCTGCCGCTGGGCGAGGTCGGCGAGATCATCGTCCGCAGCCCCTCGGTGACCGATGGCTACTGGCGCAACCCCGAGGCGACGGCCGACCAGCTCGTCGACGGTTGGATCCACACCGGCGACAACGGCCGCATCGACGAGCAGGGCCTGCTGCACTACCTCGGCCGCCGCAAGGAGATGATCAAGGTCAAGGGCATGAGCGTGTTCCCCGCCGAGATCGAGGTGCTGCTCGCCCAGCATCCGCTGGTGGAGTCCGTGGCCGTGGTCCCAACCGATGATCCGGACTCCGGCCAGCGTCCGGTGGCCTTCGTGCTGCCGGCTGAGGGGGCGACGGTGACGGCCGAGGAGCTGGTCTCCTGGAGCCGCGAGAACATGGCGACGTACAAGGTGCCGCTCGTCAAGGTCATCGGCGCCCTGCCGATGACCGCGACCGGCAAGGTCCGCAAGCACGAGCTCGCCGAGGATGCCGCGGCCCTCAACCGCTGAGCAGCTCAACTCCGAGTCGGCCGTCCCTCTACGAGGGGCGGCCGACCTTTTCCCTTCCGGGCACCGGCGGTAGTTGGTCAACCCCTCCCCCATGCGAGAGGTACATCATCAACCCCATCAGACGCGGATAACGTTGCTGCCCTACCGCCACCCCGCCACCCCACACCACCGCACCCGCCGGTGAGCAGCGGTAGGGCAGCGACCCCATTCGGGCCAGGAAAGGTTGACCGACTACCGCCATCACGTGCGAAAGGTTGATCAGCTACCGGCGGCGCGGCGGAAAGGTTGAGAGTCTACCGCCAAGGGCGGGGTGGGGCGCCGACGCAACACGGGAGGGGTCCGCCACCATGGTGACGGACCCCTCCCGTGTTTCCGGCCGGCTCACACGTGGACGGGTGCACTGTCCTCCTCGGACTCATGTTCGTGCTCGGCCGGCTTGGTCACGAGGCTCACGACGACCATCGCGACGATCGAGAGCGGCAGGCCGATGAGCACCTCGGACGAGGCCGGCATGTCGAACCCGATGAAGGCGACGGCGAAGGAGATCGATCCGGCGAGGAGACCGGCGATCGCTCCGGAGGTCGTGGCTTTCGACCACCAGATGCCGAGCACCATCGGGGCGAAGCACGACGCGGCGAGCAGGCCGACCGCCGCGGTGTAGAGCACCACCAGGAACTCCGGCGGGTTCATCGCCAGCACGATCGCGATCAGACCGATGACCCATGTGGTCGCTCCGGCCACGCGGACGATCGACTTCTCGCTGGCATCGGGCTTGAGCAAGGTCGCGTAGATGTCGTGCGCCACGGCCGAGTTGCAGGCCATCAGCAGGCCGGCCGTCGTCGACATGATCGCGGCGAGGACCGCGGCGGCGATGATGCCCTGCATCAGCGGATTGAGCACGGTCTCCGAGAGAGCGAAGAAGACGGCGTCCGGATCGGAGAGGTCGATATCGCCCATCAGGACGGCCGCGCCCGGTGTCAGTACGAAGGTGATCATCAGCATCATGGCACCGAAGATCAGCATCGCCACATTGAGCGAGATGCGCGCCGACCGCACGTCCTTGGACGAGTACACCCGCATGATGACGTGCGGCGTGACCGAGATGGCCGCCGCCCAGGTCACCAGCGCTCCGACATAGGAGGCCATGGGCAGCGCGGCGAAGGCGCCCAGGTTCGGGAACCGGTCCATCGCCTCGTTGTAGCTCGCACCGTAGCCGTCCATCGCCGTCAGCACCGCGACCGCGAATCCCGCGACGGCCGCGACCATGAGGATGCCCTGGAAGATGTCATTCCAGGTGACCGACAGGAAGCCGCCGATCGCCACGTAGAGGACGAAGGCGATGCCCGCACCCCACAGCCCCCACCGGTAGTCCACGCCAAGCACATAGGTGGCCACGATGCTGGCGCCCTTGAGCTGGGCGACGATATACGCCGAGCTCGCCAGCACGATGATGATCGGCACGGTCCAGGCGATGATCTTGCTGTTGTACCGCCAGCGGAAATAGTCCGGCACGGTGTAGCGCCCCAGCTGACGCAACGGGCGCGCCACGAGGATCGACGCGACGACGAAGCCGACCGGCGCGCCGGCGAGGAGGGCCGACCCATAGGGCCAGCCGAGTGCCAGTCCGGTGCCCACGGTCGCAAGGACCGAGCCGCCGCTGGCCAGCGAGGCCAGGAAGGCCCAGGAGTTGGTGAACGTGCCGAGGCTGCGCCCGGCGACGAAGAACTCGTCGGTGGAACCCTTCACCCGACGGTGGGCCATGACCCCGATGACGACGAGGACCATGAAGTAGAGGACGACGATCGCGATGGCCATGCTCACTCACCGTCCTTGTCGGCCAGCGCCACGATGAGCCCGAGCAGCGGAGCGACGATCATCAGCCCGAACATCATCCACGCGAAGACGCTGACGCGCGCGAGCGTCGTCTCGTGCGTCCACGGCAGATAGGCGACCACGGCGTACGCCACGATTCCCAGCAACAGTCCCGCTTCCCAGCGCGACATGGTCGGTCTCTTCATCGCGTTTCCTTCTCCTCGTCTCGAGCGTTGACGTTGACGCCACCGTCAAAGATCACCCTAGGATGAGAGCTGCATCACGCACAAGTCAGGGACCGGATGTCTGCGATGCTGAGCTGGTGAGAGTCGTACCCGCCACGCGATTCGATGACGTGGCCACGATGGTCGGGCCCAAACGGCCCGATGCCAATGTCTGCTGGTGCCTGAGCTACCGGGTGCCCGGACGGGTCAACCGCTCGCTCTCCGGTCCCGCACGCGGGGACCGCGTCCGCGAGCTGATGGCCGGCGGACCACCCGGGGTGCTGGCCTACGACGGCGACGAGGTGGTCGGCTGGGCGGCCATCCATCCACGCGCCGATACGAGCTTCGCCACGAACCGCCGGATCCCCCACGTCGACGATCTCGATGTCTGGTCGCTCTGGTGCGTGCGGGTCCGCCCCGGCCACCGCGGGCAGGGCATCAGCCACGACCTCGTGGCCGGAGCGGTGGACTTCGCCCGGTTCCAAGGCGCCCGGCAGTCGAGGCCTACCCGGTCGACAACGGGGGCGAGAAGGTCGATCTCACGATGGCCTATGTGGGCACACGGGCACTGTTCGAGCACGCCGGCTTCGCCCACGGGGCAGACACCACATCGGTGCTGAACGGCTTCCCCCGGGTGCTGATGCGGCTCGACCTCCGCTCGTGATCCTCAGCGGGTGGCGTCGAGGATCCACGGCCGATCGAGGGCCAGCAGCCGCCGGTCGGCCGTCAGGAAGGTCAGCTGCTCGGCGGCCGCCTGCGCCACCAGCGCACGGTCGAAGGGGTCGTGTCCGGCGAGCTCGGGGAACTCCCCCATCGCCTCGGCATGCTCACCGACCCAGGGCAGCTGCCGAAGTCCGACATCATCGAGGACCACGCACACACCGCCGGGGATCTCCAGCCGGCCCTGCATCGCCTTGATCGTCATCTCCATCACGCTGACCGACGAGTAGTGCGCGGGGTGACGAGTGGCGATCGACTGGGCCGCGTTCGAACCCAGACGATCCTCTCCGCGCAGGACCCAGAGCAGGACGTGCGTGTCAAGCAGGATCATCGAGCCCGAGATCCTCGTCGAACATGGCACGGACCTCGGCATCGGCCTCCTCGGTGAAGGCCTCCTCCCAGCCCGGCCCGCCGAAACCGGGGATCGAACCGAACAATGGCGCGCGCGGACGCACGGACCGCCACTCCATGATCGGCGTGCCGGCGCGGGCGACGATGACCGTCTCCCCGGCCTCGACGGCACGCGCGAGCCGCGACATCTGCGTCTTGGCCTCGTGGATGTTGACGGTGATGGTCATAGGACCAGGTTAGTCCGGTGGACTAACCTGGTCCACCGTCGTTCGCACAGCGGAATCCGACATTGGCCGATGCCGAGTCCGGCGTGTTGGCCGACCGGGCGGCGACCCGGTAGCGATGGCAGTACGAGTCGTGGCACAGATAGGATCCGCCGCGCATGACCCGCCGGTCCCCCGCCTCCGGACCCTGGGGGCTCTGGACCGGCGACCGGGCGTAGTAGTCGGCGGAGAACCAGTCGGCACACCACTCCCAGACATTGCCGCTCATCTGCCAGAGTCCGTAGTCATTCGGCACATAGGACTTGACCGGTGCGGTCGTCAGGAAGCCGTCGTCCAGGGAGTTCTCGACCGGGAACCGCCCCTGCCAGATATTGCAGCGCCACCGGCCACGGGGCGTGAGCTCGTCACCCCACCCGAACCGCGCCTGGGCGAGACCTCCGCGGGCCGCGTACTCCCATTCGGCCTCCGTGGGGAGCCGCTTGCCCGCCCAGGCGCAGTACGCCTCCGCGTCATTCCAGGTCACGTGCACGACCGGGTGGTTCTGCCGGCTCCCGATGTCCGACCCCGGGCCCTCGGGGGCCCGCCACGTCGCTGCCCTGACGGCCAGCCACCACGGCGCTTCCTCGACGCGCTGCAGCACATCGGCCGGGTCTCCGGCGAAGGCGAGGTGGAAGACCGCCGACACCCCCAACTCCTCAGCCTCGGTCCGGTATCCGGTGGCCTTGACGAAGGTCGCGAACTGCGCATTCGTGACGGCCGTGGCATCCAGGTGGAAGGCCGGCAGCTCGACCTCGTGCACGGGTGTCTCGCCATCGGCGCTGTAGCCCTCGTCAAAGGCATCACCCATCAGGAAGCGGCCGGCGGGAAGGAGCGCCTGCCCCCGGGTCGAACGGTGCCCCGGAGCCTCCGCCACCGGACCGGCGCGCCCGGCTCCGCCGATGCTCGGAGCGCAGCAGGCGCTCATCGCTGGGCCTCGGCATCCTCGAGACGCAGCGTGCGCATCCAGATCCGCACGCAGGTCTCCACCATGTCCTCGTCATCGCGCCGCAGACCGAGCACATAGCAGGAGTAGGCCAGCCTGCCGATCATGGCCGAGAACGCGCCCGCGGTGAGCCAGGGATCGAGCTCGGCATCGGCGAGCCCCTGTTCCTGCAGTCTCGTGATCCACCGGGCGTTCACCTCGACGAAGGCGGTATCGCGGGCGAGACGCCACTGGGCGAACTCGGGATCGATCGCGCTGGCCTGCTCCAGCAGGCGCATCAGATCCGCATTCTCCCGATAGCCGTGCAGGAAGGCCCGATGGGAGGCCCGGATCCGGTCCGCGAGGCTGGCATGCTCCACCGAGGCCGCCTCCATCACCGGATGCAGCATGCCCTCGTTGACATTCTCCAGCACGGCCAGGAGGACCTCCTCCTTGCTGGCGAAGTAGGTGTAGAACGAGCCCACCGCGATACCGGCCTCGGTCGCGATGTCCACCAGGCGCGAGTCGAGGAAGCCGTCACGGGCGAAGACCGTGCGTGCCCCCTTCACCAAGGCCTCGCGGGTGCGACGGCCACGGGACGTCGTGGGGATCTCCCGGTCCTGGGGAGCCGCGAAACGACCGGAGGTCGGGAGCGGGGTCCGGTCCGCGGTCACCGCTCACCTCCTGACATTCGTGGCAAGCGTCGACCAGTCGAGTGCTCGCTTCTGGATCTTGCCGGTGCCGCCCTTCGGCAGGCTGTCGACGAATCGCACCTCGTGCGGCACCTTATAGGCCGAGAGCCGTTCCTTGGCCCAGAGCCGGAGCTCCGTCGTGTCGAGATCGGAACCGGGCCGAAGCGCGATCACCGCGGCGACCTCCTCACCATATCGATCATCGGGGATCCCGATCACCGCGACCTCGACGACATCGGGATGCTCGTAGAGCACCTCCTCGACCTCCCGCGGGTACACGTTGTAGCCGCCGCGGATAATGAGGTCCTTGACCCTGTCGACGATCGTCAGATAGCCGTCCTCATCCAGTCGGCCGAGATCGCCGGTGTGGAACCAGCCGCCGGCGAGGTCCTTGGCATCGGCCTCGGGACGGTTCCAGTAGCCGGCCATGACGCTGAAGCCGCGGACCAGCAGCTCACCGACCTCGCCCACCGGAAGGTCCACGTCCCGCTCATCGCACACCCGCACCTCGATACCCGGCATCGGGACACCGACCGTGCCGGCGCGCTGCTCGCGGTCGAGCTGGTTGAAGGTCGCGAGCGCCGTGGTCTCGGTGAGACCGTAACCCTCCAGGATCGTGCACCCGAACTTCTCGGCGAAGGCGCGGAGCACCTCGGCCGGGAGCGCCGCGCCACCCGAGGTGGCCACGCGCAGCTCGCGGAAGTCCTCGGGGCCGTACTCCCCACCCGCGTGCAGCATGGCATTCCACATCGTCGGGACACCGCTGACCACGGTCAGCCGATCGCGACGGATCAGGTCCAGCATGGCCTCGCCGGTGAACGGACTGAGGAGCGAGATCGGCGCACCCGCGACGAGGGCCGCGTTGAGACACACGGCCTGACCGAACACGTGGAACAGCGGCAGGGCGGTCCCGAGGCGGTCATCGCGGGTGATCTCCACCCGCTCGACCACGATCTGCGCCGCCGTCAACAGATTGTCCCCCGTCAGCCGGACGCCCTTCGGCTTGCCCGTGGTGCCCGACGTGTAGAGCAGCACCGCCGTCTCGTCGCCCGTCATCGCCTCCGGTGGGAGCCCGGAGGCGTCGCGCGCCCCGTCGACGGTGGTCTCGTCGAAGGTCCACCCGGGAAGGTCCGACCACTCCCCCGCCGTCCTCGCCGACGTGTCACACCCATGCCAGGCCAGCAGCAGAGTGGCACCGCTGTCGCGGACGATGTAGCCGATCTCGTGCGCGGTCGCCATCGTGTTGACCGGAACGACGACGACCCCGCCGGCCAACGCGCCGACATAGGCCTGCGCGAACTCCGGCACGGTCGGGGCAATCAGCACGATCCGGTCACCCCGGCCCACGCCCCGCTCGCGCAGGCCGGAGGTGAAGACGCCCGCGGCATCGCGAAGCTCTCGATAGGTCTGCGCCCGGGTGACACCTCGGACCGCCGGCTGCTCAGGTGTCATCGCGGCTCCCGTCCACAGCGCATCGGGGATGCTCGTCACGTTCACCGGATGGTCACCTCGATCTCCTCGACCTCGGCACCGCGGATGTCGGTCATCGTCTCTCCTGTCACCGAGGGGATGTCATTGCTGGACGGCGAGGATGCGGCCGTCGTCGCCGGGTACCGTCGCCTGCTCGTCGAGCCCGATCCGCACCGAGCGCACGTCACCGCGGAAGTCGAAGGGGGACCGATAGGCCCGCGAGACCGATGAGATGCTGTCGCCGCCCACCTGCAGTCCCTGGCCCGCCGACCAGAGGATCGGATTGGTGCGCACCTGGTCCAGCCGCACCCGCTCCTCACCGTCGAGGAAGACCCGGACGACACCGACGTGATCCGCGGCCCGTTCGAAGGAGAAGCCCACGACGTGACGTCCCGGGCTCAGCGGCACCTCATCGCCGGCCGCGAACTCACGTCTGCCCAAATAGGCGAAGGCGACGTGCAGCCGATCCTCGAGGACGAAAAGGCTGAAGCCTCCCGCGAAGTTGCCGTAGCTGACGACGGCTCCCTCCTGACCCGGCTCCCAGTCGATCTCCGCCGTCACCGAGAAGGTGCGATTGCGCAGATCCGGGGATGAGCTGCGCCCGAGCATGACGCGCGAGCTGTAGCTGTAGACCTCACGCGGCAGTGTCGCCTGGGGGCGCGGCTCGTTGAACCGCACCGAACCGCGGTCGTCCAGCGGAAGCACCTGGTTGCGCTCGGCCTCGGACCACCACAGCTCAACCAGCTCGCGCAGCAGCTCCGGCTCCTCGGCCGCGAGGTCGCGGGTCTCGGAGAAGTCCTCGTCGACGCGGTACAGCTCCCACACGTCCCGGTCATAGTCGCCGTCGTGGGCCAGCGCGGGGTCCATGCCGACGCGGAACGCGTGGGTCGAGGAGACGTGTAGGGCGACGGCCTTCCATCCGTCGCGCCACACCGCTCGGTGCCCGAAGCACTCGAAGTGCTGGACACTGCGGCTCGGCTCCCCGCTCGCCTCGGTGATCGCCGTGCGCAGGCTGGCACCGTCGAAGGGACGCTGTTCCACCCCGGCAACCGTCCGCGGCGCCTGGATGTCGGCGAGGTCCAGCAGCGTAGGCAGCAGGTCGATCGCATGACCGTACTGCTCCCGGACGGCACCGGGCTGGGTGATACCCGCCGGCCAGTGCACGATCAGCGGCACGCGGGTGCCGCCTTCGTGGCAGGTGGTCTTGTACCAGCGGTTCGGGGTGTTGCCCGCCTCGGCCCATCCGGCGGCATAGTGCGGATGGCTGGTCGGGCCGCCCCACTCGTCGAGCCGGCGGTCCATCTCCTCGATGTCCTCGGGCGAGCGGTTGAAGTAGCTCAGCTCGTGGAAGAGCCCGTGTGGTCCGCCCTCCGCGCTCGCGCCGTTGTCGGCTACGACCGCGAGGACGGTGTCGTCGAGGTCCCCCCGCTCGCGCAGCATCTCCACGAGGCGTCCGATCTGGTGATCGGTGTGCGCGAGGAATCCGGCGAAGGTCTCCATCTGGCGGCAGAGCACCCGCTGCTCCTGTGCGCTGAACGAGTCCCACGACCGGATTCCGTCGTTGTGATCGGCCAGCCGCGTGTCGGGCGGTACGACCCCGAGCTCGATCTGGCGCTCGAGGGTCTCGCGGCGGATCACGTCCCAACCGACGTCGAAGCACCCGCGGTACTTCTCGATCCACTCGCGCGGAGCGTGGTGCGGAGCATGCATCGCCCCGAAGGCCAGATAGAGGTAGTAGGGCTTGTCAGGGGTGACTGCGTTCTGCTCGTCGATCCACGAGCACGCCGTGTCCACGAGATCCGCGCTGAGGTGATAGCCGTCCTCGGGACCGGCGGGGACTTCGACCCGGTGGTGATCGCGCCACAGTTCCGGGGCCCATTGCGAGGTCTCTCCGGGCAGGAAGCCGTAGAAGCGATCGAAGCCCTTGGCCAGCGGCCAGCGATCGAAAGGCCCCCACGGGCCGTTCTCGGCATCGGGGGTGAGGTGCCACTTTCCGAGCGCCATCGTCGAATATCCGTGCTCACGCAGGATCGCCGGCGTCATGGCCGTCTCATCGGGGATCATCGTGTTGTAGCCGGGGAAGCCGGTGGCGTACTCCATGATCGATCCCACCCCCACCGCGTGGGCATTGCGCCCGGTCAGCAGCGCGGCGCGGGTGGGTGAGCACAGCGGTGTCACGTGGAAGTTGCGGAAGCGCAGTCCCTCGGCGGCGAGACGATCCAGGTGCGGTGTCTCGATGCGCCCTCCGAGGCCGCCGAAACAACCGATCTGGGCGTAGCCGAGATCGTCGAGCACGATGGTGACGACATTCGGGGCGCCGTCAGGTGCGGTGCGAGGCGCGGGCCAGGCCGGTCGTGATTCCTGCACCGTGGGCTCCACCGCGCCCGGATAAGAGCTCCCTGCCGGATAGGTCTCGTAGCTCATCCGTCACATCCGTTCTCGACGATGCTCGAGGGGACCTCGGCACTGTCGTGGATGTCCTCGGACACGGACCCTTCTTGGCATGAGGTCGGCATGGGATCACACCATAATGTAACTCGAATTCGGATTCAAGTCGGCCTTCGAGACCCCGCGAGCGACGACAAGACCGGGACACGACGAAGGCCCGGAACCCTCACGGGTTCCGGGCCTTCGTCAGACGGCCTCAGGCCTTGTCGTCAGCGGACTCCTCAGCGTCCTCGACCGGGGCCTCGTCCGCAGCGGCCTCTTCGGCCTCACCGGACACCGGCGCCTCCTCGACCTCGGCGGTCTCCTCGACAGGAGCCTCCTCGGCGGCCACCGGGGCGGCCTCGGCCTTGGGGGTGGACTTCTCGGCCTTCGGGGTCGGCGTGAAGCCGCCCTCGACGATCTCGATCACGGCCATGGGGGCGTTGTCGCCCTTGCGCGGACCGATCTTCGTGATCCGGGTGTAACCCCCGGGACGGTTGGCCATGTCGGGACCGATCTCCGTGAAGAGGGTGTGCACGACACCCTTGTCGCGGATGACCTTGAGCACCTGGCGACGGTTCGCCAGCGAATCGGTCTTGGCCTTGGTGATGAGCTGCTCGGCGTACGGACGCAGGCGGCGAGCCTTGGCCTCCGTCGTGGTGATCTTGCCGTGCTCGAACAGCGATTGCGCCAGGTTGGCGAGGATCAGACGCTGGTGCGAGGGGCTACCGCCGAGACGGGCTCCCTTGGTGGGGGTGGGCATTGTCAGTTCTCCGTTTCAAAGAATCAGCGCGCGGCGAGCAGATCAGTACTGCTCGTCCTCGGCGAAGCTCGCATCGTCGTCGTAGGTGTCGATGACCGCGCTGGGGTCGAAGCCGGCGGGGCTGTCCTTGAGGGACAGGCCCATCTCGGCCAGCTTGGCCTTGACCTCGTCGATCGACTTGGAGCCGAAGTTGCGGATGTCCAGCAGATCCTGCTCGCTGCGCCCGACGAGCTCACCCACGGTGTGGATGCCCTCGCGCTTGAGGCAGTTGTACGAGCGAACCGTGAAGTCCAGGTCCTCGATCGGCAGGGCCAGATCAGCGGCCATCGCCTCGTCGACCGGCGACGGGCCGATGTCGATGCCCTCCGCTTCGACGTTGAGCTCACGGGCCAGGCCGAAGAGCTCGACCAGGGTCGATCCGGCCGACGCGATGGCGTCACGCGGCAGGATGGACTGCTTGGTCTCGACGTCGATGATCAGCTTGTCGAAGTCGGTGCGCTGCTCGACTCGGGTGGCCTCGACCTTGTAGGTGACCTTCAGGACCGGGCTGTAGATGGAGTCGACCGGCATGCGGCCGATCTCTTCCTCGCCGGTCTTGTTCTGCGCCGCCGACACGTAGCCACGGCCCCGCTCGACGACCAGCTCGATCTCGAGCCGGCCCTTGTCGTTGAGGGTCGCGACATGCAGGTCGGGGTTGTGCACCTCGACACCCGCCGGCGGCGTGATGGCCGCGGCGGTGACGTCTCCGGCGCCCTCGGCGCGCAGGTACATGACCACCGGCTCGTCGTTCTCGGAGGAGACGACGAGGTTCTTCAGGTTGAGGATGATCTCGGTGACATCCTCGGTGACGCCGGGGATGGTCGAGAACTCGTGCAGGACACCGTCGATCTTGATCGAGGTGACGGCCGCACCCGGGATGGAACTCAGCAGCGTGCGACGCAGCGAGTTGCCGAGGGTGTAGCCGAATCCGGGCTCGAGGGGCTCGATGACGAACCGCGAACGGTAGTCGCCTTCGGACTCTTCGGTCAGGACGGGGCGCTGGGCGATCAGCATGGTGACTGTTCCTTTCCGAACCGCCCACTATTTGACGGCTCGGGTCGAGGGAAGGGGTGAATCAGATCTTCGAGTAGAACTCGACGATCAACTGCTCCTGGATCGGGACGACGATCTGCTCGCGCACCGGCTTCTGGTGCACCAGGATCCGGCCCCGCTCCGGCGAGACATCGAGCCAGCCCGGGACGGTGTCCTGGTCGTGGGTCTCGCGCGTCACGATGAACGGCGTCATCTCCAGGCTCTTGGGACGCACGTCGATGATGTCGTGCGGCGAGACCTGGAAGGACGGGATATTGGTCTTGACGCCGTTGACCAGGAAGTGACCGTGGGTCACCAGCTGGCGAGCGTGACGACGCGTGCGCGCCAGGCCGGCGCGGTAGACGACGTTGTCGAGACGGCATTCGAGCAGCGCGAGCAGGTTGTCACCGGTCTTGCCGGGCTTGCGGTGCGCATTCTCGTAGTACTTACGGAACTGCCTCTCCAGCACGCCGTAGGTGTAACGCGCCTTCTGCTTCTCCTGCAGCTGGGTGCGGTACTCCGACTCCTTGACGCGGGCGCGGCCGTGCTGGCCGGGCGCGTACGGACGGCGCTCGAAGGCCTTGTCCCCACCGACGAGGTCGACGCCGAGACGGCGCGACTTCTTGGTGAGAGGTCCGGTGTAACGGGCCATGGGTGAAACTCCTAGAAAATCGAGGCGTCAGAGACGACGGTGCTTGGGCGGGCGGCAGCCGTTGTGCGGCGTGGGGGTCACATCGGAGATGGTGCCGACCTCCAGGCCGACGCCACTGAGCGACCGGATCGCCGTCTCACGGCCCGAACCGGGGCCTTTGACGAAGACGTCGATCTTCTTCATGCCGTGCTCCATCGCCTGACGGCCCGCGGCCTCGGCGGCCATGCCGGCGGCGTAGGGCGTCGACTTGCGCGAGCCCTTGAACCCGACGGTTCCGCCGGAGGCCCAGGAGATCACCTGACCGCTCGGGTCGGTGATCGTCACGTGCGTGTTGTTGAACGTGCTCTTGATGTGGGCCTGGCCCTGCGCGACGTTCTTCTTCTCCTTGCGGCGCACCTTCTTGGCGCCTGCATTGCTCTTGGGAGGCATCGTCAGATCACTTCTTCTTTCCGGCGACGGTGCGCTTGGGGCCCTTGCGCGTACGGGCATTGGTCTTGGTGCGCTGGCCACGGACCGGCAGGTGGGCCCGGTGACGGCGACCCTGGTAGCTGCCGATCTCCATCTTGCGACGGATGTCGGCGGTGATCTCGCGGCGGAGGTCACCCTCGACCTGGTAGTTGCCCTCGATGTGGTCACGCAGGGCGACGAGCTGGTCGTCGTCGAGCTCGTGCACACGGGTGCTCGGGTCGATGCCGGTGGCGGCAAGGGTCTCGGCGGCGCGCGTGCGGCCGACGCCGAAGATGTAGGTGAGTGCGATCTCGATGCGCTTCTCGCGCGGGAGATCCACTCCGATGAGGCGTGCCATGGTGGCATTTCCTTTCATTCAGCGAAGGTATGGACGTCCGTGGCATCCCGGCCGCCTTACGAGGGGTCCTCCCTCGAGCCGGGCCCCGGCCTTCGCGCCGGGGGTGGCGTCCGCGCGGAGCGGACGAGCCGTCAGACGATGTGATTCACGGTGAAGAAGCCGCGATCAGCCCTGGCGCTGCTTATGGCGCGGGTTAGAGCAGATCACCATGACGCGGCCGTGGCGACGGATCACCTTGCAGCTGTCACAGATCTTCTTCACGCTCGGGTTGACCTTCATCGAGAAACTCTCTCTTCGGTACGAACGTGACGGGTTTACTTGTAGCGGTAGACGATGCGCCCGCGGCTGAGATCATAGGGCGACAGCTCCACCACGACCCGATCCTCGGGGAGGATACGGATGTAGTGCTGACGCATCTTGCCCGAGATGTGCGCGAGGACCTTGTGGCCATTGGCCAGCTCCACGCGGAACATCGCGTTCGGCAGGGCTTCGATGACCGCGCCCTCCATCTCGATGACGCCTTCTTTTTTCGCCATGACCTCTTCTTCGGTTGACTACGTCGACCAGACCCCGGCACACACGTGCCCCACCGGCCTGAGGGCAGGAAGGGACGCGGCTGACGAGGCCGACTCCCTATCATACGCAGGCCGCCATGCTGGACTCAAATCGGGTCGATCCGCCGAGATGGCGCGCCGCTGCGCGCTCCGGGGGTCAGCGCAACCCCGTGAGGAGGGCTCGGAAGAAGGCGATGCCGTGGTCGAGCGCTTCGATCTCGACGAACTCGTTCGGGGCGTGGATCGAATCGCGCTGCTCACGGCTCATCGTGAGCGGCGCGAAGCGGTAGACCGAGTCGCAGATGCGGGTGAAATGGCGACTGTCGGTACCCCCGGTCTGGGCATAGGGCACGGCCAGGACATCGGGCATCGTCGCCGCCAGCGCCTCGACCATGGCGCGCCAGGCATCGTTGTCGGTCCTGGAGACCGGTGGCGGGTCCTCGCCGTCCACACCGGCGATCTCGATGTCGAGACCGCGGAACAGTTTCTCGAGTCGCTCGACCAGAGCGGCCTTCGTGTCCCCCACGAGCAGTCGGACGTTCACCGTGGCGCGGGCCTCGGTGGCGAGCACGTTGCGCGCCGGGCTTCCCGAGAGCCGGGTGACCGCCGTGGTGGTGCGCACCATCGCGGCCGTCTCGGGCCCGACGCGCGCCAGCAGCTCGGCCAGCGGGCGGGCGAAGCGGTCGACACGGGCGAACAGGCCGGCCTGCGGCCCGCGCATCCGCTGGGACATCGTCCGCAGCATCAGCCGGACGGGCTCGGTGAGCCGTGGTGGCATCGGGTGGCGTTCCAGTCGCACGATCGCCCGCGCCAGCCGAGCGGTCGCGCCTCTCGGGGCCGGAGTCGACGCGTGGCCCCCACCCCCTCGGGCGAGCAGTTCGACATCGACCGTGCCCTTCTCGACGATCCCGATCATCGCCAGGCGACCCTGAACGCCGGGGAATGCGTCCTCCACGACGGCGCCGCCCTCGTCAGACACCAGCCAGGGCCGCACACCCGTACGCTCGAGGTGGTCGACCGCCCGGGCCGCTCCGGTGCCGAACGCCTCCTCGTCGGCCCCGAAGGACAGGTAGACGTCCTGCTCCGGCGTGAACCCCTCGGACAGCAGCGTCTCGACCGCCTCGGCGATCGAGACGAGCGGCCCCTTGTCGTCGAGTGCTCCACGACCGATGACTCGACCACCGTCGATGATCCCCGCGAATGGATCACGGGACCACTGTTCGGCCGGCGCGGGGACCACATCGTAGTGCGCCATGAGCACGACCGGGCGCTCATCGGCCGCACCCGGCCACCGGAACAGCAGCCCGCCGCCCTCGAGCTCGGTGCGTTCGAGGCGCTCGTGGATCAACGGATAGAGCTCCGCCAGCACGGCACGGAACTCTTCGAAGGCCGCCTCCTCGCGTTCGACGGGTGCTGAGACCGTACGGCAGGCGATCAGGCGGGCCAGTCGTTCAGCGGGCGATGTCATGGTGCGACCTCCTCGAAGCGCGCCGGATCGGCGAAGGCGAGTCTCGGCACGAAGGTGAGCAGGACCGCGGCCATCACAGCGGTACCTGCGCAGATCAGCCAGACCGTGTAGTAGCCGCGCAATGACGCCGCCGTCCCGGTCGCGCCCGCGGCGAGAGCCACCCCGAAGACACAGGACGCGACCGAGCCGCCGATGGTCTTGGCCGAGTTGGTGAGCCCGGTCGCCACGCCGGTGCGGTTCTCCGGGGCGGCCGACGCGGCAGTCGCCGGCAGCGCGGCGACGAGCGCGCCGGAGCCGAGGCCCGCGACGACCATGCAGGCCAGCAGCTGCAGGACCGAGTCGTGGAACGGCACGAGGCCGCCGTAGCCGATCGCCACGACGACCGCCGCCACGATGAGGCACAGACGCGGCGTCAGCACCGCCGTGACGCGGGCGAACAGCAGCGCTCCGATCAGCATCGACAGCACATAGCCGCCGACGATGGGCGACAGCTGCGACGCGGTGAGCCCGAGGCCGAATCCGTGCTCTGCGGGATCGGTCCGCGCGAAGGTGGTCAGCGGGATCTGCGCTCCGAGGATCGAGACACCGAACAGCATCGCCGTGGCCTGGACCGGCCACATCGCCGGCTTGGTCATGACGCGAACATCGATGAGCGGATCGGGCGCCCGCAGCTCGAAGCGGATGAACGGGACGAGCAGCACGAGCCCGGCGGCGAGCACGACCCAGGGCCACCAGGAGGCGATACCGACCATACGGACCAACGACAGGCCGCCCACGACGCACAGCAGCGCGGCGCTGACCAACAGCAGCCCCGGCCCGTCGAGGACACCGCCCCTTCGCTCGTGCTCGGCCTCGACACCCCAGTGGATCACCGCGACGACGAGGACACTCAGCGCGGCCGGCACCGCGAGCTGGGCCCACAGCGGCTCGAGGAACGCCGCGGCGAGACCCGCGCCGAGCGCACCGGCGATCGCACCGGCCTGCAGGGCCGCGACGATCACACCCGTGGCCCGGCGCGTGGCCGACGACCGGTCGGCCAGGCCACGGCTACGCAGGAAGATCAGGGCGACCTCGAGGGGCAGCCAGACGGTGAAGACCCCCTGGATCGCCCAGAAGATCAGATAGACCACGAAATCCGAGGAGAAGGCGATCCCCCAGTTCGCCACCGCGACGACGACCGAGGACCACAGCAGCACGCGTTGGTGGCCCCACAGATCGCCGAGCTTGGACAGGGCGGGCACCGCGAGCGCCGAGACGAGCAGCTGGGCGGCCTCCAGCCAGTTGAGGTCGGCATCGCCGACCCCCAGATGCCGGGCGATGTCGGTCTGGAGCGGCGTGTAATACCCCTGCAGCACGCCGCTCACGAACTCGACGAAGACGAGTGCGCCGACGAGTCCCGCTCCGACCGCCGCGCGGCGGCGTACGCCTCGCGCCATGAGACCTCCTCAGCCGAGGTCAGCATACGGCCACTCGCGGCCCGGAGCCTGTCGATCATCGCTGATCGACGCCGGGGTCAGAGCGCGCCGAAGGGCACGCCGAGCTCGCCGAGCCGCGCCGCGCCGCCGTCCTCGGCGGTCAGCACCCACACGCCGCAGCCGGTGCGCGCCACCGTGTGCTCCCAATGCGCGGCCAGGGCGCTGTCAGGGGTCACGGCGGTCCAGCCGTCCTCCAGGATGCGCGCCTGTGCCGAGCCCAGCGTCACCATCGGCTCGATGGCGAGGGTCACGCCCTCGGTCAGCCGAGGCCCCCTGCCGGCACGTCCGCTATTGGGCACGTCGGGGTCCATGTGCATCTCCCGGCCGATCCCGTGTCCGGTGAACGGCTCGGTGATGCCGTAGTCGCCGGCCGCGTCGACGCTCGACTCGATGGCGTGGGAGATGTCGCCGACCCGCTCGCCAGTGGCCATCGCCGCGATACCGGCCCACAGCGCCGCTTCGGTCACGCGGGACAGTTCGGCGGCCGCATCGGAGACGGTGCCGACCTCCACCGTGATCGCCGCGTCGCCATGCCAGCCGTCGACGATCGCCCCGCAGTCGATGGACAGCACGTCGCCATCGCGCAGGACACGGTCACCGGGGATGCCATGGACGATCTCCTCGTTCACGGACGTGCAGATGACGCCGGTGAAGCCGTGGTACCCGAGGAAGTTCGAGGTCGCACCCTGTTCGCGGATGCGTTCGTGGGCGAAATCGTTCAGCTCGCCCGTGGTCACGCCGGGCGCGGCGGCATCGCGCAGTGACTGCAGCGTGCGCGCCACGACGAGCCCGGCCTGCCGCATGAGCACCAGCTCAGCATCGCTCTTGGTCTCGATCCGTCCCCGCCCGAACATCTCAGCTCCCGCCCTCGTTGAGTACCGCTGAGGCCGCGCGGTCAGGCTTTCGGGAGGGCGGCGTCGATCCGGGCCGCGACCTCGTCCACGCTGCCCATGCCGTCGACCTCGACGAGGAGACCTCGTTCGCGGTAGACGTTCAGCAGCGGAGCGGTCTCGGCCGCGTACACCTCCTGGCGGTGCCGGATGACGTCCTCGGTGTCATCGCTGCGCCCGCTCGTCTCTGCGCGCTTCAACAACCGCGCGATGAGCTCCTCGGGGTCGACGGTCAGCGCCAGCGCCGCGTCGAGCTGTGTCCCGAGGTCCGACAGGATCGAGTCCAGCTCGGCCACCTGATCCGGCGTACGCGGGTAGCCGTCGAGTAGGAAGGCGTCACGGGCATCCGGCTGCGCCAGACGATCGCGCACCATCGCATTGGTGACCGAGTCGGGGACGTACTCCCCCGCGTCCATGTAGCGCTGCGCCGTCCGGCCGAGCTCGGTCTGCCGCGAGACATTGTCGCGGAAGATGTCACCGGTCGAGATGTGAGCACCCTCGATACGGCGCGCCAGCGCCTCGGCCTGCGTGCCTTTGCCCGCCCCCGGCGGACCCATGATGACAAGACGCATTACTTCAAGAACCCTTCGTAGTTGCGCTGCTGAAGCTGGCTCTCGATCTGCTGGACCGTCGAGAGACCGACGCCGACGATGATGAGGATCGAGGTACCACCGAACGGGAAGTTCTGACTCGCACCGAGCAGGGCGATCGCGACCATCGGGATGAGCGCGATGAGCCCGAGATAGGTCGCACCCGGTGCGGTGATCCGGCTGAGCACGTAGGCGAGGTAGTCCTCGGTCGGCCGGCCCGCACGGATGCCGGGGATGAAGCCGCCGTACTTGCGCATGTTGTCCGCGACCTCGTTCGGGTTGAATGTGATCGAGACGTAGAAGTACGTGAAGAACACGATCAACAGGAAGAACGTGATCATGTAGTACGGGTGGTCGCCGCGTACGAAATGGTCCTGGATCCAGGTCGACCACGACTCGCCTGGGTTGAAGTTGGCCACGAGCGCGGGGATGTACAGCAGGCTCGAGGCGAAGATGACCGGGATGATGCCGGCCTGGTTGACCTTGATCGGGATATAGGTCGAGGATCCGCCGAACATCCGTCGTCCGACCATCCGCTTGGCGTACTGGACGGGAATGCGGCGCTGCGCCTGCTCGACGAAGATGACCGCCGCGACGATGACGAGACCGACCAGCGTGACGAGCGTGAAGGTGGTCCAGCCGTTCTGGAGCCGGATCTGCCACATGGCACCGGGGAAGGTGGCGATGACCTGGCAGAAGATGAGGATCGACATGCCGTTGCCGACACCGCGATCGGTGATCAGCTCGCCGAACCACATGATGACGGTCGTGCCGGCCACCATCACCGTGACGATGAGGAGGAAGGCCGCGACATTGTCCGGGCGGTACAGCAGGTCACCGCACTGGATGCCGCCGAAGAGCTGACCGCTGCGGGCGAGTGCCACGATGCCGGTCGCCTGCAGGATCGCCAGCCCGACCGTGAGGTAACGGGTGTACTGGGTGATCTTGGTCTGCCCGGCCTGCCCCTCCTTCTTGAGGGCCTCCAGCCGCGGGATGACGACGACCAGCAGCTGCAGGATGATGCTCGCGGTGATGTACGGCATGATGCCGAGCGCGAAGATCGTCAACTGCAGCAGCGCGCCACCGGAGAAGACGTTGATGAGGGCGAACAGGCTGCTCTGCTCGCTCTGGGCCGCGAGGTCGACACACTGCTGCACATTGGGCACGTTGATGCCCGGCGCCGGCAGCATCGAGCCGAAGCGGAACAGCACGATGATGAACAGCACGAAGAGGAGCTTGCGCCGCAGATCGGGTGTCTTGAACGCGTTGACGAAGGCGCTGAGCACCGGATTCCTCCTCGTGCACCGAGGTGCTGACTCGTGTGATGGCAGTGCCCTGATGTGTAGATCAGGGCACAGACGCTGACTCTAACAGGGGACGAGAACGGCGGGACATGCCGATGGCACATCCCGCCGTTATTCAGACGATCATCCGATCACCGTTCGGTGATCGAACCGCCCGCGCCCTCGATCTTGCTCTTGGCCGAAGCGGAGAACTTGTCCGCCGTGACCTGCACGGCGACCGAGAGATCGCCGCCGCCGAGCACCTTGACGCGCTGGCCCTTGCGGACCGCGCCCTTGGCGACGAGAGCTTCGACGTCGACGGCGCCGCCCTCGGGGAACAGCTCGCCGATGCGACCGGCGTTGACGACCTGGTACTCCTCACGGAAGGGGTTCTTGAAGCCCTTCAGCTTGGGCAGGCGCATGTGGAGCGGGGTCTGGCCGCCCTCGAAGGCTGCCGAGACCTGGTAGCGCGCCTTGGTGCCCTTGGTACCGCGGCCGGCGGTCTTGCCCTTGGACGCCTCGCCGCGACCCACGCGGGTCTTGGCGGTCTTGGCTCCCGGGGCGGGACGCAGATGGTGCAGCTTCAGCGGCGCCATTCAGTCCACCTCCTTGACGGTGATCAGGTGCGGGATGGTCTCGACCATGCCGCGGATCTCGGGGCGATCCTCGACGGTCGAGGTGTCGCCGATCTTGCGCAGGCCCAGCGAGCGCAGGGTGGCGCGCTGGTTCTGCTGCCGGCCGATGGCCGAACGGACCTGGGTGACTTCGAGCTTGGCCATCACGCACCCACCTCGGCGGCAGCCTCGGCGGACGCGCTGGTGTCCTCGCCCTTCTCGGCCTTCAGCAAGGCGGCCGGTGCGACCTGCTCGACATCGAGGCCACGGCGGGCGGCGACCGCCTCGGGGGACTCGAGGGTCTTGAGCGCCTCAACCGTCGCGTGGACGATGTTGATCGCATTGGAGGATCCGAGCGACTTGGACAGGATGTCCTGGACGCCGGCGGCCTCCAGCACGGCGCGCACCGGTCCACCGGCGATGACGCCGGTACCGGGCGAAGCCGGGCGCAGGAAGACCACGCCGGCCGCCTTCTCGCCGGTCACCGGGTGCGGGATCGTGCCCTGGATGCGGGGGACGCGGAAGAAGCTCTTCTTCGCCTCCTCGACCCCCTTGGCGATCGCCGTGGGAACTTCCTTGGCCTTGCCGTAGCCGATGCCGACCATGCCGTCACCGTCACCGACGATCACGAGGGCGGTGAAGCTGAAGCGCCGACCACCCTTGACGACCTTGGCGACACGGTTGATCGTGACGACCTTCTCGATGTAGTTGGACTTGTCGGCCCCGCGGTCGCCGCGACCGCGTCCGCTGCCCTGACGGCGCGTGCTCATGCCGAACTCCTCATGTTGGTGGTGATGATCATCAGAACTCCAGACCGCCCTCGCGGGCACCGTCGGCGAGCGCCGCGATGCGGCCGGCGTACTTGTTGCCGGCGCGGTCGAACACGACCGCGTCGATGCCCGCGGCCTTGGCGCGGTCCGCGACGATCTCGCCGACGCGACGGGCCTTGGCGGTCTTGTCGCCCTCGAGGCCGCGCAGGTCCGCCTCCATGGTCGACGCCGACGCGAGGGTGTGGCCCTCGAGATCGTTGACGACCTGGACGACCAGGTGCTTGCTCGAACGGGTGACGACCAGGCGAGGACGCTCGGCCGATCCGTGCAGCTTCTTGCGGCCACGGAGCTGACGACGAGCCCGCGAGGCCTGACGACCCCGGAGGTGCTTGTTGTGCTTGATCGAGATTGCCATGGCTTACTTACCAGCCTTTCCGACCTTGCGGCGGACGTGCTCGCCGGCGTAACGAACACCCTTGCCCTTGTACGGCTCGGGCTTGCGGATCTTGCGAATGTTCGCCGCGACCTCGCCGACGACCTGCTTGTCGATACCGGTCACCGTGAGCTTGGTCGGCGACTCGACCGTGAAGGTGATGCCCTCCGGCGCCGTGAACGGCACCGGGTGGCTGAAGCCGAGGTTCAGCTCGATCTCCGACGGGCCCTTGGAGAGCACGCGGTAACCGACGCCGACGATCTCGAGCTTCTTCTCATAGCCCTGGGTCACGCCGATGACCATGTTGTTGACGAGCGTGCGGGAGAGGCCGTGCAGAGCCCGGCTCTTGCGCTCCTCGTCGGGACGATCCACCGCGAGCGAGCCGTCATCGGCTCGCGAGACGGTGATCGGCTCGGCGACGGTGTGCGAGAGCTGACCCTTGGGGCCCTTCACCGTGACGGTCTGGCCGTCGATGGTGACGTCGACGCCCGAAGGCACCGGAACGGGAAGCTTGCCGATACGTGACATATTCGTTCTCCTCCCGTCACCAGACGTAGGCGAGGACTTCGCCGCCGACGCCCTTGATCGTGGCCTGACGGTCCGTCAGCAGGCCGTGGCTGGTCGAGATGATCGCCACGCCGAGTCCGCCGAGGACCTTGGGCAGGTTGGTGGACTTGGCGTAGACCCGCAGGCCGGGCTTGCTGATGCGGCGGATGCCGGCGATCGAGCGCTCGCGGTGCGGGCCGTACTTGAGGGTGATCGTCAGCTGCTTGCTGACCTCGCCCTCGCCGGGCTCGGCGATCTCGAAGTCCGTGATGTAGCCCTCCTGCTTGAGGATCTGGGCGACGCCAGCCTTCAGCTTGGAGTGCGGCATCGTCACCGAGTCGTGGAACGCCTGGTTTCCGTTGCGCACACGCGTCAGCATGTCCGCGATCGGATCGGTCATCGTCATGATGTCTTGGGTCCGTTCTGCCGTGGTTTCCTCATCGACTCGCGATGAGGACCTTCGGCGATGGGTACGTCGAATGAATCGTGGGTTGGTTGTTACCAGGAGCTCTTGGTCACGCCGGGCAGCTCGCCGCGGTGGGCCATCTCCCGCAAGCAGATCCGGCACAGGCCGAACTTGCGGTAGACCGACTGCGGACGACCGCAGCGCTGGCAGCGGGTGTATCCGCGGACCGCGAACTTGGGCTTGCGTGCCTGCTTGACCTTCAGGCCAGTCTTCGCCATGTCAGTTCTCCTTGTACGGGAAGCCGAGCAGCTTGAGGAGGGAGCGTCCCTCATCGTCGGTGGTCGCCGTGGTGACGACCGTGATGTCCATGCCCCGCGAACGGTCGATCTTGTCCTGATCGATCTCGTGGAACATGACCTGCTCGGTCAGACCGAACGTGTAGTTGCCGCGACCGTCGAACTGCTTGGCCGACAGACCGCGGAAGTCGCGGATGCGGGGCAGCGCGAGCGTCAGCAGGCGGTCGAGAAACTCCCACATCCGGTCACCGCGCAGCGTGACGTGCGCGCCGATCGGCATGCCCTCGCGCAGCTTGAACTGCGCGATCGACTTGCGAGCCTGCGTGACCTGCGGCTTCTGACCGGTGATAGCGGTCAGGTCGCGGATCGCGCCCTCGATCAGCTTGCCGTCGCGGGCCGCCTCACCGACGCCCATGTTGACGACGATCTTGGTCAGGCCCGGGATCTGCATGCGGTTGGCGTACCCGAACTGCTCCTGCAGCGCCGGAATGATCTCCTCGCGGTACTTCGCCTTGAGGCGCGGCGCCGTGACGGTGTCAGTGCTCACTGAACTCAGATCTCCTTTCCGGTCTTGGTGGCGATGCGCACGCTGCGCTCCGCCTCGTACTCCGACCCATCGGGCCGGGTCTTGGTCACGGTGTCGCGGCGGAAGCCCACGCGCGTGGTGGTCTTCTCGCCGTCGACCTCGACGACCAGGGCCACATTCGAGACGTGGACCGGGGCCTCGGCGGTGATGATCCCCGCCTCGCCACCGGCCTGCGTCGCGCGGCGGTGCTTCTTGACCCGGTTGACGCCCTCGACGATCACACGATCGCGGTCGGTCAGGACCTCGAGGACCTTGCCCTCGACGCCCTTGTCCTTGCCGGCGATGACGCGAACCTGGTCACCCTTGCGAATGCTTGCCATCTCAGAGCACCTCCGGAGCGAGCGAGATGATGCGCATGAACTTCTTGTCACGCAGCTCGCGGCCCACCGGGCCGAAGATGCGCGTGCCACGCGGATCGCCGTCGTTCTTGAGAATCACCGCGGCGTTCTCGTCGAACTTGATGTAGGAACCATCGGGACGACGGCGCTCCTTGACGGTGCGCACGACGACCGCCTTGACGACATCGCCCTTCTTGACGTTGCCGCCGGGGATGGCGTCCTTGACCGTGGCGACGATCGTGTCGCCGATGCCGGCGTACCGCCGGCCCGAGCCGCCGAGCACGCGGATGCACAAGATCTCCTTGGCACCGGTGTTGTCGGCGACCTTGAGTCGCGACTCCTGCTGAATCATCGCTTGTCTCCTACTTCGCCTTCTCGAGGATCTCCACGACGCGCCAGCGCTTGGTCGCCGACAGCGGTCGCGTCTCCGCCAGGAGCACGCGATCGCCGACGCCGGCCGCATTGGCCTCGTCGTGCGCCTTGAGCTTGGTGTTGCGACGCATGACCTTGCCGTACAGCGGGTGCTTGATGCGGTCCTCGATGCTGACCACGACGGTCTTGTCCATCTTGTCGCTCACCACGAGGCCCTCGCGGACCTTGCGGGTCGAACGCTCGCTCACGGTCGTTTCCTTCTTGTTCTCATCGCTCATGCTTCAACCTCTTCGATGATGCCGAGCTCGCGCTCACGGATGACCGTGTAGATGCGGGCGATCTCGCGACGAACGGACTTCAGTCGCGCGGTGTTGTCGAGCTGGCCGGTGGCGTTCTGGAAGCGCAGGTTGAACAGCTCCTCCTTGGCCTCCTTCAGCTTGCTCGCCAGGTCGTCGGCGCTGAGACCGCGCAGCTCTGCGGCTGTCGTTGTCGACATCACAGGTCTCCTGTCTCACGGGTGATGAAGCGGGCCTTCATCGGCAGCTTGTGGATGGCGCGGCGCATCGCCTCACGGGCGACGTCCTCGCTGACGCCCGACAGCTCGAACATGACGCGTCCGGGCTTGACATTGGCGACCCACCACTCCGGCGAGCCCTTGCCCGAGCCCATGCGGGTCTCAGCGGGCTTCTTGGTGATCGGACGGTCCGGGAAGATGTTGATCCAGACCTTGCCGCCACGCTTGATGTGACGGGTCATCGCGATACGGGCCGACTCGATCTGACGGTTGGTGACGAAGTGTCCCTCGATCGCCTGGATGCCGTAGTCGCCGAACGCGAGCTCCGTGCCGCCCTTGGCCATGCCACGCCGCTTGGGCGTGTGCTGCTTGCGGTGCTTGACCCTGCGGGGCATCAACATCAGTTCGTCCCTCCCTGGGGAGCCGCCTCGGCCGAGGCGGCGTTCTCAGCGGGCGCCTGCTGCGGAGCAGCGGCGTCCTGACGGGCGGGGCGGCGGTTGCCGCGGCCTGGACGGCGGCTGCCGGGGGCGGCAGCGCGCTTCGCGGCCTCGGCCTCGCGCTCAGCGCGCGTGCCGGCGACCTCGCCCTTGTAGATCCAGACCTTCACACCGATACGGCCGAAGGTCGTCTTGGCCTCGTAGAAGCCGTAGTCGACATCGGCGCGCAGCGTGTGCAGCGGGACGCGGCCCTCGCGGTAGAACTCCGAGCGGCTCATCTCCGCGCCGCCGAGACGACCCGAGCACTGGATCCGGATGCCCTTGGCACCCGAGCGCATCGTGGTCTGCATCGCCTTGCGCATCGCGCGACGGAACTGCACGCGACCGCTCAGCTGCTCGGCCACGCCCTGCGCGACGAGCTGGGCGTCCATCTCGGGCTGCTTGACCTCGAGGATGTTCAGCTGCACCTGCTTGCCGGTGAGCTTCTCGAGGTCACCGCGGATGCGGTCGGCCTCGGCTCCACGGCGGCCGATGACGATGCCCGGACGTGCCGTGTGGATGTCCACACGGACGCGGTCGCGGGTGCGCTCGATCTCGACCTTGCTGATGCCGGCCCGGTCCATGCCCTTGGTGAGCATCTTGCGGATCTTGACATCCTCGCCGACGTAGCTGCTGTACAGCTTGTCGGCGTACCAGCGGCTCTTGTGGTCGGTCGAGACGCCGAGGCGGAAACCGTGCGGGTTGATCTTCTGGCCCATAGCTCAGTTCCCACCCTTCTTCGAAATGGAGTCTTCGGGCTGCACGACCACGGTCAGGTGGCTCGTGCGCTTGAGGATGCGGTTGGCCGCACCCTTGGCGCGCGGACGCCAGCGCTTCATGGTCGGACCCTCGTCGACGGTCACGACGCTGACGATCAGATCGTCGGTGTCGAGGCCCTCGGTGGTCTCGGCGTTCGCGACCGCGGACTCGACCAGCTTGTAGAAGTTCTGGGCCACGGCCTGCGGCGCGAACTGGAGCGTGGCGAGCGCGTCCTCGACACGGGCGCCGCGGATCAGGTCCGCGACACGGCGAGCCTTGAGGGGCGTGACGCGCACGAAACGGGCCACGGCGAACGCGCCGGGCTCGTCGCCCAGCAGACGCTCACGGCGAGCGCTGATGTTCTCGCGAGTAGCTGCACTCATCGCCTCTTCGCCTTTCGGTCGTCCTTCTCATGGCCACGGAACGTGCGGGTCGGGGCGAACTCGCCCAGCTTGTGACCCACCATCGAGTCGGTGACGAACACCGGCACATGCTTACGGCCGTCGTGCACGGCGATCGTGTGTCCGATGAAGGACGGCAGGATCATCGAGCGACGCGACCACGTCTTGATCACATTGTGGGTACCGGCCTCGTTCTGCGCGTCCACCTTCTTCTCGAGGTGGCCGTCGACGAAGGGACCCTTCTTCAAACTACGGGGCATGTCTCTTCCTCAGTTCCTACGCCGGGCTCAGCGCTTGCCGGTCTTGCGGCGGCGGACGATCATCTGGTCACTGGCCTTGCGCTTGCGCGTACGGCCCTCGGGCTTGCCCCACGGGCTGACCGGGTGACGGCCACCGGAGGTCTTGCCCTCACCACCGCCGTGCGGGTGGTCCACCGGGTTCATGACGACGCCGCGGACGGTCGGGCGGACGCCCTTCCAGCGCTTGCGGCCGGCCTTGCCCCAGTTGATGTTGGACTGCTCGGAGTTGCCGACCTCGCCGATGCTGGCGCGGCAGCGGACGTCCACGTAGCGCATCTCGCCCGAGGGCAGGCGCAGCTGCGCCCGATTGCCCTCACGCGCGACGAGCTGCACGCGTGCACCCGCCGAGCGGCCCATCTTGGCGCCGCCACCGGGGCGCAGCTCCACGGCGTGCACCACGGTGCCGACGGGGATGTTGCGCAACGGCAGGTTGTTGCCGGGCTTGATGTCGGCCCCGACACCGGCCTCGACGCTCATGCCCTGACGCAGACCGTCGGGAGCGATGATGTAGCGCTTCTCGCCGTCGGCGTAGTGCAGGAGCGCGATCCGCGCCGTGCGGTTGGGGTCGTACTCGATGTGCGCGACCTTGGCCGGCACGCCGTCCTTGTCGTAACGACGGAAGTCGATGATGCGGTAAGCGCGCTTGTGACCGCCACCCTGGTGACGCGTGGTGATGCGCCCCTGGTTGTTGCGGCCGCCCTTTTTGGGCAGCGGCTCGAGCAGCGACTTCTCTGGCGTCGTGCGGGTGATCTCAGCGAAGTCCGCGACGCTGGAGCCACGACGGCCCGGCGTAGTCGGCTTGTACTTGCGAATAGCCATGATGGTCCTCGTCTCAGCTCGGGCTCGAGAAGATGTCGATGCTCTGGCCGGGTGCCACGCTGACGATCGCGCGCTTGGTGTCCTTGCGCTTGCCGATGCCGTTACGCGTGCGGCGGGCCTTGCCCTTGCGGTTGATCGTGTTCACCGAGACGACCTTGACGTCGAAGATCTCCTCGATGGCGATCTTGATCTGCGTCTTGTTGGCGTCGGGGTGGACATCGAACGTGTACTTGTTGTCGTCGATCAGCATGTAGGTCTTCTCGCTGACGATCGGCGCGATGATGATGTCGCGCGCGTGCGAGTGCAGGCTGCTCATCAGTTCTCCTCCTGAGCCGGGGCGAACCCGGCGGCCTCGGCGGACTCGGCGGTGTCGAACCAGACCTCCGGCTCGGCAGCGTCGTAGCCCGCGCCACCCGGCACGAAGTACGCCTTGGCGGCATCGCCCTTGATCTCGTGACCCTTCGGAGCGTTGCCGCTCGCGAGGGGGGCCTTCGAGCCCGGGCCGTACGGCTGGGTCTTGGTCGCGCCCGCGGGGGCGTCCCCTGCCGGCGCGTCGGCAACGGGCTTCGCGGCCTTCTGCGGCGCCGGGGCCGCGGGGGCGGCCTGGGCCAGCTCGCTCAGCTTGAGGGTGGCGACACCCTCGGCGGAGCGGGCCTCGACGAAGGCCTGGTAGGCGGCCTGGGTGAACACCACGTCATCGGACAGCAGCACGTCGTACGTGTTGAGCTGGTCGAAGGACAGCAAGGCGATCGCCTCGGCGTTGCGCAGGCTCTTGGCGGTCAGCTGGTCCTCGCGCTCGACGACCACGAGCACACGGGGGCGAGCGGTGAGCGCGCGCAGCGTGGCCAGGGCCGTCTTGGTCGAGGGCTTGTCACCGGTGATGAGCGACTCCACGACGTGCACGCGGCCGGCGCGCGCACGATCGGAGAGGGCCCCGCGCAGAGCGGCGGCCTTCATCTTCTTGTTGGTGCGCTGCTGGTAGTTGCGCGGCGTCGGGCCGTGCACGATGCCACCGCCGGCGAACTGGGGCGCGCGGATCGAGCCCTGGCGGGCGCGGCCGGTGCCCTTCTGGCGGTACGGCTTCTTGCCGCCGCCGGCGACCTCGCCACGCGTCTTGGTGTCGTGCGTGCCCTGGCGCGCCGCAGCGAGCTGCGCGGTGACCACCTGGTGGATGAGCGGGATGTTCACCTGCACGTCGAAGATGTCGACGGGAGCGTCGACGTCGATCGTCTGTGCCATGGTCAGGCTCCCTTCGCGGCGTTGCGGATGACGACGAGGGCGCCCTTGGGGCCGGGGACGGCGCCCTTGACGAGGACGACTCCCTTCTCGACGTCGACCGAGTGGACGGTGAGATTCTGGGTGGTCACCGTGTCGGTGCCCATGTGGCCGGCCATCCGCAGACCCTTGAAGACGCGGCCTGGGGTGGCGCAGCCGCCGATCGAGCCGGGCTTGCGGTGGTTGCGGTGGGCGCCGTGCGAGGCGGAGACGCCGGCGAAGCCGTGACGCTTCATGACGCCGGCGAAGCCCTTGCCCTTGCTGGTGGCGGTGACGTCGACCTTGTCGCCCGTGGCGAAGATCTCCGGCGAGATCTCCTGGCCGAGGGTGTAGTCGGCGACGGCCTCGGTGCGGATCTCGACCACGTGACGGCGGGGGGTCACACCGGCCTTGGCGAAGTGACCGGACTGCGGCTTGTTGACCTTGCGTCCGTCGATCTCGCCGAAGCCGAGCTGGACGGCGCTGTAGCCGTCCGCCTCACGGGTGCGGATCTGGGTGACGACATTGGTGCCGGCCGCCAGGACGGTGACGGGCACGACGCGGCCGTCGGCGTCCCAGACCTGGGTCATGCCGAGCTTGCGGCCGAGGAGACCGCGCGCGTTGATGGTGCTGCTCATGGCGTGCGTGTCCTTCCTCAGAGCTTGATCTCGATGTCGACACCGGCCGGGAGGTCGAGCCGCATGAGCGAGTCGACGGTCTTCGGCGTCGGGTCGATGATGTCGATGAGCCGCTTGTGGGTGCGCATCTCGAAGTGCTCGCGGCTGTCCTTGTACTTGTGGGGCGAACGGATCACGCAGAACACGTTCTTCTCCGTCGGCAGCGGCACGGGGCCGGCCACCTTCGCGCCGGTGCGGGTCACAGTGTCGACGATCTTCTTCGCCGAGGAGTCGATGACCTCGTGGTCGTAGGCCTTGAGCCGGATACGGATTTTCTGTCCCGCCATGCTCTGCTCGTCCTTTACGTTCGTCTTCGCTTCACTCGCCCCCGGGTGGGAGGAGTAACCGTTGCGCTCCTTCTCCGTCCCCCGAGGTCGGGCGTGTCGCAGCGCTACCGCGCGCAGATTCACACACTTCTCGAGTTAGGTGGTTGGACCGGCTCCGCCCCCCGGAGGGTTCGGCTGGCCGGACGAGCACGAGCGCGGATCCGACGTATGCGCCGTCGCCAGGTGTGAGATCCCTGAGCGCATACGTCACCACGACCATGCCGAGGCAACTTGTCTATCTTGACATAGGCGCCATGAGGGAGACAAATCGGGGTCGAGGTGGGCTCGCTCACGTCCTCCCCCCGGAGCGGTGAGTTACGCACCTCTCAGCCTCCCGGGCGGGGGGGGGGGGGCCAAGAAAGCGGAGGGCGGGGGGGGGGGGGCCCCCCCCCAACACCCGCG
>NZ_VLNT01000001.1:232572-437126 GCF_007421815.1 Aeromicrobium piscarium | reverse complement strand
CCCCCCCCCCGGGGGTGGCGCGCCCCCCGCCCGCCGGCGGGTGGGGGTGGCCGCCCCCCACCGCTCAACCCAGCGTGCCTCGAGCGGTGAGTTACGCACCTCTCGCGATGGGCAACGGTGGGTGAGACACCCCTCGAGAGCCGCGAGCGGTGCGTAGGTCACCGCCCCAACGCCGAGCGGTGCGTAGGTCACCGCCCTGGTGGGGGCGGAACGGGCGACGGCTCAGACGTGGACGTGGGACTCGGAGTCCTCGTGGCCCAATGGCTCGATCTGGAAGGTCGAGTGCTCGACATCGAAGTGCTCCGACAGGCAGGAACGGAGCCGGTCGAGCACCTCGTGCGCCTCGCTCATCTGATCGACCGACTCGGCGACCACGACGTGTGCGCTCATGACGGGCATGCCCGAGGTGATGGTCCACACGTGCAGATCGTGGACATCGACCACGCCGGGGATATCGACGATGTGGTCACGCAGAGCCGCCAGGTCGACTCCGCGCGGGGCCGACTCGAGCAGGACCTCGCCGACCTCCCGCAGTAGCGAGATCGCCCGCGGGACGATGAGCGCGGCGATCACCAGCGAGGCGATCGGGTCGGCCGCGGACCAGCCGGTCGCCACGATGATCGTGGCCGAGACCAGCACGGCGATCGAGCCGAGCGCGTCCCCCAGGACCTCCAGATACGCACCCCGGACGTTGAGGTTCTCCCGCGCCCCGCTGCGCAACAGCAGCAGCGCGACGATATTGGCGACCAGGCCGACGGCACCGGCGGCCAGGACGAGACCCCCGTCGATGTCCACCGGGCTGCTGAGCCGGCGGACGGCGCCGACCACGATGACCGCGCACAGGCCGATCAGGATGAGCCCGTTGGCTCCGGCCGCGAGCACCTCGGCGCGATGGAAGCCATAGGACGATCGAGCATCACGCCCGCCACCGCGCTGCCCGATGGTGATCGCGATGAGCGCCATGAGCACGCCGATGGCATCGGTGAGCACGTGGCCGGCGTCGGCGAAGAGGGCGAGGCTGCCAGTGAGGGTCGCCACGACGATCTGCACGAGGAAGACGGTGATCGCGATAGCAAGCACGGCCGCGAGACGACCGCGGTGCTGGACGCCGCTCGTGTGCTGGTGTCCGTGGCCCATGCGAATAAGGCTAGACCGGTGTTGCGAAAATCTCGACCACCCTCCCGCGCCTCGGAGGGTGGCCCGTCTCACACGGCCCCACCGATGGACGCCACCTGGTCGACGGTTCCGTCGCCGCGCCCGCAGGAGCGGTGACCTACGCACGCCTCGACCGCCAGAGCGGTGGCTGAGGCACTCCTCACTGGCCGTGAGAGGTGCGTAAATCACCGCTCATCGGGTCGTGAGGTGCGCAGGTCACCGCTGGCACCGAGGCTGCGCAGGCGGTCAGTGCCAGCGTCCGCCCCAGGAGACATGCGGCGCGAGCACGGCCGTGGGTGCGGCGAGGACGGGTGCCAGGGCGATCCCGTCCCCCTCGGCGTATCTCGCCTGGGCATACATCCCGGGACCGGTCACCAGGAGATAGGCCGCTCCGTCGGCGACCTCGCCCGCCCCGATCGCGAGACTGCCGCCCTCGGGGATGTCCAGCGTCTGCTCCCCGAGCGAGTTCATATCGGTATCGAAGGCCTCGACGGTCGCCTGCCCGGCCCGCCCGGTGCTCGCCACGGTCAGACGCGTGTCGGCGACCACCGGGAGGAGCGCGCCACGGTCCTCGAGCGCGGTGAGGCTCGTCCCGAGGGCGAGGTCGTTCTCCCCCTGCCACCGGCTCGTGGCCGTGACCGGCTGGTCCGCGCTCAGCAGGAGCGGAGCGTCCACGGCGGGGAGATCGACGCGCGCGACGGTGCCTGGCTCGACCGGGACGTCGTCGAGCCCCTCCAGCACGTACGTGCCGTTGTCGGCACCGAGGGCCGAGACCCGCACGTTCGCGGTCTCCTCCCCCGGGTTGGTCATCAGGAGCGCTCTCGCCCCCTCGCCGTCCGCCGAGGCGACGACCACCTCGCGGGCCGGAGCCGCCGAGGCCGTCATGAGCTCGCTGCCCCGGACGTCCGAGCTGCCCGCGTCGAGGACCTGGGCCGTGGCCTCACCCCGCAGACGCTGCACCCGGACGGCCATGGTCGTCTCTGCCGCCGCGAGATCCGAGGCGGCGACACGCCGCACCTCGCCGGCGTCGAGCGTGATGGTGTCGTCACCGGCAATCGCCAAGGCTCCGGACTCCCCCCATGCAGAGAGCCGCACGACCGCGGGACCATCGCCCGGGTTGACGATCACGAGCTGCGAATCGTGTCCGTCGACCGCGCCGAGGCCGGTGAACCAGTCGTCATCGGCACGCGTGGCGCACGGCGCGACCACCAGGCCGTCGCCACTGCCGTCAGCGTTCCCGGTGACGAAGCCGGCCGCCCCCGAGCCCGAGCCCGTCTGGGTGACGGCCACCGCCTCGCCGGCGCTTCCGGCGGCTCTCCAGTCGGCCGGGTCCTCCAGGTCGGCGATCTCGGCGTCATCGGGCAATGCGCGCGCGGAGACGGAGTCGCCCGGCGATACCTGTCCTGCCAGCACGGAGAGCCCGTCGCCGGACGGACAGGTGTAGGTGGTCGCGTCGACGTCGAGCGTTTCGGGCGACCGTTCGTCGGCGTCGCGGGACACCGAGGGCACCACCGCGGCGACGACGATCACGGCTGCCGCCACCACCGGTGCCAGGAAACGGGGGGTGATCTGGATCTTCACAGCTCTTCCTCCTGCTCGGCGCGGCCGCGGCCGGGGATCGCCCCGATGGCCAGGGCTCCCCAGCCGAGCAGCCAGACTCCGACGAGGACCGGACGCGCCGCCGACGCCTCAGGGGTGTCGATGTCATCGGACGGCTCCACCTCGACGGTCCACACGCGCGAGCCGGGCCGGTCGCTGCCCGCCGGGGCGAGCCCCGGGGCGGCGCTGATCCGCACGGCGGCGTCGGTGCTCGCGTCCGGCAGGTAGATCGCCTGGACACCGGCATCGGCCAGGTCCTGCACCGAGGCCGACGATGGTTCGGCGACGAGGCGAGCGACCACCGCGGCGAAGTCGTCGCGACGCTCCGGCGCGGCCCGGGCGGTCTCCTGCCCGAGATGCGGTCCCCGGCCGTGGACGACGTCGATCGTGACGCCGTCCTCGATATCGCCCGAGACCATCAGCGTCGTGATGTCCTGATCGGCCAGGTAGGCGGGAACGGTCGGCTCGGCCGTCGACGCCAGCGGCCCTTCGATACCGCGAGCGACCCACCACGCACCGGCGCCCAGCGGGAACACCAGGGCGAGGACGGTGAGCCCGAGCGCGACCCGGCGGCCCGCGCGGGCGGTCTCGCCGGCAGCGAGAAGAGCCGCGGTCCCGAGACCCGCGATCCAGATCGCGGACCCGAGGCCCGACCAGGCCGATGAGCCCGGCGGACCGGCGACCGCCGGAACCAGCATCCCGATGGCGGCGATCACGAGTCCGCTGAGAGCGACGACCCAGCTCACACTCACCTCGTACCGCGTGGCGCGGGGCACGAGCGCGAGCACACCGAGCACCAGGACGCCGAAGGAGAGCCAGGGCAGCGTGGCGCCCGGACCGCCGCCGAGGCCTCCGAGGATGTCCAGCGCGGTGGTGTCGACGCCGCGCGGCACACCGGCCTCCCACCACCACAGCGACGGGTGCAGGAACCGCGCCCACCACGACGGGCCCGCCACGAGCGCGGCCGCGACGACGCCGGCCACGAGCTCGCGCGGCGGTCGGAGGCGAGCGACGATGAGCAGACCCGCGATGGCGACGATCGCGATGAGGAAGCCGGCCGGCGCGAAGACCGAGACCACGGCCAGCCAGAGCCCGACCTGAGCGGCTCGGGTCCACGACGGAGTCACCAGGGTGTGGGTGACGACATTCGCGAGCAGCGGGGCGAGCACGAGCGCCACGACGGTGCCGAGTCGTCCCTGCGCGACGGCACCGGTGCCCGCCACCAGCACGCCGTACGAGACGGCCCAGATCATGCGAGCGACGCGATGATCGGTGATGAGCCGGCCGAAGCGATGTGCCGTCATGGCGGCAAGGGGCACGGCGAGCACCAGGATCGTCCATGGCAACAGCCCGGGGGCGAAGGCGAAGGGCAGCCCCACCAGCGCGATGACGGGAAGATACGGGGCCGGCCACGAGCTTGCTGGAAGGCCCGCGCCGTCGACGGTGCGCGCCATCAGGTCGCGCCACCAGTCCGCGACCGAGTCCGGCGAGGCGGGCAGCACGGGTGAGGCCACGCTGCCCGTCCAGAGACCACGGGCGGCGATCAGCGCGAGCAGGACCAGCACGAGCAGCGTCGTGGCCCAGGGGTACCGCCGGTACCAGCGATCGGCGTCCTCTACGACGATCTCCTCGTCGAGGACGTCCAGGGACGACGCACGACGTCCGAGCGTCTGGACCGCCTCGGGCCGCACCATCGCCTGGACGCTCTCGACCATGACATCCCAGCCGTGCTGGTACGGCAGCCAGGCGGAGGGGAACAGGTGCCGGATGTCGCGCCGAGCGACCGTGGCGGTCGCGGCGCGGTCACGGCGGGCACCCCGCATGCGTCGCGGGGCGGCGAAGACCGAGCGGAGCGCGGCGGCCTCTCCACGCGCTCCCCGTGTGTCCTTGAAGACCAGATCGGCGATCATCCGCAGCAAGGAACCGAGGACGAAGCGCACGGACTGCCACCAGAACCGGAAGCCGGTCTCGTTGGCCAGCACCGTGTAGACGGCGGCACGACGCTGCTCCCCGGCGACGACCCGACGGCGCCGTGTGCGCCGGGCCGACGCCTCGGCATGGAAGATCACCGCCGGCGGCGCGGTGCGGGTCCGAAGGCCCGCACGAGCGACCCGCCAGCCGAAGTCGACATCGTCGAAGAAGAGCGGGAGCGCCGGATCGAGACCGCCGAGCCGCTCCCAGGCGTCGTTCCGCACCAACATGCCGGCGGTGTTCACCGCGAGAACATCGCGGGGCCAGTCGTGCTGGCCGGCGTCGGGCTCGCCCGGTTCGAGCCCGGTCTCGAGTCGACCGGTGCCGGTGACCGTGCGGCCCACTTCGAGCAGGCGCTGGAGGGAGGGCCACTCACGGATCTTCGGTCCGACGACGGCGATGTCCTCGGCGCTCGTGGCCTCGTCGAGCAGGGCCGTGAGGGCGCCGGGATCGACGATCGCATCGTCGTGGAGCAGCCAGATCCACTCCGCCGGGCCGCTCGCGTGCTCGAGCCCCAGGCGGACGGCGTCACCGAAACCGGTGCCCGCGGGCGCCTCGACGACGTGTGCGTCACCGAGGGCCTCGCGCAGCAGGGTGCCGGAGGCGTCCTCCTGGGGGGCGACATCGACGGCGACCCATTCGGCGGGCAGATGCTCCAGCTGCGCCAGCGATGCCAGGGTCTGGGGCAGCCAACGCTCACCGCGGCGACTCACCAGAACGGCGACGACACGCGGTGGCGAACTGCGCCACGCGGGCAGCTGTTCCTCCTCGTCCACCCAGCCGAGGCTAGTGGACGAGGCGAAGAAGCGCGCCGTGGGTCAGGCGCGCTTCTTGAGCTTGCGGCGTTCGCGCTCTGAGAGACCGCCCCAGATGCCGAAGCGCTCGTCGTGAGCGAGCGCATACTCCAAGCAATCGTCCCGGACCTCGCACGTCGTGCAGACGCGCTTGGCCTCGCGGGTTGAGCCGCCCTTCTCGGGGAAGAACGACTCGGGGTCGGTCTGGGCACACAGGGCACGCTCCTGCCAGGCCAGCTCTGGATCGCTGGGCGGTGGCCAAACCTCGAATGACATACCTGAAATTACAGCCGTGGTCCTGCCAAACGTCAAGCTGAAAAGCAATCCTGGGGATATCTTCGGCGTGTCGTCCACAGGTTGTACGGTCGAGAGGTGTCCTCGACCCTGGCTTCGCTCGCCCCCGCGAGCCCTCAACCGCTCATCACGTTCTACGACCTCGCCACCGGTGAGCGGGTCGAGTTGAGCGGCATCACGCTCGGCAACTGGGTCGCCAAGGCGACCAACTATCTCACCGAGGAGCTCGAGATCGAGGCCGGTGCCCGGCTGCGCCTGGGGTTGCCCGCGCATTGGCTACGGCCGGTGTGGGCCCTCGCCGCCTGGACGGCCGGCGCGGTGGTCACCGATCAGCCCGCCGATATCGCCGTCGTCGGCCCCGATCTCGATGCCGACGAGCCCATCCGCCTGGCCGCCTCGCTGCGCCCGCTGGGTGCGCGTTTCGCCGATCGCCCCGAGGGATTCATCGACATCGCCGAGGTCGTGCCTCCGCAGCCCGACCTGCTGCTGACGATCGACTCTCCCAGCCCCGACGATCTCGCCGTCGACCTCGACGGCACTCGGCGCTCGCATGCCGAGGTCCTCCAGTCGGCACCGGACGGGCGCCGTCTCCTGCTGGACACGCCGGCACTCGGCGAGGAGATCGACGCGCTCGTCGCCGCCTGCCTCAGCGCCGGTTCGTTGGTGATCACGGTCGGCGGAGGCGACGAGGACCGCGCGCGGATCGCGGCCCAGGAGAACGCCGAGCTGCCCTGACCCGCCGCGCGAGCGGTGACTCACGCACTCCTCAACGACGCGAGCGGTGGCCTACGCACCCCTCAACGGCCGCGAGACGTGCGTAACCCACCGCCCAAGGGCGCGAGACGTGCGTAAGTCACCGCCCCGGGGTCGCGGTTTCAGCAGGCGGCGGCGAGGTCGTCGGTGATATTGGCGTCCGGGGTCGGCTCGGTCTCGCCGGCTTCGGTCGGATCCGGCTCTGTCGGCTCGGCGGTCTCGTCGGCGGGATCGGGCGTCGCGGGAGTCTCGACGGTGCCGTCGATGAGCGCCTGGATATCGGCGTGGATCTGAGCGAAATCGGGATTGGCCGTGTTGTACTCCGGCGGCACCACCGACAGCGTGGCGATCTGCGTCCCGCGTGCCTTGAGCGCCAGATCGGCGAAGGCCGCGAGCTCCGATCCCGGGAGATTCGTGGCCAACATCTGGGCGCTCGAGTCGGCGATCTTCCCCGCGTTCAGCAGCACGGTCTGCGGGCTGAGCTGATCGAGCATCGAGACCATCAGGCACTTCTGCCGCGCCATCCGGTCGAAGTCGTCGCTCTGGATCCGGCTGCGAGCGAACCACAGCGCCTCATTGCCGTCGAGCTTCTGCCGTCCCGCGGCGAGGTACTCGTCGCGTTTGCGGTCGGTCTCACCGAACATGGCGATCGGGGTGGGAACGTTCACCGTGATCCCACCCACGGCGTCGACCAGCGACGCGAATCCCTCCATGTTGATGAGCACGTAGTAGTTCATCGTCAGCCCCGTGGCACCCTCGACCGCGTCGATCGTGGCGTCCAGCCCCGGGTCAGCGCTGTCCGGGTACAGGTCCGAGCGGTCCTCCCCCGCCGTGTGCACCGCGTTGAGCAGGCACTCCTCGCCGCAGTTGAAGCCGTAGGGGTAGGCCTCCCGCATCGGCGAGCCCTCGGGGAAGGGGACGTTCTGCAGGTTGCGCGGGAGCGAGATCATCACGCTGTCCCCGGTAGCGGCATCGATGCTCACGACGTTCAGGGAGTCCGGGCGCAGTCCCTCGCGACCGTCGCCGGAGTCCGCACCCAAGAGCAGAATGTTGTACCGCCCTTGCAGCGGAGGCGTCGTCTCGGTCGCGTCGAAGACCTGCGTCACGACCTGCCGGGAGGCGGAGACCGTGTTCCAGCCGACCGTCACGATGCCACTCGCGAGGGCGATCACCACCATGTTCACCACGCTGACGACTGCCATGCGCCGGAGGTCGAGGCCGGGCAGCACCGCGAGCCGCCACGCGTCCATGAAGAGCCCCAGCCAGCCGATCGTGACGATCGCGAGGCCGAAGCGGGCGATGTCGAGGGTCGCCGGGTCGGTCACCCACCCGATCAAGGTCTCGCGCTCGGGACGGATGACCAGAACAGCCACCAGGAAGCCGAGGACGGCCAGCGCCCACAGCCCCATCACGACCTGCCCGAGACGTCTCGCACCGGCGAGGAACTGCGCGCTGCCGGGCCAGATGATCGTGGCAGCCATGAGCGAGAGGGCTCGGCGCAGTGCACGATCCGGGGACATCCGGCGACGGCCGGGGCGCACGTCCTGCGGTTCCAGGGCAGTGCTCCTCTCGGGCGGTTCCGGGTCGTCGCCCAGTGTGCCAGTCACCGATCGACCGCCCCGGCGGCGGTGTCCCTGAGCCCCATCAACACGTCTGGTCGAGGTCCTCGGTCTGATTGGCCTTGCGCGGGTCCAGGGTCTCGGGATTCGGATCGGCCATCGAGAGCGAGGACGACACCATCAGCGAGGTCGCCTCCGGTCGGCCTTCGGCGACGGCGATCGCGTCCTCGACCATCCGGTGCACCTTGGGATAGTCCGGATCGCCGGTGTTGATCTCCGGCGGCACGAGCGAGACCGAGGAGATCGGCTCGCCCCGGGTCTTCAGCACCAGGTCCATGAAGATGTTGAGATCCTGACGCGGGATATCGGTCTCGAGCATCGCCTCGCCGGAGTCGGCGATCTTCTGCATGTTCATGACCACCGTCTGCGGGCTCAGCTGCTGTGCCATCGCGTTCATGACGCATTTCTGCCGGCCCATGCGCGACCAGTCGTCGTTGAGCACCCGGCTGCGGGCGTACCACAGGGCCTCGTAGCCGTCGAGCTTCTGCTCGCCCGCCTCGATGTAACCGCTGATCGGATTGCCGATGCCGTCGATCGCGGTGCGCTCGCGCACGTTCATCGTCACACCGCCGACGGCATCGACCAGACCCTCGAAGCCGTGCATGTTGATGAGCGCGTAGTAGTTGAGCTTCAGCCCGGTGACCTCCTCGACGGCCTCCATCGTCGCGCCGATGCCCGGCGAGGAGGAGTCGAAGAGGTCGGCGTGATCCTCGGCCCAGGTGTTGACCCCGTTGAGATAGCAGTCGTCGCAGTCGAAGCCGTTCGGGAACTCCTTCCCCATCACCGAGTCCTTCGGAAAGGGGACGTTCTCCAGATTGCGCGGCAGGCCGATGATGACGGCTCGTCCGGTGTCGGCGTCCACGCTCACGACGTTGATGGAGTCCGGTCGCATCCCCGTGCGGTCGTCGTCGGCGTCCGATCCGAGCAGGAGGATGTTGTACCGACCCTCATGGGGATCGACGGAGGTGGTGGACGCGAAGACCGCGCCGGCGAATCCGTCCACGACCGAGACGGTGTGCGCGGCGAAGAACATGACCCCCGCCACCACGAAGCACAGCACGCCGTTGACCCCCGCGGAGATGGCTCGGTGACCGCGGCGCAGCTCGCGCGGACGTCCCAGTCGCCAGGCGTCGACGATGAGGGCCGCCCAGGCGACGGCGCCCGCGATGAGCAGCCAGCGGCCGACCCCCAGGATCAGGCCGTTGGTGGCGAACTCGAAGAGCATCGAACGCGAGGTGAGGGCGATGAGAGCGAGGAGGGCGGCGAGGGCGAGGACACCCAGCCAGACCCGCACGGCGATCCGGCCGACGGTGCGATTGCCGTGCACCAGCTGGGCCGATCCGGGCATCACGACCGACATGGCCGCGAGGGTGAGGGAGCGCCGGAATCGGATACGGGAGGTGGCGGCCTCGGGGTCGCTGTAGCTACCGCCCATGACACTGGAGGGCACGTTCGACATCGTCGTCCTTACGGTGGGGAAGGGTCCGTAGGTCCCGCCCAGTATCGACGCCGTGAGCGGGCGAGGCCACGAGACGCGCCGAGCACAGCAGTGTTTTTCTCCCCCGTCACCGGCTCGGCTATTTTCGACCCATGTCCTCCGACGGCCGTTCCGGCGAATACGACTGGCTCTATGAGGACGATCGTCGACGGTCGTCCTCTCCCGAGCCCTCTCCTCGCGGCGGCGACGATCTACCGCCCCCGCAGCTGCCGCCGCCGGGGTCGGGCAGCGGCTCGGCGGGACGTCCGCGCAAGAAGCGGGGCAAGCTGCGCTATCTGTGGCTGCTGCTGGTGCTCTGGCTCGCCTTCCTGGTCGCCGTGCCCTTCATCGCCTGGGCTCAGGTCACCAAGGTCCCGGCGACGCCGGACGGCGATCGCCCCGATGGGCAGCGCGGATCGAACTATGTGATCGTCGGGTCGGATGCTCGTCCGGGCGAGGAGGCCCGCGGGCGCACCGACTCGATCATGGTGCTGCACACGGGACGGGGCCCCACCGTGCTGACGTCGTTCCCGCGGGACTCGCTCGTCGACATCCCCGGACACGGGAACACCAAGATCAACGCGGCCTATGCCTTCGGCGGCGCCCCGCTGCTCGTGCAGACGATCGAGCAGAACACCGGCCTGCACATCGACGGCTTCGTCGAGATCGGCTTCGAGGGCCTGGTGGACGTCGTGGACTCCCTGGGCGGCATCGAGCTGTGCCCGGAGAACGCCTTGCAGGACGAGGACTCGGGGCTCGACATCGAGGCGGGTTGCCAGACGGTCGACGGGGAGACCGCCCTCGCCTACTCGCGCAATCGCAAGGCCTACGCCGCCGGCGATATCGCGCGCGGAGAGGCCCAGCGCGAGGTGATCGGCGCGATCGGCGCCAAGGCTCGGTCGCCCTGGACCGTCCTCAATCCGCTGCGCTACTACGGCGCCGCGGTCGACACCGGCAGCTCGCTCGCTGTCGGCGACGATGTCTCGCTCTTCTCCTTCGTGCGCTTCGCGTGGGCGCTGTCGGGGGCGATGGGCGGCAGCGGCCTCAACTGCACCGTGCCGATCGCGGACATGCAGGTGAACTGGGACAGCACCCGCGCCCCGGCCTTCTTCGACCATCTGATCAACGACACCAGCGGGGACCTCGGCGACCTCTGCACCCCCACCGGTCTACCCGAGTAGACGGTCCTGGGACCGGTCGCCTCGCCTGGCGGCGGTAGACCATCAACCTCAGGTCCCAAGCACCGGTAGCGGTTCAACCTCATCCGGACTCGATGAGGTTGACCCGCTACCGCTGACGTGTGCGAAGGGTTGACCAGCTACCGCCACCAGGCGGGAGCCGTCAGAGGGTGGACTGGATGCCGGCGAGGAGCTGGCGAGCCATGACGATGCGCTGGACCTGATTGGTGCCCTCGTAGATCTGGGTGATCTTGGCATCGCGCATCATCCGCTCGACCGGGTAGTCACGCGTGAAGCCGTACCCCCCGAGCAGCTGCACGGCATCGGTCGTCACCTGCATCGCGGTGTCGGAGGCGAAGGCCTTGGCGGCGGCGCCGAAGAAGGTCAGATCCTTGTCGCCCCGCTCGGAGCGACCCGCGGCGGCATAGGTGATCTGTCGCGCGGCCTCCACCTTCATGCCCATGTCGGCGATCATGAACTGCAGACCCTGGAAGTCGCTGATCGGCTTGCCGAACTGCTGACGCTCCTGGACATAGCCGAGCGCATAGTCCAGGGCGCCCTGCGCGACGCCGACCGCCTGCGCCGCGATCGTCACCCGGGTGTGGTCGAGGGTCTCCATCGCGATCGCGAAACCCTTGCCCTCGTCGCCGATGATGCGCTCCTCGGGAATGCGGACATCGTCGAAGTAGACCTCGCGGGTCGGTGAGCCCTTGATGCCGAGCTTCTTCTCCGGTGCCCCGAAGGACACCCCTTCGTCGGACTTCTCCACGACGAAGGCGCTGATGCCCTTGCTGCGCTTCTCCGGATCGGTCATGGCGAGCACGGTGTAGTACTCGGACTCACCGGCATTGGTGATCCACCGCTTGGTGCCGTTCAGCACCCAGTGGTCGCCGTCGCGGACGGCGCGGGCCTTCTGGTTGGCGGCATCCGAGCCGGCCTCGGACTCGGAGAGACAGTAGGAGAAGCCGCCCTCGCCCGCCGCCAGCTTGCCGAGGTACGTCTGCTTCAGCTCCTCGCTGCCGCCGATCTGCACCGGAAGCGATCCGAGCTTGTTGACCGCGGGGATGAGCGAGCTCGACACACACGCGCGAGCGACCTCCTCGATCACCAGCACCGTCGCCAACGCATCGGCTCCGGCCCCGCCGTACGCCTCGGGCACGTGGGGCGCATGGAAGCCGCCGGCCACCAGCGCGTCGTGGGCCTCCTGCGGGTAACGGGCCTCCTCGTCGACCGCGGCGGCGAACGGGGCGATCTTCGCCTCCGCCAACGCCCGGACGGTCTCGCGGATGGCCTGGTGCTCCTCGGACAGTGCATAGAAATCGCTCACGCGCACATCTTAGGACGTCCTAGGGTGTCCCCCGCGCGTGGTGGTCGGACCCGCGATGAGGCGAAGATCACCCGCACGCGGGTAGGCCACCGGCGTGTCGCCGAGCGAGAATGGCCGATGGCCCCATTCGTCACGGGCCCCTTCACGCGACGCAGGAGTGATTCTCGCTTGTCCAGCCAGGCCAACCTCCCTGAGATCCGGACCACCCATCAGCCTTCTCGTCAGACGACCGATGTCCTGCTCGTCGGGGCGGGTGTCATGAGCGCGACGCTCGGCGCGCTCCTGCAGTCGCTGGAGCCGGACTGGAGCATCACCGTCCTGGAGCGCCTCGACGGCCCTGCCCTCGAGAGCAGCGATCCGTGGAACAACGCCGGCACCGGCCACGCGGCACTGTGCGAGCTCAACTACACCCCGCAGCTGGCCGACGGATCGGTCGATGTCAGCAAGGCGCTCACGATCAACGAGCAGTTCCAGCTCTCGCGCCAGATGTGGTCCTACGCGGTCGAGAATGGGCAGCTTACCGACCCCTCCTCCTTCGTCAACCCGGTGCCGCACGTCAGCTTCGTGCGTGGCGCCGAGAACGCCGAGTACCTGCGCCGGCGCTATGACGCCCTCGCCGAGAACCCGCTCTTCGAGGGCATCGAGCTCATCGAAGATCGCCAGGAGTTCGCGCGGCGTCTCCCGCTGATGGCCGACGGCCGAGAGGACGACGAGCCGATCGCCCTCAACTGGTCGCAGAACGGCACCGATGTCGACTACGGGTCGCTGACCCGCCAGTTCGTCAACAGCCTCGGGCAGCGCGGAGCCGACATCCGCTACGGCCAGCAGGTCAAGAACCTCACCAAGCAGACCGACGGCACGTGGGTCGCGAAGGTCAAGGACAAGCAGCAGGGATCCACCTACCAGCTCAACGCGCGCTTCGTCTTCGTGGGCGCGGGCGGCGGGGCGCTGCACCTGCTGCAGAAGTCCGGCATCGAGGAGATCAAGGGCTTCGCCGGGTTCCCGGTCAGCGGGCAGTTCCTACGCTGCCTCAACACCGATATCGCCGACCAGCACCAGGCCAAGGTCTACGGGCTCGCGGCGGTGGGCGCTCCCCCGATGTCGGTGCCCCACCTCGACACCCGCGTGATCGACGGTCAGCGCAGCCTGCTCTTCGGCCCCTATGCAGGCTGGACCCCCAAGTTCCTCAAGAACGGCTCCTTCACCGATCTGCCGCGGTCGATCCGGCCGAACAACCTGATGCCGATGCTCGGCGTGGGGCTGACCTCGATGCCGCTCGTCAAATACCTCGTCATGGAGGTCCTGAAGAGCTCCAAGAGCCGCGTCAACGAGCTGAATGTCTTCGCGCCGTCGGCTGATGCCGACGACTGGGAGCTCATCACCGCCGGTCAACGCGTGCAAGTCGTCCGCAAGAAGGGCAAGGGCGGCAGCCTGGAGTTCGGCACCTCGATCATCAGCGCCGCGGACGGCTCGATCGCGGGACTGCTCGGGGCCTCCCCCGGCGCCTCGACGTCGGTCGCGGCCATGCTCGAGGTCTTGGAGAAGTGCTTCGGTTCGCAGTTCGAGGCCTGGAAGCCCAAGCTCAAGGAGATCGTGCCGTCCTACGGCACCTCGCTCGCGGAGAACCCGAGCCTGCTCGCGGATCTGCGCGACTGGACCGACCGCACGCTCCAGCTCTCGACGAGCGGGCAACCCGCCACCAGCCAGCAGCACGCCGGCTGAGCGGTCCTCACCGTCCGTAGCGCTCCTCGAGCAGAGGGCGGAACAGCTCCCGATGGTGGCCCGCATAGTGGTCGGGCAGGAGCGGCCCGGCGAACACGCCGGCGACAGCCCCCGGCGTCAGCTGACGGACTCCTTGGCCGTCGTAGAAACCCCCGTCGCGGCAGTCGTCGTAGCGCACCAGCAGCTCATCGAGCTGCCCTTCGCCCGATGATGCTCGCAGCACGACCACCTCGCGGGGCCCGTCGATCGACAGGCAGCTGCTCGGGTCGTTCGGCCCGCTGCCCTCCGGTGCTCGCGCGATCGCGGCGACCGCATCGGGATCGAGGGCGACAGAGCCGGTCAGACCGGGTTCGCCGCCGCCCGCCGTGTACCCGCACGCCACCAGCCGGGTGATCCCGGACGGCTCGGTGGGGAACTCCGTGGAGGGAATCCAGTCCTCATCGTCGACCAGCGGCGGCGATACGGGGCAACCGAGATGGTCCGTGTCGATCCGGTGGGCCGATGCGAGTATCCGATCCCGCAGCCCGGCCTCGGCCTGGACGATCAGCCGCGTCTCGCCGAGCTCCACGACGACACGGTCCCCGTCCGTCGCCGCCCTGTGCGCGTCCATCGTGTCGTCGTCCACGGGAGTGAAGGCGACGAACTCGCCGGTGACCTCCACCGATGTCTCGCGGGGGTCTCCAGCGGGACAGCCGACCTGCGTCGCGGAACCTGGACGCCCCACAGCGGGTGCGGGTGCCGGCTGCCGCGCGATCGCGCACCACTGCCCCAGGCGCTGGCTCGCGGACTCCCAGCCCCAATCGTCCGGCACCGCCACCTGGGCCGAGCCGTAGGACTCCCAACGGAAACCATCCGGCAGCTCCGGCGTGGACGAGGCGGACGGCGTCCCCGGTTCGGTCGGTGTCTCCCCTCCCCGCACCCCGCAGCCGGCAACCAGGACGATCGCCACGGCCAGCCAGATCTCCGGACGCATCACTCGCATGCCCCACCATGTCGCCGACGCACCGATCGTCTCACTCCGCGAGTGGTGCCATTTGGACCGCGAGTGGTGGAAATTCGCCCCTGATCCGCGGTTTCGAGGGCGAATCTGCACCACTCGCGGATACCGGGGACTCGACCGCTGCCGGACATGACAGAGCCCCCGCCGGAGGACCGGCGGGGGCTCTGTGGTCGTGCTGGATCAGGCGGGACCGGGCTTGGCCAGGGCGCCCATCAGATCGCGGTTCAGCTGAGAGATGACGTCCAGCGGGATGCCCTTGGGGCAGGCCGCCGTGCACTCGCCGATATTGGTGCAGCCGCCGAAGCCCTCGGCGTCCATCTGCTCCACCATGCTCAACACCCGCGACTCCCGCTCGGGCTGGCCCTGCGGCAGCAGCCCGAGGTGGGTGATCTTCGCGGCGGTGAACAGCATCGCCGAGCCATTGGGGCACGCCGCAACACAGGCACCGCAGCCGATGCAGGTCGCCGACTCGAAGGCGTGGTCAGCGTCGACCTTAGGGACGGGCAGGTTGTTGGCCTCGGGAGCCGAGCCCGTCGGCGCCGTGATGTAGCCGCCCGCGGCGATGATGCGATCGAAGGCGCCGCGGTCGACGACGAGATCCTTGACGACCGGGAAGGCTCCCGCGCGCCAGGGCTCGATGTCGATGGTGTCGCCGTCGCTGAACGTGCGCATGTGCAGCTGGCAGGTCGTGGTGACCTCCGGACCGTGCGCGATGCCGTTGATCACGACACCGCACATGCCGCAGATGCCCTCACGGCAGTCCGAGTCGAACGCGACCGGCTCCTCGCCCTCGAGCGTCAAGCGCTCGTTGAGGACGTCGAGCATCTCGAGGAACGACATGTGCTCGCTGACATCGTCGAGCTCGTACGGCACCATCGAGCCCTTGGCGTCGGCGTCCTTCTGGCGCCAGATTCGAACGGTGATCTTCACTTGTAGCTCCTGGCCTTCATCTCGACGTACTCGTATTCCAGCGGCTCCTTGTGCAGGACCGGCTTGTCCCCGCCGAACTCCCAGGCCGCGACATAGGCGAACTCGTCGTCGTGACGCAACGCCTCGCCGTCCTCGGTCTGGCTCTCGGCACGGAAGTGACCGCCGCAGGACTCACGACGGTTCAGCGCATCGATGCACATGAGCTCACCGAGCTCGAAGAAGTCCGCCACGCGGCCGGCGCGTTCGAGGGTCTGGTTCAGCTCCTCGTTGACGCCGGTCACCTTGACATTGCTCCAGAACTCGGCCTTGAGATCGCGGATCAGCTGGATCGCCTTGACCAGCCCCTCCTCGGTGCGCTCCATGCCGCAGTAGTCCCACATGATGTGGCCGAGCTCCTTGTGGAAGGAGTCGACCGTGCGCTTGCCGTCGATCGAGAGCAGCGTGTTGACGCGCTCCTCGACAGCCTCACGGGCCTCGACGACCGCCGGATGGGAGTCGTCGATCTTCTCGAAGGGCCCGTCGGCGAGGTAGTTCGAGATCGTGTACGGCAGCACGAAGTACCCGTCGGCGAGACCCTGCATGAGGGCCGAGGCCCCGAGGCGGTTGGCTCCGTGATCGGAGAAGTTCGCCTCGCCCGCCACGAACAGACCCGTGAGATTGCTCTGCAGGTCGTAGTCGACCCACAGGCCGCCCATCGTGTAGTGCACGGCGGGGTAGATGCGCATCGGCTCGGTGTAGGGGTCCTCGCCGGTGATCTGCGCGTACATGTCGAAGAGATTGCCGTACTTGGCCTCGACCGTGTCGCGGCCCATCCGCTCGATCGCATCGGCGAAGTCGAGGTAGACGCCGAGCCCGCCGGGACCGACGCCCTTGCCCGCATCGCACTGGTACTTGGCGGCACGCGAGGCGATGTCGCGCGGTACCAGGTTGCCGAACGAGGGGTAGATGCGCTCGAGGTAGTAGTCGCGCTCGTCCTCGGGGATCTGGCTCGCGTGGCGGTCGTCGCCGGCCTTCTTGGGGACCCAGATGCGGCCGTCGTTGCGCAGCGACTCGCTCATCAGCGTCAGCTTGGACTGGTAGTCGCCCGACACCGGGATGCAGGTGGGGTGGATCTGCGTGTAGCAGGGGTTGGCGAAATACGCGCCCTTGCGGTGCGCCCGCCAGGTGGCGGTCACATTGCAGCCCATCGCATTGGTCGACAGGAAGAACACATTGCCGTAGCCACCCGTGGCCAGGACGACCGCGTCGGCGGTGTGCGTCTCGATCTCGCCGGTGATCATGTCGCGGACGACGACCCCGCGGGCGCGGTCGTCGACCATGATGACCTCGAGCATCTCGTGGCGCGTGTTCATCTCGACCGTGCCGAGACCGATCTGGCGCTCGAGCGCCTGGTAGGCGCCGATCAGGAGCTGCTGACCCGTCTGGCCGCGCGCGTAGAAGGTGCGGGACACCTGCACGCCGCCGAAGGAACGGTTGTCGAGCAGACCGCCGTACTCGCGGGCGAAGGGGACGCCCTGCGCGACGCATTGGTCGATGATGTTCACCGAGACCTGCGCCAGGCGGTAGACATTGGACTCGCGCGAGCGGAAGTCGCCGCCCTTGACCGTGTCATAGAACAGCCGGTAGATGCTGTCGCCGTCGTTGCGGTAGTTCTTCGCCGCGTTGATACCGCCCTGCGCCGCGATCGAGTGCGCGCGCCGCGGGCTGTCCTGGTAGCAGAAGTTCTTGACGTGGTAGCCGGCCTCACCGAGCGTGGCGGCGGCGGAGGCTCCCGCCAGACCGCTGCCGACGATGATGACGCTCAGCTTGCGGCGGTTGGCCGGGTTGACGAGCTTGGCGGCGAATTTGCGCTCGTCCCAGCGCTTCTCGATCGGACCCGACGGGGCGGCATCGTCGTGGATGTCGTCGCCGCGAGTCAGGTAGTCGCTGAGGATCTGATCAGTAGTCATGTGCAGTAGCCCTTCAGCCGGTGATCCCGAGCAGGATCGCCCACGGGGGAAGCAGGAATCCGATGGTGATGACGGCCGACACGAACCAGGCGAGCGGTGTCAGCCGTGAGGCCAGGCGCGTCTTGCTGTAGTTCTGGCCGAGCGTCGTCAGCGCGCTCCAGATGCCGTGCCACAGGTGGAAGCCGACGGCGAGCACGGCGATCGTGTAGGACAGCACGACCCACCAGATCTCGAAACCGTTCACGGTCCGCTGGTAGGGGCTGTCGGACGCGCCGCCGGGGCTGATGACATTGGCCGTCAGGTGCAGCAGGTGGTAGACGATGAACACCAGGATGATGACGCCGCCCCAGCGCAGGGTGAACGACGCGTACGAGCGCTGGACGCCGGTGGCTCCCTTGGAGGAGTGATAGCGCTTGCCCCCGCTGTACCCGGCGGCCTTCTTGTTGCGGCGCCACAGGGTGATCGCGGCCCACGCGTGGACGAGCACCGAGGCGAGGAGCGCGACGCGCACGATCCACAGCAGTCCCTCGTAGGGGAGCATCGGCTCGCCGAAGGTGCGCAGGTGGTGGGCGTAGGTGTCGAACGCCTCCTGACCTCCGAACACCTTGAGGTTGCCGTACATGTGCAGAATCAGGTAGCCCACCATGATGAGCCCCGATACCGCCATGGCGTACTTCATCGCGACCGTCGACCGTGAGGCCGGGACGCGCTTCTTCGTCAATTGGGTACTGGCCACGAGGACACACTAAGACCAACGCGACGATTCACGCTAAGTCCAACTGAGGCCGACTTTCATAGACGATGGGCATGGCACACTGGACCCCATGCAGGTGCAGCAGTTGGCCTACTTCCTCGCCGTCGCCGAGGCGCGCCACTTCACTCGGGCCGCGGACGTCGTGGGCGTCTCCCAGCCCACCCTGTCCAAGCAGGTGCGCGCGCTGGAGAACTCCCTCGGCACCGCCCTGTTCACCCGCACCCGTCACGGCGCCGAGCTGACGAGCGCCGGCGAGACCCTGCTCCCCCATGCTCGACGGATCGTCATCGATGTCGCGAATGCCGAACGTGCCGTGCACGAGATCGCCCAGCTGCGCCGCGGGCGCGTGCGCCTCGGCGCGACCCCCTCGATGATCGACGGCCTCCTGCCCGATGTCCTGCGCGAGTTCCGCCTCACCTATCCCGATATCGAGTTGGAGGTCCAGGAGGCCGGCTCGCGGGTGCTGACCGATCATCTGCTCGCCGGGCGCCTCGACATCGCCGTGCTGATCGTGCCGCTCGCCGTGAGCTCCCCGGATATCGAGACGCACCTGGTCTTCCGTGAGCGGCTCGTGCTCGCGAGCCCCCGCGACGCCTGGCTGGGCGAGGAGGTCGCGGTGACCGACCTGAACGATCTGCCCCTGGTGATGTTCCGCGAGGGCTACGACCTGCGCGATGTCACCGTCCGGGCCTGCAACCGGGCGGGGTTCGAGCCACGGTTCGCGGTCGAGGGGGGCGAGATGGGGGCGGTGCTGCGGTTCGTCGAGGCCGGCCTCGGCCACGCCGTGGTACCCGAGATCGTCCTGTCCAGCCGTACCGATCTCGCTCGGTCCTGGATCGTCGAACCGCCCCTGGCCCGCGAGGTGGCGGTGGCCCACCGCGATGTCAGCTCGCTGCCGCTGGCCGCCCGCACCTTCCGCGACCTCCTGCTGCGCAAGCTCGGCTGAAGGGCATCGCCGTCAGGCCAGGGCGAAGTGGCGCTGCGGCACCCATCCGTCGGCCGCCTCGTGACAGTACAGCGTCACGTGCTCGACATCGAAGGAACAGCGGAACTCCGCGAGATCCTCGAAGGCGCGATCGAGGCTGCCCTCGTCCAGATGGTGCGCCACCGTCACATGCGGGTGGAAGGGGAAGGAAGCCGCCGGGAGCTCGACCGCCTCCCGGATGGCTCGTTCGAGCAGCTCGGTGACCGAGATGCCCTCGGACACCGCCACGAACACCACCGGCGAGATCGGGCGGAAGGTGCCCGTGCCCTGGAGCGTCATCCGGAAGGCCGGAACGATCGCCGCCACCTCCGCCAGCGCCTGCTCGACGGCCGCGATGTCGTCGTGGCCGATCTCGGTCGGCGGCACGAGGGTCACGTGCGTGGGCACCGTCTCGGCCATGGAGTCGCCGTAGGAGAGCCGCTTGGCCCGCAGGTGCCCTCCGAAGGGCTCGGGAACGGGGATCGCCACACCGATCGTCGGCATCAGCGGACCTTGACGAATCCCGATCGCTCGTAGACGAGCTCGAGGGTCGGAGAGGCGACCGCACGAGCGCGTTCCGCGCCGCGGGCGAGGAGCGCGTCCAGCTCGGCTCGATCGTCCAGCAGCGCTCGGGTGCGCGCGCCGAAGTCGCGGACGAGGTCGCCCACGATCTCGGCCAGCGCGACCTTGAGGTGCCCGTACTGTTGGCCGTCGAACTCCGTCACGATCGCGTCGACGGGGCGGCCGGTCAGCGCGGAGAAGATGGTGAGCAGGTTGGACACCCCGGGCTTGTTCTCGGGATCGAAGCGGATCTCGCTGCCGGAGTCCGTCACCGCCGAGCGGATCTTCTTGGCGGCCGTCTTCGGGTCGTCGAGCATGTTGACCACACCGTTCGGACCCGAGAACGACTTGCTCATCTTGCCGGTCGGATCCTGGAGGTCGTAGATCTTCGCGATGTCCTTGACGATGTGCGGCTCGGGCACCGTGAAGGTCTCACCGAAGCGGTGGTTGAAGCGCTGCGCGAGATTGCGGGTGAGCTCGATGTGCTGGCGCTGGTCCTCGCCCACCGGCACCCGGTCGGCCTGGTATATGAGGATATCGGCGGCCATCAGCGTCGGATAGGTGAACAGTCCGACACTCGCCGAGTCGGCACCGGTCTTGCTGCTCTTGTCCTTGAACTGCGTCATCCGGCTCGCCTCGCCGAATCCGGTGATGCACTGGAGCACCCAGGCGAGCTGCGCGTGCTCGGGCACCTGGCTCTGCACGAAGATCACGCTGCGCTCGGGGTCCACCCCGGCGGCGATGAGCTGCGCCGCCGCGATGTAGGTCCGCTCGCGCAGCGCGGCCGGGTCGTACTCGACGGTGATCGCATGCATGTCGGGGATGAAGTAGAACGCCTCGAACTCGTCCTGCAGCGCCACCCACTGCTTGAACGCCCCGATGTAGTTGCCGAGATGGTACGAGTCGGCTGTCGGCTGGGCACCGGACAGCACGCGGGGCTGGCGATCTGCGGGCATGAGGGCATTCTGCCAGCAGTCCCCGAGCACCCATGCGTAGGCTCGGGACCGTGAACGAGGTACGCGAGTGGACGGTCCCGGGCCGGGTGAACCTCATCGGGGAGCACCTGGATTACAACGGCGGCGCGGTGCTGCCGATCGCGATCGATCGGGGCCTGCTGATCAAGGTCCGGATGCGCGATGACGGCGCTGTGAACGTCTGGAGCGGCGGGCGCAAAGCCTCGTTCGGGGTCGATATCGCTCCCGGCGAGGTCGACGACTGGGCGCTCTACACGGCCGCGGCCGTCTGGGCCACCCGCGAGGCGGAGGTACCGGTGCCGGGGGCGGACATCGTCATCGAGTCGACGCTCCCGACGGGCGCTGGCCTCTCGTCGTCCGCGGCCCTCACCTGCGGGCTGGCGACGGCCCTCGACGACTTCGCCGGCACGGGGCTCTCCCGGCTCGATCTCGCCCGGATCGGTCAGCGCGCCGAGAGCGACTTCGTCGGCGCGCCGGTCGGCCTGATGGATCAGCTGGCGGTGCTCTGCGGCGAGGCCGGCCACGCCCTGCACATCGACTTCGCCGATGACGACGCCCCGGCGCTCGCCTCGGTCCCGGCGCCGTGGTCCGATCACGGGCTGGTGCTGGCGGTGATCGACACCGGCATCACCCACGCGCTCGCCTCGGGCGAGTATGCCGCCCGCCGTCGCGAGTGCGACGAGGCCGCGAGTCAGCTCGGCCTCAGCGCTCTCGCGCGCGCCCAGGTCGATGCGGTGCTGCGGCTCGACGACGACACGCTCAAGCGCCGCACCCGGCACGTGGTGACCGAGAGCGCGCGCGTGCGGGGCACGGTCAAGGCCCTCGGGTCCGGTGAGTGGAAGCAGCTGGGCGCGATGCTCTCGTCCTCCCACGAGTCCCTGCGCGATGACTTCGAGGTGAGCTGCCCCGAGCTCGACGTGGCCGTGGAGGAGGCGATCGAGGCCGGCGCGCTCGGTGCCCGAATGACCGGAGGCGGGTTCGGTGGCAGCGCCATCGCCCTGCTGCCCTCCGGCGAGGTCGAGAACCTCCGCTCACGGGTCGAGGCGCAGTACACGCGTCGCGACTGGAAGCCGCCGCAGGTCTTCACCGCCTCCCCGGTCGACGGCGCCTCGCGGCGCACCTGACGACACCCTCCCCGCCCGTGGCGGTAGGCCATCAACCTCACCTCGGTGGCAGCGGTAGGCCATCAACCTCACGGACCCGTCATGAGGTTGATGGCCTACCGCTGACGCATCCGTGAGGTTGACCAGGCGCCGCCGCTCGATGGCGAGGCCGACGCGCGGGCGGCCCGTGAGAACCTAGGACGGTGAGCAGCGTACGCATCGCCTATCAAGGCGAGCCGGGGGCCAATTCGCACCTGGTGATCAAGGAGAACTACCCCGACGCCGAGGCCATCGCCTGCGCCTCCTTCGAGGATGCCTTCGCGCTGGTCGAGTCCGATGGCGCCGATCTCGCGATGATCCCGATCGACAACTCGCTCGCCGGCCGGGTCGCCGACATCCACCATTTCCTGCCCACCACGTCGCTGCACATCATCGCCGAGCACTTCCTGCGCATCCAGTTCGCTCTGATGGCGCCCCCCGGCGCCGCCCTGGACTCCATCAAGACCGTGCACAGCCACGTGCATGCGCTGGGTCAGTGCCGCAAGATCATCCGCATGCACGGGTGGACCCCGGTGATCGCGGGTGACACCGCGGGCGCCGCGCGCGAGATCCACGAGGCCGCCGACATCACCCAGGCCGCGCTTGCGCCGCCGCTCGCCGCCGAGATCTACGACCTGCGCATCCTCGCCGAGGATGTCGAGGACGAGGCGCACAACACCACTCGCTTCGTCGTGCTCTCTCCCGAGCCGGTACGCACCGCGCCGGGCAACGGGCCGGTCGTGACGACGTTCATGTTCAACGTCCGCAACCTTCCCGCAGCCCTGTACAAGGCCCTCGGCGGGTTCGCGACGAACGGCGTCAACATGACCAAGCTGGAGAGCTACATGGTGGGTGGGGAGTTCATCGCCACCCAGTTCCTGGCCGAGGTGGAGGGTCATCCCGAGGAGCCCGGCCTGGCGCGCGCGCTGGAGGAACTGCGGTTCTTCACCACCGAGGTCAAGATCATGGGCGTCTACCCGGCCGATCCCTTCCGCGCGGCCACCTCGTGAGCGCACCGAACCGGACCGAGGCGGGGCGACGACGATGACGGGGCTGCCCTTCCCGCTCGGCGTTCCCGTCCTGACCGACGGCTTCGTGACACTCCGGGCGCACAAGCCCGATGACATCGAGCCCGTCTACGAGATGGCGACCGACCCCGCGACGCAGCGCTGGACCGGAATCCCCGTGCCCTACCAGCGCGGCGACGCCGAGGAGTTCGTCGGGCGGATCATCCCGGCCGGATGGGACACCGCCCAGTCCCTGTCCTGGGCGATCGAGGTCGACGGCCGGTTCGCCGGCAATGTCGACATCCGCGGCGCCGGCCCGGTCACCGATATCGGCTTCGTCCTGCATCCCAAAGCCCGCGGTCGCGGCGTGATGAAGGCTGCGGTCGATCTCGCCGTGCAGTACGCCTTCGCCGAGGGCGGCAAAGAGGTCGTCCATTGGCGCGCGCAGGTGGGCAACGAGGCCTCGCTCCGCGTCGCCCACGCCTGCGGCTTCACCCTGCACGGGACGACACCGGGGCTGCTGTACGAGAACGGGCGGGTACACGACGCGTGGACGGCCTCGATCCGCTTCGGCGATGCTCCGACACCGCGGACCCGGTGGCGGTCGTCGCTGATCGAGACCGCGGCTCTTCGGCTGCGTCCGCTGGAGGAGCGTGATCTGGAGCGGATCGTCGAGGCCTGCAATGATCCGCTGACCCGCCTCTACCTGGCCGGACTGCCGCGTCCCTACGGCATCGCGCAGGCAGCGGAGTATCGTGCCGACTCGGTCTGGCAGGCCGCGACCGGCGGCAAGGAGACCTGGATCTTCTGCGACCCGAAGACCGATGAGCTGCTCGGCACCGTCGCCGTCATGGGGTTGCGCGGGGTCGACGAGGGATCCGGCGAGATCGGCTACTGGACGCATCCATCGGCCCGAGGGCGCGGTCTCACGATCGCCGCCGTGCGCGCGGCCATCGAGCACGCCTTCTCTCCCGACGGCCTCGACCGCCGCCGCCTCACCCTCTACGCGGCCGCGAGCAACGGCCCCAGCAATGCGGTCGTCCGGGCGGCGAACTTCACCGCCTTCGGCACCCAGCGCGCTGCCGAGCCCCTCGGCGACGGCAGCTTCGACGATCTCGTCGGCTACGAGCTGGTCCGCTAACCCCGAAGGCTCAACGGGATCAGCGGGGGAACTCGCCGCCCTCGGCGAGCTCGCGGCAGGAGACCTTGCCCGGGACGACGCGGATACGCAGATCGGGCAGCACGATGTCACCCTCGATCTGCGCCTGCCAGATATCGCCGTAGACCATGTTGAGATCCGCGGTCGTGGCGTCGATCGCGGTGTACCCCTGGCCGTTGTTGTGCCCACCGTTGCGTGAGCTGTTGTACCAGCGCGGGTCGAAGGTCTTGGGCACCTCGAAGGGGTTGGCGTCGAAGGGCGCCGCCCCGGGAGACGTCGTCAGGTCGGTCGTCGCGAGACCGATCTGGGTGGACCCCTTCAAATCGATTCCCGGACTGGACGCCGCCCTCAGATAGGTGATGTCGAAGGCCGCGGACCGCGCGCTGATCTCCGAGGTGCCCGCCTTGCCGTCTCCGGACTGCAGATGGAAGGTGACCTCGCCGAGGAGCGGCAGCGACTCGGTCTTCGTCAGACAGAAGCCGTTCATCGTCGCGCTCGCGAACCCGGCGCGCAGCACCGGTTGCGTGGTTCCGTCCTGGCGTCCCACGACCGCGGTGCCGAAGCCTGCGTCCGCCGCGTAGATGCGCGAGGAGGCGAAGGTCGCGTTGCCGTTGTTGATCGTGATCGTGGAGTCGAAGGCACTGATCAGCTCCGTGCGCATCGCGGTCAGCAGCGTCGCCAGCAGGCCCACGCCGATCGCCACCGCGATCGACGCGCGACCCCATCGGGTTCCGTAGGTCGCGTCCGTCATTGCACCGTGATCGTCGTGTTGGGCAGCTGGATCGAGTTCAGCGGGTTCGCGCCACCGGGCGGATGCACGTAGGGGTCGCGCGACGCGTCCATGTCGTGGGTCCACAGGTAGTCGAACTTCAGGTCCAACGCGATGATGCTGAAGTCCCCGCCCTGCGCGAGACTCGAGACGATGGCGGCGATCAGCTGGCCCAGCAACCCCGATCCGCCGCCGGCGAGTGTCTGCAACCGGATTCGGCAGACATCGCCGCTCGAACCCGCCGTGCAGATGGCGCCCTTGCCCACCACATTGGCCAGGAAGCTCATCGCCGTGATCTGACTCCAGGGCAAGGCGAACCAGCTGTCGCCCGTGGCGAGGAGCTCGGTGCGCACGCCCGGTCCCCCGACCGTCATCGGGCCGTCGGGCTTGATCGCCAGCGTGTGGCCCGCCGCCGGCTTGGGATCCGGCGCGGTCTGGGAGCTGGCGGACAGGACCGGCGCTCCGTGCTGTGCGACATTCGAACGGAAGGTGAGGTCGCGGAAGGCGAGCTGGTACAGGCTCCTGCTGCCGTCGGCGGCCAGGTAGTAGGTCTGGGCGTTCTGCGTGTTGATGCCCTTGACGTCCGCGACGATCGCCCCGGTGTTGCTGGTGGTCGGATTGCCCGCGGTCATGTGCCACTGCACGCCGGACAGGCACGGGAACATCCGCGTCCCACTGTTGCGGTTCTCGAATCCGTTGCCGCTGGTGGACTTCAGCGGGACCGCCTGACGCCGCTGCTGCGGATTGGCGTTCCCCGGCTGGCTGCAGGTGAAGGGCTGGTAGGCGTTGCTCTGGCTGTTCGCCTCGGCACGGTCGGCATCGCCCGCGACCCAGGTCACCAGCCCGATCACGAGGGCGAGGAGAGCCCCGAGGACGACGACTCGCTGGACGGGGCGGCTAGGCGTCGGGGCGGTCGTCATCGGCCACCTCCCCGGTCGTCGAAGTGGTCGGCACCGGGCGCTCCTCATCCTCGGGCGACCGGGCGCGACGACCACGGGCCCGGGGCTTCTTCTCGCCCCACGCCCACACCATCGAGCCGCCGACGATGCCCAGCAGCGTCCCGATGAGGAATCCTCCGAGATTGCTTCCCACGAAGGCCGCCAGCGCCGTCAGCACGCCGAGCAGGCCGACCAGGCCCGAGTAGTGCGGAGTGAACCAGGCGACGAGCCCGAACAGGACCATCGCGCCGCCGAGGATGTACCCCGAGGACGCGCTCCATCCGCCCTGCACGGCGAAGCCGATCGACGAGGAGGCGAAGTCGATCACCACGTATCCGCCGAGCAGCAGCCACAGGCCACCCCAGAACGGGCGCGTCCGGCGGAAGGCGGTGAACCAGCGCCAGCCGCGGCACACCCGGCCGCCGTCCTCGGCGACCGGGGCGGTCGAGAGCGCCATCAGTACTGCGCCGCGCAATCGGACTGGTCCTTGGCGCCGGGGAGGACCTTGATCCTCAGCTTCGGCAGGTTGATCTGTCCCTGCAGATCGATGCCATAGGACTCTCCGTCCAGATGCGAGATGTTCATGGTCTTGGCCTGCAATCCGAAGGCCCCAGGAGCGCCTCCGTCGAGCCAGTCGCCCTGATACGAGCCCATACCCAGGGTGTCCGCGGACTGGCCCAGGGTCAGCTTGGCGATCTGGTCGCCCTGCCCGGTCAGGTCCTTCGAGGCGAAGAACAGCTGGTCGGCAGAGATCTGATCGCTGCCGTCCACCGTCCCGTCGACCTTCTCCCCGGCGATGATCATCATCGAGACATTGCCGATGCCGCCGATCTCCTGCTGCGCGACGAGGCACAGGCCGTTGAGCGTGGCCTGGTTGAAGCCGAACTGCGCCAGCGCCTCCTGACCGTTGTTCAGCTGCTGGGCCTTCAGATAGGCCGCGGCATCGGTGCCGTTGATCCGGTCGGTGTAGACCTGATGCGGCGTATTGGCCGACGTGAAGTTCACCGCCAGCACGTTCTGCGCCACCAGGGCGAACATCACCGCCAGAGCGGTCATGGCCGCCGTCGCGAGTGGCAGCGCACGCCATCGCGTGCCACGGCGGACGCTCACCGCATCGGCGATCATCAGGCTCCGGTGATCGGACAGGCGCTGCGCCAGCCGCTCGGACCAGCCCGCGGTGCGCTGGCCGCGTCGTGCACGACGAGACATCGAGTACTCCCTCCCAGCGCGCTCGGGCTCCCTCAAGCCCGGGTGAGCGCGCCGTACTTCCGTGTGATTCAGACGGCGCTCGTGCGGAGCGCTCGGCGCCGGCCGCGACGCTCGTCACGAGCGGCGAACTTCGCGAGCTGCTTCTCGCTGTAGGGGGTCCAGGCGAAGATCAGGCCCGAGCCGATGATGCCGAGCATCATGCCGATGATCCAGCCGCCGAGATTCGCCAGGGGCAGCGAGGCCACCGACAGCATCGACGCCACGATCGCCGGGAAGTGGCGCTGGGCCGGGACGCACAGGGCGACCAGGGCCGCGGCGGCCATGCCGCCGGCGAGCAGCAGCGGTGTCACACCCCGTACCCCCACGTGCACATAGAAGGCCCAGTCCCCGCCGAAGAGCGGGTTGGCCACGAAATAGGCTCCGGCCAGCAGCAGCAGGCTGCCCCAGAACGGACGCGTGCGGCGCAGCCGGGTCGCCCCGCGCCACGCCCGGACGAGCGGATTCGGCTTCTGCGATGTGGACATCGTCGTCTCCCTTTGCCGTCGACGGCGTGGCGGGCCGGAGCCCGCCACGCCACCAGCGATCGTCAGCTGCGCTTGACCGACAGCGACAGGTTGTTGAGCGACAGGCCACCGAGCGTGACCGCATAGGCCTTCGCCGAGATGTTGTTCAACGTCGACTCGCCGCTCACCAGGGAGAAGCCGGTCGCGTCATAGCCTGAGGCCTGACTCGTGTCCGAGAAGCCGGACCGCGACTGCGCCTGGCCCAGGGTGACGTTGTTCAGGCTGGCGCCGTTCGGCGTGCGCAACGTGGCGGCATTCAGCGCGACATTGCCGAGGCCGATATTGCTGTCCGTCGATGCGATCTCCAGGTGGACGCCCTGCACGAGCGGCAGGTTCACCGTCGGGCTCTTGACCGTCAGGCCGTCAGCTCGCGCGTTCTCGGTCTCGGCGAAGATCGTCTCCTTGCCGGTATCGGCATCGCCGACCTGCGTCTGCCCCGGACGGACCTTGAGCGCATCGGCGCTCAGGCTTGTGTCCAGATCGAAACCGCCGGCCGATGAGATCGTGGCCGCGACCATGCCCTGCACGATCGCGATCCCAGACCGACGCTCGCAAGCGTGGCCGGCACCGTGATGGCCGCGAACCGCCCGAGGCGCGCGCGACCCATTCCCTCTGTCTTCATCTATGTCTCCCTCTGACCACTCGTCCCTCAACGAGCGATGGTGTCGCCCTACCGGCTACTCCCTCAGTGACCCAGATCACGAGGCGACGGTCTGAGTGTAGGCATAACTCGGAGTTGCAGTCCACTGGAATCGTGATTTACCCCACCCCGACTACAGTGGTGCCGCCCGACGAACCCCGAGGACCCCATGCCTTCTTCCCATGAACGCGGCATCGCCGCCATCCGCGTCCTGGGCATCACTGCGCTCATCGGGTTCTTCCTGCTGGCCGTCGGTGTCGTGGCCGCGCCCGCCTTCTCGGTGCAGGTGAAGGGCACCAGCATGAATCCGACCCTCACCCACGGCGACCGTTTGCAGGCGCAGTTCTGGAACCGGTCCAGCATCGAGCGCTTCGACCTCGTGGAGACCCGCACGCCCGAGGATGTCGCGATCGTCAAGCGCGTCATCGGGATCCCCGAGACACGGTGACCGTGGAGTCGACCGCTCAGGTGCCGGTCGTGACCGTGCGACCGGAGGGGGAATCGGTCGCCTACCGCGTGGCGAACCCGGAGTGGGACGACCAGCCGGGAGGCGGGGTGTGCTGCACAGTCGAGGGCAGGGAAGGCGGCACGGGCGAGTTCGTCGTGCCCGAGGACGAGTACTGGCTGGTCGGCGACAACTGGGGCGCCTCGGAGGACTCTCGCTTCTACGGGTTCTTCGCGGCCGACGCCATCGAGGCGAAACTCAACTTCAGGATCCTGCCTCTGGGTCGCTTCGGCTCCGTACCCAATCCGGCCTCGCTCGTCGCCGCTCCATGAGCGTCCCGGGCGCGACGACCAGAACGTCCGTGGTCGGTGGCAGACTCGGCCTGTGACCGACTCCTCGTCCCCCGACACCACCACAACCCCCGCCAACCCTTGGCCGGCGCTGTGGGCCATGGTGATCGGCTTCTTCATGATCCTGGTCGACACCACGATCGTCTCGGTCGCGACCCCCGCGATCCGCTCGGCGCTGCAGACCGACTACAACACGGTCATCTGGGTCACGAGCGCCTATCTGCTCGCCTACGCCGTGCCCCTCCTGATCACCGGCCGGCTCGGCGATCGCGTCGGCCCGAAGAACGTGTATCTGGTCGGTCTGGCACTGTTCACGCTGGCATCGCTGTGGTGTGCGGTCACCACCACGATCGAGATGCTGATCGTCGCACGGGTCTTCCAGGGGCTCGGCGCCTCGATGATGACCCCGCAGACCATGGCGGTCATCACCCGCACGTTCCCCCCGGAGAGCCGCGGCCGCGCGATGGCGCTGTGGGGTGCCACGGCCGGCGTCGCCACGCTCGTGGGCCCCGTGCTGGGCGGTGTCCTGGTCGACTCGGCGGGATGGGAGTGGATCTTCTTCGTCAACGTGCCGGTGGGGATCATCGGCTTCGCCCTGGCCTGGAGACTGGTGCCGCGGCTGGAGACCCATGCGCGCTCCTTCGACTGGGTGGGCGTCGTGCTCAGTGCCGCCGCGATGTTCCTCATCGTCTTCGGCATCCAGGAGGGCGAACGCTACGACTGGGGCCAGATCACCGGCATCGTCTCGGTCCCGGCTCTCATCGCCCTCGGCCTGGTGGTCGGCGCGATCTTCCTGTGGTGGCAGTCGCGGGTCCGTCGTGAGCCGCTCGTCCCGTTGCAGCTGTTCCGCGAGCGGAACTTCTCGGTCTCCAATGCGGCGATCTCGATGGTGTCCTTCTCGGTCACCGCGATGTCATTTCCGTTCATGTTGTGGGCCCAGACGGCTCGCGGCTGGTCCCCGACCGAGTCGGGGATGCTGCTGATCCCCATGGCCGTCGTCACGGCCGCGATGGCGCCGATCGTCGGCCGTTGGACCGATCGTGTCGCGCCGCGGCTGCTGGCCTCGATCGGGTTCGGCGTCTCCGGCGGGTCGATCCTGTTCATGAGTCAGACGGTGACTCCCGATAGCCCGGTCTGGCTGATCCTCATCGCCACCGCTCTCGTGGGCTTCGGCAATGCCTTCCTGTGGTCGCCGCTCGCCGCGACCGCGACCCGCCGACTGCCGATGGTGTCAGCGGGCGCCGGGTCCGGGGTCTACAACGCGACCCGCCAGATCGGCGCGGTGCTGGGCAGCGCCGCGATCGCGGCCGCCATCTCGAGCCGTCTCGCGGCCCATCTCCCCCAGGCCGCCAGTGCGGGCAGCGAGGGGGCGGGTCCCACCGCGCTGCCTCCCGAGGCCGCCGAGCCCTTCTCCACCGCGATGAGCCAGGCCCTCCTCGTCCCCGCCGCGGCCTTCCTCCTCGGTCTCCTCATCGTCCAGTTCTTCCCCCGCCCCCGCTGACCCTCCGGGTCCAACTTTTGCCGGCTTGTGGCCCTCAGGCGGCTGCAGAAGGGGCCACAACCCGGCGAAGATTGTTCGGCGAGAACCAGCGATCCCACATGACGGACATGACCGGAGCCGAGCCGAGGTACCCCTGATCTCGTAGCGCATGGAAGACCCTCCATGGAATGCTCCGAGGATCCCGAAGGTCGCCGTCGTAGATCACGACCACGGTCCAGCCAAGACGTTCGAGCCGCTCGCGGCGGTCCCGATCGTGTTCGCGCTGCCGGGCGGATCGTTCGTGCCAGTAACCGTCGTACTCGACGGCGACTCTCCAGGCGCGATATGCCAAGTCGACTCGGGCAACGAAGATGCCATCGGCGCCGAAGACCCGTACCTGACTTTCCGGCTCGGGCAGCCGTGCCATCGCGAGAAGCAGACGTACCCAGGATTCTCGCGGCGATTCCGCCCCTTCGCGCACCCAGCGCAACGTCCGGCGAGCTTTTCGCACTCCGCTGAGATGTCGCTCTTCGGCGTATTCGACGAGCCTCTGGAGCGTGGTGAGCCTCTGTTCGATGAGCCAGTCGCCGACGACGACGAGCCACGGCCAGCTGAGCTTGGTCGCAAGGTCGACGAAGGTCCGTTCCGGGCTTGTGATCAGGAGCCCGTGTCGCTCTCGCACCGCGATCGACGCGAGTCGCCGGTGGCTGGCGATCCGGGGATGTTCGCTGTCCCAACCGGTACGCGTCGAGACATGGATTCGGCCGTCCGATGGCACATCGAGTCCCCAGAGAGCGAGCGCCGTGTGGTGGGAGATCACGGCTCCAGACGGCGCGGCGAGTAGCGCCGCGCGCGCCCAGACCAACACGGTGAGGACGAGGTCAGCGCTGACGTACACACCGCGCAGCAACCGGCGCAGTCGTGACGATCTCATCTGTTTCGGTGTGAGCCCGGCGGCAAGCGCCTCAGCGCGGGTGAAGGGACGGCCAGCCAGTTCTACAGGGAGTTCCATCCTTCGAGAGTCGCCCGCGTCCGACGCGTCGACCAGACCCCGTGGAACGATTGTGGATGCTCATCTCTCGAGATGATCCCTGTGGACGACAGAGAAATGCCGGGTTGTGGCCCTTCTCCGCGACGGAAAAGGGCCACAACCCGGCAAAAGTTGGACCCGGAGGGTCCTCAGAGGGAGGCGAGGGCCTCGTTCAGGGTGGCGCTGGGGCGCATCACCTGGGTGGCCTTCTCGACATCGGGCTGGAAGTAGCCGCCGAGGTCGACCGGCGAGCCCTGCACCTCGAGCAACTCGGCGTTGATCTGCTCTTCCTTCTCGCGCAACGTCGAGGCGAGCTCAGCGAAGGCCTGCGCCAACGGAGCGTCCTCGGTCTGCTTCGCGAGCTCCTCGGCCCAGTAGAGCGCGAGATAGAAGTGGCTGCCCCGGTTGTCGATCTCGCCGACCTTGCGGCTGGGCGACTTGTTCTCGTCCAGGAAGGTGCCGGTGGCGCGGTCGAGGGTGTCCGCGAGGATCTGCGCACGAGCGTTGTCCGTCGTCTGCGCGAGGTGCTCGAAGCTCGACGCGAGGGCGAGGAACTCACCCAGGCTGTCCCACCGCAGGTGGTTCTCCTTGACCAGCTGCTGCACGTGCTTGGGAGCCGAGCCGCCCGCACCGGTCTCGAACAGACCGCCGCCGGCGATCAGCGGAACGATCGACAGCATCTTGGCGCTGGTGCCGAGCTCGAGAATCGGGAACAGGTCGGTCAGGTAGTCGCGCAGCACATTGCCGGTGACCGAGATGGTGTCCTCGCCCTTGCGGATGCGCTCCAGCGAGTACGCCGTGGCCAGCTCGGGGCTGAGGATCTGGATGTCCAGGCCCTCGGTGTCGTGCTCGGGCAGATAGGCGTTGACCTTCGCGATGAGGCTCGCGTCGTGGGCGCGGCTCTCGTCGAGCCAGAACACCGCCGGATCGCCTGTGGCGCGGGCCCGGGTGACGGCGAGCTTGACCCAGTCGCGGATCGCGACGTCCTTGGTCTGGCACGCGCGCCAGATGTCGCCGGCCTCGACATCGTGCTCCATGAGCACGTCGCCCGCGGCGTTCAGGACGCGGACGGTGCCCGCCGACGCGATCTCGAAGGTCTTGTCGTGGCTGCCGTACTCCTCGGCCTTCTGCGCCATCAGGCCGACATTGGGCACCGAGCCCATCGTCGAGGGATCGAAGGCGCCGTTGGCCCGGCAGTCCTCGATGACGGTCTGGTAGACGCCCGCATAAGAGCTGTCCGGGATGACCGCGAGGGTGTCGTGCTCCTCGTCGTCGGCGCCCCACATGTGGCCCGAGGTGCGGATCATGGCGGGCATGGAGGCGTCGACGATGACATCGCTCGGCACGTGCAGATTGGTGATGCCGCGGCTGGAGTCGACCATCGCGAGCTCCGGACCCTCGGCGAGCGCGGCGTCGAACGCGGCCTTGATCTCCGCGCCATTGGACAGTTTCTCCAGACCGGCGTAGATGCCGCCGAGACCGTCATTGGCCGACAGGCCGGCGGCCTTGAGATCGGCACCGTACTGCTCGAAGACGGGAGCGAAGAAGGTCTTGATGACGTGGCCGAAGATGATCGGATCGGAGACCTTCATCATGGTCGCCTTGAGGTGGACGCTGAACAGCACGCCCTCGGCCTTGGCGCGGGCGATCGCGTCAGCGAGGAAGGCCCGCAGGTACGCGGCCTGCATGATCGTGGCATCGACGACCTCGCCCTCGAGCACCTTCAGATCGTCCTTGAGGACGGTGGTGGTGCCGTCGGCGGCCTCGTGCACGATCCGCAGCGCGTCATCGGCGGGCAGTGTCACCGACTGCTCGTTGGCCTTGAAGTCGTGCTCGCCCATCGTGGCCACATTGGTCTTCGAGTCGGCGCTCCAGGCGCCCATGCGGTGCGGGTTCTTGCGGGCGTAGTTCTTGACCGAGGCGGGGGCTCGTCGATCGGAGTTGCCCTCGCGCAGCACGGGATTGACGGCGCTGCCCTTGACCTTGTCGTAACGGGCGCGGATGTCGCGCTCCTCGTCCGTGGTCGGCTCGTCCGGGTAGTCCGGCAGGTCGTAGCCCTGGGACTGCAGCTCGGCGACGGCGGCCTTGAGCTGCGGGATCGAGGCCGAGATATTCGGCAGCTTGATGATATTGGCCTCGGGGCGCTTGGCCAGCTCGCCGAGCTCGGCGAGGGCGTCGTCGACGCGCTGTTCGGCCGGCAGACGGTCCGAGAACACCGCGATGAGGCGCCCGGCCAGCGAGATATCGCGGGTCTCGACCTCGACACCGGCGGTAGCCGCGTACGCGGAGATCACCGGCAGGAAGCTGTGGGTGGCGAGGGCGGGGGCCTCGTCGGTGTGCGTGTAGATGATCGTCGATTCGCTCACGGCCCCAACCTACCGCGCATCGAGGCCGCGACCGTCGCTGGCGTGCTCCTGAACGCGCCGAGAGCGGATGTCTGTACCAGAATCCGGCGGCGGTGAGAACGCTGTCCATAGGGCGGACACGCGTCTCAGAAGTACGCCAGGCCCCTAACGTGAGGGCTCGTCAGGATCTCCGAAAGCCCAGAAAGGCACCTCGATGACTTCTCGGTACCGTCGCCGGTTGGCGGCTGCAGCGGCCCTCGCCTCGCTGATCGCGACAGCCGCATGCGCGCCTTCGGGAGCCGGCGGCAGCGCCGATGCCGATGCCACGTCGCTCTCGTTGGTCGGGTTCGCGGTGCCGAAGGCCGGCAACAACGCCGCGCAAGCGGCCTTCGCGGAGACCGACGAGGGTGCCGGTGTCAGCTGGAAGGAGTCGTACGGCGCCTCCGGCGATCAGAGCCGTGCCGTCGCGAGCGGACTGGACGCCGACTACGTGCACTTCTCCGTCACCCCCGATGTCACCCGACTGGTCGATGCCGGCCTCGTCGACGAGTCGTGGGACGACGGACCGAACAAGGGCATCGTGACCGACTCGGTGGTGGTGCTGGCGGTGCGCGAGGGCAATCCGAAGAACATCCAGGGCTGGGACGACCTCGCCCGCGACGATATCGGCATCGTGACGCCCAATCCCGGATCGTCGGGAGCCGCGCGCTGGAACATCCTCGGCGCGTGGTTGCACATCGTGGGCCAGGGCGGCTCGCAGGAGGAGGCGGAGGCCTTCCTGGCCGACGTGCTCGAGAACGTGCAGGCATTCCCGGGTAGCGGACGCGACGCGACGCAAGCCTTCCAGAGCGGCACCGGCGATGTCCTCATCTCCTATGAGAACGAGGCCATCCTCGCGCGGCAGAACGGCGAGCCGATCGAGTACGTCGTGCCTGAGGACACGCTGCTCATCGAGAATCCGGCGGCCGTCCTCACCGATGCGGACCCCAAGGCGGAAGCCTTCCTGGACTTCGTGCTCGCGCCCGAGGGACAGACCGAATACGTGAACAAGGGCTTCCGCCCGCTCCGCTCGGTCGACGGCGTCGAGGTCGGCGAGGTCGAGGGCGCGATGGATCCGCAGGACCCGTTCCCGGACGTCGCGACACTCTTCACCATCGACGACGACCTCGGCGGCTGGGACGAGGTCAACAGCACCTTCTTCGACGAGAGCGAGGGCATCATCACCCGGCTCCAGACCGCCGCGGGACTGAACTCGTGACGATCGAACAGCTCGACCCGGCCGCGACGGCGCGCACGCGTCGTCGCGGCCGGGCGTCGTCCACCCTCGACCGGCCTGCGGCGATCGGTCTGGGAATCGGCGTCACGTGGTTCAGCATCCTGGTGCTGATCCCGCTCGCCCTCATCGCCTTCCAGGCCGCCGGTGGCGGCTGGGGCGTCTTCGCCGAGACCCTCGGCAGTTCCCAGACGGCGGCAGCCATCTGGCTCACCGTGCGCCAGGCCCTGCTGGTGACGGCGCTGAACGTGGTCATGGGCACACTCATCGCCTGGGTCCTGGTGCGCGACGACTTCCCCGGCAAGCGGGTCCTCGAGATCATCATCGACATCCCCTTCGCGCTGCCCACCATCGTCGCGGGCCTGGTGCTGCTGAGCCTCTACGGACCGGCGAGCCCGCTCGGGATCGACGTCTCCAACACCTCCCACTCGGTGTTCCTGGCGTTGCTGTTCGTGACGCTGCCCTTCGTGGTGCGGGCCGTGCAGCCGGTGCTGATGGAGCTGGAGCCCGAGGTGGAGGAGGCCGCCGCCTCGCTCGGCGCCAGCACCTTCACGACGTGGCGGCGCATCATCCTGCCGAGCCTGACCCCCGCCATCGCCGCCGGGGCGACGCTCTCCTTCGCCCGCGGGATCAGCGAGTACGGCTCGCTCGTGCTGCTCTCGGGCAATCTGCCCTTCGAGTCCGAGGTCGCCTCCGTGCGGATCTTCACCTATATCGAGAACGACAATCCGGCCGCCGCCTCGGCGGTCGCCGTCATCCTGCTCGGCGTGGCGCTCGCGGCGATCGTGACGCTCAATCTGATCTCGAGGCGGGTGGCCCGTCGTGACTGAGCTCTCCACCGTGCGCCGGCCACGACGTACCCGGGCGACCTATGTGCGCCGGGTGATCGTACTGGCCTATCTGTTCTTCCTCGTGGTGTGGCCGGTCTCGCTGGTGGTGATCCACACCTTCAGCGACGGCAACCATCTGGTCGCGGCGCTGCGGGACCCGGTCGTGATCTTCGCCCTGCAGATGACGGTGGTCGTCGCCTTCTGGGCCGTGGTCATCAACACCGTCTTCGGCGTCGGCATGTCGTTGCTGCTGGTCCGCTACGAGTTCCCCGGCAAGGGAGTACTCAACTCCCTGCTGGACCTGCCGCTGTCGGTCTCCCCCGTCGTCATCGGCCTGGCGCTCCTACTCGCCTACGGTCCTCGCGACGGCGCCTTCGCTCCCGTGCTCGGGGCGATCGACTTCCAGGTCATCTTCTCGGTTCCCGGCATCATCATGGCGACCGCCTTCGTGAGCCTGCCGCTGGTCATCCGCGAGGTCGTGCCGGTCCTGCAGGAAGTCGGCACCGAGCAGGAGCAGGCGGCGCGGTCGCTCGGCGCCGGCGGCTGGCAGACCTTCCGGCGCATCACGCTCCCCTCGATCCGGTGGGCGCTCGTGTACGGCGTCGTGCTCAGCCTGGCCCGCTCGCTCGGCGAGTTCGGCGCGGTCAAGATCGTCTCGGGCAATATCACCCAGCAGACCCAGACCGCGACCCTCGTCGTGGAGGACAAGTACCTGGAGTTCGAGCGCGGCGCAGCCTATGCGACGAGCTTCCTGCTCACCCTCATCGCCGTGGCGGCCCTGGTGATCGTCACGATCCTGCGACCCAAGGAGAAGAAGGCCTGATGGGCATCGAGATCAGTGGCGTCAACAAGAACTTCGGCGACTTCGTCGCGCTGCGCGATATCGACCTGACGATTCCGAGCGGCGGGCTGACCGCTCTCCTCGGTCCGAGCGGCGGCGGCAAGTCGACCCTGTTGCGCATCATCGCGGGGCTGGAGACGTCCGACAGCGGCACGGTCGAGATCGAGGGACAGGACACCACCCGTGTGCCCGCCCAGCGGCGCAATGTGGGGTTCGTGTTCCAGCACTACGCGGCCTTCAAGCACATGACGGTGGCCAAGAACGTGGCCTTCGGGCTGGAGATCCGCAAACGTCCCAAGGCCGAGATCAAGCGCCGGGTGGACGAACTGCTGGAGCTCGTCCACCTCGAGCAGTTCGCGCACCGGCTTCCGGCGCAGCTGTCGGGCGGCCAGCGTCAACGCATGGCCCTCGCCCGAGCGCTGGCGATCGAGCCGAGCGTGCTGCTGCTCGACGAGCCCTTCGGCGCGCTCGACGCCAAGGTGCGCAAGGAGCTGCGCGACTGGCTGCGGCGGCTGCACGACGAGGTGCACGTGACGACCGTTTTCGTGACCCACGATCAGGAGGAGGCCCTGGAGGTCGCCGACAGCATCGTGGTGATCAACGACGGTCAGATCGAGCAGGTCGGCACGCCCGATGATCTCTACGACAAGCCGGCGAGCGAGTTCGTGCTGAGCTTCCTCGGCCCCGTCACGACCCTCGGCGACAAGCTGATCCGCCCGCACGATATCGAGATCTCGCGGCTGGAGCAGGCGGCGGTCGTCGACGGCCCGATCACGCGGTGGACGCGGATCGGCTTCGAGATCCGGCTGGAGGTCACGCCGACCGATCCGCGCTACACCGAGCCGGTCCAGGTGACCGTGACGCGCAGCGAGGCGACCGCCCTGGACCTCCACCAGGGTGACCACGTCTGGCTGCGTCCCTCCGTCGGCGCCCAGTCCATCGCGACGTGAGCCCCTCTGGGGCGCAACTTTTGCCGGGTTCTGGCCCTTCGCGCCGGCGTGTCGAGGGCCAGAACCCGGCAAAAGTCGGACCCGGAGGGTCAGGGGCGGGTGCGGCGTTCGAGGGCGACGGCGATGAGGACCACGACGAGGCCGCCCGCCGCCAGACCGGCGCCCACCAGGCTCGGCGCACGGTAGCCGTAGCCCGCCGCGATGACGATGCCACCGAGCCACGCGCCGAGCCCATTGGCGACATTGAGCGAGGAGTGGTTCAGCGCAGCACCGAGCATCTGCGCGTCTCCCGCCGCGTGCATGAGACGAATCTGGAGTCCCACCGCGACGATGCTGCCGAGGGCACCGATCGCGAAGACTCCGATCATCGTGAAGAACGGCCGGTCCATGACGGCATAGAAGCCGACCAGCACGGCGACACTCACGGCGAAGCCGCCGACGATCTGACGCACGTTGTCCCAGTCCGCGAGCACCCCCGCCAGCCACGTGCCGACGACCGAGCCGATGCCGAAGGCGAACAGGAACCACGGGATCGTGGTCCGCGACAGATCGGCGACATCGGTGACGATCGGGGCGATATACGAGTACATCGCGAAGATCCCGCCGAAGCCGATCATGCCCGCCGCGACCGCGAGGAGCACCTGCGGTCGCTTGAGCGCCGCCAGCTCACGCCGGATGGTGGCCTCGGGCGTGCCGGGAACGCGCTCGACGAAGAGCCAGATCAGCACGGCGGTGAGCAGCGAGACGACCACCACGAACACATAGGCGGACCGCCAGCCGACGTGCAGACCGAGCCAGGCGCTCAACGGGACCCCCGCGACCGTGCCGGCCGATAGGCCCATCATGACGCGGCTCACCGCCCGGCCCTTCATCGAAGCCGGCACCATCGAGGCGGCCAGCAGTGAGGCCACACCGAAGTACGCGCCGTGCGGCAGGCCCGCGATGAACCGTGCAGCGAGGACGGGCAGATAGCCCGAGGCCAGCGCGGTGAGCGCATTGCCGAAGGCGAGCGCCACGACCAGTCCGATCGCGAGCTCCCTCTTGGGCAGTTTGGCCCCGAGCGACACGATCAGCGGCGCGCCGACCACGACGCCGAAGGCATAGGCGGTGATGATGTGGCCCGTCGTCGGGATCGATCGATCGATGCTCTCGGAGATGTCGGCGAGCAGCCCCATCGTCACGAACTCGGTCGTGCCGATGGCGAACCCGCCCAGGGCGAGCGCGATGATCGCGAGACCGAGATGGGTCGGGCGCCGGGTCTGAGTCATCGTGGTCACGCAAGATGCCAACGTGGCATCGAGATCATCTGTTCCACGATCGGGCCCGATCGGACCGGCATGTGGGCACTGTCATAGTCAGAGCTTGTCGAGCGGTGCGTACCGCAGCAGCAGCCGCTTGACCCCCTGGGAGCCGAAGTCCACGCTCGCGACCGAGTTCTGCCCCGAGCCGTCGAGCGCGACGACCGTGCCGAGCCCGAAGGTGTCGTGGGTGACCCGGTCGCCGGGTTCGAGCGCGACGATGTCGCGGGTGGCCCGCTTGGAACGCGCCGCGACATTCGCCGAGCGGAACGAGCCGCTCTCGCGCCGAGCGGATGCCGAGGGTGTGCTGGGTGTCCACTGCGTGGCCGGCGAGCCGAGGCGCCGCCAGTCCATGACGTGATCGGGCACCTCCTCGAGGAACCGCGAAGGCGGGTTGTAGGCAGGCGCGCCCCAGGCGGACCGCACCGACGCCCGCGTCAGATAGAGCCGTTTCTGGGCCCGAGTGATGCCGACATAGGCGAGTCGGCGCTCCTCCTGGAGCTCCTTGGCATCGCCCATCGACCGCATGTGCGGGAAGACGCCGTCCTCGAGCCCGGTGAGGAAGACGACGGGGAATTCCAGCCCCTTGGCGGTGTGGAGCGTCATGAGGGTCACGACCCCCTCGCCGTCGTCGGGAATCGCGTCGGCATCGGCCACGAGGGCGATCTGCTCCAGGAACGCGGCAAGGGAGCCGGGCGTCAGATCCCCGGCGTCGACATCCTCGGGGGCGGTCTCGGCATCATCGGCCAAGGTCGCCGCTCCGGCGACGAACTCCCGGGCCACCGCGACGAGCTCGGCGAGGTTCTCCACCCGGGTCTCGTCCTGCGGGTCGCGGCTCTCCTCCAGGACGGTGAGATAGCCCGTGCGCGTGAGCGCAGCCTCGATCACGGCATCGGCGGGCGCCCCGGAGTCGGCGAGCTGTTTGAGCCCGCCCATCACCTCGGCGAACTGTCGAACCGCGGTGCGCGACCGCGTGGCGAGCTCCTCGACCTCGTCGGCGCGGTGCATCGCCTCCCAGAAGCTGACCTGCCGCCGCTGGGCGAAACGATCCAGGGCGCTCTCCGCGCGATCGCCGATACCGCGCTTGGGCTCGTTGAGGATCCGGCGCAGCGAGACATCGTCCCGCGGGTTGACCAGGGCTCGCACATAGGCGAGAGCGTCCTTGACCTCCTTGCGCTCGTAGAACCGCACGCCGCCCACCACGCGATAGGGCAGGCCGACCCGGATGAACACTTCCTCGAAGACACGCGATTGAGCGTTGGTGCGGTAGAAGACCGCGACATCCTTGGGTTGCGCCGCACCGTCGTCGGTGAGTCGGTCGATCTCGTCGGCGATGAACTGGGCCTCGTCGCGTTCGTCGTCGGCGACATAGCCGACGACCTGGTCGCCGTCGCCCTCGGCGGACCAGAGCTTCTTGTCCTTGCGGTCGTCGTTGCGGCTGATGACGGCATTGGCGGCGGTCAGGATGGTCTGCGTGGAGCGGTAGTTCTGCTCCAGCAGCACGGTGTGCGCATCCGGGAAGTCGGACTCGAATTCAAGGATGTTGCGGATATTGGCGCCGCGGAAGGCGTAGATCGACTGATCGGAGTCGCCGACCACCATGAGATCGGACTCCGCATCGCACAGCTCGCGGATGAGCGCGTACTGCGCGTGGTTGGTGTCCTGGTACTCGTCGACGAGCACGTGGCGGAATCGACGCCGATAGGTCTCCCGGACATCCGGCCAACCCTGGAACAGGTGGACGGTGTTCATGATGAGGTCGTCGAAGTCCATCGCATTGGCCGCGCGCAGCCGCTGCTGGTAGAGCGCATAGCACTCGGCGTACTGCTGCTCGGTGGGCGTCTGCGCCCGGCTCGACGCGGCCTCGTGGTCGACCAGCTCGTTCTTGAGGTTCGACACGTGGTTGAGCACCGCGCGCGGATTGACCTTCTTGGGATCGAGGTCGAGATCGCGGCACACGAGGGTCATGAGCCGGCGCGCATCGGCCGCGTCGTAGATCGTGAAGGAGGACGTGAACCCGAACTTGTCCGCCTCGCGGCGCAGGATGCGCACGCAGGCGGAGTGGAAGGTGGAGACCCACATCATCCGGGCCCGGCCGCCCACGAGCTCGGCCACCCGCTCGCGCATCTCCGCGGCGGCCTTGTTGGTGAACGTGATGGCCAGGATCGACCCCGGATGGGCGCCGCGCGCCGAGATCAACCAGGCGATGCGCCGGGTCAGCACCCGGGTCTTGCCCGATCCGGCACCCGCCACCACGAGCAGGGGCCCGCCCGTATGGGTCACGGCCTCGCGCTGGGCATCGTTGAGCCCCTCGACGAGGCGGTCCGAGGTGGCCACACGCGGGGCGCGCTCGGAGGCCGGCGAGGAGGGCACGGGGAACGGCAGAGTCATCACCCCCAGACTAGTGGCTCGCGCCGACGCTTCCGCGCCCGAGCGGCACGGGCGAGTGGCCCTCTCGAACCAGAGCGATCATTCCGGGAGGTGGTCGGCGTCATTACCACCGACGCAGCACAATGGAGGCATGGAATGGACGATCGACTCCGACGCGACGGCTCCGCCGTTCGAGCAGCTGCGTCAGCGGATCGCCGAGGCCGCCGCCTCGGGCGAACTGCCGGAGGGTGAACGGCTCCCCACGGTCCGGGCATTGGCGGAGACGCTGGGGCTCGCGGTCAACACAGTGGCTCGCGCCTATCGCGAGCTCGAGGCGATGGGCGTGATCCGCACCGAGGGACGTCGAGGGTCCTTCATCGCCAGCACCACGCTGACCCACGACGACACCCGCAACGCGGCCATCGCCTTCGCCAAGTCCGCGCAGAGCCGCGGCATGGGTCGTGCCGAGGCCGTCACCCTCTTCGAGAGCGTCTGGTGACTCCGCGAACCCGTTGAGTGTGGGGTGCCCCCACACTCAACCGGTTCTGGGTTCGTTCTGCTGAGGGTGGAAGGCTCCGCCGAGGGCGGAAGGGGCTTCGTTCCGCCGTCTGAGGGACTCACAGTGAAGACATGACCGATGAGACGAACCCTCGATTGTTCGGCGAGAGCACGCGCCGGGAGCTGTACCAGCAGCGCGTACTGGTGCTGGACGGGCAACTCGACGACGACAACGGAACCCTCCTCGCCACCCAGTTCATCACCCTGGCCGCCGAGAGGCCGGGAGCGGACATCGCTCTGTGGATCCATTCCCCCGGCGGCTCGGTCCCGGCGATGCTCGCGATCCGCGATGTCATGCGGATGGTCCCCTGCGACGTGTCGACCTTGGTACTGGGGATGGCGTGCAGCGCCGGGCAGTTCCTGCTGTCGGCCGGAAGCCGCGGCAAACGGCGGGCTCTTCCCCACTCGCGCATCTTGATGCACCAGGGCTCAGCGGGTATCTCGGGCACCGCCGTCGACCTGGAGCTCCAGGCCGAGGACCTGCGTCATACCCGCGACACGGTGCTCGGACTGATCGCCCAGGACACCGGACAACCGATCGAGCGCGTGTTCAACGACTCCCTGCGTGACCGCTGGTACTCGGCCCAAGAGGCACTCGACTACGGCTTCGTCGATGAGATCGCGGGCAGCTTCGACGCGATCTCTCCGACGCAGCCGCAGCCGCTGGGCCTGGCAGCGGGAGCGAGACGATGAGCAGTTACCCGATCCCGAATGTCATCACCCAGAACCCGCGCGGCGAGCGGATCATGGACGTCTACTCCCACCTGCTCACCGAGCGGGTCGTCTATCTGGGCACCGCGATCGACGCCGGGGTGGCGAACGCCCTCGTCGCCCAACTGCTGCATCTCGAGGCGGACGATCCCAGCCGCGACATCCAGCTCTATATCAACTGCGAGGGCGGCGATCCGAGCGCGATGCTCGCGATCCAGGACACCATGCGGTACGTGCGGCCCCGCGTCGCCACGACCTGCGTCGGCCAGGCGATCTCCGTCGGTGCGGTGCTGCTGGCCGCCGGGGCCCCGGGGGCACGGGCCGCTCTGCCCCACGCGCGGATCGTGCTGCATCAGCCGGCGGCGCAGGGACGCGGCCCTATCCCCGACCTGATCCTGCAGGCCGACGAGGTGGTGCGGATCCGCACGGACATCGAGGGGATCCTCTCTCGGCACACCGGCCAGGATGTCGCGACGCTGCGCGCCGACACCGACCGCGACCGGGTCTTCACTGCCGAGGCCGCCCGCGACTACGGACTCATCGACGCCGTGCTCGCGGAACGGGACGGCTGACGGCGCTGCCGCGGAGCGCCCCGGGCAGGTTCCGGTAGCGGTAGCTGGTCAACCTTTCCTCGCTGGTGGCGGTAGCTGATCAACGTTATCGAGCCCCGATGATGTTGATCAGCTACCTCCACCGGGGAGGGAGACGTTGACAACCCACCGCCCCCGGCTGGGCGCGCATCGGTCGCTAGGCGGCCAGGGCGAAGGCACCACGGTGGGCGCCGCGCGGCGTGCCCGCCGCGGGAGCGCTCAGCTGCCGGGAGACCTCGACGGTGAGATCGAGCAGCGTCAGGTCCAGCGCCCCGGCCACCGCCGCGATCATCTCGCTCGACGGCTCCTTGATCCCGCGTTCGATCTCGGACAGATACTGCAGCGAGATGCCCGCGCGCCGGGCGACATCGCCGAGGGTCTCGTCGCGACGTCGACGTTCGTCACGCAACCGCGCGCCGAGCGCCTCGCGCCAGAGCGGCTCGCGCACCGCCGCATGATCGGGGGACGATGGAGTTTCCGGCATGCTTCATCGTAGGCCGGGCCTGTCGCCTGCCTTCGCGTCTTCTGCCGACAGCAGAATCACGCGCCGAACTCGAGCGGTGGGTTACGCACCCCTGCCCACCCGGGGCGGTGGGTTACGCACCTCTCGAGGTCGGTGAGAGGTGCGCAACCCACCGCCCTGGGAAACGAGAGGTGCGTAACTCACCGCCCCTCCTCCAGCCGCGCGGACGAGCCTTCAGGTCAGATGAGGCGGCGGTCGCTGGCCCAGCGAGTGAGCTCGTGGCGGCTGGAGAGCTGAAGCTTGCGCAGCACATTGGAGACATGGGTCTCAACCGTCTTGATCGAGATGAACAGCTCCTTGGCCACTTCCTTGTAGGCATAGCCGCGCGCGATGAGGCGCATGACCTCCCGCTCGCGCTCGGTGAGCCGGTCCAGATCCTCGTCGACATGGGCCACGGCGATCGTGCCGGCGAAGGCGTCCAGGACGAAACCGGCCAGCCGCGGCGAGAACACCGCGTCCCCCGCCGCGACCCTCTCAATGCCGTCCACCAGCTCGTCCGCGGCGATGTTCTTGGTGACATAGCCGCGCGCTCCCGCCCGGATGACACCGATCACGTCCTCCGCCGCGTCGCTCACCGACAGCGCGAGATACGTGGCGCCGGGCGCCTGGGCGATGACCTCCGGGCCTCCCCCGCCGGGCATGTGGACGTCGAGCAGCACGACGTCCGGACGATGGTCGGCGATGACCCGCACCGCCGAGGGGACGTCCTCGGCCTCCGCGACCACGCGGACCCGTCCCGCTCCCACGCGTTCGAGCTCGGCGCGCACGCCGGACCGGAACATCGCGTGGTCATCGACGACCACGACTCGCAACTCATCCATCCTCGTCCTCCTCGGCCGGATCGTCCCACGGCATCGTCAGCACGATCTCCGTGCCCTCCCCCGGTGTGCTCTTGACCGTCGCCTCGCCGCCGTGGCGACGCATCCGTTCCACGATCGATCCGCGGATGCCCTGCCGGTCGTCGGCGACTCCGTCGGGATCGAAGCCCACTCCGCGATCGCGCACGAAGACCTCGCCACGGTCGGCGGCGAACTCGGCGTAGACGTCGACGCGCTCGGAACCGGCGTGCTTGGCGGCGTTGACCATCGCCTCGCGAGCGGCACGGACGAGCGCGACCGCGTCCGCCGACAGCGGGTGATCGCCGACCGCCACCAGCTCGACCGCCACGCGATGCGAGGTCTCGACGTCCTCCGCCTCGGTGCGCAACGAGTGCACCGCCGTGCCGTCACCGGGCATCTCATCGCCGTACAGCCAGGTCCGCAGCTCACGTTCCTGCCGCCGCGCCAGCGTGGCGACCGTACGAGGGTCGGCCGCGTTCTTCTGCAGCAGCGCGAGGGTCTGGAGCACCGAGTCGTGCAGGTGCGCGGCCATGTCCGCGCGCTCCTGGGAGCGGATCCGTTCGCGCCGCTCGCTCTCCAGATCGTGCCAGAGGCTCCCGATCCACGGTCCGAGGATGAGTCCGATGCCCAAGACCGCCACCACCGCGGCGGCGACGAGATCGAGGGTGGCGTTCCAGCCCCGGCCTTCGGAGATGACATAGACGGCGGCGAGCCCGACGAGGCCGAGGCCGGCGGCGATACGCGCCCAGTAGCCGGCACCTCGGGTCTGTCGCAGCCAGGAGCTCCAGGTGGCGTCGTCGAGCTGGCGCCAGATCAGGGCGACGCCCAGGGCGCCGGCGAGCACCGGGATCAGCAGGCGGGAGGACACACCGCCGCCGAGAATCGAGATCAGCGCGAAGACACCCAGCCCCACCGCGCCGATCGCGACCGTCTGGGCGATCTCGCGGGCGGAGGTCCGTTCCGCACCTCGCATGCCGGCCCGTGTGGCTGAGGCGATGCCGGGGGTGTCGTCGGGTGAGGACAGCGGCAGGAAGCGCCAGAGCAGCAGATAGCCGATGATCCCGGCGGCGTTGAACCACGTCGCAACCACGAACCCGATCCGGATCCACAGCACCGGCACGTTCAGGTGGTCGGACAACCCGGCCGCGACGCCTCCCACGATCCGCCGGTCGACGGGCCGCGTCGCTCGGGGATGCGGCGGGGCGGCGGAGGTGGTCACGGCACCAAGCCTCACACGCGGCCGCGTGAGCGCGCCACCAGGGACGACCCCGGCATCGCCCTGACACGACACCGGGAGGAATCAGGGAAACACCCGATGGTCGGCGGAGCGCCGGACGGCCACGATGGAGACATGAACGATCAGGACACATCGACGCCGCGGGACGCGTCCTCGCCGCCACGCCGACTCCAGGACTTCGAGAACGCACGCCGACCGCGCTCGGATCGGATGATCGCCGGTGTCTCCACCGGCATCGCCCGCTGGCTCGGCATCGATCCGGTGATCGTGCGCGTCGGCTTCGTCGTGCTCACCCTCGTCGGGCTGTCCGGCCTCGTGCTCTACGGGGCGTGCTGGCTTCTCATGCCGGAGGAGGGCAAGGACCGCAGCGTGTTGGGCGAGATGTTCGGCCTCGGCGAGAACGAGAAGCAGGTCCGGATGGTGGGCCTGGCGATCGCGGGGGCGATCGCCATCGCCGCGATCCTCGGCGACAGCGCCTGGGGACTCGGCGGCTGGGCCTGGGTGACGCTCTGGGTGCTGTTCTGGGTCGCCGTCCCCATCGCCCTGGTCTACTGGTTCGTCTCAGGACGGCACCGGCGCGGCACCCAGGCCTCGCCGCCCCCGGGGACTCCGTACGGTCCACCGGCTCCGGGGGTCCCGTACGGCCCGCCGAGTCCAGGCTCACCGCCGTTCGCCGCGACCCCGTCTCCGGCCGGACATGACTCCGTCACCACGACACTCGGGCCAACCCCCGCCGGTGGCTCGACCGAGAAGGCGGCCGACGAGTCGGGCGATGACGGCATCGCTTCGGACGACGAGGACGATGGCGCACAGCCGCCCACGTCCGGGCCTCCCCTCATGCACGGTCCTCCCCCGCCCCCAGGGCCTCCGCGGACTCCCTGGTCGCCGGCTCTGTTCCTCGGCACCGTCTCGCTCATCCTGCTCGCCTGGGGTGGCCTGTGGCTCTGGTCCGAGCAGGTCGCGAATGTCGTTCCCGAGGTCTACGCGCTCACCGGCCTGGTCCTCACCGCTGTGGGCCTGCTCGTGGGCAGCAAGATCGGCAATGCCGGACTCCTCGTCCCGGTCGGTCTCGTGTTGTGCGTCGTCCTCGCGGCGACGTCCGCGCTGCCGAATGCTCGTGCCGGCGACTTCACCTTCACCCCGACATCGGTCGGCCAGGCCACCCGCGCGATCGACACCGGCGCCGGCCAGGTGACCTATGACCTCACCGATGTCCCGGTCCCGGGCGATCTCGCTGGGGAGTCCGTGGAGATCGACCACGGGCTCGGCCTGGTGCGGGTCGTCGTACCCCGCGATCTCGACGTCCATGTCGATGCCGCCATCCGCTGGGCGGGCCAGGTGAAGGTCTTCGAGCGTACCGCCGACGGCTGGAGCCCGCATCTCGACTACGGCGACCCCGGGTCGGATGTCTTCCACCTATCCATCAACAGTTCGGCCGGAGCTATCGAGGTGATCCGACGATGAACATCCATCCCTTCCGGGTGACACCCTTCGTGTTCGGCGTGCTGTTCTTGCTCGTCGCGGCAGGATGGACAGCACTCGAGTACGACGTCATGACCGGCGCTCAACTGCGGCTCGCCGGACCGATCGCCCTCATCGTGATCGGCCTGATCGGCGTAGCCCTGACCTTCAGGAGGAGAACATGACCGCCAAGAAGCTCACCCGCTCGACCCAGGACAAGTGGCTCGGGGGCGTCTGCGGCGGCATCGCCGCCTACTTCGGGTGGGACGCGACGCTCGTGCGGCTGGTGGCTCTCGTCGCGGTCCTCGTGACGCTGCCGGTGAGCGTCGTGGCCTACATCGTGGCCTGGGTGATCATGCCCCAGGAGCCGGCGACCCCGTGGCAGACGGGGACCGACGCTCCCAGCGGTCCCGTGCAGTGATCGCACGGGCGGTGGAGTCGCTGAAGACGCCATCGACGCCCGCGTCGTAGAACGCGAGGTACTCGGCCAGGGCATCGCCATGATCGGCGGGGCCCTGGCCGTTCCTCAGGTCGGCGGGCAGGAAGTGGTTCTCGTCGCGGAGGGTCCATACGTGCACGGCCAGACCGAGATCGTGGGCGTCGCCGACGAGCGCCGTCGGCGCCGCGAGCCGATCCTCGGCGTCACGCGCGATCACCAGGCTCTTGTGGGCTCCGACTCCGTCGGCGTACTCCGCAATGAAGGCGAGACCGGCAGCGGAGGCGAGGAAGGCGTAGTCCCGGGAGTCTCCCGCGAGCACATGGTCGTACGGGGCGCCGCCGTGTTCGAGGAGCTGGATGAGCGGCAGCGAGGTCCGCGAGCGCAGCCAGCGCAGATTGCCCGGCTCCATAGACTGGATGATGACGGGGAACCGGGGTCGCTCGGTGTCGAGATCGCGGCCTCGTAGCGTCGACAACAGCAGGTCGGTGATGTCGTATCCGAGCGCGTTGAAGTACGTCGGGTGCTTGGTCTCCGGGTAGATGCCGAGGCGCGGCTCCCCGGGCCCGCGACGCGCGTTCTCGGCCTCGGCGATGTCGATGACCTGCTCGAAGGTGAGGATCGTCCCCGCCAGGCCGAGGTTGCCCGGACGCACGTCCGGGATCCGCTCGCGGGTGCACAGTGACCTGAGTTCCTCGAGTGTGAAGTCCTCGCTGAACCAGCCGGTGACCGCCACGCCGTCGACATCCTTCGTGGTCCTCCGGTCGGCGAAGATCGCGCGGTCGGCGACATCCGTCGTCGAGGAGAGCTCGTTCTCGTGACGGACGACGAGCACGCCGTCCCGGCTCATCACGAGATCGGGTTCGATGTAGTCCGCTCCCTGCTCGATGGCGAGCTGATAGGACTCGGCGGTGTGCTCCAGTCGCGCACCGGGAACCCCTCGGTGCGCGATGACGATCGGCGCGCTCACGGCCCCCACGCTACGGAACGGACATGATCCCGCGGCAACGCCCCTCCGCTGGAGGTAGGCCATCAACGTTATGGGCTACGGATGAGGTTGACGGTCTACCGCCACCGAGCGCGGAAGGGTTGATGGCCTACCACCACGACGCGAGGGTCACTCCCACTCGATGGTGCCCGGGGGCTTGCTGGTGACGTCGAGGACGACGCGGTTCACCTCGTCGACCTCGTTGGTGATGCGCGTGGACATCCGCTCCAGGACGTCGTACGGGAGCCGTCCCCAGTCGGCCGTCATGGCGTCCTCGCTGGTGACGGGGCGCAGCACGATCGGGTGACCGTAGGTGCGGCCGTCGCCCTGGACGCCGACCGAGTGCACATCGGCCAGCAGCACCACCGGGAACTGCCAGATCTCGGCGTCGAGACCGGCCCTGGTGGTCTCCTCGCGCACGATCTTGTCCGCGGCGCGCAGGATGCGCAGGCGATCGGCGTCGACCGAGCCGACGATGCGGATCGCAAGGCCGGGGCCGGGGAACGGGTGCCGTTCGACGATGCCCGCGGGCAGCCCGAGCTGGCGGCCCACTTCGCGGACCTCATCCTTGAAGAGCGTCCGCAGCGGCTCGATCAGACCGAACTCGAGATCCTCGGGAAGCCCACCGACATTGTGGTGACTCTTGATATTCGCCGCGCCCTCGCCGCCGCCGGACTCGACGACATCGGGATACAGGGTGCCCTGCACGAGGAACCGGACCGGCTGGCCCTCCGGTGCCGCCTCGACGACCTCGCGCTCGGCCTGCTCGAAGACGCGGATGAACTCGCGGCCGATGATCTTGCGCTTCTCCTCCGGGTCGGAGACACCGTCGAGGTGCCCGAGGAAGCGGTCGACGGCGTCGACGACCTTGAGCGTGACCCCGGTCGACGCGACGAAGTCCTGCTCGACCTGCTCGGCCTCCCCCTCGCGGAGCAGTCCGTGGTCGACGAACACGCAGGTGAGCTGGTCGCCGATGGCGCGCTGGACCAGAGCCCCGGCGACCGCCGAGTCGACGCCTCCGGAGAGAGCGCAGATGACCCGCGCGTCGCCGACCTGCTCACGGATCCGCTCGACCTGCTCGTCGACGATGTTGACACTCGTCCACGTCTGCCGGCAACCGGCGATCTCGAGGAGGAACCGTTCCATGACCCGCTGGCCGTGCTCGGAATGCAGCACCTCGGGATGCCACTGCACCCCCGCGAGACCACGGCCGACATCCTCGAAGGCCGCGACGGTGGCGCGCGACGACGTGGCGTTGACGGTGAACCCCTCGGGCGCCTCGACCACCTCGTCGCCGTGCGACATCCACGACACGAGCTCCTCGGGCAGCCCCTCGAGGAGGGTGCCCGGCTCCCTCACGGACACCCGGGTGCGGCCGTACTCGCGCTGGCCGGTCTTGGCGACCTCGCCGCCGAGAGCCTGGGCCATGGCCATGAAGCCGTAGCAGATGCCGAAGACGGGAATCCCGGCATCGACGAGACCCGGCGCCAGCGCGGGCGCACCGGGCTCGTAGACCGACGAGGGTCCGCCGGACAGGATGATCGCCTTCGGCTCCTTGGCGAGCATCTCCTCGGCCGGCATCGTATGGGGGACGACCTCGGAGTACACCTTGGCCTCCCGCACCCGTCGGGCGATGAGCTGGGCGTACTGAGCGCCGAAGTCGACGACGAGGACGAGGTCATGATCTGGGCTCACCCCTCGATTCTAGGGAGCCGCCACAGCCGTCCTCGCCCCGCCCGGCGTCGCGGACCGATGATGATGCCTCGTGGTCGTCATGGCAGCCGCACAGCATCGACTTCTCGCCGACCGCGGACCGATGTCGATGCTTTCGGGTCGCCATCGCGACCACGAAGCATCACGATCAGTCACCTCGTCCGGAAAGTGCCGAGGCGGCCATAACCTCGCCACGGACGTGTCGTTGGGCACAGTGGGTACGGCACCGATTTCCCTCCCTCCCGGCCGGACCCCGCGCCCGCGCGGCGTGAGAGAGCCCGACCCGATCACTCCCTTCGGGTCGGGTTCTCGTCTGTCAGGAGCGATCGTCGAGCTCGCGCAGGTAGCACAGCATCCGGTAGTCGGTGCCCGGCTCGATGTTGACGAACCCGTGCCGCTCGTAGAAGCGACGGGCGTCGACATCGATCTCGTCGACATTGATGTGCATCTCGCCACCGCCGCGGGCGATCACCTCGTCGACGGCGCGTTGCAGCAGCGACGTGCCGATGCCGCCGCCGCGCAGCGCAGGGACGACGTAGAGCTCGTCGAGCACGGCCAGCGGGCCCTCGCAATAGACGGTGGGCCGCAGCGTCACCACTGCATAGCCCGTGGGATCGGCCGGCGGCCCGGACAGCAGGACGAAGGCCGACGGATGGCCCAGCAGGGCCCGAAAACGCGGGAGCAGCTGCTCATAGGTCGGCGTCGGGGTGTCGAACTCGACGGCGAAATCGACCTGCAGACGGGCGATCACCTCGGCGTCGCCGACCGAGGCGAGACCGATCGCGCGGGCGTCGTTCACGGCCGGCTTCCCTGACGTCCGGCATCGCGGATCTCGCCGACGAGCTCCTCGAGCACGTCCTCGAGCATGACCACGCCGAGCACTGTGCCGGATCCCTGGTCCGCCACCCGGGCCATGTGCGAGCCTCGCGCCTGCATCGTGCGCAGCGCATCCAGCAGGCCCACAGTCGACCCCACCGTGGCCAGCGGGCGCACCCACTTGTCGGCGATGGGGGCGGTCCGGATGGCGTCATCGGTCTCCAGCACGTCCTTGATGTGCAGGTAGCCGACCAGCTCCCCGTCGTCGTCCACGACGGGGAACCGCGAGAAGCCCGTTCGCGCGCAGGCGATCTCCACATCGGCCGGTGTCGCCTCCCGGCCGATCGTCACGAGCGTGTCGCGCGGCATGAGCACGCGCGCGACCGTCGCGTCGTGGAAGTCGAGCGCTCCGGTGACGAGGTCGTACTCGTCCTCGTCGAGCAGTCCCTCACGACGCGACTCCTCGACGAGACCGGCGACCTCGTCGTGCGTGAAGGTCGAGGCCACCTCGTCCTTGGGCTCGATGCCGACGATCCGGACCGCGCTGTTGGCGATGGCGTTCAGGGCGATGACGAGCGGCTTGAGCACCGCGATGACCCCGAGCATGAACGGGCCGAGCACGAGCGAGGCGCGGTCGGGAGCCGCGAGGGCCAGGTTCTTGGGGACCATCTCGCCGTAGACCACGTGGAGGAACACCACCAGCGTGAGCGCGATCGCGAAGGAGATCGGGTGCACGAGGGAGGGTGGCACGTCCAGCAGCTCGAAAGCGGGTTCGAGCAGGTGGGCGATCGCCGGTTCGCTGATCGCTCCGAGCCCCAGCGAGCACATCGTGATGCCGAGCTGTGCCGCGGCCATCGCCAGCGTGACATTCTCCATCGCCTTGAGCGCGAGCCGCGCGGAGCGCCGGCCGGACTGCGCGAGCGGCTCGAGCTGCGTACGCCGCGCGGAGATGAGCGCGAACTCCGAGGCCACGAACAGGGCGTTGAGCCCGAGCAGCACGAAGGTCAAGCCGATCGCGAACCAGTTGTTCACTGCTCGCCACCGCCGATCGATTCCTCGACGGTCATCGACACGCGGTCGATCCGGCGTCCCTCGATCCGCTCGACGGTCAACGTGACGAGCAGCGGGACGAGCGACTCCTCGTCGCTGTCCGGAGTCTGGGTGAGCTCCAGCACGATCTGGTCGCCGCGTTCGGCGAGGCGACCCAGCCGTTCGAGGATCAGCCCCGCGATCGTCTCGTAGTCCTCGCTCTCAGGGAGCGCGATCTCGGTGCGCTCGAAGACCTCGTCGGGCCTCAGCAGACCCGACAGCGACCACGTGCCGTCGCGACGGTGGCGGCTGTGCGCTGAGAGCCGGTCGTGCTCGTCGGCGATGTCGCCGACGATCTCCTCCACGAGATCCTCCAGCGTCACCACCCCGTCGGTGCCGCCGTACTCGTCGAGCACGATCGCCATCTGGTGACCCTCTTCGCGCAGGAGCGACAGCAGCGGATCGAGCTCAATCGAGTCCGGCACGGTCGTGGGCGGGTCGGCGATCTCCTCGACCCGGACCGAACGACGGCGGTCGACCGGCACGGCGACCGCCTGCTTGATGTGCGCGATGCCGACGATGTCGTCCGGGGACGTGCCGATGACCGGGAAGCGCGAGTGCCCGGTCTGCCGCGCCGCCTCGATGAGATCCAGGGCCGTGTCGTGCTCGTTCAGGAAGCGGACCCGTACGCGGGGCGTGCGGACATCCGCGGCGGTGCGGTCGCCGAAGGCGATGCTGCGAGCGACCAGGTCGGCCGTCTCGTCGTCGATGGCCCCGTGATCGGCCGATCGCAGGACGAGCGATCGCAGCTCGATCGGCGACCGAGCCGAACGCAGTTCCTCCTGCGGCTCCACGCCGAGCCAGCGCAGGGTGTTGTTCGCCATCTGATTGAGGCCGCGGATCGGCCAGCCCATCGCCCGGGTGAACCACCGTTGCGGCAGCTGGGTCAAGACCGCGGTGCGGTACGGCAAGGAGAGGGCGAAGTTCTTCGGGATGAGCTCGCCGACGAGCATCGTGACGATCGTGCTGAGCGCGAGGGCGAAGCCATAGCCGGCGGCCCGCAGACCCCCGCCGGACAGGCCGAGGGCGGAGAGCGGGTCGTGCAGCAGCCGGCCGATCGCCGGCTCCGCCAAGTAGCCGATGGCGAGGTTGGTGATCGTGATGCCCAGTTGCGCGCCGCTGAGCTGAGTGGACAGGGTCGTCAGCGCCTTGCGGGTTCCCGTCGCACCGCGCTCCCCTGCCGCGGCACGCCGATCGACGGTCGCGCGGTCGACGGTGACGAAGGAGAACTCCGCGGCGACGAACACGCCGCAGCCGATCATGAGCAACAGGGAGGCGGCCAGCAGCAGCCATTCGGTCACGGCGGTGAAGTCCTCGGTCGACAGATCGTCACGTCCCACGTTCGTGGTTCGCTAGGACGCCACTGTACCCTCAGATGGCAGCATTTCTACCGTGGGGAGAGAACCTACCGTGCCCATGTACCAGTACCAGTGCACCGACTGCGGGGAGGGCCTGGAGATCCGCCAGAGCTTCTCCGACAACGCGCTCACCGAGTGCCCGGCGTGCCAGGGCCGCCTGCGCAAGGTGTTCGGTGCCGTCGGCGTGGTCTTCAAGGGCTCCGGCTTCTACCGCAACGACAGCCGTTCGGGATCGTCATCCTCCTCGAACGGCTCGTCGTCGAACAGCTCGTCCTCGAGCGCGTCCTCCTCCGGCGACTCGTCGGGATCGTCGTCCTCCACCTCGGGCAGCTCCTCGACCACCTCGTCCTCCACATCGTCCTCGAGCGGTACCGCCTCGACCAGCAGCTGAGTCACGGGTCGCGAAGACCCTGTGGACGAGCGGGGACAGATCCACCTCCTCGCCCTAGTGTCGCGGCATGGAGCGCCTGTCACGTCTGATCGCCGACCACCGCCGCTCGTTGTGTGCTGTCCTCACCGGGCTGGCGGTCCTCTTCGCGCTCGCGGCGCTCACGGAGTCCCCCGCCACCACGCGTGTCGAGGTCGCGGCACACGATCTGCCGAGCGGCCACCGACTGGCTGCCGACGACATCCGCGTCATCGAGGTTCCCGATGACGCGGCCGTGGCTCATCCCGCCGAGGAGATCGCCGGACGCCAGGTCGCCGGACCGATGCGGGCGGGCGAGCCGTTCACCGATCGCCGGGTGATCGATCCCCGGTCCCTGGACGAGGGCACGGTGCTCGCGAGCGTGGTCGTCGAGCCGGAGGTGGCGGCGCTGGTGCGCCCCGGTGATCGCGTCGACGTCCTCGCGATCGCCGACGGAGCCGACGACGACGAGCTGACCCTCGCCACGGCCGCCTCCGTCCTCCTCATCGAGGAAGGGGACGCCGGAACCGCCGTCGGCATCCAGGCGGCTCCGGAGGCCGCCGCCGCGATCGCCCGCGCCGCCCTCGTGGGCAGGCTCACCCTCGTCCACTCCCTCGAATGACTGGTCCATCACTGCGCTGGGGCATACAGTTCACCTGATGGCTTTCTCCACCAGGGGGTAACGCAGACATGCTTAAGGGTTTCAAGGACTTCCTGTTCCGCGGCAATATCGTCGACCTCGCGGTCGCGGTGGTCGTCGGCACAGCCTTCACCGCGCTGGTCGCGGCCTTCACCTCGTCGTTCATCGACCCGCTCATCGCCTCGCTCGGCGGGGCCGACGCCGAGGGCTTCGGCTTCCGGGTCCTCGGTGACAACCCGAACACCTTCATCAACGTCGGCGGCTTCATCAACGCGGTGATCACGTTCATCATCACCGCCGCCGTGGTCTACTTCATCTTCGTCGTGCCCTCGAAGCGGCTGCTGGAGCGTCTACAGCGCGGCGAAGAGCCCGAGCCCGAGGGCCCGACCGAGGACATCCTGCTGCTGCGCGAGATCCGCGACGCCCTCGCCGGAGGCGACTTCGAGCGCACGCCCGACACTCCGCCCGCCGACCGGCCGTAAGCGCGGTCAGCCTCCGTGATGCGGGGGGCGGTCGCGCAGCAGATCGCGTTCGCGCGATCGGGTGTCGTCGCCTCCCGGGTCACGTTCGTCGCTCGTCGTCTCGGGCATCAGGTCGCCCAGCAGCTCGGCGGCGCGGCGCAGCCGTTGCTGGCGTTGTGACGCGGTCTCGTCAGTCACGAGCGGGAAACCAGTCCTCGGTGAGTTCGCGGTGGCGTGGACGCCACCCGGTGCGTTCGGTGAAGAGTGCTGAGCTGACGCGGTGCGACCGAGTCAGCATCTCCATCTTGTCACCGCCGAGCTCGACGATCCAGGGAGCGAGGAAGTCGCCGTGCTCGCGTCCGGCGGCGCGGGCGATCAGATCCGCGTAAGTCCGGCGGCGCAACGGCTCCGCACCGACGTTGTAGGCCCCGGCGGGTGCCCCGAGCGCGGCGACCACCGAGGTGCCGATGTCGTCGGGATGGATGACGTGCATCCATCCGTCGGGATCCCCGAGGGCGAAGGGCTTGCCGCGGCGGGCCCGGCTCAGCACGTAGCGCGTGTTTCGGTCGTCGCCGACGATGAGCCCGTAGCGCAAGCGCACCGACACGCCGCCGGTCTCCTCGATCGACCGGGCGTGATCCTCGGCGATGACGAGGGCCTCGGTGACCCAGGTGACGTCCACCGGCGAGAACTCGTCGATCCACTCGTCGCCGCGCCCTTGGTAGATGAAGCTGAGGCTCTGCTGCACGAACCGTTCGACTCGAAGCTCGCGCGCCATCTCGGCCACGGTCGCCGCGCCTTCGCGCCGCAGGCGGTTGACAGCCGTCAGCGAACCGGGGCGGTAGGCGGTCGCGCCGATCGGGATGCGTGTCGCGAAGTTGACCACGACATCGCAGCCGTCCATCCCCGCGCGCAACGCGGTCGGGTCGAACACATCGCCGTACCACGCCTGTCCGCCGTGGCGCTCGACGATCTCGGCGGCTCCGGGGCTGCGCACCAGACCGATGACATCGTGCCCGGCCTCGACCAGGGCGTCGACGGTGGCCAGACCCATGACGCCGTTGGCACCGGTCAGGAAGACGCGCACGGCCTCACCCCACCAGGTCGACGACGTCGGCGATCGAGTCGACGACGCGGCTGGGACGGTACGGGAACCGTTCGATCTCCTCACGTCGCGTGGAGCCGGTCATCACCAAGATGGTGCGCAGGCCGGCTTCCAGCCCGGAGAGCACGTCGGTGTCCATCCGGTCGCCGATCATGACTGTGGTCTCCGAGTGGGCCTGGATCTGGTTGAGGGCGCTGCGCATCATCAGTGGATTGGGCTTGCCGACGAAGTAGGGCTCGATCCCGGTGGCGCGGGTGATGAGCGCCGCGACGGAGCCGGTGGCCGGCAGCGGTCCGGTCGGCGAGGGCCCGGTGGTGTCGGGATTGGTGGCGATGAAGCGGGCGCCGCCGACGATCAGCTGGATGGCCCGGGTAATCGCCTCGAAGGAGTAGGTGCGGGTCTCTCCGAGGACGACGTACTCGGGGTCGCGGGAGGTCATGGTGTACCCGGCATCGTAGAGCGCCTGCGTCAAACCGGATTCGCCGATGACGTAGGCGGTGCCGTTCTCGCGCTGCTCGCTGAGGAACTTCGCCGTGGCGAGGGCACTCGTCCAGATGGCGCCCTCCGGCACGTCGATGCCGCTCGTGCGAAGCCGGGCGCGCAGGTCTCGCGGCGTGTAGATCGAGTTGTTGGTCAGCACGATGAACTTGCGACCGCTATCTCGGAGGGCACGGATGAACTCCGACGCACCGTCGATGGCGCGTTCCTCGTGCACGAGGACGCCGTCCATGTCGGTCAGCCAGTTCTCGATCGGTTTGTCCATGTCACCCATTGTCGCCTACCGGCTCAGTCGGACAGACCGAAGAACTCGGTCATGAGGGCTGTGATGTTGATCGAGCGGGTGCTGGCGCCGAGCCCGGGCAGCGACGGACCCCCGGGCCAGTGGTGCCCTTCGCCGTCGATCACGTAGAACACGAGTCTGCTCTCGTCGCGGCAGACATCCCAGCGGGTGACCTGGACGTCCTCGGCGATCTGTTCGCGTTCGACGTGCGCGCACCCGTCGTGCAGTGCCCAGGCGTTCATCACCTGGGTGGCGGGCTCGACCCACTGGATGACCGTCTCCCCGCCGACGAAGGGCACCACGGGATCGGCGGTGCCGTGGGCGTAGATGATCGAGGCGGGAGGTGCGCTGTCGCAGCGTTCGGGCACGTAGCCGGGAGCGGCGACGGCCCCGAAGGCCTTGAACCGCAGGCTCGGGAGACAGGCCGCGGCGAAGGTCATCGCCGAGCCATTGGAGAAGCCGGTCATGAAGACCTGCTCGTCGTCGCCGCACCAGCTCTCGACGACATGCTCACGCAGGGCGGCGATGAAGGCGAAGTCCGAGCCCGCGACCTCCGGTCCGGTGGAGAAGTCCCAGAGAGCAGGTCTCCCCTCGGCCTGCGGGGCGACGACGATGAAGCCGTACTGCTGCCCGTACTCGGGGAACCCGGTGTAGGCCATCGCGGCGGTCGCCTCGCCCCCGCGGCCGTGCGTGACGAAGACCACGGGGAGACGCTCGCCGTTGAACCCGTCGGGGACGTCCACCGCAAAGCGCCGCTTCTCGCCGTCGATGTCGAGCGTGTGCGCGGAGGCGCCGGTCTCGGGCACCTCGCACGCTCCCTCCGGCCCGGCGTTCCAGGTGGGAGCGGGCGGTGGCGGGGGCGCCGGAGCGGGCTCGCGCGCGCACGCCACCATCGATGCGCACAGGACGAGCAGCACGATGATCCGGCGAAGCACGCACCCGAGTGTGCCACTGTCGACGCCGGACTTCAGGGTGGCGGCCCGTCGTGGGAAGATGTTCGCGTCGCCTCAGTAGCTCAGGGGATAGAGCACCGCTCTCCTAAAGCGGGTGTCGCAGGTTCGAATCCTGCCTGGGGCACAACGGCGCATGGGTGCGTGCAACAGGTTGCATCCGACGAAACGCCTGGTCAGACAGTGTTTCCGGCCGGTGCGCAATGGTGACGTCATACCAGCGGCCGGAGAAGACCAGGGGCCCGAGCGGTGACGACCGCCGGGCCCTTGATGAGATTCGAACAGGGAGACCTGCCCCTGCTTTCGCTCTCTAGTCTAGAGCATGTGACATCACCGGTCGCTGTCGCGAGTGTTCAGGGTGTACCTTCCTGCGCGGAGCACTGCGAGTGGTGCGAATTCGCCCTCGGATCGGCGTTTCCGGGCCGAATGCGCACCACTCGCGGGCCGATCCCCCACACGCACTCCGCAGAGCGAGATGCAAGACGAGCCGGTCACTCCGCGAGTGCGAAGAGGTGCGAGGGTGTGGTCCTGCCGCGCAGGGTGACGGTCTCGTGCTCGACCCACTCGCGCTCGGCGCCGGCGGCCTCGACACTGGCCGCATCGGCCAGCGCCCGGCCCTCGACCCGCTTGGCCAGGTCGGTGATCCGGGACGCGGCGTTCACCGCATCGCCGATGACCGTGTACTCGAAGCGCGACTCGTGCCCGACATATCCGGCGACGACACGGCCGGTGGCGACACCGATCCCGAAATCGATCTCGGACATCTCGCGCGGCAGTCGCAGCGCCATCGACCGAGCCGCGGCCAACGCGAGGGCCGCATGGTCCTCCCGCTCGGCGGGAGCACCGAAGACCGCCAGGACCGCATCCCCCATGAACTTGTTGACGAGGCCCTCGTGGGCGTCGACCTCCTGGACGACCACCCCGAAGAACCGGTTGAGGACGTCGACCACCTCGGCAGGGTCCCGGTCGGTGGCGAAGCCGGTCGATCCGGTCAGGTCGACGAACAGCACCGTGGCCTCACGGGACTGGCCACCCAGCTCGATATCGGCCAGTGCGGCCTCGGCGACATCGCGACCGACCTGACGGCCGAAGACATCGCGGAGCCGTTCGCGCTCGCGCAGCCCGGTCGCCATCTCGTTGAAACCGACCTGCAGCGCGCCCAGCTCGGTGCCGTCGTAGACCGGGACCTCGACGTCCAGACGCCCGGACTGCACGTCGCGCATGGCGTCGCGGACCGTGCGCACGGGAGCGGTGACCGCCCGCGCGTTGAGCCAGGTGACGAAGAAGCCGAACACCAGCACCACCGTGGCGATGACGAGGGTCGTGACCGCCATGAGCCGCAGGTCGATGTCGTCGAGCATGAACGACAGCAACGCCACCGTGAGCAGCCCCGCGACCGGCACCCCGGTGCCGAGGGTCCAGAAGAACAGCATCCGGGCCCCGACCCCGAGACGTGCCTGCGGGGCAGCGCCCGCCGCCAGCGCGCGCGCCGCGACCGGGCGCAACGCGAACTCACTCAACAGGAAGGCGATGGCCGAGACGATCACCATCGTGATCGCCACGGTGAATCCCGTGATGAGCGCCCGATCAGGTTGGATGATCACCGCCAGGAGCGTGAACAGCACGACGCCGCCGAGCCAGAGCAGGGCCTGGGTCGTGGTCAAGGCGACCGGGACCCGCAGCGATCGCCGGAGCACGCGCGGCGTGGGGTCCTCGCCTCGCAGCGCCCACTGCAAGGCCGACAGTGCCCTCGCCGTGCCCCACCCCAGACCCACGGCGATCGCGACGGCGACATAGACCGGCACGGCGATCGCCAGCGCGATCCACATCGCGCGATTCGGGGGCGGAGCCGGGATCACGACGGTCGACAGCATCACCACGATGCCGACGCCGACGAGATGGGTCCCGACCAGGAGGATGCTCAGCAGCAGTTGGACCCGGACCCGCAGCCGGCGCGTCGACTGGTCCGGCGGACCGAGGAGGCGCGACCCGAACATGCGTGACTCCGCGCGTCCCATGTCCGTTGCTCCTTGTGCGGTCATCAGATGAACGTCTGAACTTCGACGCATCGCTCCACATCAAAGCAGGAACTGGCCTACGGTGGGGCTCAACGCACCGAAAGGAACCAGCATGGCACGAAAGTCCGATGCCGACGTCGTCTCGGCGTTGCAGCGTCTCACCGACTTCGACGACGCCACCATCAAGGCGTTGGCGAGCACGGGTCAGACCGTCCACATCCCCGCAAACTGGGCGATGATCTTCGAACACCAGCCCGCCGACAAGGCCTACATCCTGCTCGACGGCTCCGTGGAGATCCGCAAGGACGGAGGCGTCGTCGCCACCTTGCAGCCCGGCGATGTCGTCGGCGAGATCGCCCTGGTGACCGGCCGCCTGCGGAGCGCGACGGTGGTCACCACCACGGATGTCCAGGCGCTGCACTTCACCGCCGAGGCGTTCGAGCAGCTGGCCGCGCACAATCCCGCCTTCGCGGAGGCGCTGCGCGACGCCGCGAAGCACCGCATCGAGGGCTGACCGATCTGGTGGGGCCCGGCCTGTGACCGCTGCCCCACCAGATCGTCAGTGCACCCGCGGCGTCGTGCCTCCGCGCCGCCGGAGGGCCTGCCAGCGACTCGGCGCGGACACCATGAGCTGGCACACGGCCCGGCCGTCGCCGAAGGATTCGTCCAGCTCGTGCTGCGTGCGTTCGATCGCCCGGGCGATCGCCGGTCCGTCGGAGATCTCGTCGATCGCCGCGCGCACCTCGACCCGGAAGATGCCGCGCGCGTCCACACCCTTGCCGCGAGCCGCGCTGATGGGGGCCATGTCCTCGAGCCTGCGCGCGACCGTCGCGGCGACCGAGTCCAGATCCACCCTCACCGCTCCCGCGTCGGTGCTGGCACGCGAGAGCGCCGGCGGACGCGACACCGGGCGCGCACGACGCAGGAGCCACGTCAGCGCCAGCAGGGCGAGCAGCACACCGATGCCAGCCCATGCCCAGGGCCACCATTCGGTGTCGACGACCGCATCGTCGATCTGCGAGAGATCCAGTGTCGACGGCCAGCGGGGCACGGCATCGAGGCCCCACAACGCCACCGCCGCCCCAGCGGCTGTGGTGAGCGCTCCCAGGAGGACCGCGAGCAGGCGGTCCGTCACACGTCCCTTCCGCCTCATGGGACCTTCACCTCCCGTCGTCTGACGACGATCCGTCGGTCGGTCAGACCGTCGAGGGCCCGCTTCACCGAGTCCTCGACCCGCTGGGCGGTCTCCGGTTCGGAATCGGCGACCCGCACCATCACGCGCCGACGGCGCACAGCCGCCGACGCCTCGTACACCCCCGGCGTGCGCTCGGCAGCGTGTTCGGCCAGCGTGGCGATCGCGGGGCGGCTGACCCACAGGCCCGGAGTCGCCTCGGTGCGATCATGGGTGCGGCGCGCCGGCAGCAGCGCGCCGATCAGCGCCACCACTCCGATCACGCCGATGACGACGCCCACGGCCGTCGCCGCGGCGCTGGCCGAAAGACCGTCGAGCCCCTCGATCGCGCTCTCGTACCAGGGCTTCCCCGCGGCCCATCCCTGCGCCACCGCGAGGTCGCGCACGGCCACGACACCCAGCGCGATGCCCAGCAACGCATAGAAGGCCACGACGCGTGTCGCCGACGGACGGGCCGTCGGCACCAGGGAGCTGCTCATTGCACCCTCCTCGGGGACGACGACTCGACGACATGAACCGTGACGTCGACCCGTTGGACGGTGACGCCGGACAGTTCCTCGGTCCGCTGCCGCACCCGGTCGCGCACCCTCTCGGCGATCTGCTCGACGGGCGCGGGCCAGCCGGCGGCGATGTCGACACTGATCCACGCGTGCCCCGCTCGAAGATCGACCCGGACCGACGGGTAGTCGGTCCCGACCACGGCGAGGCCGGAGTGCCCGGCGACCGAACCGCGAACCTCGAGGGCGCTCCGCCGGACGATCTTCTCGACGACCCGATCGTGCACGTGCAGGTCGCCACGGTCCTCGGGTGGGCGATCGGCGCCGGTGCCGGGGGCGTCGGCGGCGGTATACAGCAGGTCACTCACGGCGACGACCCGCGAAGACGTCGCCGAGATCGATCTCCCCGGCGAGCTGGCGCCCGATGAGCAGGCCTCCACCGCCGAGCACGATCGCTAGCAGGAATCCGAGGAATCCCCCGGTCGTGATCGCTATCGCGATCAGCAGTCCGGCGATGAGGCCGGCAGTCGAACTGTTCATGATCTGTCCTTCGCTCCGATAGTTCGCGGGGTCAGTCGCCGGTGACGTCGGCGAGGTCCTCGACCGTCACATGGGTCGGTCCGACGGTGATCGCCTCGACGGCGGCGCGGACCGCCTCCGCGACGGGCAGCACGGGCCGTCCCGTCCTCACGACGATGTGGACGTCGACGCCGTCGTCGCCGATCCGGACGCCCGAGACGCGGCCTCCGGGGAGATAGGTCGCCACCTCCCCGAAGAGCCCTCCGTGCAGGCTGTGAACGCCGTCGATGGCCTGGACGGCCTCGGCGATCGTCTCCGCGCTGGGGTCACTCGACGTGTCGGTCATCGTCTCGCTCGTCGGGCTCGTCGAGGAAGACATCGTGGACCGTCAGGTTGACCTCCGTGACCTCCAGACCCGTCATCCGCTCGACCGCCGTGATGACATTGCGACGCACCGCCGCCGCGAGGTCGGCGATGGAGACGCCGTAGTCGGCGACGAGATCGATGTCGACCGCGGTCTGCCGCTCGCCGACCTCCACTGCCACGCCCTGCGAACGATCCACCGACGCGCCGGGGATTCGCTCGCGAATGGCGCTGACCGTGCGAGCGGCACCGCCACCTAGGTCGTGTACGCCGGCGACCTCTCGCGCGGCGATCCCCGCGATCTTGGAGACGACCGAGTCCGCGATCGTCGTCCGTCCCAGCTCCGTCACCAGAGCTCCGGTGCTGCCACGCTTCTCCACATCCGTCGTGGTCTTCTCAGCCATGATGTGCCCCTTCTGTGCAAATGGTCGATGGGTTGACATCAGGTGAGTCGGTCCGAGGCGGGTATTCCTCACGCGACAGACGACGTGATGCGCATCACATTCTTCGACGAGCGCTTCCCACCTCGCGGGGAGACGATCGGAATGTGGACGATGCCAGTCTGGTACGTGCCGCCGTCCTCGGCGATGACGCGGCTTTCGCGGCGATCGTGGATCGGCACGGCCCGAGCATGTTCCGCTTCGCGCGGCGAATGCTGGCCGATGACGACGACGCGGGCGAGGCGGTTCAGGACGCCTTCATCTCCGCGTGGAAGAACATCGAGTCTTTCCAGGGACTTTCGTGCGCTCCGCACCTGGCTGTTCAGCTTGACCCACCGGCGCGCGGCCGATATCCGACGACGCCGGCGTCCGACGCCCACCGACGACGAGATCCTGGCGGGGCGTACCGTTGACGCACTGGCCGACCCTTCTCGGGTGGTCCTGGAGCACGACCTCCTCGCCGCACTGCAGACGACGCTGACCTCACTGCCGTGGCGACAACGGGCGGTCTGGGTGCTGCGGGAGATCGAGGAGCTCAGTTACGACGAGCTCGCCGAGGCGCTCTCGATGAGCCCGGACGCCGTACGGGGCCAGTTGTACCGCGCGCGACGTCACGTCGCCGACAGGATGGAGGCCTGGCGATGAATCCCGGCGACCAGACCAGCGCCGCCATCCGGGCTGCCCGCGAGGAGCCGACGCCGGAGGGCTGGTTCACCCTGTCGGACGACATCATGCGACGGGTCCGCCGCATCGTCCGCCCGTCGGCGCCGATGATCGCCTTCAGCGCCGACGGGTCGCCCGCGCACGGCCCCCGCTTCTCGCGGGTCCTCGTCGCGGGACGCGTCCTGATCGCGGTCCTTCGCCGGCATATGGAGCGCTCCGCCCTGCGCCCCGAGGGAGTGGAGCTAGAGGTGGTCGACGATCGTCTCGTGGCGGTGATCCTGACGATCACCGGTCGCTACGGCGATGAGCTGCTGGAGACCGCCGACCGGGCACGCCAGGAAACGCTGTCCTGCGTGAAGGAGATGCTCGGCGATGATCCTGATTTCACGGCCTCGTCGATCGAGGTGGTCGTGAGCGACATCGTCGAACCGGGCTGACGCATCACCCAGGCCGGGTCAGTTCCGCTCGCCGGCGGGCGGAAGGGGCACCGTCGCATCGGTGAGATGCTCGAGATACGCCGCGAACTGCTGCAGGTCGTCGAGATCCCACTCGCTCAACGCGCGCTGCATGAGGATCCGGCTCGACGGCCCGATGGCCGCGAGCCGCTCGTGGCCGTAGTCGGTGAGCGCGACGATGCGCGACCGGCGGTCCGATGCCGAGGCCGTCACCTCCACGAGCCGCAGGTCGACGAGCTGGCGGACCTGCCGGCTCGTCGAGCTGGGGTCGACCTCGAGGCACTCGGAGAGCTGACCGGCCGACTGCGCGCCGTGGCGCTCCAGCATCCGCAGGATCCGCAGCCCGAAGGGCTGCAGATTCTCGTCGACCTGGCCCGCGGCGTCGCGCAGGATGATCCGGACGCGGCTACCCAGGGCGCTCATGGCGTCCTCGACCGCCACGACCGCTTCGGCGACCCGCGGGTCGGCTTGGGCGAGCGGATCGGGCGTCGGCATGTTCACGACCTCATTGTCGCGGGCGACGCCTCATCGTCGTCCACCCGGCGCTCCTCGGTCTTCTGCGGTCCTTCGATACCCGCCATGTCTGCGGCGACCTCTTCGGCCTGCGCGCGGGCCTGGACCGCCGTCAACGTGCCGAGATCCTGCTTGGGCAGCAGCGCGATCGCGATGAGCGCCACGAGCGCGAGCGGCACGGTGAGCAGGAAGACGTGCCCGATCGCCGATCCGTAGGCGTGCTCCACGACGCTCGCGATCGAGGGTGGGAGGTCGGCGATCTTGGGCACGGTGCCGCCGCCGAGCGCCTGCGCGGCCTGCGCCTGCTGCTCCGGATCGAGGGTGGCGAGGCCTTCGGCGATGCGGTCCTTGACCTGCAGCGCGAGCACCGATCCGAGCACGGACACTCCCGCCGTGCCACCGATCGTGCGGAAGAAGGTCACCGCGCTCGTCGCGACGCCGAGGTTCTCCACGGCGATCGAGTTCTGGACCACGAGGACGAGGTTCTGCATGAGCATGCCCAGGCCTGCTCCGAGCACCAGCATCGCGAGGGAGACGAACCACATCGGCGAGTCCCCGTCGAGGCGACCCAGCATGACCGAGCCGACGATCGCGGTGACGGCACCGGTGACCATGACCGGCTTCCAGCGGCCGGTGCGGGTGATGACCTGGCCGAAGACCGTCGACGCAGTGAACAGACCCACCATCATCGGGATCGTGAGGAGCCCGGACTCGGTCGGCGTCGCGCCACGCGCGAGCTGCATGTACTGGGCCAGGAAGACGGCCGTGCCGAACATCAGGACCCCGACCGCCAGGCTGGCGATCACCGTGAGGGTGAACGTGCGATTGCGGAACATCGTCATCGGCACGAGCGGGTTGGCCACGCGCAGCTCGGTGACCACGGCCAGCACGAGCAGCAGCACCGAGCCGCCCACCATCCAGGCGGTCTCGACCGACGCCCAGGCGAAGTTGTGGTCGACCAAGCTCACCCAGATGAGCAGCATCGAGATGCCGGCGGTGATGAACACGGCGCCGAGGTAGTCGATCTTCGGCTTGGGGCGGTCGTGCTTCGGCAGATGCAGCGTCAGCTGCAGCATGATCAGTGCGGCGATCGCGACCGGCATCGCCACGAAGAAGTTCCACCGCCAGCCGATGGCATCGGTGATGACGCCGCCGAGCAGCGGGCCGCCGACCGAGCCGACCGCCATGACGGCCCCGAACAGGCCCGCATAACGACCGCGCTCCCGCGGGGAGATGATGTCGGCCAGGATGATCTGGCTCAACGCGGCGAGGCCGCCGGCCCCCAGTCCCTGGACGACGCGCGCCCCGATGAGGAAGTCGGTGCTGTGCGAGAAGCCGGCCGCCGCCGAGCCGAGCACGAAGATCGTCAGCGCGAGCTGGATCAGCAGCTTGCGGTTGAAGATGTCGGCGAGCTTGCCCCAGACCGGGGTCGACACGGCCATCGCCAGCATCGTCGCCGTCACCACCCAGGTGTACGACGATTGGGATCCCCCGAGGTCCGCGATGATCAGCGGCAATGAGGTGGAGACCACCGTCCCCGCGAGGATCGACACGAACATTCCCATGAGCAGACCGGACAGGGCCCGCAGGACTTCACGATGCGTCATCGATGGCGCCGTCGACTCAGCCAAAGCACACTCTTTTCAGTAGTTGATCAAGATCAATAATTGACCTTTGTCAACCATACGCCGCGACGCCCCTCCCGCCAAGCGCGATGAGGATGACGTCGACCACGCCCACCGGCGGTGCTCACTGCACGAGCTTGAGCCCGATGATGCAGCCCACGAGGCCGAGCAGCAGCAGGATCTTGGCCAACGACACCGGCTCGACGCCGGTCGCCATCGCATAGATCACGGTCAGGCTCGCGCCGACTCCGACCCAGACCGCGTACGCGGTGCCCGTCGGCAGATCACGCATCGCCCAGGCCAGGCCGCCCATGCTGATCACGACCGAGACGCCGAAGACCACCGTGGGAACCAGGCGGGTGAACCCCTCGGACCTGCCGAGCGCCGTCGCCCAGACGGCCTCGAAGACACCGGACACCACGAGAATCAGCCACGACACGACCATCACTCCCTCGATGGCCGTCTTGTCGCACTCCGGGTACGGCTCTCCTCGTCCGGGGACCGGGAAGGTCCTGATTCCAGGATGGCACACGCGGCCCACGCGGTCGCCTCGCGTTCAGCGAGCCCGGTCTTGGCGCTGACCGTAGGGTCGGATCGTGAGTACGACGACCCCGGCTCCACGGCTGAGACTGCTTGACGGACTGAGAATCGCCGCCGCGATCGGGGTCATCCTCTATCACTACACGGGCCGCTACCCGAGCCAGGTCGAGGACTTCGGGTGGTTCGCCCACGTCACGACCTATGCCGCCGTCGGCGTCTACCTGTTCTTCATGATCAGCGGTTTCGTCATCCTCATGACCGCCTGGGGACGAGATCTGCCGAACTACATCGGCTCACGGGTGGGCCGGCTGTTCCCGACGTACTGGGCCGCCGTCCTCATCGCCGGCCTCATCGTCTTCGCGCTCCGTCCCTCCTTCCCCGCCGATCCGGCGGAGGATCTGGGATGGGACGACTGGGCGCTCAACTTCACGATGGTGCACTCCGCCTTCGGGGCGGAGAATATCGACGGCATCTACTGGACGCTCTACATGGAGCTCAAGTTCTACGTGCTGATCGCCCTGTTCATGCTCATCGGCATCACCCGGCACCGGATCCTCGCCTTCGTCCTGATCTGGCCGGTCCTCGGCGCGCTCGCCCAGCAGAACGGCGGAGACGTCCTCGCCGAGATCCTCATGCCGCACTACGCACCGCTCTTCGCGATCGGCATGGTGCTCTACCTCGTCCACCTCGACGGCCGGTTCCGGCCAGACACGACCCTGGCGCTCGGCTTCAATCTCGCCTTCATGGCCTACCAGAGCAACGGCCCGTACGCGGCATTCATGACGCGAACGGACGACATCACCGCCAGGGGCGGGATCATCGCGGTGATCCTGCTGCTCGGCGTGGTCATGATCTGGGCCTTCTCGTGCACGCGGCTGCAATACGTCCGCTGGGGGTGGCTGACCACGGCCGGGGCCCTGACCTATCCGCTCTACCTCATCCACGAGCGTCTGGGCTGGTACGTCATCGAGGTGCTCCATCGCCACGACTGGGCCGCGTGGCCGGCCATGCTCGCCGCCGTCGCCGTGGTGTTCCTCGCGGCCTATCTCCTCTACCGATGCGTCGACGTGCCCTTCAGCGGCCGGCTACGCCGTGCCGTCGAGCATCAGCTCCGCTCTCTCGTCCCCGCGTCGAGGGATCGCTGAGATGACCCGGCTGCGTCGGGTCTCGGCGTCCATGCCGGGGTGGACACGGGTCCGTCAGGGCCGGGGCTTCCGCTACCTCGACGAGAACGGACGGGCGCTCGCGGGGATCGACGTCGAGCGGTGCAAGAAGCTGGTCATACCACCGGCCTGGAGCGAGGTGTGGATCTGCCCCGTCGAGAACGGACACCTCCAAGCCACCGGGACCGACGATGCCGGGCGCCGGCAGTACCTCTATCACCCGACGTGGTGTGAGCATCGCGACCGGGAGAAGTTCGCGGGGATGCTCGACTTCGCCGAGGCGCTGCTGCGTCGGCGACGCGTCGTCCGTCGCCAGCTTCGCGAGGCCGAAGGACTGCAGAAGGCGCAGGCCGCCGTCTTCGCGCTGCTCGACCTCGGCATGTTCCGCGTCGGCTCCGACCGCTACGCCGACGAGAACGGATCGTTCGGCCTGACCACCGTGCGCAAGGAGCACGTCCACGCCTCGCCCGACGGCCTCGTCTTCGACTATGCCGCGAAGTCCGGGCAGGAGGTCAATGTCACCGTCAGCGATCCGCTCATCACCGACGCGCTCCTGCCCATGCTGCGGCGCCGCAGCGGCGGCGAGGAGCTGCTGGCATGGCGGGACGGCTCCGGTTGGCACGATCTCAATGCCGAGCACGTCAACGACTACATCAAGCAGGTCCTGCGCGGGGACTTCTCCGCGAAGGACTTCCGTACCTGGCGAGGCACCGTCATCGCCGCCCTCTCACTGGCCCATGCCGACACGTCCACGGCCACGTCCCGGCGACGCGCGGCGCCGGCGGCCATGCGCGAGGTGGCCGAGCATCTGGGCAACACGCCGGCCATCGCGAAGTCCTCCTATGTGGATCCGCGGATCGTCGACCTGTTCGAGCAGGGCGTCACGCTCGATCCGCGCCACCGGATCCCCGTGCCGGGTCAGTCGGTGACGTCCTCGGCGGAGCGGGACCTGCTCGCGATCCTGGCCACCGCGTAACGGTACTTCCACACGCTGTAGCCCAGCAGGAACCAGGCGATCGCGGCTGAGAGGAACATGCCGATGGCCGTCACCGGACCCCCTGCGGGCAGTCGCGGACCGAACTCGAGCCCGAAGACCGAGAACTCCGGGATGAGGATGTCGGACCACCACACGACCCCCACCGCGAACACGCAGGCCGCACCGAGCGCGCTGAGGATGATCCGCGGCCAGGTGGCCACCCCGTACCGGGCCGCCTCGATGGCCCTGGCGTGCAGCGGCTCCAAGGAACGGCGGGCCCAGTGATAGTGCCGGGCGAGCAACGCCACGCCGGCGACGAGCCCGAGCAGTCCCGGACCGGGTAGGACGAGCATGAAGAGTCCCAGCACTACCAGCGTCCAGCCCAATACCTCGCTGCCGGTGCGGTGGAACCATCCGAGCAGGCGAGGACGCAAAGCCATGACGACAGCATGCCAGGCGAAGCTGAGGAGATGCGAAGAGAACGCTCTGCCCCGACGATGGACGGGTGTCCTCCGCCTCCCGCGTGTACCGACTGCTCAGCGACGCCCTCGGCTTCGAGGCGCCCCTACGGATCCGGCTCTGGAACGGCCAGGAGCACGGCCCCGCGGACGCGCCGCTCGTGGTGCTCCATTCCCGCCGGGCCGTACGACATCTGCTCTACCGGCCCGGCGAGCTGGGGGCGGCGCGCGCCTACGTCACCGGTGAGCTGGACGTCGAGGGGATGGAGCTCGCCGACGCCCTCCGCCACGTGTGGTCGGCCGTCGACGAAGCTCGCGCCCGGGATCCACGCGCGGCGCGGCTCCGCGTCCGTCCCGGTACCGTCGCACGCGCCGCCGTCCTCGCCCTGCGCCTCGGGGCGATCGGCCCTCGCCCCGCTCCCCCGGCGGCCGAGTCGGCACTGACCGGCGAGGTGCACTCAGCCGAGCGCGACCGTGCCGCGATCTCCCATCACTACGACATCTCCAATGAGTTCTATCGCCTGCTCATGGACGAGACGATGGCCTACTCGTGTGCCTACTTCTCGGCGGAGGGCATGACCTTGGCCGAAGCTCAGCGCGCGAAGCTCGACCTCGTGTGCCGCAAGCTCGGCCTGCGACCCGGCATGCGTCTGCTGGACATCGGCTGTGGGTGGGGCTCGCTGACACTGCACGCCGCCGAGCACTACGGGGTCACCGTGACCGGAGTGACGCTCAGCAGCGAGCAGCGCGATCACGTCACGGCGGTCGCCGCCGAGCGGGGCATCGGCGACCGGGTGGACGTGAGCCTGCGCCATTACCGCGATCTGGCGCTGGAGGCCGGCAGCGTCGACGCGGTCTCGTCGATCGAGATGGGCGAGCATGTCGGAGACGAGGAGTACGTCGACTTCGCCGGCGCCATCCACCGCTATCTGCGTCCGCGCGGGCGAGCCCTCGTGCAGCAGATGTCACGCACCGGTGAGCATCCCGGCGGAGGCCCCTTCATCGAGACGTACATCGCGCCGGACATGCATATGAAGCCGCTGCACCGCACGCTGGAGCTCTTCGCGGGAGCCGGCCTGGAGATCCGCGATGTCCAGGCCCTCCGCGAGCACTATCCGCGGACGGTGGCCTTCTGGGCGGACAACCTGGAACGCCGCTGGTCTCAGGCCGTCGACCTGCTCGGGGAGGAGACCGCACGCGTGTGGCGGCTCTACCTGGCGGGCGGAGCGCTGGCCTTCGAACAGAACCGCATGGGTGTCGATCAGCTCCTCCTGGTCAAGCCCGCCGACGACGGGTCGAGCGGGATGCCCGCGACACCGCTGGCTTGGCTCGGCTGACGGCGCCGTCGTGTCCTGGCTGTCACATCAGGGCAGGCTGTGTCGTCAAGGAGGTGACATCTCGAGGAGGACACCATGACCCCGACCATCCCCGCTCTTCGGCCGGCGGAGGCGAACCCGCTCACCCGGCTCGTGTACCGCATCGCTCGTCGCCGGTTCGGCGAAGTCCCCGAGCCCTTCGCGGTGGCGGCGCGGCACACCGGACTGCTGTGGACGAATCTCGTCCACGAGCTTGCCCTCGAACGCGCGACCGGCGCTGCCCCGAGCGCCCTCGTTCAGCTCGCCGTCTACCGCACGGCCTGGACCGTGGGCTGTTCCTGGTGTGTCGACTTCGGCGCGATGCTGCAACGTCTCGACGGACTGGACACCGTCCGGCTGCGCGAGATCGACGACTTCGAGACGTCGCCGGCCTATACGGAGCTCGAGCGACAGGTGATCCGTCTCTCCGATGCGATGACGGCCACGCCGCCCGCCGAGGCGACGGAGCTGCTGACCCCTCTGCGGGACCGACTGGGCGACCGCGGGGTGCTGGACCTCGTCTACCAGATCGCCCACGAGAACCAGCGTGCGCGCATGAACCACGCCCTGGGCATCACCGGCCAGGGCTTCTCCGACGGCTCGGCGTGTCGGGTGCCGTGGGATGCCAGTCCGCAAGCCTGACACCGCGGAGCTTGTCCGGGTGGGCCACATCGTAGGTGCCGATCACCCGCCCCTCGACCACGCTGAAGGCGGCCACCCGGGCCGGGAAGCGGCCGTCGGTACCCGGCGTGACGAGTCCCAGCCGGCCGTTGACCTCCACTAGCCGCATCGCGCCGAGTCGCTCGTCGCCGTACAGGCGCACGAGTCCCTGGAAGAAGCGCGCTACCTGCTCGGGTCCGACGACCGGACGGCCCGCCGTGGGGGTCAGACCGCCGGAGTCGCCATAGGCGGTCACGTCCGAATGCAGGGCCTCCGCGACCCCCGCGGCGTCGCCGCGCTCCAGCGCCCGCAGCAGTCCCTCGACCGCTGCCCGATGCTCCGCCGCCGGGGACTCGCGCGGCGCCTCGGCCATCGTCCGTCGTCCCCGACTCGCCAGCTGCCGGGCGTTCGCCGCCGTGGTGCCGAGGATCTCGGCGATCTGCGCGAACGGAATGTCGAAGACATCGTGCAGGACGAAGGCGACCCGCTGATCCGCCGGGAGCCGGTCGAGCAGGACGAGTCCGGCGTAGCGGACCTCGTCGGCGACGACGGCCAGATCGGCCGGGTCGTGCGGCTCGGTGACGATCGGCTCGGGAAGCCAGGTGCCGGCGTAGGTCTCGCGTCGGCGACTCGCCGCACCGAGGTGGTCGAGACACAGCCGCGTGACGATGGTGGTCAGCCAGGCGGCGGGGCGTTCGATGCCGTCAGCGGCGGCATAGCGGAGCCAGGCGTCCTGGAGGACGTCCTCGGCATCGACGACGCTCCCCGTCAGCCGGTACGCGAGCCCGAGGAGCCGCGCACGTTCAGCCTCGAACGCGGCGAGCTCACCGGACACCGGGCGATCAGTTCGAGACGAACAGGTGCTGGGCCGCCTCGGTGTCGATCTCGGCCGTCTCCCCCTGGCGAGCGACGACGACACCGTCGTGCCCGGCCGATGCGAGGATGTCGTTACCCGGAAGGGCGCCGACGCGCCGAAGGACCGACATCACCGCGGTGTCCTTCTGCAACTCCTCGGCGATGCGTCGCACCACCAGGCGCGTCGGCTCCGACGATCCGGCGATGGCCTTGGGCAGTGTCTGCACACCCGCGAGGAAGTCCGCCTCCCCGACCTCCTGACCCAGCTCCGCGAGACCGGGGATCGGGTTGCCGTAGGGCGACTCGGTGGGCTGCTGGAGCAGGTCGATGAGCCGGCGCTCGACTTGCTCGGAGATCACGTGTTCCCACCGGCAGGCCTCGTCGTGGACGTACTCGATCTCCAGCCCGATCACATCGGTGAGCAGACGCTCGGCGAGACGGTGCTTGCGCATCACGCGGGTGGCGAGTGCACGGCCCTTCTCCGACAGCTCCAGGTGACGGTCGCCCTCGACGGTGAGCAGGCCGTCGCGCTCCATCCGGGCCACGGTCTGACTCACCGTGGGCCCGCTCTGGTGGAGGCGCTCGGCGATCCGGGCACGCAGCGGCACGATGCCCTCTTCCTCCAGCTCGAAGATGGTGCGCAGATACATCTCAGTGGTATCGATCAGGTCGCTCACCCCTCCATTGTTCCACGTCCCACCGACAGCGTGTTCCGATGTGCGAACACAGCGGCCCGGCACGACGATGGAGCGATGACGACCTCCGTGATGTGGTTCCGTGGCGACCTGCGGCTGATAGACCAGCCGGCGTTGCGAGAGGCCGTCGCGGCCGGTCCGGACGGGGTGGTTCCCCTCTACGTGCTCGACGACCGATTGTGGGGACGGGGAGCTGGTGTGCGTACGGCGTACCTCTCGCGGCTGCTGTCCGAGTTCGACGAGCGCATCGGCGGACTGCATGTCGTGCACGGCCCTCCGGAGCGCGAGGTCCCGCGTGTCGCTCACGCGGCCGGAGCGGACAGCGTGCACGTGTCGGCGTCCTTCACGCCCTACGGCACGAGCCGGGACGACAGGGTCGAGAAGGCGCTCGACGTGCCGCTGGTGCGCACGGGATCGGCCTATGCCGTCTCGCCCGGCCGGGTGGTCAAGGGCGACGGCGAGGGCTACCGGGTCTTCACGCCCTTCTACAAGGGATGGCTCGATCACGGCTGGCGCGATCCGGCACCCGCGGTACGCGATGTGCCCTGGCTGAGACCGGAGGGCCGTACTCACCGGATCCCCGAGGCCGGGGTGCCGGAGGATGTGACCTTGCCTCCCATCGGCGAACGGGCCGCACGCGAGCACTGGCGCCGCTGGCTCGAGGACCACGTCACGGACTACGCCGACGAGCGCGACCATCCGGGCCTCGACACGACCTCGCGCATGTCCGTCCACCTGAAGTGGGGCAGCATCCACCCGCGAACGATGCTGGCCGACCTGGCGCCGCTGGGCTCGGACGGAGCCGCCGCGTACCGGCGCGAGCTCGCCTTCCGCGAGTTCTACGCCGATATCCTCCACCAGCGTCCCGACTCGGCCTTCGGCTACTACGACCGGCGCTTCGAGCATCTCCAGTACGACGAGCCCGCGGACGACCTCGAGGCGTGGAAGCGCGGCGAGACCGGCTTCCCGATCGTCGACGCCGGGATGCGTCAACTCCTGGCGGAGGGGTGGATGCACAATCGGGTCCGCATGATCGTCGCGAGCTTCCTGGTCAAGGACCTCCATCTGGAGTGGACCCATGGCGCGGCGCACTTCCTGGACCGCCTGGTCGATGCCGATCTCGCGTCCAATCAGCACGGCTGGCAGTGGGTCGCCGGCTGCGGGACGGACGCATCGCCCTTCTTCCGGGTCTTCAACCCGGTCACACAGAGCAAGAAGTTCGATCCCGACGGCGCCTACATCCGGCGGTGGGTGCCCGAGCTGGCCGGCGTGTCCGCGCCCGCCGTGCACGAGCCGTGGACGATGGCCGACCCGCCGCAGGACTATCCCGCTCCCCTGGTCGATCATGCGGAGGAGCGGCGGGAGGCCCTCCGCCGCTTCGAGGCCCTCCGCCGCTTCGAGGCCCTCACCCGATAGCCGCAGCCCGCCAGTAGCGGTAGGCCATCAACCTCACGTCTCGTGCAGCGGTAGATCGGCAACGTTATCGAGGCGCGATGAGGTTGACGTTCTACCTCCGTCCCGGCCGATCGCCGGCGTGACGTTGACCAGCTACCGCCGGAAGGGGGACGACCGGGCGCCCCCGCCGACCGTTACGGTGAGGACATGGTGACGATCGCGCGGCAGTTCAACGGTCCCCCCGGTTCGGGCAACGGAGGCTATGCCAGCGGAGTGATCGCCGCGGGCATCGAGCACGACGGTCCGGTGGAGGTGCGGCTCACGACGCCGCCGCCGCTGGACACACCGCTCACCTACGAGCACGACCACGATGAGGTCCGCCTCGTCACCCACGGCGGTGCCCTCGTCGGGCATGCCCGTCCCGGTGGGTTCCTGCGGGACGCGCCGCGCTTCGCCTCGGCAGAGGAGATCGCGGCCGGTGCGGCCGGATATCCCGGATTCGAACACCATCCCTTCGATCTCTGCTTCACCTGCGGAACGCAGCGCGGCGAGGGCGACGGACTGCGCATCTTCTCCGGCCCGATCGGCGACGGGCTGACCGCCGCCCCCTGGGACGCTCACGCAGGTTTCGCGGGAGAGAACGGCGCGATCGACGAACCGGTGACGTGGGCGGCCCTCGACTGCCCCGGGGGGTGGGCGGCGGACTTCTCCCAGCAGCCCATGCTCCTCGGCACCATGACGGCGGAGGTCTACGCGGTACCGGCGGCCGGTCAGCGCTACCACGCGGTGGGACAGCTCGATCGCCGCGAGGGCCGCAAGTTCTTCACCTCGACGGCGCTCTACACCCCTGAAGCGCAGCTCGTCGGCCGCGCCGAGCAGGTCTGGATCGAGATCGACCTCGGCTAGTGGTGCCCTCTGCTGTCGAACGCGAACGCTTGGCCTTTGCCCTCTTAGACAGCGTCGCGGGGTCGGTCGACCGAGCCGCGATCGATGCTTCGTCACCGCTGGCTCGCAGAGAGGTGCGTAGGTCGCCGCTTGCCGCCGACTGAAGGCTCGGCTGAACGGTCAGCGGGCCAAAGCCGCCCGCAGCCGATCGGGGTCGACGCGCCAGAAGTCGTGCTGGCGGCCGTCGACGAAGGTGACGGGCACCTGCTCGCCGAAGCGCCGCACGAGCTCGGGGTCGGCATCGATGTCGATCCGCTCCCACCCGTCGCCCGTCTCGGCCACCACCGCGGCCACCTGGGCCTCGGCGGCCTCGCACAGATGACATCCCTCGCGGGTGTAGACCACCACGCGCGGTCCGGCCCCGCCGGTCACGGCGTCTCCCGGGCGAGCTCGCGCAGACGCCCCTTGGCCACCTTGCCGGTCGGCGAATGGGGCAGGCCCGCGGCGACGACGATACGAGTCGGCCGCTTGAAGCGCGCGAGATTCTCGCGACACACCGCTTCGACCGCCTCGATGAGCCCCTGCTCGTCGGCGGTCTCCTCCTCGGGCACCACGAAGGCCACCACGGCCTCACCCGTGTGCTCATCGGGCATCCCGACGACGGCGACCTGGGCGACGCCCTGGGTGTGGGCCACGATCTCCTCCACTTCGGTCGGGTACACGTTGAACCCCGACACGATGACGATCTCCCGCAGCCGGTCGACGAGTGCCAGCGCACCGTGGGCGTCGATGATGCCGATATCGCCGGTGGCGTACCAGCCGTCATCGCCCGGGCCGCCCGCGCCGTCGGGCCAGTAGCCAGAGAAGAGATTGTCGCCGCGGATCCACACCTGCGCCGGGTCGCCGGGATCGGCCTGCTGACCGAGCGAGTCGCGGACCTCCACCTCGACGCCGGGCACCGGCCAACCGACCGTGTAGGGCTCGCGGGGCGCCTCGATGTCGACGAGCGTCGTGGTGACGACGGGGCTCGCCTCCGTCAGTCCGTAGCCCTGCTCGACCCGATGACCGGACACCTCCTCGAAGCGCAGCGCGAGGTCGGGGTCGAGGGCTGCTGCACCGGACAGCACCACGCGGGCACCAGCGAGGGCTTCGCGTACGTTCTCGTGTCGCGCCCAGGCCGAGATGACCGGCGGCGCCACCGGAAGGACCGTGATCCGCTCGTCGGCGATGAGGCGGAGCACGGCATCGGGATCGAAGCTCTCGACCAGCACCACCCGGGCCCGTTCCCGGAGCGCCTGCCCGAGGACCGCGTTCAGACCGTAGACGTGGAAGAGCGGCAGCAGCCCGAGCACCACGTCGCCCGGGCCGATCACCGGGGGCTCGATGCGCCCGACCTGCTCGATATTGGCGATCAGGGCTCGATGGGTCAGCTGGACGCCGCGAGGCAGGGCGGAGGCACCGGAGGTGTAGAGCACCACGGCCAGGGACTCGGCATCGGGCGGTGCCATCGGCACCTGACCGGATCGCCGCTCCTGTAGTGCATCGAAGGTCAGCTCCCCGGCCTCGGGCGCGACCCGATGCACGGCGATGAGCGCGCCGGTGGTGTCCGCCTGGCGCACCTGCGCGGCGGCGGCCGCGTCGGTGACGATGACCTTGGGCTGGCAGTCCGCGACGACACGGCCGATCTCGCGCGCGGGCGCCTGCGGATTGATCGGGACGGCCACCAGCCCGCCCCGTAGGACCGCCAGATAGGCCACGCACAGGTCGATGCCGTTGGTCATCACCAGGGCCACGCGATGTCCGGCGACGAGGCCCTGTCCGAGGAGGGTCTGCGCCACCCGGTCGACCCAGGCGTCGAGCTCCGCCCAGGTGAGCTCACGACGGCTTCGAGGCTCACTGAGGGCGACCGCGTCAGGCGTCTCGCGGGCCGCTTCGCGCAGGTAGTCGCTCAAGTTCACGGGCACGAGTCGAGTCAACCACACCACTGGTCTTCGTCGGCCCGATACGCTGTGCTGCATGTCACCGGGCCGCCGCGAGATCCCGCGCAATCTCCAGGCGCGCTCCGTGTTGGCGGGACAGGCGGCCGCCGCCTCGGCGGAGGTGGAACGGGCCCTCGCCCCCGCACTCGACCCGCGTACCGCCGCCTTCTTCGATGTCGACAACACGATCATGCAGGGCGCCTCGATCTTCCACCTCGCGCGGGGGCTCCACCGGAGGGAGTTCTTCACCACCCGCGATATCGCCGCCGCCGTCTGGAAGCAGGTGTGGTTCCAATATGTCGGCGGTGAGCGCAGCGATCACATCGACGACGCACGGTCCTCCGCCCTCTCCTTCGTCGCCGGGCATCGGGTCGACGAGCTCCGCGAGATCGGCGAGGAGGTCTTCGACGAGTTCATGGCGATGCGGATCTGGCCGGGCACCCGGGCGATCGCCCAGTGGCACCTCGATCGTGGACACCGGGTCTGGCTGGTCACCGCCGCCCCGGTCGAGATCGCCGAGGTGATCGCCCGGCGTCTCGGCCTCACGGGCGCGCTCGGCACCGTGGCCGAGTCGGTCGACGGCGTCTACACCGGGCGCCTCGTCGGGGAGATGCTGCATGGCGAGGGCAAGGCCGTCGCCGTGCGGGGCCTCGCCGCGGCGGAGGGCCTCGACCTCGATCGCTGCTACGCCTATTCCGATTCCAGCAACGATCTCCCGATGCTCGAGCTCGTCGGCCATCCGTGCGCCGTGAACCCCGATGCCCGCCTCCGGGCCCATGCCCGAGGCCAGGGGTGGCTCATCCGCGATTACCGGGTGGGGCGCCGCTTCGCGCTCACCGGTGTCAGGGCGGCGCTGGCGGTCCTCGCAGTGTGGACGACGGTCGCCCTCGGCCGCCGGCTGTATCGCCGCTCGTTTTCGTGACATCTGCGATGTCAGACCGTAGAGTCGTGGCAGTTGCGGGAGGGAAAACGTGACCGAAGCGAGGCATCCGATCGGCGTCGCCGTCCTGGCGCCGCCCTTCGACGTGTCCGCACTCTGGATCGCTCTCGCGCAGACCCGCACGGGAACGGGTCAGCCCTCGCGGACTCCCCCGGACCGCGATGAGTCCCACGCCGAACGCGTCCATGCCCTCGTCGAGCTCGCGCGGACCGGGGATGCCGAGGCTTTCGGCCAGCTCTACGACATCTACGTCACGACCGTGTACCGCTTCCTCTACTACCGCGTGGGCTCGCGGCAGCTGGCCGAGGATCTCACGAGCGACACCTTCGTCCGGGCGATGAAGGCCGTCGGCAGGTTCAACTGGCAGGGCAAGGATTTCGGGGCGTGGCTCACCACCATCGCGCGCAATCTGATCGCCGACCACTACAAGTCGGCCCGGGTCCGGATGGAGCTGACCTCCGATGTCGTACCGGAGCGTGGGCCCGCCGCCGAGAGCTCTGAGGACGAGGCGCTCGTGCATCTCGGCGATCATGCTCTCCATCACGCGATCAGCGAGCTGTCCCCCGAGCAGCGGGACTGCATCGTCATGAGATTCCTGTCCGGCATGACGATCGCCCAGACCGCCGCGGCGCTCGACCGAAGCGAGGGGGCCATCAAGCAGCTTCAGTTGCGAGCGCTGCGCAATCTCGCCAAGAACGTGCCCCAGGAGCTGCGTCCCGAGCCATAACCTCCGCCGAATCCCGTCGTTAGATCACTTCAGACGATCCGAAAGGTCCACGCCACGTGTTCCTCCGCCACCGCCGCGCCGCCCAGGCCTTCGCCGATGCCTGGGGATCGCGTCGTCGCCCCGACGACGCGGAGGTCAGCGCGCTCGTGGCGCTGGCGCGGCGGGTGGAGGTCAGCGCCACCGCGGACCCCGATCCGGTCTTCCGCGACGGTCTGCGCGAGCAGCTGCTGGCCTCAGCCGGGCAGACGATGGTCGCCGGACCTCCCCGGCGCGTGTTCGAGCCCCAGCCCCTCAGCCCTGGACGACGCAGGGCCCGCTGGGCGGGGGCCGTCGTCGCCGCCACCTTGGCGCTGGTCGGCTCGGTGAGCGCCAGTGCCAGCGCCGTCCCCGGCGACATCCTGTATCCGGTCAAGATGGGCACCGAGCGCGTCGAGCGCACCTTCGCCGGCGACGACCAGAGCCTCGGGAGGCTCTACCTCACGCAGGCCGGCACGCGACTGGGAGAGGCCGAGGTCCTCGGCCAGCAGAGCAACACGAACGCACGCACACGGGTCAGCTCGGCACTGGATGCCTTCTCCGACAGCGCCGAGCGCGGCTCCGCACTCCTGCTGGGCACCGCGGGACGTCAGGTCGATCCAGCCGATGCGGACTATGTCGCCGCCTTCGCCGAGGACTCCACGGTGCGGATCAATGCGCTGCTGGAGCGCCTGGCACCCGCCGATCGGGGCAGCGCCGAGCGCGCGGTCCGCACGCTCGCGGATCTGGGCGTCGACATCGGGACCGCGTGTCCCGAGTGCACCGGGGACACCGAGCGCGTCGCCGAGTCCGTCGACGACCTGCTCTCGGATGTTCAGCGCACTCTCGTCGAGGGCGGACCCGCCGCGGGGACCGAGGACGGCGGCGAGCCCGGCCGGCAGTCCGATGCCACCGGCGAGCCCGGCACCACCACCCGCGGGGGTTCCCCGAGCGGCGGGGACACCGGCTCCTCGGAGCAGCCTCGGCCGCGGACCACGGCTCCGCCCATCGAGAGCCTGCCGATCATCGCGCTCCCCGAGGCCAAACCGCCCTCCAGCGTCGGTGACGTGCTGTCGCCGGTCGTCGGGGCGGTCCTGGGCGACGACCGCCAGGAAGGCCTCGTGCCGAGCGTCCTGGGCGTGCTCGGGCTGCGCCGCTGACCTTCGTTCTCGTGTGTTCGCGCACCGCGGAGCGACGCAGGATGTGCCTCTGCGGTTGTCATAGCGACCACCAAGGCACATCCTTCGTGCACGGGGCCTGGCTGAGACGCTCCCTCACCCGGCGGTGCGGGATACCTCGCCAGCCGCTGGCGCATAGGTCTCGCTCAGATGAACGGGTTGCCGCGGTCGCCGAGCAGCGTGTAGAGGTTCTGCTGGATGGTCTCGCGCACCTGATCGGTCACGTTGAACAGCAGCATCGGATCGTCGGCCGCCTCGGCCGGGTAGGCATCCGTGCGGATCGGCTCACCGAACTCGATGATCCACTTGCTCGGCAACGGCACCATCCCCAGCGGACCGAGCCACGGGAAGAAGGGCGTGATCGGCAGGTACGGGACGCCGAGCAGCCGCGCGAGCGAGGGGACATTGCCCACCAGGGGGTAGATCTCCTCCGCCCCCACGAGCGACACCGGGATGATCGGCACCTGTGCGCGCATCGCCGCGGAGACGAAGCCGCCCCGGCCGAAGCGCTGTAGCTTGTAGCGCTCGCTGTAGGGCTTACCGACTCCTTTGAAGCCCTCCGGCCAGACGGCCGCCAGCTCACCACGGGTGAGCAGCCGTTCGGCGTCATCGGCGCAGGCGAGGGTCGCTCCGAGCTTGCGGGCGAGCTGGCTGACGAAGGGCAGTGAGAAGACCAGATCGGCGCCCAGGGGACGCAGCGACCGTTCCGCGTGCTTGCGGACCGCGAAACCGGTGATGACACCGTCCATCGGCACGGTGCCCGAGTGATTGCCCACGAGCAGGGCACCTCCCTCGGCGGGGATGTTCTCGATGCCGCGGACCTCGAGCCGGAACCACTTCTCGGCGATCGGCTCGATGAGATGGTCGAGCAGGGCGACGACCTCGGGATCGTAGCCGAAGTCGTCGATCGCGTAGTCGCCGGAGAGCCGGTGCGCAAGCCCCGCGGTGAGGCCGTGGAGCCGGTCGTCCCAGTCCTCGCCCAGCAGCCGTTGAGCACCGCCTAGCAGCGCGCTCAGCAGCTCCTCGAGGCGCGGCTCACGCTGCTCGTGGTCGCGCCCGCCAGCACCCGACGCGGTCTCCTCGGCCGCGGCCGCGGCGGCGGCCGCGTCGTCATCGGTCACGGATCTGAGCCGGGGACGCTCGCCGGCGTTCTTCTTGCGCGCGGGGCCAGCGGGAGCACCACCGGCGAGGCCGCGCGCCGCAGCCGAGGGCGAGGTGCGCCGGTTGCCGCGGCCTGGCCGCCCGGAGGAGCCGATCGTGCGCAGGTCGTCGTTCATCGCACCCCCGCGTGCAGGAGACCGGGACGCAGAGCGCCCGCGAAAGAGGAGAAGGTCTGCCGCGTGGAGTGGCGGACCTCGTAGCCGAAGATGTCCCGCAGGGCGGCAGTGTCGACCACGCGTCCGTAGGTCAGCAGCCGGTGCAGGTCGGGGCTCGTCTCGGTTCCGACGAGGCGTGCGACGCGGGCGAAGGCGCTCCCGAGGCCGACCGGCGGCAAGGGAACGGCGGGTTTGCCGAGCAGGCGCGCACACTGCGACAGCAGCATGACGCCGTCCCCGGCCACATTGAAGGTACCCGGACGATCATGGCTCGCGGCCTGCCGGACGACCTCCATCGCGTCGGCGAGGTGCAGGAACTGCAGCCGCGGGTCGAAGCCGAGCACCGAGGGCAGCACCGGACCACGGAAGTAGGCGGCCAGCGGCGCGCTCGATCGCGGGGAGAGGATCTGGGACATCCGCAGGATGGTCACCAGCACATCGGGTCGCCGCCGGGCGAAGCCGCGGGTGTAGCCCTCGACCTCGACGGTGTCCTTGGGATAGCCGGAGCGGACACCACCGCGCGCGGTGCCCGACTCGGACCACACGGCCGGGTCGCGCGGCGAGGTGCCGTAGACCGCGGTGGACGATCCGAGCACGAACTTGCGCAGCGTCTCACTGCGCTGGCAAGCGGCGAGCACCTGCATCGTGCCGATGACGTTGAGCTCCTTGGTCGACTTGAGCCGACTGGAGGACGGTGCCACCCCGAGGTGGACGACGGTATCGACGTCCTCCACGGCGAGCACCTTGCCGATGACGGGTGTGCGGATGTCCGCGCGGATGAACTTGACGCTGCCCAGCTCGTGCGAGGGCAGCGTCGTGTCGACGCCGACCACCTTCTCGATGCCGGACTCCGCACCCCGTTCGGCGATCAGCCGGGCCGTCCGGGCCACCGCACCATCGGCGACACCCGTGACGAGGACGACCCTGCTCATCGGGTCGTGCTCTTACTTGCCGAGCTTGCGACGCTGGACGCGCGTGCGCTTGAGCATCTTGCGGTGCTTCTTCTTCGACATGCGCTTGCGGCGCTTCTTGATGACAGAACCCACGATTCACCTTTGGTCGGTTGGGAAAAGAACGATCGCTTCAGGATACGACGCACCGGCAAGCTCCCCTCATCCGGCCTGATAGAAGGACTTCTCCAGATACTCGCGCAGCGCCTTCTCGGTCACCCGGAAGGAGCGACCGACGCGTACGGCGGCGAGCTCACCGGAGTGGACGAGGCGGTAGACCGTCATCTTGGACACACGCATCTGCTCGGCGACCTCAGCCACCGTCAGGAACTTCGGTTCTTGTGCCATCGGACACCATCCTCGTGAGGGGGTGGGTCGAGCCTAGTGGAGAACCGGGGAACAGTTAAAGCGAACGTCTCATCTGGGAGTGCGGGACTCAGTACAGCGGGTCGAGCCCGAGCAGCGGGAAGACCTCGGTGCGCGTGGCATTGATCGACCGATCGAGCCAGCTGGCCGGGTCGTAGCCCTCCTCCCAGGCACGGAACGCCGCTCGGCGCCCGTCGGTCATCCGGGCCGGTGCGGGCTGGCCTCGCAGGCGTTCGACCTCGGCACGCCAGTGCTCCGGTGTCGCCACCTGTGGGTCGAGCTCCCGTCCCGAGACGATGGACAGCAGGTGCGCCCAGGCCCGCGGGACGACGTCGATGACCGCGTAGCCGCCTCCTCCGGTGGCGATCCACTTGCCTCCGGTGACCTCGTCGGCGAGGTCACGCACCGCGAGATAGGAGGCGCGCTGCCCGTCGACGCTGAGCATGAGGTTGGTGAGCGGATCGTCCATGTGGGAATCGCAGCCGTGCTGGCTGACGATGATCTCTGGATCGAACTCGCGCACGATCGCCGGGACGACCGCGTGGAAGGCGCGCAACCATCCCGCATCGGACGTGCCGGGCGGCAGCGGGACGTTGACCGCCGATCCTTCGGCCCCCTTGGCGCCGATCTCCGTCGAGTAGCCGGTGCCCGGGAAGAGCGTCTGCGGCGACTCGTGCAGCGAGATCGTGAGCACCCGCGGATCGTGATAGAACATCGCCTGCACGCCGTCACCGTGATGGGCGTCGACATCGATGTAGACGATCTTGGTCGCCCCGTGGTCGAGCAGCCAGCGGATGCCGACGGCGACATCGTTGTAGATGCAGAAGCCGCTCGCGCGGCCCGGCATGGCGTGGTGCAGGCCGCCGCTCACGTTGATGGCGCGGCGACGCTCCCCGGTCCACACCAGGCGCGCGGCCTCGGCGCTGGCTCCCGCGATGAGCGAGCTGGCCTCGTGCATGCCGGCGAACAGCGGATTGTCCTCCGTACCGAGGCCGATGGACGGGTCAGCGTGGGTGGGGTGCTTGCTGAGCTTGAGGACCTTCTCGATGTACTGCGGGGTGTGCACCTCGGCGAGTTGGTCCTCGGTGCAGGAGCTGGCGCCCACGATGTCGAGGTGGTCGAGCACCCCGAGCTCCTCGGCCAGGCGCATCGTCAGCTTGACCCGCACCGGGGCCATCGGGTGCGAGGGGCCGAAGTCGTAATCGGTCAGCCGCTCGTCGAAGACGACGGCGGCTCGATCCGACTCCGGCTGCGTCATGACCCGTCCTGGGACAGCTCGTGGGCGCGTGCGGCGCAGGCGGCGACGCCGGCGCGCAGGGCGTCGCCGGCACCCTGCTCGTCGAAGGTGGTGATCGCGGCGTGGGTGGTGCCGTTGGGCGACGTGACGCGGCGACGGAGCTCGGCGGGCGACTCCTCGCTGCCCGCGAGGAGGGCCGAGGCGCCGAGGAGGGTCTGCTGGGCCAGCCGGCGGGCTGTCGGCTCGTCGAGACCGGCCGCGACACCGCCGTCGATCATGGCCTCGGCGAGATAGAAGACGTACGCGGGGCCGGAGCCGGAGACGGCCGTCACGGCGTCCTGCTGGCTCTCGTCGACGACCGCGACCTTCCCGGCGCCCTCGAGCAGCTCCACGACGAGGTCGAGCTGCTCGGAGCTGACACTCGATCCCGGCGAGACTCCGAACATGCCCTGCCCGATGACCGCGGGGGTGTTGGGCATGGCCCGCACGACGGCGATGCCGTCGGGAAGGCGGCTCTCCATGGTGGCAGTGGTGACGCCGGCGGCGACGGACACGATCACGGCATCGGAGCGCACGGATCCGGCGATCTGCTCGGCCACCTCGGCGACGTGGTGCGGCTTGACGGCGAGGACGATCACGTTGGCGCCGGTCACGGCCGTCTCGGCATCGGCGCTGGTGATGTCGTAACGCTCGACGAGCTCGGCGGCTCGCTCCGCTCGCGGTTCGCTGACGGCGATGTCCTGGACGCCGGACGCCCGCCAGGCGGAGATGAGCGTCTCGCCCATCACGCCTCCGCCGATCACCGAGATGCGCAGTCCAGACATGAGATCGCTCATGCTCTGAGACTAGTATCACGCCCCGAGCGACGGGTCAGGAGGGCAAGGCGGCAGCGTGGAGGCGGGCGAACGCGAGGGCTTCGAGGAGGTCGTTCTCCCGGCCTTCAGGGCCCGCGGACTTGCGGGTGTTGATCTCGACGACGACCTGTCCGTCGAAGCCGTTGGTCGCCAGTTCCTCGAGCAGCTGCGCACAGGGCTGGCTGCCGCGCCCCGGGACGAGGTGCTCGTCCTTGCCCGAGCCGCTGCCGTCGGCGAGGTGGATGTGGCGCAGGCGCGGGCCGAGCTCGCGGGCCATCGCGAGCGGGTCGGCGTGGGCGGTGGCGCTGTGCGAGAGGTCGAGGGTCACGTGCGCGTAGTCGTGGAGGCGCGGGTCCCAGCCGGGGGCGTAGGCCTGGAACTCGCGTTTGCCGCTGCGCCAGGGGTACATGTTCTCGACGGCGAAGACGAGATCGTACTTCTCCTCCAGGTCGCGGATGCCGTCGACGAATCCGCGGGCGTAGTCGCGTTGCCAGCGAAAGGGCGGATGCACGACGACGACCTCGGCACCGACCTCGAGGGCCATCTCCGCGCTGCGGTGCAGCTTGCCCCACGGGTCGAGGCCCCAGACGCGCTGTGTCAGCAGCAGACAGGGGGCGTGGATCGAGGTGATGGGGATGTCGTGCTCGACGCTGAGCGCCTGCACGGTGTCGATCTCGGTGCTGATCTCGTCGATGCCGACCATGACCTCTACGGCGTCGTATCCCAGTCGCTTGGCGGCGTCGAAGCCTGCCGCCGTGGAGTCGGGATAGACCGATGATGTCGACAGCGACACCGTGATCGGCTCGTGGTCACTCACTCCACCAGGCTAGTCGTTCGCCGGTCACGGCACAGGTGACGCCCGCCTGGACAGCACGAAGGCCGTGCGCCCCGTAGGACGCACGGCCTTCGTGCTCAATCGGCTACCGGATCAGGCGATGTCGCCCAGACCACGGCGGCGACGGATCTCCATCGCGGCTCCACCGGCGGCGAGCAGCGCTGCGCCACCGAGGATGTACGGCAGCATCGCTGCGATACCGGTCCGCGGGAGGTCATCACCCGGGCCGGGGGCGGCTGCGTCCTCGAGGAGGGCGAAGCTCACACCGGCGTCGTTCGACTGCTCGTTGACGGTCTGCACGGCGCGCAGCGTGTAGTCGCCCGCCTTCAGCCCGTCCTCGAAGGCCACGTTCCACTCGCCGTTCTCGACGGTGGTCTCACCGATCTCCTCGTCGTTCAGGAAGACCGTGATGGTCGCGTCCTCGATGCCGGTGCCCTCAGCGCCCTCGGGGGCGGTGGCGGCGCGGTAGTTGACGCCGTCCTCCGGCGTGGTGATGACCGGGGCGTCCGGGATCACCGTGAAGCTGCTGGAGGTGACAGCGGACTCGTCACCGTCGACCACCTGGGTGGCGCTGACGCGGTACTCACCGGGGCCGAGGTTGACCTCAACCGACCAGTTGCCCTCGCCGTTGACCGTGGCGGTGCCCGAGGCATCGCCGGCGACCGTGACCTCAGCGCCCGGCTCGCCGGTTCCCGAGATCGCGTTCACGCTGCCGACGACGGTCGAGCCGTTCTCGGGAGCGGTGATCGCGGGTCCGGTCGCAGCAACCTCGACGCTGAAGTCGACCGTGTCGGAGGTGTCGAAACCGCGCGTGGCGGTCAGGCTGAACTCGTAGGTGCCGAGCTCCTCGACGGCATTGAAGGTCCAGTTGCCCTCGCCGTTGATATCGACGGTCTGGTCCTCGCGACCCTCGGAGGTGATGGTGAGCTCGCCGTTCGCGGGGCCGGTGCCGGTGATGGCATCGCCGCGGCCGACCGTGCCACCGTCCTCGGGGGACGTCAGCGCGGGCTCGTCGAGATCGAGAGCGACCGTGTAGTCGCCACCGAGCTGGGCGAGGCCGCCCTGAAGATCGGCGCCCCAGACCATCAGGTCGCCCGTCTCAGTCTCGCCACCACCGGACAGAACGCCGACCGCGGTCTCACCGCGCACCATGGAGCCGCCGGAGTCGCCCGACGTGGCTGCCATGCCGAGCACGCCGAAGCCGTGGACCCAGCGCACGTCCGAGGGATCACCGGGCTTGGAGATCTGCGCCCAGCCATCCTCGATGACGACCTGGCCGCTCGAGGGCCGAGTGGTACGGCCCGAACGGTTGATGGTGTCGCCGACGGCGGCAGTGCCCACGGCCTTGACCGGAGTCGTGGATGCGGACAGATCCGAGGTGTTGGACCAGTCGGTCACCTCGGGAAGAAGGTTCAGCTCGTCGTTGGTGACGTCGTACGCGGCGATATCGACGCTCGCGGGATCGTTCTCGGCTCCGGCGCTGTTTCCGGGGCCACCGTACTGGGAGGCGCCGAGCACTCCGAGGGGGTGCAGCAGCGCAACATCCGAGTTGTCAGCGGCGCCTCCACCTGACGGATCGCCTGCGGGAACGGTCAATGCGGCGTTGTCAGACGCATTGTCATCCGTGCAGTGGCCCGCTGAGATGACGGCCGGCTCGCCCTCAGAGTTCCAGCCGGTGAAACCGATGGAGCACAGGCCTCCGGCCTCGGCATCGGCGGGCGCCGTGAAGTAACCGGCACCGCCGACGACATCGGTATCGGCGAAAGCGGTGAAACGGTCCGGCACCACGAAGACATCGACGTTGTCGTGCGCAGCCGCGTCAGCAGCGGCTCCCTCGAGCTCAGCCTCTGCCTTGTCGGTGACCAGCACCACCTTGCCGGCTTCGCCCTGCCCGATCGCCTGGATGGAGTCGTCACCCGAGAGGGCGCTCATCAGACCGGTGACGGTCGGTGCGCCTTCCTCGCCGGAGGCCGCCGTCGCGGACAGCACCCCCGTAGTGAGGGTCAGGGCCGCCACTCCGAGGGCCGCGACACCTCGCTTCATGTGGATCGACATGCATTTCCTCTCCTGCTGGCACCCCGCAGCGTCCCCGTCGTCCGGTCCCCGAGTGCAAGCTTCTCTGTCACAAACGCACTCAACCTATCTGTAACCTGAGAAAAAGTCACACCCGCCCCCGGGCGGAACGATCGGGAGGAAACCCTGATGTCAGTGCTCACGATGGGCCGTGTCGCAATCGTTGTGGTTGCTCTCATGGTCGTCTCAGCCTGCGGTAACAGCGAAACCAGCGGGGGCTCGGCCGACCCACAGGCAACCTGGGGCGTGAAGGCAGAGCGTTCTCCATATCTTGAGATCGCCGACGGCGAGGTCAAGGGCAGCGACGGCTGCAATAGCCTGAGCGGAACCTATGAGATGGACGGCGACGAGCTCACCTTCTCGATGAAGATGTCGACCATGATGGCCTGCCCCGGTGTCGATCCGTGGCTGGCGAAGCTCAAGTCCGCGCGCATCGACGGCGACGTCCTGGTGGTGTTCAACCGCGAAGGTGACGAGATCGGCACGCTGGACCGCTCCGCCTGAGGTCAGTCACTCAGGATGGTGTCGCCGATGAGCCAGTATTCGCCATCGTTGGTGGGTAGGGCTGCTCGAAACGTCTTGCGGTCGTGGTGGCGTTTGCACAGGCACCAGTTGTTGAATCCGGCGGTGGGTCCGTCCGGCACCGGGACGCGATGGTCGATCTCACATCGCGAGCTGCCTACCTGGCATCCCGGATAGCGGCACGTTCCGTCTCTGAACCGGATCGCCATCCCGGATATCGGGTGGATAGCGGCCGGCGTAGACGGTCTCCAGGATGTTCTCACCGGTCTCGTCGGCCAGAAGCCGATACCAGAACGGATTCGCACTGACCGCCAACTCCCGGACGGCGTCGGCGGGGATCGTCCACTCGCGATCCGCGCTCACGACCGGCTGATCATCCACGCCAGCCAACGTGGACGCGGGGACCAAGACCCCAATAGCGAGAGCTGGCGTCTTCGCTCGGTCGTGGGCGGGGCCGATCTCGGTGAGCGCGCCCACGAACAGATCCGCACGCTTCTGATCCAGAGTCCGATCGTCCTCCAGATCGACGATCGCTTTCGGCCCGATCCAGCCGGCCTCGATGTCCGCGAGGACGATCGACGGCAGATGATTCGCATGCAGATCACCCGTGCCGTCGTCAATGGAGCCATCGCAGTGGGGGCGTAGCCGCGATGGAGTGGGTGACCCGGATCGACCCGCTCACCGTAGATGCTCTCGTACCGTTCGGCCGCATGCTCGGGCTCAGCCATCGCCTCCCGACGCTTCAACCACCACCGGAGCTGGGCGACGGTATGAGTCTCCGCGTAACGAGCGATGCGTTAATCGAGCCGCTCGAACGACTCGACATAATTCGAGCTTGCTCGCCTCGCGGCCGATCTCGGTGATCCGCTGACCATCGAGACGACTCTCACCGAATGCCGCCCACGTCAGAGGGAGGTTCTCGCGCACCGTCTACGCCTCACAGACGCGGTTCTGGACGACGTTCTCCGACCAGCCCAATGCCTGCGCCACCGTCGACGCTAGGGCAGCGAACTCATACCCCGTCGCCTCGATCCCATCGACATACCGCAAGATCGCATCGATCCGGTGAAAGTCAGCGACCACGCTCTGCCGGCGCACACCGAGAAGCTCAACGAGCCCGGCATCAGCGGTAGCGATCAACATACATTCAATCTATCCGCTACCACTGACAAATCCGCCGCTCCACGGCGGGAGCCCGCTATGAATTCCGTTTCTGATCGTTATAGAACTGCTTCTTCTCAATTCGACCAGGCGAGTCGATGATACCTAGCACGAGCCAAACAAGGGCACCAAGTCCAATAACGATGCGAGCCCCTTGGTTATCAACCATGCACGCCCAGAGCATCAGAAACGGCGCCGTAACGATCAGAAATAACCGGTGGAGCTTTGCACGCGACGAACGCACGTATTCTTTGTTCGACAAGAGAAATATCCTCACTTCAGGAGGTAGCACCGGTAATCAGCATGCCGGTACCGCAGCCGTAGAGTCCACCAATCGTCGCACCCGCGGCCGAACCCAAGCCTGGGAACACCCAGGTTCCGGCCCAGCCACCAGCGGCAGCGCCGATTTCTCCAGCAGTCAGACACGAACCAGCCATCTGACTGAGTGACGCCCAATCCGTATCCAGCCCCGTCGGGTCGACGTTGTTGATGGGGTCGCCGGCGGCGTAGAGGTAGGGGTTCTGCTCCTCGCCTGCGGGGTCCATCTGGTTGAAAACTCCGAAGGTCGGCACGTAGTAGCGGGCCCCGAACTTGATCGTTCCCAGTGGGCCGGTCTGCCCGCCCGCATATCCCGCGAGCGAGTCCTGCGCAACGCCGCCACGGGCCTGCCCGAAGGGATCGTAGGCATAGCGTTCCGCGACCTCACCTGCGTTATCAATTACCGCCACCGTCGAACCTTGGTGATCCGAAACCGTATAGCGCGTATCGCCGTCACGTGCCACCGATATCACTGATCCGTCCGGCGATCGCGTAATCGACTCGTGACTCGGCTCATTCTCGCCATGAAGAAGAGTGCTCGTACGAGCAAGACCCAGCGATGATTCTGCTTCGTAGGTTACATCCGAACGCTGGAAAGGCCACCGAGTGATCTCCTCGACCTTCACACGTGATGTATTGCTGCTGTCGATATAGGCGAAATAGTCACTCGCCCACGAGCTACCCACGTAGCCTACGGCGTCGAGTTGATTGCTACTGGCGAAACCATAGCTACCGGTCATGAATGCCTGCTCCAAGTTGCCGCGGTTGTCGTAGGCGAACTGTGTCGTCGAGTTGCTATCCTCGCCGGTGATCTGATCGGCCTCGTTGTACGTTGTCGTCGCACCGCCGGACTTGGTTCTATTTCCGTTGAGGTCGTATTCGTAGGTCCAGTGCTCACCACCGCTCTCATTGGCGTCGACGAGTCGGCCGAGACTGTCGTAGCTATAGCTGATCGTGGAGCCGGTCGGGGCGTGGATGCCGACATGGTCGGTGCGGGCCTGGATCTTGCTGCGGTCCACCCCGTCGTCATCGAAGGAATAGGAATAGTCCGACACGGACTCCTCATCTCCGTCGACCGAGCTGATGCGGGTAGGGCGCGAGGAATCGTCGTATTCCTTGCTGATGCTCGCGCCACCGGGCAGGGATCGGCCGGTCTCATTCCCGTTGTCGTCATAGGTGAAGGTCACCGATCCACCCGGGTCCGTCAGCTGCGTCAACTGGCTCGCCGCGTCATAGGCATAGGTCCGAGCACCCGTGACCCCGTCATCGTGGCTCGTCATGTTGCCCCGCGAGTCGTAACCCATCGCGATGGTCACATCGAACTCGGACCCGTCCGCGGGAACGCGCGTCTGCACCGCTGTCGTGTTGCCTCGAGTGTCGTAACTGTGGTCGCGCCGCGACTGGGCACCGTAGGCTCCCCCGCCGATCGGTTCCCCCGACCGCACCTCGGCAGTCAGCTGGCCGTCGTTGTCGAAGTCGTAGACCGTGTCGGACTCCCAGGCTCCCTCACCGGCGACCTCCTCGGTCTGCTGAACCAGCCGATCGGCCGCGTCGTACACGTATCCGATGACCTGATCGCCCTGCTCGGTCTGCGTGACGCGCCCGACAGAGTCGTAGCTGTACGTCGTCGGCGCGACAGGCCCCGGCGGCGTGACGGTGGCGAGATTGCCGTCGCCATCGTAGGTGTACTGCGTGGTGTGACCGTTGCCATTGGTCGACGAGCACTGCTGCCCCTGCTTCCCGCCACAGCTCGCACCGTCGATGCCGTGGTGGGTGTAGGACAGTTCCTGCCCTCCGGAATCGTTCGTCGTGTCGGTCTGATGCGTCAGATTCCCGGGCCCGTCATAGGCAAAAGTCTTCTGACCGCCCTCCGGGTCGGTCGAGCACTTGACCAGGTGCGGATGGCCCGATGTCGGCGACGCACAGCCGTCGTCGATCCCATAGGTCGCATTCGCCGCAGCGCCAGTCGGCAGCTGGACCTGGGTCGGGTTGTTGGCATCGTCGTAGCTGTAGCTGGTGACATTGCCCTCACCCGTGCCGCCGCCCATCGCATCGGTCTGCGTCGCGACCTGCGAATTCGGGGTCCACTCCTGTGAACGCGTCCGTCCCAACGGGTCGGTCACCGAGGTCACCCGGCCGTCGTCATCGAGCTCGATGGTCGAGTCGTTGCCATCGGGGTCGGTCAGCGTCGTCTGACCAGCGGCATACGAGAAGCTCGTCGTCGCAGCCGTGCTGTCCGGTTCACCGGATGTGAGGTGACGGTCGACTGAGCTGACACGATTCCGATCGTCGTACCCGAAGGACGTCACCGAGCCTTCGGCAGTCGTGATACGAGTGAGCCGTCCGGAGTCGTCGTAGCCATAGTGACGGGTCGCGCCGTCGGCGCCCTTCACGCTCGTGAGCCGCTGGTCGTCGTCGTAACCGAACTCGAACACCCGGCCCGCGGGGTCGGTGATCGTCGAAACCCGCACGCCGGTGTACTCATAGCTCGTCACACGCCCGGCAGCATCCGTCACCGAGGCGACGCGGTTGTTCGCTCCGTAGGCATAGGTCAGCGCATTGCCGTTACGGTCCTCGTTTCGCAGGAGGAATCCGCCCGCGGTGAACACCAGCCGCTCGCCGTTCTGACGGTACGTCACCACCCATTCGCCGTTGTCCTGCTGGGCGAGATCGGCCTGCAACCCTGGGGGCGTCTGCCAGCCGCCGTCAGCCTCGGTGAAGTGAGCGCGGAAGCCCGACGGAGCTCGGAAGACCACCATCGTCGGACCGACCTCCAGTCCGATGTCGTGCGCCGCCGAGATTGACCACTTCGGCCCATACCCACCGAACCGTTGAGACAGGCCGTTGTAGAACCGGTCCAGCGATAGCCCGATGCCAGGGCCGTTGATGGCGAGATCCTCCGCCCGGACGACAAGATTCCCGTTCCCCAGATTCACCGCGGCGGTGTGGATGTCGTCGAGGCCGAACTCCTCGAAACCGTAGTGCTCCTGGACTCCCAGGCCCGGAGCGGCTACCTCGTCATCGCCGGCCGACATGAGGGTCCGAAGCTCGGCCTCATCGTCCGCGATCTCCTCAGCGGCGAGATCCGCCGACCAGTCCCCCTCAGGGATCTCGCCCACCGGCTCGCGGTTCACCTCCGCCGGCGCTTCCCACACCGAGCCGGGACGTTCACCGCCTCCCGGCTCGGCGACTGCCGGCACAAAGACCAGCATTCCACCGATCGCCACGGTCGATCCGACAACAACACCGAGCAGACGTGCGCGCACAGCGGCACCTTCCGATTCCCCTACCGGATGCCTCACACGTCGTGAGAGCCCCGGCGCCGGACGACGCTGCTACTGGGCTGAACAACGCCAATAGCTCCATCGGATCACACCGGGATAGTCCGCCGCAGGAAAATGGACCAAAAAGTCAGAAAATCTCGTCCGCCCGGATCAGAGGTGGTCGAGGTGCTCGATGAGCACACCCTCGCGCAACGCCCACGGGCAGATCTCGAGCTCCTCCACACCGAAGAGGTCCATCGCCGCCTCGGCCACGACGGCACCGGCCCGCATCTGGTGAGCGCGATCCACCGTCGCACCGGGCAAGGCGGCGACCTCATCGGGAGTCATCGTGGCCAGCTGATCGACCAGCTTGCCCAAGCGCTGCGCGGACAGGACCCGGCGGACGTACGGTCCCTCCGCCGAGGGCGCCGCCCCGCACATCCGGGCGAGGGAACGGAAGGTCTTGCTGGTCGCGACCGCCCGGTCGAACCCTCCCCCGCGCAGCAACGGTCCCGCCAGCTGGCCGATCTCCTTGCGCACCTGGAGCCGCAGCTCGGGCAGCGAGGCCCCTCGCTCGAGTCGCTCGCGGGTGAGCCGGCCCGCACCGAGCGGAAGGGAGGAGACGACATCCGGTTCCTCGTCGGCGCCGACCGCCAACTCCAGGGAGCCTCCACCGATGTCGAACACCCCCAGACGCCCGGAGGACCAGCCGAACCAACGACGGACCGCGAGGAACGTCAGCCGCGCCTCGTCCTCCCCCGGCAGCACCGACAAGTCCAGTCCCGTCGCCTCATTGACCGCCTGGATCACCTCGTCGGCGTTCACCGCATCGCGCACAGCGGACGTGGCGAACGCCAGCACCGTGTCGCAGCCCTTCTCGGCGGCCTCATGGGTCGCCTCGACCGCGTACTTCACCAGCCGCGCGACACCCTCATCGGTCACCCGCTGCTCAGCGTCGAGGTGCTCAGCCAGCCGCAAGGGCTCTTTGAACGAATGCGCAGGAACCGGCGGACCGCCCCGATAGGCGTCCACGATGAGCAGATGGCCGGTATTGGACCCGATGTCGAGCACACCCATGCGCATGATCTCCAGTGTGACAGCCGGCACTCCCACCAGTCGTCATGCGGTCGGCCGTTCCACCGCGCCGCACCGCCGGACCTCCTACAGTGGAGTGATGCCGGAGATCGACCTGGGCTTCCCCCGCGCGTTCGTGGAGTTCGCGAACCCCGACGACTCGACCGAACGCTTCCGAGCCGACCTCACCTGGCTCACCTCCCGCTGGACCTGCATCTTCGGTCAGGGCTGCCCCGGCGTCTACGCCTCGCTCCCCGATGTCGGCTGCTGCGCCCACGGCGCCCACTTCAGCGACGATGACGACGTCGCCCGCGTCTCCGACTTCGTCGAGGTGCTCGACCCCACCGAGTGGGAGCTCCACGACGAAGGCCATGCGCGCGGTTGGACCGAGCTCGAGGACGGCGAGCTGAAGACACGCGTCGTCGACGGTGCGTGCATCTTCCACAACTCGCGAGACTTCCCCGGCGGCTACGGGTGCGCCCTGCACGCGCACGCGCTCGCCGAGGGCCTCGAGCCGCTGGAGACCAAGCCCGATGTGTGCTGGCAGCTGCCGCTGCGACGCGAGTTCCGGGAGGTCGACCCCGGCGACGGAGACACCTACACCGAGGTGACCATCGGCGAATACGTCCGCGCCGGGTGGGGACCCGGGGGCCAGGACTTCGACTGGTACTGCTCCTCGAACACCGACGCCCACGTCGGTGCCGATCCCGTCTACGTCTCCTACCGGCCCGAGCTCATCGCCCTGATGGGTCAGGAGGGCTACGACCAGCTCGCGGCCCGATGCGAGCGTTTCCTGGCCGACGGGCGACCCGAGCCACACCCGGCCGACCCGGGCTGAGACCCGCTCGTCCCTCCCAGCAGCGGTATCTCCTCAACCCCATCCGCGACCGGTGACGTTGCTGGAGTATCTCTCGAGCACCGGAAGGGTTGACCGTCTACCGACACCTGGCCGAGCCTCGCAGCGGAGTCGCAGGACCGTTCGAGACTGAGCCGACCCTAAGTACGGTCCGCGCCGCAGGCGCCCGTAACAATGCCGTATGCATCTCGACCACGTGACCTTCGCCGCCGGGCCACAGGGCCTCGCCGAGACCACCGCCGAGCTGAGCGAGCGTCTCGGTACCCCCTTCCTCGACGGCGGGATCCATCCCCGTTTCGGGACCCGCAACATGATCCTGCCGCTGGCCAACCACCAGTACATGGAGATCGTCGAGGTGCTGGAGCACCCGGCCGCTGAGAAGGCGGCCTTCGGCAAGGCCGTGCGCGCACGCTCCGAGCTGGGTGGCGGCTGGCTGTGCTGGAGTATCGCGGTCGACGACATCACTCCGGTCGAGCGGATGATCGGCCGGCACTCGGTGCCCGGCAACAGACACCGTCCCGATGGGTTCAATCTGGAGTGGCGACAGATCGGCACCAGCTCGATGGCCGCCGATCCGCAGCTGCCGCAGGTCATGCAGTGGCTGATCGACCCCGCCGAGCATCCCTCGCAGATGGCGCCGACGGATATCGAGCTGGTAGCCCTCGAGATCGCCGGCAGCCCGCAGCGTGTCTCCGACTGGCTTGACGAGGGCGCGATCAGCGCGCTCGAGCAGATCGAGGTCCGCTGGGTCGCGCCGAACGCCCTGCCGGGCATCACGGTCGCGGAGTTCGCGACCCCCGGCGGCACGATCCGCATCTGAGACCCGACGACGGGCGTACCGTGGGGATATGGCGCAGATCACGTCCCCCGACGGCACCCGCATCGTCTATGACGACCTCGGCGAGGGTCCAGCGCTCATCGTCATCGGCGGTGCGCTGAACACCCGGGCCGCCACTCGCGGCCTGGCCGAGGACCTCGCCGAGCGCGGCCTGCATGTACTCAATCCCGACCGCCGAGGGCGGGGAGACTCCGACGATGCCGCGTCACCGCCGCCGTGGGACCCGGACCGCGAGGTCGAGGACATCGCGGCGCTGGTCGAAGCGGCCGGCGGCCGCGCGAGCCTCTACGGTCATTCGTCCGGAGCGGCCGTCGCGCTGCGTGCCGCCGCGGCGCTCGACACGGTCGATCGGCTCATCCTCAACGAGCCCCCGTACGCCCTCGAGGATGCTGAGACACCTCGCCGGTGGTCCACCCAGGTCCGTGACCTCGTGGCCGACGGACGAGGGGGTGACGCCGTGATCGCCTTCGCCACCGTGCTCGGCATGCCCCCGGAGATGGCGGAGGCACAGATGCGCGGCCCACAGTGGGATGCTGTCGGGCTCAGCCTCCCCTACGACTCGGCGGCCATGGGTGATGAGCACGGCGCTCTCCTGCCGGTGCCGCTCGCCGAGCGCGTCACCGCCCCTGTCCTCGTGCTCGCCGGAGGCGCCGACTTCCCCTTCATGGTCGACGTCGCCCGCACGCTCACGCCGCTGTTCACCGACGGCACCTTCCTGCATCTGGAAGGCCACGGACACGATGCCGGGCCGGAGATCGTCGGCCCACCCGTCGCGGACTTCGTTCTCGGCCGGTCGTAGGTGTGGCGGTAGGGCAGCAACCTCACCCACCGTTCGCCGGTACCTCATCAACCCCATCGAGCTCGGATGAGGTTGATGGGGTACCGCTCGGCGGCGATGCGGCACGGTGTCGGCGGAGGCATCTACGCTGAGAGCCATGGCCAAGACCAAGACCGCGTACGTGTGCGCCGAGTGCGGGTGGACCACCGGCAAGTGGGTCGGCCGTTGCGGGGAGTGCCAGGCCTGGGGCACGGTCGACGTCGCAGGCGCTTCGGCTCGCAGCGCCCGCACCAGCGCGGCCCCGGTCTCATCGCCGGCGGTGCCCATCTCCGAGGTGGGAGTCGAGAGCGCGTCGGCGACCGGCTCCGGCATCCCCGAGCTCGACCGCGTACTCGGCGGAGGCGTGGTCCCCGGAGCCGTCATGCTGCTGGCCGGCGAGCCCGGTGTCGGCAAGTCCACGCTGTTGCTGGAGGTCGCCGCGCGATGGGCGCGAGCCGGCCGGCGCACGCTCTACGTCTCGGGGGAGGAGTCGGCCGCCCAAGTCCGCCTGCGCGCCGAACGCACCGGAGCGGTCCACGACGAGCTCTACCTCGCCGCCGAGACCGACCTCGGCGCGTTGCTCACCCATATCGACCAGGTCAAGCCCAGCCTGCTCATCGTCGACTCGGTGCAGACCATCGGCTCGTCCGATATCGAGGGTGTACCCGGTGGCGTCACCCAGGTCCGCGAGGTCGCCTCCACCGTCATCGGACGGGCCAAGTCCGAGAGCATCGCCACCCTGCTCGTCGGCCACGTGACCAAGGACGGGTCCGTCGCCGGCCCGCGAGTGCTGGAGCATCTGGTCGATGTCGTCCTGCAGTTCGAGGGCGACCGCACCTCACGCCTGCGGCTGCTGCGCGCCGTCAAGAACCGCTTCGGGCCGGTCGACGAGATCGGCTGCTTCGATCTGGTCGACCACGGCATCGTCGAGGTGCCCGACCCCACCGGCCTGTTCGTGTCCCGGCACGAGCGACCCGTACCCGGCACCTGTGTCACCGTCACGATGGAGGGCCGCCGACCCCTCCTCGCCGAGGTCCAGGCGCTCACTGTCGCGGCCACCACCCCTTCGCCACGTCGCACCTCCAGCGGCCTGGACTCGTCGCGGATCGCGATGGTGCTGGCCGTGCTCACCAAGCACGCGAACCTGAAGCTCGGGGAGGTCGACGTCTACACCGCCTCGGTCGGAGGCGCCCGCCTGCACGAGCCGGCGGTCGACCTCGCCACCGCGCTCGCCACCTACTCGGCGGTCGCCGACACTCCCCTGCCGCCGCAGCTCGTCGCGATCGGCGAGGTCGGGCTGGCGGGCGAGGTGCGCGCCGTCAACAACACCATCGCGCGACTGCGCGAGGCCGCCCGGATCGGTTTCACGCATGCGATCGTCCCGGAGAACACCGATGGCCTCGATGCGGTCGCCGGCCAGCTCGCCATCGCCCGGGTCCCCCACATCTCGGCGGCCATCGCCGCCGCCCGCACCGGCAACTGAGCCCGCCGCTCACCCTGACGGGAGGTGAGTCATCAACAACCGTTGAGACTCACCGGGTGAGCCACCGACGGACCAGTAGTTGATCACTCACCGCCACTGCGCGCCACCACATCACGGTGAGCCACCAACCACGCAACGATGCACCCCGGAGCGCTCGATGCCACCCGATGGTTGATAGCTCACCGCCCCGCGCCGAGTGTGCCGGTCGTGCCGAATCGACGACGCAGCCTAGGCTGTCGCTGTGGCCCTGTCGAACGAACTCCGTAGCGCCCTCGGCTCTGTTGCCCCGGGCACCGAGCTGAGAGAAGGACTCGAGCGCATCCTGCGCGGACGCACCGGTGCCCTCATCGTCGCCGGCATGGACCGGCAGGTCGAGTCGATCTCCACTGGCGGATTCGTCCTCGATGTCCCCTTCACGGCCACTGCTCTACGCGAACTCGCCAAGATGGACGGCGCGATCATCCTGGACGGCACCGCCACCCGCATCCTGCGCGCGGGAGTGCACCTCATGCCCGATGCCACCATCGTCACCGAGGAGACCGGCACCCGGCACCGCACCGCCGATCGCGTCGCGCGCCAGACCGGCCTGCCCGTCATCTCGGTGTCAGCCTCGATGCACATCATCGCCCTCTATCTCGGTGACACCCGCTACGTCCTGGAGGACACCGCCGCGGTGATCGGGCGGGCCAACCAGGCGCTGCAGACGCTCGAGCGCTACCGCACCCGGCTCGACGAGGTCGCCGACGCGTTGTCCGCCCTCGAGATCGAGGACCTGGTGACGGTCCGCGATGTCGCAGCCGTCGCACAACGCATGGAGATGGTGTCCCGCATCGCCGAGGAGATCGACGGATTCGTCCTCGAACTCGGCAGCGACGGCCGGCTTCTCGCCCTGCAGCTCGACGAGCTCGTCGGCGGTGTCGAGGCCGAGCGCGAACTCGTGGTGCGCGACTATCTGCCGCAGGGACGTCGCAAAGTCGCCGTCCCCGACGTACTCACGGATCTGCGTGGTCTCTCCGCGAGCGACCTGGTCGATCTCGGCAGCGTGGCCGAGGCCCTGCGCATCGGTCACGGAGACAACCTCGATGCCGCGCTCTCACCGCGCGGCTACCGGCTGCTCGCTCGCGTCCCGCGTCTACCCGGCACCGTGGTGGAACGGCTCATCGTGCACTTCGGCTCGCTGCAACGTCTGCTCGCCGCGAGTCTCGACGACTTGCAGGCGGTCGAGGGTGTCGGCGACCTGCGGGCCCGCGGGGTGCGCGAAGGTCTGTCACGGCTCGCCGAGTCCAGCATCCTCGAACGCTACGTCTGACGCCCCGCCAGGCGACCTCACTGCTCCGGAGGAGCTTCCTCGGCCGGAGGCTCCTCCGCGGGCGTCTCCTCGGTGGCCTCGCCCTCAGGAGTCTCCTCCTCCGCGTCCTCGCTCGGTTCGGGCTCCGGCTCGGGCTCGGGCTCGGGCTCCGCGAGACGGAACGATGTCTCTCCCGGCTCGCCACCGAGGGTGCCGATCTGCACCGTGTAATCGCCTTGTCTCACCGGGGGCTCACCGTCGCCACAGGCCCCTCCGGAGTTACGACCGTTCCACTGCATGGAGGCCTGCACGGCCCAGCCAGCCGGCACCGCGATGGACTCGCTTAGCAGCGGCTCGCGGCAGACGGTCGAGTCGAAGACCGGCGACCCGTCGGCGGCGATGATGACCAGGAGTTCGGCATCCGTGGGACTGAGAACACACCCTTCGCCGTCCACGGTCGACACCAGCAGCTTCATCTCCACGTCCGCGCCCCCGGGCTGGCCATCGGCGACCGAGGGAACGATACGGACGTTCTCGGGCGTGCAAGCGTCCTGCGGCGCCTGCATGGAGACCGGCACGAGATCGGTCGGCTCCGGTTCCGGTTCGGGACTGGGATCGGCCTCGCTCGGAGTGGCCGAGGGAGTCGGAGTCGTGGCAGGGGAATCGTCGCGCCGATCCTGCGACCAGGACCAGACCTGGATCGAGGCCCAGACCACCGCGATGAGGACCGTGACGAACAGCAGACGGCGGCGCCAGTAGATCGCGGCGGGCAGGGGTCCTCGTGGCACGGTCCAACGCTACCGATTCGACCTGCCATGAAAGGATCGACGCGCCATGACGACCTCTCTCCCGATGCTTCACGACCGGGTCCTCACCTGGTTCGCCGCCCACCGACGCGATCTGCCCTGGCGCGGGCGAGACGGCGAACGCCCCGACCCGTGGGCCGTGATGGTCTCGGAGTTCATGCTGCAGCAGACCCCGGTCAGCCGCGTCCTCCCCGTCTTCGAGACCTGGATGGAGCGCTGGCCGACCCCCGCCGACCTCGCCGCCGCCAGCTCCGGCGACGCGATCCGCGCGTGGGGACGACTCGGCTACCCCCGGCGGGCGCAGCGACTGCATGCCGCCGCCGGCGCCATCGCCTCCGAGCACGGTGGTCAGGTGCCGGACGACTACGCGACGCTGCGAGAGCTCCCCGGCGTGGGCGACTACACGGCCGCCGCCATCGCGTCCTTCGCGTACGGGCGTCACCACGTCGTCCTCGACACCAATGTGCGTCGCGTGTTCACTCGCGTCATCGCGGGCGAGCAGTATCCGGCGAAAGCGGTGACCGCGGCGGAACGCACACTGGCCGCCGACCTCCTCCCCGATGACGATGCCGACCTGTGGGCGGCAGCGACGATGGAGCTGGGGGCCCTCGTCTGCACGGCCCGGGCGCCGCACTGTGAGGCATGCCCGGTCACCGATCTGTGCGCCTGGCGCGCGGCGGGCTATCCCGAGGGAGAGCAGCGCCCGACCGGACAGGCCTGGGCCGGCACCGATCGACAGGTGCGCGGCCGGCTGATGGCGGTGTTGCGCGATGCTCCCGGACCGGTCCACAAGACGACCCTCGATCTCGTCTGGGACGAGGCCGGGCAGCGCGATCGCTGTCTGGCCTCACTGCTCGACGATGGGCTCGCCGTCCTCGTCGAGGACGATCTCTTCGCCCTCCCCGGCCACTAATCGCCACCCCGGGCGCAACTCTCGCCGGGCTGTGGCCGTTACTCCAGCGAGAAAGAGCCCCCAACCCGGCGAACAGTTGCGCCCGCGTCTAACAGACGACGAGGCGGGCCCGGGAGACCCGGACCCGCCTCATTCAGCACTGCTGAGCGTTACTCCTCGGTGCCGCCCGTACCGGCCTCGACAGCCGGACGGACGCCCTCGAGCTCGAGATCGGCCTTGTCGGTGCCGGTGAAGGTGAAGTACGCGTCCGGCCCCTCACCCTCGACATCGACCAAGACGATCTGTCCCGCGTGCAGCTCACCGTAGAGCAGCTTCTCGGCCAGAGCATCCTCGATCTCGCGCTGCACCGTGCGACGCAGCGGACGGGCACCGAGCACCGGGTCGAAGCCGCGCTCGGCGAGCTTCTCCTTGGCTGCGGTGGTGAGCTCGACGCTCATGTCCTTCTCGGCGAGACGGGCCTCCAGCAGACCGATCATCATGTCCACCATCTGCAGGATCTCCTCCTGCGTCAGCGGCGGGAACACCACGACCTCGTCGACACGGTTGAGGAACTCAGGGCGGAAGTGCTGCTTGAGCTCCGTCGCCACCCGCTCCTTCATCCGCTCGTAGCTGCCGACGGCGTCACCGGCCTGAGCGAAGCCCAGGTTGACACCCTTGGCGATCTCACGAGCACCGAGGTTGGTGGTCATGATGATCACGGCGTTCTTGAAGTTGACGACGCGACCCTGACCGTCGGTGAGATGCCCCTCCTCCAGGATCTGCAACAGCGAGTTGAAGATATCCGGGTGGGCCTTCTCGATCTCGTCGAAGAGCACGACGCTGAACGGCTTGCGGCGCACCTTCTCGGTGAGCTGACCGCCTTCGTCGTAGCCGACGTAGCCGGGAGGCGAGCCGAACAGCCGCGAGACGGTGTGCTTCTCGCTGAACTCGCTCATGTCGAGCTGGATCAGCGCGTCGTCGTCGCCGAACAGGAAGTTGGCCAGCGCCTTGGAGAGCCACGTCTTACCGACACCGGACGGACCGGCGAAGATGAACGAGCCACCGGGACGCTTGGGATCCTTCAGGCCCGCACGGGTGCGACGGATCGCCCGCGAGAGAGCCTTGATCGCCTCGTCCTGACCGATGACGCGCTTGTGCAGCTCCTCCTCCATGTGGAGCAGTCGCGTGGACTCCTCCTCGCTGAGCTGACCGACGGGGATGCCGGTGGCCTTGGCGAGGACCTCCGCGATGAGGTGCTCGTCGACGATCGCGACCGAGTCGAGATCGCCGGCCTTCCACGCGCGCTCACGCTCGTTCTTGGCCGTGATGAGCTTCTTCTCCTCATCGCGCAGGCTGGCGGCGAGCTCGAAGTCCTGAGCGTCGATCGCGCCCTCCTTGCGGCGGCGGACGTCGGCGATGTTCTCGTCGAACTCCTTGAACTCCGGCGGGGTGGCCGAGCGACGGATGCGCAGGCGCGCACCGGCCTCGTCGATGAGGTCGATCGCCTTGTCCGGCAGGAACCGGTCGGAGATGTAGCGATCGGCCATCGTCGCGGCGGCCGAGAGGGCGTCGTCGGTGATCGAGACGCGGTGGTGCGCCTCGTACCGGTCGCGCAGACCCTTGAGGATCTCGACGCTGTCGGCGACGGTCGGCTCGTTGACGATCACCGGCTGGAAGCGGCGGTTGAGGGCCGCATCCTTCTCGAAGTGCTTGCGGTACTCGTCGAGCGTGGTGGCACCGATGGTCTGCAGCTCGCCACGGGCCAGCATCGGCTTGAGGATGCTGGCGGCATCGATCGCGCCCTCGGCGGCACCAGCACCGACCAGGGTGTGGATCTCGTCGATGAACAGGATGATGTCACCGCGCGTGCGGATCTCCTTGAGGACCTTCTTGAGGCGTTCCTCGAAGTCACCGCGGTAGCGCGAGCCGGCCACGAGGGCACCCAGGTCGAGCGTGTAGATCTGCTTGTCCTTGAGCGTCTCGGGCACATCGCCACGGACGATGTCCTGGGCCAGCGACTCGACGACGGCGGTCTTGCCGACGCCGGGCTCACCCACGAGCACCGGGTTGTTCTTGGTGCGACGGCTGAGCGTCTGCATGACGCGCTCGGCCTCGTCGTCGCGGCCGATGACCGGATCGAGCTTGCCCTCGCGCGCGGCCTGCGTCAGATTGCGGCCGAACTGGTCCAGCACGGCCGATGATGCGGCCGCCGGTTCCGGAGCGGTGCCCGCGGTCTCGGACTCCTTGCCCTGGAAGCCGCTGACCAGCTGGATGACCTGCTGGCGGACGCGGTTGAGGTCGGCTCCGAGCTTGACGAGCACCTGGGCGGCCACGCCCTCGCCCTCACGGATGAGGCCGAGCAGGATGTGCTCGGTCCCGATGTAGGTGTGACCGAGCTGCAGCGCCTCGCGCAGGCTGAGCTCGAGCACCTTCTTGGCCCGCGGTGTGAACGGGATGTGCCCGCTCGGCGCCTGCTGACCCTGGCCGATCATGTCCTCGACCTGGCCGCGGACGGCGTCGAGGGAGATGTCCAGGCTCTCGAGGGCCTTGGCGGCTACGCCCTCGCCCTCGTGAATGAGGCCGAGAAGGATGTGCTCGGTCCCGATGTAGTTGTGGCTGAGCATGCGCGCCTCTTCTTGCGCGAGCACCACAACCCGACGGGCCCGGTCGGTGAATCTCTCGAACATGTCGTCCCCTCTGCTGGACTGTTCATTCAGTCTAGTGGCCAGGCGATGAACCCGGCCGGCGTGTCCAGATGCTTAACTCAACTGTCATCGAGCGTCCGGTGTTCCGCTGTTCGCCCTGGGCGGAATCACCGGCGCCTGCGGAACGCGACTCTGGGCCACCCCCGCGGCGCACAGGGCGGTCCCGACGACCGCCAGCATGACACCGAGGGCCAGCTCGCGGCGCACCTCCGGGCCGATCGTGCTCGCCATCACGGCCACGGTCACGAGCAACAGCCCGGACAGGATCAGCGGCACGATACCAAGCGCGCGCAGCCCGATCGCGCGGCCTCTCCGCCGTCTCCGCACGATACCCGGTGGCGCGGCGATCAGCGCCCGGAGCGCTCGCGTCTCCCGCAGCGTCGTCCCGGCCACGACGCAGAGGGTCAGAGCCGCCCAGGCGATCACCACGGGACGCACCGTGAAGCCCCAGGCCGCCAGGCAGGTCAGGAGCGCCCAACTCCCCAGCACGAGCGGAAGCTCCGCCGACCGCGCGGCCCGATCCACCGCGTCGTAGCGTCCCTGTCGCACCGACATGTCGCGCTCGCCCGCGAAACCCGCGGCTCCTCTCAGGCGCCCGACCACCAGCAGGGCGACGACCGCCACAGCCGCGGCCACCCACCAGACACCCGCGGCGAGCGTCGCGGTCGTGCGGCTGTCCTCGACGCGCTGCACCTGGCGTTGCACCAGATCCTCCGCGCTCGCCAGCTCACGGCCGCCCTGCACCGCGGCCACCTCGCCGGCGTGCACCCGCTCAGGGGAGACCCGCAGCTCGAGCCGCTCGGGAACGTCGCCTGGAGCGACCTTCCGCTGCAACGATGTCGCGACCAGCACCGGCTCGCCTCGCAGATCGGCCTGGTAGGTCACGGGGGTGTCCCAGACATCCGGGAGCACCTCCTGACTGCGGCCCACCTCGACGAGCTTCCCGCTCACGACCACCGTCTCGGCGGCCCAACGCTCGTACAGCTCGAGCCCGCCGCGGGCTCGCTCCGCATTCGCCGAGGTCGTGGCGACCGGCCCCCAACCGGCGAGCAGCGCGACGATCGCGACGCCGCACCAGATGACGGTGGGGACGCGCCTCACGGCTTGACGACGAGGACCGGCACCGGACTGTCGAGGACGACCCTCTGGACGACGCTGCCCATCAGGAGCTTGCCGACCGGAGAGCGCCGGCGAGCGCCGATGATGAGCATCTCGGCGTCCGCCTCGGTCGTCAGATCGATCAGCGCCTGCGCGATATCGCCTCCGGCGGCCACGATGTGGACCGTGTGCCGGACCTCGTCGCCGATGCCCTCGAGAGCCCGCCCGACGCGCTCTCCCGCATCGCGGCGCGCCGCCTCCACATCGCCCGTCAGGTCATCGTCGAGAACGTGCAGTACCGCCAGATCACCACCGAGACGACGGGCGAGATCGATGCCGGCACGCAGTGCCGCGTGACCTTCGGGTGAGTCGTGATGAGCGACGGCGACGGTCATGAGTTTCCTCCCGGGCGAAGTGCGTGCCCCCAGCGTACGAGTCAGTAGGCCGAGTCGTGTCAGGATAGTGTCCCACGCCACACTCCAGGGGGTCTCGTGTCAGCAGTGCGTTGGGCCATCGGGCTCGTGCTCGCAGGGCTCGTCGGCTGGTTCGCCGTCGACGAGGCACGCGGCACGGGCGACGGCGCCCAGGCTCGGTCCTCACTCACCATCATCGCCCCGGCCGCCGCCGGCGGCGGATGGGATCTCGTCGCACGCGAGATGCAGCAGGCCCTGCGCACCGACGGCATCGTCGGCAACGTGCAGGTGGTCAACGTCCCAGGAGCGGCGGGAACGATCGGCCTCTCCCAATTGGCCCGGATGACCGGCGATCCGACCACGATCATGGTCACGGGGACCGTGATGGTCGGTGGCATCGGGATGAGCGACTCCTCCACCACGCTGACCGTTGTCACCCCGGTCTCACGGCTCGCGGAGGACTTCGAGGTCATCGCGGTCCCGTCGGACTCCGAGCTGGAGACCTTCGAGGATGTCGTCGAAGCGTGGCAGGAGGATCCCACGATGCCGATCGGCGGCGGTTCAGCCGGCGGCATCGACCACATGATCGCCGCCCAGCTGGCCGAGGCGACCGGCGTGGGGGCCGGCGAGCTCCACTACACGCCCCACGCGGGCGGCGGCGAGCTGACGCTCTCGCTGTTGTCGGACGCGAGCGGCACCGTCGACGTCGGCATCAGCGGCTACAACGACTTCCGCGACCTGATCGACGGTGGTCGGCTGCGCGCCGTCGCGGTCGTCGCGCCCGAACCCCTCGAAGGCGTGGATGCCCCCACCATGATCGACCTCGGCTACTCGGAGGTCGACATGGTCAACTGGCGCGGCATCGTGGCAGCGCCGGGCATCACCGACGAGGAACGCGATGAACTGCTCGACATCGTCGAGGAGATGACGCAGACCACCTCCTGGGACGAGGCGATCGAGCGCAATCGCTGGGAGGAGAGCTGGCAGGGTCCCGATGACTTCCGTGACTTCCTGGTCGGCGAGCAGGAACGTATCGACGCGATCCTCGAGGAATTGGGGCTGTCATGAGCGAGCGAAGCGAGCGAACAAAGAGGCACCTCATGCCGGGACCTGCCTACCATCGTTCTTCTTGGCAGGTGGCGGCATGAGCGATCGACCCGCGGGTGAGCAGACGACCGATGCCGAGGAGACTCCGCGCGGCTGGTGGGCGGGGCGTGGCGAACTGGTCGTCGCGGCGCTGCTGATCGTCCTGGCTCTCGCCCTCGTCTACGGCAACCTGACGATGAACGTGGTCGGTGAGGGCGGCCTGCTGGGACCACAGGGATTCGGATGGCTGGTGGCCGCGATCTGCGTCGCGGTCGCGGCCACGCTCACCGTCGGCGCGTTCCGCAAGCCCGAGGACGAGCGCCGTGTCGCGGCAGCCGAGGCCAAGGACACCAACTGGGGCGCGATGCTCTCCGCCTTCGCCGGACTGCTCGCCTTCACCGCACTCCTGGAGTTCCTCGGCTGGCTCATCGCCGCCACGCTCCTCTTCGGGATGGTCGCGACCGCGCTCGGCAACCGCCGCGTCGCGTGGAACCTGCTCGTCGGGTTCATCCTCGCGGGGGTGATCCAGATCGTCTTCGGCGGCGTTCTCGGTCTGGCGCTGCCGGCCGGGCTGTTGGATCGGTGGTGACGGCGTGGATCAGTTGATCAACCTCGCCGGAGGCTTCGGCGACGTCTTCACCTGGCAGAACATGATCTGGGTGGTGGTCGGTGCCTTCCTCGGCACTGCGGTCGGCGTGATGCCCGGCCTCGGGTCGGCGATGGCTGTCGCCCTGCTGCTGCCGATGACCTTCACCCTCGATCCGCTGGCCTCGCTCATCATGTTCAGCGGCATCTACTTCGGTGGCCTGTTCGGCGACTCCACCGCGGGCATCCTGATGAACACGCCCGGCAACTCCACGGCGATCGCGACGACCTTCGAGGGGCATCGCATGGCCTTGGCCGGGCGAGCGCCGCAGGCGCTGGCCACGTCGGCGATCGGCGCGTTCACCGGAGGCATGCTGGCCACGGTGCTCGTGGTGTTCTTCGCGCCGACGCTCGCGGAGCTGGCGACCAAGTTCGGCCCCGGGGAGTATTTCGCGCTCGCCCTGTTCGCCTTCGTGGCGATCTCGACGATCGTGTCGGAGTCGGCGGCCCGCGGGCTCGCGGCGCTCGGCTTCGGCCTCGCGCTCGCATTGGTCGGCATCGACCAGTCGACCGGTTCGGCGCGCTACACCTTCGAGGTGCCGGCGCTGTTCGACGGCATCAGCATCGTCGTCATCACGGTGGCGATGTTGGCGATCGGCGAGGTGCTGCACGTCGCGAGCCGCCTGGGCCGGTCGAATGCCGCCGAGCTGGTGCCGTCCCAGGGACGTCCGTGGCTCACACGCCCCGAGTTCTTCGAGGCGTTGCCGGCGTGGTTACGCGGCAGCGCCTTCGGCATCCCGTTCGGCATCATCCCGGCCGGCGGCGCCGAGGTCCCCACCTTCCTCGCGTACGGTACCGAGCGGCGGCTGGATCGGCGGCGCGCCAAGCCGACCTTCGGCACCGGGTCGATCCGTGGCGTGGCGGCACCCGAGGCGGCCGGCAATGCGACCGCCGGCAGCGCGATGGGAGCACTCCTGGCCCTGGGCCTGCCCACCTCGGCGACCGCGGCACTGCTGCTCGCGACCTTCCAGCAGTACGGCATGCAGCCCGGTCCGTTGCTGTTCGAGCGCAACGGCGAGATCGTGTGGGCGCTGCTGGCGAGCCTGTTCATCGCGATGATCGCGCTGCTGATCCTCAACCTGCCGTTCGCGCCGCTGTGGGCCAAACTGCTGAAGATCCCGCAGGCCTATCTCTATGCGGGTATCACGGTGTTCGCGAGCCTGGGCGTATATGCGACGAGTGCGAGCACAGTCGATCTGGCGATCATGTGTGCGCTGGGACTGCTCGGCTTCGTCATGCGGCGCAACGACGTGCCGCTCGCGCCGATCCTGATCGCGGTCATCCTCGGGCCGTTGGCCGAGTACTCGCTGCGCGATGCGATGGCGAACTCGAATAACGATCCCCTCACCCTGGTGAGCAGCCCGATCACGATCGGTCTCTACACCTTGCTCGTCCTCGGCGTGGTGTGGGCCTTCTGGCGCCGCACGCGCGAGTCCCGCGCTCAGGACTTCTGACAGCCGGCGATCACGCCGTCTCCCCCGCCGTCGCCGGCGCCCGCTCCTGCGCCCTCAGCGCCCAGACGCCGCTCGCGATGATCGCCGTGTGCAGCGCGATGAAGGCCACCATCGACACCACGGGGTAGCCCATCGAGATGTGGTAGAGATCCAAGCCGATGCCGCGGGTAGCGCTGAGCGCGATCACCAGCCAGACCAGGACGCTGGCGCGCTCGGGTCGTCGTGACGCGGCGATGAGAAAGACGCCGATGACGAACAGATCGATCCCGAATCCGAACATCCAATCCGTGTAACCGCGAGCAGCCACGCCGTCCGCGGGCGCATCGAAACCGGGAATCCGGCTGTCCAGCATCCGTTCTGCGATACCGGGGAACCAAGTCGCTCCGAGCACCAGGTACAGCACACCCACCGCGCGCATCCACGCTGTCAGCGGCCGCATCAAGCCGCCTCGCTCGGGGACCGGCGCTCCAGGCGGGCGCGCTGGCGCCGGTAGACGCGCACACCGAACGCCGCCCACATCATCCGCACCGGGACGGGCAGGGAGGCGAGCAGATGGGCGGCGTCATCGGGGCTGAGGGCATCGAGCATGAGCCCGAGCTGCAACAGAAGTCGCTCGCGCGGTACGGCACGACGACCGTGTTCGGCCAGCTCGTCCCATTCGCTCTGCGTGAGTTCGACCGCAGCGACCGGAGCGATGACGTTCTCCTCCTGGCCGAGGTGCTCACGCAGTTCGGAGACCAGCGCTTCCAGTGAGGCCACGACTCGCTGGCGTTCGGGCTCGCTCGCAGTCTCCCGCCAGCGCTCGACATCAGCACTGAGTGCCTCGGCGCGGGCGGCGATGCTCTCGTGTTGACGACGCATGGCGTCGACATGCAGCACGCACCCGGGTGCGCGGCCGGACAGGCGGTCCCACAGCACCAGGTCTTCGCCGTGATGGTGGTCATGAAGGATGGCGACCACGTGGTCGAGGTGCCGGGTCATGCGGGCGACGTGGCGAGGAGGCGCCTCGGCCGATTCGGTGACCCACCGTTGCGCATCGTCGAAGAGGGTGAGGAGAAAGCCATGGAACACCGCCAGGTCGGCGACATCACATCCTCGTGGCTCGCCTCCGCCGGCCGGGGCACTGTTCATCGGTTCGCGCGTCATGGTGACTCTCGATTCACTCGGGGTCAGGCGGCGCCGACCTATTCGTTATAGTCGGGCAATAACGAATACTTCGTCAAGAGCCTTCGGGGGAGACAGTGAGCGATGTGCGGCCGCGGCGGACCTACTCGTCGCCCCGCCGCGAGGCGGAGGCCGCGGCGACGAGGCGCCGTATCGTCGAGGCTGCCCATCGGCTCTTCGTTCGCGATGGATACGGCCTCACCACCGTGCGCGACATCGCCGTCGAGGCAGGGGTCTCCGTGCCCACGGTGCGGATCAACGGCCCCAAACCGGCGCTCCTGCTCGCGGCGTACGAGATGGCGCTCGCCGGTGTCGAAGACTTCATCTCTCTCAACGACACCGCGGCGATGGGCACAATCCTCGCCACTCGGGATCGAGCCAGTCTCATCGAGGCCTATGCGGGCTTCATGGCCGCGGCCCTCGAACGGATGGCCGAGCTCACCCTGCGGATCCGCTCGGCGGCCGATGCGGACGCGGAGGTGCGAGAGCTCTATCTCCGTATCGATGAGCGCCGCGTCCGCAGCATCCACGAGGGTGTGGCACTGCTCGCCTCTACCGGCATGGTGCCGGTAGAGGAGGTGGAGCACGTCGAGACGATGGTGGGGCTGCTGGTCTCTGCCGACACCTATCTACATCTGCGTGCGGCGGGCTGGGACGACGGGCGCTATCGCTCCTGGCTGATCGACGAGCTGACCGCCCTCGTCGCTGGGTGACGATCATCCCCAGGCCGAGAACTCTCCTGGCCGCGGTTGGAGCCATGTCGGGAAGCTGTATCCGTCATCCCAGGGAAATCGTCCGTTCCTGTCGTCCGTGGTCAGTTGCAGAGCGGGCACGGACTGCTCGGGCGGACGCTGGTAGAAGCGATTGGCCGCCAGCAGGATCTGTCCGGGGTTGGGCACGACCTCGACGATGACGCGGTGATGCCAGTCGTCGAAGGTTACGATGTCCCCGGGGATCAGATCCTCGCCGTCACGGATTCGGCTCGCCAGCTCGTTGAACAGACCCCGAGCGTTGACCGGGGAGAGCCCGAATGCCAACAGTTCCGGGTGTCCCATGCCGAAGAGGCCGGTGGTGTAGCTGAACGATGTCTCGTTCCGGGACTGGTCGCCCATGACGTACTGGATATAGACCCCACACCTCCGGATCGCCTCGGTGGTGCGCCGGTCCTCCTGATCGAGCCACGCGATCAGCTGTGTTTGATCGTCCATACATCCTCCTTGTCGAATGGTGCACACGCTATGAGCCCACACCGACAAAGAGGACAGCCACCGCCGCAGGTTGTGGATAACCGTTCGCGGCCTCGTCGCTCCTCGTCCAGGCTGTGCGCATGTCGCTCCTTCGCCCACTGCCGTCGACCGTCCATTCGCAGGTGGATCTCCTGCGCCTCTGGCGACGGCTGCTCCGAGGCCGACGTGAGCCGGCAGTGTGTCTGAAGTGCCTCTTCATTGCTCGCGACGGCAGGACTGTGCGCACTCTGCTCACACTCACTGATGTCACGGGCCCGCTGTCACCGGAACGGTCGATGCGGTTCGCCGACTGGCTGCTCGACCTGCTCGATCACGAGCCCGCGTGGTGGCGGATCGGTTTCCTGCTCTGCCGTCCCGCCGTCGGTCCGGTACGGACGGACGACCTGGAATGGGCCGCCACGGTGCGAAGCGCGACCGTGGGCGCGGGTGCCGGGTGCGAGGTCATTCACCTCTGCGCCGCTGGCGCGATCGCACCCCTCCCCCTCGACGACCTGCCCACTCACGCCTTCGGCTTCTGACCCGGCGCGCCCATCACGAACCCACCCACGCACGCACGATGTGCTTTCGCGGCTGCCCCGGCGACCCCGAAAGCACATCCTCCGTCAGCCCTTGATGCGGGATTCGCTTTTCTGGTTGTTATAGCAACCTCAGAAGCACATCTTCCTCGGAACTGCGCGTCGTCCCGAACCGACCATCTCCGCTCACGCGGGGAGCACTGGGACTTGCGGAACTCGCGGAAGGCTTCGCTCGGATCATCCCCGCTCGCGCGGGGAGCACACTTGTTGACCTGCAGAAACACCACGCCGTAACCCGTTTTAGCATCACTTTCAGCCGAGGCGCGCCTCGGCTCCCGCGTCACTCCCGGCGGGAGATGGGGAAGAGGATCGCCTCGCGAATACCGATGCCCTGCAGCAGCATGACCAGGCGGTCGATGCCGACACCCATGCCACCCGCCGGCGGCATGCCGAACTCGAGAGCGCGCAGGAAGTCCTCATCGACATCCATCGCCTCGGGATCGCCGACGGCAGCGAGGCGCGCCTGATCCTCGAGACGCTCACGCTGGATCACCGGATCGTTGAGCTCGGAGTACGCGGGCGCGAGCTCGACACCGTTGATGATGAGATCCCACGCCTCGACCAGGCCGGGAGTCGTGCGGTGCTTCTTCGCCAACGGCCGGACGGCCTCGGGATAGTCGCACACGAAGGTCGGCTGGATCAGCGTGTGCTCGACGAGCTTCTCGAAGAGTTCCAGCAACACCTCGCCGGCACCCCAGTGATCCTGCAAGGCCACCTCGTGGCGGTCCGCGAGCGCCACGAGCTCATCGAAGGAGGTCTCGGCGGTGACCTCCGCGCCGGTCGCCTCCGCGACCAGCTCATGGATCGTTGCCCGACGCCACGGGGCTTCGAGGTCGATGGTGCTGCCATCGCGGGCCGGGACGACCGTCTTGCCGACCGCCCGCGCGGCGTTGACGACGAGGGAACGGATCAGCTCGGCCATCGTGTCGTAGGACCCGTACGCCTCGTAGACCTCGAGCATCATGAACTCGGGGTTGTGGGTGTTGTCGACACCCTCGTTGCGGAAGGTCTTGCCGACCTCGTACACCTTGTCGATCCCGCCGACGAGGGCACGCTTGAGGTGCAGCTCCAGCGCGATCCGCAGCAGCGCGTCCTCGTCGTAGGCGTTCACATGAGTGTGGAAGGGTCGGGCGGCGGCACCGCCGTTGGTGTGCTGCAAGACCGGGGTCTCGATCTCGATGTAGCCCAGATCGTCGAGCGTCCGCCGGATCGAGCCGAGCACCTTCGCCTTCACCCGCACGTTCTCACGCGCCTCGGGGCGCACGATGAGATCGACATAGCGCAGTCGCGCCCGCGACTCCTCCGACAGCGGCTTGTGCTCCACCGGCAGCGGTCGCATCGTCTTGGCGGCGAGCTGCCACGAGGTCGCCATGACCGACAGCTCACCGCGGCGGCTCGTGATGACCTCACCGGTGACCTGAAGATGATCGCCGATGTCGACGATCTGCTTGAAGGCGGCGAGTCGCTCCTCCCCCACCTCGGCCAGCGATAACATCGCCTGGATCTCGGTGCCGTCACCCTCGCGCAGACGGACGAAGCACAGCTTGCCGGTGTTGCGCAGGAAGATGACACGGCCGGCGATGGAGACCGTCACACCGGTCTGGTGGTCGGCACCCAGCTGCTCAGGGTCGTAGGTCTCGACGATCTCGCGGATGTCGTGGGTGCGCTCGACCGTCACCGGGTACGGGTCGACGCCCTCGTCGAGGAGGCGCTGACGCTTCTCGCGACGCACCCGCATCTGCTCGGGAAGGTCGTCCTCGGTCTCGGGGGTCTGCGGCACGTCAGTCACAGTCCCCCATCGTACGGAAGGATCATCCCCGCCTACATGGGGAGCGCCTTCGCGCATCTCCAGGCCATGCGGCGATCCGTCGGTAGACAGTCTTTCGTTCGTATCCCAGCGCAGAGGACGAGATCATCAGGTTCTCTCTGTGCAGCAGGTCACAGCATGTGTTTACCGTAAAACGCCAGAGAGTCACTGCCGAAGGAGCTGAGAATCATGAAACTCCGCACATTCGCCAAGACGCTCGCAGCAGCTGTGTTGCTCCCGGCCGGCTTCGTCGCCCTCGGGACCTCATCGGCCAGCGCCGATTCGGTACCGTGCGGCTCATCGGACGCCAGCCTGTGGATCCAGACCGTCCCCGCCGGCTACAGCACCTACACGATCGATCACCGCGTCGCGCGCTACCACAACTGCGGCGACTCCTCGGTGAGCGTCAGGCCGGATATCGCCTTCCAGCCCGACCCGCCGTGCCGCACGGTCGCCCCCGGCGAGGTCGCTAAGTGGGACTTCCAGGTGACGAGCAACAACCCGTTGCCGGTGCACCTGCGAGGCACCTACTCCTGCTGACCCATCGATGAGGAGTGGCGGCGGGCTTCCATGCTCGCCGCCACTTCCCCCTCAGACCAGGCCCGCCTCCCGGGCGACGATCGCCGCCTGGACACGCGAGGAGCAGCCGAGCTTGGCGAGAACGCGTGAGACGTGCGTCTTGGCCGTCGCCTCCGTGATCAGGAGCGCGGCGGCGAGGTCAGCATTGGACAGACCCTGTCCGAGCGCCGCGAGCACCTCGCGCTCTCGGCCGGTGAGTTCACCGATGTGAACAGAAGGCACCGCCGGTCGGGCCGGAGCTTGCTCGGCGAACGCGCGGAGAGTCCTGCGCGTCACCTCGGGTGCCAACACCCCCTCACCCGCCGCGACCCGACGAACCGCGTCGACGAGCGTCGCGGCATCCGCTGTCTTGAGCAGGAACCCGGCAGCGCCCGCGCGCAACGCGCCGAACACGTACTCGTCGACGTCGAACGTGGTGAGGACGAGGACATCCGCCAACGACTCGCCGACGATGGACGCGGTGGCCTCGATCCCGTCGGTCCCCGGCATGCGAATGTCCATGAGAACGACATCCGGGAGCAGGGCCCGCGCATTGGCGAGCGCGGCCGCCCCATCTCCAGCCTCTCCCACAACCACGATGTCGTCCGCATCGTCCAAGATCAGGCGAAGACCCGAGCGAATGGCGGCGTGATCGTCCGCGATGAGCACCCGAGTCGTCATGAGATCTCCTCCAGCGGAATCGTGGCGCGGATCCGCCATCTGCTGCCGTCGCCATCCTCGCGACAGCCGGCCTCGAAGGTGCCGCCCAATGCCTCAGCACGCTCGCGCATCGTCAACAGGCCGATACCGCCCTGCTCGGAGGCGACAGGCGGCGCTCCCACGCGCGGTCTTCCCGTGACCTCGATACCCAGACATCCGTGCCGCATGGTGACCGCCGCTCTCACACCGCCGCCCCCGCCGTGCTTCAGCTCATTGGTCAACGACTCCTGAACGATCCGATACGCGGCCTGGTCGACCGCCGCGGGCAGCGACGGCAGCTCCGGTGGCACGACCAGCTCGACCCGCAAGCCCTGACCGGCGAAACTCGCCACGAGCTCATCGAGCTCGGCGAGGCGGGCCGGCGAGGTCGAGGGCTCCGCCCCGGTGCGCAAGAGTCCGATCATCGCCCGCATCTCCCGCAACGCCAGCACGCTCGCGGAGCGTATCGCGCGAAGTCCCTGCTCATGGCGTTCCGGGCTCGCCGTCGGCGTCGCGAGGATGCTCTCGGACTGGATCGCGATCGTCGACAGCTGACCGGCGAGCGCATCGTGGAGGTCGCGCGCCATCTGCGTGCGCTCTTCGCGCACCACCTCCTCGCTGCGCAGTTCGGCCAGTCGCTCCAGGTCGCGGGCGCGCTCCGCCGCCAATTCGGCGAGCTCCGTCTGATGACGCACCGACCGCCCCCACCACAACGGCGTGCCGAGCACAGCGAACACCGCCAAGCCCACGAGAAGACTCACCTGCGGGTCCCCCGAGACGACGAAGGTTGTGGCCGCCGCGACCGGCACCAGCACCCCCACGCCCACTTCGAGCCGGCGAACCCACGTCGCCGGGCCGCGGAGGGCGGCAGCGTAGATCAGATCGAAGAAACCGAGAAGCGTCCCGATGCTGCCGCCCATCACGACGTCGACACCGAAGATGACCGCGCCGGCGGCCAACGCTGCGAGCGGGTGGCGCCTCTTGGCCACCATCACCAGACAGATCGCCGTCAACGGCAGCAGGTACAGCCAGCGGGAGTCCGCCGTGAGCCCCGGGGACCGACCGCCGGTATTGACGAGACCGACCGCCACGAAGGCACCACCGGCCGCGAAGGTGAAGACGGCATCGCTGATGTCACGGCTGCGCTCCGTCGCCCGCACCCGATCGCGCCATACCGCGCCGATTCTCTCCACGCCTACATCCCAGCACATCCGCCACACGGCGAAGTCGATCGAAGGATGTAGACCAGACCGCCGGCCATCAGTCTCTTGCCCGACGTCAGCGGACTCGATGCACCAGAGACTGGCGTCATGACGCCAGAACTCCTCGCGCCGCTCGGGGTGCTCGCCCTCATCGACTCGACGAGCTTCGGGACGCTGTTGATCCCGATCTGGTTCCTGCTCACCCCCGGCCGTCTACGCGCCGGGCGGATCGTGGTCTTCCTCACGACAGTCGCCGGCTTCTACCTCGCGGTGGGCGTTCTGCTCGTCGCGGGCCTCGACACGTTCATCGGCGATCTCGACGCCCTCCTCGACCACCCCGCGGCAGCACGCGTTCAACTGGTTGTCGGCGTCGCCCTGCTGGTGTGGAGCTTCTTCATCGGCAAGAAGAAAGGCATCGATCGTCAGGAGGAGCCGGGTCGGATCATGCGCTGGCGTTCGCGGATCATGGGCGACGAGGGAGGGCTCCTGCCCCTGGTCGGCGTCGCGCTCGCGGCAGCGCTCATCGAAGTCGCGACGATGCTGCCGTATCTCGCCGCCACCGGTCTCATCAGCACAGCCGACCTCAGCTGGGCAGAACGGCTCGCTCTCCTCACCGCCTACTGCTTCGTCATGATCCTGCCGGCGCTGGTGCTGATGCTGCTGCGACTGGTGGCGCGCAGGCTCGTCGAGCCGTTGCTGCAACGCGTGGCTCGATGGATGGAGAAGAACGGCGGCGAGACGACGGCCTGGATCGTGGGCATCGTCGGATTCCTCATTGCACGCGACGCTCTCAACCGAGTGCCGGAGGTTCTCAACCTCCTCTCCTCCCTCTGAGACCAGCCCGAGGCGGTTTCGTCGCCCGCTGTTCACCTTCTCGCGTCGAAGGTGTCACCCGGGGAGCGCACCGTGGGAAACATGACGACTGAACCGACCGAAGGCACCATCACCGGGATCGTCGACGGAACCCGCCGGGTACGGATCAACGGCCACCGGGGCCAGAGCTTCACGGCGCCGGAGAACACCCTCCCTGCCATGCTCGATGCCGCCACTCTGGGGGCCGATGGCATCGAGTTCGACGTGCACCTGACGGCCGACGGCCACATCGTCGCCCTGCACGACCAGACCTTACGGCGCACCACCGACGTCGAACGCGTCTTCCCCGGTCGGTCAGAGGAACCGGTCTGGAACTTCACGGCAGCGGAGATCGCCCGGCTGGATGCCGGCGCGTGGAAGGGGCCCCTGTGGGCCGGCACCCCTCTTCCGTTCATCGCCGATATCCTCAAGGCCTTCCGCGGACGGCCTCAGACCCTCTGCATCGAGTTGAAAGCCACCCAGATCGATCCCGTCCGCCTCGCCGCCGCCCTCGCTGCTACGGTGGGTCGTCGGCCGAACGTGACCTTCCTGAGCTTTCAACGGCCACTGATCGACGCGGTGCGTCGCGCGATCCCGGGAGCGAAGACCGCGCTGGCCGCCGTTCGCCGGCCCAGCACCGCCGATCTGGACAGCTACGACGAGTTCCACCTCGACGGGACGCTTCTCACAAGGCGTGTCATCGACGAGATCCATCTACGGGGCAAGACCGTCACCGCGTGGACCGTCGACTCCCCCGGCGTCGCGCGACGCCTCGCCGTGATGGGCGTCGACGCCATCACCACCAACCGAGTCGACGTCATCCGTCACGAACTCCATGTAGCGCGCTGGGATAGTGCGGGCTGAGCTCCGGCGGTGGTGCGCGCGGGCTCACGCCGCTGAGTGGTGAGCTATCCCGCACTCTCGCCGACGAACTGCGGAATGGCTCACCGCCATCCGCAGCGGCACTCGTGGCGCGCAGGAAAGACTCGTGAGACGACGCTCGGGGGAATCGGCCCTGCAGGACGAAGGATGTGCTTCCGCGGTTGCCCTGACCGCCATAAAGACACATCCTTCGTTCTCGCAGGACGGAGGATGTGCTTCTGTGGTTACCCCAGCAGCGACGGAAGCACATCCTCCGTGGCCGCGGGGCAGGCAGCAGCTCACGAGCGGCGACACCGAGTGCGGAGAGCGCCGGGTCCGCCGAGCAACCACCGATGGCGACCCTAGGATCCCTTCCATGACCGTGACGATCGACGACGCTGAAAGACGGCGGCGCCTCGGAGTGCGACATGCGCTCGCTACCCCCGCCGACAGCTCCGAAGAAGTCGCCCAGCGTGTCGTCGCACTGCACAGCACCGATCCCGCCTCGATGACCATCGGCGTCTGCGAACGACTCATCGAGCCCTCGATCGCCGACCTGGAACGAGCGCTGTACTCCGATCGCACCCTCGTCCGCGTACTGGCCATGCGACGCACCGTCTTCGCCGTCCCGGCCGACCTCGCCGGCTCCTGCCTCGCCGCCACCTCACGCAGCGTCGCGGCACCCGAACGTCGCAAGCTGCTCACCATGCTGCGTGACTCCGCCATCGAAGATCCAGAACGTTTCCTCGACCACGCCCACGCCGCCGCGCGAGGCGCACTCCCCGCCCTCGGCGTCTTCCGAAGCGCCGATCTCGCGGCCGCCGATCCGATCCTCACCACCCGCGTCGAGATCGGCGCGGGCACCCGCTATGCCACCACCCAGTCGATGGCCAGCCGCCTTCTGACCTTGATGTCCGCCGAGGGGCACGTCGTCCGCGCCAAGCCGGCCGGCACCTGGGCCTCGACCCAGTTCACCTGGTGCGCTGCCGAGACCTGGACACCGGCGCTCACCGAACGGCCGACCCCCGAGGACGCCGCTCGCGAGATCGCCAGGCGCTGGCTCGCCGCCTACGGACCGGCCCCACTGGAGGACCTCTGCTGGTGGACCGGGTGGACCAAGACCACAGCCCGCGCCGCACTGGCCGCCATCGACACGACCGAGGTTCGCACCGAATCCGGCCCCGCGATCGCGTTATCCGACGACCTCGCCGCCACCCCCGAGCCCCCGTCGTGGGTCGCCCTCCTGCCCGCCCTCGACTCCACCACCATGGGCTGGAAACAGCGCTCGTGGTACCTCGGCGACCACGCCGCGCAGCTCTTCGACAATGTCGGAAATGCCGGCCCCACCATCTGGGCCGACGGACGGATCGTCGGTGGCTGGACGATCCGCGATGACGCCACCGTGGCCCTCCGGCTACTCGAGGACATCGGCACCGAGAGCCAAGCCGCGATCGACGACCGAGCGCACCGAATCGAGCGCCTACTCGACGGAACCGTGATCAAGGCGCGCGCACGGCGATGGACCACCCTCGAGAAGGAACTCCGCGCCTGACCCGGTGAACGAACTGAGGGTGCCCTTTCTTTGAAGAACTCAAAACAAAGACTAAACTGGGAGCATGACCGCAACGGCTCCGATCACCTCGCCTCCCGGCGAGTATCCGACCCCGCGCGAGCAACTGCAGACCGCCGGTCTGCGCGTCACGACCGGCCGGCTGACCGTCCTCGGCGTCGTCGCCCGCCAGCCGCACGTCCCCGCCGACACGGTCTTCCGCAGCGTCCGTGAGACCCTCCCCGGCACCTCGGTGCAGGCCGTCTACAACGTGCTCGGCGATCTCACCCGGGCCGGCCTCCTGCGCCGCATCGAACCCGCCGGCTCTCCCGCCCTCTACGAGCGGCGCGTCGGCGACAACCACCACCACCTCGTCTGCCGTTCCTGCGGAGCGGTCGAAGACGTCGACTGCGCCGTCGGCGAGGCCCCCTGTCTCACCCCCGCGCAGTCCCACGGATTCGCCATCGACGAAGCCGAGGTCACGTTCTGGGGCCTGTGCCCTACGTGCTCGGCCGCCACATCCACCCACTAAGGAGAGTCACCATGGCACAGATTCCTCAGCCGACCGACGGCACCTCATTCGCCGCCAAGCCCACTCCGGAAGCCGACCTCGGGTCGACGACCCAGACCGGTGCCCCCGCGACCTCTGACCGCAACAGCCTCACCGTCGGCGCCGACGGCCCGATCCTCCTGCACGACACCCACTTCATCGAGCAGATGGCGCACTTCAACCGCGAGCGCGTGCCCGAGCGCAACGTGCACGCCAAGGGCTCGGGCGCCTTCGGCGTCTTCGAGACCACCGAGGATGTCAGCGCCTACACCAAGGCCGCGCTCTTCCAGAAGGGCGTGCAGACCGAGATGCTGGCGCGCTTCTCGACCGTCGCCGGCGAGCAGGGCTCACCCGACACCTGGCGCGACCCCCGCGGCTTCGCGCTGAAGTTCTACACCACCGAAGGCAACTACGACCTCGTCGGCAACAACACACCGGTCTTCTTCGTGCGCGACACCATGAAGTTCCCGCACTTCATCCGCTCGCAGAAGCGACGCGGCGGCAACGGCCTGCGCGACAACAACATGCAGTGGGACTTCTGGACGCTCAACCCCGAGTCCGCGCACCAGGTCACCTACCTGATGGGCGACCGCGGTATCCCCAAGACCTACCGCCACATGAACGGCTACGGCTCGCACACCTACCTGTGGATCAACGAGGCCGGTGAGAAGCACTGGGTCAAGTACCACTTCCACAGCAACCAGGGCGTCGAGGGACTGACGGGCGACGAGGCCGACCGCATCGCCGGTCATGACGCCGATTTCCATCGTCGCGACCTCTACGAGTCGATCGAGAACGGCGAGTTCCCGTCCTGGACCCTCTCAGTGCAGCTCATGCCCTATGAGGACGCCAAGACCTACCGGATCAACCCCTTCGACCTCACCAAGATCTGGCCGCACAGCGACTACCCGCTGGTGAAGGTCGGCACCATGACCCTGAACCGGAACCCGGAGAACTTCTTCGCCGAGATCGAGCAGGCCGCGTTCGAGCCCTCGGCCGTCGTGCCCGGCATCGGCTTCAGCCCGGACAAGATGCTGCTCGGCCGCACGTTCGCGTACTCGGACACGCACCGTTACCGCATCGGCACCAACTACCACCAGCTGCCGGTCAATCAGGCGAAGAACACCCAGCACCAGAACACGTACACCTTCGACGGGTCGATGGCCTACCAGCACTCCGGCGACGCCCCGGTGTACGCGCCGAACTCCTTCGGCCGCGGCTACGCCGACGAGACCGGGACGGTATCCGACGGCTGGGAGACCGACGGCGAGATGGTCCGCCAGGCCTACACGCTGCGCGCCGAGGACGACGACTGGTCACAGCCGGGACACTTGGTCCGCGAAGTCTGGAACGACGAGCAGCGCGAGGCCTTCGTCCAGACCGTCGCCGGCCACCTGCTCGGCGGAGTGAAGGGAGACGTGCTCGAGCGCGCATTCCTCTACTGGAAGAATGTCGACGAGCAGACCGGCAAGAAGATCGAGGAGCTCGTCCGCGCCGGACAGGGCGAGCCCAATCCCGGCAGCGAGGACGATGCGGCCAAGGCCAACGCCTCCGCACCGATCACGGAGCCGAACACCCACGCCGGCTGACCCCGGCTGCACGAGGGCCGTCCATCATCCGATGGGCGGCCCTTCGTCGTCGGTACCGGTTGTCAGTGTCGTCACCTAGAGTCGCGACATGAGCCGTTTCGTCTACCTGACCGCCACCACACTCGACGGCTATCTCGCCGATACCGACCACTCGCTCAGCTGGTTGTTCGCCGTCGAGGGAAGCGACACGGCCGACCCCGAGCACGCCGACGCGTTCAGCTCCTTCACCGACTCCGTCGGAGCGGTGGTCATGGGGTCGTCCACCTATCGTTGGCTCCTCGACGAGACCGGCGTGCTCGACCACCCCGAGACGTGGCCGGACACTGTCGCCGGCAAGCCCGCCTTCCTCTTCACCAGCCGTGATCTCCCCCTTCCGGCCGGGGCGGACGTCACGATCCTCTCCGGCGATCCCGCCGGATATCTCGAGACCATCACCGACCGTGCCCAAGGCCGCGATGTCTGGCTGATGGGAGGTGGAGACCTCGTCGGACAGTTCGACGATGCCGGCGCGCTCCACGAGATCCAGGCCACGGTCGCGCCAGCAACGCTCGGAGCCGGCGCGCCGCTGTTGCCCCGGCGCCTGGGTCCCGATCGCCTGCATCTGGTCGATGTCGAGCGGCGCGGACAGTTCGCCCACCTGACCTATACCGTCACACGGCCCGAGACGTGAGCCCGGTCATGCGCTAGTTTCGTGACGTACCCAACAGACGAGGAGCACAACGCCGTGAGCCAGTCCCCTGTCAAGGTCGCCGTCACCGGTGCCGCCGGTCAGATCGGTTACAGCCTTCTCTTCCGAATCGCCAGTGGTGCCGTCTTCGGGCCCGACACCCCCGTGCAGCTGCGACTGCTGGAGATCACCCCCGCCCTCGGGGCCCTCGAGGGTGTCGTCATGGAACTCGACGACTGCGCCTTCCCCACCCTCGATTCGGTCGAGATCGGCGACGACCCCCGCCACATCTTCGATGGCGTCAACCTGGCGCTGTTGGTGGGAGCCCGTCCCCGCACCAAGGGCATGGAGCGTGGCGATCTCCTCGAGGCCAATGGCGCGATCTTCACAGCACAGGGCAAGGCACTCAACGAGGCCGCGGCCGATGACGTGAAGATCGGCGTCACCGGCAACCCTGCCAACACCAACGCCCTCATCGCGATGAGCAACGCACCGGACATCCCGTCCTCGCGGTTCAGCGCCCTCACCCGCCTCGACCACAACCGGGCACTCAGCCAGCTGGCCGCGAAGACGGGCGCCGGTGTCGCGGACATCCGGAAGATGACGATCTGGGGCAACCACTCGGCCACGCAGTATCCCGACATCTTCCACGCCGAGATCGGTGGACAGAACGCGGCCGAGGTCGTCGACGACCAAGCCTGGATCGAGAACGACTTCATCCCCACCGTCGCCAAGCGCGGTGCCGCCATCATCGACGCTCGTGGAGCCTCGTCAGCGGCCTCGGCGGCCTCGGCCACGATCGACGCCGCCCGCGACTGGGTGCACGGCACTCCGGACGGCGACTGGGTCTCGATGGCGGTCACCTCCGACGGCTCCTACGGCATCCCCGAGGGCATCGTGTACTCGTTCCCGGTCACATGCTCCGGCGGCGAGTGGTCCATCGTGCAAGGCCTGGACATCAACGACTTCAGTCGCTCGCGGATGGACTCCACCGCCGCCGAGCTCATCGAAGAGCGTGACGCGGTCCGGTCCCTCGGCCTGATCTGAGCCCCAGCGCCGTCTCGGCATGACATGTGGCCGGTTGTGGCCCGTTCTTCATCGAGGAAACGGGCCACAACCGGCCACATCGCGTCAGCGGGTCATAGCGGTGGTTGCGAGGGGATGTTGACCGCGAGGAAGACCAGCGATCCGCCGAGCACCAGCATCCACGCCATGTCGAAGGCCTTGCCCCGCACTCGCAGCATGCCGTACTGGTCGGGCGTCACCACGGCGCGCAGCGCTGCCGCGATGAGGAAGGACGCGCCCACCGTAGCCACGCCTACCCGCCAGGCGCCCGCGATCACCAGCACCAGGCCGACGAGCACGGCGGCCAGCTGGATCAGATAGATCCTCGATCCGCGACTGCGCGGTGGTCTCACTGCGCCGCCTGGGCCTCGGAGAAGTCGACCACGTTGCTCAGCAGCATCGCCCGCGTCATCGGACCCACGCCCCCGGGGTTCGGGGTCACCCAACCGGCCACGTCCCAGACATCCGGGGCAAGGTCACCGACGATCTTGTTGTTCTCGTCGCGGCTGACTCCCACATCGAACAGCGCCGCACCGGGCTTGACCATGTCGCCGGTGACGATGCCCGGCACGCCCGCCGCGGCAATGACGATATCGGCGCGGCGCACCTCTGCTGCCAGATCGCGCGTGCCGGTATGGCAGAGGGTCACCGTGGCGTTCTCACTGCGCCGCGTCAGCAGCAGGCCCATCGGCCGCCCCACCGTGATGCCGCGGCCGATCACCACCGCGTGCCGACCGGCGATGTCGATCTCGTGACGACGCAGCAGCTCGATGATGCCGCGGGGTGTGCACGGCAGGGGGGCTTCCTTGCCCAGCACGAGCCAGCCCAGGTTCGTGGGATGGAGCCCGTCGGCATCCTTGGCGGGATCGATACGACCGATCACCGCATTCTCGTCGAGCCCAGCCGGCAGCGGAAGCTGCACGATGTAGAGCGTGCAGGCGGGATCGGCGTTGAGCCGGTCGACGGCCTCCTCGACCTCTTCCTGTGTCGCCGTGGCGGGCAGATCGATGCGGATCGACTCGATCCCGATCTCCGCACAATCGCGGTGCTTGGCCGCGACGTACCAGGTGCTCCCCGGGTCGTCGCCCACCAGGATCGTGCCGAGCCCCGGGACGATCCCCCGCTCGCGCAAGGCGGCCACGCGGTGGGCCAGTTCGGACTTGATCGTGGCGGCAACGGCCTTGCCGTCGAGAATCTGCGCAGTCACTGGGATAGTTTTGCACGGCGCTCGTCAGAGCTTGGCCCGTAGGATCATGTTCTACCCCCAACATGCACATCCAGCCTCCCGAGAGGAACGACCACTGTGGCCCGAGCCCGCCTCTCCCAAGAACGCAGCCGCCAGCGCCGAGAACAACTGCTCGACGCCGCCGTCCGCGTCTACGCCTTCGGTGGCATCCGCGCAGTCACCCACCGGGCCGTCGCCAGCGAGGCGCAACTGCCGACGGCCGCGACCACCTACTACTTCGCGTCGATCACCGAGTTGGTCCGCGAGGCCTTCCGACGACACATCACCGGGTGGACGGCATCGCTGGAGAATGTCGACCTGCACGACCTCGATCTGTCATTCCTCGCCGATGTCGACGACACGACGAGGGCGATCATCCCCACCTTCGCCGAGCATGACCGCACGATGTGGGGTCTCGACCTCGCGTTGTTCCTTCAGGCGAGCCGTGACCAGGAGCTCCGCCCGGAGATCTCCGAGGCTGTACGCCTCATCAACCAGAGGCTCACCGGGTTGCTGACCGAGCACGGACTCGAGCAGCCGGACGAGCTGGCCGCGGCGTTGATCTCCCAGATGGTCGGCACTGCCATCCGCTTGCAGAGCCACGATGACGACGCCGTCGAGGCACACAACCTGGCCACCTCGCTGCGTTACCTGCTCGCCGCCCACCTCGCCGGACCGGAGTCCGTGGACGAGGCGTGCCGCTGGATCAGTGGAAGAAGTGCCGAGTCCCCGTGACGTACATGGCGATGCCGGCGGCCTGAGCGGCCTCGATGGTCTCCTCGTCGCGCACCGAGCCGCCGGGCTGCACGATGGCGCGCACGCCCGCGTCCAAGAGGATCTGAGGTCCGTCGGCGAACGGGAAGAACGCGTCCGACGCCGCCACGGCCCCTCGCGCGCGCTCGGTGCCGGCGCGTTCGACCGCGAGCCGGCACGAGTCGACGCGGTTGACCTGGCCCATGCCCACGCCGACCGATCCGCCGTCCTTGGCCAGCAGGATCGCATTGGACTTGACCGCCCGCACGGCCGTCCAGGCGAAGGCGAGGTCGGCGAGGGTGGCCTCGTCGGCGGGGTCTCCGGCGACGAGCGTCCATCCGGTCGGGTCGTCTCCCGGCGCGTCGACCTGGTCGCGTCGCTGGACCAGCAGTCCGCCCGAGACCTGGCGGAACTCCGCCGGCGGATACGTGCCCAGATCGTCGGCGCGCAGGATGCGGATGTTCTTCTTGCGCTGCAGGATCTCGACGGCGCCGTCCTCGTAGCCGGGTGCGACGATCACTTCGGTGAACACATCGGCGACCTGCTCGGCCATCGCGACCGATACCGGGCGGTTCGCAGCGATCACGCCGCCGAAGGCCGACACCGGGTCGCAGGCGTGCGCGCGGGCGTGGGCCTGGGCGATGTCCTCACCGACCGCGATACCGCACGGGTTGGCGTGCTTGATGATCGCCACCGCGGGACGCCCGTGATCGAAGGCAGCCCGGATCGCGGCATCGGTGTCGACATAGTTGTTGTAGCTCATCTCCTTGCCGTGCAGCTGCTCGGCGCCAGCGAGGCCGCCACTGCCGTCGGTGTAGAGCGCGGCCTCCTGATGCGGGTTCTCGCCGTAGCGCAGCACCGCCTGCTTGTCCCAGGCCTCGGCGACGAACTCTGGCCAGCCGTCCTCCGAGCCGTCATAGACGGAGGCGAACCAGGACGCCACCGCGGCGTCGTAGGAGGCGGTGTGCGCGAAAGCCTGGGCCGCGAGGCGCCGGCGCTGCTCGAAGGTGAAACCGCCCGCGCCGAGCGCCTCGCGCACCTCGTCGTAGGCATCCGGGGACACGACGACGGCGACGCTCGGGTGGTTCTTGGCAGCCGCACGGACCATCGAGGGTCCGCCGATGTCGATCTGCTCGACGACCTCGTCAAAGCTCGCGCCGGAGGCGACGGTCTCGCGGAAGGGATAGAGGTTCACGATGACCAGGTCGAAGGGCTCCACGCCGAGCTCCTCGAGCTGAGCCCGATGCTGCTCGAGCCGGCGGTCGGCGAGGATGCCCGCGTGCACCCGGGGATGCAGCGTCTTGACACGGCCGTCGAGGCATTCGGGGAAGCCGGTGAGCTCCTCGACCGGAGTCACCTCGACACCCGCGGTCTCGATCGTCTTCGCGGTCGAGCCGGTCGAGACGATCTGCACACCAGCGGCGGCGAGATCACGCGCGAGATCGGTCAGACCGGTCTTGTCGTACACCGAGACGAGGGCCCGGCGGAAGGGAGAACGGGACGAGTCGGTCATGAGGGTCTTACTCCTGGTTCTGGACTGACGTTGGTGGAGGCGAGACGATCCGGCGTCCGTCGACGATGTAGCCGTCGCGCGCGAGGCGCCCGACCCACTCGACGAGCATGCGCCGTTCACTGGTCTTGATGCGCTCGTGCAGCGCGTCCTCGTCGTCCTCGTCGAGGACGGGTACGGCGACCTGGGCGACGATCGGGCCGGTGTCGACACCTTCGTCGACCACGAAGAGCGTCGCGCCGGTGATCTTGACGCCGTACTCGAGGGCGTCGCGGGGTCCGTGCATGCCCGGGAAGGCCGGTGACAGCGCCGGATGGGTGTTGAGCGTGCGACCGGCATAGAGCCCGAGGAAGGCCGGGCCGGTGAGCTTCATGAACCCGGCCAGGACCACCAGATCGGGGTCGTGCTGGGCGACGGCGTCGGCGAGAGCGATATCCCACGCCGGGCGGTCCGGGTGGTCGGCGAGACGCACGATGAAGGTCGGCACCGAGGCACGCTCGGCCCGGCGCAGACCTTCGATGCCGTCGCGGTCGGCGCCCACGGCGACGATCTCGGCCCCGAACGAGGGATCCGCGGCGGCGTCGAGCAGCGCTTGGAGATTGGTGCCGCTGCCTGAGACGAGCACGACGACGCGCGCGGGACGGTCACTCCTGGTCGGCACGGAGACCACGATAGTGGCCCAGTGCACCGCCGATCGCCCCGGCCAGCGCCCACGAGACGATGGCGATGCCCGCGGTGCTGAGAATCGGAGGGCCCACATCGGCCAGGAGGCCCGGGCCGACCGCCCCGCGGCCGGTCGCTGCCACCAGGCCGACGATCACCCCGGCGACGGCACCGGCCCCCGCTCCGAGCGCCACGCGTGTCCACAGTGACGTGTCGGCGGGTACCGCCACCCATCGCCATCCGGCGCATCCGGCCAGCAGGACGGGGACGACCATGAGCACGACGACGAGATCGGGGAAGGGTCCGGGCGAGGGAATCACCGCGAGCGGAGGGAAGGCCGGCAGCGCGGCGACGTCCACACCGGTCATCGAGACGCTCGTGTCGGTGCCGAGCGCGAATCCCGGTCCGATGAGCGCGGCGGAAGCCCAGGCCACGATCGTCGGCAGCGACATCAACGACACCAGGGCCAGGGCCACTCCGCCTCCGATCCCTGGGTCCAGCGCCGCCCACAGATCCCCCGCACGGCGGACCTGGAAGGCAGCGAGCACGGCGACGAGCGTGGCCGCGTAGCCCAGGATCAGTGCGCCGGCGCGGATTCCGGCTCGCACCGCAGGGAGCATCGGTGCCGACCATGCGGGAAGGCGGAACGACCCGGGCACCCGGATCGCCACGGCGATCGCGGCCGAGACTCCGACCACCACGAAGGCACCGAAGGCGGCTCGCACGAAGGAGGTGCCGATCGACCCGACCGAGGTCGCGGCGGAGAGCGTGGCGGCGAGGACCCCGGCACCGGCGCCGGCCACGGCACCGAAGACGACGGCATCGGGTGTGTCTCGATGCGCCTGCCGCGCGGCCACGGCGGCCGCGATCGCGCCGGCGGCCAGCACCCCTCCGAGGGGCACCAGGCTGATGGACGTCTCGCCGATATGCAGGCCCGCGCCGATCGCGACGAGCCAGACGCGCACCCCCGCGCGGAGGGTTGCCCAACCGGCGTCCTGGGTCACCGCCGCCACCACGAGGATCGCTGCGATCACCGGTATCGCGACGGCGGCGGCCGCCGTCAGGAGGGCGGGGCGCCAGGAGTCGGCAGCACGCATCCGGTCAGGCACCCGCCCATCCAACCTGTAAAGTTGCGATGTCGCAGCCTGCCACGCCGAGCCGCTCCCCCGCGGTTCGAGAACGGCCGGCCGCGCACGGCGCGTCGCCCGGCGCGTCGCCGGAGCACGGGGCCAGCCCGCGCACGGGACCCGTCACGGATGCTCACAGGAGGTCGAGAACCGATGACGCGTGTCGACGAGTTCGACAACTTCTACCGCGCCACCCGTCGGCGGGTCGTCGCGACGACCTATGCGCTGTGCGGGGACCGGCAGGTGGCGCGTGATGCGAGCGTCGACGCCTACCAGCGAGCCTGGCGTGCGTGGGGACGGCTGCGCGACAGCCGCGATCCGGTCGCCTATGTCCGCGATCAGGCCGCCAAGCTGACGTCCTTCTCCCGCGGAGTTCACCCCCTGCGCAAGCGCCACGACGACGGCGGTGACACCGCGCTGCTCGGAGCGCTGCACGACCTCGACTACGACGAACGCCGCATCGTGACACTGCTCACGGTCGCCGGCGTCGATCTCGACGACGCCACGCGCGAGATGCAGATCGACGATGCCATCGGCATGGAGCTGGCGAGCAATGCGCTGACCCGGCTGGAGGCCGCACTCACCCAGCCCCTGGAACAGCTCGAGTCCCGCCTCATGACGCTCCGTGACAGCGTCGACACGCTCGAGCTCCCCGAGCCGGACGCGCTGCGCCGCGCGGCTCGGCAGGGTGGGCGCCGCGGTGCCGCGATCCTGGTCGCCGCCTCGGTCCTGGCGGTGCTCGCCGGTGGTTTCGTGGCCACCAATGGGGATGCTCTGGCCACGGTGGAGGGCCTGCCCTATCGGGAGAAGATGGGCGCGGAGCGCCCCGATGTCATCCTCGATGCGCACAATATCGACAAGGACGATCTCCTCTCCCTCGATCAGGTCGAGCGTCTCAATCCCGAGCAGGAGTGGAAGGTCGACGCCACCGAGACCAACACCGAGAACACGACCCCCTACTCGACCTGTCCGCCGACCCGTTTCGCCGACAGCGACCCCCTGAAGGTGTTCGTGCGGGCGTACAGCACGAGTCCCGCCGGAGAGCGGGTCGCGCAGTCGATCGAAGTGTCCCGGAGCCAGGAGGCTTCGCAGGAGGCGTATACGACACTGCGCGACTGGTACGCGAACTGCGCCCATCCGCGGACCCGGCTGATCGACGCATACACCGTCAAACGCCCCTTCGGCGACTTCAAGATCCTCCGCCTGCAGTCCTATCGCGATCCCGCACGGTTCATCAGCGTGGGCCTCGCGCAGTCGGGCACCGTCACCAGCACGCTCATCCACGAGGTCAACGGCACCGAGCCGACCGATGTCGACGAGTTCGCCCGTACGCTGAACGACTCGATCGCCAGGGTGTGCGCCGATTCCGGTGGCGAGTGCACCAATGACATCACCGTCGAGCCGGCTCTGCCTCCCGTCACCGACCAGTACCCCTCCTTCCTCAGCGTGGTGGACATGCCGCCGCTGGGCTCGATCGACCGCGTGTGGGCGGCCGGCCCGGCCCAGGAGCCGGAGGGCTTCAATCCGGCCGCCTCCCTCTGCGACAAGACCGACTTCGGCGGCGAGCAGTTCTCCGAGGTCGCGAGCAGGCTCATCGCGATCCCCGATGCCGACGATCTGCCGCCGGAGTTCGCCGTCGCGCAGACCAGCGCGCGGCTGGAGTCCGATGACGCCGCACAACAGACCCTGGAGGGCATCGCCGCCGCGGTCGATGGATGCGGCGACAGCGAGCTCTCGGCACAGATCGACGAACGCGAGGACATCGATACCGGCGGCTTCGTCGGGGTCAGCTGGAGGCTGAGCTTCGAGACCGGTGAGGACGAGCGCGTCTATTACCGCATGGGGGTCGTCCGCCGCGGCTCGGAGATCACCCAGGTGCTCGCCCCGCCGTCGGGCGACAACACCTTCACCGCGGAGGACTTCGGGGCGATCATGGAGCGGGCCGGTCAGCGCCTCGCCTACGCCGACGAGTGATCACGAATCGAGAAGCACCGCCCCTCCTCGCAGTCCTAAGGTGAATCAGCGAACATCACGGTTCGCTCGAGCACCACGAGGAGATCCATGTCCGAGGACAGTTTCAGCGCCACCGAGCGCGCCGCCATGAAACAACGCGCCGAGGAGGTGCGCGCCGCTAAGGGCGTGAAGGGCGCGGCCAAGAAGGCGAAGGAGTTCGATGCCTGCATGGAGGCCATCGCGGCTCTGGAGGGGCTCGACCGGCTCGTGGCCGAGCGCTTCCACGTCGTCGTGACCGAGGAGGCCCCTCAGCTCGATCCCAAGACCTGGTACGGGTTCCCGTCCTATGCCCGCGACGGCAAGGTGGTGACCTTCGTGCAGCCGGCGTCGAAGTTCGACACCCGTTACACATCGATCGGCTTCAACGAGGACGCGCACCTGGACGACGGCGCGATGTGGGCGACCTCCTTCGCCGTGGTCGAGTGGACCGACGAGGTCGAGAGGACGCTGCGCGAGCTCGTCCGCAAGGCCGCCTGACGCGGTCCCGTGGACACGACGAAGCCCCCGGGACCAGGTCCCGGGGGCTTCGTCGTGAGATGGCGTCAGAGGCTCTGCAAGATCTCTCGCATGAGCTCGGCCGTCTCGCTCGGCGTCTTGCCGACCTTGACGCCCGCGGCCTCCAGGGCCTCCTTCTTGGCCGCCGCCGTGCCGGACGAGCCGGACACGATCGCGCCAGCGTGGCCCATCGTCTTGCCCTCGGGGGCGGTGAAGCCCGCGACATAGCCGACGACCGGCTTGGTGACATTGGCCTTGATGTACTCGGCAGCCCGCTCCTCGGCGTCGCCGCCGATCTCGCCGATCATGACGATCGCCTTGGTGTCGGGGTCGGCCTCGAAGGCCTCGAGGGCATCGATGTGCGTGGTGCCGATGATCGGGTCGCCGCCGATGCCGATGGCCGAGGTGAAGCCGAAGTCACGCAGCTCGAACATCATCTGGTAGGTCAGCGTGCCCGACTTGGACACCAGACCGATCGGCCCCTTGCCGGCGATGGTCGCCGGCGTGATGCCTGCGAGTGCCTCGCCCGGGGTGATGATGCCGGGGCAGTTCGGACCGATGATGCGCGTCTTGGTGCCCTGCGAGTGCGCGAAGAACTCGGCGGTGTCCTGCACCGGGATGCCCTCGGTGATGACCACGAGCAGGCTGATGCCCGCGTCGATGGCCTCCATGGCCGCGTCCTTCGCGAACGGCGGGGGCACGAAGACGACCGAGACATCGGCACCGGTCTCCTTCATGGCCTCGGCCACGGAGCCGAAGACGGGGAGCTCGACGTCCTTGCCCTCGGCGTCCACGTGCGAGACGGTGGTGCCGGCCTTGCGGGCGTTGACACCGCCGACGATATTGGTGCCCGCCTTCAGCATCAGCGCGGTGTGCTTGGTGCCCTCGCCGCCGGTGATGCCCTGGACGATGACCTTGGAGTCGGAATTCAGATAGATCGACATGTCTGCTTGATCCTTACGCGTTCGCGAGCTCGGCGGCCTTGTCGGCGGCACCGTCCATGGTGTCGACCTGGGTCACCAGCGGGTGGTTCAGTTCGTTGAGGATGGCGCGGCCTTCGTCGACCTTGTTGCCGTCCAGACGCACCACGAGCGGCTTGGTGGCGTTGTCCCCGAGCAGCTCGAGGGCGCCCTTGATGCCATTGGCCACCGCGTCGCACGAGGTGATGCCGCCGAACACGTTGACGAACACGCTCTTGACCTGCTCGTCACCGAGGATGACGTCCAGGCCGTTGGCCATGACCTCGGCCGAGGCGCCGCCGCCGATGTCGAGGAAGTTGGCGGGCTTGACGTTGCCGTGCGCCTCGCCGGCGTAGGCGACGACGTCGAGGGTGCTCATGACGAGACCCGCGCCGTTGCCGATGATGCCGACCTCGCCGTCGAGCTTGACGTAGTTGAGGCCCTTCTCCTTGGCCTTCGCCTCGAGCGGGTCGGCCGCGGCCTTGTCCTCGAACTGCGCGTGGTCGGGGTGGCGGAAGTCGGCGTTCTCGTCCAGCGAGACCTTGCCGTCGAGGGCCTCGAGCTTGTCACCGGCCAGCCGCGCGAGCGGGTTGACCTCGACGAGCGTGGCGTCCTCTTCGACGAAGACCCTCCAGAGCGCGAGGATCGTGCCGACGGCCTGGTCGACGAGCTCGATCGGGAAGCGCGCGTCCGCGACGATCTCGCGGGCCTTCTGCTCGTCCACGCCGGTGCTGGCGTCGACGGGGATCTGGCGGACGGCGTCGGGGTTGGTCTTGGCGACCTCCTCGATCTCCACACCGCCCTCGACGCTGGCGATCGTCAGGTAGCTGCGGTTGGAGCGGTCGAGCAGGAAGGAGAAATAGTACTCCTCGACGATCTCGGCGGCGGGGACGATCAGGACCCGGTTGACCGTGAGTCCCTTGATCTCCATGCCAAGGATGTTGGACGCGTGCTCGCGGGCCTCGGCAGGCGTCTTGGCGAGCTTGACGCCTCCGGCCTTGCCACGGCCTCCGGCCTTGACCTGCGCCTTGACGACGACGGCGCCACCGATCTCCTGCGCCGCGGCCTCGGCCTCGTCGGCGGTGGTGACCACGGCGCCGAGCGTGACCGGCACATCGTGCTTGGCGAAGAGCTCCTTCGCCTGGTACTCCATCAAATCCACGGTGACAACCGTCCTTCGTCGAGTCAGTGGCGCTACTACGCGGAGCTGGCAGGCGCCCTTCGAGCCGTGCCGACTTTATCGGGCCGAGCACCCCAGTCCTGCGGCGGGGCCGTCTTTCGTCCCGGAACTGCGGGGCACCTCATGACGAGACCCGGACCTCGATGTCCTCGGCGCCGGCGCGTGCGAGGGCCGCCCTCACCGGCTCGGCTCCCATCGCGTCCACCACGATGGCGGCGACGTCCTCACCGATCGCGGCCGCGGCGACGGCCTCCGCCTGAACGCCCGCCCCGAGATAGACCACCTCGGCGCCCGTATCCCGCCATCGGCGCGCGGCGGCCGCGATCGCGTCCTCGTCATCACCCACTGCCCCGACGAGCAGCCGTTTCGCGGTCATGGCGCCAGCCTGCCATGCCGGTGTCGACCCTCCTGGAGCCGGACGAATATTTATCACTTCGTCTGAGAAGTTGAAAGAGGCAACCATTCATGCGCTAACCTCGATGGAGTTTGCTCGCCGACGTTACGGAGATTGTGTGAAGCCGACAGCGCCTCGCCGCACTGGGAGTCAGCAGACCCCACGCGGCGGCAAGCGAGTCGCCCCGAAGTCGAAGCGGTCGTTGAATCTTCGTGTGACCCCCGCCATCGCCGGCCTCGTCGCCGTGGCGTCCGCGGGCGTCGGCACGGTGGCCGCCGGCGGTCTCACCGATCAGGGTGCCCTCTCAGCGAGCCAGTACCAGACGATCAGCCAGTCCTATATCGGCGGAGCGGATCTCGGCAGCACCAACGGCACGGACATCAGCCGCAATTTCGATCGCCAGCGCTATGAAGAGCAGCGTTCCGATCAGCAGGAGCAGCTCGCGGTGATCGCCGAACAGCGCGATGCCGTAGAGCGCACGGTCGAGTCCTACTCCGAGCAGATCGCCAACCAGTGGGTCGTCCCGGTCGCGGGTTACCGGCTGACGGCGCGTTTCGGCCAGTCCAGCGGACTCTGGTCCAGCGGGAGCCACACCGGCCTCGATCTGGCCGGTCCCTCCGGATCCACGATCATCGCGGCCGCGAGCGGCACCGTGAAGTCGGCGGGCTATGAGGGCGCCTACGGCAACAAGACCGTCATCGTGCTCGACGACGGCACCGAGACGGAGATGTGGTACGCCCACCAGAGCCGGATCACCGTCGAGGCAGGTCAGACCGTCCGCGCCGGTGATGTCATCGGCTACACCGGATCGACCGGCAATGTGACCGGCCCGCACCTCCACCTCGAGGTCCGTCCCGGTGGTGGCGATCCGATCGATCCCATGACGGCCTTCGCCGACCACAGCGTCACGCTCTGAGTCAGCCCGATCGGGCATCGGCGACCGGTCGGCTATCGATCCGTCGTCCGTCTCCGGCCTCACGAGTGGTGCAATCTCGACCGCGAGTGGTGGATATTCGCCCCGGCTCCTAGGTTTCAGGGGCGAATCTGTACCACTCGCGGTCGCCGCGTGAGGAGCCGCGCCGCCTGCCGTCAGAGGCGGGCGTAGTCCGGGTGCTTGGGATCGAGGGCATCGCCGCTCGACGTCCCGGTGACCCGGCGCTTGACCCAGGGCCCGGCGTACTCGCGTACCCACTCCACATTCGCGGAGCGGCGCTCCGCACGTGACAGCGGCGGATGCTCGACGAGGGGCAGCGGCTCCAGGTCGTGCGGCACGCCGAGCGCGTCCAGGACCGCCATCGCCATGCGCTGGTGACCCGCGCTGGACATATGCATCCGGTCGATATCCCACAGGCGGTCGTCTCGGTAGTCACGCAGGCGCCAGAAGTCCACCAGGGTCGCCCCGTGCTGCTCGGCCAGTTCGCGGACGAGCTCGTTGTAGATGGCGAAACGTCCTCGCAGCGAGCCGAAGATCGGGAATCCGGCCGGATCGAAGGCGGTGAACAGCACGAGCCGGGCACCGGTTGAGGCCAGCTTGCCCAGGGCCGTGTCGTAGAGTCCCATGAGATCGTCGATGTCGACCTTGGGGCGCAGGATGTCGTTGGCCCCCGCGTAGATGGACACCAGATCCGGGGCGAGCTCGATCGCGAGATCGACCTGCTCGGCCACGATCGGGCCGAGCTTACGGCCGCGGATGGCCAGATTGGCGTAGCCGAAGTCCTCGGTGCGGGCACCGAGCACCTCGGCCACCCGGTCAGCCCAGCCGCGGACGCCGTTCGGCCGCGACGGGTCGGCATCCCCGACCCCCTCGGTGAAACTGTCCCCTACTGCCACGTAACGATGAAAAGACACGCCCTCCAGCATAGGACGGGCGACCGCATCAGCTGCGCGCCCTCACGGCACGAGGTCGGCGGGGGCGAAGCCGATCGCGAAGGGCTCAGCGACATCGAAGCGGTCGTCGCCGATCACCCGCGCGATCTGATGGTAAGCACCGTCCTCGAGCTTCCAGGCGGTGATCGAGGGCTCCTCGGGGTCCACCACCCAGTAATGCTGGCAGCCCGCGCGCTCCAGGCGCTCCTTCTTCAGCAGTAGATCGAAGCGCCGAGTGGACGGCGACAGCACCTCGATCGCCAGCAGCGGAGCCGTCGGAAGGTCCCGCTCGGTGAAAGCGTCTCGCGGGGCCACGAGCAGATCGGGCTGCAGGACCGTATCGGCGGCCAGGACGACATCGAAGGGCGCGAAAAGCACCTGCGCGTCCTCCGGCACGGCCGCATGCAGCAGCAGATGCAGCTCCCCCACGGCGAGCTGGTGAACGTATCGCGGCGCCGGACTCACGACGAGCACCCCGTCGAGCAGCTCATAGCGATGCCCGTCGTCGGGCATCGCGTCCAGGTCGTCGCGGGTGAACGGACGCCCCCGCGGCAGGCTCATCATCTCGGCTGCCATGACACTCATGGTAGGTCCTCTCGTCGCCCATGCCCCACAGTCAACGGCTGCGGGCCGACCTCGCCAAGGGTCTCGGGAAGGCCTGTGGAGAACCTCGCCGATGGCGGAACCTGTGGAGAAGGTCAGCGGCGGGGCAGGGTCGAGGATCCGCCGTAGAGCACGGTCAGCAGCTTCGCGAACAGACCCTCGGTCTTGCGGTCCCGGTCGAAGGTCGTGAGCGCCAGCGGCGGCTTCATCCGCTGCACCGTGACCGCCTTCGGGTAGGTGAACTCGCGCAGCCCGTCGGGTCCGTGGATACGGCCGAAGCCCGACTCCCCCACACCTCCGAACGGGAGCGTGGGAACGGCGGCGAAGGAGATCACCGAGTTAACCGAGGTCATGCCCGAACGGATGCGGCGCGCGATGCCCTCGGCGTTCTTGCGACCGAAGACCGCGCCCGCGAGCCCGTAGGCCGTCGCATTGGTGCGGTCCACCGCCTCGTCCATCGACGTCACGGGATTGACCACCAGCGTCGGCCCGAAGGTCTCCTGGGTCACGGCGAGGGAGTCCTCGGGGACGTGGGTGATGATGGTGGGCTGCACATAACGCTCACCGACGGCATCGTCACCGCCGAGCACCACGGAGCCCCCGCGGGCGATCGCGTCCTCGATGTGCTCGCGGATGATGCCGAGCTGCGAGGGCATCGTGGCCGGACCGTACAGGCCTCCGTCGTCGTACCCCGGGCGCACCGCCCGTGCGCGATCCAGCAGCTCGTCCATGAAGGGGTCGAAGACGCGTTCATGGACATAGACGCGCTCGGTGCCGATGCAGGTCTGACCGGCATTCGACATGCCACCCCACAAGGCCGCCTCGGCCGCCGCGGACAGGTCGGCGTCCTCGTCGACGATGAGAGCGTCCTTACCGCCGGCCTCGATCACCACCGGCGTCAGGGTCTCGGCGCATGCGGCCATCACCTTGCGACCCGTGGCGGCCGAGCCGGTGAACGCGAGCTTGTCCACCCCCGATCGGCACAGCGCGTTGCCGGTCTCTCCGAAGCCCGTCACGAGCTGCAGCACGGGTGCTCCCTGGGCCACCTCTGTGAAGGTGTCGACGAGCCATCGCCCGACGCCCGGGGTGTACTCGCTGGGCTTGAACACCACGGCATTGCCCGCCGCGAGGGCGTAGGCGATCGAGCCCATGGGCGTGAACACCGGATAGTTCCAGGGACCGATCACACCGATGACCCCCAACGGTTTGTACTCGACCGTCGAGACCTGATTGGCCATCAGCAGTCCCGAGCCGACCTTCTGGCGTCCGAGCACCTTCGGCGCGTGCTTAGCCGCCCAGTCGATGTGGTCGACGGCGAGGCCTGCCTCGAGTAGAGCGTCGCCGTGGGGCTTGCCGGTCTCGCGGTGGACGAGGTCGGCGATCTGCTGGATCCGGCGGGTGAGCACGCTGCGCCATTGCAGCAGCAGCTCGCGCCTGCCGGCGAAGCCGATCTCGTCCCACCACGCCGCGGCGTGCTGGGCAAGGGCGACCGCCTCGCGCACCTGCTCGTCCGAATCGATCGGGTAGGTGCCGACGACGTCACCCGTCGCGGGGTTCAGCGAATCGAAGACCTCGCTGGTGTGCTCGCTCATGTGCCACTCCTGATGAGGTCGGCCGCCTTCTCGGCGATCATGACGGTGGGGGCATGGGTGTTGCCGCGCACGACGCGGGGCATGACGGAGGCATCGACCACCCGCAGACCCTCCACTCCGTTGACCCGGAGCCGCGGGTCGACCACACTGTCGCCGCCCGAGCCCATCGCACAGGTGGACGTCGGGTGATAGAGCGTCTGGCCGAGCCGGGCGATCACCTCGATGAGATCGTCATCGGACGGGGCGGTGGTCGAGGGCTCGACCGGTGCCCGCAGGTATCGCGCGAACGGGCCCTGCCAGACGATATCGAAGACCCGCCGGAACCCTCCGACCATCGCGTCGAGATCCCGGCGGTCGGTGAAGTAGCCCGGATCGATCTCCGGATGCCAGTGCGGATCTGCCGATCGTAGCCGCAGCCGGCCACGGCTGTGGATGTCGACGAGGGTCGGCGCGACGGTGACCATGCGGCGGACCGGCTCGTGGATGCCGTTGTGATAGAAGCCGGTCGGCGCGAGGTGGATCTGGATATCGGGGTGCTCCAGCCCCTCGTGGCTGGCGAAGAAGGCTCCCGCCTCGCCCACATTGGAGACCAGCGGTCCGCGGCGTGTGGTCTGCCAGCGCGCGAGATTGCCGAGGGTCTGCGCCTCGGCGAGGTCGCTCGTGTCCTGGGTCTCGATGAGCGTCCCCGCCACCGGATGATCCTGCAGCCCCTCTCCGACTCCGGGTGAGTCGACGATGACCTCGATATCGTGCTCGCGCAGATGGTCGCCCGGACCGATGCCCGAGAGCATGAGCACCTGGGGGCTGTTGATCGCCCCGCCGCACAGCAGCACCTCGGCCTCAGCGCGTACCCGCTCGGTGACGCCGAGGCGCTCGTACTCGACACCGGTGGCTCGCGGACCCGCGCCGTTGATCAGGATGCGCGTCACGAAGGCCTCGGTGCGGATCGTCAGGTTCCGCCGTGGCCGGGCGGGACGGATGTAGGCGTCGGCGACCGACCAGCGGCGGCCCCGATGGTGCGTGACCTGGTACTGGCCGGCTCCGTCCTGCGTCAGGCCGTTGAAGTCCTCGGTGCGCGCGAGACCCGCCCTCGCGGCCGACTCGACGAAGGCCTCGCTGAGCTCGTGCGTGAAGCGCCGGTCCTCGACCCGCAGCGGCCCGCTAGTGCCGTGGAAGGGACCGGACAGCCGGGCATTGGACTCGCTGCGCACGAAGTACGGCAGCACGTCCTCGTAACCCCAGCCCTCGGCACCGAAGTCGTCGCGCCAGCCGTCGTAGTCGGCGCGGTTGCCGCGGATGTAGATCATCGCGTTCATCGACGAGCATCCGCCGAGGGCCTTCATCCGTGGCCAGTCCGCGCGACGCCCGGCCAGGTGCTCTTGGGGAGTCGTCCAGTAGTTCCAGTCCCAGCGCGTCTTGAACAGGGACGAGAATCCGGCGGGGATCCGGATCATGTCGTCATCATCCTCGGGCCCCGCCTCGAGCAGCAGCACGCGAACCGTCGGGTCCTCGGTGAGCCGCGCGGCGAGCACACCCCCGGCGCTCCCCGACCCCACGACGATGTAGTCGAAGGTCTCCTCTGCCATCACGGCTCCTCACTCGTCAAGCGGTGAGGTTCACCGTAGACGGGAGTGATCCGTGACACAAGCAGTGTCACGGTCGGGATGGTCAGCGGCGCAGCTCGGTCAGCTCGAAGGTCACGTCGAGGGGTTCGGCGAGGGTCACCCGTTCCCCGTGCGTCCACGTGCCGGTCTCCGTATAGACATCGTCACCCCGCTGGAGGACGTAGGCGGTGAGTACCAGTCGCGGCTCGATGTCGATCCTCCAGTAGCCCCCGATGCCGGCCGCGGCGTACTGAGCGGGCTTAAGGACGCGATCGGTCGTGACCGAGCTCGGGGAGACGATCTCGACGGCCAGGACGATTTCCTGCGGTGTCAAGGCCGGCCCGTCCCACAGGTCGACACCCGGTGCGGCGACCAGCACATCGGGCTGGCGGCTGTTGTGCGGATCGAAGATCACATCGCTCGCCGCGACCACCCGCCCGGCGAATCCCAGCCGGTCGAGCAAAGCCACCAGCCGCGCGGACACCAGTTGATGGCGAGGAGCGGGAGCGGGATTCACGACGAACTTCCCGTCGACCAGCTCCACCGGTACCGTCGACTCCGGTAGATCGTCGACCGTCCACGGCCCCGGACCTGCGGGCAGCACCACCGACATCGCGCTCTCCTCGTCTCCTGGCCAGTATCCCACGCGTGAACCCCACGCAACCAGCTTCGGCGGACCCGGGAGACCTGTCCATCGCCCGTTGCGCCACCTGTGGACAACGCATTCGCCCCGCGGGCAGGGTGGGAGCCATGCGGGTTCCCGTTCTCCGGCGACGAGCGGCGGCGGAGATCGTCGCCGCCGTCACGGTGGGCGTGTTATCGGGGTGCTGCGCGGCGATCGCCTATGCGGGCGAGGTCCGCATCGAGGCCCCTGCTGGGACCTTCGACGAGGTGACGGAGATTTCGTCTCCGCCTCTGCCCACCGGGGTGTGAGGAGCCAGCGTCGGTGGAGCTGCATCGCGTCGCACGCGACTCCTTCATCGACGCCGAATGCGGTGATCCCACGAAATGTCAGGCGCACCGCCTCGATCGCGAGGGGTCGATCGCGCTATCGATCGTGGCCACGGAGCACGAGCCGCTGGACTACGAGATTGCGCTGATCCATACCGACGGCACCCGGCGTACCGAGGCGGGAACCGCCGCCAGCCAGAAGCGGACGATAGGTTTCCCGTGCCCCCAGCGAGTCACCGATACGGTGATCGAGCTCGCCTGACCCTGGTCGTCCACAGCCGGCAGGTGTCGCCGAGTTCATCCACAGCCGGCCGCATAGCCCTTCCACCTCGTCGGCGGGCCTGCCTAGTGTCGGCCTCAGTACTGGTGCCGAGGCCGACGTGTCGGTCAGAATGAGGAGATGAGCGCTGTGAACGACCCCCAGGTATGGACCCTCATCGGCGTCTTCACCACGATCATGCTCGGTGCCATGACCCTCATGACCGTCCAGATCAACCGCACCATCGCCGCGTCCATCAACGGCCTGCGTGGCGAGATGATCGGCCGGTTCGACGGTGTCCACGGCCGGATCGACGGTGTCCACCACCGCATCGACGGTGTCCACCACCGCATCGACGGCCTACACAGCGAGATGAACGCCCGCTTCGACACCATGGACACCAAGTTCGAGCACCTCGACCGCGACGTCACCGCCCTCAGCCGGCACATCTGGAGAGACACCACCGGCGATTGACACGCGATCAGGCCTGCCCGAAGCGCGCCTCAGGTCGCAGCAGGGCCGGGACCTCGCCATCCAGCACGGTAGCCGCCAGCTCCCGGCCGAGGGCGGGAGCGTGCTTGAACAGATTGTGTCCCGCGAGGAACGCGATGTCCCCGGCGGTCCAGACCGCGACGCCGTCGTCCCCCCAGGGAAGCCGGGTCGCCCAGCAGTGCACGTAACCGACCGGATCAGGATCGAGGCCGGGAAGGGCCCGCTTCACATAGGCGATCACCCGCTCGACATGCGCCGCGAGACCGTCCGGGGCCAGCATTGCGCCGTCCTCGGCCGTCGGCACGTCCTCGGCGAGACCCACGCCGTAGGCCGAGCGATCCGGATAGGCGGCCGCATAGACGCCCGCCTCCCCGAAGGCACCGCTCGTGTCCTGAAGGGTCGCGAGCGATCCGATGAGCGCGCGCGGCGCGAACGAGACCCGCACGTGAGCGCGGGTCTCCACCGGCAGCGAGAGTCCCGCACCGCGGGCCAGCGCCTGCGTGCCCCGCCCTGCTGCCACGACGGCGGCATCGTGGCTCCGGCAGCCGTTCGCGGTGCGCACCTCCGCCCCTCCGCCGGCCAGCGGACACACGCTCAACACCACATCGCCCACCAAACCGTCACCCACCGCGGACGTCAGCGACGAGATCACCCGGATGGTGTCGATGGATCCACCGGACCTGTCCACCAGACCAGGACCCTCGTAGGCCGCGAGCACGGGAAGCCGTTCCTCGAGGATTCTCGCGTCCGCGACCGATGCCTCGATGCCCTCGCGCTCGGCCAAGGCGGCGAGCATCGAGGGTGCAACGGGGCCCAGCGCGAGAGCACCGTCCGCAGCGATCAACGGCGCCCCGAACTCGTCCTCCCAGCGCCGCCACGCCTTTCGCGACTCCACCGCATAGTCGATCATGCGCGGGTCGGCGTGGGCATGCCGGAAGATGCGCGAGGAACCGGCCGACTGGCCGTGTCCCGGCTGCCCCGACTCGTAGACCGTGACCGACGCACCGCGCCGTCGTAGCTCGTGGGCGGCGGCGAGGCCGACGATCCCGGCCCCGACCACCGCGATATCGGGTGAACCCATGCCCCGACGTTAACCGCTCCGCCGTTACTTCGGCGTCAGGGCGTCATCCTGTCCAGAGCTTCGCGCGCCGAGCGCACGCAGGCCTCGGCGAGTGCTCGGCGATCCTCCCGGGACACCGGCACCTCCAGGACACGGATACCGCGAGCCTCCTCTGTCAGCGCGGCCGGCAGCGCGGCGGCGCTGACACGCTCGTAGGCGATGCCGTACCCCGCGCACAGCTCCGCGATACGGGCGCCGGTCGGGGTGGCGTAGACACGCTCGAAGGCGACGGCGTAGTCCGCGGAGCCTTGTTCGAGGGTCGCGAAGATGCTGCCCCCGTCGTCAGAGACCACCACGATCGTCAGGTCCGGGCGGGGCTCAGCCGGACCGATCAATAACCCGTTGCTGCCGTGCAGGAAGGTGAGGTCGCCGACCACCCCCAGTGCCTTCCGGTCCGGCCACGCGAGCGCCGCGCCGATCGCGGTGGACAGGGCGCCATCGATACCCGCCAGGCCGCGATTCGCGAGCACCCGACGGGGCGGCCGGGCTGGATCGCCGACCAGGTCCAGGTCGCGTACCGGGTTGGAGGAGCCGATGAACAGCAGCCCGTCGGCGGCCGCGCTCCACGCCGCCTGGGCGATCTTGAAGACCTCGGCGGAGGGGAGACCGGCGCGGACTCTCCTGTCGGCCTCCTGCCACGCGTCCAGCCAGTCATCGGCCGGTCGTCCGATCGTCTCGACGGACTCGGCGAAGATCACTCGCTCGCCCGCGGGGACCGGGAACGTCGACTGATCGCCGACATGCACGATGTCCACATCCGAGCGGCTCAGCAGAGCCGTCACGGATCGCGAGAGCGTCGCGTGCCCGAAGGACACCACCCGCTCGATGCGCGGAGCGAAGTGGTCCAGCAGGAGTCGATACGTCGCGATGGCCGATTCCCCACGCCGCGCTCCGGAGCTGGGATCGGCCAGGAGCGGCCAGCCACCGCTCTCGGCGAGAAGCGCTGCGCCGTCGCCGGCCCCGTCGCCGGCGAGGACGACCGTCCGGGGCCCGGGGTCCACCACCGTGACCGCCGGCACGGGTGTCTCGACACTTCGGCGGAAGGGGGTGAACCGCCATTGCATCGGCTCGATGAGCGGTTGGTCGAGCTCGAGGTTGAGGTGGCAGGGTCCGTCCTCGCCCCAGCCAGCGGCCAGTTCGGCGACTCCCTCGACGAACCGGATATGAGGGAAGATCCGACGCTGGTCGGTGGTCTGATTGGCTCCAGTGCCTCGCAGACGGCCGGGGCGATCGGCTGTCACCGCGAGGACGGGCGCACACGCGTGGAGCGCCTCCAGTAACGCCGGGTGCAGATTGGCGACCGCCGTTCCCGAGGTCGTGACCACCGGTACCGGGAGTCCAGTCGCCTTCGCCAGCCCGAGCGCGAGGAACCCGGCCTCGCGCTCGTCGACGCGCACGTGCAGCCGAAGGAGGCCCTGCTCATCGGCAGCGTGCAGCGCCAGCGCGAGAGGCCCCGAACGTGAGCCGGGAGCCAGAACGGCCTCCGTCGTGCCGCGGGCGAGCAACTCGTCCACGAGATCACGCGCGATGTCGACCGCTCGCGGCGATGTCATTCCTCGAGCTCCTCGCGCACGGCCTCGAGACGCAGCTGCCATCGTTCGTCGATGTCCTCGGGCGCGGCGACGCGGGCAAAGGCTCGCTCGTCGAGTTCGGGTCGGATGACCGGCAGGCAGCCGTCGACCGGGTGCAACGGTTCCGTCACGACGTCACCGGCCAGCAGCGAGGTCGTGGCGAGACCGCAGGCGAAAGGCAGGTCCGGTAGCGCGGCCGCAAGCGCGATCCCCGCCGCCAGTCCAATGGAGGTCTCGACGGCGCTGGACACCACGACGGGCATGTCGATCTGCTCGGCGATCCGATAACAGGCGTGGATGCCGCCGAGTGGCTGCACCTTCAGGACGGCGATATCCGCGGCCTCCAGGTCGCGGACGCGGAACGGGTCGCCGGATCGGCGGATCGACTCGTCCGCGGCGATCGGGACCTCGACCTTCTTGCGCACCTCGGCGAGCTCCTTGGCGGTGGCGCAGGGTTGCTCGACGTACTCGAGTCCGCGCGCCGCCTTGTCGAGCTTGCGGATCGCCTTGACTGCTTCGCCCACCTCCCAGCCGCCGTTGGCGTCGATGCGCAGGTGGCCGCCGAGTGGCAGCGCGTCGCGCACCGCCTCCACCCGGGCGATGTCGTCGGCCAGGCACTGGCCCCCTTCGGCGACCTTGACCTTAGCGGTCCGGCAGGTGCTGCCGAGCACGATGCGGGCCGCGTGGTCGGGGTCGACGGCCGGCACGGTGATGTTGACGGGCACCCGGTCGCGGACCCGATCGGGCCAGGGACGATTGGCCGAGTCGAGCGCCGCCTGGTACCAGGGGACGCATTCCACGGCGCTGTAGTCGAGGAACGGACTGAACTCCGCCCAGCCGACCTCACCGCGCACGACCATCCCCTCGCGGCGGTTCACTCCGCGAAAGGTCGTCGGCATGGTGATCGTGAAGGTCCGAAACTGCACCCGACGACCATAGCGAGTTCCCGCTACGGTGATAGACATGGCTGCCATTGCGATCGTCGGAGGTCACGGAAAGATCTCCCGCCACCTGATTCCCTTGCTCGTCGATGCCGGGCACACGCCGGTCGCGCTGATCCGCGACCCGCAGCAGGCCGATGACCTGACCCCGCTGGGCGCGCGCACGCGCCTGCTCGACATCGAGAATGCCGAGAGCGATGACTTCGCGGAGGCCTTCGAGGGCTGCGCGGCGGTCGTGTTCGCCGCCGGCGGCGGCCCCGACGGCAATATCGAGCGCAAGAAGAGTGTCGATCTGGGCGGGTCGCTGAAGTCGATCGAGGCCGCGCAGAAGGTCGGCATCGATCGATTCCTCCAGGTCTCGGCCATCGGCATCGACGAGGACCCGCCGGAGGACTCCGGCGATGTCTGGAAGGCCTACGTCCAGGCCAAGCGCGACGCCGATGCCGCGCTGCGGGCGAGCTCGTTGCGCTGGACCATCATCCGACCCGGTGCCCTCACCGATGACGAGCCGACCGGGCGCGTGCTCCTGGGCCCGCAGGTCGAGCGGGGTGAGATCCCCCGCGCCGACGTGGCTGCTGTGCTCGCCGCCGTGCTCGACGACAACCGCACGTCGGGTCGTCAGTGGGAACTGGTGAGCGGGCCGGGCTCGATCCACGAGGCGGTCACCGCGGCCCTCTCCAGCTGAGCGCCCGCCGGGCCCCTCAGGACGCGGCGTCCTGGGGGGCCGGACGGCGGACGAAGAGGCACACCACGATCAGCACCAGCGACAGCGCACCGGCCACCCGGAAGGCCGCGACGACACCGTCGGCGACCGCCTGGGGATCCTCCAGGCCGCCCGAACCTCCGCCGGTCGCCACGACCGACATGATCGAGACCAGCATCGCGGCTCCCGCCGCGCCGGCGACCTGCTGGAACGTGCCCAGCGTCGCCGACCCGTGCGAGTAGAGCGGAGCCGGCACAGATCCCAGTCCGCTGGTCATGACCGGCGTGAAGGTGGCGGCCAGACCGACGTTGATCGCGATCTGGGAGACCATCAGCCACCACATCGGGGTGTCGACGCCGACCGTCGTCAACATCCAGATGCCGATGGCGACCAGGATCGTGCCGGGCAGGGTGAGCGGTCGCGGTCCGTAGGCGTCGTAGAGACGTCCGACGATCGGACCCGCCAGGCCCATCAGGATGCCGCCGGGCAACGTGAGCAGGCCCGTCTGCGCGGCACTGAGGCCGAGGGACTGCTGCGCGAAGTACGGCACCAGGATGATGGCGCCCATGAGGGTCGCGAAGCCCACGGTCATCGCGATCATCGCGATGGTGAACTGGCTGGAGCCGAAGACGCGCAGATCGAGAAGGGCGCGGTTCTCGCGAGAGACCGCGATCTGCCGCACGACGAAGGCGATCACCGCGATGACGCCGACGGTCAGCGCGAGCCACACAGGCACGGGTCCGCCGCCGGAGGACTTGCCGAGTGCCGAGAGCCCGTAGACGACGCCGCCGAAACCGACGATCGCGAGCGGGATCGAGAGCAGGTCGACCCGCTTGTCCGAGCGCTCACCGACCTCCACGACATAGCGGGCACCGAGCACGAGCGCGAGCACGGCGATCGGTGCCACCAGGCCGAAGATCCAGCGCCAGCCGAAGTGATCAAGGATCACGCCCGACACCGTGGGACCGAGCGCGGGCGCGACGGAGATGACGATGGTGATGTTGCCCATCATCACGCCACGGCGCTCGACCGGGACGATCGTGAGGATCGTCGTCATCAGCAACGGCATCATGATCGCGGTGCCGGAGGCCTGGATCACCCGCGCCATCAGCAGCACCGCGAATCCCGGCGCGAAGAAGGCGACCACGGTGCCGACGGTGAACAGTCCCATCGCGGTGATGAACAGCGTCCGAGTGCCGATCCGCTCGATGAGGAATCCGGTGAGCGGGATGATGACGCCCATCGTCAGCAGGAAGGCCGTCGTCAGCCACTGCCCGACGCTCGGCTCAACCCCGAGATCCTCCTGCAGGACCGGCAGGGCGACGCTCATGACGGTCTCATTGAGGATCACCACGAAGCTCGCGACCAGCAGCACGCCGATGAGGATCAGGTGCTCGCGGGCGAGCTTGGGGGCGGCCTGGGAGGCGGGCGCGGACATCGAGGAACCCCGTTCAACTGGATGGGAGACGAAAGAAGCCGGCGCAAGGCCGACCTTCCTACGATACTCTCCCGGTCAAGCGCCTCGGGCGGCGATCTCCTTCACGGCCAGCCGGTCGAGCTTGCCCCCGGGCAGCAGCGGCAGGGCTTCGGCGATCACGCGCTCACGCGGCGCCCAGGACCGTGGATGCCCGGCCGCCTCGACGGCATCGCGCAGCTCCTGAAGCCCCGCCGACCCCACCACGACCGCGACGACCTTCGTGCCCCACTCGTCATCGGGGACCCCGGTCACGGCGACATCCACGACACCGGAAACGCCTCGCACTGCCTCGGTGACCGCGGGGAGCGGCACGTTGACACCACCGGACACGACGATCTCATCGGCTCTACCGATGATCCGCAGGCGGCCGTCGGTGATCTCACCGAGGTCGGCGGTGGTGAACCACTCACCGACGCGCCTCGCGTCGCCGTAGCCGTCGAAGAGCATCGGCCCGGCGAGCTCGACACGGCCATCGGCGGAGATCCGCATCCGGACCCCTTCGAGCGGGACGCCGTCGTAGACGCACCCACCGGCCGTCTCGCTCATGCCGTAGGTGCGCACGATGCGGATGCCGAGGGTGTCCGCGCGCCGTACCAGATCGGCCGGCGCGGCGGCACCTCCGAGCAGGACCGCATCGAGGCCGGCGAGCGCCGCCGCCTCATCGGAGGCGAGCAGACGGAACAGCTGGGTAGGCACGAACGAGGCGTAGCGTCGTCCGGCGGTCATGGCCTCGATCGCGAGCGGTATCGACGCGTGGTCCTCGGCGATCACCGGTTCCTGGCCGGCGAGGATCGAGCGGACGAGCACCTGCAGTCCGCCCACGGCGGTCGGCGGCAATGCGCTGATCCACTGACCCGGGCCGCCCAAGCGCTCCAGACTGGCACGGGCCGAAGCGACGACCGCCGCATGTGAGAGCGTCACGTCCTTCGGGGTTCCGGTGCTCCCGGAGGTCCGCACCACGATCGAGTCGCCGCCATCGCGCACCCACTCGGCCAAGAGCGGATAGAGCTCACGGGCCGGGCCGGACACGGGGCGCAGGGAGGCGTTCATCCCGACCCAGCCTAGAACCCACCCAGCAGCGGTAGCCCAGCAACCTTTCGCGGCTTCCAGCGGTACGTCCCTCAACCTCACGAACCCGACGTGACGTCGACCGCCTACCTCCACGCTCGAGGTGCCGTTGATGAGCTACCGCCGCCAGGCACGGGATACCTGGCGACGGCTGGCCCGCACAGTGGCAGACTCTGGCGGGTGAGTTCCTCCCCTAGCACCGTCCAGTTGTGGATCGAAGGCGCGCGTCCCCGGACGCTGCCCGCAGCCGTCGCGCCGGTCCTCGCCGGTACCGGAGTCGCGGTCCACGCCGACGGCTTCGTGTGGTGGAAGGCGCTCCTGGCGCTGGGCGTGAGCCTGGCCCTGCAGATCGGTGTCAACTACGCGAACGACTACTCCGACGGCGTCCGCGGCACCGACGCCGAGCGCGTGGGCCCGTTGCGACTGGTCGGATCCGGACACGTCGCGCCGGGCAAGGTCAAGGCGGCAGCGCTCGGCTTCCTGGCGCTCGGCGGCGTCCTCGGCATCGCCCTCGCTGCCACGACCACCTGGTGGCTGCTGCTCGTCGGCGCCGCGGCCATCGCCGCCGCGTGGACGTACACCGGCGGCTCGAATCCCTATGGTTACCGCGCGCTCGGCGAGGTCAGCGTCTTCCTGTTCTTCGGTCTCGTCGCGGTCATCGGCACCGCCTATGTGCAGACCGAGCAGATCGATCAGGCGAGCACCGCCGCGGCCATCGGCATCGGAGCGCTCGCCTGCGCGATCCTGGTCGCCAACAATCTGCGCGACATCCCCACCGACCGGGAAGTCGGCAAGCGCACCCTCGCCGTCGTCCTCGGCGACCGCGGGTCGCGGCGCTTCTACACGCTGCTGATCGTCATCGCGGCTGCCGCCGCCGTGTGGTGCGCGGTGGTGACGACGTGGTGGGCGCTCCTCGCGTTCGCCAGCGCACCGCTGGCCGCCCGCGCGGTGCGGGTGATCGGCTCGGGGGCTACCGGACGCGAGCTGATCGCTGTTCTACGCGACTCCGGCCTGCTCGAACTCGTCTACGCCATCGGCCTGGCCGCGGGCCTGGTCATCGGCTCGCTCTGACTCCTGGGCGCGGTCGGCGGTAGCCTGTCAACCCCATACCAGCTCCATGACGTTGGTGGCCTACCGCCACCGCGGGCGTAAGGTTGATGACCTACCGCCACCGCGGGCGAGGGCTCACGGCAGCGTGAGCGTGCCGGTCGCCGTGTAGCTGTCCAATGCTGCGGCGTAGGGGGCGATGTCGATATCCCGGTCAGCGAGCCAGGCATCGTCGAAGTAGGTGTGCGTGTACCGTTCCCCGCTGTCGCAGAGCAGGGTCACGATCGAGCCGGTCTCCCCCTCGGCTCGCATCCTCTCGGCGATCTGCAGCGCCGCCCACACGTTCGTGCCGGTCGATCCGCCCACCAGGCGGCCGAGGCGAGCGGACACCCACCGCGTCGTGGCGATCGAGGCCGCATCGGGCACTCGCATCATGTCGTCGACGACCCCGCCGACGAAGGACGGCTCGACGCGCATCCGGCCGATCCCCTCGATACGGCCCGGCACACCCGTGACGACATCGGATGAGTCGGTGTCCCAGCCCTCCAGGAAGGCCGAGTTCTCCGGATCGGCGACCAGCAGCCGGGTGGCGTGGCGGCGGTAGCGGATGAAGCGGCCGATCGTGGCCGAGGTTCCGCCCGTGCCCGCGCTGACCACGACCCAGGACGGGATCGGATGGGGTTCGGCGGCCATCTGCGCGTAGATCGACTCGGCGATGTTGTTGTTGCCGCGCCAGTCGGTGGCACGCTCGGCATAGGTGAACTGGTCCATATAGTGCCCGTCGCACTCGCGCGCGAGCCGGCGCGCCTCGTCGTAGACCGTCGAAGGGTCGTCGACGAGATGGCAGCGGCCGCCCTCGAACTCGATCAGAGCGATCTTCTCGGTGCTCGTGGTGGCCGGCATGACCGCGACGAAGGGCAGCCCGATGAGCCGCGCGAAGTGCGCCTCGCTGACGGCCGTCGAGCCGCTGGACGCCTCGATGATCGTCGAGTCCGGGCGCAGCCAGCCGTTGCACAGCGCGTAGAGGAAGAGCGAGCGGGCGAGCCGGTGCTTCAGGCTGCCCGTGGGATGGACGGACTCGTCCTTGAGGTAGAGGTCGATGCCGGGCGTCGGGAGCGCGAAGGTGTGCAGATGTGTGTCCGCGCTGCGGTTCGCGTCGGCCTCGACCCGGCCGATCGCGGTGTCGATCCAGTCGCGCAGCTCAGTCGACGTCTTCGGCACGCCGAGACTCCTCGATGCGCTGGTTGATCGACGACGCCCGCGACTCCAACCGGGCCGCGAGGGCGTCGCGCAGCGGGGCCAGCGCGAACAGCGAGATGACCGAGGAGACCACCAGCGCGACGATGAGGACCCACAGGTTGAGGAATGTCAATCCGTCGATCCACAGGCTCGCGATGAGCCAGGTCGCCAGGTAGCAGCTGATGAAGACGCCGAGGCGCGCGAAGGTGTACAACCAGAATGCCTTCATGGCCCGAACTCTACGGGGGTCCGAGTAGTCTCGGGTCCATGGGCAAGGCGCTGCTGGTCGTGGTCGGGGTCGTTCTGCTGGTCTACGCGCTCTTCGACCTGCTGGCCGCCCCGAAGGCTCGCGTCCAGCACCTGCCCAAGCTCGCCTGGGTGGCCGTGATCGTGCTGCTCCCGTACGCCGGAGCGCTGCTCTGGATCTTCTTCGGCCAGGCCCGCCAGCGTCCCTCGTCCGGACCCCGCAACTGGCGCCCCCGTGGACCCCGCGGTCCCGACGACGACCCGGACTACCTCCGCGGCCTCTGAGCCTCCCCTGTCCTCCCCTGTCGGACGACTTTCGCCGGGGTGTAGCCCCTGAGAAGGCTCTCCAGGGCCACACCCCGGCACACGTCGGTCCCGGACCGGTCCTGGGAGTATCCCGGGGCCGATCTCACCGAGCGAGACGATCAGCCGAAGCCGCCACGATGTGGCCGGTTGTGGCCCGTTCGATCGTCGCCCAACGGGCCACAACCGGCCACATCTCGGCGGGGGCGTCCGGGATTACTTGGCGTAGGAGTGCAGGCCGGAGCCGAAGAGGTTGACGCCGTAGTAGCTGAACAGGAAGGTCACGAAGCCGATGAGGCAGAAGTAGGCCGCGCGGCGTCCCTTCCAGCCGGCGGTCGCCCGGGCGTGCAGGTAGCCGGCGTAGACCACCCAGGTGATGAACGCCCACACCTCCTTGGGGTCCCAGCCCCAGTAACGTCCCCAGGCGTAGTGCGCCCAGATGGGCCCGGCGATGAGCGCACCGAAGGTCCACAACGGGAAGGCCATCGCGTTGACCCGGTAGGCGATCTTGTCCATCACGGCCGCCGCCGGGAAGCGCCGGAGCACCGGGCCGACCGTGCCCTTCGCCTCGGCCCTCGCGCGGATGAGGTACAGCACCGAGGCGGCGGCACCGACCAGGAAGAAGGCTCCGGCAAGCACCACGGCACCGACGTGGATGATGAACCAGTGCGAGTCCAGGGCGGGCACCAGCGGGCCGGCCGGGACATAGGTCGACAGCGACATGCCGAGCACCACCAGGCCGAAGGCCACCACGATGCCGCCGGCCCACTGCACCTGGTACTTCCACACCAGCACGAGATAGATGACCAGCGCGATCGTGATACCCATCAGACCGAACTCGTACATATTGCCCCAGGGCACCCGCCCGGCCGCCAGCCCGCGAGTGACGACGCTGACGATCATGAGCGCCGTCGCGAGGACGGTCAGCACGAGACCGATCCTGGAGAAGCGATCCGTCACCGGCTCGACATCGGACTCCTCGGCGACCGGGGAGGCTGGGCCAGCGGAGCCCGCCATGGCCGGAGCATTCGCCTCGACCTTGCGGGCGAACGCCCACTCGGCGACATAGGCCAAGAGCGCGAGCCCCAGCACGCAGGTGGCGGCGACGGTCGTGTAGTTCGAGATCTGGGCGAATTGCTCTACGGTCATGTCCGGTTCTCCTGTGCGGATGTCGTCTCACCGAGCTCCTCGCGCAGGCTGGCGAGGAACTCGTCGAGATCGTCCGGTAGCTCGTCACGCGGCACGCGGTCGAGCGCGGCGACGTCCACCACTGTAAGCGACCGGCCGTCATCGCCGGTCGTGACCTTCGCCCTGATCCAGGTCCGGCGAGGACGGACCATGAGCGAGGCGATGAGCCCGACCACCCCGACGCTCACGCCCACCAGGGGCAGCATCACCCCGGGTGTCGACGCGATCTGGAAGCGAGCGAAGCGGCGGAGCTCGACGAACTCGATCGTGCCGCCACCGGGCAGCGCCTGCGACTGTCCCGGGCTCAGGCTGATGTTGAGCGGCTCGCCGTCCTCGTCGAGGACCTCCTGCATGCCGTCCTTCTCCAGGACGTACACCGACTGCGGTTCGCCGTCGTCGAGGCCGAGGTCGCCGGTCCACATGCGCAGCCCGATCAGCGGGTTGACCGCTCCCGGGTAGATCGTCTCGGAGGCCTGGCCCTCCCCCGTCGACACGGCGGTGGGCAGGAAGAAGCCTTGGAAGCCCAGTTGCGTAGGCTGCGCATCGGGTACCTTGATGACGCCGGAGGACCGGTAGCTCCCGTCCTCGGGCAGGAACACCACGGCGTCCTCGAAGACCACCTCGCCGTCGGCATCGGTCACCCGGACGACCGGGGCGTACCCCTGCCCGGGCAGGAACACCTCGCCGCCGTCGAGCGACAGCGGGTGGTTGACGAAGATCTCGTAGGGCGTGGGCTCGTCGCCGGGGCGCTCGGTGTAGGTGACATCGGCGCGGAACATCTTGGGAGCGCCGTACTGCGGCTGCTCGGGGTCGGCGTGGAACTCCGCGATCATCCGGTCGAGCCGGAAGCTGAAGGGCGGGAGATCCTCGGGGTCGAACAGCGGGCCGGAATCGAACTCGTTGTATTGGCTGAGCGTGTTGGAGAAGCCATTGCCCTCCGTGACGATCACCGAGCCGCGATAGCCCCAGAGGGCGCCGATCGCGACCCCGATCAGCACGACCACGATGCTGACGTGGAAGACGAGATTGCCGAGCTCGCGGAGGAAGCCCTTCTCGGCTCGCAGTTCGCTGCCCGCATCGTCGTCGACGACATCGATCCGGGCCCGGCCGAGCACGCACCGGCCGGCCTGCATGACCTCGTCGACCGAGGCCGTCGTGGTGAAGCTGCCCGATGCCGGCATCCGCGCGAAGTTACGGGGTGCGCGAGGGGGTCGCGACCGCAACGCTCGCGCGTACACGCCGATGCGCGGGATGATGCAGCCGACGAGCGAGATCATCAGCAGCAGGTAGATCGCGCTGAACCACGGCGAGGAGTAGACCGAGAACATCCCGATCGCGTCGAGGATCGGCGCGAGGGTCGGATGATCGGTGAAGAAGATCTGCACGGCCCGGGCGTCGACGCCTCGCTGCGGGATGAAGGATCCGGGGATCGCCGCGACGGCCAGCAGCAGGAGGAGGAACAGGGCCGTGCGCATCGACGTGAGCTGACGCCACATCCATCGCAGGAACTCCCGGGGGGCCAGCTCCGACGCCCGCTGCTGCCGCTTCGTTCGCTCGCTCATGCCGCCACCTGCCAGAAAGAACGACGATAAGCAGGTCCCGGCATGAGAAGCCCCATCGTTCGCTCGCTTCGCTCGCTCATACGACCACCTCGAAGTCGGCGGCCCACTGCTGCAGGTGGAAGACCAGCTCGGTCCACAGACCGCTGACCATGAGCAGACCGGTGACGATCAACAACACTCCCCCGATGATGGAGACCGCACGCTGGTGTCGTTTGACCACGTCGAGCGCTCCCATGAACCGCGCGAAGAACAACGCGGCGATGATGAAGGGCAGGCCGAGGCCGAGCCCGTAGACGAGGGTCAGCAACGCCCCGCGGGACGCCGTCCCCTCGTTCCCCGCGAGGATGAGCACGGCCGAGAGGGTCGGCCCGAGGCACGGCGTCCAGCCGATGCCGAACACGACTCCGAGCAGGGGCGCCGCCAGCAGACCGACCTTGGGCGCCTGACGCATCCTCCATTGACGCTGCAGTCCCGGGATGGCTCCCACGAAGATCAGACCGAGGACGATGAGGACCGCCCCGGCCACGATCGTCAGGGTGTCGCCATAGGGGCGCAGCCGCTGACCGGCCGCCCCGAACAGCGCTCCGCCGGCGACGAACACGGCGGTGAAGCCGAGCACGAACAGGGCCGAGCCGAGGGCGAGACGCCAGCGCTTGCTGGTGCGCAGGTCCTGCACCCCCACGCCCGAGACATAGGAGAGGTAGCCCGGCAACAACGGCAGGACGCAGGGTGAGAAGAACGAGACCAGTCCGGCGAGGGCTGCCACGGGAATCGCCACGATCAGCGATCCGGAGAGGACGGCATCGCCGAACCAGTCGGTCACTGCGTGCTCTTCCGCACGTACTCGATGAGATCGGTCAGCGTGCCCGCACCCAGCTCGGGGTCGAGGATGCGCACGGCGACTCGGCCCTCGGAGTCGATGATCCACGTGGTGGGGATCGCCTGCGAGGGCAGTGAGTCGGCGAAGGCGAGCTGATTCTCGCCGCTGTCGTCGACGATGCTCGGATAGGTGATGCCGATCTTGTCGTTGAAGGCGCGGGCCGAGGCGGGCTTGTCCTGGGTCAGCAGTCCGAGGAACTGGACGCTGGAGTCTTCATAGCTCTCGGCGACCTCTTTGAGGATCGGCATCTCCTTGCGGCACGGCGGGCACCAGGATCCCCAGAGGTTGACGACGATGGTCTGCCCGGCGAAGTCCTCGGTGGAGAGCTCCTCGCCCTCGAGGTCGAGGCCGCTCAGCGCGGGTGCCGGCTGGCGGTCGCCGGGGTCGATGGTGGTGACGGTGCCGTCACCGCTGATGTAGCCGCCTTCGCCGCCCTCCTCGACGCCGCTGCACGCAGTGAGGACGAGCATCGCGGCAACTCCGAGACCGGCCAGGGCGTGTCGCATCAGGCGCCGCCCACGAACTTGCCCTTGAGCACGTCCGGCAACAGGTGACCCGCCGGCTCGCTGTAGTGCAGCGACACGAAGCGGTCGTCCTCGAAGGTCAGCGAGGTCAGGCTCGCGAGCGAACACTGGCGCTTACGCGGGTCGTGGGCGAAGCGCGCACGCTCATAGGCACGCCGGGCGATCCAGATCGGCAGCTGGTGCGCGACGATGACGGCCTCGTGGCCGCGGGCCGCCTCGCGGGCGTCGTCGATCGCCAGCTCCATGCGCTTGGCGATCTGCTTGTACGGCTCGCCCCAGGAGGGCCGTACGGGGTTCCAGACCAAGAGCCAGTTGCCGGGGCGCTTCAGGGCGCCCGCGCCGACACCGAAGGTCTTGCCCTCGAACTTGTTGGACGCCTCGATGACCCGCTCGTCATCGTGGATCGGCAGATCGAGGATCTCCGCGATCGGGCGCGCCGTCTGCTGGGCGCGCTCGAGCGGTGACGCCACCAGATAGGTGATGTCACGGTCTTTGAGCGACTCCGCCACCGTCTCGGCCATCTCGTGGCCGAGCTCGGAGAGGTTGTAGCCGGCGAGCCGGCCGTACAGCACGCCGGCGGGATTGTGCACCTCGCCGTGGCGCATCAGGTGAACGGTGGTCCTGGTGGTCATGGTCGGATCGTCCTCGTTCTCGCGGTCACGGGCGGTCGTCGAGCGCGCGGGCCGCGGCACGGGCGGCCGCCGGCAACGCCTCGGACAGTGTAGTCAGGGCGGCGTCGTCGTGAGCCGCCGAGACGAACCAGGTCTCGAAGGCGCTCGGGGGGAGGTAGACGCCCTGGTCGAGCATGCTGGAGAAGAAGGCGGCGAAGGCCGCGGTGTCCTGGCGCTGAGCGCCGGCGAAGTCGGTCACCGGATCGGTGACCCCCCACATCACGCTGAACATGGTTCCGGCCGCTTGGATGACGTGCGGCACCCCGGCGCCGACGAGGGCCTCCCCGACGAGCTCGCGGACTCGCAGCGAGGTGGCGAGGAGATCGGTGTAGAGCTCGGGGGTGGCCAGGCGCAGGGTCGTCACGCCGGCCGTGGTGGCGACGGGATTGCCGGCCAGTGTGCCGGCCTGGTAGACCGGGCCGGCCGGGGCGAGATACTCCATCAGGTCGCGACGACCGCCGAAGGCGGCGGAGGGGAAGCCGCCGCCCATGACCTTGCCGAAGGTGACCAGGTCGGGCGCCCATCCCTCACGCTGGCCGTCGAGCTCCCAGTGGCCCGCGCGCGCCGCGCGGAAGCCGGTCATGACCTCGTCGCTGATGAACAGGGCACCGTGCTCGGACGCGATGCGCGCCAGCGCCGCGTTGAAGCCCGGTGCCGGCGGCACGAGGCCCATGTTGCCCGGCGCCGCCTCGGTGATGATGCAGGCGATCTGGCCGCCGAACTCGGCGAACGCCGCTTGCACGGCGTCGACATCGTTGTACGGCAGCACGATGGTGTCCGCGGTGACATGCGCCGGGACGCCGGGCGTGCCGGGGATGCCGAGCGTGACGACCCCCGATCCGGCCTCGGCCAGCAGCGGATCGACGTGCCCGTGATAGCAGCCGGCGAACTTCACGACGCGGTCTCGTCCGGTGACGCCGCGAGCGAGTCGTATCGCCGACATGGTGGCCTCGGTGCCAGAGGTGACCAGGCGGACGGACTCGACGCTGGTCCGCTCGACGATCTCCTCGGCGAGGGCGACCTCCGGTTCGGCGGGCGTGCCGAACGAGGTCCCGCGTGCCACGGCCTCCTGCACCGCGGCGATGACCTGCGGATGCGCATGGCCCAGCAGCATCGGCCCCCACGAGCCGACGAAGTCGACGTAGCGGTTGCCGTCGACATCGGTGAGCCAGGCACCCTCTCCGGAGGTCATGAAGCGCGGGGTGCCACCGACGGCCTTGAAGGCGCGGACCGGCGAGTTCACCCCGCCCGGAGAGACGCGGCGGGCGCGCTGGAACAGATCGGCGGAACGTTCAGTGGGCACCTCGCCATTGTGCCAATTGGCACAAGCGTGGATACCGCAGGCCCGGAGCGGCCGTGACGACCACCACAGCGAGCCGTAACCTCGCGTCCACATCCTCGTTGGGTGGAGTGTCACGCAACTTCGGGTTACCGTGTGAGACGGGTCTCATACGCCCGGGGAGGGAGTCCTGGTGAGTAGTTCATGGCGCACACTGCCGCGCTGGCAGCGCATCGCAGCCGTCGTTCCCGCTGGTCTGCTGGTCGGAGCGACAGCCGTCGCCGTGGCCGGCCCGGGCCTGGCGACCGCCGACAGTGAGTACGGCGCGATCCCGGAGGTGCCCGATACGCCCTTCGAGTCGCCGGCCAGCGTCGAGAAAGCTCCCGCGGGCATCGACCCCAAGGCGGGCGCCGAAGGAACCCTGGACTCACTCGCCTCCGACGGCATTCCGCAGGTGGCGGCGAACGCCTACCGGCGCGCTGCCGGCCTGCTCAAGCAGGCCGACGCGTCCTGTAATCTCCCGTGGCATCTCGTGGCCGCCATCGGCAGGGTCGAGTCCGATCACGGCCGCGTCAACGGCAACAACCTCGATTCCGACGGCAACGCGCAGCCGGGCATCTACGGCATCCCGCTCAACGGCAAGAACGGCACCGCGCTGATTCGCGACACCGATGACGGCAAGCTCGACAAGGACACCGAGTTCGATCGCGCCATCGGTCCGATGCAGTTCATCCCCACCACCTGGGATGCCGTCGGCATCGACGCCGACCAGGACGGCACCAAGAATCCCCAGAACATCCACGACGCGGCCACGGCCTCGGCGATCTATCTCTGCGCCGGGGACGGCGACCTCTCCGCGCGCGACGACCTCAAGGCGGCCGTCAAGCGGTACAACAACTCCGACGAGTACGTCGATCTCGTCCTCAAGATCTCCGATGCCTACAGCAAGGGCAATTTCTCGACCGTGCCCACCGGGAGCTCCAAGTCCTCGGTCCTGACCAGCTTCGAGCGCGACCAGACGATGACCCCGGCCGAACGTCAGCAGGCGACCGAGCGCGCCCAGCGGGCCGCGGAGCAGAAGCGCGTCGAGGAGGAGCAGCGGCGGTCCGGCGGCGGTAGCGGCGGCGGAGGTGGTGGCACCGGCGGAGGCGACGGTGGCAGCGAGCCGCCGCGGTTCGAGACACTGCCCGAGACCAATCCGGCTCCTGGCGGAGGCGGTGGGAGCGGCTCCGCACCTCGCGGTCCCGTCAGCGATGTCACGGATCCCATCACCGACGGCGTCGACAACACCGTCGACGGTGTTCCGGTCGTCGAGGATGTCGTCAAGCCCGTCACCCGGCTCATCTCCAAGCTGGCAGGCGGAGTCGACTGGGTGTTGAACTCGACCGACTGCCGTGCCAAGAGCGTTCGCCTGACCGACCCCCGTGGCAACGAGGGCCGCTACCAGCAGTGCATGACCAGCCGCGGCTACGAGCCCTACTGATCCTCGGCCGCTAGCCCATCGCGCCGAGGCGTGAGCGGAAGCGGTGACATACGCACGTCTCAATCCGGTTGAGACGTGCGTATGTCACCGCCCACCGCGACGAGAGGTGCGTAGGTCACCGCCGGCCGCGGAAGGACGCTGACCCACCGCCGCCGGAACGGTCAGCCGCGCAGGCGGCGGGCGATCTCGGCGGCCCAGTAGGTGAGGACGATATCGGCACCCGCGCGCCGGATCGAGAGCACCGATTCGTCGATCGCGCGCTCCCGGTCGATCCACCCCTGGGCGGCGGCGGCCTCGACCATCGAGTACTCGCCGGAGACGTTGTAGGCGGCGACCGGGACATCGGCCTCGCGCCGCACGTCGGCGATCAGGTCCAGATAGGACAGCGCCGGCTTGACCATGACGATGTCGGCGCCCTCGGCGAGGTCGAGCAGCGCTTCGCGCACCGCCTCGCGGGCGTTGGCAGGATCCTGCTGGTACGTGCGCCGGTCTCCCTGCAGCGAGGAGTCGACCGCTTCCCGGAACGGCCCGTAGAAGGCCGAGGCGTACTTCGCCGCGTACGCCAGGATCACGGTGTCGAGATGGCCCGCGGCATCGAGCGCTTCGCGGATCGCCGCGACCTGACCGTCCATCATGCCGCTGGGACCCACGACATGCGCGCCGGCCTCGGCCTGCACGACACCCATGTGCGCGTAGATCTCGAGCGTGGCGTCGTTGTCGACCCGTCCCTGCGCGTCCAGCACGCCGCAGTGGCCGTGATCGGTGAACTCGTCGAGACACAGATCGGCCATCACGAGGGTCGCATCGCCGACCTCGGCCCGCGCATCGGCGATGGCGAGGTTGAGGATGCCCGCCGGATCGACCGCACCCGAGCCGACCGCGTCCTTGTGCTCGGGGACTCCGAACAGCATGACGCCGCCGAGACCGAGTTCCGCGGCTTCGGCATAGGCCGCCTTGGCCGAGTCGCGGGTGTGCTGCACGACTCCGGGCATGCTCGCGATGGAACGCGGCGCGTCGAGCCCCTCGGCGACGAACATCGGCAGCACCAGCTGCGATGTGTCGACTCGGGTCTCGCGCACCAGCGCCCGCATCGCGGGCGTGCTGCGCAGCCGGCGCGGCCGATCCGCGGGGAACATCAGCTCTTGCGACGCTTGGTGCGCTGCGAGGGCTTGGTCACCGGGTCACCGGCCTCGATGAAGGCGTCCCGGCGCTGGGCACCGAACTCGGCGAGCGCGTCGGCGAGCACCTCGACCGAAGGCTTCTCGGCGAGGACATCGACCCGCAGACCATGCTCCTCGGCGGTCTTCGCTGTGGCCGGGCCGATGCAGGCGATGATCGTCGACTGATGCGGCTTGCCGGCGATGCCCACGAGGTTGCGGACGGTCGAGCTCGACGTGAACATCACGGCGTCGAACTTGCCCGACTTGATCGCCTCGCGGGTGGGCGCCGGCGGCGGCGCTGCCCGGACGGTGCGGTAGGCCGTCACATCGTCGACCTCCCAGCCGAGGTCGATGAGCCCGGCGACGAGGGTCTCGGTCGCGATATCGGCCCGCGGCAGGAAGACCCGGTTGATCGGATCGAGGAGGTCGTCATAGGGCGGCCAGTCCTCGAGCAGACCGCGCGCGGACTGCTCACCGCTCGGGATGAGATCGGCGCGGATCCCCCACTGGGCGATGGCCTCGGCGGTCTTCTCCCCCACCGCGGCGATCTTCAGACCGGAGAAAGCCCGGGCGTCGAGTCCGTACTCGTCGAACTTCTCACGCACCGCCTTGACCGCGTTGACGCTGGTGAACGCGATCCACTCGTAGCGCCCCTCGACGAGACCGCGCACGGCCTTGTCCATCTGCTGCGGGTTGCGCGGCGGCTCGACCGAGATGGTCGGCACCTCCTCGGAGACCGCCCCGAAGCCGCGCAGACGCTGCGCCAGTCCGGCGGACTGCTCCTTGGTGCGGGGCACGAGGATCCGCCAGCCGTACAGCGGCTTGGTCTCGAACCACGAGAGCGCCTCGCGCATGCCGACGATATCGCCCACGACCGTGATCGCCGGTGAGGTCATCTTGGCGGCCTTGGCATCGGCGGCGATCGTCTTGAGGGTGGACACCACCGTGGTCTGCTCGGTGGTGGTGCCGACGCGGGTCATCGCTACCGGCGTGGTCTCGGGGCGACCGGCCGCGATGAGCGCCTTGGCGACCTCTCCGATCCGTGCCACGGCCGACAAGAGCACCAGGGTGTCGTCGTCGGCATGCTCGCTCCAGTCGATGGAGGCATCGCCGACGCTCACCACGGTGTACTCGCGGTGCTGCTTGCTGGTCAGCGGGACGCCAGCGTAGGCGGGGACGGCCGACACCGAGGAGACCCCCGGCACGATCTCGAAGCCGATACCCGCCTTGTGGCAAGCGAGCGCCTCCTCCGGACCGGTGGCGTAGGTGAACGGGTCACCCACCATCAGTCGGACGACGTGCTTACCAGCCTTGGCGTGCTTGACGACGAGCTTCGAACGGGCGGCGGCGGTCAACTCATTGCCGTCGTTGTCGCGACCCGCGTCGATGGTCTCGGCGTCGGTGGTGACGAGCAGGGCCTGCTCGGGCGTCTCGGTGATGACGACATCGGCCGTCGCGAGCAGCTCGGTGGCCCGCACCGTCAGGAGGCTGGCATCGCCCGGTCCGGCTCCGACGAAACTCACCTGGCCGAGGGCCGGGGCGGTCGATACGGGCGTCACGGGCGCTTCCATGGCGGTGGTGGTGGTCAAGGTCTTCCCTTTTCTTGACTGTGGAGTCGTGGTCTGCCGGGCGGTCATGGGGCTGGGGTACTGGCCTGGACCAGTCGGTCGGCGCCCTCAGCGAGCATCTCGGCAGCGAGACGTTCACCGATCGCCACGGCCTCGGAGGGAGGTCCGCTGGCGGACAGGCGGATGGATGGGGATCCCGAGATATCGCCGACGACGGCGCGGAGCCACAGCTCCTCGCCCTCGTTGACGATCTCGGCGAGCGCTCCGACCGGAGCGCTGCAGCCTGCCTCCAAGGTGGCGAGGAGGCTGCGCTCAGCACTGACGGCGGCCCGGGTGTCCGGGTCGTCGAGAACGCTGAGAAGGCGATGGGTGTCGGCATCGTCGGCGCGGCACTCGCAGGCGAGCGCCCCTTGTCCGGGCGCCGGGAGCATCTGGATCGGGTCGATGGCCTCGGTGATCTCATCAGTGCGGCCGAGGCGGGCGAGCCCCGCCCGGGCCAGCACGACGCCGTCGAGCTCACCGGAGGTCATCTTGCCGATGCGCGTGTCGACATTGCCGCGCAGGCCGGTGATCCGCAGACCGAGACCGAGGGCGTTGAGCTGACTCACACGGCGCGGTGACCCCGTGCCGACGAGCGAGCCGGCCGGGAGCTCCGCGAGGGTCAGGCCATCGCGCGCCACGAGCGCATCGCGCGGATCCTCGCGTTGCGGGATGGCCGCCAGCGTGAGTCGCGGATCGGCATAGGTCGGGAGGTCCTTGAGCGAGTGCACCGCGAGATCCACCTCGCCCGAGGCCAGCGCGTCGCGCACGGCGGCGACGAAGACGCCTTGACCGCCGAAGGTGCTGAGCGGCGCGCTGGAGCGGTCGCCCAGCGTGCTGATCGTCACCAGCTCGACATCGGCACCGGTCTCGGCGCGCAGCCGATCGGCGATGTGCGAGGACTGGGTCACGGCCAGCTGGCTGCCGCGGGTCCCTAGCCGCAGGGTCGTCACGAGGGCTCACCTCCCACCGCGGTCACCGCTCGGACGGTGGTCTGGTCGAGGGCGAAGAGATCGGCCAGCGCGTCGGCGTAGGTCAGGCCCTCCGGGCCGTCGACCAGCTCCTTGACGCGCACCGTGGGGGCGTGGATGAGCTTCTCGGCCACACGGCGCAGCGCCTGGCCGACCTCGCGACGGGTGTCGTCGTCGACATCGTCGCCGAGCCTCGCCAGCACGCGCTCGGTCTCGGCCGCGACGACCTCCGTCGCCATGCCCCGCAGAGCGACGACGGTGGGGGTCACCTTCGAGGCGTTCTTGGCGGCCAGGAAGCTGCGGACCTCGTCGGCGACGATGCCCTGCACCTGGCGGACGTCGTCGGCGAGCTCGGCATTGGCCGCCTGGGCGGCCAGCACCTCCAGGTCGACGACCTCGACGGAGGGCAGCGTGCGCACGTCTCCGGCGACATCGCGCGGCAGCGCGAGGTCGATGACGCTCATCGGGCGGTCCCCCGCCGCCGCGCCGATGCGCTCGCGATCGAAGACCGTTCCGGCGGCACCGGTGCAGGTGATGAGGACATCGGCCGCGGAGAGCTCGACATCGAGCGCCTCCCAGCGCACCGCACTGACTCCGTAGGCGGCGACGAGCTCGAAGGCCCGCTGGAAGGTGCGATTGGCGACCCAGATGCGCTGCGGCTCCACGCCGCGGTCGACGAGCGTGCGCACCGCGAGACTCGCCATGGTGCCGGCGCCCGCGACGAGGATCCGCGAGGACGGCGCGGTGACGATATCGCCCGCGGCGTCGAACCCGGCGGTGACGATCGACGGCGCGAGCCGGTCGATACCGGTCTCGGCGTGACCGCGCTTGCCGATCCGCAATGCCTGCTGGAAGAGCGTGTTGAGCGCCGACCCGACCGTGGACTCGGCCTGGCCCGAGGAGAGGGCGTCGCGCACCTGCCCGAGGATCTGGCTCTCGCCGAGGATCATCGAGTCCATGCCGGACGCCACACCGAACAGGTGCGCGACGGCAGCCTCGTCGTAGTGCACGTAGACATGGCGGACGAGCTCCTCGCGCGTCAGCCCCGAGTGCTCGGCCAGCAGACGCGAGACCTCGTCGACGGCGCCGTGGAAGCGCTCAGCTTCGACGTAGACCTCGACCCGGTTGCAGGTCGAGATGATCGCGGACTCGCTCACATACTCGTTCTCGAGCACCCGATGCGACAGTTTGACCGAGGAGTCGGTGTCCAGCGCTACCCGCTCCAGCAGGTCCACCGGCGCCGACTTGTGGGACATCCCCACGACCAGAACGCTCATGCCGCCACCGCCTGAAGAAGAACACGATAGGCCGATACCGGCATGAGAAGCCTCATCGTTCGCTCGCTGCGCTCGCTCATCGGGATACCTCCGCTTCCTCGCGCGGGTGGCCCTTGCGCTGCTCGTGGTAGGCGAGGATCTGCAGCTCGGCCGCGACATCGACCTGGCGGACGTCCACGCCCTCGGGCACCCTGAGGGCCACGGGCGCGAGATTGAGGATGCTCGTGACGCCCGCGCCGACGAGCTGGTCGGCGACATCCTGGGCGGCCTGGCCCGGTGTCGCGACGATCGCGATGGACACCGACCGCTCGGTGATGATCGTCTCGAGCTGGTCGATCGACTCGATGGAGAGATCCCCGACCTGCTCGCCGACCCGTGCCGGGTCGGCGTCGACGACAGCGACGATGCGGCTGCCACGCGAGGTGAAGCCGGGATAGGCCGCGAGGGCCGTACCCAGGTTGCCGGCACCGACGAGGACGACATTCCAGTCCTGGGTCTGCCCGATGGCCTGAGCGATCTCGGCGCGCAGATGGTCGACGTCGTAGCCGACTCCCCGGGTGCCGTGCGATCCCAGGTGGGAGAGGTCCTTGCGGACATTCGCCGAGGAGACGCCGGTGGACTCGGCGAGCTGATCGGACGAACAGGTCTGTGACCCCTGGGATCGCAGTTGGGTCAGCGCCCGCAGGTACAGCGGCAGCCGAGCGACGGTAGCGTTGGGGAGGCCTCGGTCGCTGCTCGAGGCACCCGTCAGCCGGGATCTACGCGGAAGAATGGTCACGGTACTCCTGCGCCGATCGACTCGATGCGACCAGTGGAAGGCCGGTCAGAAGGCGCTTCGACAGTCTACGAGTTGGTGAAGGCGTTCACAAAATCGAGCGAATGCCGCGCTGATCACGGCATGGGGTGCCGAGCGTCGTAGGCGAGGAATCGACGCGCGCTGAGCACCGCGAGTCCCACGCCCGCCACGCAGAGCACACCGCCGATCACCATGGCCCGGCCTTCGCCGAAGATGCTCGCGAGCGAGCCCATCAGGAAGTCGCCGAGACGCGGCCCGCCCGCGACCACGACCGTGAACACGCCTTGCATCCGTCCGCGCATCTCATCGGGCGCCGCCGTCTGCAGCATCGTCGAGCGATACGCGGCGCTGACCATGTCGGCCGATCCGGAGAGCGCAAGCAGCGTGACCCCGAGCCACAACGCGCCCGGCAGTCCGATGGCGGTCACACCGGCGAGCGCCACCGCGACTCCGTACGCCAGGACCGCGACGACGATGGCGACTCCGTGACGATGCACCCGGCTGATCCATCCCGAGACGCAGAAGGCGAGGAAGGACCCGATCGCGGGAGCCGCCTGGAGCAGGCCCAGCACCCAGGCACCGTCCGCTCCTCTGCCTCCGGCGAGGTAGACCGTCGCGGCGAGCGCCGGGAAGGCGGCGCGGGGCTGCGCGAGCACCATCGCGCACATGTCGAGCACGAACGAGGTCCGCAGGTTCGGCGCCTGGCGCAGGAACCCGAGACCGTCGATCACCGAGCGGAACCCGGGAACGGGTGCGCGCTCACCCGGGGGCAGCGAGGGCAGCCGCAGGATCGAGTAGATCGCCGCCGTGAACAGCACCGCGTCGACGATGTAGACCGAGCGGACGCCGCCGGCCGCGATCAGGCTGCCGCCCAGCAGCGAACCCACTGTGAAACTCAGCGTGAAAGAGGCCATGCCGAGGGCGTTGGCGGCGGGGAGGACCTTCATCGGCAGGAGGCGCGGCAGCATCGCCGCGCGCGCCGGGTTGTTGACCGCGAACATCGCCGACTGCACCGCGACGATCGCGTAGAGCACCTCGACCCGTTCCCAACCGGCCAGGACGTGCGCCACGAGCGCGAGCGAGCAGGCCCAGAGCCCGAGCGCCGAGACGAGCGCCACCTTCCGGCGGTCGAAGGCATCGACGAGCGTTCCGCCGTAGAGACCACCGAGGACGAGGGGCAGGAGCCCGAACAGGCCGATGAGCCCGACCGCGAAGGACTCGCCGGTCAGGTGGTACGCCTCGAAGGAGATCGCCACGAGGGCCATCTGCTGACCGAACGCCGAGATGGTCTGCCCCGTCCAGAGCCGCCGGTACGCCGGTGACACGCGAAGCGGGGTGAGGTCGGGCAGGACCGAGCGAGCGGACACCCGATCGATCTTGCCACGCGACGGTCAGGGCGCTAGGCGATCCCTGGACCACCGTCCGTCCTCACGACGGAACCGCACGCGGTCGTGGAAGCGATTGCGCCGACCCTGCCAGAACTCCACCGTCTCCCAGCCGATCCGATAGCCGCCCCACGACTCGGGACGCTCGACCTCCGCTCCGGCTCGTTCCACCTGCGCATAGCGGCGCTCGAGCTCGTCGCGGTCACCGACCGGCTCGGACTGGGGCGAGGCGATCGCCGCGAGACGACTGCCGAGGGGCCGGGCGGCGAAGTAGGCATCGGACGCCGCCGGATCGATGCGCTCGACCGCCCCCTCGACACGGATCTGCCGCTGCAGCGGGTGCCAGGGCATGACGACGGCGGCTCGGGGATTGGCCGCGAGCTCGCGGCCCTTGCGCGAGGTGTAGCTCGTGAAGAACGCGAGCCCGCGCTCGTCGAGCTGCTTGAGCAAAACGGTACGTACCGAGGGCATGCCCTCCGGGGTCGCGGTGGCGAGCACCATCGCATTCGGCTCATCGAGACCGGCCCCGATCGCGTCCGCGAGCCAGCGTTCGAAGAGGGCGACCGGGTCGTCGCCGGCGTCCTGCTCGCTCAACCCGGCGGCCTCGTACTCGTGCCGCAGCGCGGTGAAGTCAGCGGAGTCCATGTCCACACCGTAGGCACATGCAAGGCACAATGCAGACATGACTGAAGTGCATCACGGACTAGAGGGTGTCATCGCGTTCGAGAGCGAGATCGCGGAGCCCGACAAGGAAGGATCGGCGCTTCGGTACCGCGGCGTCGATATCGATGATCTCGTCGGCCGCGTACCCTTCGAGAAGATCTGGGGACTCCTGGTCGACGGCGCCTACGAGCCCGGCCTCCCGCCCGCGGAGCCCTTCCCCATCCCGGTCCACTCCGGCGATATCCGCGCCGATGTCCAGAGCGCGATCGCCCTGACCGCGCCCCAGTGGGGCATGGGACAGCTCTACGACATCAGCGACGAGCAGGCCCGGGCCGATCTCGCGCGCACGGCGGTGATGGTGCTCTCCTATGTCGCTCAGGCGGCGCGCGGTGTCGGCCAGCCGATGGTGCCGCAGGCACAGATCGATCAGTGCGACACCATCACCGAACGCTTCCTGACCCGTTGGCGCGGCGAGGTGAACCCTGACCACGCCAAGGCGATCGATGCGTACTGGGTGTCGGCGGCCGAGCACGGCATGAACGCCTCGACCTTCACCGCGCGGGTCATCGCCTCCACCGGCGCGGATGCCGCGGCGGCCCTGTCGGGCGCCGTCGGTGCGATGTCCGGCCCGCTGCACGGCGGTGCCCCCTCGCGAGTCCTCGGCATGATCGAGGAGGTCGAGAGGACCGGCGACGCCCGCGCCTACGTCAAGCGGCTGCTGGACGGCGGCGAGCGGTTGATGGGCTTCGGCCACCGCGTCTACCGGGCCGAGGATCCCCGTGCCCGCACACTGCGCCGTACCGCCAAGGAGCTGAACGCCCCGCGCGCCGAGGTCGCCGAGGCTCTCGAGCAGGCCGCGCTGGCGGAGCTGCGCGAGCGACGTCCGGACCGGGTGCTGGAGACCAATGTCGAGTTCTGGGCGGCGATCGTCCTCGACTTCGCCCAGATCCCGCCGCACATGTTCACCGCGATGTTCACCTCGGCCCGCACTGCCGGCTGGAGCGCGCACATCCTCGAGCAGAAGCGCACGGGCCGGCTGATCCGTCCGTCGTCGATCTACACCGGGCCGGCCGAGCGTCGTGCCGACGAGGTGGCGGGCTGGAACCCGGCCTGGGCGACCGCCTGATCCCACAGCAAAGGCCCGGCCATCCCCCCGAGATGGCCGGGCCTTTCTGCTGTTCTGAGACTTACAGTAGCCCGGACTAGTCCTTAATGACTAGTACCTCCGCGAAGTGACCACATACCGAGACGCGGCTCGTCGGCTGCCGTGCCGTGGAAACGCTCTGCCATCGCCCGAAGGACTCCGTCCGGCGAGGTACCCCACAGCACATCGAAACCACACCCGGGGTCGCCCTGCGGGTGACGCCACCTCGGCGACGCGGCCACGGAGCGGCGCAGCACGTGGTGCCTACTGGCGGAATCTCTTAGCCTCGATGGATGAGACCGCGGCTCCTAGCAGCGCCCGTCACCATCCTCGCGCTCGCCGGCGTGCTTACCGCATGTCTCTCGAGGGAGGACGACTCGCCGCCGGAGCCGACGCCGAGTCCCTCGGTCGACCTGGCTATCGCGATCTCGCTGGCCCGGCCCGCCGTCGACCTCGACGAGGAGACCGCACGACGCCTGGCAGCCGGTGAGGTGATGTCCTGGTCGCAGATCGGAGGAGACGACCAACCGCTTCGCCTCCTGCATGCCGAGGTCGACGCCGTGGGCGGGGAGCAGATGGCGACCGCCGACGCGGCGCTCGACGAGGTCGTCGCCGATCCCTCCGTCGTCGCCCTCGTGCCCGCCGACCGCGTACGGCCGACCGTCGACCTCGCCCGTGTCGACGGCCGCGACCCGCTCCGCCACGACGACTACCCCATCGTGGCGAACGGCGAACGGAACCAGAGGCCGAGCGCCAGCGTGATGGTCGGTGGCGATGTGATGCTGGGACGACGCGTCGGCGAGGCCATCTCCGAACGGGGCGACCTGGAGGCCGTGTGGACGGGCGTCGGTGATTCGCTGGCGGCCGCCGATGCCACCTTCGTCAATCTCGAGTCGACGCTCTCGACCGACGGCCCGCCCCAGCAGGGGACGGACTCCTTCGGGGCCGACCCGGGGGTGCTGGACGGGCTGCGATCCGCCGGGGTGGATGTGATCGGACTCGCCAACAACCACATCGGCGACTACGGCACGGAGCCGATGCTGACCACTTTCCGGCTCTTGCGCGATGCGGGTTTCTCCGTCGTCGGCGCCGGGGAGAATCTCACCAGTGCCCGCGAGCCGGCGATCGTCGACGCAGCCGGCCTACGGGTTGGCTTCTACGCCACAGACTCGATCGGCGAGACACCAGCAGCGACAGAGGCGGCTCCGGGTACGAACCGGATCGACGCCCCTCCTCGCACCGGCCCACAGATCGACGGCAGCGCCCTCGAACGAGCCACGACGGACATCTCCGCCCTCGACGGTCAGGTGGACCTGGTCGTCGTCGTGCCGCACTGGGGCACGCAGTACACCAACGTGCCCGAGCAGAGTCAGCACGACATGGCCCGTGCGTTCACCGACGCAGGCGCCGACGTGGTAGTCGGCGGCCACCCGCACTGGGTGCAGGGCTGGGAGCAGCACGGGGAGGCCACGGTCGTGCACTCGCTCGGCAACCTGGTGTTCGACATGGACTTCATGCAGGAGACACAGGCAGGCGTCCTCGTGGAGATCATCGCCACCGCCGAACAGGTCCTGGATGTGCGACCGCTGCCCTACGTCATCGACGACGCCTTCACGCCACGGCTGGTTGACGGGGAACGGGCCACAGCGATCCTGGAGCTCGCCCGCCAGGCAAGCGCCCCTCCCTACGATGCGGGCCTACGGTGACGCCACGTTCTCCAGCAGCCACCCGCGCATGATGGCCGCCACCCGCCCGGCCTGCGCCGGGTCCACGACCTCCACGGTGTCCTGAGGCGAGTGATAACCCGCGTACGGGATCGATCCGAGCCGCGCGGCGGGGATCCCCGCCTTGTCGAAGGACCAGTGATCGCTCGTCGTGTTGCCCCCGCACACCGTATGGGGCACGCCGCCGTCGGTCGCCGCGGCCGCGAGCTGGTCGCGGACCTCGATGGTGCCGTTCGGGGAGTCGCCGGAGCAGATCGGCACCTCCGGCCCCGGCACGCCGACCCGGTCGAGCGCGACCATCGCCGTGATCGCCGCTCGCTCGTCGTCACCGAGTGCCGCCACATACTGCTGCGACCCGAAATGGTGGAGGGCGTCCCCCGGCCCGCGCGGCTCCTCGGCGCCGAAGGCCACGAAGCGCACCGGCACCTCGGCCTCGGCCACGACTCGCGCCAGCTCCAGCATGACCGCCACCCCCGAGGCATTGTCCTCAGCACCCGGCGCGACGGGGATGGTGTCGAGATGGGCTCCGACCACCACGTGGGGGTCGGTCGGGGATGCTCCCGGGCGATCGGCGATGACATTGGGCGAGTCCCCGGCGGGGACGTCGACGCCCCAGGTGGTGCCCGCGGGGGCGTCGACCTGCTGGCGGCTCACCTCATAGCCGAGCCCGGTCAGTCGCTCCTCCACCCAGTCCGCCGCCTCGCCATAGGCCTCTGATGTGCCGTGCCGAGGGCCGATCGTCTCGGCGAGATGGCTGATATCGGCCAGGATGCGCTCCGCGTCGGCCTCCGGAGGCGGGGCGGGCGTCGTGGGCTCAGGCGATGCGGTGGTCTGCTCGCTCGGTGAGGGCGCCTCGTCGGTGTCCGATCCGGTGCACGCACCGAGCAGCACGAGCCCGAGCACCAGCACACAGGACAGCGACCTCACGAGGAGCGGTCGCGGTGAGCGGTCCATACCTCAGTCCATCATGCTCAGCTGTCGTAGGCGCGGAGGATCTCGTCGGCCGCGGCAACGGCGGGCAGCTCACCCGCCAGGACCCGCTCGCGCAGGGACTCACGGACGGCCGCGACATTCTCATCGGTGCGCAGGCGCTGGTCGATCTCGTCACGGACGAGCGCCCAGGTGAAGTCCAGCTGCTGCTGAGCCCGCTTCTCGGCAAGTCCCTTGGATCCCATGAACTCGCGATGCCGGATGATCCGGCTCCAGACCGTGTCGATACCGGTCATCTCGAGGGCCGAGCAGGTCAGCACGGGCGGCACCCATCCCTGGGTGCCCGCATAGACGAGACGCAGGGCTCCCGAGAGTTCGCGGGCGGTCACCTCGGCCTCCTTCGCCCGCTCGCCGTCGGCCTTGTTGACCGCGATGACATCGGCGATCTCCAGGATTCCCTTCTTGATCCCCTGGAGCTGATCGCCGGTGCGGGCGATCGTCAGGAAGAGGAAGGTGTCGACCATGCCCGCCACGGTGATCTCCGACTGACCGACGCCGACGGTCTCGACGAGGACCACGTCGTAACCGGCGACTTCCAGGATCGTCATCGCCTGGCTCGTGGCCCGCGCGACGCCACCCAGGGTGCCCGCGCTCGGCGAGGGACGGATATAGGCCTTCGGATCGGTCGCGAGCGAGGCCATGCGCGTCTTGTCCCCCAGGACCGAGCCGCCCGTGCGGACGCTGGAGGGATCGACGGCCAGCACTCCGACCTTCAGGTCGCGTCCGGTCAGGTGGCGACCGAGGGCCTCGATGAAGGTGGACTTGCCGACCCCCGGGACACCGGAGATCCCGACGCGTACGGCTCCCCCGGCCTCCGGGGCGATCTCGGTCAGCAGTTCCCGCGCGGCGGCTCGATGATCGGCCCGCCGCGACTCGACGAGGGTGATCGCGCGTGCCACCGCCCCCCGCTGACCGGAGCGGACACCTTCGGCGAGAGCAGCGATGTCGACCACGCGCCCGAGTCTAGGCTGCCGATTGTCCACAGGCGCCCACCGATGCCGCTTCCCTGATCACCACCTCATTGGCAGACTCCGGCACGTCAGTCACACTGGTAGTCGAGGAGGACGCCATGACCGAAGCCCAGACCTGGACGTTGATCGCCACCTTCATCACGGCGTTCTTCGGCACGCTCACGCTCTTCGGCGTGATGGTGACCCGCCTCATCCCCGCCGAAATCGGCGGCGTGCGCGCCGAGATGAGCGGACTGGCCACCGGCCTACGCGCCGACATGGGAGCGATGGAGACCCGGCTGAGCGCCAAGATCGACGCCCTCGACCGCGATGTCCAGGCGATCGCCCGCCGCGTCTTCCCCGATGCCGGCTGATGATCTCCCGGCACGTTCGGGTCCGGCCGTCTAGGGTGTCGACATGCGCGCTTCCGAACCGGGGCCGAGTCTGACCGAGCTGGCCACCACCCACGGCACGGACAAATGGGGTATGCATCGCTACACCCCGCACTACGAACGCTTCCTGGAGCATCTGCGGGAGGAGACCTTCACGCTGCTCGAGATCGGCATCGGCGGGTACGCCCAGTCCGGCGAGGGCGGCGCCTCCCTGCGCATGTGGCGCGACTTCTTCCCCCGGGCTCAGATCATCGGCCTCGACATCGAGGACAAGTCCTTCGTCACCGGCGACCGCGTCCACGTCTACCAGGGCAGTCAGGTCGACCCCGAGGTGCTCGACCGGATCTTCGCCGACTTCCCCGATATCAAGGTCGTCATCGACGACGGCAGCCATCGTCCCGAGCACATCCGCGAGACCTTCGCGCTGCTGTTCGAGCGTCTCCCCCTCGACGGTCTCTACGCGATCGAGGACACCCAGACGTCCTACTGGCCCGCTTGGGGAGGCAGCCGGGATCGCCACGACCCCTCCACCACGATGGCACTGGTCAAGGATCTCGTCGACGGCCTCAACTACGAGGAGTACTTGGACCAGCACTACCGGCCGACGCCCACCGATCTGACGATCAAGGGCCTCCACTGCTTCCACAATCTGGTGATCCTCGAGAAGGGCGACAATCGCGAGGGCACCAACAAGCGCGTCGCGGCCGAACCTCTCACGGGACTGGACGCGCTGCGCCAGAAGATCGCCGACACCGCCGACCGATTCAGGCGCCGTTCGCCCTGATCGGGCGCCGGGCGATGCCGCGCCCGATCAGTTCTGCGGCTGGGTGCGGAGCTTGTCGAGCAGCGACAACGCCGACTCGGCGATGACCGTGCCCGGCAGGAACACCTCGGCCGCACCCATCTCGCGGAGTGCCGGGACGTCATCGGGCGGGATGACGCCGCCGATGACCACCATGATGTCCTCGCGGCCCAGCTCCGCCAGCGCCGCCTTGAGCGCGGGAAGCAGGGTCAGGTGGCCGGCCGCCAGCGAGGACACCCCGACGATGTGCACATCGGCGTCGACCGCCTGCTGCGCGACCTCCTCGGGGGTCGAGAACAGCGGGCCCACGTCGACATCGAAGCCCATGTCGGCGAAGGCCGAGACGATGACCTTCTGGCCGCGGTCGTGGCCGTCCTGGCCCATCTTGGCGACCAGGATGCGCGGACGGCGGCCCTCGGCCTGTTCGAACTCATCGGTGGCCTCCAGCACGCGCTGGACGTCACCGGATCCTCCGGACTCGCTGCGGTACACACCCGAGATGGTACGGATGACCGCCTGGTGGCGCCCGTAGACCTTCTCCAGCGCGTCGCTGATCTCGCCGACGGTGGCCTTGGCGCGTGCAGCATCGACCGCGAGGGCCAGGAGGTTGCCGTCCAGCGAGCCGTCGCGACCCGCACCGCGCTCGGCGGAGTTGGTGAGCGCCTCGAGCGTGCGGCGCACGTCGTCCTCGCTGCGCTCGGCGCGCAGCCGGTCGAGCTTGGCGAGCTGTTGCTGGAGCACCGACTTGTTGTCGACCTTGAGCACCTCGACCGGCTCGTCATCGGGCACGCGATAGGTGTTGACGCCGATGACCGCCTGCTGGCCGGAGTCGATGCGGGCCTGCGTGCGCGCCGCGGCCTCCTCGACGCGCATCTTGGGGATGCCCTCCTCGATCGCCTTGGCCATGCCGCCGGCGGCCTCGACCTCCTCGATGTGCGCCCAGGCGCGGGCGGCGAGGTCGTGCGTGAGCCGCTCGACGTAGTACGAGCCGCCCCACGGGTCGATGATGTCGGTGGTGCCCGACTCCTGCTGCAGCAGCAGCTGGGTGTTACGGGCGATGCGGGCGCTGAAATCGGTCGGCAGCGCGATGGCCTCGTCGAGGGCGTTGGTGTGCAGGCTCTGCGTATGCCCCTGCGTCGCGGCCATCGCCTCGATCGCGGTGCGCTGGACGTTGTTGAAGACATCCTGCGCCGTGAGGCTCCAGCCGGAGGTCTGCGAGTGGGTACGCAGGCTGAGGCTCTTGGCGTTCTTCGGATCGAACTGACCGACGAGCTTCGCCCAGATCGCGCGCGCGGCGCGCATCTTGGCGATCTCCATGTAGAAGTTCATGCCGATCGCCCAGAAGAAGCTCAGCCGGGGCGCGAAGGCGTCGATGTCCAGGCCGACATCGAGGCCGGCGCGGATGTACTCGACGCCGTCGGCCAGCGTGTAGGCGAGCTCCAGGTCGTTGGTCGCCCCGGCCTCCTGGATGTGGTACCCGGAGATCGAGATCGAGTTGAACCGCGGCATCTTGGCGGCCGTATAGGCGAAGATGTCCGAGATGATCCGCATCGACGGCGCCGGTGGGTAGATGTAGGTGTTGCGGACCATGAACTCTTTGAGGATGTCGTTCTGGATGGTCCCGGCCAGCTGCTCAGGCGCGACGCCCTGCTCCTCAGCGGCCACGATGTAGAGCGCCATGACGGGCAGCACCGCGCCGTTCATCGTCATCGAGACGCTCATCTGGTCCAGCGGGATGCCCTCGAAGAGCTTGCGCGTGTCGTAGATCGAGTCGATCGCGACGCCCGCCATGCCGACATCGCCGACGACCCGTGGATTGTCCGAGTCGTAGCCGCGGTGGGTCGCGAGGTCGAAGGCGACCGACAGGCCCTTCTGGCCGGCCGCGAGGTTGCGGCGGTAGAAGGCGTTCGACTCCTCGGCGGTCGAGAAGCCGGCGTACTGGCGGATCGTCCAGGGCTGCGTCGTGTACATCGCCGGGTACGGGCCGCGCAGGAAGGGCGTCAGACCGGGGTACGTGTCGAGAGCGTCGACTCCGGCGAGGTCCTCGGGTGTGTAGAGGCGCTTGACGTCGATGCCCTCGGGTGCGGTCCACGGCTCGGCGCCGTCGGTGGCCCGGGCGTAGGCCCCGGCATCGGGCATCGACGGCTGCTCGGGATCGAACGGCAGACCGGAGAAACTGGAGGGGATGGTCATGCGGACAGCACCTCCCGGGTGCGGCGGAGGAAGGCGAGGGCATCGACGCCCATCGCCGCTGCGTCATCGGCACCGACCTCGTTCTTGCCGGCCACGATGACATGACGGGCACCGTTCTGACGCAGCGCCGCCACGAGATCGGTGCCCCATTCAGCGTAGGCCTTGTCGGTGCCGGCGAGGCACACGACCGCGGGCTGTCCCGCCTCGCGATAGGCCGCGACGACCGTGTCGACACCATCGGTCGCGCCCGCGATGCCGTGGTGGATCCCACCGGCGGCCAGCAGGTTGATGACGAAGCTCGCCCGGGCCGTGTGCTGGGCGATCGGACCCATCGTGGCGAGGAAGACCGGCTGCTCGGACGGCTCGTCGCGCATCTCCTCGTACTCCCCGGCGTAACGGAAGACCTCCGGGGCGACGGGATAGGGAGCACGGTCCGGGAGCGTCTCGGCGAGATTCGGGAACTCGCTGACCCCGGTGATCGGACGCTTGCGCCGGGCGATCGCGAGGGCCCGATCGGCCACCGTCTCGTCGATCCGCGAACGCAGGAGGTCCACAGCGGCGTCCACGCCGTCAGCGGCGTCCAGGTCACCGAACAACTCCCACGCCGCGCGGGCGATGTCGTCGGTCAGCTTCTCGACCGCGTGAGCACCGCCGGCCGGATCCGTCACAGCCGCCACATGGGACTCGCTGACGAGCAGAGCGGAGGTGTTGCGCGCGATGCGCCGGCTGAACGGCGTCGGCAGGCCGAGCGGCTCGTCGAAGGGCAGGGTCGTCACGGCATCTGCCCCGCCGACACCGGCCGCGAAGGTGGCCACGGTGGTGCGCAGCATATTGGTGTACGAGTCGTAACGGCACATCATCGGTCGCGAGGTGACGGCGTGCTGACGCTGGGCTCGGGCCGGCTCGGTGACCTCGCTGAGCTGGCCCACCCGATCCCACAGTCGGCGGGCGGCGCGGAACTTGGCGATGGTGGCGAACTGCTCGTCGGTCGCGGCGAGGCGGAACTCCAGCTGCTCCGCGGACTCGTTGGCGCTCAACCCGGCGTCGGTGAGAGCGCGCAGATAGGTGACCCCGGCGAACAGCGCGTAGGCGAGCTCCTGCACATCGGAGGCGCCGAGCTCGTGGACCGCCGTGGCATCCACCACGGCGCCGCGGACACCGCGTTCCTTGGCCAGCCGGGCGAGATCGACCACGACATCGAGGCCGGTGTCGCCGCGTCCTCGCACGAGAGCGCCCAACGGGTCCGCCCCCAGGTTGGTGCCGGCGTGGGCTTGCACCGCCTTGTCCTCGACGACCTCCAGGAGCGCCGCCGCCGCACCGCGCGGGTCGGTCGGTGCGTCCAGCACCACCGGGGCGAGGTCGACGAACACGGGCTCCAGGAGAGCGGCGAGGCGATCGACCTCGATGCCCTCAGGGCCCACCGCGAGCCAGAGCGAGTTGGCGCCGTTCTCCAGCTCGGCGCTCACCCGCTCGGCATCGGTGTCCGGATCGATGAACCAGCCCCGCACGTCCCAGCCGTCGAGCTCGGTGCGGGCGGCCGCCGCGCCGCGGGTGAACGGCGACTGGCCGGGCAGACCGGCATAGGGGAGGTCATCGGTGAGCGCAGGAGTGCCGAGCGGCGTGACGCTGATGCCGTCGAGCGTGCGCGTCGCGAGCAGATCCCAGACATCGGAGTCGGGGGCCTCCTCGGCGAGCTTGCCCTTCTTGCGCAGCACAGCCGCGGTGGCTTTCTCCCACTCGGCGAGGTCGTGGTGCACGCCCTCGGCCAGGCGGATCGTGGAGTCGGGTGCCATGGCGGCATCGTACGGAACCGCGCGGGAGCGATGATCAGTGAGGTCCCGGTCACCCTGTACGAGGACCGTCCCGCGAACCGGCGGTAGAGTCCGAGACGTGCCGATGTCAGATCCCCTTCCCGCCGAACTGCTGCCCGCCGACGGACGCTTCGGCTCCGGTCCCTCCAAGGTCCGTGAGGAGGCCCTCGCGGCACTCGCCGCCACCGGCACGTCGCTGCTCGGGACCTCCCATCGCGCCGCTCCCGTCAAAGACCTCGTCGGCCGGGTCCGCGAGGGACTCGCCTCCCTCTTCGGCCTTCCCGAGGGATACGAGGTGGTGCTCGGGGTCGGCGGCTCACACGCCTTCTTCGACGCGGCGATGTTCGGCCTCATCGAGCGCCGGAGCCTGCACCTCGTCCACGGGGAGTTCACCCGCAAGTTCGCCACCGCCGTCGCCCGGGCGCCTTTCCTCGAGGACCCGGTGATCGCGGAGTCCGAGCCGTACACGCATCCGGCGCTCACGGCTCAGACCGGGGTGGATGTCTACGCCTGGGCCCACAATGAGACCTCGACGGGCGTCATGGTCCCGGTCCTGCGTCCTGACGGAGCCGGCCCGGAGGCACTCGTCGTCGTCGACGCGACGTCCGGCGCCGGGGGCCTGCCCGTCGATATCGCGCAGACCGATGTCTACTACTTCGCCCCGCAGAAGTCCTTCGCCTCCGATGGCGGCCTGTGGATCGCGATCATGAGCCCCGCCGCGATCGAGCGAGCCGAGCGGATCAAGGCCGAGGGGCGCCACATCCCGGGCTTCGTCGATCTGCCCGTCGCCATCGACAACTCGCGCAAGAACCAGACCTACAACACCCCCGCCATCGCGACGCTGTTCCTGCTCGACCAGCAGGTGCGATGGCTGAACGGCCTCGGTGGCCTCGACGCGGCCGTCGCACGCACCCGGGAGTCCAGCCGCCGCCTCTACGCCTGGGCCGAGGCCGGCGAGCACACCGCGCCCTTCGTACCGGACCCGGCGGAGCGCTCGCTCGTCGTCGGCACCGTCGACCTCTCCGAGGAGATCCCGGCGGCCGAGGTGGTGGCAGCGCTCCGCGAGAACGGCATCGTCGATGTGGCCGGCTATCGCGGGCTGAACCGTAACCAGCTCCGTGTGGCGATGTTCCCCGCGATCGATCCCGACGACGTCACCGCGCTGACCCGCTGCATCGACTACGTCATCGAGCACCGGTAGAGGAGACCGCTCGCTGGAGCACGTACGCGCACACGCCCACGAGGACGAGCACGAGACCCAGCAGCCACACGTGCCAGGTCTGCTGGGTCAGCAGCACCGCGCAGCTGACCAGTGCCAGCACCGGGATCGCGCGGGGGACGTGAAAGTGGCGGTGCGGCACCGAGTCCTTGCGTAGGACGAGTACGGCGAGATTCGTCGAGATGAACACGAACAGCAGGAACAGGACCACCGTCTCCGCCAACGTGGCCAAGGTGCCGAATGCCGCCAGGACCATCGACATCGCCGTGGTGACCACGATCGCCACCCAGGGGGTCCGCCGGTGCGGCAGTACCCTCGCCAGCGCCGCCGGAAGCAGGCCCTCCTCCGCCATGCCATAGGTCAGTCGCGAGCTCATGATCGACGTCAGCAGTGCGCCGTTGGCGACGGCGACCAGGGCGATCAGGCTGAAGACCCACGCCGGGAGTCCGATGCCCGTCGCCCGCACCACCTCCAGCAGGGGCCCGCTCGATCCGGACAGCTCGTCGGACGGCAGCATCGTGCTGGAAGCGAGGGCAACCAGCACGTAGACGGCGCCGGTCACTGCGAGGGCGCCGAAGAGGGCCTTGGGATACACCCGCGAGACGTCCTGCACCTCCTCGGCGACATTGGCCGAGGTCTCGAAGCCGACGAAGCTGTAGAAGGCGATGATGGCGGCTGCGAGGACCGCACCGACCATCCCGTCTCCCTCCGGAAACTCGGTAACGCGCGAGACCTCTCCCCCGCCGCGACCGACCGCGATGCCCACGAGCACGATGACCAGGACGAGTCCGCCGAACTCGACGGCGGTCATCGCCAGATTCGAGCGCACCGATTCCTTGATGCCGCGAGCATTGAGCAGCGCGACGAGGGCGAGGAACAGCGGCGCCGCGACCGCCACCGGCACGGACACGAAGGTGCCGAGATAGTCGCCGGCGAAGGCCACGGCCAGACCGGCCACGCTGACCACCCCGGCCGCGAGCATGCAGTACCCGACGAGGAACGAGACCAATCGGTTGCCGAAGGCACGCTGCGCGAAGATCGCCGCGCCGCCCGCCTTCGGGTACTTGGTCACCAGCTCCGCATAAGAGGCGGCCGTCAGCAGCGCCATGACCAGGGCGATCAGGATCGGCAACCAGATGACGCCGCCGGCATCGGCGGCCAGTTCTCCCATCAGGGCATAGACGCCGGCTCCGAGCACGTCCCCGAGGATGAAGACGAACAACAACAGCGGTGTGATGCCCCGTCTCAGTCGGGTCTTCGGTTCGCCGGAGGACGCCGGTGCGTCGTCGGTGGAAGCCATATGGACATGCTGCGCTGCCGATGACGCCGCCGCACCCCAGCGAGTTCGGACCAGTCAGTCGAGGACGGTGCCGTCTCGATGCAGGTCGCGGTGGTTCTCATAGACCGCGGCGTTGAGGTGGAGCCGCTCGACCTCCGCATCGCTCAGCTCGCGGCGGACCTTCGCGGGGGCACCGATCACGAGGGAGCGTGGCGGCACCTCCATGCCCTCGGGCACCAGGGCTCCCGCAGCGATGAGCGACTCCTCGCCGATCACCGCGCCGTTCATGATGATCGAGCCCATGCCCACCAGCACGAAGTCACCGACCGTGGCGCCGTGGATGATCGCACCGTGGCCGACCGAGACCCCCTCGCCCAGGGTGACGGGCTTGTCGACGTCCACGTGGAACGCGCAGTTGTCCTGCACGTTGGCGTTCTTCCCGATCGTGATCGGCTCGTTGTCGGCTCTCAGGACCGCGCCGTACCAGACGCTCGCCCCCTCCTCGACCATGACCGACCCGGCCAGCGTGGCGTTCGGCGCGACGAAGGCCGAATCGGCGACCTGAGGCTTCTTGTCTCCCAGTGCGATCAACATGGCAGCACGCTATCGCGCCGCCCGGGCGATCACAGGAGCAGATCGCCGAGCGGGCCGAGAAGGAAGTAGGCGAGGAACAGGATCGCGATGATCCACATCAGCACGTGCACCTCGCGGAACTTGCCGCGCACCAGCTTCAAGAACACGAAAGCGAGGAAGCCCGCGCCGATGCCGACCGTGATGGAGTAGGTGAACGGCATGAGCACGATCGTGAGGAAGGCCGGGATGGCGATCTCGATGTCGTCCCAGTCGATGCCGGTGACCTGGGTCATCATCAGGAAGCCCACCAGCACGAGTGCCGCGACGGCCGCCTCATTGGGGATGGCGCCCACCAGCGGCGTGAAGATCATCGAGAACAGGAAGAGCACGCCCGTGGTGACGCTGGCGAGCCCGGTGCGCGCGCCGTCGCCGACACCCGCGGTCGACTCGACGTACGAGGTGTTGCTGGAGACGCTCGCGGCGCCACCGGCGGCCGCGGCGATGGAGTCGATCACCAGAATGCGCTGCGTGTTGATGGGCGCGCCGTCCTCGTCGTTCAGTCCGGCCTCGGTGCCGACCGCCGTCATGGTGCCCATGGTGTCGAAGAAGTCGGCGAGCAGCAGGCTGAAGATCAGCAGGATGACCGCGACGACACCGACCTTGTCGAACGAGCCCAGGAGGTTGAACTCGCCGAGCAGGGAAAGGTCAGGGACCGCCGCGATCGAGTCGGGGATGCCCGGGACGTTCAGGTTCCAGCCGGTGCTGAAGGGATCCCCATTCGAGCCCGGGGTGTCGGTGACGGCCTGCACGATGCCGGCGAGCACTGTGGTGACGATGATGCCGATGAGGATCGCGCCGCGTACACCGTTGGCGTAGAGGCCGATCATGACGATCAGGCCGATGCAGAAGACGAGCACGGGCCAGCCGTGCAGCACCCCGTCGATGCCGAGTCCGACCGGCGGCGATCCCTGTCCGGTGGTGCGGACGAAGCCCGCGTTCACTAGGCCGACGAGCGTGATGAACAGGCCGATGCCGACGGCGATCGCCGTCTTGATCTGCCGTGGCACGGCGTCGAAGACCGCCTTACGGAAGCCAGTGAGCACCAGGACCAGGATGATGATGCCTTCGATGACGACGAGGCCCATCGCATCGGCCCAGGTCATCTCGGTGGCGACCGCGTAGGCCACGAAGGCGTTGAGGCCGAGGCCGGCGGCGAGGGCGAGCGGGAAGTTCGCGACGAGTCCCATGATGATCGACATGAGGCCGGCGATGAGGGCGGTGGCTGCTGCGATGGCGGCCATATTGGCGCCTTCGGAGTCGCCGCCGAGGTAGTTGCCCTCCGCATCGGCGACACCGCCGAGGATGATCGGGTTGAGGACCACGATGTAGGCCATCGTCAGGAACGTGACGAGACCGCCGCGCAGCTCGCGCGGGATGGTCGAGCCGCGCTCGGAGATCTTGAAGTAACGGTCCAGGACGCCGGTCATGGCTCTCCTATGGTGCGAAGGATGACAACCGGACCATTGTCCCGGTCACCGGCGCGGGGCTCGCCGTGGGGTCGGCTCGTCGCGTCCCCCGGCGCGTCCGCCGAAGCCGAGCACGCCGATGCCCACCGCGATCACCGCAAGCCCGAGCGCGGCGGAGAGGTTCATCTTCTCGCGGAGCACCAGGAGGCCGAGCACGGTCGCGGTCAGGGGCTCGGCGAGTGTGAGGGTCGAGACGGTCGACGCCCGCAGCGCCCGGAGACCATGACCGAACAGCAGATAGGCGACGACCGTGGTCACGAGCCCGAGCCAGAGGATCGTCGCCACGCCGCCGCCGGTGGCGATCCAGCTCGTGTGGGCGAAGGCCAGCAGCGGCAGCCCGAGGACGGCGGCCGCGCCGAAGATGGTGCCCATCGAGGCTCGCGGTGTGAGACCCCCGTCGATGAGCGCCTTGCCCGACAAGGTGTAGACCGCGTAGCTCAGTCCCGCGCCGAGGGATCCCGCGAGCCCGAGCGCGGAGACTCCGGCGGCGGTGTCGAGGACTCCCGACAGGAGCACGACTCCCACGGTGGCGATGAGCGTGGCCGCGAACCAGACGGGCGAGGGCGGACGGGCGGTGAGGAGCCACTCCAGTGCTCCAGTCATGACCGGGGCGCTGCCGAGGGCGACGACCGTGCCGATCGCGACGCCGTTGCTCGTGGTTCCGAGGAAGAAGGCCGGCTGGTAGGCCAGGACGCCGGCCGCACCGACCACCATCAGCGCGCTCGAGCGCGGCGACCGGGGAAGGCGTGTCCCGCGGCTGGTCGCCCATGCCACGATTCCGAGTACGCCACCGCCGAGGACCACCCGGGCCACACCCGCGGAGAAGGAGGTCGCATCGTCGGGCCCGAGCGCCAAGGCGGTTCCTGTCGTACCGAAGCACACCGCCGCCAGCAGCACGGCGAGGTAGGGATTCACCGCATCTGGTCGCTGAGCCTCGCGACCAGCAGGACCAGGAGCCCGAGTCCGGGTACGGCGGCCAGTTCCCGGGACGCGACCGCGGGGAGAACCACCCGGTACAGCGGGCTGTTCTCGCCCTCGCTGCCCACCAGCACATGGAACGGGTCGGTGTAGGCGATGGTCTCGGCCTGTTCGAGCGGAGGGAGCGGCAGGGTCGCCCGCGTCCGCCAGGAATCGGCGTCGAGGACGTGCACGCCCAGATAGGTCAGCAGCACGACGGAAGAGCCGTCGGGGGCGAACGCGGCATCGGTGACCAGAGGCGGCGCTGTGATGTCGAGACGTGCGGCTGCCACCGGGCTCTCCGTGGAGAGATCGTCGAGTCGATAGACGGCGCCTGACCCGATGACCTTGGTGACCAGGTGCGGCACTCCCGCGCCATCGACCAGCAGTGCCTCGATATCGGCGGGGCTGTCGAGTGTGACGCGATAGCGGTCGGGAGTCACCGACCGATCGCCTGGTCCCGGCTCCGGCAGCGCCAGGAGCGCGATCTCGTCGCGTACGGCGGCGTTGTCGCCGGTATCGGCGACCCAGAGTGTGCCGTCGTGGAGCGCGAGCGCCTCCGGGTCGGTCATGTGCGCGTCGAGACGGGTGACGCCGACGGTCTCGCCGGTGCTGATCCGCACCGCGTAGACGACGGGGTCGTGACCCGAGTCGTTGATGGTGTAGGCGAGGTCGTCGTGCGCGCGGCTCACCGCCAGTCCGCTGGACTCCGTGATCCGCGGATCGCTCATCCGGCTGACAGGCCGCTCCTCCGCGCCTTCCGCGCGACCGGTGAACGAGGCGATCGCCGCCACCACGAGCAGGGCGATCAGCAATCCCGGAATCAGCATCCGGCGACGACGTGGGTTCATCGCGTCCATCATCCCCCACCGCTGGGTAGGGTGGGGGTGTGAGCCCTGAGAGTGATCCAGCGCCGGACACGGATCGTGCCGCCCGTCGCCACAACCTGGGGCACCCGGACATCACCGAGATCGAGATCGGCAAGACGACGCACCGGGTGGCCGAGGTGCAGCCGATGGACGTCGACGGTGTCCGGACGATGACCGTGGGCACGATCCTGTGGGCCGTCGCGGCGGTCGCCCTCATCCCGTTCTGGGGCACGCTGCGCGAGAATGGCACGCAGTGGTGGCTCTGGGCGGCGCTCGCCGGATTCGGACTCGGACTGATCGGCATCGAGTACTGCCGCCGTCGGCGCAACGCGCTCGCCGCGGCTCGTCAGCGTCCGCCTGCCGGAGGCCGCCGCCGCAAGTGACCGCCGCGGAGACGTGCTCGGGGTCGCCATCGGGTCGACCGAGGGGCGGTGACTTACGCACGTCTCGGGCGAGCTGAGAGGTGCGTAGCCCACCGCCCGAATCGTGCAGAGGTGCGTCACTCACCGGGGGCGTGGCTTAGAAGCCCTCGAGCTCGTCGACCTTGATGGTGTCGACGACCGGGTCGGGCAGCGCGGTCGCGGACGTCGATCGCTTGGGTCGCGATCCGGAGTGGGCACCGCAGCCGTGCGTCAACGCCACGACGCGCCCGTCGGCATTGGCCGTGCCATTGCCGCAGACACCGAAGCGATCGGCCAGGTCGCCACTCAGGCTGATGAGGAAGCCGCAGCTGCCGCAACGACCCGGTGCCTGCTCGGCCATGGGGGTGTCCGGACCGTGCTCGCCGCCGTACCAGCGGTCGGCGGCCTCCTCGCGGCCCTCCAACGACAGCACCCACTCGCGACCCAGCCCGATCTCGCGGGCGAAGTGTCGATCGACCACGCCCTCGCCGTCGCCATCGCCGACGAACCAGGCCGGGGCGAGACGGATGTCGTCCTCCTCCGGGGGCAGGACATCGCCGGGGCTCAGGTCACCGGGCTGGATCCGGTCGCGGTAAGGGGTCCAGGCCGGGGCCACTATCGCGTCGTCACCGGGCAGCAGCACGATGTCGTTGACCGTCGGGGACGAGTCCGGCACCGTCGAGAGGCTGACGGCCCAGTACCACCCGATGTAGCCCGGGAGGGTGCACGCGAAGCGCTCCGTGAGCAGTCCGGTCGCCTCGTCGGTCGCGCCGAGATGGTCCCCTACCGAGCCGTCGTCGACCGACTCGTCCAGGGCGGTGCGCGCGATATCGCTCGTCGAGATGCTCACCGTTCAATTCTTCCTGATGGAGGGCTCAGACTCCAGGGCGGGTCAGTCGAGTTCGTCGGCGAGGCGTCGCAGTAGCTGCGCGGTGACCTTGGCCTGCTTGCCCTCGGGGTGGCGATTGTGCCGGTACCCCTCGCCCAGGCTGTCGAGCAGACCGATGAGGTCCTCGACGATGACGACCATGTCCTCCGGCGGCTTGCGCCGGGCCTGCGCCTGCGACCGGCGTACCGAGGTCACCGGGTCCAGCAGCCGCACCTGGAGGGCCTGATCGCCGCGACGGCCCTGGACGATGCCGAACTCGACGCGCGTGCCGGACTTGAGCGACTCCACGCCCTCGGGAAGCGCGTCGGCACGTACGTAGACGTCCTCGCCGCCGTCGCGGCTGAGGAAGCCGAATCCCTTGTCGGCGTCGTACCACTTCACCTTGCCGGTCGGCATACCTTCTCGTCCTTCGTTCGTGTCGGGCCAGGAATCTCCAGTCTAGTGGGAGGACTCCCCTTCCGAGCCCTGCGCGGGCTCCTCCTCTGGCGAGAACTCCACGTTGATGGTCTCGAAGCCCTTGTGCCGCTGCATCCGCGCATAGCTCGTATAGGCGCGGATGTCGCCCGGCCCGAGCCGGACATTGTCCGTGAACGGCGTCAACAGGGCGCGCGGATAGAGCCGCCGGCGCAGGACGACGTTGATCTCCAGCCCGATGATGACGATCAGCGCGGCGATGAACAGGAAGGCGATGAGCCCGAGCACGAGCGCGAAGGTCTGGTTCATCGCGCTCGCCCGGACGATGATGTGCCGGACATAGACGTCGCCGCCGTATTGCAGCCCCTGCCAGGACAGCGCGCAGAAGACGGCCCCGGGCAACACGGATCCGAAGGTCGCGCGGCCGAGGCTGATGAGCAGGAACAGCGCGATGAACATCGCCCCGGTCATGATGAAGCCGATCAAGCGGATGAGGATCCCCAAGTCCGGTACGGAGCTCAGCCCGATGGCGGAGGGATCCTGCAGAAGAGACGTCCCGATCGCGACCATCAGGATCCCGAAGCCGGCGATCGCCATGATGATGAGGGAGCGCAGGCGCAGGAGGATCGGATTGGGGCGCGAGTTGCGCGGCACGGCCCAGGCGACATTGCCGGCATTCTGCACCGACAGGCCGAGACCCATGGCGCCGTAGGTGGCCGCGAGCACACCCACCACGATCGCCGAGGTGCTCCCCGAGAAGCCGTCCGGGCGGCCGAGCTGGTCACCGACGATGGGGAACTGCGCCAGCACGGTGTCGAGTAGCTGCTGCTGCAGATCCGGGTCGTTCTGCAGGAAGAATCCGAGGACCGAGGTGGCGATGAGCAGCACCGGGAAGATCGCGATGAAGGCGTAGTAGGTGATGATCGCCGCGAGATACGGCCCCTGGTCGTCGAAGAACTTGTAGATCACGGCCAGGGGGAAGCCGAGGACGCGATGCCGGCGTTGAAACCGGTCGACGGTGTCGATGACGCTCATACACCTCGACCGTTCACTCGCTGGCGCTCGCTCATGCTCGCTCGCTCATGTCCGCAGATAAGGTCGCGCGGCGGCGATCACGGTGTCGAAGCGTGCCCGATCGAGGACGGCGCCCTCGCGCCGGACCGAACGAGGATCGATCTCGAGGAGCCGATTGATCCGGACCTCGCTGGGGCGGCGCTCCCGGTCCCAGTCCCCGGCTCCGATGTCGACCCAGAGCCGTCCCGCGCGGGCCTCCTGGGCCGCATCGCGGTCGTGGTCCTTGGAGGTGAGCTGGAGGCCGTAGAGCCGGTCGGCCCCGTCGCGGCCGATGATGAGCACGGGACGGTCCTTGCCCTGGGTGGGATCGTCCTCATAGGGCACCCAGGTCCATACGATCTCGCCCGGGTCCGGGCGGCCGTCGCGGCGCGGCGCGTACTCGACACGGAGCCCCCCGGCGGCGCGCGTGCGGCGTTGCCGGCGCGCGAGCAACGTGTCGACGAGCGCTCGGATCACCACGCAGACACCGTATCGACACGCCCGGGCGCGTGCACGCAGGCTCACCCGTGACGCTAGATCCTCGGCAGCTCGCGCTTCATGACCTTGCCGGTGGGGTTGCGAGGCAGCTCGTCGAGGAAGACCACGTTCTTGGGCACCGCGAACTTGGCGACCTGCGCCCGCGCGTACTCGACCAGGTCCGGCTCCGAGGCCTCCGAGCCGTCGTGTAGGACGACGAAGGCGGCGAGCCGCTGACCCCACTTCTCGTCGTCGACGCCGGTGACGACGACATCGCGCACGGCCTCATGCTCGATGAGGGCGTCCTCGAGCTCGCGGGGGAAGACGTTCTCGCCACCGGAGATGATCATGTCGTCGTCGCGTCCGGCGACGAAGAGCAGCTCGTTCTCGTCGAAGTAGCCGAGGTCGCCGGTGTTCATGAGCCCGTCGGCGAAGGTCTTGGTGTTCCCGTCGGTATAGCCGCCGAAGGGCATGTCGTTGCCGACGTGGATGACCCCGGTCTCCCCTTGTGGCACCTCGCGGCCGTCGGAGTCGAGGATCTTGACGGTGGTGCGCCACGGGATGCTGCCGGCGGTTCCCGGGGCAGTGCGCAGGTCTTTCGGCGAGGCGATGGTGACCCAGCCGGTCTCAGTGGCGCCGTAGAAGTTGTAGATCGAGTCGGTGAAGGTGTCCATGAAGTGCAGGGCGAGGTCGCCGGCGAGCGCACTGCCGCTGGTGGCGGTGATCTCGAGGCTGGATACGTCGGTGCGCGCGATGACGTCCGGGTCGGCGTCGACCATCCGCTGCATCATGAGCGGGACCACGACGAGCACCTTCGCGCGGTAACGGTCGATGTCCTCGATGACCCGTTCAGGCACGAACTTGCGTCGCAGGACGTAGGTGGGCGCGGTGGTCAGCCCGAAGCTGAAGTTCAACAGTCCCCACGAGTGGAACAGCGGCGCCGCGACCACCACAGTGGAGTTCGCGCGATACGGGATGGAGCCGAAGAAGGCGAGCAGCGGCTTGAGGTCCTTGGGCTCCTCGCGCCGGGCGCCCTTGGGCAGGCCAGTGGTGCCCGAGGTGAAGATGACGATCTGGCCGTGCTTGGCGGGCTTGCGGTGACCGTCGGCCGGCTGGCCGTCGGCGAGGTCGCTCAGCGTGGTGAGATCCTCGGGGGCGTCGGCATCGGCCCAGCCGAGGACGATCTTCTCGCGCGGCACGTCGGCGAGGACCTCGAGGAACTCCTGGTCGACGATCATCAGCTCGGCCCCCTCGCGCTCGGCGAGGTCGGTGAGCTGGGAGCGGCTGGCCATCGTATTCAGCAACAGGATGCGCCCACCGAGCTGCATGATCGCCACGAGTGCGATGACCATCCACCGGTGGTTGCGCGACAGGATCGCGATGGAGTCGCCCGGCTGGAGGCCACGCTCCTTGAGCGCGGCGGTCACGCGGTTGACCTCGGCGACGAGGTCGCGGTACGTGATCTCCCCCGCGTCGTCGATGATCGCGGTCTGCTCAGGGAACCGGGCGGCGGCCGCGTTCAGGCCGGACGGTAGTGCCGGCCCCCACTTGACCAGATGCATGCCGGCCCTCGCGAGCCGCAGCGGATTACCCAATCCCAGCAGGCCGATGCGGTGAGCCACCTTCGCCGTGTAGGCCAGATCGTTCATGCCTGGGAGTGTAACAACAAGTTACCCCCGGGTAGAGGGGGTCGTCACTCCGCGCTATGGCACCGATCAGGTCCGCGCGGCCAGCCCTCTCGCCCAGTTGACCTGCTGGGTCACCATCGGCGCGGTCTGCGGCGAGCCGGCCGGGATCGTGGCGGTGTGCGCGAACCCGGGCCCCGAGACCGTGACCTGGACATAGCCGGTCGTCGTGCGTTCCTTGACGAGGAGGAACAACAGCCCCAGCAGGCAGAACAGGAAGAAGACGATGGCGCAGACGATCGCCCACGCCGGGATTCTCTCCTCGCTGCGTGAGTAGTCGGCGATCTGCCACGTGGTGCCCGCGATCGGGAAGGCGCCGGTGGGCAGGAAGACGCTCTGTGGCGATACACCGATATCGCCGATGGAGATCTGCGGCATGTCCGGCTGGGCAGGGATCGGCTCGTTCACGTGCGCCATTGAACCACGTCAACCGGGCCCGCCGGGACACTCAGCGACGCAGCACCTTGCGGGCGGCGGCATTGCCCGCGAACTGCCCGATCTGCACGATCACGATGACGATGAGGATGGCCGTCCAGGTCACCCAGGGGTTGAACTGCCGGTAGCCGTACTGCAGGGCGAAGTTGCCGAGGCCGCCGGCGCCGATCACGCCGACGACCGCGATCATGTCGACGATCGCGATGAAGGCGAAGGTGAAGCCGAGGATCAGCGGCCCGAAGGCCTCGGGCAGCAGGACCGTGAAGATCACCCGCAACCGACTCGCCCCCATCGAACGGGCCGCCTCCAACACGCCCGGGGACACCGAGACGAGGTTCTGTTCGACGATGCGGGCGATGCCGAAGGTCGCCGCGAAGACCACGATCGGCATCGCGGCGGTATTGCCGATGCCGGTGCCGAACAGCTCGCGGACGAGGCCCTGCAGACCGATCGCCAGCAGGATGAAGGGAATGGGGCGGAAGAAGTTGACCAGCACGTTCAGGACGACGTTGACCGGGGTGTTGGCCATCAGGCCGCCCCTGCGCGTCACATACAGTGCCGTGCCGATCGTGAGGCCCAGCAGTCCGCCGATCGTCAGGCCGACCGCCGAGAGGACGATCGTCTCGATGGTGGCGGTGCCGATCAGCCCGCGCAGCTCGATCACGCGATCCATCAGCGCACCTCCCTGACCTCGACGAGCCCGGACACGACACGAACGGCCTCATCGACGCGGCCTCCGGTGAGCTCGACGGTGAGGTTGCCGAAGGTCTTGCCCTGCACCTCTTCCATCCCGCCGTAGACCAGCTCGAAACCGACGCCCGCCTCGCCGAAGGCCCCGAAGACCTGCGACTGGGAAGCCGAGTCCTCGCGGAATCCGAGCGTCACGAGGCGTCCGGGGTGCCGCTTGCGCAGTTCCTCCACGACACTCGCCGGAGGCATGTCGTCGACCACCGTGTTGACGAAGCGGCGGGTGACCTCGTGCGCGGGGCGAGCGAAGAGGTCGAACGTGGTGCCGGACTCGACGACCTTGCCGTCCTCCATCACCGCGACCCGGTCGGCGAGGTTCTTGACGACCTCCATCTCGTGCGTGATGACGACGATCGTGATGCCGAACTCGGCATTGACGCGGCGCAGCAGATCGACGACGCCTTGGGTGGTCTCCGGGTCGAGTGCGCTGGTGGCCTCATCGGCCAGCAGGATGCGCGGGGACGAGGCGAGCGCGCGGGCCACGCCGACACGCTGCTTCTGGCCGCCGGACAGCTGCTCGGGATACTGGTGCGCTTTGTCGGCCAGGCCGACGAAGTGCAACAGCTCGGAGATCCGCTCCTGCTGTTCGGTCGCCGAGATCCCCGCGACCTTGAGCGGATAGGCGATATTGCCCCAGACCGTGCGCGAGTGGAACAGGTTGAACTGCTGGAAGATCATGCCGATCGTGCGGCGGACCTTCTGCAGCTCGCTCTCGCGGAGGGTGGTGAGGTCCTGTCCGGCGACCACCACCGAGCCGGAGGTGGCCGGCTCGAGGGCGTTGATCAGCCGAGCGAGGGTGGACTTGCCGGCGCCGGAGTATCCGACGATGCCGAGGATCTCTCCTTCGGCCACGTCGAGGGTGACCCCGTCCACCGCATGGACGGGGTCACCTCCTCGGCGCCTGGGCGGGTACGCCTTGGCGACATCCCGCAACTCGATGAGGGCCACGTGGCGACCTTACTGGTTGTCGCGGACGTCCTGCTCGGCATCGGCCAGCGTCGACTTGAGCTCGTCGATCGGCGTCTTGACGAACTCCGCGGTGCCACCCGAGACGTCCTGGACGCCGTCGAGCACATCCTGGCTGTCCTGGTAGATCTCGACGAGCTTGGCATAGGTCTCGTTGTCCTCGTCCTCGGCGCGTGCGACGAAGATGTTGACGTACGGGAGCGCGTCCGGGTCGTCGGCGCTGTCCTCGTAGATCGCGTCGTCGAAGCTCAGGCCGGCGTTCTCGACGAAGTCGTTGTTGATGACGGCAGCGGCGACGTCCTGCAGCGAGGCTGCGGTGATCTCGGCGTTGAGCGCCGTCACCTCGACCCGCGAGGCGGCGGTGTCGACATCGGCGAGGTCGGAGAAGGCCGTGCCGCCGTCGGTCAGCTCGATGAGGCCGGCGGACTGCAGGAGCACCAGGGCGCGGGCCTGGTTGGTGGCGTCATTGGGCACGGCGACGGTCTCGCCGTCGGGGATCTCCTCGACGTCGCCGTACTCCAGCGAGTACAGGCCGAGGGGGTAGATCGCTGTGGTGCCGATCGGCACGAGGTCCTCGTCGTTGTTCACGTTGTAGTCGGCGAGGTAGACGATGTGCTGGAACTGGTTGAGATCCAGGTCGCCGGCCGCCAGAGCGGGGTTGGGCTGCGTGTACTCGGCGAAGTCGACGATCTCGACGTCGATGCCCTCGTCGGCGGCGGCCTCCTTGTAGGTCTCCCAGTACGGGTCGCTCGCGCCAACGACGCCGATCCGCACCGTGTCCTCGTCACCGCCGCGGGTCAGGGCGAAGACACCGGCCGCGATGAGGGCGAGGACCACCACGACGATCGCGATGATGAGGCCGGTGCGCTTCTTGGGCGCTTCGATGAGGTTCTGGTCCGACATGGACGTCCTTTCGTACCCGGCTCGTGGCCGGCGGGGGTGGAGAAGATGGCCGCACTCGTGGTGCGGCCAGACATCGACCGTACGAATGCCGCGCCGGGTCGGCCTACCGATCTCATCTAATGAGACGGCCGCTCCGCCGGCGGTGAGCTATCCCACACCCAAAGCGATCATCTGCGGGATCACACACCGCCCGCGGCAGGCTCGCTCAGGGTACGTCGTCGTAGTCCCAGCGCACGTCATCGCGCAGCACCCGCGCGGGGACGCCGCCGACGACGCTGTGCGCCGGCACCTTCTGGTTGCGCACTACCGCGCGCATCGCCACGCACGCGCCCTCGCCGATCTCGACGTGACCACTCACCACCGCGTCGCGGCACAGCCACACGTGCTCGCCGAGACGGATCGATGCTCCGAAGGGGTTGAGCCGCTCGCCGGTCGCACGATCGGCCAGCCGGTGCATGTCATCCGTCGCCAGGTAGACATTCGAGGCCCACAGCTGGTCACCGGCGGCCACGATGCTGCCGCCGTTGCGCGCGTCGATCACCGCGCAGCGGGTCGCGAGCACCGGTCCGTGCAGCACGATCGACGAACCCGCCCCGCAGTACACCTCCCCCGCCGTCAGGACGACGCGCTCGTCGAGGAAGACGGTGGCGTCGTCCCCGCCGAGCAGCAGGGAGACGAGATGGTCCATCGGCCCGCCGACCACCACCAGGGCCCGGCGCATCGGAATCAGCATGAGCTGGCTGAGCACCGATTCGGGCAATCTGGCCCCAGGCGCGAGGTAGAGCGCATTGTCGAGATCGTGCCACCACGGCGGCAGCCCGTCGGCGACCCGGCGCACGACGAGCGAGTCCACCCGGGAGGCCTCCACGCCCGCCGCCCGGAGGCGCTCGCGGTGGTCGGCGGTCAGCGAGTCGTCCACCGCGGCATCATCTCAGCTCTCGTCGAGCGCCTCGCGCGCCGCGTCCTCCGCACGGGCACGATCGGCCGCCACCAGCCCGATCCGGGTGCGCCGGTCGAGTAGGTCGTCGACGGTCGACGCTCCCTCGTGACGGACCGCGAAGCGCAGCTCGGCCCGGCTCACGTCGAGACCCTCGGCGATCGGCTCGTCGAGACCGGGAGACGAGTCGAGGACGGCCCCGGCCTCGCTGCCGAAGCGACGCAGGAGCTCATCCGAGGCACGCGGATCGCGCTCCGGCCCCGCACCGACGAGGGGAACGCGGCGAGTGACGCACGGACCTGCCGAGAGCCCGGCAGGTCGGGCCGCGAGGTCGACCGCGTCCTGGGCCATCCGGCGGTAGGTGGTCAGCTTGCCGCCGACGACCGTGGTCACGCCATCGGAGCCCCGCTGGACGACATGGCGCCGGGAGACGTCGGCGCTGCTCGCTTCTCCCGCGTCGAGCAGCGGACGCAGCCCCGAGAACGTGCCGAGCAGGTCGTCGCGGGTCACGGGACGCTCCAGCGCCAAGCCGATGGTGTCGAGCAGGAAGTCGATCTCGTCGTCGGACGCGCGGGGCACATCCGGGATCGGGCCCGGAGCGTCCTCGTCGGTCAACCCCACGTAGACCCGGCCGAGGGGCGCCGGCAGCGCGAAGACGAATCGCGTCGTCGATCCCGGGATCGGCACCATGAGCGAGGCGGAGAGTCCACCGAAGGTCCGCTGCGACATCACCAGGTGGGTGCCGCGGCTCGGTCGCAGCGAGATGTCGTCGGCCAGGGTGCCGGCCCACACCCCAGCGGCGTTGACGACCGCCCGCGCCGAGAGATCGAACTCCGATCCGTTCAGTTCGTCGCGCACCCGTACCCCCGTGCCCGACGCCGAGAGGACACGGCACCGGGTCAGCACACGGGCGCCGTAGTACGCGGCGGTGCGGGCGATCGCGACGACGAGGCGCGCGTCGTCGACGAGTTGGCCGTCCCAGAAGCGCAGCCCACCGCGCAGCCCCTCACGACGCACGGAGGGCGCGTAGCGCTCGACCGCCTCCGCGTCGATGCGATCGGGTCGTGGCAGCAGCGAGGCGGAGGTCCGGGCCGCTCGACGCAACGCATCGCCTCCCCAGTGCCCGGCCCGCACCAGGGCCGCGTGCTTCCGGTCCATCGACGGGAGCTCGGGGAAGACATTCGGCAGCGGCCGGATGAGATGCGGGGCGATCGTGGTCATCAGGTGATGCCGTTCGATCGCGCTCTCATAGGCGACATCGACATTGCCGGTGCCGAGATAGCGCAGGCCTCCGTGCACGAGCTTGGAGCTCCAGCGGCTGGTGCCGAAGGCGAGGTCGTGGGCCTCGAGCAGCACGACCGAGAGCCCTCGCGTGGCGGCGTCGAGCGCCACACCCGCACCGGTCACGCCGCCGCCGATGACGACGAGGTCGACCGTTCCCCCGGCGACCTCATCCAGCTCGCGCGAACGCCGGGCCGCATTGAGCGATGAGGATCGGGCCGTGGTCATGGGGCGAGGTACCGGTCGAGGGCGAGGGCGAGCTCAGCGTCCAAGGCGTCCAGCTGCGGGCCGACCGCATCGGGCACCTCGAGGATCGCGGGCGCGGTGATGACGAAGGACCAGCTCATCAGCAGCACCGCCTGAGCCTGCACGGCCGGGTCGCCGGACCGCACCGATCCGTCGGCGGCGCCCTGGCGCAGTGCGTCCTCGATGATCGCGAGATGGAAGGCGGACACCTGGCCGGGGCGGCGTACCTGGTAAGGCGTGAGGAACTCCGGCGATTCCTCCACGATGGCGCGCAACAGCGGGTGGGAGCGCATCTCTCCGACGATGCCGACGACGGTCGCCACCACCCGCTCACGCGTGGAGCCCACCGACCGGTCGGCGGCGCGCTCGGTCAGCCGGTTCCATTCACGGGTGGACACATCGGCCGCGATGCTCGTGACGTTCTCCCAGCGCCGGTAGAGGGTTGCGCGGGCCACCCCTGCCCGTCGGGCGATGGCGGTCATCGTCGTCCGTGGGAGACCCTCCTCGACGATCAACTCGAGCGCGGCGTCGAGGATGCGGTGCGAGTCGATCGAGGCGGCCGTCTCAGCAGCGGGACGGGACCGCACCAGGTGCAGGGCCGACTCCGAGGAGTTGAAACGATCTGCGGTCATGTGTTTAATACTAGCATGACCGACGTCACCCCCGGACCTCGTCCCGTCGACGAGACCGACCTCCCCGTCGTGGACTTCCACCCGTATCGGTGGGGCGATCCCTCGCACTTCGTCACGCTGAGCGAGCGGATCACCGGAGCCCTCGGCCTGGTGGGCATCACCACGTCCGAGCGGCCTCCGACGCCTCTCGGCGAACTGGTCCTCCCGGACACCGGTCTCACCGCAGAGTTGCTCGACACCCTCCGCGAAGCCGTCGGGGACGGGTCGGTGAGCACCGAGCACGACGATCGCACGGCACACGCGAACGGCTGGTCGACGCCGGATCTCCTACGGCTGCGCGGCAATGCCCTCGTCGATGCCCCCGACGCCGTCGTTCGCCCCGCGGACGAGGCCGGGGTGGAGTCGGTACTGCGCTGGTGCGGCGAACAGCGGGTCGCCGTCGTCCCCTTCGGCGGCGGCACGTCCGTGGTAGGCGGGCTGACCGCCGAGCGTGGCGGCTTCGCCGGCGTGATCGCCCTCGATCTCGCGGCTCTCGATCGACTCCTCGATGTCGACGCGGAGTCCCGGATCCTCACCTTCGAGGCCGGCACGCGCGGCCCGCGCGCCGAGGAGCTCGCGGCCGAGCACGGCTTCACGATCGGGCACTTCCCACAGTCCTACGCCGGGGCCACCATCGGCGGCTACGCGGCGGCGCGGTCGGCCGGCCAGTCGTCGGCGGGTTACGGCCGCTTCGACGAGATGGTCGTCGGGCTCACCCTCGTCACACCGCGCGGAACCATCGAGATCGGCAACGCTCCCCGGTCCGCAGCGGGCCCGGACTGGCGGCAGATCATCCTGGGCTCCGAAGGCGCCTTCGGTGTCATCACGCGGGTGCGGGTGCGCGTGCGGCCCCTGCCCGAGACACGAGTCTTCGAGGGCTGGCGGTTCGCGGACTTCGGCGCCGGGGCCGCGGCGCTGCGGCGGCTCGCACAGGACGGGCCTCGCCCGACGGTGCTCCGGCTCTCCGATGAGATCGAGACGCTGGTCAATCTCGCCGACCCGAACGAGTCGCTGGAGGAGAATCCCGGCGGCTGCCTGGCGATCGTGGGCTTCGAGGGCACGGCGGCCGATGTCGCCGCACGCCGAGAGGCCGTCACGACGATCCTGCGCGATCTCGGCGGCGAAGAGCTCGGGACCGCTCCGGGTGAGGCGTGGCGCGAGGGTCGCTTCAATGCCCCCTATCTACGCGATCCGCTGTTGGAGAACGGCGTCCTGATCGAGACCCTCGAGACGGCGACCTTCTGGTCGCGCCTCACCGAGGTCCGCGATGCGGTGAACACGGCACTCACCACCGCGCTCGGCGACCAGGGCACGCCCTGCATCCCCATGTGCCACATCTCCCACGTCTACGAGACCGGGGCCTCGCTCTACTTCACGGTGGCGGCGGCGCAGACCGAGGACCCGGTGGCCCAGTGGGCCGTCGCCAAGACCGCCGTGAACGAGACGCTCCTGCGCATCGGGGCGGCGCCGAGCCATCACCACGGGATCGGCGTGGATCATCAGGGCGTCTACACCGAGCAGCTCGGGACGCTCGCGGTCGAGGCGCTCCAGGCGATCAAGCAGACCCTCGACCCCTCGGGTGTCGTGAACCCGGGGATCCTGTTGCCGCGAGCCGGACACTGAGATGACCGCCTTCACCGCATTGCTGAACCCGATCTCGGGGTCCGCTGGCGCCAGCGTGGAACGGTGGGAGCCTGTCGCCGTGGCCTTGCGGGCGGGTGGCGCCGACGTCGCGATGGAGCCGACACGCAGCGCCGATCAGGCCAGGGAGCGTGCCGAGCAGTTGTCCGTGGAGGGACGCACCGTGGTGGCGGTCGGCGGGGACGGGCTGGTCCGTGACGTCGCCGGCGGGGTGGTGGCCGGCGACGGTGTGCTCGGCATCGTGCCGGCCGGACGTGGCAATGATCTTGCGCTCGGCCTCGGACTCCCCCACGCGCCGGAGGCGCTCGCGCGGGTGCTGCTCGACGGGCACATCCGGGCGATCGACGTGCTCGATGCCGATGGCGTGATCGTGCCGGGCAATGTGTACGCGGGCATCGACGCCCTGTCGACCCGCATCATCAACCGTCATCGTCGCGTGCCGGCGCTGCTGCTGTACCGGCTCGCGCCCGTGCTGGCAGCCCTGCGCTGGCGGCCGGCCTCCTTCGAGCTGACACTCGACGGCGTGACGACCGCGGAGCACCTGATGATGGTGGTCGCCGGCAACTCAGGGCGCTATGGGCATGGCCTGCACATCGTTCCGAGCGCGACCCTGGACGACGGCCTGATCCATCTGCTGACCGTCGATGGCAGCGCCTCACTGCTGCGCCTCGCATCGTTCATGAGGGAGGCGAAGCACGGCGCACACGTCGACCGGCCCGAGGTCACGGTGCGGACCGCCCGAGAGGTGCTGATCCGGGCGGAGCGCGATGTGCCCTTCGGCGCCGATGGCGACGAGCTCGCCGACCGCGAGGTGACCCTGCGCTGCCGCCCCGGCGCCCTGCGCATCCTCGTCCCCTGACCCGGCCGTCGTCTCTCAACCTCGCTCGTCGGGCACGCTCACGTGGACGATCTCGCCATTGGCCGGCAGCTCCCCGTCGAAGGTGAGAGGCACGGCCTTCGCACGATCGATATCGCGGCTGTCGATAGCCTGGACGTGGACATGGGGTTCGGTGCTGTTGCCGGAGTTTCCGCAGCGGCCGAGCACATCGCCGGACCGCACCCGTTGGCCGACCGACACCTCGCTGCTGCCCTGTTGCAGATGACACAGCGCGACGACGATGCCGCGACCCTCGATCAAGACATGATTCCCGGCGAGCGCCACCCACCCCGTCCCTGCGCGCCTCCGCTGGGTCAGGGCGTAACGGATCGACGGCAGTCCACGGTAGGCGCGATGGTCGGGCTCGCTGTCGTGGGCGGCGACGACGACGCCCTCCAGGGGAGACAAGATCGGTCGCCCGAAGCCAGGGAAGCCCTCGGCGGGCTCCGGCCTCACGAGGGAGCCGAACGTGATCGGTGCGGTTCGGTCGGCGTCCGTCATCGGCACGAAATCGATGGCATAGGCCGTGGCGAAGAGATGGGTGCCGTGGCTGGGAAACCGGTTCGCCGGGCTGTTCTGGACGAGCCAACGCCCGGTGAAGGGGTAGGCCAGATCGACGGACTCGGACATGCGACCCACTAGTCGCCCTGGCGCGCCAGCTGACGCAACGCGACCCAGAAGGCGATCGCGAGCATCGCCAGCATGAAGACCGTTGGGGACGCCATGACGGCACCATAGGCGATGAACGCCCACACCCCGATCGCGACGGTCCCGATCGCCACGAAGGCGAAGGTCGCATAGGTCAGCTGACGCGGCGAGACATGCGTATCGATCCATCGATCGATCGCGATGGGCCGACCCCTTTGGCGGCGGAGTTCCGAGAACAGGGAGAACATCACCAGCACGAACATCCCGCCGAGGAGCCACCGCCGGAGGGGAGGATCGATGAGGACCCCCTGGATCGCCACCTGGCCGAGCAGGGCGAACATCATCGCGATCTGCGGCCCCTGCTCAGACCGGCCTCGCAGGAATCGCCACGACGGCAACCACGAGAACCAGTGAGACGTCGAACGGTCCATCGCCCAGCACTGCCGCGACGATGCCAGCGAAACCCAACCAGACCCAGAAGACCAACACGAACCAGGACACCCAACGAGGCGGACGACGTGCTGCCATTTCGTCAGCCTAAGGTTCACGCGCTCCGGGCGCAGACCGATCTCGGTGCCCTCGCGGAGTTCACGCACGGCGGGGGGCGAGGTGCGGACGATGGCCTACCTCAAGGTGTCCTCGGGCATCGGCGCCGGTCTCGTACTCGACGGCCAGGTCTTCCACGGCGGCCTCGGCACCGCCGGAGAGCTCGGCCACCTGACGATGGACGAGGACGGACCGCTGTGCCGGTGCGGCAGCCGCGGCTGCCTCGAGGCCTACGCCGGGGGCGCCTCGCTCGTCGAGCAGTTCAGCACCTTCGCGACCGATCTCACCGTCCACGAGTTCGTGTCACGAGCCCTCGACGGCGACCTCGGCGCGCGCCGCCTCATCGAGGACGCCGGCCGTCACCTCGGCCGGGCCGCCGCGACGCTCGCGCAGATCGTCGGCCCGGAGCTGATCGTCGTCGGCGGCGACCTGGCCGAGGCGGGTGAGCTGCTCCTCGATGGGCTGCGCGACGGCCTGCGGCGACACGCGCTCGAACCCATCGCTCAGCGCACGCACGTCGCCCGCGCCACGCTCGGCGACCAGTCGTGTGCGGCTGGAGCGGTCCTCGCCGCGCTCGACGCCCTCGACGTCTGACGGCGCACCGGAGCCGGCTCGCCTCCCCGGTGGCGGTATCTCAGCAACGCTATCTCCCCGGTGGAGGTATCCCAGCAACGCTATCCGGCCTCGATGACGTTGCTGGACTACCGCCACCGGATGCGTAACGCTGACCAGCTACCGCTACCGCCTGGTGGCGGTGTGGAGTCCAGACGCCGGGAACGACGAAGGCCCCCGGCGATGCCGGGGGCCTTCGTGGTGGAACGGCGGGATCAGAAGCCCATGCCGCCCATGTCACCCATGTCCGGGGCGCCACCGCCGGCCGGAACGGGCTCCGGCTTGTCGGCGACGACGGCCTCGGTGGTGAGGAACAGGGCCGCGATGCTGGCCGCGTTCTGCAGCGCCGAGCGCGTGACCTTGGCCGGGTCGAGGATGCCCTCGGCGATCATGTCGACGTACTCGCCGGTGGCCGCGTTGAGACCGTGACCGGCCGATAGGCCCGCCACCTTCTCCGCCACGACGCCACCTTCGAGGCCGGCGTTGATCGCGATCTGCTTCAGCGGAGCCGAGGCAGCCGAGCGCACGATCGCGGCACCGGTCGACTCGTCGCCCTCGAGCGACAGCTTCTCGAATGCTGCGGCCGTGGCCTGGACGAGCGCCACGCCGCCACCGGCGACGATGCCCTCCTCGACGGCCGCCTTCGCATTGCGAACGGCGTCCTCGATGCGGTGCTTGCGCTCCTTGAGCTCGACCTCGGTGGCCGCGCCGACCTTGATGACGGCCACGCCGCCGGCCAGCTTGGCGAGACGCTCCTGGAGCTTCTCACGGTCGTAGTCCGAGTCGCTGTTCTCGATCTCGGCCTTGATCTGGGCCACCCGGCCGTTGATCTGCTCCTGGTCGCCGCCACCCTCGACGATGGTGGTCTCGTCCTTGGTGGTGACGATCTTGCGAGCGGTGCCGAGCAGGCTCAGGTCGGCGTTCTCCAGCTTGAGACCGACCTCCTCGCTGATGACCTCGCCACCGGTGAGGATGGCGATATCGGCGAGCATGGCCTTGCGGCGGTCGCCGAAGCCGGGGGCCTTGATGGCGACCGACTTGAACGTGCCGCGCATCTTGTTGACCACGAGGGTGGCCAGGGCCTCGCCCTCGACGTCCTCGGCGATGATCGCGAGCGGCTTGCCCGACTGCATAACCTTCTCCAGGACCGGAACCATGTCCTTCACGGAGCTGATCTTGCTGTTGACGATGAGGATGTAGGGATCCTCCAGCACCGTCTCCTGACGCTCAGGATCGGTGACGAAGTAGCCCGACAGGTGACCCTTGTCGAAGCGCATGCCCTCGGTGAGCTCGAGCTCGAGGCCGAAGGTGTTGCTCTCCTCGACGGTGATGACGCCTTCCTTGCCGACCTTGTCCATCGCCTCGGCGATGATCGTGCCGACAGTGGAATCAGCGGCGGAGATCGAGGCGGTCGAGGCGATCTGCTCGGTCGTCTCGATGTCCTTGGCCATATCGTGCAACTGCTCGATGATGGCCTCGACGGCGGTCTCGATGCCCTTCTTGAGGCTCATCGGGTTGGCACCGGCGGCCACATTGCGCAGACCCTCGCGCACGAGCGCCTGGGCGAGCACGGTGGCCGTCGTGGTGCCGTCACCGGCGACATCGTCGGTCTTCTTGGCAACTTCCTTGACGAGCTCGGCGCCGATCTTCTCGTACGCGTCCTCGAGCTCGATCTCCTTGGCGATGGACACACCGTCGTTGGTGATCGTGGGGGCGCCCCACTTCTTCTCCAGCACGACGTTGCGGCCCTTGGGGCCAAGCGTCACCTTGACGGCGTCGGCGAGCTGGTTCATGCCCCGCTCGAGGCCGCGGCGCGCTTCCTCGTTGAATGCAATGGACTTAGCCATGGTGTGCGTATCTCCCACACAGGTTGATAGGGCAGACCGGGCGATGCCCGCGACGGACGACCGGCGTCGACGCCGAACCCTTCTCGACGCCACAACCGGCCTCATCGGACCGATCCATAACTAGCACTCTCACTATACGAGTGCTAATCAACGTGGCGCAACGCAGGTCAGCGAGAGTCGTGTTCGTGGTCCTGCGTGTCATCGACCGAACGGCGAGGACCGAAGATGAGGACGATGGCCAATCCGACCACCGGACCGATCAGCAGCCACCAGGGGCTGTCCAAGGCGAGGAATCCGACCGACCCGAGCAACAGCCCGACGATCGCGCCGATACCGATCCACTCGTCGTCCATGCGGACAGCCTAGTGGCCTGTCGCCCCGACGTCCGGTGCGCCGCAGAATCAGACGGTCGGCGAGACGCCCTGGGCCTCACGGCCCTTGGGCCCGTCGATGACCTCGAACTCCACGGACTGGCCGTCGTCGAGAGTCTTGAATCCCTCGACGGCGATCTTCGACCAGTGGACGAACACGTCATCGTGTCCATCGACCTCGATGAAGCCGTATCCCTTCTCGGGATTGAACCACTTGACGGTGCCCTGCACCATGAGCTTCCCACCTTGCTGTAGCTCTGGGCCCCGTCTGGACCCCGTGCGATTCAGCGTAACGCCGTGCCCTCGCCACGCGCCATGCCCCATATGTTCGTTCTCGCTGGGCGGACACAGGGCGGTGCTGACCGCATCGAGACCAGCTCGCTACACCCCGTTCCGGTTCCCGAGTAGCGGCGAGGAACCTCCCGCTTGCGGGGGAGGAACGAGCAGCGTATCGAGACCACGCTTGGGTGGGTGGTTTCGCTCCAGCGCGGCTACGCCCCTCGTGCTACTCAACCACCGAGAACGCAGCCTCGGGCAACAGCGGGGCTTCGCCCCTCATTCGCCTTGCGACAGCTCAACAGCCTCCCGCTACAGCGGGACTTCGCCCCTCATTCGCCTTACGACAGCTCAACAGCCTCCCGCTACAGCGGGGCTTCGCCCCTCGTTCGCCTTACGACAGCTCAACAGCCTCCGGCTACAGCGGGGATGATGGAGATCTGGGTGGTGTCGGGGGTGGGGGTGTCGAGGCCGTCCGCGAAGCGGACATCCTCCTCGGCGACGTACACATTGACGAAGCGACGCAGCTTGCCGTCCTCGTCGACGATGCGCGCCTTGATCCCCGGGTACGACGTCTCCAGCGACTCCAGCACCTCGGCGAGCGTGGCGCCGTCGGCGTTCACCTGGGACTCGTCACCGGTGTAGGTGCGCAGGATGGTGGGGATACGAACGGACACGGTCATGCGGAACTCCTCGGATACGGGGTGTGCGGTCTCAGGCGATGCCGGCAGCGGTGAAGGCGTCGTAGGTCGGGGCGATCGTGGCCCGCGGGCCCACCGCATCGCTGACGGCATCGAGCGTCTTGAGCCCGTGACCGGTGTTGATGACGACGGTCTCGGCCTCCGGGTCCAACTGCCCCGTCTCCACGAGCTTCTTCAGCACCGCCACGGTGGTGCCGCCGGCCGTCTCGGTGAAGATCCCCTCGGTGCGCGCGAGCAGCACGATCGCCTCACGGATCTGATCGTCGCTCACCTGCTCGACGCTGCCGCCGGTCTGCCGGGCGATGTCGAGCACGTAAATACCGTCGGCCGGATTGCCGATGGCGAGCGACTTGGCGATCGTGTCGGGCTTGACCGGGCGGATCGCGTCCACCCCGTCGGCGAAGGCGGTCGCCACCGGCGAGCAGCCCTCCGCCTGCGCGCCGAAGATCGTGTAGGGCTTGTCCTCGACGAGACCCAGCTCGATCAGCTCGGTGAAGGCCTTGTGCACCTTGGTCAGCTGCGAGCCTGAGGCGACCGGGATCACGACCTGATCGGGGAGCCGCCAGCCGAGCTGCTCGGCGATCTCATAGCCCAGCGTCTTGGAGCCCTCGGCATAGAACGGCCGGACATTGACATTCACGAAGGCCCAACCCGGGTCCTCGCCGGCGATCTCACTGGCGAGCTTGTTGACATCGTCGTAGGTGCCGTCGACCGCCACGAGATTCTCCGTGAACACCGCGGAGTTGACCTGCTTCGGGGTCTCCAGGTTGCTCGGGATGAACACGACGGTCGGGATACCGGCCCGGGCGCCCGCGGCCGCGACCGCATTGGCGAGGTTGCCGGTCGACGGGCAGGCGAAGACGCGGCTGCCGAGCTCACGGGCGGCGCTCAGCGCGCAGGCCACGACCCGGTCCTTGAAGGAGTTGGTGGGATTGGTGCTGTCGTCCTTGACCCAGAGCTTCGTCAGCCCCAGCTCTCCAGCGAGATTGCGCGCATCGAGCAGCCGGGTGAAACCGGGCTCGAGATTGGGGCTGGACTCGATGTCCTCCGGCACCGGCAGCAACGCCTTGTATCGCCAGATATTGCTGGGCCCGTCCTCGATCTGCTCACGCGTCACCGTGCCGAACTCGTAACCGACCTCGAGCGGGCCGAAGCACTCGAAGCACGCGTAGTACGGACCCAGCTCCCGGGTCGTGCCGCATTCCCGGCACTTCAGACAGGTGGCGTTGCCGAACGCGCCGGCACGCAGGGTGGTGGATTCCAGGGTCAGGCTCACGAAGCACTCCTTCATCTCTCCTGGCCGGCTCTCGGCGAGGACGGACGTAGCACCTGGCCGCATGATCGGCTGGTTGCTGGGGCTTCGTCGGGCCGTATCCCTCTGCCCCTCTCGATGAGTTGTGAGCAGCCTAATGAGCGGGACCGGCGACGCGAAACGCGAATCTCATATATAGAGACGAGCGCCCATATCGTGAGATCAATCGATCGCGTCGGCCAATGCGGTGAGCCACTCGGCGACCCCGTCCGGACCGTCGAGGACGAGATCCGCACGCGGCACGAGAGCCTGCTGCTCGGTCGACGCCGAGACGGCCAGCAGACCGAAGAGACCCTCCGCACGCAGCGTGTCCACCGCATCGAAAGCCGGCAGATCGCCCAGATCGTCGCCGATATAGACCACGCTCGCGAACGAGCCTCCGGCAGCCAGGGCGGCGAGCGCTTCGCCCTTGTCGGTGCCCGGCGTGCGCAGCTCGATCACCTGGCGTCCCGGCTCCACCATGAGCCCCAGCTCGGAGGCCAGCTCGGCGAGATCCGGGGCGAGATCGTCGAGGAGCCCCGGCGCCACCCCTCGGGTGTGCAGAGCGAGGGCCAGTCCCTTGTCCTCGATCCGCACAGCCTGCGCCGCGTGCGCGGCCAGCCATCCGGGCAGCCGACGCTCGAGTTCCACGATCGACTCCGGTCGCGGCGGACGCGTGATCTCGTTCGTCGACGCGTCCCAGCGCTCGGCTCCATACTGGCCGCAGATCACCAGGTGCTCCAGACCCGATCCGTCCTCGAACCGCCCGAGTCGGCGCACCTGGTCCAGAGGTCGGCCCGTGATGATCGCCACCTGTCCGAGCAGCCGACCGAGCCGGCGCAAGGCCGTCAGCGACTCAGGATGGATGTCGGCTCTCGTCGGATCGTCGACGATCGGCGCCAGCGTGCCGTCGAAGTCGAGCCCGAGCAGGACCGAACCCGGCTCATCGGTCACTGCCGCGGGCAGATCCAGCCCCATCGTCCCCTCGCTTCGCTCGGTCATGCCGCCGCCTGCCAGAGAACCACAACGATAGGCATGCACCGGCATGACAACCCCACTGCTCCCTCGCTTCGCTCGGTCATGCCGAGAAGTATGCCGGGACGTCAGCGAGCCGAGCTCAGGACCACCGTCAGTCGATTGCTCGGCATGTCCGGGAGGTTCGGCATGAGCCTCCCGACACCGAGGTCGGCGGCGAGGAGCTGCGCCTGGTCGTACCCGCCGGCGGGGTAATAGATCGTGTCGGCGGGATAGCTGCCGCGGGCATTGCCCGACCCGACCACGTTCCATCCCGCACCCGAGACCTGGCCCGTTGTACGAGCGGCAAGGCCGGTGACATTCGTCGCATTGAGCACCATGACGCCCAGGGTGCGCGCCGGCGGTACCGGCTCGGGATCCGGCTCGGGTTCCGGCTCGGGTTCCGGTTCTGGCTCGGGTTCCGGTTCCGGTTCCGGCTCGGCGTCCTCGGTCGGCTCCGGCTCGGGTTCAGGCGTGGGCTCCGAGGCCGCCGCATCAGCGAGATTCGGGGGCTGGACACGGTCGTCGTCCCCTCCGCCGCCCTGCAGCGCGAAGGCGACCAGCACGCCGGTGGCGACGGCCAGGACCGTCATCGCGACGATGGACAGCAGCCGTGAACGCGCCGCATGACGATGCTGAGGACCCGAGGGCGCGGGGGTTTCCGGTTCCGATTCGCTCATCGTGAGACCGGCCGACGGAAGCGCTGGCTCACGACCGGTCAGACGTCGAAGCCGAGGCGCCGGGCCGAACGCCGCCGCTGACGCTCAGCGCGCAGCCGGCGCAACCGCTTGACCAGCAGCGGGTCGAAGGCGAGCGCCTCCTCGGTATCGATGAGCGCGTTCAACATCTGGTAGTAGCGTGTCGCCGACATGTCGAACTTCTCGCGGATCGCCTGTTCCTTGGCGCCCGCGTACTGCCACCAGTAACGCTCGAGCTCGAGCACCTCCCGGTCGCGATCAGTGAGGGAGCTGCCCGGCTCACCCGGGTGATGGACCTTCTCCACAGCGCTCATGAGATCGATCCTACGACATGAATCACATCGATGTCATATACCCGGGAACCTCGCCGAAGCACGGAGATCATCCTGACGCGTGGGAGGTGAGTTGTTCCGCACGCCCCTCGGGTGGCGGGGGGGGGGACCCCACCCGAGGGCGCCCCCGGGGGGGGGTCCGACCCCCACCCCCCC
>NZ_VLNT01000001.1:0-232562 GCF_007421815.1 Aeromicrobium piscarium | reverse complement strand
TGGTGTTGCGTCTCCGCCAATTTTCGGCAGACTTGTGGGGTTTTCCTCCCCGCCACCGCGCGAGGGGTGCATAGGTCACCGCCACATCCTCCGTAGGAGCCGCCGGACCACCACGCCAGAACCCGAGCCCTAGACCCGTCGATCATCTAGGCTGAGGGTATGCCGAGGGAGCAGCCCGATTTCGTCGTCATCGCGAACCGTCTCCCGGTGGACCGGGTCACGTCCCCCGATGGCGAGGTCCTGTGGCGCACCTCGCCCGGCGGACTGGTCACGGCCCTCGAGCCGGTCATGCGACGACACGACGGAGCATGGATCGGCTGGCATGGCGCCGCCGATGAGAAGCTCCGGCCCTTCGACCACGCCGGCATGCACCTCGTGCCGATCCCGCTCACCGAGGACGACGTCCAGGAGTATTACGAGGGCTTCTCCAATGCGACGCTCTGGCCGCTGTATCACGATGTCATCGCCGCCCCGGAGTACCACCGCGAGTGGTGGGACGCCTATGTGCGCGTGAACCGCCGCTTCGCCAAGAAGGCCGCGCAGATCGCCGCCGAGGGCGCCACGGTGTGGGTGCAGGACTACCAGCTCCAGCTCGTGCCGCAGATGCTCCGCGCCCTGCGCCCGGACCTGCGCATCGGCTTCTTCCTGCACATCCCCTTCCCGCCCACCGAGCTGTACCAGCAGCTGCCGTGGCGCCGCGAGATCCTCGAGGGCCTCCTGGGCGCCGACCTCGTCGGCTTCCAGGCACCGGGAGCAGCGCAGAACTTCATCCGCCTGGTGCGGCAGCGTGTGGGTCACAAGACCCACCGCGACACGGTCTACCTGCCCGATGGGCGCACCGTCCTGGCCAAGGCCTACCCGATCTCGATCGACGCCGAGGGCTTCGAGACGCTGTCGCGCACCCCCGAGGTGCAGGCTCGAGCCGCCGAGATCCGTGAGAGCCTCGGTAACCCCGAGACCGTCCTCCTCGGCATCGACCGGCTCGACTACACCAAGGGGCTGCCGCAGCGACTCCGCGCCTTCGGCGAGCTCGTCGCGGACGGTCTCGTACAGCTCGACGACGTCAAGTTCATCCAGATCGCCACTCCCTCGCGCGAGCGCGTGAACTCCTACAAGCTGCTCCGCGACAACATCAACCAGCTCGTCGGCCGGATCAACGGCGATATCGGGCGGATCGGCCAACAACCCATCCAGTACCTGCACGCCTCCTATCCCCGCGAGGAGATGGCGGCGATGTACCGGGCCGCGGACGTCATGGTGGTGACCCCGTTACGCGACGGCATGAACCTCGTCGCCAAGGAGTACATCGCGACCCGCTGGGACAACCGCGGCGCCCTGGTCCTCAGCGAGTTCGCCGGCGCCGCCGCCGAGCTCAAGCAGGCCTATCTGGTCAACCCGCACGACATCAACGGGCTGAAGCAGAAGATGCTCGAGGCGATCAATGCCAGCGGTCGTGAGACCTCGCGCCGGATGAAGGCGCTGCGCAAGCAGGTGATGGAGAACGACATCGACCGGTGGGCCAATGACTTCCTCACCGAGCTCAACGCGCAGCGCGACCCGCACGGCAAGACCACTCGCCCGATCTCCTGACCGCGCAGGGGATCCTTCGACCCGTCGGCGACGCGCTGCTCGGCCTGGATCACGATCTGGTCGGCGACGCGGCCCCGGTGTTCTACCGGATCGCTCGCTGTCCGCCCTCCCGGTGGTAGCTGGTCAACCTCATCGACCATCGATGAGGTTGACCAGCTACCTGCACACGGCACGAGAGGTTGATGACCTACCGCTCCCGCAGGAGGGTCAGGACGCGCCGGCCTCGACCGCCTGGCCGGCCGGATACAGCCGCCGCAGGACGTCCGAGAGCGTCACGACACCCTGGACCCGCCCGCCGTCATAGACGAGCGCGAGGTGATTGCGCGACTCACGCATCGTCGACAGCGCCTCATGCAGCGGCGTCGCGGCCTCGAGCGCGAACACTTCCCGGGCGAGCTGCTCCACGAGCACATCGTCGTCATGTGTCAGCGTCTCGCGGACGTGCACCACCCGCCGGGGATCGGTCGGCGGGCCCACGAGGATGCGCAGATGCCCGGACTCGCGCGCTGCGCGCTGCACATCGGCCACGGTCGCGCCGTCGGGCACCGTGGTGAGCTCGCCGCCGGCCTCCACGATGTCGGCCATCACCAGATCCTGCAACGACAAGGTCTGCGTGATCTGCGCCGAGTACCGCGCCTCCAGCGCGCCGACATTCGCCGAGTGCTCGACGAGCTGCCGCAGGTCGTCCGCGTTCTGGCTCGACGAGGTCTGATCCACCGGCTCGACACCGACCAGCCTCACCAGCCTGTTGGCGGCGAGGTTCAGCCCTCGCAACAGCGGGCGCGCGACCCACATGAACGCCCGCATCGGGATGGCCAGCATGATCGCCGAACGCTCCGGATGGGCGATCGCCCAGGACTTCGGTGCCATCTCCCCCACGACCAGGTGCAGGAAGGTGACGATGATCAGGGCGAGCACGAATGCCACGGCGTCCGCGAGCCAGTACGGCAGACCCCATCCGCTGAACAGCGGGGTCATCGCGTAGTGGACCGCCGGTTTGGTGATCGCACCCAGCGCCAGCGTGCAGACCGTGATGCCCAGCTGGGAACCGGCCAATAGCAGGGTCAGCTCGTGCGAAGACCGCAGAGCGGCACGTGCCGAACGGCTCGTGGCCGCCGCGTCCTCGATACGGTGCGGCTTGGCGGCGATGAGCGCGAACTCGATCGCGACGAAGAACGCGCTCAACGCGATGATCGCGATCGTCGCGATGAGCACGATCCAGGGCTGGTCACTCATCGTCGGCCTCCTGACCACTCGACGCGAGCTTCGGCAAGGTCAGACGCACCGACGCGGGAACATGATCGCGCAGTTCGAGCACGGTGACATCGAGGAACTCCGGTTCGGGCTCCTCGCCCAGCGCCACCGCACCGGCGTCCGGCGGCAGTTCGACCCGCACGACATCGCCCTCGTCCGGCAGCCGGCCGAGGGAGGCGATGACGAGGCCGGACAGCGTCTCGTAGTCGCCCTCGGGCAGGTCCCGTTCCAGCAGTCGCTCGACCTCGTCGATGTGCGAGTCCGCCGAGACGCGCCACACGCCCGCGCCCTCCTGCTCAGCCACCGGGAAGAGGTCGTCCCACTCATCGGCGATCTCGCCCACGAACTCCTCCGCGAGGTCCTCCGGGGTGAGCACGCCGGTGAAGCTGCCGTGCTCGTCGACGACACAGGCCAGCTGGTCGTTGGTCTCGCCGAAGGCGGCGAGCGCATTCGGCAGCGGCATGAGCTCGGGGATGACGAGAGCGTCGCGCATGATGGTGGCGACGGTGGCGCTCTCATCGCAGCCGCCGAGCACGTCGACGAGGTGGACCACGCCCACGACCCGGTCGTCCTCCATGACCGGATAGCGCGAGTGCCCGGACGCCATCTGCTCCCGCAAGGTGCCGATGGTCTCGTCGGACTCGATGACGTCGACTCGCGAGCGCGGCACCATCGCGTGCTCGACGTCCTGACGCGGGAAGTCGAGGATCCGGTCGACCATCATCGACAGCTCGGGTGACAGATCGCCGCTCTCGCGCGACTCGGCGACGATGTGCTCCAGATCCCTGACCGTGGCCGAGCTCTCGACATCGTGCACCGGCTCGATCTTCAGCGCTCGCAACAGCAGATTCGACGCGTGGTCGAACACCGTGATCAGCCAGCCGAAGAGCTTGAGGTAGATCAGCGTCGAACGCGACAGGGCCCGGGCGACGGGCTCGGGACGCGAGATCGCCAGGTTCTTCGGGAAGAGCTCACCGAATAGCATCTGGATGATCGTCGACAGCAGCAGCGCGATGATCGTGCCGATCATCACGCCGGCAGCGGTGGACACCCCGGCCCCGCCGAGCATGTCGCCGAAGGCCTCGCCGATCAGCGGTTCGGCGACGTAACCGACCAGCAGGCCGGTGACGGTGATGCCCAGCTGCGCGCCGGACAACATGAACGAGGTACGGCCCGTGACCTGCAGCGTCCGCGCGGAGACTGCGTCTCCCGCGGCGGCGCGCGCCTTGAGGCGCGACCGGTCGACGGCCATATAAGCGAACTCCTGGGCCACGAAATAGGCGGTGGCGACGGTGATCAGGAAGACGACCACCAGGCCCAGCAGGAGATAGACCACACTCATCGGCGCCCACCCCCTGGCGCCTTGGTACTACACGGAGGGTCGTCTGAACGTTGAGCAGCGCTCGGCATCTCATCCTCACTGAGAAGAACGAACTTCCGCGATGAGCCATCGCGAAAAGCCGCGCCCCCTGTGGCGCGGCCCCTCTAGTGTGACCCAAGAATCCAATCTCGCCCAGCCCGCGGCGCCGTGCGCCCGGGTACGGTGTCCCGATGGACGCCGAGGACTATCTGCTGAACCCGCCCCTGCGCGGGCGTCTGGTCGAGCTGCACCCCCTCGCCGAGGAGCACACCACCGACCTGTTCGAGGTCGTCGAGGACGAAGTCTTCCGGCATCTGAGCTGGCCTCCTCCGCGATCGAAGGAGGAGCTCGCCGACCGGCTGATCTGGTACCGCGAGCAGCCGGCCATGGCACCGTGGGCTCAGGTCGACGCCGCCAGCGGACGCGCCATCGGCATGACGACCTTCTACGAGATCGACGCCTCCCTGCGTACGCTCGCGATCGGGCACACCTGGCTCGGGCGGCCCTACTGGCGGCAGGGCCACAACACTGAAGCGAAGCTCCTGCTACTGACCCGCGCCTTCGACGATCTCGGCTGCGTCCGTGTGGTCTGGCAGACCGACGTGCGCAACGAGCGCTCGCAGGCGGCGATCACCCGCCTCGGCGCCGCCCGCGAGGGACTCCTGCGCAAGCACCGGCGACGCCCGGACGGCAGCTGGCGCGACACGGTCACCTACGCGATGCTCGACGACGAATGGCCCACCGCCAGAGCCCGTCTCGCGGCCGCTGTCGGCCACCTTCCGGACTGACCGGGGCTCAGCTGACGACGCGGGCGCGGCGCAGGGTGCTGTTGGCGATGATCGCCAGCAGCAGCGCGCCCCAGGCGGCCGCGATGGTCACGCCGAATGCCGGCTGATGGCCACCCGCATCGGCGAGGCGGCCCGCGATCCCCGCGCCGGTCGCATAGCCGAGGCCGGTGGCCGCCGCGAGAAAGGTCATCGCGGTGCCGACCTTGGTGATCGGGACGATGATCCCGGCCAGCGCGAAGTTGCTGATCATGTACGGGGCGACCGCGAAGCCGAGCACGCTGATCACCGCCACGAGCGCACCGAGCGAGTCCACCCACCACAGCGGGATCGCGAAGAGGAACAACGCCGTGGCGGCAGCGAGCATCCGAGTCGAGTACAGGAAGCGCTCGGGCAGCGCGGTGATCGACAGACCGGCGATCACGCTGCCGATTCCGAGGCAGGCGTGGATCAGGCCCGCGAGACCGGCCTGACCCGCTGCCGTCGCCAGCACCGTGCTGCCGGTCTGGATGCTGCCGAACAGCGTGCCGACGAAGAACTGCGCCACGATGAGCACCCCGAAGGCCACCGACCACAGACGTCCGTCCTCGACGACGGACGCCGCCTTCGCGACCAGCTGTGCCGTCGGGTGGATCCCGAACCAGGTGCCGAACACAGCGAGGATCACCGCGGCGGCGAGCACCGCGCCGGCCGGATCGAGGAGGACGCCGAGCACACCGATGAGGGCCGGGCCGAGGACGAAGGAGGCCTCGTCCGCGGCACCCTCATAGGAGAAGGCGGCATCAATGAGGCGGCGCTGGTCACTCGGCCCGGGCCGGTCCTGGGCGGTGATCGGGCGCCACCGCACGCGTGCCAGCGGTCCGACCTGGGGCAGCATGAGCCCGGTCGCGGCCGCGACGGTCACGATGAGCCAGGCGGGAGCGGTGGGCGTCGTCACGGCCACGAGCGCGGCGAGCCCCGCCGCGCCGACGAGGGACTGCACGAGCACCACGGGCCGCTGTCCGATCCGGTCGGCCAGCATCCCGGCGATCGGAGCGCCGACGGCATTGGCGATGGCGAGTGATCCGGCCGCGGCACCGCCCAGCGCATAACGACCGCTGACCTCGCTGACCATGACGAGGGCACCCAGCTGGCTCATGGCAAGCGGAATCCGCCCGAGGAAGGCTACGAGGACGTAGGCGGGCCCGACTGTGCGCAACAAGGCGCGGTACGACGCGACGGCAGACAAAGCAGAGCGAGTCTAGCCGCCTGTCTCCAGCGCTTCCCGGCCGCCACCTCGGACACGCCGGACACGCCGAAGGCGACCCTGGGCGACCGGACAGTCTGCTCTACGGCAGCATGGGGCCGATGACCGAACGCCGCCCTCTCACCGACCTCATCGCCCCGGACTGGGCCGATGCCCTCGCGCCGGTCGCCGACCAGATCACGCGGATGGGCGACTTCCTGCGCCAGGAGATGGCAGCCGGTCGCAGCTACCTCCCGGCCGGCCAGGACATCCTGCGCGCGTTCCGCGAGCCGATGGCCGATGTCAAGGTCCTGATCACCGGACAGGATCCCTACCCCACACCGGGGCATCCGATGGGACTCTCCTTCTCCGTCGAGCCCGATGTGCGTCCCATCCCCAAGAGCCTCATCAACATCTACCGCGAACTGCGTGAGGATCTGGGCATCGAGCCCGCCGCGAGCGGCGACCTGACCCCTTGGGCCGGGCAAGGTGTGCTGCTGCTCAACCGTGCCCTCACCGTGCGCCCTGGCACGCCGGCCAGCCATCGCGGCAAAGGCTGGGAGGCGGTCACCGAGCAGGCCATCCGCGCGCTCGTCGCCCGCGACCGTCCGCTCGTGGCCATCCTGTGGGGCCGCGACGCCCAGAATCTGAGCTCCCTTCTCGGCTCGACCCCGCAGATCGCCTCGGCACATCCGAGCCCCCTGTCGGCCTCGCGCGGCTTCTTCGGCTCGCGGCCGTTCAGCCGCGCCAACGAGCTGCTGCGACAACAGGGCGCTGAGCCGGTGAATTGGGACCTGAACCGTTAACCTTTCCAGGTGAGCACCACCAATCTCCGCGACCGCGGTCGCGTCCTCGACGAAGGCTTCGCCCAACTGCAGCGATGGGGACTGCGCATCGTCGTGATCGCGGCCGCGCTCTACGTCCTGGGATGGGTCATCGGGCGCACGTGGATGGTGTGGTTCCCGATCTGCCTGGCGATCCTCGTCGCCACCGTGCTCGAGCCGCCGGCTCGCAAGCTGAAAGGCATCGGGTTCCCGGACGCCCTCTCCGCTCTGTTGACGCTGCTCGGATTCCTCGGCGGCGTGTTCGTCGTGTTCGCGATGGTCATCCCGCAGATGATCGACGAGGCGCCCAGTATCGCCAATAGCGCCGCGAGCGGTCTGAACAAGGTGCAGCAGTGGCTCACCGAAGGGCCCTTCCAGGTCACCGAGGGACAGATCACCCAGGCGATCGACACCGTGCAGCAGTGGCTACGAGACTCCGCGGGCGATATCAGCTCCGGCGTCTTCAGCACGCTCGGCACGGTCACCAATGTCATCATCAACCTGGTCGTGACGCTGGTGCTGGTCTTCTTCATCCTGAAGGACGGCCACCGCTTCCTGCCCTTCGTTCGCCGCATCGGCGGACGTCGCGTGGGCGGTCACCTCAGCGAGCTGATGGGCCGCTCGTGGGGGACCCTCGGCGGCTTCATCCGCACGCAGGGCATCGTCTCGGCGGTCGACGCCTTCTTCATCGGCCTCGGCCTGCTGATCGTCGGCGTGCCGCTGGCGATTCCACTGGCGATCCTGACCTTCTTCGGCGGCTTCATCCCGATCGTCGGTGCCTTCGCCACCGGAGCCTTGGCCGTGTTGGTGACCCTGGTGACCAACAGCCTGCAGGACGCGATCATCGTGCTGCTCATCATCGTGGCCGTCCAGCAGTTGGAGAGCAATATCCTCTCGCCGTGGCTGCAGGGCAAGAGCATGAAGCTCCACGCCGGCGTCGTGCTGCTGGCGGTGACGGCGGGCGGTTCTCTCTTCGGCATCACCGGCGCCTTCCTGGCGGTCCCGGTGGCCGCGGCGGTCGCGGAGATCCTGCGCTACCTGAACGAGCAGGTCGACTTGGAGGTATCGCCCGATGCGCCCTCGGAGGATCGACGCGGGGCGGAACCGGATTCCGAGGGTCCGACGACCGCGGACATCGATCAGCAGCTCGGCGCCGCGGGCGACGAGCACCCGGACATCACCCAACGCTGACGTCCGACTTTTGCCGGGCTGTGGCCCCTGGAGCACCGTGAAAAGGGCCAGAACCCGGCAAAAGGTGGGCTCCGGTCCTCACAGTCAGCCGAGCAGCTCCTCGGGAGCCACGGCCAGCGATACGGGTTCGGTGACCTCGAAGGTCTCATCGCCGACCGCGCGGGTCGTCTGCCGGTAGGAGCCGTCGGTCAGCGTCCAGGCGGTGATCGACGGCTCGGCCGGATCGACCACCCAGTAGTACGCACAGCCCGCCCGCTCCCATCGGTCCTTCTTCAACAGCAGATCGATCCCCCGCGTCGACGGCGACAACACCTCCACCGCCAGCAACGGAGGCCCGGGCAGATCCTCTTCAGTGAAATCGGCGCTCGCCGCGATCAGGAGGTCCGGCTGAATCACCGTGTCCTCGGCCAACACCACATCGACCGGCGCCGGCAGCACCTTGGCCCACGGGGGACAGACAGCGGCAAGCCGGACGATCAGCTGCATCACCGCGTTCTGGTGAGCGATCCGCGGTGCGGGGCTCACGACCAGCACCCCGTCGACCAACTCATAGCGGTGCCCGTCATCGGGGATCTCCGCGAGATCCTCGCGCGTCAGCGAACGACCCCGTGGCAGACCCCGCGGAGTCGAACTCACAGCAGCCATAACAGTCATCGTAAGTCTCCTCCTCGGACATGACCACAGACCACACCACCACACCGACATCGTCGAACGCTCATCCACAGGCCGCGCCACGACCACCCCCGCCAGGCAGCGGTACGCCATCAACCCCATCGACGTCCGAATACGTTGACCAGCTACCGCTACCGCGAAGGAGAGGTTGATGATCTACCGCCACCACCGCTCGGGGACCACGAAAGGGACCCACCAGATCGGCGGCCGAGCAGCCGCCGCGGGGGCTCGCCTCAGTCGAAGACGACGGTCTTGACGCCGTTCAGGACGACGCGGTGCTCCGCATGCGCCCGCAAGGCGCCGGCGAGGGCGCGGGCCTCGAGGTCCTGACCGAGACCGGCGAGCTCGGTCGCACTCGATCGGTGATCGACACGGCGGAAGTCCTGCTCGATGATCGGTCCCTCGTCGAGTTCGGCCGTGACATAGTGCGCGGTGGCGCCGATGACCTTGACCCCACGGCGATGGGCCTGCTCATAGGGGCGCGCGCCCTTGAAGCTCGGCAGCAGCGAGTGATGGATGTTGATCGCCCGCCCGTGGACGGCGCGGCACATGTCATCGGAGAGGATCTGCATGTAGCGCGCCAGCACGAGCGCCTCGGCGCCCGTCTCGTCCATCAGCGCGAGCACACGACGCTCCGCATCGTCCTTGGTGTCGGCGGTGACCGGCAGGTAGTGGAAGTCGATACCGTGCCAGCGCACCTCCTTCTCCCAGGTCGTGTGGTTGGAGACGACCGCGACGATCTCGACCGGCAACTGCCCGGTGCGATATCGGAACAGCAGATGGTTGAGCACATGGCCCTGCTTGCTGACCATGACCACGACCCGCATCGGCCGGGTGGCGTCGTGCAGCTGCCAGGTCATCTCGAAAGACCCCACGGCCCCGGCCAGCCGCTCGCGCATCTCCTCGACCGCGAGCGGCTCGGCGGAGGAGAAGCGCACCCGCATGAAGAACTGCCGGGTGTCGGGGTCGGCGTACTGCTGGGACTCCACGATCGTGCAGTCGTGCTGCGCGAGCGCACCGGAGATCGTGGCCACGATGCCGATCTGATCGGGGCACGACAACGTCACGATGAAGTCATTGGTGGTGTCACATGGCATTGAGACCGGTCAACTCCCGTCCGATGATCAGCTTCTGGATCTGGCTCGTGCCCTCGTACAAGGTGAGGACGCGGGCATCCCGCAGGTACTTGCCGAGGGGGAACTCGTCGATGAAACCGTATCCGCCCAAGACCTGGAGGCAGCGATTGGTCACCGCGACGGCCGCCTCGCTCGCCGCAAGCTTGGCCATCGAGACATGGAGGCTGAGCGCGCGCAGGGCCGTGCCCTGATCGACACCCCACGCCGCCCGGCGGGTGAGCAACCGGGCCGCGTCGATCTCGACGGCAGAGTCCGCGAGCAGCTCCTGTACGAGCTGCTTGGCGGCGATCGGCCCACCGAACTGCCTGCGCTCGGTGGCATAGCCCAGCGCGACATCCAGTGCGGCCTGTGCGACACCCACGCTGCTGGCCGCCACGGAGATCCGCCCCTTGGTGAGCGCCTCCAGCGCGATGGGGAGCCCCCGCCCGAGATCGCCCAGCCGTGCGGAGTCCGGGACGCGCACGCCCTCGAGGCTCAGCGCCGCCGTGGCCTGCCCGCGCAGCCCGAGCTTGCCCTCGATCGACCGGGCCGTGAAGCCGGGCACATCGGTCGGCACGAGGAAAGCGGTGACTCCACGGCCGCCCTCGTCACTCGTCCGCGCGAACAGCAGCGCGACCGCCGCCCACGTGCCGTTGGTGATGAACATCTTCTCACCGTCCAGCACCCAGTCGTCGCCGTCGCGCCGCGCTCGGGTGCGCAGCGAGCCGGGGTCGGAGCCGGAGTCCGGCTCCGTGAGACCGAAACATCCCAACGCCTCGCCGGAGGTCAGCCGGGGCAACCAGTGCGACCTCTGCTCCTCGGTGCCGTGCGAGGCGATCGACTTGGCGACCAGGCCCAGGCTGACCGAGACGATGCCCCGGATGGAGTTGTCGCCACGGCCCAGCTCCTCCATCACCGCGGCGTAGGCCTGGAAGCTGCTCGGAGTGCCGCCGTACTCCTCGGCGATGCCGAGGCCGAGAAAGCCCAGCTCTTCCAGCCGTCCCACGATCGAGATGTCGACCGACTCGGCACGGTCCCAGTCGCGGATGTGCGGCACGATCTCACGATCCACGAAGGTGCGCGCCAGGCCGGCGATCTCCTGGTCGATCTCGTCCAAGGCGAAGTCCATAGCCGCAGCGTAGCGCCCGGCCGCGGTCAGATCCGCACGACGAGCACGGCCCCGAGATAGACCAGGTAGGCGACGACGAGTCCAGTGCCCTCGATCCGCGAGATGCGACGCCCGGACCAGAACACCGGGACGAGCAGCAGCACCACCGCCACCATCACCGGGAGATCGAATCGCACGATCGGATCGCTGACCGCCAGTGGACGGACGAGTGCCGAGACTCCGAGCACGAGGGCGAGATTGTAGACGCTGGAGCCGATCAGATTGCCCAGCGCCAACCCGCGCTCGCCGCGGATCGTCGCCACGATCAACGTCACCAGCTCAGGTGCCGACGTGCCGATGGCCACGACCGTGAGACCGATGACGTCGTCGTCGACACCCCACAGCTGCGCCAGCTCGACGGCTCCGCTCACCAGAAGCTCGGCACCGCCGACGACGGCCGCGAGGCCGGCCACCAGAACGATCGCGTCACGAACCGCTGACCCGCGCGGATCGTCGACCTCGCTCTCGACCGTCCCGGAACGCTGGCGCAGCACCAGTCCGGTGTAGCCCATGGCGAGGAACACCAGCACGATCGCATCGACCCGCGACAGCTCGCCGTCCAAGAGCAGCAGTGCCGTGATCACGGCGACCATGACGATCGCCGGCAGATCACGTCGCAGCGTCGTCCGATCGAGCAGCACGGGCGCGAGCACGGCGCCGAGGCCCAGGATCAGCAGCAGGTTGACGATATTGGTGCCGACGACGTTGCCGACCACGAGCGGGCCGGCACCACGCAGCGCACCATCGACGCCGATCGCCAGCTCGGGCAGGCTCGTGCCCACCGAGACGATCGTGATGCCGACGACGAGCGGCGGGACGGCGAACCGACGTGCGACGCGTGCCCCGGCTCGAACGACCGCCTCCGCGCCCACCGCCAGCAGCACGAGACCGAGGACGACGAGCAGCGGAGCCATCTCCATATCCTCGGCCACCCACTGCACGGACGCATGGCAGACGGATCAGAGCAGCTGCACGACGTCCCAGCCGATCTTGAGGATGAAGGCTCCCACGACCACCACGAACACACCTCTGATGAACGCGGCACCCTTCGCCACCGCCGTCCGGGCCCCGAGGTAGCCGCCGGCGATGTTGAAGACCGCCAGGATGACGCCGACCTTCCACATCACCGCGCCCTGCGGCACGAACACGAGCAGCGAGGCGAAGTTCGTCGCCCAGTTCGCGATCTTCGCCTTCGCGCTGGCCTCCAGGAACCCGTACCCCAGCCATCCCACGAGCGCGAAGACCAGGAAGGATCCGGTGCCGGGGCCGAGTGCTCCGTCGTAGAAGCCGATCAGCATCCCGGTGGTCATCGCGGCGCCGTAGTGCCGCCCGCCGGAGAAGCGGATGCGGGTGACGAGCCCGAGTTTCGGGGTGGCCAGTGTGTAGGCGCCCACCACCACGAGCACGACGAGGATGATCGGGTTGAAGGCCTCACGAGGCAGGAACGAGGCCACGAACGCCCCACCGAGCGATCCGGCGAAGGCGGCGAGCGCGAGCGGCAGCGCGGTCCGTGGATCGGGACGCACCCGGCGCAGGTAGGTGATGCTGGACGTCGTCGTGCCGGCGATCGAGCCGAGCTTGTTGGTGGCGAGCAGCTGCACCGGCGCGGCGTGAGGGAAGGCGATCATCAACGCGGGCAGCTGCACCAGTCCCCCGCCGCCCACGACGGCATCGGTCCAGCCCGCCAGGAACGCCGCCGCGGCGACGAAGGCCAGCAGGTAGAGACTGGGGTCGTCCATCACGGCAGACGCGCTCGGGCAGTCCACCGACCGCCGACTCGCTCCACCGTGATCGGGTGCTCGTAGGCCTCGCTCACCAGAGCATCGGTCAGCACCTCGTCGACGGGTCCGGCGGCGATGAGGCGACCAGCGCTCATGAGCGCGGCGTGACTGACGCGTGCGGGCAGCTCCTCGAAGTGGTGCGTGACCATGATGGTGGTGACCCCGGTGTCCGGGAGGCGGTCGATCGTGGCGATCATCCGTTCCCGCGCCGCGAGGTCCAGGCCCGTGGACGGCTCGTCGAGGATCATGAGATCGGGCTCGGTCATCAGGGCACGCGCGATCAGCGTCCGGCCCCGCTCCCCCTGCGACATCGTGAGCCAGCGCTGCGTCGGGTCGTCGCCGACGGCCAACTGCTTCATCAGGTCCTCGGCACGCTCGACCTCGGCCTGGCTCGGCTCCCAGCGCGGGATCCGCTCGATCGTCGAGGTCGCCCCGGTCAGCACGATGTCGCGGACCGAGAGATTGGAGCCGAGCGGGTGGCGTGCGTCGACCACGGCGATCGAGCGGCGCAGCTCGCGCAGGTCGACGCGTCCCATCTGAGCGTCGAGGATCCTCGCGGTGCCGCGGCTGGGGAAGGTGGTCGCCGAGCAGATCGATAGCAAGGTGGACTTGCCGGCACCGTTCGGACCCAGCAAGGCCCATTGCTCGCCCCGCTCGACCGTCAGATCGATACCGTGCAGGATCTCCCTTCCCGCGCGGACGAATCTCACTCCCTCGAGTCGCACAGCCGTCACGCGCGCCACTGTACGCCCGCCCCCCGGCAGGGTGCGTCGCGGATCGGCGCGAGCCGGATCACACATCGCACCCCGCGGCAGCGCGAGCATGGATCCGGGCGTAGCATCGCTGCGTTCATCGCCGTTTTCCCTGGAGCACCACCATGTCGTCGACCCCCGCGGCACCGTCCGCCGCGCCCGCCAATCCTCGTTCCCGCGTCCTCATGGCCAGCCTCGTAGGCACGACGATCGAGTTCTACGACTTCTACGTCTACGCGACGGCCGCGGTGTTGGTGTTCCCGCACCTGTTCTTCCCCGAGGGCAATGACACCGTCGCGTTGTTGTCGTCCTTCGCGGTCTTCGGTGCGGCGATGGTCGCCCGTCCCGCCGGCGCGATCTTCTTCGGCCATCTCGGCGACCGGTCCGGGCGCAAGGTCACCCTCGTCGCGGCGCTCCTCACGATGGGCATCGCGACCTTCCTCATCGGGCTGCTGCCCACCTACGCCATGGTGGGCTGGCTGGCGCCGTTCCTGCTGGTCGTCATGCGCCTCGCACAGGGATTCGCGATCGGCGGCGAATGGAGCGGCGCCGCGCTGGTGGCGACCGAGAACGCGCCACAGGGCAAGCGAGCCTGGTACGGCACCTTCCCGCAGCTGGGAGCCCCGCTCGGCTTCATCCTCGCCAACGGCCTGTTCCTGCTGATAGCGGTCATCATGCCCTCGGACGATCCATCCAGGCCCTCGGACACCTTCCTGGAGTGGGGCTGGCGCATCCCCTTCCTGTTCAGCGCCGTCATGGTGATCATCGGCCTGTACATCCGGCTGAAGCTCGTAGAGAGCTCGGCCTTCTCCAAGACGGTCGAGACCGGCAAGGTCCAGCGGCTGCCGTTGGCGTCGGTCGTGCGCTCCAACGGGCGCGAGCTCGTGCTCGGCACGTTCTTCATGCTCGCCACCTATGTGCTGTTCTATCTGATGACGACCTTCTCGCTCAGCTACGGGCGCGCACCTCAGGACGCCGAGCTCTCGGGTTTGGGCTACTCCTACAACACCTTCGTGCTGATGATGATCGGAGGCGTCGTCTTCTTCGGCGCCTTCACGATGATCTCCGGCCCGATGGCCGACCGCTTCGGACGGCGTCGCAGCCTGCTGGTCATCACTGCGGCGATCATGATCTTCGGCCTGCTGTGGGTGCCGTTGCTGGACGGCGGACTCGTGATGCTGTGGCTGATCCTCGGCTTCACCCTGATGGGACTCACCTTCGGCCCCATGGGTGCGCTGCTGCCGGAGCTGTTCCCCACCAATGTGCGGTACACGGGGTCGGGTATCAGCTACAACGTCAGCTCGATCCTGGGCGCGGCGGTCGCACCGTTCATCGCCGTGTGGCTGTGGACGCTCGGCGACGGCAGCCCCTTCTGGGTCGGCGTGTACCTCTCCTCGATGGCCGTGCTGACCTTCGTGGCCCTGCTCCTCGGCAAGGAGACCCGCGAGGTCGACATCGAGCACTGATCAGCGCCGCAGCAGGCGCACAAGCACGTTCTCGAGCTCATCGTCGCCGACACGCTCGCTGCGCATCTGCTCCTCGGTGAACAGCGCCCGGGTCGCGCCGACCGAGAACAGCACCCGGTAGATGGCCGCGGCCTCGGTCGCGGCCACGCCGAGCCGGTCCACCAGGAGGGCTTCCGCCGACTCGGACAGCCGGCGCAGGCATTCGGCATTGCGTGCTTCGAACGCCGCGACCTCCTGCCCTTCGACGAAGAAGGCCCGCAACGCGCTGCGGTACTGGCCGAACAACCGCAGGGCCCCTCGGACCGCACTGCGCATGGCCGCCTCGGGCTCCTGCTCGCGCGCCAGCTCCATGACGGCCAGCGCCTCGGCCTCCAGGCGGTCGAGCGTGTCCCGCTGAAGCGCCACCAGCAGACCCTCCCGGTCGCCGAAGCGGTGGTACAACGAGCCGTTCGAGGTCCCGGCGCGACGAGCCACCGCCGCGACGGTGACCGCCCGCAGCCCGCCGCCCTCGATGAGCTCGGCGGTGGCGCGGATCATGACCTGGGTGGACTGCTCGGCTCGGTGCTGCGCGACGGCTCTCACGAGAGCACCCTTGCACATCTAGAGCGCTCGCTCTAGTTTTGGGTCATGAAGCGCGATCACTGGCGCCGGCACAATGACGAGCTCGACCCGGACACCGACTACCGGCAGATCTACGGGGTACTCGCCCAGCACGAGTTCCCGTGGGACATGCTGATGGCGTTGAGCTTCGCGCTGTTCCGTACGTACGCGGTGCCCGGCATCGGTCGGCTGCTCGACGAGACGGGCGCGTTCACCACTGACACACAGAAGCGCTATGACGACACGACGCTGCTGCTCGCCGCCCCTGGCGAGCAGGGCTTCGAGCACCCCGATGCCCGCGCGGCGATCCGCCGGATCAATCAGATGCACCGCGCCTACGACATCCCCGACCACGAGATGCGCTATGTACTCAGCACCTTCGTCGTCGTGCCGGCGCGCTGGATCGAGCGCTTCGGCAAACGTCCCCTCACCGACCGGGAGGTGCGGGCCTCGGTGCGCTACTACACCGAGCTCGGCCGGCACATGGGCATCCGCCACATCCCCGAGGACTATGACGCCTTCGCCCGGCTGATGGACGACTACGAGAAGGAGCACTTCGCCTACGCCGCCGGGTCCCGCCGGGTCGCTGACGCGACCCTCGACCTGATGACGACCTTCTACCCGTGGGTCCCCGACCGCCTCATGCACGCCTTCGCCCGTTCGCTCATGGATGAGCCGCTACGGAGCTCTCTGCGCTATGCGACCCCGCCGCGCCTCGTCGAACGCCTCGGACCGCTCTCCCTGCGCCTGCGGGGGATGCTGCTTCGCGCGGCGCCCGCGCGGCGACGACCGAAGCAGCTCGAGGACATCCGCTGGATCCGCAGCTATCCCGACGGCTACGACATCAGCTCGCTCGGCACCTTCCCCGGCGGATGCCCCGCGCCTCACGGCGACCATGGGGCCGCTCGATCCTGACACCCCACCTCGGTGGGGTAACGTCAACCTCACCCCACCGGCAGCGGTACGCCATCAACCCCATCCGGCCTCGATAACGTTGACCAGCTACCGCCACCGCCTGCGTAACGTTGACCAGCTACCGCCACCAGGTGAGGCGAGGGGATCAGAGGACGCGCAGGTCGGTGATGGTCCAGACATCGCCGTCGAGCTGGGCGCCGACCGCGATCTGCGCCGCGGAGACGGAGGCCTCCTCGTCGCCCTCACGACGGCTCGACTGATCGAGGAAGACCAGCACCTCGGCCCGGTCGTCCTTCAGTTCAGTCACGCCGACCGCCTGCACCTGCGCGGTGAGCGTGAGCTGCTGGTCGGGTGCCTGCTCGGACAGCGCGGCGTACAGCGTCTCGTACTCCTCATAGGCGTCGCCGGCGAGCAGCCGCTGCGCGGCGTCCTCGGTCGCCTCGGGGTCGTTGTAGTCATAGGTCAGCACCTGCGTGAGCGCCTGTGTGACCTGCGACTGCACTTCTGCCGTCGGCCCGGTCTCGATGAGTGCCGCGTTCTGAGAGGCGGCGCCCTGGTAGACGTACCAGGACGTGCCCCAACCGGCGAGCCCGACGGCCACGAGCACACCGATCACGATCCATCGCGTTGTGGCCTTCATGACAGACTCACCGAGACCTGCGACAGGGACTCCAGCTTCCAGTCGCCGTCCTCGTGGAGCAGCTCGGCGCTGAACCGATTGCGCTTGACCGTCGGCTCCGCATCGGGATCGCTGCCATCGGTGACCGTGACCTCGACGGCCGCGATGACGGTGGCGGTGTCATCGTTCAGATCGGTGACGGCTGCCTCGACGACCTCCCCACTGGAGATCATCTGCTGTTCGGCGAGCATCTGCTTCTCCTCATCGGGGACTCCGGCGAGCTGATCGCGCAGCGTACCGGTCGAGGCGTCGGTCCATGCCTCCAGGCCGGCATCGAGATCGCGGTAGTCGAGCGTGTTGAGCGTTTCGATGTGCTGCGTAGCCCGCACGAGCACCGCGTCACGAGTCTCCGCGCGCTCGATCGTGTCGTCGTTGAGGGCGGCCCACGCCGCGAGCACTCCGGACAGAGCGAGCACCACGGCCACGCCGATGCCCAGCCAGGCTGCCCAGCCTCCGGCGATGCGACGCGGCGGACGGTCCTCCGGCGGCGCCGTGCCCTCGGCCTGAGCCTCCTCGCTCCGAGCCTCCTCGGTCTGAGCTTCGGCCTCCGCCATGGTCATCCCACTCCTCCCAAGAGGTCTCCCAACCCCTGTGCCGATGAGACATTCGCCGCGGCCGCCGGCAGACCGCCCGCGATGCTCCCCGGCCCACGGACATTCGTGCCGCTATTCGGATCGGCGGTGCAGCCGGCCGCGGTGTTGAACGGGCGCCCCGGCGACGTGTCGAGTCCGCTTCGCTGGTCGGTGCCACTGTAGCCCGCGACACAGGGCAGTGGATCGAAATAGGTCTGCGCGAGTCCCAGGTTCAATCCCTGCGAGCCGTTGATCGCCCAACCGACGCTCAGCGCCTCCGGGGCCCGGATCAGCGCATCCTCGACCCCCGCGGAGTTGATGCCGAAGATCTGCGCCGGCGTGACCAGGTTCGCCATGAGCGTGCCCAGCGGTGTGCCGACCTGTTCGAACAGCCGGTGCATCTCCTGCGCGGCGACCGGCGAGTTCTCGATGAGCGTCCGCAGATCGGTGTCGGAGTCGCGCAAGGCCGCGGAGAAGAGGTCGAGATCGGCGCTGAAGCTCTTGATGCTCTCGGCCGACTCGATCTGGGTGGACAGCACCCGATCAGAGTTCTCGATGAGACCCTGCGTCACCAGGAAGTTCTGGTCGGCGACCTCCACGAACTCACGCGAGGTGTCGATCAGCTGCCCCAGATGCTCACCCGCCCCGCGCGAGAGCTCGTAGGCCTCGTCGATGACAGTCTTGAGATCCTCCTCGGGCACCGAGGCCGCGAAGTCGCGGCCCGTGCGCAGCAGGTTCTCGATCGGCGGAGGGACGGCCTTCGACGAGGCCTTGATGACATCCCCGGCCTGCAGGTCCTCGCTCGACCGGCCGGCGCCGCGCAGATCGATGTACTGCTCGCCGATCGCCGACCGGTTGGTCACCGTGGCGGTGACGTCGGACGGGATCGGTGGAGCATCGCCGTTGATCTGCAACACGGCCTCGGCTCCTTCGTCGGTGGCCGTGAGCTCCTTGATGCGCCCGACCGGCACACCGAGATAGGTCACCTCGCCATTGGTGAAGGCACCGCCGCCCTGAGGCAGCTCGACCGTCACCCGGTACGACGAGCTGAACGGGTTGATGCCCACATAGGTCGCGCCGAGGTAGCTCGTGGCGACCAGGGCGACCGCCACGAAGACGATCAGCTTGGATTTGATCGAACCGGTCAGCATCACTCATCACCTCGCGGCGGCATGGACTCGGGCGGAGCCTCGGGGCTCGGTGGCGCACTCGGGCTGGGATCGGTGCCCGGCAGCTGCGACGGCGGCACCCCGATGGTCGGCGACGGCAGTCCCGGCACCGCCGAGTCCGTCGGCGGCAGCAGGGTCGGCGGCACATCCCCCGGGACCCCGGGCTCCTCACTGGGCGGCGCCTCATCGGGAGACGCCTGACGCTGCAGGCTCCGACCCGTGGTCGGCGAGGACGCGCTGTTGACCTGCGGCCAGTCGCAGCTGCCCACCGCGCAGTTCGCCGGCAATGTGCGGAAGTTGGTCGTGATGAAGACGTTCATGTAGTCGCCCTTGATCGCCCCTAGCACCGAGTCCGGGAAGGGATAGGTCAGCAGGATCTGCAACGACTCCGGCAGAGCGGATCCGGCATTGGCGAGCTGATCGAGGATCGGCTCGAGTGCCGTGAAATCGGCGACGATATCGTCCTGGGCCGCGTTGAGCGTCTCGACGGTGACATCGGAGAGGCGATCCAACGCCTCCAGCATCGCCACGAGCTGGGTGCGCTGATCGACCAGCACCTCCATGCCCGGGCTGAGCCCGTCGAGGGCCTTGACGATGCGATCGGTGTCGCCCTCGAGCGTCTGCGACAGCGAGTTGAGGCTGTCGAGCGCGCCGGTGATCGACTCCTTGCGATCGTCCAGCACCGAGACGAAGGCCTCCATCTGCCGCAGGAACCCCTTGATCTCCTCAGGACGGTCGGCGGAGACCTGCTGCAGCTCGCGGGAGATCTCCTGGTACTGCTCGATTCCGCCGCCGTTGAGCACGAGCGAGAGGGCACCGAGCACCTGCTCCACCTGAGCGGCCTGCGAGGTCTCGGCCAGGCCGATGTGATCGCCATCGGCGATCGTGGACCCGGCGGCCACCTCGGCATCCTCGGACGGGCGCACCAGCGCGACGTACTTCTCGCCGAGCAGCGAGGTCTGCTGGATGCGGGCGACCGTGCCGGCCGGCAGATCGGCCTCGCGGTTGATGACCAGGTCGACGCGCGCGCTCTCGCCGTCCTCGTTCAGCTCGACGCGCTGGACGCGGCCGATGTCGACATTGTCGAGCTTGACGCTGGACTGCGGCACGAGATCGAGGACATCCTCGAAGTCGGCGCTGATGCGCAGCGGATCGGATCCGACGTCGGCGCCACCGGGGAGCGGGGCGTCGTAGACTCCGCCGCTCAGCATGCCGCAGCCGCTCAGGGTGATGGCCGCGACGGCCGCGACGGCCGCGAGCCGGAACCGCTTGGGTTTGGTGTTCACTGGCCGTCCTCCAGTTCGCTGAAGAGCGTGAGCGGCGCCTGCTCGGAGGTCTGGGCCGCCAGGCCGCTGTTCGACCACACAGTGAGCTCGTTGAGGTTGCCGCGGCCGTGCAGGGTGTTCGAGCCGGGCTCATAGGCGTTGAGGAAGTTCTGCAGCACCAGCGGGATCGTGCGGACCGACTCCTCCAAGGCCTGCTTCTGGTTGACGAGCACCTGCGTGGGACCGATGAGGTTCTCGACGCTCGTCTGCAGGTTGTCGCGGTTGTCGCGGATGAAGTCGTCGAGGATACCCAGCGCCTGACCGAGATTGGCGATCGCCGACTGCATGTCCTGACGGTCCTCGGCGAGGAAGTCCGCGACGGTCGCGAGCTGTGTGTTGGCCGTCGCGAGCGTGCGATCGTTCTCCACGAGCATGTCGTTGAACTCCTTGAAGTTCGCGATCGTCGCGAAGAGATCCTCATCGGTCGCCGAGAGGGTGCCGGTCATCTTGCCGAACTCCTCGATCATCTGATTGAGGTCCGCTCCCTGGCCGTCGAGATTCTCCGCGAAGACCGTCAGCAGGTCCGCGAGCGCGCCGTTCTTGTTCGCGCCGTCGGGGCCGAGCTGGGTACCGATGTCCTCGAGGCTCTCGTACATCTGGTCGATCTCGACCGGCACGGCCGTCTCGGTGATGGTGGTGCCGGACTCCAGCTCCGGACCGCTCTCGTGCGGCTGGGTGAGCTGGACGAAGCGATCGCTGACGAGGGTCGGGGCGATGATCACGGCCTCGGTGTCCGCCGATGCCGCGTAGTCGCCGTCCAGCCGCATCGACACGCGCACCTGGTCGCCATCGGGCTCGACATCGGTGACCTTGCCGACCGCCACACCGAGCATCTGCACGTCCGACCCCGGATAGAGGCCGATCGAGGACTCGAAGAGCGCATCGAACTGGGTCGCCTGGCGCTCCGAGAGCCACCGGAATCCCAGCCAGGCACCGACCACCAGTGCGAGGACGACCACCAACGCGACCGTCTGCTTCAGGACCGAACTCATCACTGGCCTCCCGGGGTGCAGTTGCGGTCGACCGAGTTGTCGAGCACCGGAGCGCCCTGCCCGTCGAACAGACCGCAGATATAGGAGTCGACCCAGCGACCGTTGCCGGTCGCCGCGGCCAGACCGCGGTAGTAGGGGCCCATCTGCTTGATCGCCGACTCCAGGTTGTCCTGATTGCGCTGCAGGATCGCGGCGACCTCGTCGAGCTTGGCGAGGGCCGGCCGCAGCTGCTCCTCGTTGTCGCGGACGAGGCCCTCGAGCTCGGTGCCGAGCCGGGCCGTGCCCTGGAGCATCGCGCGGATCGTCTCGCGCCGGCTCTCCAGCTCCTCCAGCAGCGAGCTGCCGTCATTGATGAGACGAGCGAACTCGGCGTTGCGGTCCTTGAGCGTGCCGGAGACATCGGCCGTGGCGGAGAACAGCTGAGCGAGCTCCTCGTCACGGCTGGAGATGGTGCGCGACAGGTCGGTCAGGCCGCGGACCACGCCCTGCACCGACTCGGGAGTGTCCCGGAAGGTATCGGCGAGGGCCGTGAAGCTGGCCTCCATCTGCTCGGTGTCGATCTCGCCGATCGTCTCCGACAGATCCGAGAACGCCGCGTTGACGTCATAGGGCGTCGTGGTGCGTGAGACCGGGATCGGGTCGTCCAGCTCACCGGTGCCGAGCGGGTCGAGGGCGAGGAACTTCTGACCGAGCATCGTCTTGACCTTGATCGACGCACGCGTCTGGTCGCCCAGATCGACGCCCTTGGCGCGGAAGCGCACCTCGACCGTGGTGCCGTCCAGCGAGATGCCGCTGACCTCGCCGACCTTGACCCCCGCCACGCGCACCTCGTTGCCGCTCTTGAGACCACCGGCCTCGGCGAACTGCGCCGTGTAGACCTTGCCTCCGCCGATCACCGGCAGCGAGTTGGCGTTGAAGGTCGCGAGGAACACCAGGCTGAGCGAGACCAGCCCGACGACCGCGATGACGACCTTGTTGCGCTCCGCGAACGCCTTGGGATAGCGCGCCATCAGTTCACACACCTCGTCACGTTCGGACCCGGTGAGATACCCAGATCGCCCATGTAGCCCTCGGGATCGGGGATCTTGCCCTGGATCGAGCAGGCATAGAAGTTCAGCCAGGAGCCATAGCTGCCGAGTCGGCCGATCCGGTCGAGCTTGACGGGCAGCACCTCGAAGAAGGAGTCGAGCACCGCGCTGGCATTGGACAGATTGCCGCTGAGCCGGTCGAGAGCCTCGATCGAGCCCTTGAGTGGAGCCCGGCCCTCCTCGAGCAGTCCGGACACGCTCGTGGTGAGATCGCCCAGGCCGTCGAGAGTGCTGCCGATGACCTCGCGGTCCTCGGCGAGTCCCGAGACCAGCTGCTGCAGGGTGATGATCGTCCGGTCGAGCTGATCGGAGCGATCGTTGATCGTGGTCAGCACGACGGTGAGGCTGTCGATGAGCTGGCCGATGACCTCGTCCTTCTCGGCGATCGTCTGGGTGAGGCTCGAGGTGCTCGAGAGCAGGCCCTCCACCGTGCTGCCCTCACCCTGGAAGACCGCGATGATCTCCTCGGAGAGCTTGTTGACGTCCTCGGGCGAGAGGAACTTCATCAGCGGCTGGAAGCCGTTGAAGAGCATCGTCAAGTCCAGTGCGGGACTGGTCGAGGAGGCCGGGAGGGTGTATCCCGCCGGCAGCACCTCGGCGCTCGCCGACGGCGGCTCGAGGGCGATGTAACGCTGGCCGACGAGATTGCGGAAACGCAGCTCGGCGGTGGTGCCGGCCCTCATAGGCGCCTTGTTCTGCACGGTGAACGTGACCTCGGCGAGACGGTTCTGGGAGACCTCGATCTTGCGGACCGTGCCGACCTTGACTCCCGCCATGCGGATGTCGTCACCGTTGTTGAGACTCGTGACATCGGTGAAGAGGGCCTTGTACTCCGTCGCCGAACCGCCGACGCTGTTGCGGATCGTTCCCGCCAGCAACATCGTCGCCAGCACCGTGACGAGCGTGAAGACGATGCTCTTGATGAGGATCTTGGTCATCGCAGGGTCACCTCCGCGCCGCGCAACGCCGGGCCGACGACCAGGCTGCTCCACTGCGGGTAGTCGGACGGCGCCACGCCCTCGGCGGGCGCCAGGAGCTCGGCGAACAGCTGGTTCTCCGCCGGCGAGTTCGCGTCGCCGAGGCCCGTGAGCGCAGCCTGCTGGCGGGCGAAGTCCGAGCGCGGTGCGGCGATCTGCTCGATCGCCTCGGGCTCGTCGGCCTGCGCCGGTGCCGACAACGCGCTCGCACCGCTCGACCCGGTCTGGCCGGTCTGGTACGGGCATCGGGGCTGCCCGCCGGTGGCGTACTGCGGAGCATCGGCACCCGGAACGTACTTGCCCTGTGCGGGAACGACGTTGAGCACCACGTGGATGCCCGGCTCGTTCGTGCCCTTGCCCAGGGTGCGATCGATCGGCTCGATGAAGTTGCGGGCGGCGTCGAAGAGGCACGGGAACTGACGTGCGTAGGGAGCCGCCGCCTCGAGAGCCCGCCGGCTCTCGGCCGACAGCACCACGATCGTCTGCTGGTTGGCGCGCATCCATTCCTCGGTCGTGTTCGAGGCGGTGATGACATTCGCCCAGACCTCCGACAGCGTGGCCCGCTGGTCGACCAGGGTCGCCGAGGTGGTGGTCATCGAGTCGAAGGCCGAGAGCAGGTCCGGCAGAGCCTCCTCGTAGACATCGGCCACCTCGGCCAGCTTGGCGAGATCCTCGGCCATCATCGGCACATGCGGGTTGAGCTTCTCCAGGTAGTTCGACCAGTCACTCATCGAGGCGCCGAGCTCCTCGCCACGGCCGCGCAGCATCGTCGAGAGCTCGCCCAGCGTCGCTTGGAGCTTCTCGGGCTGGATCGCCTGCAGCACCGGCAGAAGCTCGTCGAAGAGCTCCTCGAGTTCGACAGCCTCGTCCGAGTCGTCCTGGTGCAGCACGTCGCCGGCCGCGAGCCCGTTCTGCGTGGAGGTCGCCGGAACCACCAGGGAGACGTATCGCTCGCCGAAGAGCGTCTTCGGCAGCAGTCTGGCCGTGGTGCCGGCGGGCAGCGATTCGGCGGTGCCGGGCTCCAACGCGAGGGTCAGCTCCGCGCCACCGGGGTCGGTGTGGACCCGAGATACCTCACCGACCGGGACGCCGTTGAGCTTGACGTCCGAGCCCGTCTGCAGGGCGTTGCCGATCGCCCCGGTACGCAACAGGACGTCGGTCGTGGGGGTGAAGGCCTTGTTGTAGGCCAGCATCGAGGCGACCACGAGGGCCGCGCCGAGCGCCAGGTAGCCGAGACCGAGGACGGCATCGAGCAGGCGAGAGGTCTTTTTCATCCGGCCACCCTCACGGTCGTGGTCGTGCCCCAGAGCGCCATCGACAAGACGAGGTCGAGCACCGCGACGGTGACGATCGTGGTGCGCACCGACCGGCCGACGGCCAGGCCCACACCGGCGGGTCCGCCGGATGCGGTGAAGCCCATCCGGCAGTGGATGAGGATGATGAGCACCGCGAAGATCAGCACCTTCACGAACGACAGCAGGATGTCGACGGGCGGCAGGAACAGGTTGAAGTAGTGGTCGTAGGTGCCGGCGGACTGGCCGTGCAGATAGACCGTCACCAGCCGGGAGCCGGCATAGGACGTGAGCAGGCCCAGCACGTACAGCGGGATGATCGCGATGAAGCCGGCGATGACACGCGTGGTGACCAGATAGGGAAGGCTCGGCACCGCCATGACATCCAGCGCGTCGACCTCCTCGTTGATGCGCATCGCCCCGAGCTGGGCGGTGAAGCCCGCGCCGACCGTGGCCGACAATGCCAGCGAGGCGACCAGCGGCGCGATCTCGCGGGTGTTGAAGTAGGCCGAGATGAAGCCGTTGAGCGCCGAGGTGCCGATCTGGTCCAGGGCCGCGTAGCCCTGCATGCCGACCACGGTGCCGACGAACAAGGTCATGCCGACCATGACGCCGATGGTGCCGCCGATCACCGCGAGGGCGCCGGAGCCGAAGCTCACCTCGGAGAGCAGTCGCAGGATGTCCTTCGGATAGCGCCGGATCGTGGCGGGGATCCACGCCAGGACGCGACCGTAGAACCGCAGGTCCTGGCCGAGCGAGCCCAGCGCGTCGACCGGTTTGTCCCACCAGCGGGCGCGGCGGACGGGCGGAATGTAGGTCATGTCAGGCTCCCTTGCCGGGGAACAGTTGCAGGTAGAGCATCGTGATGATCGTGTTGACGAAGAAGAGCAGCATGAAGGTCACGACGACCGACTGGTTGACGGAATCGCCGACGCCCTTCGGACCGGGTGCCGTGTTGATGCCGCGGTAGGCCGCGACCACGCCCGCGATGAAGCCGAAGATGACGGCCTTGAGCTCGCCGACCCACAGATCGGAGATCTGCGCCAGCGCGGTGAAGCTCGCCAGATAGGCGCCCGGGGTTCCGCCCTGGACGACGACATTGAAGAAGTAGCCGCCCAGCACGCCGACCACCGAGACGAGGCCGTTGAGGAGCACCGCGGCCATGATGCAGGCCAGGACGCGAGGGACGACGAGCTTCTGGATCGGCGAGACTCCCATGACCTTCATCGCGTCGATCTCGTCGCGGATGGTGCGGGAGCCGAGATCGGCACAGATCGCGGCGCCGCCGGCGCCCGCGATGACCAGGGTGGTCACGATCGGCGCCGCCTGTTGGACCACCGCCAGCACGCTCGCGGCGCCGGTGAACGACTGAGCGCCGACCTGGACGGTCAAGGTGCCGAGCTGCAAGGCGATGACCGCGCCGAAGGGGATGGCGACGAGCATCGCGGGGATCCAGGACACGCTGACGACGAACCAGAACTGCTCGAGGACGTCGCGGGCGGCGAACGGCCGCTTGAAGGTCGAGCGGATGGTGTCCAGCCCGAGGGCGAACAGGTTGCCGGTGGAGCTCAGCGCGCGGGTGACGACTCCTTTGCGCGGGATGGTCGGGACTCGGTCCCGCTCCTCGTCGTCGGCGACGTACAACGGCGCCGCGCCCGCGGCGACGCGCTCACGATGCCGTTCGGCACTCGGGCGGATGGCGCCGGACTTGGGGAGGAGCTGTCGCGGGAGTACTTCGATCGAGCGGGCGCCGGCATGCCTGGACATGACGGCCGTCCCACCGCCGGGGTACGGCGGAAGGTCGCTGTCGAGCGCCTCGCCGCGCCGGTGGTCGGTCTCCTCGCTCATGCCGATCGGACCCTCGGGATCGCCGCTCATGAACTGCGAGACGACCGGGTGGTCGGTGAGCAGGAACTCCTCGCGCGGGCCGAACATCACCAGCTCTTGGAGGTAGATCATGCCGAGGTTGTCCGGCAGGGTGCGGGCGAGCTCGATGTTGTGGGTGATGATGAGCATCGTGGCGTCGGTGACGGCATTGATGTCGATGAGCAGCTGCGCGAGGTTGGAGGTGCGGACCGGGTCCAGGCCCGAGTCCGGCTCGTCGATGAGGATGATCTCCGGATCGGTGACCAGGGAGCGGGCCAGGCCGGCGCGCTTCTTCATACCGCCGGAGATCATGCCGGGGAGCTTGTGCTCCTGGCCGACCAGCCCGACCATGTCGAGCTTCTCCATGACGATCGAGCGGATCTTGTCCTCGTTGAACTTGGTGTGCTCGCGCAGGGGGAACGCCACATTGTCGTAGACGCTCATCGAGCCGAAGAGCGCACCGTCCTGGAACAGCACGCCGAAGCTCTTGCGCAATTCCAGCCGCTGGGCCTCATTGGCGCGCACCATGTCGACGCCGTTGACCAGACAGGAGCCGGCCTCGGGCTCGAGCAGGCCCATGACCGACTTCAGGAACACCGACTTGCCGGTTCCCGAGGGGCCCAGGAGCGCCGTGATCTCCCCCGGGGGCAACGTCAGCGTGACGTCGCGCCAGATGTTCTGGCTGCCGAAGCTCTTGGTGAGGCCTTCGACCTCGACGGTTCCACCCATGCGGTGCATCTCCCCAGCGGTTGTCCGCGTTGACGCGGTATGGATAGGTAGGCGGCACCGAACCGCCCCCTCAGATGGATCGGTGCCTGGCCGAGACGCTAGGTGTGGCTCAGGTCACGACGCCACCGACTTCGAAGATCAGGGCGCTTCGTAATCGAAACGTAACCTGCTTTTGTCATGTACATCACAAGAAGTGGACGAACTGGCCACGAGAACGCCGCCGCGCATTGCGTCGCCGGGTGGTGATGTGGCTTCATCGAGGCGTCGCCCCCTCACGACATGCCGTCCGGCCTGACCGGACGACACGCAGTGATGGGGAGTTGATGGGAATGTCACTCGTGGTCTCCGAAGACGAGGCAGTCGCCGCGCGTCACGCGCTGTCGGAGGAGCGGTTGGCGCATCTGCGGCTGCAGATCCGCCGATCCGTGTCCAGCCCCGGCACCGTCGGCGATCGCCAGCTCGACGATGCGATCGCCCAGGCCGTGCGTGCCTTCGCCGACAGCGATGCCGACGCGCTGCGAGCGGCCGACCTCGTCGGGCTGTATTTCGAGGAGATCGGAAGACGGCAGGCCCGGCGCGGCGACGACGTCGCGGCCCTGCGCCTGGCCTTCCGGACCGCACGTGCGGCGATGCAGCGAGGGCTCAGCTACGGCATCGGCGATGCCATCACCGGGGATCGCTTCATCCGGCTGCGCGAAGAGCTCATGACCTATCTGAACCTGCTCTATCACCACGCCCGCCAGGGCCTGGAGAACGAGCACCGCCGGGTCGGCGCGGCCACGGTGATGCCGGCACCCCTCGACCCCGATCACGGCGACGACGGGCCGCGGTTCAACCGCGACCAACGCCGCGCCCTCGCTCGCCTCGAGCCCGGGGAGCAGATCCGGGTACTGGTGTCGTTCGCCCACGCGCTGCCGGGCGAGCTGTGCCGCCAGCCGGGGGTCGTCGCGGACCGCGATCGCCACCTCGCCCTCGTCCCGACGACCTGGACCAGCAGCCGACTCGGCGAGCAGCTCACCCGCCAAGCCGTCCTCGGGCCTATGGTGGCGCCGACCGACGCGGCCGCCTCGGCCTCGCTGGTCTGGCGCGCCGCCCGCATGCTCACCGACGGCGGGACGAGCGATCCTCGGATGCTGGTCCCGGTCGAAGACCTGCTCGGCATCCTGCTGCTCGAGGGTGATCCCATGCTGAGCTCTCTCCTGGCCGCCAAGCACCTGGGACCGTGGGAGGCGATACCGGCCGTCCGCCGGCTGGCCCTCGGGGAGTTCCTGCTGAACATGCTCGAACGACCGCAGCCCACCAACAGACTCGCCCGCGAACTGGGCATCCCGCCGCAGACCGCTCACTCGCGCATCAAGAACCTGCGCGACCTGCTCGGGGACTGTCTCGACGACCCGACGTCCCGGCTCGAACTGATCGTGGCGCTCCGGCAGATGCTGCCGCAGTGGCGGGTCGATGCCAGCGAGGCTCAGGCCGCGGAGCTCACGGCCCGCTCCGAGCCCGGACCTTCCGGCCCCCGAGCGTCTCAACGTCGATCGCGATGATCAGGTCGCGGTCGCCGGGGGCCCACGCGTGGGGCAGGACGCCTCGCAGCGCGTCCCGCTGAGCGTCCGAGGCGATCGAGGCGGTGCCGTGGACCGTGACGCTCCAGCCGGACTGGAGCAGCTCGTCGAGGTGATCGGTCTCGAAGGCGACCGGGACCGGGCCGGCGGTCGTCATCGTCGCCAGTACGGTCTCGGACTCGGTGCGCAGGAGCACCGTGCTGCCGTCGGAGACGGCGTTGAGCACCAGGAGCTCGAGGCGGTCCGGTCCGGCGAAGGCGAGCCTGCCGATCCGGGTGAGTGCGAGGTACTCGCGACATTCCTCCGGAGTCAGTGGCCGGATATGTCCTTCGTTCATCGTCCCTCCTCGGTGCTGTCGACCACGCTAGCTCTTGTATCGCCGTCTGGCCCGGCACCGCACGCGGTGGTCAGGGCGCCGGGGCGAACGGCCAGTCCGGGATCGGCTCGAGTCGCCGGCCACGGCGCATCGCGAACCGGTTGAAGTCCATGGTGCGCCGCGCGGCCCAGAACCGCTGCTGGGCCATGGCGAGTCTCGCCTCCTCGCGGATCACGCGCCGATGGCGGGCACCCAGCTCGATCGCCACGTCACGCGCCACCCGCGCGTCGCAGGCGGCATCGTGGGCGTTCTCGATCGCGATCCCGTAGTAGTCGGCGACGTCCACCAGACGGCGCGACCCGAGCCGACCGCGCTCGATGCCGTAGTCCACGACGAAGGGATCGATGACCAGCAAGGCATCCCACCGCGGCTGCGACAGGCGATAGCGCCACAGCTCGGTACGCAGCACCGTGAGATCGAAGGCCGCGTTGAACACCACGAGCGGCACCCACCGCGCGACGAGATCGTCGACCCACGCGCTCAACTCGCGGAGAGCGACCACCGGCGAGGGCGCGGCGGCGACATCGGCATCGCGGAGACCGTGGATCGCCGAGGCCTTGTCGGGGATCGGCACCTGCGGGTTGACCCGCCCGATGAGATCGCGGCCGTCCGGACCGAGGGCCGCGTAGCTCACGATCCGATCCGACCAGGGATCGACTCCGGTGGTCTCGAAGTCCAGGGAGGCCAGCGGGCCGGTGTGCCAGCCCTCATGCTCGCCACGCGGGGGCGGCGTGGGGCGGTGCTCCGCGCAGACGGTGAACCCGTCCTCGCCGAAACCGATCCGGAAGCCGCCCTGCGGACCGACCTCGACACCGCAGTCGGCGCACTGCCCTGCATATGCGTTCTGCCTCACCCTGACCTCCTGGCGCCCACGGTAGCCAGGACCCCTGACACTCCCCCGGGCACCGTCGCGATGGCGCCGCGGTCAGCGGTTCTCGGCGCGGTGGGCACCTAGATCCGGCGCACGATGTGTTTTCTGCGGTTGCCCCAGCGACCACCGAATCACCTCTTGAGCGCACCCTGTGCGCGTCGTGGTCAGCACCCGGCGAAGAGAATCGGACCGGTGCTGTCCATGAGCGAAGGGCCGCCATCGCGGCGGGTGAAGGACAGCCGGGTCACGTTCTCCTCCACGGTGACGTCCGCATCGGTCACCACATCGGTCACGGCCCCGGGTCGTCCGATGAACGGGCCCGTCGTCAGCCGTTCGCGCACCCGAGCCTGGCCGGTCGCGAGGCCGGGACCGCTGAAGCCGAGGGCCACCGTGAACGTGCCCTCGCCCACCGCGCGCGCGGCCCATGTCGGCTCGGCGAGGCCACCGGCGCGCTCGGCCGCGGCCTCGCCCTGTTCGGCCACCTGACCGCCCCGGCCCGAGACTCCCGCCGTGGCGCAGGCCCGGTCGCCGCGTTGCAGCAGCATCGCGGCGGGCACCTCCCCCACCGCGGCCACGACATCGCGCACGGCACGCCGTGCCGACAGACCACCTTCGAGTGCCGTGTCATCGCTCGCGGCTCGCAGGGTGCGACTGCGTTCGTCGACCTCCGCCACCGTCATCGAGGCCGCCAATGCAGCCGGGAGCGGCGCATCCTCGCCGAGCCTCCAGCGCTCGCCGTCGCGCTCGTAGCCGGCAGCCTCCAGAGCATCGGTGATCCGCTCCGGCCCGAGCGAGGACGACCATCCGACGGCCAGGGAGCTGCCGGAGTCCGTCAGCGACCCCGCCTCCCATGCCAGGTCCTGCGGCGAGAAGCCGAAGACCTCCTCCCACTGCGCGGCCTGGGGCGCGACCGCCGAACGCGTGAGGGTGTCGTCGGCGAGGCCCTCGCGTACGGCTGCCGCCAGATCACCGTCGTCGACGTGGGACCAGTCCGTGAACGAGATCTCCACCGCATCGGCCGGGGCCGCCGCGAGGGCAGCCGACAGCGGCGAGGACGCCGAGGGCGAAGCGGAACAACCACCCGTGATCAGGGCGAGCGCGACGAACATCACCGCAGAACGCCGCATCGCCCACCCTCTCGACATGTCCTCGTCACCTTGAGCATGGACAATACTCACCATGTCGCCCCGCAAGGTCGTCCCCGCCGCCGGCGGTGTGGTGTGGCGCAAGCCCTCATCACGCGCGGATGGTGTCGAGGTCCTGCTCATCCATCGCCCTCGCTACGACGACTGGACCTTCCCCAAGGGCAAGGCCGAGGCCGGCGAACTACCACCCGTCACGGCGGCCCGGGAGATCCTCGAGGAGACCGGGTTCCGGGTCCGACTCGGCCGGCCGCTGCCGAAGGTCTCCTATCGGATCGCCGGGGGCGTCAAAGAGGTCGACTACTGGATGGCGAAGACCCGCGGGACCTCGGACTTCCAGCCCACCAAAGAGGTCGATTCCTTCCGCTGGTGCACGCTGCGCGCGGCCCGTAAACGACTGAGCTACGAGCACGACATCGCGCTGCTCGACCACGTCGAAGATCTCATCGGGCCCCGGCAGCACGCCACCAGCAGCCTCGTGCTGTTACGGCACGCCAAGGCCGAACAGCGCAAGCACTTCGACGGGCCCGATGACCGCGACCGTCCGCTGGTGGCGCCCGGGCTGACGGCCGCGCAGCGCCTGGTCCCGGTGCTCGACGCCTTCGGACCGAAACGGCTGTTCTGCTCCCCCGCCCTGCGCTGCCTCCAGACCCTCGACCCCTACGCCGAGGCCACCGGGCGCTCCGTGATCGCGGACGACCGGCTACTCGAAGGCACGTCCCCGAAGGCCGCCCGCGATGCCGTGCGGGATGCGCTGGCACACAAGCGGGCGCTGCTGTGCTCGCACCGGCCGGTCCTCCCGGACCTGTTCGCCGCCCTCGACCTCGAGGACCCTGGGCTCGCGACCGGCGAGGCTGCGGTCCTGCACCACCGCAAGGGAGCGGTCCTCGCCGTCGAACGCTGGCGCTGCTGACCCTCCGACCACCTCGCTCTGGGCGGTGAGTTATGCACGTCTCACCCGCTCGGGCGGTGGCTTACGCACCTCTCACCGGTGGTGAGAGGTGCCTATCTCACCACTCGTCACCCCTGAGACGTGCCTAGGTCACCGCCCGGCGAGCTCGTCGTCACCGGGTCTCCGCGGCACGCTTCGCCGATCGTTCACCTTCCGTTCACCCGCGTTGGGGTTGCGATACATCTAGCCTCCCTAGCGTCGTATCCGACGGGTCGAGACCGACCCGACCGATAGGATCCAGAGAAGGAAATGCCCGTGATGAGCAAGTCCATGCGTAAGGCCGCGGCACTCGGCGCAGGCGCCGTGCTCGCCTTCGGCCTCACTGCCTGTGGCGCCGGGAACGAGACCGGTGACGGCGGCGAGAGCAGCAGCAGCGATCTGTCCGGCACGCTCAACGGCGCCGGCGCCAGCTCTCAGCAGGCGGCCGTCTCCGCCTGGCAGCAGGGCTTCCAGACCGAGAACTCCGATGTGACGGTCAACTACGACCCGATCGGCTCCGGCGGCGGTCGTGAGCAGTTCCTGGACGGCGGCACCGACTTCGCCGGTTCGGACGCCTACCTCGACGACGACGAGCTGACCAAAGCCAACGACCTGTGCGGTCAGATCGTCTCCGTGCCGACCTATGTGAGCCCGATCGCCGTGATCTACAACCTGCCCGGCGTGGAGGACCTGCAGCTCTCTCCCTCGACGATCGGCTCGATCTTCGCCGGGGAGATCACCACCTGGAACGACCCGGCGATCGCCGAGGACAACCCGGATGCCGATCTGCCCGACAGCGCGATCACTCCGGTCCACCGCTCCGACGATTCGGGCACGACCGAGAACTTCACCGAGTACCTGGATGCCGCATCCGAGGGCACCTGGACGGCGGGAGTCGTCGAGACCTGGCCGACGCAGGGCGGTGAGGCCGCCAACGGCACCTCGGGCGTGGTGGCCGCGGTCGAGTCCGGCGAGGGCACCATCGGCTATGCCGATGCGAGTCAGGCCGGCGAGCTCGGCCAGGTCGCCGTCAAGGTCGGTGAGGAGTACGTCGGCCCGACCGAGGAGGCGGCGGCCCGCGTCCTCGACACGGCCGAGCAGGTGGAGGGGCGCGAGGACACCGATATCGCCCTCGAACTCGACCGTGCGACCACCGAGGCCGGGGTCTACCCGATCGTCCTGGTCTCCTACCAGATGGCCTGCCAGACCTATGACGACGCCGAGAAGGCCGAGCTCGTCAAGTCCTGGCTGACCTATGTCGTCAGCGAGGACGGTCAGCAGGCCGCGGCCGACTCGGCGGGCTCGGCGCCGCTCACCGACGACTTCCGCGAGAAGGTTCAGACCGCGATCGACACGATCGGCAGCTGATCGGACAGGCCTTGGTCCCGGCGAACGAGGCATCTCTCGTTCGCCGGGGTCATGGGTTGTCCGCCCAGCACGACCGCACCGCCCCGAAAGGCTCACCATCGTGACCTCGACCCAGTCCCCCGAACGACGGAGGACGACGCCCACCCGCCCGGGTGACCGGATCTTCCGCGGCACCTCCCTCGCCGCGGCGCTGCTGATCCTCGCGACCCTGGCCGGGGTCGCGGTGTTCCTGACCGCCGAGGGCATCCCCGGCATCCTCGCCTCGCCCGATGACGTCAAGCACGGCACCACCTTCGTGGACTACGTCGTCCCGCTGGTCTTCGGCACGCTGCTGGCCGCGGTCCTCGCCCTGACGATGGCGGTGCCGCTCGCGATCGGCGTGGCGCTGTTCATCTCCCACTACGCCCCACGGAAGCTGGCGGCCCCGCTCGGCTACGTCATCGACCTCCTCGCCGCGGTCCCCAGCGTCGTCTACGGCGTCTGGGGCATCAGCTTCCTGGCGCCGGCGCTCGTACCGCTCTACCGCTGGCTGGAGGAGAATCTCGGGTTCATCCCGCTGTTCGCCGGTCCCGCGTCGGCCACGGGCCGCACGATCCTGACCGCCTCGATCGTGCTCGCGGTCATGGTGCTGCCGGTCATCACCGCGATCTGCCGCGAGATCTTCCTGCAGACCCCTCGACTACACGAGGAGGCTGCGCTGGCCCTCGGCGCGACCCGCTGGGAGATGGCCAGGTTGGCGATCTTCCCCTACGCCCGTTCGGGAATCATCTCCGCCTCGATGCTCGGCCTCGGCCGCGCGCTCGGAGAGACGATGGCCGTCGCGATGGTGCTATCGGCCAGCGGTGTCGTCACCTTCAACCTGATCAGCTCGACGAACCCCTCGACGATCGCGGCCAATATCGCGCTGACCTTCAATGAGGCCACCGGACTGACCGTCAACGCGCTCATCGCCTCCGGACTCGTGCTGTTCGTCATCACCTTCGGGGTCAATTTCGCGGCGCGGGCCATCGTGGACCGCCGCAAGGACTTCTCGGGAGCCAACTGATGACCTCCACGCTGCAGACCCCCCGTCCCGAGTCCGGGGCGTCGCCGATCGCCTCGAGCCTGCGCGGCCGGCAACTCCCCCGCTGGGCGCCGCGTGCGCTGGTCGCCGCCGCTGTGGTGCTGGCTCTCGTGGGCGTCTTCGGCCCCCTCGGATCCTGGCTCGTGCTCGTGGGCTGGTGCGTCGCGGCGGTCATCCCGATCTGGTCGCTGGCTGTCGAGGGACGCCGCAAGGCCACCGACCGGCTCGTGACACTCCTCGTGTCGACCGCCTTCGCGATCACCCTGTTCCCGCTCGGCAGCATCCTGGCGACCGTCATCTCGCGGGGCGCGCCCGTGCTGAGCAACGAGTTCTTCACCTACTCGATGCGCAATATCGTCGGCGAGGGCGGCGGCATCTATCACGCGCTGATGGGCACGCTGTTGATCACCGCAGCGGCCGCGGCGATCTCGATCCCGATCGGTCTGTTCACCGCGATCTACCTGATCGAGTACGGCGAGGGCACGCGGCTGGCGGCGTGGATCCGCTTCCTGGTCGATGTCATGACCGGCATCCCGTCGATCGTCGCGGGTCTCTTCGCCTACGCGCTCTTCGTCATCTTCTTCGGACCCGGTGTGCGGATGGGCATCGGCGGCGCTGTGGCGCTCTCGGTGCTGATGATCCCGGTCGTCGTGCGCTCCTGTGAGGAGATGCTCAAGCTCGTGCCGAATGAGCTGCGCGAGGCGTCCTACGCCCTCGGTGTGCCGAAGTGGCGCACGATCGTCAAGGTCGTCCTCCCGACCGCGCTGGCCGGGATCGTGACCGGCGTGACCCTCGCGATCGCCCGCGTCATCGGGGAGACCGCTCCCCTGCTCGTCATCGCCGGACTCACCGACTCGGTCAATCTCAACCTCTTCGACGGACGCATGGCCACGCTGCCGGTGTTCACCTACTTCTCGATCATCGTCCCGGGCGTGCCGCCGGGTCCCAGCATCGATCGCGCCTGGGGAGCGGCCCTCGTGCTGCTCATCATCGTGATGCTGCTGAACCTCGGCGCACGGCTCGTCTCGTACTTCTTCAGCCCCAAGGGAGAGCGGTAAATCCAATGGCCAAGAGCATCGACGTCAGCGACCTCGACATCTACTACGGCGACTTCCTCGCCGTCGAGGGCGTGACCATCCCCATCGCCGCGCGATCCGTGACGGCCTTCATCGGCCCGTCCGGCTGCGGCAAGTCGACCTTCCTGCGCTCGCTCAACCGCATGCACGAGGTGATCCGCGGCGCCCGCGTCGAGGGGAAGGTCCTCATCGACGGCCAGGACCTGTACGCCGACGATATGGACCCGGTCAACGTGCGCCGGCTCATCGGCATGGTGTTCCAGCGACCCAATCCGTTCCCGACGATGTCGATCGCGGAGAACGTGCTGGCGGGTCAGCGACTGAACAGCAAGCGGATGAAGAAGAAGGAGGCCGACGAGATCGTCGAGCGCTCGCTGCGCAGCGCCGGACTGTGGAACGAGGTCAAGGACCGCCTCGACCGTCCGGGCTCGGGGCTGTCGGGCGGGCAGCAGCAGCGGCTGTGCATCGCCCGCGCGATCGCCACACAGCCCGAGGTGCTACTCATGGACGAGCCCTGCTCGGCCCTCGACCCGATCTCGACGAGCATCATCGAGGACCTCATCCACGAGCTCAAGACCGACTACACGATCGTCATCGTCACGCACAACATGCAGCAGGCGGCTCGAGTGTCGGACACCACGGCGTTCTTCAACCTCGCGGGTGTGGGACAACCCGGCAAGCTCGTCGAGCACGGCGACACCTCGACGATGTTCTCCAATCCCGCGGACCCCGCCACCGAGGCCTACATCCAGGGCCGCTTCGGCTGACCCAACCCGTTGAGGCGCTCCCTCAACGAGTTCTTCAACGCTGGGGACGGGCGGGGACCGGGCGGACCGGCTCCGCACGTCGCGTATCGAATCGTGTGCTCGCCAGGCTCGCTCTGACCACGTCACCAGATCGAGCACCTCACGCGCGATGAACGCCGTCGTTCCTCGTTCATTGGACTTCGTCGCCAGCACTCCGGCCTGGCGAAGCTCATCCAAAGCCGCGCTGGCGGCCGGATAGGAAACATCGAGGATCCTCGCGAGGGTCGTCGCGGTGAGAACCGGCGCCTCAGGTAGATGCATGAGCACCCTCGCCACTGCGATCTCAGCAGCGGTCACGAAGGTCCGGAGCCACGGTAAGCGCCAGAGCGCGTCGCGGCGCGGGGAACGCCAGAGTCGACCGTGGACTCCTAGTACGGACGTTCCCAGCTCCCCATGGGTTTTCCTTTCATGCTCTACGAGCTCGTTAAAGGATAGGACGACAAAGTTACATCCGGGCACCGACAGTCCAAGGAAAGTCCACCGGCGAGAATGCTGACGCTCTTCAGCGCTCCTTCAGTGAGGTTCTGGGAGGATCGGGACGTGCGCATCCTGGTGGTCGAGGACGAGGTCCGGCTCGCGGCGGGGCTGAAAGCCGGTTTCGAGGCCGAGGGGTTCGCCGTCGATGTCGCCCACACCGGCACCGACGGCCTGTGGCTCGGCCGCGAGAACAGCTACGACGCGATCGTGCTCGACATCATGCTGCCGGGGCTCAACGGCTTCAAGGTGTGCGAGTCCCTGCGCCACCACGAGGTGTGGACGCCGGTGCTCATGCTGACCGCCAAGGACGGCGACTGGGACCAGATCGAGGCGCTCGACGGAGGCGCCGACGACTACCTCACCAAGCCCTTCTCCTTCGATGTGCTCCTCGCCCGTATCCGCGCGCTCGTGCGTCGTGGACAGAGCGCCCGCCCGGCGGTGCTCACCGCCGGCGATCTGACCCTCGATCCGTCGACCCGGGCCGTCGGTCGCGGTGATACGTCGATCGAGCTGACCTCGCGCGAGTTCGCCGTCCTGGAGTATCTGTTGCGTCACAAGGGCGAGGTCGTGTCCAAGTCCGATGTCCTCGGCAATGTCTGGGACTTCGACTTCGACGGCGACCCCAATATCGTCGAGGTCTACATCCGCCACCTGCGCAACAAGGTCGATCGTCCCTTCGACCGCACAGCCATCGAGACGGTCCGCGGCGCCGGCTATCGTCTCGCGGCGGACGGAGGATGACCATGTCGTCCATTCGCGCCCGCATCACGCTGGGGGCGAGCCTGATCGTCGCGGTCGTGCTCGTCATCGGAGCGGCGCTGTTCCTCTGGACCCTCGACCGCACGCTCACCTCGTCACTCGCCGACACCGCCGAGCGATCCGCCGAGGCACTGGCCTCCGGACTCGACGAGGACGACGGGCGGATCGCCGAGGCCGATGACGACGACCTCGTCCAGCTGCTCGACGAGGACGGGACGGTGCTCGCGGCCAACGACGAGGCCGCCGGCCTTCCCGCCATCACTGATCCGGATCGCGACGAGCGAACCATCGAGGTCGATGACGACCGTTACGTGGTCGTCACGGCATCGGCCGAGGACGGAGTGCTGGCCCTCGGGGTGCCGCTCGACGAGGTCGAGGACTCCGTCGCGGCCACCCGTGGACTGCTCTTCGTGGCGGTGCCCCTGTTGGTGCTGGTGGTCGCGGGTGTCACCTGGACGACGGTGGGACGGTCGTTGCGGCCGGTCGAGACGATGCGCTCGGATGTCTCCGGGATCGGCGCGAGCGATCTCGCCCGACGTGTCGAGGTGCCGCCCGGACGCGACGAGATTCCGCGTCTCGCCCGCACGATGAACGCGATGCTGGAGCGCCTGGAGGCATCCGCCCGCCAGCAACGGCAGTTCGTCTCGGATGCCTCGCACGAGCTGCGTTCCCCCATCGCCTCCATGCGTCAGAGTGCCGAGGTGCTCCAGCGCCATCCGTCCGCGGACCTGGATCTTCCGGCGACCGTGCTGGCCGAGACCGACCGGCTGGACGGTCTCGTCTCGGCCATGCTCGTCCTGGCCCGCTCCGACGAACACGGGCTGGCGCTGCGGCGTCAGCCGGTCGACGTGGACGACCTGGTGCTCGCCGAGACGACTCGCCTGCGCGCCGCAGGACTCGAGGTCGATGGCTCGGCGATCGCACCGGCACGGATCGACGCTGACCGACGCTTGCTCGGCCAAGTGGTACGCAATCTGGCCGACAACGCCGCCCGCCATGCCCGGACAGCGGTCGCGTTCTCGGTGAGCGAGGGGGACGGCCGGGCGACGATCACGGTCGACGATGACGGCGACGGCATCGCGGCCGCGGATCGCGAGCGCGTGTTCGGACGCTTCGTCCGCCTGGATGAAGGACGCGCCCGCGACGCGGGCGGGAGCGGCCTCGGGCTGGCGATCGTCGCCGAGGTCGTGCGCGCGCACGGCGGCCGGGTCGGCATCGACGACAGTCCTCTCGGAGGCGCCCGCTTCACCGTCCAGCTGCCGGTGCACCCGCCCGAGACACCGGCGCCCTGACCGCACGTCCCGCCGGCGGCGGTAGACCGTCAATCTCACCTCACGCGTGGCGGTAGACCGTCAACCTCATCACCACACCATGGGGTTGAGGTTCTACCGCTGCCCACCACACGACGTCACTACACTCATGCCATGCGTGTTCCGGGGCTGTTCGCCGGCGTGACGATCTCCGCCTTCCTGCTCGCCGGCTGTACGAGCGACCCGGAGCCGTCCACGAGCTCCGGGGACTTGTCTGCCCTTCCCGCGGGCGGCATGATCGGCCTGTCCGATCGGGCCGCGGTACGTGATAGCGCCGGCAAGGATGCCGATGACCCGTGGAAAGTGGCAGCCGGCTCCGTCGCGGGCCCGCTGGGCAGCTACGAGCGCTATCTCGCCGAGGAGCTGGAGATCGATCTGTCCGCGGCCGATCGCGTCCTGTACGGCGGCGAGGGCCCGTCGGCGATCCTGCTCGTCCTCGGCGGGCAGGATCCCGCTGCGGTGACGGCCGCGGCTCGAGATGCCGGCTGGTCCGGTGACGAGGTCCTCAGCCATGAGGGCGAGGGCGACAACGGGCTCACCGTTCCCGTGACTCAACTGCGGGTCGAGGACGACCGCGTGATCGTCGGCGGTATCGGCAGCGATCTCTCACGCATCTACGAGTCGGCCGGTGACGATGAGACCACGAGGGCGCTCGTCGACTGTCTCGATGATCCCCTGGCGGCTCTGGTCGCCCCTCCGGCCGAGACCCCGCACGCGGTGGGGGTGCGGGACGTCGACGGCGAGGCGCGGAGCACGATCTGCCTGATCGGCGACGAGGACGACGGCGATCGCGTCGCCGAGGCCGTGGACGGCACCATGCCGAGCGGGCGTCCCTATGACGAGCTGATCGCGGACCCCGAGGTCGAGACCGTCGGCGATGCCGTGCGCGTGACCGTGACCAACACCGCCGACGCCATGCCCGCGACGATCGTGCAGATGATGTTGCGTCGCGAGCTGCCCGGCCTCAGCTGAACCGGGCGGCGCCCCTCAGGCCCGGAATCGAGAGATCGCGTAGAGCGCGACACCGGTGGCCACGCCCGCGTTGAGCGACTCCAGGTCGCTCGACATCGGGATGCTGACCAGCTGGTCGCAGGTCTCACCGACGAGCCGTGAGAGTCCCTTGCCCTCGCTGCCGACGACCACGACGAGCGGTCCGTCGGCGAGGTCCAGCTCAGGGAGGTCGACATCTCCGTCGGCCGCCAGGCCCACCACCATGAGGCCGGCCTCTTGGTACGCCTTGAGCTGTCGCGTCAGGTTGGTGGCCCGTGCCACCTTGACCCGCGCTGCCGCGCCCGCCGAGGTCTTCCAGGCCGCTGCGGTCATCTGCGCCGCGCGGCGCTCGGGGATGACGACCCCGTGGACACCGAAACCGGACGCCGACCGCACGATCGCCCCGAGATTGCGCGGATCGGTGATGCTATCGAGCACCACGATGAGCGCCGGCTCCCCCCGCTCGGCGGCGATCTCCAGCAGATCGTTGGGATGGGCGTATTCGTAGGCGTCGAGCTTCGCCGCGATGCCCTGATGGACCGCGCCGCCGGTGAGCCGGTCGAGCTCGGGGCGGCCGATCTCCAGCATCGAGACATTCTGCTCGGCAGCGAGGCGGAAGATCTCACGCAGGCGCTCATCGCGCTCGGTGCCTTCGGCGACGTACACGGCATTGACCGGCACCGTGGCGCGCAGCAGCTCCACCACGGAGTTGCGTCCCGCCACCCACTCGGCACCGCCATCGCTCGGCTTGCGCTTGGGCTTGGCCCGCTCGCGCTTCTCGGCGGCCTGCACCATCTTGTACTTCTTGTGGTTCGGGCGGTCCTCGGCGCGGGGTGTCGGTCCCTTGCCCTCGAGTCCGCGGCGGCGTCTGCCTCCGGAACCGGCCGTGGGGTTGCCCTTGCCGGTCTTCTTGATGGCGCCGCGACGCTGGCTGTTGCCGGCCATCAGCGGTCCTCCTTCACACTCCAGCGGGCGCCCTGAGGGGTGTCCTCGATGGCGACGCCCGCGGCGGTCAATTGGTCACGGATGCGGTCGGCGGCCGCGAAATCCTTGGTGGCCCGCGCCTCGGCGCGGTGGTCGAGAAGCTGCTGGACCAGTGCACCGAGCGCCGCGTCCGCCGCCCCCTGATCGCGGCCCGAGCCCCAGTGCGGGTCCAGTGGATCCAGGCCGAGGACATCGAGCATGGCACGCACCGCCCCGAGGGCCGCACGCAGGTCCTCGCTCGGCCCGCCACCGAGCAGCCGCTGGCCCGTGGTGACGGTGTCCTGCAGGATCGCGAGCGCTGCCGGCACCGAGAGATCGTCGTCCATCGCCTCGGCGAATGCCGGCGGGATCTCCCCGTCGTCGCATCGGCCGACCAACTCGGCCGCACGCGTCACGAAGCCCTCGATCCGGGCCATCGTGGTGGCGGCCTCGGCGAGCGACTCCTCGCTGTACTCGATGATCGAGCGGTAGTGCGCGGCAACGAGGTAGTAGCGCAGGGCGATCGCGGGTACGCGCTTCACGACCTCCGCGACGGTGAGCGTGTTGCCCACCGACTTGCTCATCTTGGACGAGCCGAGGTTGAGCATGGCGTTGTGCATCCACACCCGCGCGAACGGCTGACCGGCGGCCCGCGACTGCGCCAGCTCGTTCTCGTGGTGCGGGAAACGCAGATCCAGGCCGCCGCCGTGGATGTCGAACTCCGGGCCGAGGTACTTGGCGGCCATCGCCGAGCACTCCAGGTGCCAGCCGGGACGGCCACGGCCCCAGGGAGTCGGCCAGGAGGCGGACTCCGGCTCGCCCTCCTTGTGGCCCTTCCAGAGCGCGAAGTCGCGAGGATCGCGCTTGCCGTCGGCGGGGGCGTCAGGCGCCTCCTGCATGTCGTCGATCGACTGATTCGACAGCTCGCCGTAGGCGGGCCAGGAACGGACGTCGAAGTAGACGTCCCCCGAGCCGTCCTCGGCCGCGTAGGCGTGCCCACGTTCGATGAGCGTCTCGATCATCTCGATCATCTCCGGGACGTGGCCGGTCGCCCGCGGCTCGTAGGTCGGCGGTTCGCACCCCAGGACCTCGTAGGCGGCGTGGAGCGCGCGCTCATTGCGATAGGCGACGGCGAACCAGGGCTCACCGCTCTCGGCTCCCTTGGCGATGATCTTGTCGTCGATATCCGTCACATTGGCGACGATGCGCACGTCGTAGCCGGCTCGCTCGAGCCAGCGCCGCAGGACATCGAAGACGACCTCCTTGCGGATGTGACCGATATGCGGCGGCCCCTGCACCGTGAGCCCGCAATGGTAGATCCCGACGCGGCCCGGCACCACCGGGTCGAGCGGCGTGATCTGCCGGGTCGCGGAGTCATACAGATGGACGGTCACGGGTCCAACCCTATCGGCAGGGGGGCTGTGGACCGCCGACGCGCCGGGAGGGTCCAGCACGGCATCGTCAGGCGCCGCTGCCGCCGACCTGCGGAGCCTGCTCCAGGTAGGGACGCAGCCCGGTCGCCAGGAGGTACACGCGATCGTCCAGACGATTCATCCGCTCCGCGAGGGACGCCGATGCGGCTCGGGACTCCGACCGCGCGTCGGCGATGTCCTCCTTCACCTCCGACCGCAGGCCGGCAATGTCCTCCTTCACCTCCGACCGGAGATCGGCGATATCCTCCTTCACCTCCGACCGCAGGCCGGCGATATCCTCCTTCACCTCCGACCGCAGGCCGGCGATATCCTCCTTCACCTCCGACCGCAGGCCGGCGATATCCTCCTTCACCTCCGACCGGAGATCGGCGATATCGCGTTTGAGCTCGGCACGGAAGCTGCCCAGTTCGCGGCGCAGCATCACGTAGAGGCTGCCGAAGCTCGCCACGATGGCGAAGAGCGACACCCAGGTCTGCAGATCCATGCCCAACACCCCTTTAGTGTGACCGATCCGGTCATTCCTTTCCACTGACGTTAGGCAGCGTCACCGCCCCCGGACAGGTGCGCCGAGAGATCTGTGGATGACGCGGAACCCGGCCTCGCTTGTGGACGGCAGGCCGGGATCGAATGCCCACTACGCTGACGACATGGCTGCGATCCCCCGCATCGGTATCGGCACCGACGTGCATCGACTGGTTCCCGGCCGCGAGCTCTGGCTGGCGGGGCTGCACTGGCCCGATGCCGAGAACGGGCTGGACGGGCATTCCGATGGCGACGCGGCCGCCCATGCGATGGTCGACGCCCTCCTGTCGGCCGCCGGACTGGGCGACATTGGGGAGCGATTCGGCACTGCGTCACCGGAGTTCGCCGGCGCCTCGGGGCTGGTCTTCCTCGGCGAGACCGCACGACTGGTGCGCGCCGAAGGGCTGGAGATCGGCAATGTCGCGGTGCAGGTGATCGGGAACCGTCCGAAGATCGGCTCGCGACGAGCCGAGGCCCAGCGCCTCCTCGGCGAGACGATCGGAGCCCCGGTCTCGGTCTCCGGCACGACGACCGACGGCCTGGGTCTCACTGGGCGGGGCGAGGGGATCGCGGCGATCGCCACCGCGCTCCTCCTCGGCTGAACGGCCGCGATGCGCGCATCACCTGGGTGATGAGAAAAGACGAACGGCGCCCGATCCCTTGATCCGGCGCCGTTCGACAGTCAGGACACTTCAGGACGCGAGAACCTCGTCCAGTCGCGTCTCGGCCTTGTCCTCATTGGTGTTCTCCGCGAGCGCGAGTTCCGAGACGAGGATCTGGCGGGCCTTGGAGAGCATCCGCTTCTCACCGGCCGACAGTCCACGCTCGTGGTCGCGGCGCCACAGGTCGCGGACGACCTCGGCCACCTTGAGCACATCACCGGAGTGCAGCTTCTCCAGATTCGCCTTGTAGCGGCGGGACCAGTTGGTGGGCTCCTCGACGTGCTCGGCTCGCAGCACCGAGAACACCCGCTCCAGACCAGCCTCATCGACCACGTCGCGCACGCCGACCAGATCGACATTGCACGCCGGGACGCGCACGACGAGGTCGTTCTGCGCCAGGACTCTCAGAACGAGGTACTCGCGGATCTCCCCCTTGATCGTTCGTGTCTCGATGTCTTCGATGACTGCAGCGCCGTGATTCGGATACACAACGGTTTCGCCGACAGTGAAAGCCATAGACATTGCACCTTTCCTCGACATCCAGGATATCACGGGTTTCGGACGTACTTCCCGGCCGTTTTCGCCCCCGGCCACGCCCTCCGATACGATGCACACCGTGAGCCTTCGACGACGCCGCATCGCCGCCATCGCCCTGGTCGCCGCTTCCCCGCTCGTGCTGTCTGCCTGCGGAACAAGCTTCAGCGCGCAGACCAACCAGCAGTATCAGCAGTCGATCGGCGCCAATCTGCGCGACACCGACGCGCCGGTGCAGATCTACAACGGGTTGTTCGTCGACAATGGCGACGGCACCGCCACCTTCTCCGGCGCCCTGCTCGCCCGCGCGGAGGATCAGGTCGTCGAGTCGGTGGAGGTCACCTCCAGCGGCACCGATGTCACTGCCTCCCCGTCAGGCACTCCCACGCTCGTCGACCTGCCCAATGGCATCGAGCTCACCGCCGAGCTCCTGGCCCCGGTGGGCGCCGACGGCGAGATCATCGTCGAGGACGACGAGGTCGTCGAGGGTCGCTACGCCCTGGTGACCCTCAATCTCTCATCCGGGCAGCAGGTCTCGCTCAATGTCCCGGTCGTCGCTCGAAGCGAGATGTACTCCTCGGTCGCGACGGAATCGCAGACCCCGAGCCCCGAACAGCTCGCCGAGCTCGAGGCCGCGGACCTCGAATCCACGGAATGAGCTCCTCCGATACCTGACAGAATGGGCCGCCCCTCGGGGCGGCCCGTTCTTGTCGGTGGAGCGGGAGGGGCTCAGCCGGAGACCGGCAGCTCGCCGGTGACCAGGAAGACCACGCGCCGGGCCATGTTGACGGCGTGGTCCCCCAGCCGCTCGTAGTAGCGGCCCAGCAGCGCCAGATCGATCGCCGGCTCGAGGCCGTGGTCCCAGGAGTCGTCGAGCACGATGCGGAACAGCTCGGTGCGCAACCGGTCCATCGTGTCGTCCTCGAGCTCCAGCCGAGCCGCGGCGGTGACATCGCGGTTCGCGACGATCCGCGAGGCCTGGTCGATCATCGAGTCGGCCACCGAGGCCATCGATCGGATCGTGGGCTGCACGGCGAGAGGAACGGCCGACTCCGGCATTCGCCGTCGCGCGACCTTGCTGACGTGCACCGCCAGGGCGTTCATCCGCTGCAGGTCCGCCAGCATCCGCAGAGCAGCGACGACCTGCCGCAGGTCCGAGGCCACCGGCTGCTGCGTGGCGAGCACCACGAAGGCGCGTTCCTCGACCTCGTCGATGAGCTCGTCGACATCGCGGCCGCTGTCGATGACCCGCTCGGCGATGGTCGTATCGGCATCGAGGAGGGCCGTCGTCGACTCGGCGACGGCTCGACGCACGGTGGTGGTGAGGGAGACGAGGTCCTCGACGATCCGGTCGAGCTGCTCGTAGTACTGGTCACGCATGGAGCCGACCGTATGCCGCGCGGGTGAACACTCGGCGACGCGTGGTGAACGCCGCATGAACGACAGCCGAAACCCTGCCGCCTCCACGGCCGGCGTGGGGACACCAGGTGAACGGCAGGCCTACGATCATCGGTGTGGAAGCCAGCGCCAGCTACGTCATCGTCGGGATGCTCGGAGTCGTCCTCGGAGCCGCGCTGGCGTGGGTCTGGCGATTCAGCGAGTCACGGCAGCAGACGCTGCCTCCTTCCGATGAGCCGCTCGTCCCGCGGGGGGTCGAGGACGTGCTCGCCGTGCTGTCCTCCTCGGCGGTGCTCCTGGACAGCTCGGACACCGTCGTCCAGGCGTCGGCACCGGCGATCGCGCTGGGCGTGGTCGCCGGCGACGAGCTGCGCCCGCCCGAACTGGCCGCGCTCGCTCGCGACGTGCAACGCGACGGGCAGGTCCGGGAGGCCGATCTCATGATCCGTCGGCGGCGCCGCGCACCGCTCAATGTCCATGCACGCGTCGCGCCGCTGACGAGTTCACTACGTCTCGTCCTCATCCAGGACCGCACCCGTGAGCGGCAGGTCGAGACCATCCGCCGCGACTTCGTCGCCAATGTGAGTCATGAGCTCAAGACGCCGATCGGGGCGATCAACCTGCTCGCCGAGGCGGTCGGCGAGGCGGCCGACGATCCCGAGACGGTCGTGCGGTTCTCGGCGCGCATGCGGGCCGAGAGCGACCGCCTCACGCGTCTGGTCCAGCAGATCATCGACCTCTCCCGGCTCCAGAACGACACCGCGAGTGACGACACGGCGGTCGTCAAGGTCGACGAGCTCATCGCCGAGGCGGTCGAGCACTCGACCACGGCCGCCGATGGCCGCGAGATCGAGATCACAGTGAACTCGCTTACCGAGCTCGCGGTCTACGGGGACCGCGCGCAGCTGCATTCGGCGGTCAGCAATCTCGTGGAGAATGCGGTCACCTACAGCGATCGCGGTGGACGAGTCGCGATCAGCGCAGAGCGCGCCGGGGAGGACGTGCGGATCACCGTGTCGGATACCGGCATCGGCATCCCCGACGAGGAGCTCGAGCGGATCTTCGAGCGGTTCTACCGGGTCGATCCGGCGCGGGCCCGCGCGACCGGGGGCACCGGACTCGGGCTGTCGATCGTCAAGCATGTCGCCGCCAGCAACGGCGGCACCGTGGAAGTCTGGAGCGAGCCGGGGGTCGGCTCGTCGTTCACCCTGGTGCTGCCGGCACCGGGACTCGAAGAGGAGCACATGTGACCAAGGTCCTGATCGTCGAGGATGAGGCCTCCTACAGCGAGGCCCTCTCCTATGTGCTGCGCAAGGAGGGTTTCGACGTGGCGGTGGCCGAGACCGGCCCGGATGCCGTCGACCTCTTCGATCGCGGCGGCGCCGATATCGTCCTGCTCGACCTCATGCTGCCCGGCATGCCGGGCACGGAGGTCTGCCGGCACATCCGGCAGACCTCGGCCGTCCCGATCATCATGGTGAGCGCGAAGGACACCGAGGTCGACAAGGTCGTCGGCCTCGAGCTCGGGGCCGACGACTATGTCACCAAGCCCTACTCGCCGCGCGAGCTCCTCGCGCGCATCAGGGCGGTGCTGCGGCGCGGTATCCCGGCGCCAGAGGCCGCCGAAGAGTCGGCGCTCCAGGTGGGTGCCGTGCGCATGGACGTCGACCGGCACACCGTCACGGTGGGTGGCGAGGAGGTGCGCTTCCCGCTGAAGGAGTTCGAGCTGCTGGAGTACTTCCTGCGCAACCCGGGCAGGGTGCTGACCCGCGGCCAGCTCATCGACCGGGTGTGGGGAGCCGACTATGTCGGTGATACCAAGACCCTCGACGTCCACGTCAAGCGTCTGCGCGCCAAGATCGAGGACGATCCTGCCCGGCCGGTCCTCCTCACGACCGTCCGCGGGCTCGGCTACAAGTACGGCAGCTGAACACCGACGCCGGGCGGTGAGTCCTCACCGCCCACCGGAGCGGAGACGGGACGGATCAGCGGCCCTGGTTGGCGACCGCGGCGATCGCATCGGCCGCGGCGTCCGGGTCCAGATAGCGTCCACCGGGCTGGGTGGGACGCAGGTCGTCGTCGAGGTCGTAGACGAGCGGGATGCCGGTGGGGATGTTGAGTCCCACGACCGCCTCCTCGCTCAGGCCGTCCAGGTGCTTGACCAGACCGCGCAACGAGTTGCCGTGCGCGGTCACCAGCACGACCTTGCCGTCGCGCAGATCGGGGACGATCTGGTCGTACCAGTACGGCAGCATCCGGTCGATGACCTGCGCGAGCGCCTCGGTACGCGGCAACAGCTCCGACGGGAGCTCCGCGTAGCGCGCATCGCCCACCTGGCTGTACTCCGAGTCGTCGTCGAGCGGCGGCGGAGGAGTCGCGTAGGACCGGCGCCACAGCATGAACTGCTCCTCGCCGAACTCCTCGAGCGTGGCCTTCTTGTCCTTGCCCTGCAGCGCTCCGTAGTGACGCTCGTTGAGGCGCCAGGAACGCTTGACCGGGATCCAGTGCCGGTCGATGCCGTCGAGGGTGATCTGGGCGGTGCGGATCGCCCGCCGCAGCAGCGAGGTGTGCAGGACATCGGGGAGGATGCCCGCCTCGGCGAGCAGCGCAGGAGCGCGCTCGGCTTCCGCGACTCCCTGCTCGGTGAGGTCGACGTCGACCCATCCGGTGAACTGATTCGTGGCGTTCCAGACGCTCTGGCCGTGACGCAGCAGGACGAGGGTGCTCATGACCCCAGCCTAGTGGTCGGCCCCGCTCCCCATCCTGAGGTCTCCCACGGACCAGCCCCGCTGACCGCCGGGCACCTCAGCCGGGCGGTGAGCTGTCAACCTCCTACCTGGGGTCTCGATGGTTGACAGCTCACCAGCATTCGGGCCTGACGCATCGCGGTGGCCAGTCAACGACGTGGGCACCTCTGCTGGTTCATCACGCACCGCGATCGCGTCTCCCCACATCGTGGTGACTCATCAACCACCTGACGAGGGCGGCGGCTCCTCCGGCGACCGACGCGGTGGTTGACCACTCACCGCCCGCCGGAGGAGGTGCTCGCGTGATCGCCCCGGTGGCCGCCGAAGCACATCCTTGCGTGGTCCTAGGCTGGGCCCATGGACTCCTCGTGGATCGAGCATCATCGCGGACGTGACGGCGAGCGTCTCGGATGGATCCGGATGGATGGCGAGGGGTTCGTAGCCGTGGACCTGCTCGGTCGCGAGCGCACCGGGATCGTCGACTGGGAGACCGCGGAGGCCGCGCTCGATGAGCTCGGGATCGGCTACCTGGCCGAGCTGTACGAGCTCGAGGTCGAGGACGACAGGTGGCTGCGCGTGCGGGTCGCCGAGGTGACCGCCGACGTCATCACGGTCAAACAGGACGACGGCGGCGCCGTCGGCGCGCCGCAGATCTACTACCCGCTGCCGTTCCCCGCACCCACCTCGCTGCGACCGCTGCGTCGCTGAGGACCCGTCAGTCCTCGTCGCGAGCGATGCGGTGCAGCGCCTGCAGGTAGTCGTCCTGCGAGTGCACGCCGCTGATGGTCCGTGAGGCGTCGACGACGATGAACGGGGTCACCTCGACACCCAGATGCTCGGCGGTGGCCCGCTGTTTCGCGACATCCTCGGCATACTCGGTGCTCGCCAGCAGGCCGTCGGCGGCCTCGAGATCCAGTCCGTAGAGGGCGGCGCGGCTGGCGAGCACGAAGTGATCGGCGATGTCGGCTCCCTCGAGGAAGTGCGCGCGCCACAGCTGATGCAATAGCTCGCGCTGGACGTCGTCGCCGGACTCGACGGCCCAGGTCAGCAGCCGCCAGGCGTCCGTCGAGTCGGCCGGGACGATCTCGTCGAGATTGAACTCGATGCCGCTGATCCGCGCCGCGGGCGCGACCTCGACGGCCGGTGGCGCGCCGGGAACGGAGCACGCGCGATAGCCGATGTCGATGGGCTCGCCGGTCAGGATCGTGTACATGGCCGCCGCCCGCTCGAAGCGCACCGCACCGATGTACGACCACGCATCGGTCACGTCGACGAAGACCGTCGCCTTCACCGTGCCACCCCCTGGACTGAGATCAGCGCGTTCACTCGTCACCGCCGGCAGGACGCAGATGACGGAAGGCCTCCAGATTGCGGGTCGACTCGCCCCGCGACTCGCGCCAGGCCCACTCCTTGCGGATGGAGCTGGCGAAGCCGAGCTCGAGGATGGTGTTGAAGGACTCGTCGGAGTAGGTGAGCACCGAGCCGAGCAGCCGGTCCAGCTCCTCGGCCGTGACGGCGTGCAGCGGCATCCTGCCGTCGAGATAGATGTCGCCCGCCGCGTCGACGGCGAAGGCCACCCCGAAGAGCTTGAGATTGCGTTCGAGCAGCCATCGGTAGACCCCCTCGTGGTTCTCATCGGGGTGCCGGGCCACGAAGGCGTGGACACTCAGCGCGTGCCGGCCGACCTCGAGCCGGCAGGTCGTGGTGAGCTTGCGCTCCCCCGGAAGATCCACCTCGAAGACGTCCTCGCCGTGCCGCACCCAGGTCAGGCCGGCGTCGTCCAGCGTCGTGGCGATGGTCTCGTGTACGGACGCGGTCATCGTGCCTCCTTCGCGTGACGCCACCGCGCCGCCGCCTCGTAACACGCGATCATGCGATCGGCGGTGGCCTCCCAGCTGAACAGCTCGGCATGGGCGACGGCCTTGGCACCGGTCGTGGTCCGCAGGCCGGTGTCGGTCAGATAGGGAGCGAGAGCCGCGGCGTACTGCGACGGGTCGTGATCGTCGACGAGCGTGCCGGTCACGCCGTCGGCGACGGCCGTGGTGAGGCCGCCGACCCGGGCCGCGACCACCGGCGTGCCGCATGCCTGCGCCTCGATCGCGACCAGCCCGAAGGACTCGTTGTACGACGGCACGCATACGACGGACGCCGCGGCGTACCAATCCGCGAGCCTCGCCTGGTCCACGGTCGGCACGAAGCGGACTCCCTCGGCGATCCCGAGCTCCCGCGCCAAGTCCTGCAGTTCGGTGGGACGCTCCAGACCGCTGCCCGAGGCCCCGCCGATGACGGCCACCTCGGCCGGGATGTCGTGACGCTGCCGTAGGAGCGCGGCCGCCTTGAGGACCAGATCAGGGGCCTTGAGCGGCTGGATGCGGCCGGCGAAGACGATGAGCGGGGTCTCGCGACCCACCCCCAGTCGGCTCCGGGCGGCTGCCCGGTCGCGGGCGCTGAAGACGTCGAGGTCGACACCGGGGTGGACGACATCGACGCGGCTCGGGTCCGCTCCGTACAGCTCCAGCAGCTCGCGTCGTTCCTCATCGGTATTGGCGACGAGCCAGTCCGCGTGCCGGACGATCTCCTCTTCACCCCACACCCGGCCCATCGGCTCGGGAGAGTCGCCCTCGGCGAGTGCGGCGTTCTTGACCTTGGCCATCGTGTGCATCGAGTGCACCAGGGGGACGCCCCAGCGCTCGCGCAGCACTGTGCCGACCTGTCCGGACAGCCAGTAGTGGGAGTGGATGAGATCGAAGTACCCCGGCCCGTTCTCGACATCGACGCGCATCACATCGCGGACGAAGGAGCACAGCTGAGCGGGAAGATCGTTCTTGGTCAGCCCGTCGAAGGGCCCGGCCGCGACGTGATGCACGCGGATGCCCGGCTCGGCGTCGAGGACCGGAGGGAGATGTCGCGACGTGGCGCGGGTGAACACGTCCACGGCGACGCCGCGCTGCGCCAGCCGGCGTGAGAGCTCCAGGACGTAGACATTCATCCCTCCCGCGTCGCCGGTGCCGGGCTGCTCGAGCGGCGACGTGTGCGCCGACAGCATGGCGATTCGGCTGATGTCCACCTAGGCATTCTCGCGCATCGCCCCTGAAGGGCACTCCGAGCGGTGCCCCCTCACCGCACGAGCCAAGTGACGAGGAGCAACGAGACTCCCGCCGCGACACCCGTGCTCACGGCCGAGAGCACAGCGAGCCGCCCGGTGCCGCGTGTCACCGTGCTCAGCCGTACACCGAGCCCGAGCGCGAACATCCCTGCGGCCAGCAACGCCGTCGTCGCGAGATCCGCGACGTCCAGCAGTCCCTGCGGCATCCAGCCGGTCGACCGGACCAGGACAGCCACAACGAAACCGATGACGAACCACGGAACCCCCCGCACGCCACCGGCGGCCTGCGTGACGACGAGGGACATCGGCGCGAGCGCGCACACCCGCAGCAGCTTGACCGACACCGCGATGCCCACGGCCAGTGGCGCGGCCGCGGAGGCGGCGGCGACCACCTGCGCGACCTCGTGGATGCTCGCCCCGGCCCACACGGCCGCCTGCCGGTCGCTCAAGCCCAGCAGTCCCGAGATCGCCGGCACGAGCAGGATCATCGCGCTGCCGAAGATCGTCACCATCGCCACCGCCTGGGCCACGGCCTCACGGCGGGCACGTACGAGGTCCTGAACGCCAGCGATCGCGGCCGCGCCGCAGATCGAGAAACCCACCGCGATCAACGTCCGCAAGTCGTCGTCGACGCCGAGCCACCGTCCGGCCAGCTGGGTCGCCGTATAGGTGACCACGATCGTTGCGACGACGATGGCGACGCCCGCGACGCCGATCTGGGCGACGGCCGCCACGCTGAGTCGCAATCCGAGGAGGACGACGCCCAGACGTAGAGCGGTCTTGCCGAGCACCTCCACCGCCGCGGTGGACCACGGGAGTTGGGCGCAGAGCACCCCGGCGATCAGAGCGAGCATCAGGGGGCTCACCGGACCGCCGTCGAGGAGGAGCGCGGCCAGTCCGGCTGCGACGAGCGGCAGGGTTGAGCGGGCGGCGACGGTCATGCCGGCACCTGCGGCCGTCGGCACGACATCTGAACCGTTCGCTCACTTCCTTCGGGCATGGAACCAGCCTCGGCGCACCGGGCCGCGGGCAGTAGGCCTCAGATCGGCCTCACCTCATAAACTGTGTCTATGACTCCCGATCTCGAGGCCGTCGAGGTACTCCTCGCCGTCGACGAGCTGGGCAGCATCGGTCGCGCGGCCGAGAGGCTCGCCATTACGCAGCCGGCCGCAAGCGCGCGGCTGCGCTCGATGGAGGCGCGGTGGGGGCTCACGCTCGTGGAGCGATCCGCCCGCGGTTCGCATCTCACCTCCGACGGCAGAGCCGTGGCCGGCTGGGCCGCGTCCGTCATGGACCAGGTGACCGCGATGAACGCAGGCCTGCAGGCTCTGCGGCGCGACCACGACCGGGACGTGCGCATCGCGGCGAGCCTGACGATCGCCGGCTTCCTCATGCCCGCCTGGCTGGGTGCCCTGCGCGGTCAACGCCCCGACGCCTCGCCCCAGCTGGCCGTCGTCAACAGCGCTGAGGTCATCGAAAGACTCCGCTCCGGCACCGCCGATGTCGGCTTCATCGAGACCACCGACCTGCCCGAGGACCTCGCGACCCGGCGCGTGGGCACCGACACTCTCGCGGTCGTGGTCGCTCCCGGTCACCAGTGGGCCACGCGCGACTCCCCCGTCACCGACGCGGAGCTCGCCGCCGAGCCCCTGGTGCTGCGTGAACCCGGCAGCGGCACCCGCCGCACCTTCGACGCCGCGCTCGCCCGAATGCCGGTCGTCGCACTCGAAGCAGGCTCCACGGCCAGTCTCATCGGTGCGGCGCAGGCCGGCATCGGCCCTGCCGTGGTCTCAGCGCGCGCCGTGCGGGGGCACCTCGACCGCGGAGAGCTCGTCGAGGTCGAGACGGACCTGGATCTGCGCCGCCCGCTGACCGTGCTGTGGTCATGGGACCGCCGGCTGTCCGTGACCGCCGAGGTGCTGTTGCTGATCGCCACCGGGAAGACCTGATGCGACGATAGACCCCATGACCTCTCCACGCGTCGCCGTCGTCACCGGCGCCAGCAGCGGTATCGGTGCCGCCACTGCTCGCGCCCTCGCCGCCGAAGGCTTCCACGTCGTCTGCGCCGCCCGCCGGACCGAACGCATCGAGACGCTCGCCGCCGAGATCGGCGGGACGGCGCTCACCTGCGATGTCACCGACACTGGCGCGGTGGCCGAACTGGCCGAGGCCGTCGGCCCCCACCTGGACGTGCTCGTCAACAACGCCGGCGGGGCGATCGGCCTGGAAGCGGTGGTCGAGGGCGACCCCGCGGACTGGCGGCGAATGTACGACATCAACGTCATCGGCACACTCAACGTCACGCGCGCTCTCATCGGCGCCCTCCGATCTGCCCCGAGCGGCACCGGCACCATCGTCAACATCAGTTCGACCGCGGGCCATCGCGCCTATGAGGGTGGAGGCGGCTACACGGCCGCCAAGCACGCGCTCACCGTCATGACCGAGACCCTGCGTCTGGAGCTCAACGGCGAACCGATCCGGGTCAGCGAGGTGGCTCCGGGCATGGTCCACACCGAGGAGTTCTCCCTCACGCGGTTCCGCGGCGACCAGGACCGCGCCGATCAGGTCTACGCGGGAGTCGACCAGCCCCTGCTCGCCTCCGACATCGCCGACGCGATCGCCTGGATCGCCACGCGACCGGCCCACGTCAACGTCGATCTGATCGTGGTCAAACCCGTCGCTCAGGCTGCTGCGCACAAGGTCGCGAAGGGGCCGCTGACGCCGCGCTGAGCGGCGGGCCGATTTGCGGCACACACGTCTCGATGCCACAGTGGGGCACGGTTTTTACCTCAATTCCAAGGAGTGACCGTGGCCACAGCCACACAAGACGATGTCGCGACCCTGCGTCGCGGCGTGTTCTACCCGGCGCTGGGGTTCCTCGGCCTCGTCGTCGCGCTGAGCATTATCTTCCCGAACACCGTCGGCGATGTCCTGGGCACGCTGCAGTCGAATGTCGTCAGCGGACTGAGCTGGTACTACGTGCTGATCGTCGCCGGCTTCGTCATCTTCGCCGTCTGGATGGGTGCCGGACGCTTCGGTGACATCACCCTCGGCAAGGACGACGACGAGCCCGAGTTCGGCATCTTCGCCTGGTTCTCGATGCTCTTCGCCGCCGGCATGGGCATTGGCCTGGTGTTCTCGGGCGCCTCGGAGCCGCTGACCTTCGTCTCCGACCCCAAGCCGGGCACGGACGGCAATGTCGACGGAGCGATGTCGCAGGTCTTCCTGCACTGGGGCTTCCACGCGTGGGGCATCTACGTCGTCGTCGGCCTCGCCATGGCCTACGCTATCCACCGCAAGGGACGCCCTGTGTCACTGCGATGGGCCCTCGAGCCCCTGCTCGGCGACCGGGTCAAGGGCTGGATCGGCGATGCCATCGATGCCTTCGCGATCGTCGGCACCGTCGCGGGTGTCGCCACCTCGCTCGGCCTGGGCGTGGAGCAGATCTCCGCCGGTCTCGTGCACCTCGGCCTCTTCGAGGAGGTCCTCGACTGGCATCGCGTCGCGCTCATCATCGGCATCACCGCGATGGCCACGCTCTCGGTGGTCAGCGGCGTCGGCCGCGGCATCAAGTGGCTGTCGAATATCAACCTGGGACTGGCGGGCGCCTTCATGCTCACCGTCCTGATTCTGGGTCCGACCCTCTTCCTGCTGCGCGACTTCGTGCAGAACATCGGCAACTACCTGTTCAACCTCATCCCGCTGAGCTTCGACACCGGCGCACTGACCGGTGCCGCCGGCATCGAGTGGCAGTCGGCCTGGACCACCTTCTACTGGGGCTGGTGGATCTCCTGGTCCCCCTTCGTCGGCCTGTTCATCGCGCGCATCTCCCGCGGGCGCACCGTCCGCGAGTTCGTCGCGGGCGTCATGCTCGTGCCGGTGTTGGTGACGATGGCCTGGTTCACCGTGATGGGCGGCACGGCCATCTACAAGGAGGCCACCGAGGGCGGGCTCACCAACGCCGACGGCACGGTCACCGCCGAGAACTCGCTGTTCGACATGTTGAACGCCCTGCCGCTGGGCACAGTGCTGTCCGGGGTCGCGATCATCATGATCGTCATCTTCTTCGTGACGTCCTCGGACTCCGGCTCGCTCGTGGTCGACATGCTCAGCCACGGCGGACATCCCGAGCCGCCCACGTGGAGCCGCGTGATGTGGTCCTTCCTCGAGGGCGGCGTGGCCATCGGCCTGCTGCTCGCCGGCGGACTGACGGCTCTACAGACCGGCGCGATCCTCACGGCTGTGCCCTTCAGCCTCGTCATGATCGCGATGTGCGTCGCGACCTACCGGGCGCTGAAGGCCGAGCACCGCGAGATCCGCCGGCTCGGCCTCCGGGCGCGCCAGCGCGAGCTCCAGCTGGAGCTCTCCGAGCAGATGGCTCCCGCACTCACCGAGCAGGTCGTCGACGAACTCTCGGAGAACTTCGACGATCACTTCGGCGATCAGGTCGACGAGCGCGTCACCACCGCCCTCGACGACTACGACTTCGAGTCGCATGAGGACGACGGGAGCCAGCCCAAGGGCTGATCTCGCGTCGATGACGAACGCCCCGGCGGAGCTCATGCTCTGCCGGGGCGTTCGTCATCTGGGCCGAGGTCAGTGGATCACGACCGGCGGCTGCCCTTCGTCATCGAGCAGTCGGCTGGCCTCCCGCTTTCTGGGCAGGAAGAGCGCCGAGACGACCGTCACGGCCACCATGGCGAGGGCCACCCAGTAGGTGTGGGCGAAGGCCTCGGCGGCATCGGATAGGCCCTTGGCGACCGCCGCGGGTCCACCGATGCGGTCGACGAGCGAGGGATCGGCCTGCGAGGCGATCGCCGGGCCGGCCAGATCGCTGCTCTTGAGGCCATTGGTCAGCAGCACCGACATGACCGCCACGCCGACCGAACTCGCGATCTGCTGGGTGATGTTGAGCAGCGTGGAGCCGCGGGCCACCTCGTGGTGCGTGAGGGTCCGCAGCGCGCTGGTCATGATCGGCATCATCGTGGCGCCCATACCCAGGCCCATCACGAACAGCGTCCCGATGAGGAAGGCATACGAGGTGTCCGCCTCGATCTGCGTCAAGCCGAACATGCCGATCAGGATCAGCAGCAGGCCGACCGGCACGATGCGGCCGACCGGGAAGCGGTCGGCGAGCGCGCCGGCGACGGGCATCGTCAGCATCGCGCCGATACCCTGCGGCGCCACCAGCAGACCGGCCATCAGCACGCTCTCGCCGCGCACCTGCTGGAAGTAGGTGGGAACGAGCAGCAGGCCTCCGAAGAACGCAGCGCCGAAGAGGAACATCGTGATGATGCTGACCGTCAAGTTGCGATTGCCGAACAGTCGCAGGTCCAACAGCGGGTGCTGGGGTTTGAAGGAGTAGAACACGAAGCCGATCACCAGGGCCGCGCCGATGAGCATGGTGATCCACACCTTGGGGGCGGCGATCGTCCCCTCCTCGGGGATCGAGGAGATGCCGAACAGGAACAGTGCGAGACCGGGGCTCATCATGAGCATGCCGACGACATCGAAGGACTCGCTCGGCTCAGGGCGGTCGGCGTCGAGCACGCGCCAGGCGTAGACCATGGCGATCAGGCCGATGGGCAGGTTGATGAGGAAGACCCAGTGCCAGCTCGCGGCGTCGATGAGCCAGCCGCCGAGGATCGGGCCCAGGATCGGGCCGAGGAGCATCGGCACGCCGAGGATGGCCATCAGGCGGCCCATCCGCTGCGGGCCGGCGGCGCGCGTCATGATCGTCATGCCGAGGGGCATGAGCATGCCGCCGCCGAGCCCCTGGACGACGCGGAAGGCGATGAGCGCCTCGATGCTCCACGCCATCGCGCAGAGCACCGATCCGATCGTGAAGAGGGCGATGGCCGTCATATAGAGGCGCTTGGTGCCGAACCGGTCGGCCGCCCATCCGGTGAGCGGGATGACGGTCGCGAGGGCCAGCGTGTAGGCCGTCACCGTCCACGCGACGGTGGAATAGGCCAGCGGCTGGTCGACATCGCCGAAGTCGGTCTGGAAGGTCGGCAGCGCGACGTTGACGACGGTGATGTCCAGGATGGACATGATGGCACCGAGCACCACGACGCCGGCCACCTTGAGGACGGCGGCGTCGATCTTGTCGGGATACTCCGGTGCTGACTGTGGGTTAGTCATGCAGATCGTCTTTCGTGAGTTCGAGAAGAGGAGCGAGAGCGGCGGACAGCCGTTCGCACTGACCGGGCTCGAGCCGGTCGAGCATCGCTCGCACCGAGCCGCGTTTGGCGTCCAGATGCGCGCGCGCCAGATCCCGGCCCTTGGTCGTCAGCGTGACGAGCTTGACGCGGCGATCGTGCTCGGATTCGTCGCGCTCGACGAGTCCGAGCTTGACAAGCTGGTCGACATTGCGGCCCGCCGAGGCGACCGACAGGGAGACCAGCTGTGCGATCTCGCCGATCGGGAGGGGATCGTCGGTCTGGGCCAGGGTGAACAGGGTCCGGGCCTGCGAGAAGGACAGGTCCATGGCGAGGAAGACCTCATAGGCGTCCGACTCCGCATTGATGAACACCCGGCTCAGGAAGGCCTCGAGATCCGAGAACGCCGCGGCGCGGGCATCCAGTGCAGTCACTCCCAGATAGTAACGCTCATGCAACTGTCTCGGTAGCGTGATCTTTGCCACTGCGTGAGCATCCCGGTGGTAACCGATGATGATGCGTTGGGACAGCCATGGCAACCGTCACGCATCATCATCGGTCCGCGACGCGCGGTTGCTCCGTGGCTCTGCGGCGATAGTGGCGACGCAGCGGAGCGCACCCGCACGTCGCGGCAGCCCGTCCGAACAGCTCGCGAGCACGATCGGTCTCGCCCGCATCGACCCTGAGCTCCGCGAGAGCCCCGAGCATCCGGTGGTCGCGCGGCTCGACCTCACCCAGCTCGGCGAGCGCTCGACGCGCCCCGTGCACGCGCGCGTGGACCACCGCGCGATTGAGACGAACCACCGGATCGTCGCCGCTCAGCGCGCACAACCGGTCGTAGAAGACCAGCAGCAACCGTCTATCGGTCTGCTGCTCGCTGGGGGCGACGGCGTGGACGCCCGCGATCAAGGCCTGGAGACGCAGCTCCTCGGCGAGACCTGTGTCGGGTCCCAAGGTCAGCAGCCGGGTCATCGCGGTATCGATCTCCGCATGCTTCCACCGCTCACGGTCCTGGTCGGCGAGGAGGACGAGGTCGCCGGCGGCATCGACCCGTGCCTCCCGGCGCGCATGCTGGAGTTCCAGGAGCGACCGCAACGCTCGGATGTCCGTGCGCCCGGGCAGCAGGTCGTCGAGCACCGCCACGAGACGCACGGCCTCGGCACAGATCGACGGCCGCACCACCTCCTCGCCCTCATCGGGGGCGTAACCGCTGGTGAAGAACAGGTGGATCGTCCGCAGGACACCCGCGAGACGCTCATCGAGTGCGGCGCCCCACGGCAGGGAGAGACCATCCGGAGCAGCGACCGCACGCTGTCGCGCCCGGGTGAGGCGGGCCGCCATCGTCGGGGTGGAGATCGCGAAGAGTCCGGCGATCCGCTCGGTGCGCAGCCCGAGCACCCATCGCAGGGCGAGAGCGGCCTGGGCATGGTGCGGCACCTGCGGGTGACAGGCGAGGAAGATCAGCCGCAGCATCTCATCATCGACGGCCTCCGGAAGCTCATCGGAGCACCGCTCGGTCAGCAGGTCGGCGGCGCGCGCCAGCGCCCGATGGCCGGCCACCTCGCTCCGCAGCCGGTCGATCGCCTCCCGCTGCGCCACACGATGCAGCCACGCGGCCGGAGACGAGGGCGTCCCGTCCGCCGGCCACGTACGCGCCGCGGCGGCGAAGGCCTCGGCAAGGGCGTCCTCGGCGAGATCGACCCGCTCGAACCGGGCGGTGAGGAGCGCCAACAGCCTGGACCAGTGCTCGCGCCAGGCGCGCTCGACCGCCTGCTCGTCCATCAGCTCGGCCGCCTGCTCAGGACTCCTCGTCGAGGAGGCGTCTGACCTCCGCGACACCGCCGTCGTAGGCCATCAACCGGCACACGTCGAGGAGGTCGTCGAGATCATCGGTGGCCACCAGGTAGAACCCGCTCAGTTGCTCGGTCGTCTCGGTATACGGGCCCTGGGTGACGACATGGCCGTCACCTTCGGCCCGGACGACTCGGGCATGCTCGGAGTGCTCCAGCTCGGCCCCTCCGGTGATCTCGTGCCCTCGGGCCGTGAGCTGCTCGGCGAAGTCGCGGTGCCGCTGATATGCCACCTCGCGCTGCTCGGCGGTCATCTGCTTCCAGGCGTCCTCACCGCCCGGCAAGAGGATCATGTAGTGCGTGGTCATGGTCGTTCCTTTCCTCATCGGTCACCACTGTGACGGTGCGACGTCGGAGAATTCGACAGCCCGACATAAGATTTCTGAGTGCCCACACGCTCTGACCTCCGCAATGTCGCCATCGTCGCCCACGTCGACCACGGCAAGACCACCCTCGTCGACGCGATGCTGCAGCAGCAGGGCGCCTACGCCGAACACCAGGAAGTGACCGAACGGGTCATGGACTCCGGCGACCTCGAACGCGAGAAGGGCATCACGATTCTCGCGAAGAACACCGCCGTCCGCTACGAGGGACCCGGTGCCGAGGGCGGCGTCACGATCAACATCATCGACACCCCCGGCCACGCCGACTTCGGCGGCGAGGTGGAGCGCGGTCTGTCGATGGTCGACGCGGTCGTGCTGCTGGTCGATGCCTCGGAGGGCCCGCTGCCGCAGACGCGCTTTGTGCTGCGCAAGGCGCTGACGGCCAAGATGCCGGTGATCCTCGTGGTCAACAAGGTCGACCGTCCCGATGCCCGCATCAGCGAGGTCGTCGACGAGGCCTATGAGCTGTTCATGGACCTGCTGCCCGAGGACGCGGCCGACGACGCCCTCGACTTCCCGGTCGTCTACGCCTCGGCGAAGGCCGGTCGCGCCTCGACCGAGCAGCCGGCCGACGGCGGACTGCCCGAGAACGACAACCTGATCCCGCTGTTCCAGACGATCATGGACTACGTCCCGGCACCTGAGTACGACGAGGGCGCGCCGCTCCAGGCCCACGTCACCAACCTCGACTCCTCGCCCTTCCTCGGCCGCCTCGCGCTCGTGCGCGTCAAGAACGGCGAGCTGAACAAGGGCCAGCAGGTCGCGTGGATGAAGCGCGACGGCAGCGTCAGCCGGGTCAAGATCACCGAGCTGCTGGTGACCGAGGCGCTGGAGCGCAAGCCCGGTGAGAAGGCCGGCCCCGGCGATATCGTCGCGATCGCGGGCATCCCCGAGATCATGATCGGTGAGACGCTGGCCGATCCGGAGAACCCGGTGGCGCTGCCGCTCATCTCGGTCGACGAGCCGGCGATCTCGATGACGATCGGCACCAACACGTCGCCGCTGTCCGGACGCGAGAAGGGCACCAAGGTCACCGCGCGACTCGTCAAGGACCGCCTCGACGCCGAGCTCATCGGCAATGTCTCGATCCGCGTGCTGCCCACCGACCGTCCGGACGCGTGGGAGGTGCAGGGTCGTGGTGAGCTGGCGCTCGCGATCCTCGTCGAGCAGATGCGCCGCGAGGGCTTCGAGCTGACCGTCGGCAAGCCGCAGGTGGTCACCCGCGAGGTCGACGGCAAGCTGCACGAACCGGTCGAGCGGCTCACCATCGACATCCCCGAGGACTATCTCGGCACCGTCACGCAGCTGCTCGCGGTGCGCAAGGGCCGGATGGAGCAGATGGTCAACCACGGCACCGGCTGGGTGCGCATGGAGTTCCTGGTGCCCTCGCGCGGCCTCATCGGCTTCCGTACCGAGTTCCTGACCGATACCCGCGGCACCGGCATCGCGAACCATGTGTTCGAGGGCTATGAGCCGTGGTTCGGCGAGATCTCCACGCGTCCGTCCGGCTCGCTGGTGGCCGACCGCGCGGGCGCGGCCTCGTCGTACGCGATGACCTCGCTGCAGGAGCGCGGGACGCTGTTCGTGGAGCCGGGTACCGAGGTCTACGAGGGCATGATCGTGGGCGAGAACTCCCGTGATGACGATATGGACGTCAACATCACCAAGGAGAAGAAGCAGACCAATATCCGCTCGGCGACCTCGGACAACTTCGAGAAGCTCATCCCGCCGAAGAAGCTGTCGCTGGAGCAGAGCCTGGAGTTCTGCCGCGAGGACGAGTGCGTCGAGATCACGCCCACCAATGTGCGGATCCGCAAGGTCATCCTCAACGCTGGCGACCGCGCCCGCGCCTCCCGCAAGCGGGGCTAGGGTCCGCCCCTCCGGGGCCACCTTTTGCCGGGTTATGACCCCCGGGACTCGGCGTGTCGGGGCCACAACCCGGCAAAAGTCACCGCGATCATTCCAGTGTGGTTGGCGCTTCCTCCAACAGAGACTGCAGGAATCCGATCAGCTCGGGAACACGCGTGGTGACCGCGGACCACACGATCTCATAGTCGACGGTCCCGTACTCGTGGGCGATCACGTTGCGCATCCCGATGATCCGTCTGAGGTCGGGTATCCGCGTCGCCGTCTCCGGATCGATCTGACGGAGCCGATTCAACGCCTCGCCGAGGATCTCGAGCTGCCGTTCCACGGCGGAACGCAGCAACAGATCGCTCAGGAACTCAGACTCCGTCCTACCCGCGACGAACGTACGGACCGCAGTGGCGGATTCGACGGCATCCCAGACGTGGGCCGGCGACTCACGCCGCATAGACGTCCTTCGCGGTCTCCAAGACGGAGGCCTTGAAGTACGGATTCCGTACGGAGCGAGCAACCACCAGATCAACCTCACGGCCGGTGATATCGACCAACTCCTCCCGTAGTCCGAAGTAGTCGCCGAACGCATCGCCCCGGCCGGGGAAGAAATCCACCAGGAAGTCGATGTCGCTGCGCGCTGGGTCGAAACGATCCGAGAGTGCCGACCCGAACAGTCGAAGTCGTCGCACCCCGTGGCGCTCACAGGCGCGCCTGATCGCCGCGAGGTCGAGAGGGGCGGCCGCACTCATGTTCCTAGTCTCCCACCATCGTCGTCCGCCGAACAGGTCTCATCCGGCGGGTGCGTTCTCGGCGTCTACCCGATGCCGGGGTGTCTACGAACCCAACGCGTAGAGCACGATGGGGAGGGCGCCGAGGACTGCTGCGAGGGTGAGGCCGGCGAGGTCGAGCCTGGTCCAGGTGGCGGGCTCGGCCCAGGTGCGGGTTCTCGCCGAGGCGAAGCCGCGGGCGTCCATCGCGATCGACGATGACGATGCGCCCCGCAGCGCCTGCACCAACAGCGCGAAGCCCATCGAGCCGCTGTATCTCGTCATCGCGACCGGATTCCGCCCTGGGGCGACGCCGCGAGCGCGGCGGGTGCGCTCGAGATCGGTCCAGGTCTGCGCGAATCCGGCGAAGCGCTGGAGCGCCGCTGAGAACGCCGCCACTGGTCGGGCGGGCAGCCGCAGGGTCTGAGCAGCGTAGTCACCGAGACGGCCCGGATCGAGGAAGCCGACCACCACCGAGCCGGGCCAGGCGAGCACGAGGATACGCAGGCCCGCGACCACGGCGGTCTCGGTGTCCTGGCCTCCGAGGCGCCAGGTCGAGTAGACGATCGTCGCCGCCGCGAAACCCGAGAACGCTAGACAGAGCAGCGGATATCGCCACGTCGGCAACAACAGGAGCGCCGCCACCGCGTAGGCCCCGACCGCGGTCAGCGCGGTCGGCAGCGAGCGGATCGCGAACGAGCCGATCAGCGAGCAGGCGCCGACCGCCAGCAGCACCAGCGGGTTCACCCGCGTCACCCACGCCCTCATGACCCCCACCCCCGCGTCAGCGGACCGAAGATGTGACTCCGTGGCAGCGATAGCGACCACGGAATCCAATCGTCCGCAGCGAGCCGACGGAGGATGTGACTCGACGGTCGCCAGGACGACCACGGAGTCACATCCCGCGTCTCGGGGCGGGCATCGGCGAGGACGATCACAGGACCACCTCCATGTCGCGGGGAGCATCTGGATCGTGGGTGGCGAGCGCGACCGCGGCGCCGGCGCGGGCGGCGGCCGTGTACCAGCCGGTCACCATCGCCCAGGTGTCGCGATCCTGCCCGACCGTCGGCTCGTCGAGCGCCACGAGCCCGGGCCGGTGTGCGAGCGCGCTGATCATCGCCAGGCGTCGCTGCTCACCACCGGACAATCGATAGGGATGCGAGGGCCCGAGACGCGCCAATCCCACCAGCTCGAGCAGCGCGTCGACGTCGACCGATGCTCCCAGGGCCGTCGCCGTCCTCGAGATCTCCTCACGCACCGAGGTCGTCAAGAACCCGAGTTCCGGATTCTGCGGCACCCAGCCCATCCGCCGGGCCAGATCAGGCGAGCGGAGGCGGCCGAGGTCCGGTGCGATCGTTCCCGACCGCGGACGCACCAGACCCGTCATCGCCACGAGCGCGGTCGACTTGCCAGATCCGCTCGGACCGGTCACCGCGAGGACCCGGCCGGGATCGACTCGCGCGTCGAAGCCGCTCAACGCGGTCGAACGTCGCGATCCGCGGATCGTCCGGGTCACCAACTCGACCGTCAGGTCACGGGCCACCACAGGATCGGGATCGGCGACCGGTTTCACCAGGTCGAGCGGGACGTCGAAGGGCTGGGGCGGCGGTGCACCCGGCATCCAGAGCCCCGGCTGACCGCTCGATGCGAGGAACCCCTCCACCGTGCCGTCGAACGCGACCGTCCCACCAGGCGCGAGAGCGACCACGCGATCCACGTGATCCAGCCACGGCTCGAAACGATGCTCCACCACGAGCAGAGTCCGGTCGCCGAGGGCGCCGATGACCGCATCGCGTACCTGACTCGCCGTTGCAGAGTCGAGCATCGACGTCGGTTCGTCGAGCAGGACGAGGTCCGGCTCGGTGGCGAGCACCCCGGCGAGCACGAGCCGCTGCTGCTCGCCCCCGGACAACGCCGAGGCGAACCGGTCCCGGTCGTATTCCAGCCCCACCGCCTCGAGCGCGACATCGACCCGACGCCAGATCTCGTCGCGAGGCAGCCCCAGGTTCTCCGGCCCGAACGCGACATCGCGGCCGATCCGCTCGGCCACGATCGCATCCGCCGGATTCTGCAGGACGAGCCCGAGCCGTCCGTCGACCTCGACCTCGCCCGTCGCCTCTCCGGAGATCGTCGTGCCGAGGGCACCGGCCAGCGCGTGCAGCAGGGTCGACTTGCCGCTGCCGCTCGGCCCGACCACGAGCACACGCTCCCCCGCGCGGATGCTCAGCTCCACTCCGGCGATCGTCGCCCGCTTGCGCCCGACCGGGCGCCAGGAGAATCCGCGGAAGCGCGCGGCTCCGCGGCTCACCTAGACCTCGACGGTGTTCTCGCGTCCCGCGGCGAAGGAGTCGAGCACACCCGCCTTGGCGAACGCTCGCGTCAACGCCCAGCCGCCCACGCCGGCCACCAGGACGCCCGAGGCGACGAAGAAGCCCAGGTGCGCGAGCTTGTAGCCGAAATCCCAGTCGGCGTAGTACGAGAACCACTCGTAGACCGCTTCGAAGGCCGCGGCCATCGCGCCGGCGAGGGCGGCGACCCCGATGCCGAACCGCCGGTAGAAGAACAGCAGGAAGACCAGCTCGGCGCCGAGCCCCTGGAAGAGACCGGAGGCGAAGACGCTGAACCCCCACTGCGTGCCGCCGACGATGATCGCGGACACGGCGGCCGCGATGAACTCGGTGGCGAAGGCGGCCCCGGGCTTACGGATGATCAGGCCGCCGACCACGCCCGCGAGCAGCCACACGCCGCCGAGGAATGCCGAGGAGGGCGGGAAGGCGAACAGCGCGACATTGCTGATCGGCTCGTAGAGCTTGCCCCAGGCCCAGAAGACGACGCCGAAGGCGACGCCCAAGGTGGCGATGGTGACGAGATCGATGGTGCGGTACCGCAGATCGATCGATGAACGGGTTGCAGAACTCATCGTGACTCCCTTCGCCGGTGCTAACCGGAGCAGGTTCAAGGGTCTGCGGCTTCTCCGCACTCTCAGCGCCCTCTGCTTGGCGCTCCCCTGTCGTTGTGCCACCCACCGTACACCGGAAGCTCAGCGAGGCGGGAGCACCATCCCTCCGTGAGAACGACGAGGCCCCGGGGGGGTTCGCTGGCTGACGCCGCTACGCCGTTCGTCCCGGGGCTCTCTGTCTGAGTCGAAGTCTACGCTCCCGAGCAGACAGGACCAACGGAGGAGATCACCGTGATCCGCGATCCATGGACGATCCACGCCCTGCTCTCACCTGCTCGGATGCATCCTTACCTCGCCGTCTCAGCCGGCGACTGGCCGAAGGCCCTGACCCTCTACGACTGGAACACCTCCATCAGCTCAGCCTTCTTCGAATCGCTCCACTACCTCGAGGTCGGACTCCGCAATGCGCTCGACGGGGCGGCAAAGGAGCGGGTGGGGGACGACTGGCTGACGAGCGATCGGTCACGTCTCACGAAACGGTCCCGTGCGGTGGTCGCCATCGCCCGGAGCCGAGCGGGCGGGACCACCGCGTCTCACGGGAAGGTCGTGGCAGAGTTGCCCTTCGGCTTCTGGTGGTCCCTTCTCGCCGATGAGTACAACCGTCGCCTGTGGCAACCCGCTCTCCGCCATGCCTTCGACGGACCGGTCCGTCGCCGGAGGCTGCACGCGGAACTGAATGAGATGCGGCGACTGCGCAATCGAATCGCCCATCACGAGCCGATCCACGGACGCGACCTAGCTCAGGACCACGCTCGGCTACTCGACATCGCGCTGCGCGTGGGCAGACCGCTCGGAGATCACATCGCCGAGACATCCCGCGTGCCTCAGCTCCTCGCGTCGAAGCCTGTCGCGTGATTCAGGGGCGCTGTGTCACTCCAGCAGATCGGGGCGGCCGAACATCTCGGCCGTAGCCCGCGCGGAGGGGGTCCCGGCGTCGAGGTCGGCGCCGTGCTCTCGCAGCACCCGCACGACCTCGTCCTCACCCTTGAAGATCGCCCCGGCGAGCGGACTCTGTCCACGATCGTTGAGCCGGTTCACATCAGCCCCGCGTTCGGCGAGCGCCGCCACCGCAGCCGGATGGCCGTGGTAGGCCGCGAGCATCAACAGCGTGTTGCCGCTCGCATCGGTCAGATCGACCGGGGCTCCCGTATCGACATAGGCGCCCAGCCGCTCGTCGTGTCCGGCACGCGCATCATCGAACAGCTGGTGCGCGAGTTCGACGAGCTTCGGATCGGGTTCGGTGGCCATCGCGCCAGGATAACGACCCTCAGCGTGCCACGGCGCTCCGTTCTAGGCTCGGACCATGAGCATCGCGACCGATCTCGTGCTGGTGGCCACCGATCCGACGACCCACAAGCTGACGCTGAGCAGTGTCGACAACGACGCGATCATCGGCGGGGCCCACCTCCTCGAACTGGTCGCGGCGCGGCGACTGGCCGTCGAGGGAACGGCCAAGAAGGTGCGCGTCCGTGTGCTCGACGGCTCCCCCTATCCCGAGCCGGAGGTGGAGGATGCGCTCGCTCGCATGCGCGACGGCAAGACCCGCAAAGCGAGCGACGCCGTGAGCCGGCTCGGAAAGAACGGCGTCCAGAACGCCTATCGCCGCCTCGTCGGCGCCGGACAGGTCCGTGACCGGCAGGAGAGCATTCTCGGCTTCAAGCTGCGACGCTACGACGTGGTCGACATCGTCCGCCGCGAGGACCTCATCGCCCGCGTGCGGGGCACCCTCCTACAGGGGCTGCCCGTCGACGCCACCTCCGGTCCGCTCATCGGCCTGCTCCAGGCGAGCGACCAGCTCAAGCTGGTGACCAGCCGCGAGGAGCGCAAGCCCGCGAAGGCCGCCGCCGAAGCCGTCAGCGCCGGGGACTGGGCCAGCGCAGGCGTCAAGGACGCGATCACGGAGACGCAGACGGCCCTCGCCGTCGCCGTCTTCACCCCCACGATCATCGCCACCACGAGCTCCTGAGGTCCGAATCACCGCCGCGTCACCGTTCCATCGGTGGACCCGTCCACCACAATGGGGACATGTCTTCGGTGCGTACCCCTGACCCGAATCCCGGCTGGCTGTCGGAGTTCCAGCTCGACGAGACGCGGTCGCGCGTCCCGATCCTGTACGTCGAGGCCGTGCCCGTGCGCGTGGACGCGCTCGGGCAGGTCGAGCACATCGGACTCCTGTTGCGGGGTTCGCCGCAGACCGGCGATATCGTCCACACCCTGGTCTCGGGGCGCGTGCTCCACGGTGAGTCCGTCCGCGGCGCTCTCATGCGCAATCTGGAGAAGGATCTCGGGCCCACCGCCTTCCCGCGCCTCCCAGCCACCGTCACGCCGTTCACGGTCGCCGAGTACCTGCCCGTTCCCGGCGTGACCCCGATGTACGACCCCCGCCAGCACGCGGTCGCCCTGGCCTATGTCGTCCCCGTCACGGGTGAATGCGCCCCGCGGCAGGACGCGCTCGAGCTGTCCTGGCTGACCCCCGAGGACGCCGCGAGCCCCGCCGTGCTCGATCAGCTCGAGGGCGGCCGCGGGCACCTGTTGAAGCAGGCGCTCGCCCACCTCGGCGTGCCCGTGTAACGCTGGCGTACCGCCCGCGTCGACGACGTCACCCGCCCAGCGGCGGTAGGTCATCAACCCCATCGGCGCCCGATAACGTCGATGACGCACCTGTACCGAGGCCGAAAGGTTGATGGCTTATCGCGTCCTCCGCAGGTCCGAGCGGCCGTCTCTGAGCCGCCTGCGACGATGAGGGGGTGACCCGTCGCCCCGTCAACCCCTGGCTGATGCTCATGGTCGGGATGGCCGGACAGTGGGCAGGCACGCTCGTCATCAGCACGCCGCCGTTCCTCATTCCGTACCTCCACCTCTCTCAGGGCGTCAGCCTGGTGAGCGCCGGTGCGCTCGCCTCGGCCCCCGCCGTGGGCACGATGCTGACGCTCGTCGCCTGGGGGCTCGTGGTGGACCGGTATGGCGAACGCCGCGCCATGCTGGCCGGTCTGAGCCTCGTGACGTTGGGTGCCATCGGAACGACGACGACATCGTCGCTGGGCGCCCTCTCCCTCTGGTTCTTCCTCTGCGGTGTCGGGGTCGCGAGCACCAATGCCGCGAGCGGCCGGCTCGTCGTCGGCTGGTTCCCGGCCCAGCGGCGAGGGTTGGCGATGGGCATCCGGCAGACCGCTCTCCCCCTCGGCGTCGGTTCTGCCGCGCTCATCATTCCCAACACCGTCGCCGGGGCCGGCCTGCGTGCCGCCTGCGTCGTGGTGGCGGCGGTGTCGCTCCTCGCCACGCTCGCCGCACTGCTCATCGTGGATCCGCCGCGACCCCCACGCCCGACGCCCGGAGCCGAGGCACGGGCCGCCAACCCGTACCGGCAGGATGCCGTGCTCCTGCGGATCCACCTCGCCTCGGCACTCCTGGTGATCCCCCAGTACGCGGTGTGGACCTTCCTCCTGCTGTGGCTGGTCGACGTCCACGACTGGTCGGTAGCGGCCGCCTCGATCCTCGTCGGAGCGACCCATGCCCTTTCGGCTGCGGGACGGATCGTCGCGGGCTGGTGGTCCGACCGGCTCGGATCACGACTGCGTCCGCTGCGCTGGATCGCGGTCGCGGCCACTCTGGTCATGGTCGTGCTCGGCGTGGCGCAGTCCTCACCCGTCGGCATCGTCGTCGCGGTGGTCGCGACGGTGGTCACGGTCTCCGACAACGGACTGGCCTTCACCGCCGTCGCCGAACGAGCTGGGGCGTTCTGGTCCGGGCGCGCCTTCGGCCTGCAGAACACCGGTCAGTACCTCACGGCGGCCGCCGTGCCACCGCTGCTCGGGGTAGTGGTCACGCATGCGGGCTACGGGTGGGCCTTCGGCGGTGTGGCAGTGTTCGCGGCGGTGGCTGTGGCTCTCGTTCCGCGCGAGGAAGCCGCTCCCATGACAGCCGGCCAGCCGAGATGAACATGCACGACAGGAGCTTCCAGCCGATCGTCGCCCGCTCTGGGCTCACCTGATTACCCTCGGGTAACATCGACTCACGTCGACCATCGCATCGTGGTGTTTGGCTTGCCTTAGTGAGGCAGGTCGCTCAGGCGGCGCTAGTGTCGGCACCATCTGTACGGTCCGAACCGGAGGATCTTCATGAACGAGCGCCAGCGAGTGAGCGACCCGCATCTCCTCACGCCGGCACCGGCCTGTCGCTTCATCGATGAGGCGGTGGCGGCATGAGCGAGCGCAGCGAGCGAACAATGGGCTCCACCTCATGCCGGCACCGCCTATCGTGCGGTTTCCTTGAGGCGGTGGCGGCATGAGCGAGCGCAGCGAGCGAACAATGGGCTCCACCTCATGCCGGCACCGCCTATCGTGCGGTTTCCTTGAGGCGGTGGCGGCATGAGCACGATCTCCCTCGTAGCGGGCATCATCTCGCTCGCCGTCACCGCGGTCGCCGTCTACCTGGCCGTGGTGGGCATCCGCAAGATGCTGCGGATCATCCGCGCCGGGCAGCCGGCCGTCGGCCGCAGCGATCAGCCCGCCAAGCGCATCGGCACCATGCTCAAGGAGACGGTGCTCCACACGCGTATGCTGCAGTGGACCTTCGTCGGCGTCATGCACTGGTTCGTGTTCGCCGGGTTCATCTACCTCAGCACCGCCGTGCTCAGCGGCTACTTCCAGGTCTGGGACCCCCACTTCCTGCTGCCGATCATCGGCACCTGGTACCCCTTCATCTGGCTGACCGACCTCCTCGCCTGGCTGACCGTCATCGGTATCGCGGCGCTCATCTACATCCGCCAGAAGAACCACCCCCGCAAGCTCGACCGCAAGAGCCGCTTCTTCGGCTCCACCTTCTGGCAGGCCTATTTCGTCGAGCTCATCATCCTCGGCGAGGGCCTGGCGGGTGTCTTCATCCGCGCCGCCGAGTACCGGCTGCTGCAGACCGAAGGCTCCGACCACGCCAACTTCGCGCACTTCCCGCTGACCGGCTGGATCGGTGAGACCCTCTTCGGAGGCCTGTCGGGCAGCGGCACCGAGACCCTGATCGTGCTGCTCGCGCTCTCCAAGGTGCTCATGGCGATGGTGTGGCTGGCGGTCATCTCCCGCAACATCTCGATGGGTGTCGCGTGGCACCGATTCAGCGCCTGGTTCAACATCTACTTCAAGCGCGAGGTCGACGGCGGCACCGCGCTCGGCGGGCTCGTCCCGCTCTACCTCAACGGCGAGCGCCTCGACATGGAGAAGATGGAGGATCTCGAGGAGGAGGACTTCGAGAAGCTCGGCGTCGGCAAGGTCGAGGACTTCTCCTGGAAGGGCATCCTCGACTTCACCACCTGTACCGAGTGCGGCCGCTGCCAGAGCCAGTGCCCCGCCTGGAACACCGAGAAGCCGCTGTCGCCCAAGCTGCTCATGATGGGCCTGCGCGAGCACGCCTACGCCAAGGTGCCGCTGCTGGAGAAGGACGCCGACACCCTCACCGAGGACGAGAAGCGCGAGCTGGAGCGTCCGCTGATCGGCGACGAGGACCTCTTCGGCGTCATCGACCCTGATGTCCTGTGGTCCTGCACCAACTGCGGCGCCTGCGTCCAGCAGTGCCCCGTCGACATCGAGCACGTCGACCACATCGACAACATGCGCCGCTACCAGGTGCTCGTGGAGTCGAACTTCCCGACGGAGCTGAACAACATCTTCAAGGGCCTGGAGCGCAAGGGCAATCCGTGGGGCATGAACCCCAAGAACCGGATGGACTGGGCCAAGGACCTCGACTTCGAGGTCAAGCAGGTCGGCGAGGACATCGAGAGCCTCGACGAGGTCGAGTGGCTGTTCTGGGTCGGATGCGCCGGCGCCTTCGAGGATCGCGCCAAGAAGACCACCCAGGCGGTGGCCGAGCTGTTGAACATCGCTGGTGTCGACTTCGCGGTGCTCGGCGATGGCGAGACCTGCACGGGCGACTCCGCTCGCCGCGCCGGCAACGAGATCGTCTTCATGCAGCTGGCGATGGAGAATGTCGAGGTCTTCAAGGAGACCAAGGTCAAGAAGGTCGTCTCCACCTGCGCCCACTGCTTCAACACGCTGAAGAACGAGTACAAGGAGTTCGGCGTCGAGCTCGAGGTCGTGCACCACACGCAGCTGCTCAACCGCCTCGTGCGCGAGGGCAAGCTCCAGCCGGTCGCCCCGGGCGCCGGTGAGGCCGAGAAGACGATCACCTACCACGATCCGTGCTTCCTGGGCCGTCACAATCAGGTGTACGAGCCGCCGCGCGAGCTGCTCGGCGCGATCCCCGGCTCGACCTACGCCGAGATGCCGCGACACAGTGAGAAGTCCTTCTGCTGCGGCGCCGGCGGTGCGCGCATGTGGATGGAGGAGACCATCGGCTCGCGCATCAACATCAACCGCACCGAGGAGGCCATCGCCACCGGCGCCGACCAGATCGCCGTGGGCTGCCCCTTCTGCCGCGTCATGCTCTCCGATGGCCTGACCGCCAAGCAGGCCGATGGCGAGGCTCGCGTCGAGGTCGAGGTGCTCGACGTCGCGCAGATGCTGCTCGCCTCGGTCAAGCGCGAGCCGAGCGCTGAGGAGTCCGAGGCCATCGTGAGCGAGGCGGAGGCCGCCACCGCTGCCGCTGCCACCGGCGGCGGGGACGAGGACAAGGCCACCGAGGCCGAGCCCGATGCCGCGGCCGAGGCCGACCCGGAGACCCTCACCGATACCGCCGATGTCGGTGCGGCCGCTGAGGCGACCGAGACCGGTGAGGCGGAGCCGGAGGCGAATGCCGATCTCGACGAGCCGGTCTCGGCCGGACGCGAGGAGGACGTCGCGGTCGCGGCGGAGAGCAATATCGCCGTCGACGACGAAGGCAAGGGCCACGGCGCCGTGGAGCCTCCCTCCGAGGAGGAGCCCGAGGCCGAGTCGGAGGAGCCGGAGGCCGCGCAGTCTGCCGACGATTCCGAGACTGCTGCCGCGGAGCCCACCGAGGCGGAGGCGACGCCCGCGCCCGCCGACGAGCAGGAGGCCTCGGAGACCGAGGAGCCTGCGGAGTCGACGGAGGCGGAGGACACTGAGAACGTGTCCGACACTCTGACGACCGCCGAGTCCACCGCCGCCGACGAAGAACCCACGCCCGATCCCGAGCCGGAGGCCGGTGACGCCACCGACCCCGAGGAGGAGTCGGTCCCCTCGAAGGACGATCGTCCCGAGATCCCGGCGACCAAGGAGAACGATCCTGACGAGTCGCCGGCCGAGGAGATCTTCGACGACTCCCCCACGGCCGACGACGACTCCGCCCGCGAGGAGGAGCGGGGTGCGATCACCCCGGTCGAGGAGGGCGCCGAGCCCGATCCGGTCGCCGAGGATGTCGCCGAGCTGAGCGAGGAGAATCCCTCCGGGAGCGAGCTGAGCGACAGCGCCACCCAGGCGGCGGCCGACGAGGACGACGACAAGTCCTGACCGGTTCTGCCACATGAGGACGGCCCCACACCGATTGGTGTGGGGCCGTCCTCATAGCGCGAGCCTCGGGTGGAGGTAGACCGTCAACCCTTCGCGTGCGCTGGAGGTAGACCGTCAACCTCATCGCGGCTCGATAACGTTGACCAGCTACCGCTGCTCGCGGGATGAGGTTGATGGCCTACCGCCACCGCGAGGTGTCAGTCCTCGACGACCACGTGATCGTCGCCGGGCTCGTCATCGGCCGACACGCGGCGCTCGACGCCCACCGTCGCCTGGGTGAGCAGCGCGGCGATCGCGCCGACCGCCACCAGCACCGGCGAGACCATCGCCGCGAGCGCGGTCACCGCCACGCCGGCGGTCAGCGGGATCTCCAACAGGACATCGCCCTTCTCGTTCTTGATGAAGACACGCCGGACATTGCCCTCGCGGATCAGCTCGCGCACCTTGGCGACCAAGCCGTCTCCGGAGACCTTGAACTCCTCGTACCGCGTACGGGTGTCATGGGACTCGCTCATCGTCACGCTCCTCATCGGCCCGTCGCGGGGCCTCATCGTCGGGTACTTTCAGCATGACAGGGCCACCAGCACGCGTCGATCCGACGTACGGTGGCTCCGTGAGCGACTGGGACCCGCCGCAGTATCTGGGCTTCGCCGACGAGCGGAGCCGTCCGTTCGCCGATCTCATCGCCCGTGTCCCCGGCCCAGCCTCCACCGTGGTCGATCTGGGCTGCGGCGCCGGCAACCTCACCCCGATCCTGCGCGGACGCTGGCCCGAGGCTGAGGTGACCGGCATCGACTCCTCGCCGCAGATGATCGAGCGGGCCCGTCACGATGACCCGTCCACGACCTACCTCCAGGCCGATATCGCCACCTGGCGTCCCGAGCGGCCCGTCGACGTCATCGTCAGCAACGCGGCGCTCCAGTGGGTGCCCGGACATCGTTCGCTGCTGCCCGAGCTGATCGGGCGGCTGCGAGACGGTGGCCGGTTCGCCTTCCAGGTACCGGGCAATTTCGACGCCCCGAGTCATGCGATCCTGCACGAGCTAGCCGGCCGGGAACCCTATGCCGCGCACACCACCGGGATCGAACGGCCGGACGCCGCGGGCCCGGACGTGTATCTCGACGACCTGACCGGGCAGGGTCACCGGGTCGATGCCTGGGAGACGACCTATCTACACGTGCTCACCGGCCCGGACCCGGTCTTCGAGTGCGCTTGGAGCACCGGCGCCCGTCCGGTGCTCCAAGCGCTGCCACAGGAGCTGCGCGCGCGTTTCGGGCGGGAATATCGCGCCGCGCTCCGCGAGGCGTACCCGCCGCGGCCGTATGGGACGGTCCTGCCCTTCCGACGGGTCTTCGTCGTCGTCGAGCGCGGCGGATGACCCGCGCCTCGGGGCTCGGCGTTCGGGCCCCGGGCGGTGACGGAAGATGTAATTCCGTGGTTGCTATGACGACCGCGAAATCACATCCTCCGTGAGGCGACCCGTTGGGACGCTAGGGGCGGGCGCCACGCATCGTGATGCAGCGCTCGGCGGTCGCGGTGCCGGCGGTGAGCGACGCCCGCGGATCGCGGGTCCGCACCCATTCGGCGAGGAAGCCCGCGGTGAAGGCGTCTCCCGCACCCGTCGTGTCCAGCACCTGCACGCGAGGGGCGGTCACCTGGGTGCGGTCCTGGGCGTCGACATAGGCCGCCCCCATCACCCCCAGCGTCACCACCACATGCCGGTAGGCGGTCGCCAGCGCGTCGAAGTCGACCACGGGCCCGGTCGCCCCGGCGAGCAACCGTGCCTCGTCGATATTCGGCAGTACGAGGTCGACTCCCGCCGTCCAGCCGAGGAAGTCCTCCACCCCGCACTGCCGCAGGAAGCCCGTCGAGCTCGGATCGACGCTCACCCCGACGCCCCGCTCACGGGCCATGCGGACGAGCTCCGTGGCAACCGGCCGGGTCTCCGGATCGAAGAACGTGTAGCCGGTCAGATGCAGCCAGTCGACGCCGTCCCACACCGCCTCGTCGATGTCGTCGACCGACAGGGTCGTGTTGGCGGCGCGGTCGACGTACATCGTGCGATCGCCCTCCGCGTCGAGGGTCAGCACGATCGTGGCCGTCGGCAGAAGCGGGTCGGCGACGAGCCGTGCGTCCACCCCCACGTTCCGCAGCGCGTCACCATGCCGTTCGAGGCCGTCCGCGCCGACCTTGCCGACGAAACGCGTGGGCGTCCCGAGGTGGCCGAGCCACGCGGCGGTGTTGGCTGCCGAGCCGCCTGCCGTCATCCGGATCTCGGCATTGGTGTCGCTGCGCGGGGTCACGGGTTCGAGCGGACGCACCCCGATGTCGTCCACGACATCGCCGACGACGAGGATCATCGGCTCGCCCAGGCGGTGGCGATCTCCGCCGCCACCCGGATGTTGTTGCGGGCGATGTCGAGATTGACCCGCAGACTCTCGCCGCCGGTGATGTCGACGATCGTCTGCAGCAGGAAGGGCGTGACGTCCTTCCCGCTCAGTCCCTCATCCGCGGCTCGGCTCAGCGCCTCCGCGAGCGCGTCGTCGTGCAGCCTCGGGTCGAGCTGCTGGTCGAGCGGCAGCGGGTTGGCGACGAGGATCCCGGCAGCCTCACCGAGCTCGTCGCGCGCGGTCATCACCGCGGCCACCGCGTCGGCATCGGGGACGCTCCAGTCCAGCTCATGACCCGAGCCCGCGAGCCAGAAGCTCGGGAACTCGCTGGTCCGATAGCCGAGCACCGGTATCGACAGGGTCTCCAGGCGTTCGAGCGTCGCGCCGATGTCGAGGATCGACTTGACCCCCGCCGACACCACCGTGATCGGCACCCGCGACAGTACGGTGAGATCAGCCGATTCGTCGAAGTTCTGGCTGGCGCCTCGATGAACGCCGCCGAGACCGCCCGTGGCGAAGACCCGGATGCCGGCGCGGTCCGCGATGAACGAGGTCGCCGCGACCGTGGTGGCGCCGCTCGCGCCCGTGCCGACGGCGATCGGGAGATCGCGCACGGAGAGCTTGACGATGTCCTCATTCGCGACGCGCTCGAGCTCGTCCTCGGTCAGGCCTGCCTTGAGCCGGCCGTCGAGCACCGCGACCGTGGCGGGTGTGACACCCACCTCGCGCAGCATCTGCTCGAACTCCCGCGCTGCCACGAGATTGTCCGGCCGCGGCAGGCCGTGGGAGATGATGGTGGACTCCAGGGCCACCACCGGGTGGCCGTGGACGAGGGCATCGGCGACATCGGGAGACAGATCGACCTTCACCCGACGAGGCTATCGACCAGCCCCGGAGAGCGCGGACGCCCGGGTCAGCCGATCTCGGTGCGGTAGAAGTTCGCGTGCGAGCGCGACGGGGTCGGGCCACGCTGGCCCTGGTAGCGCGAGCCGTACTTCTCCGAGCCGTAGGGATGCTCGGCGGCGGACGAGAGCTGGAAGAAGCACAGCTGCCCGATCTTCATGCCCGGATAGAGCTTGATCGGGAGTGTGGCGACATTCGCCAGCTCCAGCGTGATGTGGCCGCCGAAGCCCGGGTCGATGAAGCCGGCGGTGCTGTGGGTCAGCAGGCCGAGGCGCCCGAGCGAGCTCTTGCCCTCCAGCCGGGCCGCGATGTCATCGGGCAGCGTGACGTATTCATAGGTCGAGCCGAGGACGAACTCGCCCGGGTGCAGCACGAAGGCATCCTCACCCTCCACCTCGACGGGGCGAGTGAGATCGGACTGGTCGGCGGCCGGATCGATGTGCGGGTACTTGTGGTTGTCGAAGACCCGGAACAGCCGGTCCAGACGCACGTCGATGCTCGACGGCTGGATCATCGTCGGCTCGAACGGGTCGAGGGCGACACGTCCGCCATCGATCTGGGCCATGATGTCGCGGTCGGAGAGCAGCACGTGCTCAACCTAACGCATCGCGGATCAGCGGCTGAGGCCGTGATCGGCGAATCGGGCACCGATCAGCCGGTGTGCCGCCGCGGTCGGATGCAGGCGGTCCGGCAACGGCTCGCGCTCATGGTCCACCGGGCCGAACAGCTCCAGGCCGTCGAGATACGCGATATGCGGGTCATCGGCCCGCCGTCGATCGACGATCCGCCGCAGGTCCTCACGGACGACCTCCAGCGTCAAGCGGCCGGCGGCGACCTCCTCGGGATCTCCCGTGGCTTGGAACGCCAGCCGTCCCACGGCGAACTCCTCCGGATCGAAGGCCCCCGGCCCGGGAGTCTTCTCGTGGATCGGGCAGTAGACCGAGGAGACCACCAGCAGCGGGGCGTCGGGGTGCCCGTCGCGAATCGTGTCGAGGAACCCGTCGACGGCCGGGCCGAACGCGCGCCGGCGCATGAGGTCCGCGTTGACGATGTTGATGCCGAGCTCGACGCTGACGACGTCGGCCGGGGTGTCACGCATGACCCGTGCCACGAAGGGGTCCAGCAGCGCGCTGCCGCCGAACCCGAGATTGACAAGGTCGACGCCGGCTGCGCGCGCCGACACGACCGGCCAGCTGTCCGTCGGATGGATCGCATTGGATCCCTGGCTCACCGAGCTGCCGTAGTGCAGCCACGTGGTCCGGGGCGGCAGCGGCTGCACGGGGGCGTCCGCGCGCAGCCCGATCAGTTCGAGCCGCTCATAGTGCGGCAGCCAGATCTCCACGTCGTGCTCCCCGGACGACAGCTTGATGTCGAGGACCGTGGCAGGCCCGTCGTGGGTCTCGACGCCCCCGATCGAGGGATCGAGGACCCGGCGGTCGCCGCCCGTCGAGGCGATCCGCTCGATCAGCTCTCCGTCGACGACGACATCGTAGGCGGAGTCGGGGCGCGGTGGGACCCCGGCGAACTCGACCGTGGTGCGGTGCGCGGTCATGACGACCCGATCGGCCCGGGTGCGGAAGGCCACGCGGACACCGGCGGGCTGTTCCTCGACCATCGCGAGCTGAGGGTCGGCGAGGGCCCGCGCATGCGCGGGAAGGCGGTGGATCAGCAGGCCCCGGTCGGTCTGCTCCAGCTCCGCGGCTCCTCGTACGAGACTCGTGTCGAGGACGGCATCGATCCAGTCGGTCACCGGGCCAGTCTTCCACGCGCGGCAGCCGTCATCTCGACCCGGCGGTAGACGGTCAACCTCACCGGACTCCGATGGGGTTGACCGTCTACCGCCCGCCCCCAGGTGAGGGTGGGCCAGCAACCGCCCCCCGCCGACGGTCTGCGCGAGACGGCGAACATTCCTAGGCTGATCGCATGCCCGTCCCCTCGCCGTTGGTGCGTGCCGCCGAGACCCTGTTGGACAAGTCCCTGGTGCTCGGATACTCCTCGATCGGCTGGTACGCCCGACAGCCATGGCTCCCGCCCTCCCCCGCTCCCGGGTCGCTGGCGGGCCGCACGGTGATCGTCACCGGCGCGAGCTCCGGGCTCGGGCGCGCCACCGCCGCCGGTGTGGCCCAGCTCGGAGCCCGCGTGCGGCTCATCGGACGGACCGCATCACGGTTGGAGGAGGCCGCGCGGGCGATTCACCGGAGCCTGCCGAACGCCGATCTGGTGATCGACGAATGCGACATGAGCGATCTCGACGCCGTCCGATCGTGGTGCTTGACCGTCGAGGAGTCGATCCACGCCGTGGTGCACAGCGCCGGCGTCATGCCCCCGGAGCGCTCCGAGAGCGCTCAGGGTCACGAACTGGCGCTGGCCACCCATGTGCTCGGACCGGTGTTGATGGACGACCTCCTGCAACCCAGGCTCCACGAGGACGGCGACGCCCGGATCGTCTGGATGTCCTCGGGAGGCATGTACTCCGCTCCGCTGACCGAGGAGCTCGTCGCCGATCCCGAGTACCGGCGTGGGGAGTACAACGGCACCCGCGCCTACGCCCGCACCAAGCGCTTGCAGGTCGTCGCGGCGCAGCGCGAGGCCGAGCTGATGGGCGCCGACGGCATCGTCGTCCATGCCATGCATCCGGGCTGGGCCGATACTCCGGGCATCACCGACTCGCTGCCGGGGTTCGCCGCGGTCGTCAAACCGATTCTCCGAACCGCCGAGCAGGGCGCCGACACGGCCGTCTGGCTCGTCGCCGCGCCCGAGGCGGCCTGGGCGACCGGCGACTTCTGGCAGGATCGCCGTCCTCGCCCGACCGATTTCCTGCCCTGGCACCACACCTCCTGGGACCTGACGGACCGGGTCTGGCGCTACTGTCGCTCCGCCGCGGGGCTCGACAGCTGAGCCTGGCGGTAGGCCATCAACGCTTCCCTCGTGGTGGCGGTACTGCATCAACCCCGCCCGACGCCGACAACGTTGACCACCTACCGCCAGCGGGATGGAGAGGTCAGAAGGCCGCCGGCCGATGCCGGGCTCGAGGCGCCGCAGTCCGCCACAAGAGCATTCGAAGAACCGGTCGGCATCCCACGAGGTGGTGACCACGCGCCCGGGCTGAGCACCGTGGATACGGCCCATCGCTCCGCACACGCACGGCAGCATCGATCGTCGCGGAGCAGCCGAGGGCATGGCGAAAAGCTACTGGCACCTCCCACCGCTCGCCTGCCGAACCGGTGCTGACTGGCGTCATGCTCCCTGTGGGTGCTTCACTGTCTGCGTCCGTGCGGTGAGTCAGCCAGTTCCTCTGCGCACATCAGCTTGCGCGAGGAGTGATCCGTGACGGTCCCCGACCTCACCGTGCGTGCCCATGAGGTCCTGTGGGTCCCGGCGGCGAATATCTGGCGCTGGTCCGACGAGATCTGGGCGCTCCACGGCTACGAGACCCCCGAGGCGGAGTTGACGCGCGAGCTCGCGATCGCCCACGCCAAGCATGTCGATCATCCGCGGATCTTCGCCCTCTGGGCCCGTCTGCTCGAAGGAGAGCATCTCACCTTCATCCACGATGTCGTCACGGTGCAGGCGCGGCAGAGACCGACCTACATGGGCTTGCGCACGGTCAGCCGTACTGGCGAGCAACGCGTCGTGAAGGGGCCCATGTTCGATCTGTCGCCGGACCCCTCCATCGGTGAGGACGCCCCGGGGCGCGAGGCGAGCCGGCGGATCGCGGAGTTCGACACGATGAGCGTCCTTCAGGGCCGGGTGCTGATCCACCGGTACGCGAGCTACCTCGGGATCGGCCCGGAGGCGTTGTCGGAGCATTTCCTGAGACGGGCCGATCAGACCCCGGACCTGAGCGCCGACACTCTCGATCACTGCCTCGCCGATGCGGCGACCGGGCCGTGAGTCGCGGCCGCCCTACAGGTCAACGAGCCCCTTGGCGAGCGCGGCCACAGCTCCGATGAATGACATGACGATCAGCGCCATGCGCGCGTGGTGGTCGCGCACGTAGCGCTGGCACCGATCGCCCACCACGACACCCGCGACGATGAGAGCCACGATCGCCAGCCAGATCGTCACCCCGAAGGAGGGACTTTGTGCCGGATCCACGGCGAACTTGACGGTCAGCGCGACGATATTGGTGAGCACGAAGTACGGCTGGAGGGTGGCGGCGAACGCACGCTGTGGCCACCGCGACATCACCGCATATGCGCTCACGGCCGGACCGCCCACCCCGGCGAGTGCGTTCGTCGCCCCCGACATGACGCCGGCCAGGCCCATCGGGAGTCGTCCGCGGATCGCCAGCGTCGTCCGCTGGAGCAGCAGCGAGACGAGGAGCGCCACCAGGACCAGCAGGCTCACGACGATCGACAGCGGCGCGGGCGGCAGCCAGCGCGCCACGAAGGCGGCCGGGATCGTGGCCACGGCGGCCGGCACGGCGAGCCACCACAGGGAGGACCATTCGACCTCGGCCCAGACCCGGGCCATGATGATCGTGGACGAGACGAGGCCGCAGACGAGCACCACGATCACACCCTCGTGCGCCCCCAACAGCATCACCAGGAACGGCGCGACGAGAAGGGCGAAGCCGAGACCGGCGATTCGCTGGGCGATAGCCCCGGCGAATACCGCCACGAGTACCGCTATCAGGCCGACCGACACCCGATGACCCTACGCGCCACCTGTCACTCCGCAGCGAGCGGTGGGTAGGAGTCCCTTCACCGAGGTCATCGGACGCTCACCCACCGCTCGCTGGTCGGGAACGGACGCCTACTCACCGCCCGCCGGGGGAGGTCATTCCAGGGCGGACTTCTCGTCGCCGATCCGAGTGTCGTCACCGTGTCCGGTGTGGACGATGGTGTCCTCGGGCAGCGCGAACAGGCGCTCCTTGATCGAGGCCACGATCGTGTCGTAGTCCGAGTAGGAACGACCCGTGGCGCCGGGACCGCCGTTGAACAGGGTGTCCCCGCTGAAGACCACGCCGAGATCCGCCGAGTAGAGGCAGGTGCTGCCCGGCGAATGCCCGGGAGTCGCGATGGCGACGAGCTCACTGCCGGCCACCGTGAAGCGGGTGCCGTCGGTCAGGTCGTGATCCGGTGACGCCTCGGTGTTCTCGGCCTCCCAGAGCATCGTGTCCGCCGAGGGGAACCAGATCGGAGCACCGGTCAGGTCACGCAGCTCGACCGCCGCATTGATGTGGTCGTTGTGCCCATGCGTGAGCACGATGGCGAGGACTTGCCGCTCCCCTACGGTCGCCGCGATCGCGGCGGCATCGTGGGGGGCGTCGATGACGATGACCTCGGAGTCGTCACCGACGATCCACACATTGTTGTCGACATCCCAGCTGCCGCCGTCGAGGCTGAACTGCCCCGAGGTCACCACCTTCTCGACACGCGCGGTCACAGGACCACGACCGAACGCAGGACGTCGCCGTGGTGCATCTTCTCGAAGGCGGCCTCGATATCGCCGATGCCGATCTCCTCGGTCACGAAGGCGTCGAGGTCGAAACGGCCCTGCCGGTAGAGGTCGACGAGCATCGGGAAGTCCCGCTTGGGCAGGCAGTCGCCATACCAGCTGGACTTGAGCGCGCCGCCCCTGCCGAAGACGTCGATCAGCGGGATGTCGGGCACCGTCATGTCCGGGGTGGGAACGCCGACCAGGACGAGCACACCGGCGAGGTCGCGGGCGTAGAAGGCCTGCTTCCAGGTCTCAGGACGGCCGACGGCCTCGATCACGACGTCGGCACCTTCCGAGCCGTCATGGCCGACGATCTCGCGGATCGCCTCGACCGGATCGACCTGGCTGCTGTTGACCGTGTGAGTCGCTCCGAGCTCGCGAGCGGTCTCGAGCTTGCGGTCGTCGATGTCCACGGCGATGATCGGCGACGCTCCGGCGAGGGCCGAGCCGACGATCGACGCCGCCCCCACACCACCGCAGCCGATGACGGCGACGCTCTTGCCACGCGTAACGGCGCCAGTGTTGATGGCCGCACCGACCCCGGCCATCACGCCGCAGCCGAGCAGGCCGACAGCCGCCGCGCGCGCCTCGGGATCGACCTTGGTGCACTGGCCGGCCGCGACGAGGGTCTTCTCGGCGAAGGCGCCGATCCCGAGTGCCGGGCTCAGCTCGGTGCCGTCGGTCAGCGTCATCTTCTGCGTGGCGTTGTGGGTCGCGAAGCAGTACCAGGGCTCGCCCCGGTCGCAGGCGCGGCAGTCGCCGCAGACGGCGCGCCAGTTCAGCACGACGAAGTCACCCGGCGCGACCTCGGTGACGCCCTCGCCCACCGACTCCACGACACCGGCGGCCTCATGTCCCAGCAGGAAGGGGAACTCGTCGTTGATGCCGCCCTCGCGGTAGTGCAGGTCGGTATGGCAGACACCGCAGGACTGCACCTGGACGACCGCCTCACCGGGCCCGGGCGCCGGGATGACGATGTCGACCACGCTGACGGGCTCGGACTTCTTCAGGGCGACGACACCCTTGACGGTCTGGCTGTTGCTCACGGTTCTCTCCTCGAAGTCCAGGTCGATAGGGGCTTCTTCGATCCTCCCACGCCGCCGCGCGGATGAGCGATCAGGGAGGGCGACCCGTAGACGCCCTCAGCGCTCGGCCGAACGCAGCACCCGTTCGAGGCTCAACGGTGCGCGACCGGTGACACGTTCGACATCTCCGCTCACCTCGGCGACCTCGCCGCGGGCGATCGCCGTGTAGGTGCTGACCCAGGCGTCGTACTGCCACTGCGGCGCCGGCCAGACCGAGCGCGAGGCGTAGGCCTCCTCGATCGTCTCGTCGTGGAAGCTCACCTCCCGGCCGGTCACCCGCGTGACGGTCGCGGCGATCTCGGCGAGGGTCAGCGCCTCGGGTCCGGTCAGCGTGTAGCTCATATCCCGGTGGGAGGTGCCGTCGAGGAGCACGCGCGTCCCGACGGCGGCGACATCGTGGCGGGCCACCGCGGCCACACGGCCCTCGCCGGCCGGTCCACGGATCACGCCGTCGTCTCCGGCGAATAGCGGGATCAGATCGAGATAGAAGCTGTCGCGCAGGAAGGTCCACGCCATCCCGGAGTCCTCGAGATGCCGCTCGGTGGCCCAGTGGTCGCGGGCGAGCGTGAACGTGGCATCGGGGGCCGCCCCCTGGAAGGAGGTGTAGACGACATGCTCGACACCGGCGGCGGCAGCGGCGTCGATGAAGGTGCGGTGCTCCTCCAGACGCTCGGCGCTCTCCGCCGCGGACACCATGAAGACGGTGGAGACCCCGTCGAGCGCGCGACCCACCGCGTCTCGATCGCCATAGGACGCCTCGCGGACATCGCTGCGTTCGAGGCGCGGCGCCCGTGCTGGATCCCGGACGAGCAGACGAGTCGGCTCGCCCGCCTCGCTCAGGGCGCGGGCGACCAGGCCTCCCACTGCCCCTGTCGAGCCGGTGACGGCGATGTGCGCTGCGGACATGGAGGCTCCTCGATGGTGGGTCGTTGTCAGGCTACGCCCGCGACGGGGTCCGGCGGGCGAGTCGAGGTCCGTCGTCACGAGGAGGTGCGCTCTGGCGCGAACAGGTCTACGATCGATGAGAAGCCGGTCCCGCACTCCATCCCCGACATGCGCTGTCGGGATGGCGGCGGGGCCGCACCACTGCACACGGGATTTCACCTATTGGGGTGAAGCGGGCGAGACCGGCCGTGCAGCATCGTGGAACTCATGTCATCGACGACGGCCTCCGTTCCATCTTCCCTCGATCGGGGTACCACTGCGGTCGTGGGCATCGTGATCGACCCGGAGACGGACTCCTGGCAACTCGGCTCGGTTGTGGCCGAGCTCGCCCACGCCGAGTTCCAGCCGCGGGTGATCGCCCCCGAGAGCGAAGTCGAGGCCATCGGGATCGGGCAGTCCCCCCTCGGCGAGACCACCGCCGAGGAGGTCGATGCGCTGGTGCTCCTCGGCGCACCCTCCGACGAGCACGGCGATCCCGACCCGCGACTGATCGCTCTGCTGCTCGGCGCGTTCTCGCGTCCCTGCGCGATCCTCGCTCTGCGTGAGGTGGCGGACTCTCTCGCCCTCGCCGAGATCGACGAGGCCGCCGCGGGTGTCGGGCTTCTCGATGAGCCCGCGCAGATCGTCCCCCGCCTGGCAGCCATGCTCCCCCAGCGCGCACGGTGGAGCGACCGTCACCTCGGTACACGATGAGCACCCCTTCGACAGCTATCGAGCCCGTCGTCCTCGACGAGACCGACCCTCGACGCGAGGATGTCGCCGGCTGGCTCGAGACAGGCGGCGGACCACCGACTGATCGTGAGCCAGGCTCGGCCCTCGCCTGGATCGCCACTCTCACCGATCGGGTGGCCCTGCCCGGTGCCGGCCAGGCCATCCTTCGCTGGGAGTTCCTGGCCCAGCTGGGCCGCGCCGATCTCGTCCTCGCTCGGGCCGTCGAACCTCACCTCGACGCGCTCGCGATCCTGTCCGAGGCGGGCATCGCTGCCGAACCCGGCAGCTGGGCGGTGTGGGCCGCCGAGGGCCCCGGCATGCGTCTCGCCGCCGAGCCCGGCGAGCAGTGGACTCTCACCGGCAGCAAGCCGTGGTGCTCGCTCGCGGGCGATGTCGACCACGCCCTCGTCACGGCCTGGGTCGACGACTCCCGCCGTGCGCTCTTCGCCGTCGACCTCGCGTCGACCGGTGTCGAGATCGACTCATCGGCCTGGTCTCCGCTCGGACTCGAACCGATCGTCACGAGCACCGTCCGATGCGACGGGGTGACGGTGAAGCCCGTGGGCGATCCGGAGTGGTACCTACGACGGCCGGGGTTCGCATGGGGCGGGATCGGAGTCGCCGCGATCTGGCTCGGCGCCGCGACCGCCGTCGCCGATCAGGTGCTCGCGGTGATGGCGCACCGTGACGCGGACACACTGGGCTGGTCGCTCGTCGGTGCCATCGACGCTGCCCTCTGGCCCGCACAGCGCGCGATGGCGAGTGCCGCCGCGACGATCGACGCACGCCCGGACGATACCGAGACCAGCCGGTTGCTCGCCGCCCGAGTGCGGCAGGCCACCGCGGCAGCTGCGGAGACGGTCCTGACGACGGCCGGGCATGCGCTGGGTCCGGGGCCCCTCACCACCGACGAGCGGCTCGTGAACCGGGTCCGCGATCTTCAGCTCTACCTCCGCCAGCACCACGCCGAACGCGACGCGGCCGCCCTGGGACACCTGCTCCGCGATGCGAGAGGCCGATGAGCTCGCCCCCGTTCACCCACGACCAGACCGGCACGCCGGCGAGGTCCTGGACCCGGCGGCTGAACCAGACGGCCATACCAGCGCTGTCCTCCGAGCCGGGCTTCGAGCGATTCGACCGGCTGGTCGTCGTGGCGGCCCATCCCGACGACGAGACGCTGGGCGCGGGACTGATCACCGCCGACCTCGCACGGCGGGCCTGGGAAGTCGACATCGTCACCCTCACGCGCGGCGAGAACAGCCACCCGCAGTCGTCCACCACGACACCGGAACAACGTGCCGGCATGAGGGCGCAGGAAGCGGCATTGGCCGCGCGCATCCTCTCGCCCTCGATCCGGTTGCACCCGGGGGACTTCGGCGATGGCGACCTGACGGGGCAGCATGAGGCTCTCGTCACGACCATCGTCGACATCATCGGCGACGGCCGACACACCCTGCTGCTCGCGCCCTGGCGTCACGACGGGCACCCCGATCACGAGGCGGCCGGTCGCGCCGCCTCTGCCGCTGCCGTTCGCACCGGCGCGATGCTCGGCGAGTACCCCATCTGGTTCTGGCACTGGGCCGATATCGACGAGCTGCCCTACTCGTCCACGCGGCGGTGGAGTGTCAACGGGGCGATCCGCGAGCAGAAGGCCGCCGCCATCGCCGCCCACCGGTCACAAGTGGCCCCGCTGTCCTCCGAGCCCGGGGACGCGGTCCTGCTGAGCGCTGACTTCCTCGAGCACTTCGGGGGCACCGACGAGCACTTCATCATCGACGCCCCTGTCGACGATGCGCTCGACCGGCTACATGCCGAGGACGACGATCCGTGGGGAGTGGACGAACGCTGGTACGAGCGACGCAAGAGCGATCTCCTGCTCGCCTGCCTGCCGCGTGACCACTACGAGCGGGCATTGGAGGTCGGGTGCTCCAGGGGCTCGCTGAGTGCGCTGCTCAGCCGGCGCGCCGATCGGGTGCTCGCCGTCGACGCGAGCGAGCACGCCGTGTCACTGGCGCGGGAGCGGGTCCCCTCCTCCGTGGATGTGGAGCACCTGCGGGTGCCCGACGCGTGGCCCGAGGGCCGGTTCGATCTCATCGTCGTCTCCGAGGTCGGCTACTTCCTGTCGCCTGTCGCGCTCGAGCGGCTGTGGACGGCGATCGGCCGCTCCCTCCTACCCGGTGGGACGGTCGTCCTGTGCCATTGGCGAGGAGAGGTGCGCGGCTGGCCCCTCGACGGTCCCCAGGTCCATACGAGTGCGGAGAAGAGCGGCGAGCTGCCCTCGGTGCAGGCCCGCTACCTCGACGACGATGTCGAGATCCTCGTGATGGCACGGGACTGGATCGCACCCGATGAATGAGGATTTCGGGCCGCCCCAGGAGATCGTCGTCGTGGTCCCGGTCCACAACGAGGAGCGCCTGCTGGCGCGCTGTCTGGGATCGGTCCAGGCCGCCGCGAGACACCTGACGAAGCGTGTCGGCGTGACCGCGCGCCTCGTGGTGGTCCTGGACGACTGCACCGACCGATCCGAGGAGATTGCCGCAGCCCATCACGCCGAGACCGTCCACATCAGCAGGAGGAGCGTGGGCGCGGCCCGCGCCGCCGGCGTCGACCACATCGTCCGGACCACAGCCGTCACACGGGTGTGGATCGCCTGCACCGATGCCGACAGCCGAGTCCCCATCGGTTGGCTCCTCGCCCAGTCTCGGCAGGCTGCCGCCGGGGCCGACCTCGTCCTCGGCCGGGCCCGTCTCGATCCGGCCGATGTGAGCATCGCGGTGTATCGGCGATGGGCCCGGCGCTACGCCGAGGGCGGGACGTCACACCACATCCATGGCGCCAACCTCGGGGTCTCACTGGCCGCCTATTGGCGCGTCGGCGGCTTCGCCGACCTGGAGGAACACGAGGATGTGGACCTGGTCGGACGGCTGCGCGAGGTCGGGGCGCGGGTGGCGCCGGTGCCCGATGTGCTGACCTCGGGACGCCTTGACGGTCGCACACCCGGCGGCTTCGCCGGCTTCCTGCGACACCTCGGGGTCGCGTCAGAGCCCCGTCGGATCGACCCGCCGCACGGGTTGCGGCCGGAACCCGTGATCGACGCCCCAGAGCACCGCCTGCGTACGGGTGGTCACCCCGATACGCGCGTATAGGCTGCGGATATAGGTCTTGACCGTGTTGATGCCGATGAACGCCCGCTGGGCGATCTGCTCATTGGTCAATCCCTGGCAGATGAGGGCGAGCACCTCCGCCTCCCGCGCGGTGATGCCCTGGTCGTCACCCGGCCAGCGGCCCTGCTCGATGTCACCGGGGTCGCGGATGGACGAGCCGGGGGTCACCAGCTCACCCCGGTGGACTCGCTCGATCGCTTCCACCAGCTCCGCGGCCGATGCCGACTTCGCGACGTAGCCGTGGGCCCCTGCGGCCAGGCTCCACTTCACCAGCTCGGGATCGGTGAACCAGCTGAAGACGACGACCCGGGCCCGGGACTCCCCGAGAATCCCGTCGATATCCAATTCATTGCCCTGGACCTGGCTGAAGGTGTCGTACAGGACGACGTCGACATCGCTGGTCACGGGCAGCGCGCTCTCCTGCTCGACCACGATGACGCGGTCGGCGAACGGGCGGAGCATCTCGGTGAGTCCGATCACCACGAGCGCGTAGTCATTGGTCACGGCGACCTTCACGGGACTCACGCTTCGACTGTAGCCAACGCTCCGTCTCCGCCTGTTGCTCCGGGCTCGGCGCAGCGATCACGGGGAGGCGAGTCGCCCCGGGGCCGACCCGTCTACGGTCGAGGGGTGATCGCGCGAGAGAGCCTGGAACGCCACCAGGTCTGGTGCTACCTGGCCGGCGCGGGGGCCGGACTCGCTGTGGGCTCGGTCGCGCCCGGGGCCGGCGAGCGCGCAGAACCCCTCGTCTGGCCGGTGATCGCGCTCCTGCTCTTCGCCACCTTCACGCAGATCCCAGCGACCGCGCTGGCGTCGGCCTTCCGCGACCGACGCTTCCTGGTGACGTCGCTGATCGCCAACTTCGTCGTGATGCCGCCGATCGTGGGGGGTCTCGTCTCGCTGACACCCGATGACCCCGCGCTCCGACTCGGCCTGCTCCTCGTGCTGCTCGCGCCGTGCACCGACTGGTTCATCAGCTTCACACAGCTCGGCGGGGGTGATGCCTCACGCGCGACCGCGTCGTCCCCGGTACTGCTGATCGCGCAGCTCCTGTTGCTGCCGCTCTACCTCGCCGCCTTCACCGGTGGCGACACCACCGCCGTGTTCACCCTGAGCGATCTCTGGCCGGCGCTGCTCGTCATCGGTCTTCCTCTCCTCCTGGCTCTCGCGATCGCCCGGCCGCTCGAGTCGACGTCTCGGGGTCGTAGGGTGCGGGATCGATGCGGCTGGTGGCCCGTGCCGCTGCTCACGGTGGTGATCACGCTGGTGGCGATGGCACACGCCGAGTCGGCGCTCGGAGCCGTCGGGGTCTTCCCGATCGTGCTGGCCGTCGCCGTGGGCTATCTGATCGTGGCGCTCCTGGTCGCGGTCGTCACCGCCCGCGTCGCCCGGCTCCCGGTGAACGAGGGGCGAACCCTCGTGTTCACACTCGCTACCCGCAATTCCTTCCTCGTGCTGCCGTTCGCCCTGGCTTTGCCCGTGGGCTGGGAGACCGCGGCGATCGTCGTCGTCATGCAGTCGATCATCGAGCTGTTCGCGATGATCTTCTACATCTGGTTCGTCCCGGCCAAAGTGCTGCGCAGTTGACCCTCACCCGCCTCCGACGGTTTCCTCGCGGTTCAGTCCTCGGCGGGGCCGAAGGTCCAGGTCATGGTGATATCGGGGCCTGGAGCATCGCTGGCGGCGGCGAGCTCGCCGTCAAGGCTCGTGAACAGGACCCGGATCCACTGGAGCGGCTGGTACTCGAGCAACGGATCACCGAGCGGCTCCCACTCCTCGTCGCCCAGTGTCCACAGCTCGGCGGCGGTGGACTGGGGACCGAGGTCCACCCGCGCATCGCTCGCACGGAATCCGGCGAGGAACCAGTCGTCACCGTTCCGGGCGACATCCATCACCTGTCCCGATCCCGAGAAGGGCGTCGGCTCGACGACCTGCTTGACACCGTCGGCGCCGATGGTGCGGATGCCGTAGATCGCCTCATCCTCGCCACCGCTCTGGGTGAGCAGGACGACGCCGTCCTCACCATCGCGGAGCTCGCTGACAGTCTCTCCTGCGGGGATCTCGCCGATCGCCTGCCACTGCAACCCGTCATCCTCGGCGTACCAGATCGTGTGCCCGTCGTCGCGATCGCCGGTGGTGGTGACGAACCCTTCGCCGGTCGAGGCGATCGAGAAGGGGGTCTCGCCCTCGGGCCCTGCCGCTTCCTCCCATTCGCAGGCCGACAGCGCGCAGCGGTGGAGTGTGATGGTGCCCAGCTGGGAGGTGGTGACGAGGGCCGTGTCGGTATCGCCGAGGCGCGCCACGGCGGCGTCGGCGGTCATGATCGCGCTCGGTCCCTCGGCCGGGCTGATCTCATTGCTGCGCAGGCTCACCGGCAGCGTCGCCGCGGCCCCGCCATCGAGCCGCTCACCGGAGGTGAGATCGGACCCCGTCCAGGTCAGCGGGCTCTCGGTCGTCTCCTTGTCGTCCTGATCGACGCTCTTGGACTCGAAGGCAACGGCGATCCACGGGGCCCCCTCGCCGCCCGGCAGCGAGGCGACCGCGGCCGGATCGGCGGTCGCGGGAGCGGCCAGAGCCGTGTCGAGACGGGTACCACGCACACGTTCGATGTTCGGTCGCGGCGAGTCCACCGCCAGAGTCTCGCCATCCCAGGACAGTCGCACGGGGGTCGTCCCGTCGCTCCACCATTCGGGGTGGGCATAACCGGGGACCTCGTGCGGACTCACCGATGTCAGCGTCGCGACGAACTCGGGCTCGTCATCGTCACCAGTTCGCTCGACCCACCACCAGGTCAATCCCGCCACGAGAACCGCGATGACAGCCACCGCGATCCCCAACAGCCATCGCCGCTTCACCATCCGGACCCCCGTTGCACGCCTCTCACGAGTGTAGGAGAGATCACGACGCTCCAGCGTCATCGCCTAGCCGCACGACGCGACGAATCACGTCGACGAGGGCACGAGTCAAGGTGCGATCAGCATCGAGGCGTGGGTCATAGGACGCGATGCTGAGCGAACCGAGAGGCAGCCGCGAGATCGTCTCGACGAACAGCCCGAGCAGTTCCTCGACCTGGAGTCCACCGGGCACCGCGTAGTCATTCGCCGGGGCGATCCCGGAATCGAGCACATCGGCGTCGACATGCAGGTGGACGCTGGTGACGCCCGATGCCACGAGTCCACCGAGGATGTTGTCCCGCTTCCGCTCGTTCGCGACCTCGGCCACCGCGAGACGAGCCATTCCCGAGGCCGCTAATGCGGCCTCCTCCTCGGGGTCGACGGCACGCGCTCCAACCAGCGCCACGTGCGAGTCCGGAAGCGGCCGAAGACCGGTCTCCCGGACCAGCCCTTCCCAGGCACGCCCGGTGAGCATCGCGAGGCCCTGACAGTCCAGGGAGCCGAAGCGGTCCGTCTCCGGCGTGTGGAAGTCGGCGTGCGCATCGCACCAGACGAAGGCCGGCGATGCCCCGTTCCGCTGCGCGCCCGTAACAATGCCGAGCGAGGAATTGCAGTCTCCGGACAACAGGATCGGAAGACGACCCTCGGATAGCGCATCAGCGGTCGCATCGGCGATCTCGCGCTGAACGGCGAAACCGCGACTCAGCTCGCTGGGCAGGGCATCGCGGGCCTCGATCTGGATACTCCGAGTATCGACACCATCGGCGGCGAGCACCTCCAGCAGACCGGTCGCGAGGATCTGCTGCGGTCCGGTGCCCATTCGCCAATCGCGGCGGCCCGCATCGAAGGAGGACACCAGCACAGTGACCGCGTCGCACCCCATGACGCCCCCTTTCCTCGGTTGCGCACCACTGTGCCATCACGGTTCGAGGGAGGCAGGGGAAAGAGGGGATACGTTTCACGCGAGAAGGAGGTCCGGGGAGAGCCGGTGACGGGATCCGTGCCCAGCGCGCTTCGCGCGGACGAGGGGCCCAACTCGATTCCCGCCACCGGGGGAGCAGCCCGCTGCGCGGGTGGAGCCGGTGACGGGATCCCTATCCAGCGCGCTGCGCGCGGACGAGGGGCCCGACTCGATTTCCGCCACCGGGAAGAGCCGGCTTCGCCGGGAGAGCCGGTGACGGGAATCGAAAGCGTGTATCCACGCCTCAAATCACGGGGCGAGCCTGGAATCGCAGGGCGCTGTACGCCGCTACTGGCCTCTGACGGTATGCACTGAAGCCAAGAATCGGGTACATGTACACATCGAACTGTCACACCCTCCCCCACACTAGACCCATGCACGACCTCACCCGCGCCGTCCTCACCCACGAGTCCCGTGTCCACCCCGCGACTCCACTGGGTGCTCGTGAGGCCGCGATCCGTGAGCAGCTCGAGATCTCCCCGGTGCGGTACCACCAGTTCCTCAACCGCGCCCTCGACGACCCCGAGGCCGAGCGCGAGTTCCCGATGCTGGTCCGTCGCCTGCGCCGGCTGCGGGATGGACGTCTGCGCCGTCGCTCGGCGTGAACTTCAAGCTTTGACCCGATTTGACCTTCGCTTGAAGCTCACCGTCGCCTGACGTCGCTCGCGTCCACCCACACGCCGGAGATCTGTAGCCGAGGGTCGCTGACGGCGACGTGGACGTGCTGCCCGTGCCAGCGGTCGGCCTCGCCGTCGAGCCAGGTCTCTCCGTCGCGCTCGAAGATGACGCGGACCCGGACGGGGATGGTGTCGCGACGGGTGGGGATGCCGATGGCGTGCTTCTTGCCGTCGGCGTCGACCAGCGGCCAGGACTCGTTGAGCACCTTCTGGTACTGGGAGGTGTCGGGTGGGCCGAGCTCGGGGTAGGGGCCGGGCATCAGTCCACGCGCCGTATCGAGATCATGCGCCAGCCCTCGGGAACCTGTGCGTCGAGGCTGTCCACTGCTGCCTGGTAGTCCTCGCCCTCGGCCGTGATCTCGCCCGTCTCCAGTCCCGCGTGGCTGGGGGCGTGGGGCTCGGGAGTCTGCTGGGTGATGGCGACGAGGGTGACGGGCATAAATTCACCCTATCGAACATCTGTTCGCGTCCTCTCTAGCGCCTCAGCTGCCGCACGGTGCCGCGCCCTCTGCTCTGCGGTGGTCATGGCCGGGCTGTCTAGGGATGCCGCCGGTGCCATGCCGGGATCGAGTGATGCCACTATCAGTTCGAGTTCTTCGATCTCCATGCCGGTGAACGTAACGGGTCTCCACCGGTCACGGCTAGCGCCTCCGGAGACATGTTTTTCACCCGGGAAGTTCCGCCACGACTGATTCATCCTCATGTGCCGATAACGCACGAAAGCGCCCCCGCCAACCTCCGAGTGGAGGCTGACGGGGGCGTGGTCGCTGGGTGTATGGGCCGCCTGGCACGGCCCCGCGAGCATCGGGGGTGATGGGAGCGCGGGGCCGCGCTAGGACGGTAGAGCCATCCGCATGGTCATGTCGAGTGGTTCGTCCGTTCTGCGAGACGCAGGTCACATGATCGACCTACCGTGGAGAGAACCGGCCGACGACGACCGGGTCTTCTGATGATTCGCCGCCCCTGGGGGTACCTGAATCGGCCCCCAGGGGACGGGGTCGATTAGGTGGTCGATTGGGTGGGGTGGCGCACTAGCATCGAGACGTGAGCTTCAAACTGACCGGGAAAGAACGCGGCTTGCTCGCAGTGGCTGCGTTCTTCATCGGCTTCGGGATGCAGTATTGGGTCGAGCCGGAGAAGCTCTGGGGCGCGTGGATGTGGGGCGGGGCGGTCGTTGCCGGGGCACTGATCGCACCCGTGCTCATCGAGGCGACCCTCAGGGAGCTGGCGAAGCTAAGGCGAGACCCGCGCCGCTGGTTTCGCGACATCATCGAGTGAAGTCCCCGTGCCGGAGGCCCGGGCCAGGGACAGGCCCACGAGCGCGGCGAGCGGGTACATGACGAAAGGGTAGACCAGGGGGTTATCGGTGACTGCGGCCAGGGCGACTGCCAGCAGGCCCATCGTCGCCGACCAATGGATCGGTTCGTTTGTCGCCCGGGCAAGCTGAAAAGTCCGGAGCATGAGCGTGAAGTAGCCGGCGACGAAGAGCGCGAGCCCGATCAGTCCGAAGTCATGCAGCAGCCGAAGGTAGTCGTTGTGCGGGTGAGAGATGGCTCGGAAAAGCGGCGTGATGAGGTCTTGGGAGCTGCCCGGCCCTAGCCCGAACCACAAGTTCCGGCGGGCGTCGTCAATGGTGATCTCCCACAGGATGGTGCGGCCTGAGGTATTCAGGGTGAGCCCTCCGTACTGGACGGCATTGTCACCGCCCAGGAAGCGGTCCCGGAAGGGGGCGTACTGAGTGATGAGCACCAGTCCGGCGGCGGCCCCAAGGGCCGTGAAAGCGATCCCGCGAACGAGGCGACCGCGGGCGGCCCGCAGTGCGATAAACGTCATGAGGGCGAGGCCGATCGCGGCAGCAGTTCGCGAGAGGCTGGCCACGAGCGCCAAGAAGACGAGGTACGGAGCCAGCCTGGCGAAGAACCCCTCTGGGCGGTGTGGGATGAGAACGGCCAAGTACAGCAGTGCCACGAGGGCGAAGGATCGCTCGCCATAAATCGGTTCACCGAACTGCAATGTGATGAGAAAGGCGAGGCTGGCGATCACTGCCGCCCGCCGCGCCCACTTCAGCATGAAGTCGGCGCTGGATCGAGACGACTGCGCAGCGGTGACGGCTATCCCTGCGACAAAGGTGACTAGGACGGCGACGTTCTGGTAACCATCGACGGTAGCCCCTGACACCGACCGGGCGACCGCGTAGAGCGCAAAGCCGACCAGCGTCCAAGGCACCCACGCTGGGCTGTCTGGGCTTGTGACAAGGGGCTCGACCCTGGTGCCCAGTCTTGCCCGAGCTTGGCCGTCCCTGGCGTGGCGGCGAGCGAGGATCGGGATGCCAGCGAGCGCGATTATGAGCCCAGCCGAAGCGAGAGTGATGACTCCCGAGAGGCTGAGTGGTCCTGCGGGGACTCGCTGGGGCATCTCGATGAGGAGCAAGAGGGCCACGCCGATCACGGCCAATGGGGGCCGTCTGGCTCGCAGCTGATCTGGCATTGTCACGCTGGCAGGATACGACTCCGGCCTGGAGGCGTCGACCAATACTGGGGATCAGAGTCCAACGAGACGAGAGTCGAAGGTAGAGAAGCCACCGTAGGAGTCGACATCCGACACGATGACGTCGAACGGTCCGCCACCGACCACGGGGACGGGGCGGACCAGCCGACGCGACCCTGGGGGCCGGAGTGCCACGGCGACAGCAGCCACCTTCTCAACTTGCCACACTCCGCTGGCCTCGCGGCTGCGGTACTTGACTGCCCCTCGGGAGGGCACGGGATAGGCGAGACCGCCGATGTATGTGGGCGTCGACGGGTTCAGGGCCGCACCGCTCGGGCCGAGGTCGGCGACTTGCCACCCGGTGCCATGGATGGACGCCGCGCCGCCGATGGTCCACTCGTTGCCCTGGGCGTCGATGCCGGTCGATCCGGACGTCGCACCGTCGAGCCACTGTGTCGCGTCTCGGAAGTCGGGAGAGGCGACGAGGGTGCCCCCGACGCGAATCTCGACCTTGCTCACGATCCCCTGGGCGGCGTCGGTTCCGCCGCCGATCTCGATGGGCGCGGTTCCCGCGAACAGGGACGACGCGGCACCAGTTCGGTCGACACCTACCTGCGTCCACGTCTCGCCGTCCAGCGTCTCGTAGAAGCGGACCAAGTGTCCCGATCCCGTCGAGGGATCGCACTCGACCCGGTACCCGATGGCGTCGGGGTTGGGGACGACTGATGAATCGACCGTGACGTTGGGGGTCGTTGCGCCCGTGGGGTACCAGATGAACCTCAGTGCCCCGGAGGCGATGGTGCGGAACTGCCAAGCGGCCTGATTCCCCGCCGTCACGTACTTGCGGATGAACCCCTTGGACACGGCAGGGGTGTTGACGTCGATCCAGATACGCAGGTCAAGCGGCGACCCGTCGAACGCCGGGATGTTGGGCGTCGCCACGGACGCGGTCCCGCCGGTGATGTGCAGGCCGGGGTCGTCCGAGTCTGCGCGCACGACCTCCCGGTACACGGCGCTGCTGGCGAACGTCGAGCCGGTGTTCCCGGCTGCGCACAGGATGGCGGGCTGGCCACCCGAGCGGACGGCGAAGGTCCGCAACTCCTTGCCCTCTCCGGCCGTGTGAGCCAGATCGAAGTCCTCGAAGGCCAGAGGAAGTCCTGCTCCGGTGCGAACGTTCGCGCTGATGCTCTTCCCGGGGCTGTGGACGTCGCCGGTTTCGAGGTCGATGGACCCATAGTGGACGTTGTTGAGGCCGTTGCTGGGGTTGTCGGTCAGGGCGAGGCGCACGCCGTCGGTCTCGCTGTGGACTGACGTGATGTAGGGCTGGCGGCCCACGGTCGAGTTCAGCAGCGAGTAGATGGTCCCCCAGGAGACCCCGGTGTCCGTGATGGTCAGCCGCGCGATGTACCAGTCGTAGGGGCTGGCGTTCTGCCAGCGGCGTCCCATGATGAACAGTCGCGTCGGGTCGGTCGGGTCGGGGTGGAGTTGGGCGTATGAGGCGGACCCCCCGATGTTGTGGGTGACTCGGGGGCCGAGGGTGGCGAGGTCACCGGACTCGTCGGTGGCCCAGACGTGCATCTGGTTGGAGTTGGTCTCGCCTCGGCTGGCGAGGGCGAGCACCAACTTGCCGGAGGGCAACTGCTGGATCGCAGGCACGTTGTGGTCGTCGGTGGGGGCGTCCCCGATGACCACGCGCTGTGCTCGTCGAAGCAGGTGGTCGAAGACCACAACGCCCACGTCGCTTCGGCCGTCACCTCGATCCGCTCCGATGAACCCGACCAGTGTGCGGGGCGACGGGGTGGTCACGTAGATGGCCTGCGGATAGATCCACTGGTACTCGCCGATGGCGTCCGCCGCCTCCGATCCGACCTCGCCTATCTGGGCAGTAAGCGCCACCCCCGTCGCCGACTCCGGATCATTGATCCTTCCGGCGATGAACTCATCAGAATCCACCATCGCCGCCTCTGCTGCCGCAGCGCTGTCAGCCGCACCATCGGCCGCAGCCTGCGCCTCGGCCACCAGCGCCGACCACTGATCCGGGATCGAGATGAGCTGACCCTGCACACCCTCGGCAGGGATCAGCGTGTCAAGGTCGACAGGACCCGACCCCTCGGGGAGGACGAAGGGGCCGATCTTCACCGGCGCGCCAGCCTGCTTGCCGCCACGCAGGATACGGATCGTGGCCGTGTATGAGTGGGTGTGCCGCTCGCCGCCATCGACGTCGATCGGGGAACGGCTCTTGAGGTCGAGCCAGCCCGCCACGTTCGTCGCAGGCAGCGTCCACGTCACCTCGCCACCAGCCGTCGACCGATCAGCCGAGGCACCGAGATTCGGGAACTGCATCCCCGTACCCTGCCACGTCAGACCACGCGACGCCTGGAAAGTCACGTCCAGCTCGAGCTGATCCGCCGACTCCAGGACCAGCGCACCACCAGCCGACACCTGCACGGTCGGCACATATGAAGGAAACGGCATCAGATACGTCCTCTCACCATGTCGACCAGCCGGCCGACCCCGTACACCGACCCCGCCACGGTCGCCGCCGTCGCCCATCCGAGGAGGGTGACAGCGACGACCGAGCGGATCGAGATGATGTCGCGCATGCCGGTCAGTCCTCGCGTCGGTGTTCGCCGGGCTCGGACTCGAAATATCCGGCCGAGGCGCTGACGGCCTGGTTGGGAACGGCCCAGGTGCCGACCGCCGTGGCGATGACGGCGATGACGGTCAGCACGTGGCCGACCTCGGTATCGGGGCCGTAGACCGTGAGCAGTGCGGTGGCGATCGAGCCGACCAGGGCGACAATGGCCTTGGCGTTCTCGGTGATGGTGTTCATCGGTTCGTTCCCTTCCGGATATCGGTGATGACGCGCTGGGCGCCGGCGTCGGACATGTGGAACTCCCCGCAGCCCAGCACGGTGCGGATGTTGGACAGCTCGTCGCGGTTCGCCAGGACGACCGCGCCGCCGTGGGCGACGTACACGCCGTGCGGGTAGGCCGGGCAGCGCAGCACGACTGGCGCGGAATCCTTGGTCTTGGACCGGCGGGCGTCCTTGATCAGCTCGTCGAGCGTCTTCGCGGTCAGCCACACGGTGGGCGTCTGACCCTCGGTCGCGGACCGCTGATTGTCGTTCTCCAGCGCCCAGAACGCGCCGCCGACGGCGACGATGGGCTTGTATCCGGTGGCGCAGTAGAGGACAGCAGGCATGAGGTCATCTCCTCGATCTCGGGTGGTGGATGGCGGGATAGCTGGTGTCGCGGGACTCCCTGCCCAGGCGATGCCCTGCTGCCAGGTACGGAGGCGCTGCGGGCCCGGGCCGTCGTCACGGCCACCGCGCCCACCGCTGCCGAGGCCGTTGAATCCGGCCGCGAGCGCGGTGACCTGGTAGCGGGCGGGCGCGTTGTGGGGGCAGCCGTTGAGCACCAGGTGGATGTGGGCGGTGTCGAATCCCTGCGCGGTCGTGCGGACCCACGCGGCAGCGCCCATCTCGCGGGCCACCCGCACCCATTCGCGATTGGTGGACAGCAGATCAGCCGCGCCGCCCTGCGAGTGCGTGCCGGCCGATGCCGCCGCGCCGCCAGTGAGCTGGGTGATTCGCAGGGCCGAGACGCTGACCCCGAGACGCTTGGCGAACGCGGGGAGCCACTGGGCCAGGCACGTGCAGCATCTGCGCGGACCCCAGACGGTCTGGAAAGTCGTGTAGGACACGGTGCCTCCTCGGGCATGACGAGAAGCCCGGTGGTGATACCGGGCGGAAAGAAGGGGGTGGGTGCTACTCGGGGATCGGCTCGGGGTCCGGCTCGACCGGCCCGCACGAGACCGTCGCCGTGGTGCCGTCGGAGTACGTGATCGTCAGCTCGATCGGGGTCAGCGACGTGCAGGCGATCGCCGCGATACCGCGACCATCGGTGCCACGCTCACCAGTGGTGCCACGCTCTCCGGGAGGGCCGGCCGGGCCCGACGCTCCGGGTGGTCCAGCGGGACCAGTGATGCCAGGAGGGCCGACGATCGACTCACCGGGCGGGCCGATGATGGATTCGCCGTCCTCGCCATCGCGCCCCGGGCGGCCGGGCTCACCCTGCGCTCCGGGCTCACCGTCGGCCCCCGGGCGACCAGGGACCGGCGCATACCGCAGCTCCGGCGAGCGGGGACGTGCTGCGTCGACCACTGGCTCCTCGCCGAGTCCACGGACCTGCTCGGCCAGTGCCTCGGACGCCTCACGCTGCTCGGCCAGCTCCGCATACAGCTCGGCACGATCAGCACGCGACTGCTCCTGCGCGGCGATCAGCTGCCCGAGCAGGATGATGACGACAGCACCGATCGCTATGGCGGCCACGAGCCCCGCCAGCTTGAGCCAGCGCCTCATGCGCCACCACCGCTGATCACGGGGACGACGAGCCCCAGCACTCCGAGCAGGATCGTGACACCCAGTCCGATGGCACCGATGGCGATCTGTCGTGACACCTGCGCCTTGCGCTCCAGCGCGGCGAAGGCCTCGTGTCGGGACTGGCGCTCCTCGCGGTCGGCCTGCATTCGTTCGACACGCTCCTCGGCCAGCGCTTTGGTCAGGTCGCGTAGGTCATCGGTGACGGTCGTCAGGAGCGTGTCCCGCGACCGGAGCATCTCCGAGACCATCGCCTGATTCGGCAAGTCCTTGAGGAGCTGCTCGATGCGGTCCAAGCGGCGGGAGACCTCCGAGGTAGAGGGCGGCTCGGTCATGCGCGCCTCACTTCGCTGTCCAGGACGCCGAGCTGGCGGGCGTCGTCTTGACATACAGGGTCGTGCCCGCTGCGCCGTCGGTGCGCAGGAACATCGACCCGGGCGGGGCGAAGAATCTGCCATTGGGGTCGCCGGTGCCGGTGAGGACCTGCGGGGCACCGGTGATGCCGGCTGTCGCTCCAGACCCGCCGCGGAACTCGACCAGCCCGCCGAATCCGCTGACCTGGATGCGGTCGACGCGGTGGCCGGCGTTGTAGAACGGCAGGGAGACCGCGGCATTGGCGGCGGGGCCAGCGCCGACCACGTTGGTGATGGTGACGAGCATGTCGGTGGCGGCGTTGACCCGGATCAGGTGTCCGGCGCCGATGGGGGTGGAGGCGCGCACGTCGCGGATGACGATGTTCGCGTTCGAGGTGGCTTGCCCGGTGACGCGGATGAGCCCGTCCGAGCTGCCTTCTGGCGGTGTCGTGGTCGTGAACGTGCTGTAGGCGGTGATCCCGTCGAGCACGATGACGCCGTTGGTGTACATGATGATGCCGCCATAGGGGGCGTCGCGGATGGTGAAGTCGCGGACGAACACGTCCTCGTAGCCGTACAGTTTCATCGAGCAGCCCCGGTTGCCATCGGTGCCGACATCGGCCGGGCCGATGACCTCACAGGACCGGATCGTGACGTTCCGGGCAGACCAGTGCGACGCTGCGCAGGCGAACCCGCACGCACACCCGATGGCCTTGCACGCATCGATAGTGATGTCGTAGGCCGGCGGGCACGTCGTGTGTCCCTTGACCTGGAAGCCGTTCTGCCAGCCCCGGGCGACGCAGTCACGGACGGTGACCCGCCAGGAGCCGTCGTCGACCTCAAACCCGTTCTGCACCCCACCCGAGGCGGTGTTGACGTTAGCGAGGGTGGCGACGCACCGCTCGATGACGATGTCGTGGGAGTAGTGCGTGGTGAAACCGTCGTCGACGGCCGAGTCGATGGCGATGCAGTCACGGATGACCACATCACGCGACGGGCACGACGCGTAGAAAGTCGGCGACTCCTGCTCGGGCGTGGGCAGGAAGGACGCGTCGACGGCGAACCCGTGCAGCGGCGCGCGGACGACCTTCACGCGTTCGATGACCGTGTCGGCGACTCCGGCCAGGTAGACCCCGGACGCATTCCCTGACCATTCACCACCGGTCGGACGGGAGTCATAGCTCCCGAGGATCGTCAGGTCCGCGACCCGCAGCGTCGTATCCACGTCACTGTCGGGCCGAGCCGACCTCGTGTTCTTGGCGTTGGTGACCACGTTGAGCCGTCGGGGCATCGAATCGGCCGCGACGATCACCGACACGTCGATGCCGCAGCCCCGCAGCGTCGTGTAGGACCCGACACGCAGCTCGTCGCTGACCAGGTATATCCCGGCCGGCAGGTACACGTCACCGCCTGCGTCGAGGGCCGCCTGGATCGCGGCCGTGTCATCGGCGAGCCCGTCGCCGCGCGCGCCGTAGTCGAGCACGTTGCGGGTCGTGGTCCGGCGCGCATCCCAGCCAGCCAGCGCGGCCGGCGTCGAGCTCCCGTCAGCGACATACGCGGCCACCCCAGCATCGGTGCCGCCGGGTGCCGCGGGGAGCTGGAACGGGCCGAGCACGTCCCCGCCGCGGGTCCTGTAGTACAGCTGGTCGGCCTCGACGCCGACCTCGGTCATCTGCGCACGCATCGAGGACGCCACGTCATCACCCCAGGCGTCGACGTCCCCGAAATTCACTGGGATGTCGTACTGGTCGGTGATGGTCTGCCAGGCGATCGCCACGTCAGTCCTCCTCGCTGTCCATGCCGAGTCGTGCCTCGATCGCTGCCAGTCGGTCCCGCAGGACCGCGTTCTCGGCCTCGAGGTCGACGATTCGCTGCTCCTGCTGCATCGCGAGGGCGTGCAGGCCGACGGTCATCCGGTCATAGGCCAGGCCATCGATCTGCCCCTCGGCGTCATGGACGACGAGCTCGGGGGTGCCGGCGTCGGCGATCTCCTCGGCGATGTAGCCGATGTGGTGCGCCGCATTGTCGCCGACCGCGTCGACGTCAGCCTTGTCGCGCCAGGTGCGCGGCCGCCACCGTTTCACCGCGTCGGGGTCGATCGCCAGGTCCGCGATGTCGCGCTTGTACCGGCGCGAGGAGGAGATGTAGGCGACGGTCCATTTGCCGCCGACCGTCCCCAGGTGCAGGTTCGCGGCCGACGAGGTGGTGGGCAGCTCGTAGAGGGACAGCTGGGGTGTCGATAGCCGCACTTCCTGGCCGCGCAGAGAGGTCAGCGCCGAGGAGTCATTGCCGATGACATTCCGCTCGGCGACCGACGTGAACGCGAAGGTTTCGTCGGCCATTCGAGCGAACCACATTTTCGCCTCCCCCTCCGGGGAGCGCAGCAGCAGACCCATGTCGTAGAGGTCCTCAGGTGTCAGGCGCCCGAAGACCATCGCGGCCTGACCGTTGGGGTAGCGCGCGCGGATCGCGGACCCATCGCGGGCTTCAAGGCTGCCTTGCCCGGAGACGATGATGGCGCCGCTGTCGGTCACGCGGATGCCGCCGCCATCGGCGATGCTGAGCCCGCCGCCGTCGACGATGATGATGTTGCCGCCCTGGTCGACGGTCAGGTCACCACGGCTGATCGCGGTCGCACCGAGTGCTCTGGTGGTGGACCGCAGCTCGGCGACCTCGCGCTGGAGCCTGTCGAGGATGGGCTTGATGCGCTTCCACGGGTCCTCAGAATCCATCGGCCGCATCAGCGTTCCCCTTCCTCGTCCCAGAAAACCGGGGTGACGTGCGTGATGGTCCGGCCCTGCACGGTGGCCCTCCATCCGGCGAGACGCGCCGGCGCGGGCGTCCCGTCCGGGTTGCGCCACTCGGCCGGGTCGATCAGGAAATCCTCATCGGACACCGATCCCTCACCGACGCCGAACGCACCGGCACCGAAACGGCCGATCCCGAAGCCTTGCCGGAAGCGGCGGATGTTCGACCGCCACCACGGCCCCAGGTCCATGTAGACGGTGTCTCCGGCGTCGAAGTCCCGGCCCACCCGCGGGGCGTGATCGGCCGCGGCGACGATCTCCAGCTCCCACGACCGGGTGCCGTAGCGGCGACGGGCGGCTTCGCCGGCAGCGATCACATCGAGGACGGCCTCGTCATCGACACTGGACGCCGCGTGCCGCACGTCGCGGCGGGGGACGCCGGCATCCATGGCTTCGTCGTCGACGACCGGCTGCGACATGGGCCGGCTGTCGCCAGATCCGTCACCGGTAGCGATCACGTGGGTGCCGAACTCGGACCAGTCCCTGGGGCGGGTGCGCGAGGACAGGTCGCCGTTCTCGATGACCGTGGTGGCCATGTCGTGGCCGACCTGGGGACCGATCTCGATCGTCTTACGAAAGCGGGTGTGATCGTCGTCGGCCCACGTCACCCTGACCAGGTACTCGGGGCCGCCCTCGGCGCTGGTGAGGTCGTCGGCCGCGGAGGCGATGGTGCGGTCCTCGGTCCAGTAGTAGTCCTGATCGAGCAGCAGGCCACAGTCGGTGACATCGAGCTCAAACCTCCACCCGCCTATCTCGCGGCTGGCGAGCACGTCGGAGCAGAGGGTCGCCAGGATCTGCGAGGCGTCGACCTGGGTGAAGTCGTGGTCGCGGCAGATGAGCAGCTCCAGAGCCGATTCGAGGCTCTTGAGCGCGAACGGCACCTCCGGCTCGCCAGGGATCACCCGCTCGACCAAGTACCCCAGTAGTGGTGTCTCGACGCCGTCGGGGGCGGTGTCGACGGGCACCAGATACTGGCGTCGGCCATCGACCAGACTCGACCAGTTCGGCGGCAGTGTCGGGTCCTTGATGTCGAGCGACGCGGTGGTCGACGTCGCAGCCGAGATCGTGCGCTCCATCGACCCGACCGACAGGGGCAGCACGTCGATGACCTGGTCGGACTGCAGGTCGGCCAGATACCAGGTCAGGCTCATGACGGGTACGTGAGCCCGTCGAGATTGATCCACGCCGAGTTGTAGGAGGTGATCTTGCCGTTAATGGTGATCACCCGCGAGGTGGACATCGACGCGGACAGCGCGCCGGCGTTGCCATTGCGCAGCAGGCCTTCCCACGCGCGTGTCGGCGTCGGGATGCCATTCAGGGTCGCCGTCTGGTCCGCGCTGATCGATCCGGTGAGCGCCTGGATACGACCCGACAGGGTCGTCAGTCCGCCGACGGTCTGCCAGCCGAGATCGACCGCGTTCCACCACTGCGCCGCGACCGTGAAGACACCGGACTCGACCGCCGCATACGTGCGCCACCGACTCCCAGACCACGAGCACAGCTGATCGGCGGCCTCCACATACACGGTCAACCCCGGGTACGGAGACGGCAGAGCGTCACGCATCGCGGTCGTCGCGACCGGCAGCACCCCACCAGCGGCAACCGTCCGGACACCCGAGACGGTCAGCGACACCGCCCCCGAAGCGGGGACCTCAGCAGCCGCGATCTCCAGCGACAGCGGCGGCAGCGCCGGACGCACCGGCGTGGACGACGGCTGCCCCTCGACGCGCTCGATCACCAGCTCGCGGCGCCCGCTCGTGCCCGGCTCGTCATAGACGCGCGCAACAGTCAGGTCGATACGCCGCTGACCGCTACCCGGCCGATCCCCGAGCGAGATCGTCTTGAGCGCCGGCAACGCGAACAGGTACGGTCCGCTCGCCGAGTACGCGGGATCGTAGATGACTCCCGCGCCCGGCTGCACCGTGACCGTCGTGCCCGACACGGACGCACCCAGACCCGCCCCGGGCCGCTTACCCGACCGGGCCGAGAACCCAGTGGAGCCCGCGGGCGCCAGCAGCGCGGAGAACATCAGCCGCTCGTCACTCGCGGAGTACTCGATCTGGTTGAGCCGCATCACCGGACCATCAGTCATCAGTCGTCTCCTCGCATCAGATCCACGCGTCCCTCGTCGTCGCCATCAGTCGTGTCCGCTCATCCGTCCCCGCTGCCGTGAACGCGTACTCCCCGCCACCGGGCGGCAGACTCATCCAGGTGCCGGACCATTGCGGCCTCCGGGACGCCTGCGCGTTGCCTGAGGCGAGAACCCGGCGGGTAGCGGCGTCGACGGTGATCCACTCGCCGGCCTCCAGCGACAGCGCAAGCCGCCACCGGCCGCCCGTGCGCGTGTCGGTGACCACCGGGTCGGAGGCGGGGCCGTCCAGGCGCCACAGAATCGGGGTCGGCTCGGACCCCTCGTTGGTCAGCCGCAGGACACCGGTCGTGACGACCGCGTCCCACGTCGCCGGCCACGACGCCGGCCACACCAGCCCGCCCGTCGTCGACGGCGCGCCCGTGATGACCTGACGGATCGCATCGGAGTAGATCAGCGGGTCATCGGCGCGCAGCGACACACTTGTCGCCGCGACCGCACGCCCCGGGCCGGGCGTCGCTTCCTTCCACGGCACCTGACCGTCGAGCCGCATCATCGACCACCGGCCAGCCGAGAACCCCGGCTCGAAGCCGATCACGCGGAAGCCACGCAGGCTCAGCGCCGCGCGCCACCGGTCGTGAGCACGGTGCAGCTCCTCGTGCGACGGCGCATGGACATGCACCTCGAACTGCTGGACGCGGGGGCCGTAGTGCTCGGTCGCGGACCAGGCTCCGTCACCGACGGTCCGATCACCGGACACATCACGTGGCGACGGCTTCGGCTGCCACAGATCCGAGCCCTCTTGGAGTGACCACTCAACCCCGTACTCGTCGGTCGCGCCGAGAGTGATGCCGGAATCGCCGAGGACGACCGTGGTCATATGCCAGCCCCCATTGCCGCCGTGCGGGTGTGGTACTCCATCAGTCGGGTCAGCTCACGCGCCTCACGATCCGGGTCGGCCTGCCGGGTCACGTTGAGGTTCACTGTCTGCTCCAGCACGCCACGCTGGTTCGCCCACAGCGGCTCCCACCGACCACCCGTCGACGCCTGCAAGAACCTGGGGTCGGACGTCATCTGCCCGTACACGTCGGCGACCTGACCCAGTTGATTGGACATGGCGTTGAGGCGCTTGAGCCGGGCGGTGTCTTGCGTGAGCTGTTTCGCGGTGCGGATGCTCGACTTCGACGGGCCGAACGCGATCAACTGCTCCAACAGCCACGGCGACGCGCCCTTCCGCTTCAGCTCGGCGAGCACCTGCGTGAACTGCGCGGACTCTTGGAGCTTCTGCGCGAGGGCACGCTCCAGAGATGCCGGAGACGACCACGAACTGTCGAAATCAGACGCGAAATCCCGCGCACGATCCCGCGCCATATTCCACGAATCGGCCGTATGTCCGCCGCGGATGCCACGGTTCGCCGCGGTAGTCGCCGCCAGCTCCGCCTTCGCGTCCCGCAGCTCCTGCTGCGCCAGTGTCCTGTCCAGGCCCGTCAGCCGGTCATCACCGGTCGCACGCAGGTCGCGCTCCAGGTCCCGGACGCGGATACGCAGGCGGGTCAACTCGGCCGGCGACACCGCATCGGTGATACCACCATTCGCGTACCAGGTGACGTCGCCACCAAGGCGCGCCGCGGCCTCCCCGAGCACCGCCCGGTTCCGGCTCTGCATGCCCGGCTTCCCGGACACGTAGGCCTCCCAACCCGTCTCGGCCTCGCCCCACACGACCGCGCCCTGGCTACCGGACCGCATCTGCGGCTGACGGGGCACATGACGTCCGCGCTCGTCGATACCGCCACCCGCGAACGCACGGACGCCGCCGTCGTAAAAGCCACCGATGGCGTTGGCGTTTGCGGCTGACACGCGGGCAGCGACGTCGAGCGCCAGGCTGACCGGCCCCATCATCGCCAGGCCCCGCATCATGTTCGTGATCTGCGACAGGGTGGCGAGAACTCCAGGGGCGGAGAGGGAGACCGAGGGGCGAGCCTGCAGGCCGCCCAGGTACGCCAGCCGGTCGATCGCCGCCTGCGCCGGATCAGTCACGGGGCGCGGGTTGAACGTCGCGGTGGGCTCGACCTCGGTGCCGTCCAACAGCAGCGTGGACTCGATCGCCTCCTCGAGGGTCTGGGTTGCGCCATCGCGGATCTCGAGGGTTGGCGTCGAGTTCATCCCATCGAGGAACGACAGGCCATCGAGGAGAGCGTTGACGGTGTCCACGCCAGCGTTGTCACCGACGATCCGCGCGGTCGCAACGGCCTCGGTTTGGTTGAGCTGCCACAGATAGTCGAGCATCCGCTCGATGTCGTCGGTCTCGAAGCCGACCTGCTCCATGAACGTGCGGACCTCGCGCTCGTCGAGGAGGTCGTACTTCTGCAGCAACTCCGCGGCACGGTCGAACGCCTCGTCGGCGCCCGGAAACCCGAACTCGGTGTAGATGTGGTCCGGGATGGTCAGGACCGACGAGGCGTATTCGCCGACCTTCTCGGTGCCCTCGATGAAAGCGGCGTTCGCTCGCGCGATTTCCTCCTCGCTGGCATCGGCAAGCTGGCCGAGGCGTAGAGCACCCTCAGGGCCGGCCTCGCGCAGCGACTTGATGAGGCCCTCATCGAGACCGCGCCGAGCCGCCTCGATGGCATTGGACTCAAATTCGACCAGCGCCTTGGTCTGGTCCTCCATGCTCTTGATCCAGCTGCTGAGGGACACCTCACTGTCGTTCAGTGCCTCACCGAGCCCGAAGAACGAGGACGCTGTGCTGTTGACCTCCTCGGCGAGCTTTGCGTACTCCTCGCCAGACATGCCAAACCGCTCAGCTGCCCGCTCGCTCGCCGAGCCGAGACGATCGGCCGACTCGGTGGCCCCATCCATGGCCTCGCCGGTCTGCTTCCAGAGCTCGGTGGCCTGCGTGGCGGCATCGTTCTGCCGGCCGACGATATCGAGCAGCTCGGTCATCTGGAAGAAGTCGATATCGCCAGCGGCCTCGGCTGCCATCAGCGCTTCAGCGAACCGCTTGAAAGCTGCCTCGCCGCCGGTGGCCGCGTCGGTCATGTCCGAGATCGACATGCCCACATCGCCGGCCATGTCGTAGACCCCGGCGGCCGCCAGAGCGCTGGCGACCATCTCCCGCGAGTTATCCGTCAGCGCGCCGGTCTGTTCGTCCAGGGTCGCCGTGAGTGCCTCGGCCTCAGCAACGGCGGCGCCGTTGGCCCCCGCGAACGACGACACCAGGCCAATCGCGCCACCGATCGCAGCACCCCACGGCCCACCAACGGCGAAGCCCATCGCGGCCATCCCGGCCGCCGAGGTCAGGCCGCCGAGGGTCTCGTTGACCTCTCCGGCCGGCCCCGAGAGGGCCATCAGGCCCATGCCCGCGGCTGCCGCACTGCCCCGGACCAGCAGCATCCGCTTGCTAAGCAGGTCCGTACCCTCGGCCATCCGGTTGATCGACCGGAGAGTGTCCATCACCTTGGGCGCCAGCGTGAGGAACGCCCCGCCGGCGAGCAGCGCGGTGCCAGTGATTCCCGTGAGCGCTGCCGCACTGGCCTTCACTGGCTCGGGGAGCCCCTGGAAGCCACGCATGAGATCGGCGACCCCGTTCGCCAGGTCGACGAGGATACCGCCGCCCTCAGCGGACACGAACGGCTCGGCGAGCTCGGCCGACAGGTCACGCCAGGCAGCTTTCACCCGGTCGAGAGCTCCGTCGAAGCTGTCCTTCACGTTCGCCGCAGCTCCGCCGAAACGATCCGTCATGCCGGCGGCCAGCGCGTCCAGAGCCTCGTTGGCGTCTAGGGTGCCGGCGGTAATCGAGTCGCGGATCTCCTGGCCGGTCATGCCCATCTGGGAGCCGATCAGCGTGGCCGCGTCAACGCCGCGCTGACCGAACTGCATCAGGTCGGTGGCCGTAATCTTCCCGGCTGCGCCGACCTGAGCCATGATGTAAGTCAGCTCGGCGATGTCCTGGTTGCCGCCGCCAGCAGCGGCCACCGCGTCCTGGACCGCCTCGAGATAGGGGATGACCTTCTGGGTCTCGATGCCGAAGGCGAGCATCTGCTGCTGCGCGGTCAAGAAGGTCTGGCGCGAGAAGGGCGAGTTTCGGGCGAACGCGTCGAACTGCTCCATCTGAGCATTGACCGCTGCCGTGGAGCCGAGCATCGTCGTCAAGCCAGCGCGGACCCGCTGTTGGAGGGTGTTGTACTGGATGCCGGTCTTGAGCGCCGCGGCACCAATGGCCGTGATCGCGCCACCCACCGCCAGCATCGGCTTGCCGACCTGCGACCACTGCTCGCGCATCTGCTGGGCCGAACGCGCGCCCTTCTTGCCTGCCTCGTCCGTCGCCTTGCCAGCGCCCTCGGCGCTCCCCTTGACCTTCTCGGTGGCGGATGCCGCCTCGCCCATCGCAGCCTTGTACTGGCCGATCTCGGCTCGGAGAACTGCGGTGATGGATCGCTGCTGACTCGCCACGAGACACCTCCGATGTCAGATAGGGTTCGGGCATGCAGAAGAGGTATGAGTACGTGGCGGTGGACATCCCGGCGATGTCGAAAATGTCCGAGCGGCTAGACGACAAGATCAGCGCGAAGCTCAATCAGGTTGCTGAGCACGGCTATCGGTTCGTTGGGGTCCTGCCCGGGCCGAGCAAGTTGAATCTCGGGTACGCAGTCATGGAGCGCGAGGTCAGCGACTCGTGAGCACGCCTGATCGGCCCTGGGAGCGCAAGCCTCAGGCGGAACCCACAGCAGAAGAGAAGAAGCGCGATTTCAACAGGTTCGCTCTAAAGATCGTCGCCATTGCGGTTGTCGCGCTCGCACTCGTCTGGTGGGCGTTCTATGAGCCGAACGAGAGCGCTTCCGATGACGGCAGGGTTGGTGGCCCAGGGGGCGCCAGGCTTGCATGCGAGAACCTGGTGAAGGACCAACTCAAAGCGCCAGGTACAGCCGATTTCTCGAACGTCAGCGCGGTCAACAACGGCGGTGCGTCATGGACCGTCACGGGTGAGGTCGACGCTGAAAACGCCTTCGGCGCGAGTCTTCGATCATCTTTCCGATGCTCGCTGAGGGCTTCAGGGCCAGAGTCCTTCTCTGGAACGGCAGTCCTGACCGACTAACGCCGTTCCACCTCGAGGTACCAGTGGGTGCCAGGGTCGTCCTTGTCGGTGCCGGCCTTCGAGAGGACCGCACACCCTCGACAGAGATAGTCCTCGGCTGAATAGTGCGGGCCGTCTTCGTCGGTCGACTCATGGAGCGGCTGCCCGCATCCCTTGCAGAGGGTTGACTCGTAGATCGTGAGCGCCTGAGCCAGCAAACGATTCCGATCGGTCGTCCAGGACCGATAACGCGGGTCGTGATCTCCGAGCAGCATCACGAGCGGGGTAGTTCCCCACTCGCGTGCCGCTCGGAGCGCCTGGACTACTCCTGGATGGGCTGGGAGTCGCTCGGCGAGAAAGGGGCGCTGATCACCGGCTCGGTGGTCATCGCCTGGCGTGCCTCGTCCTGGAGCCTCCGGAGCTGGCGTTCACCGAGCTTGGCGCGCATCGCGCGCAGCTGCTCGACACTCACGCCATCACTGACCCGGCCGTCAGGGAACCGCACCTCCACGACGGCGTGGGCGAGGAACTGTAGGGCGTACTCCTCGGACCACTTCGACGCGGCCTTCTCGTACTCGCGCACCGCGGCCTCGTGCTCGGCCTTGGCCTGGTCGTACTTCTGCATCGCGACCGTGTGGGCCCGCTTCTGCACGTCGCTGGCGCCCTTGCGGAGCTTCGGCTCCTCGGGGGCTTCGGGGGCGACGGGTGCGTCGCCGACAGCCTCGTTGACCTGGTCGATCTGTGCGGAGATGTCCTGCACGATCCACTCGGACTTCGACGCCTGCCACTGGTCGTAAAGCTCGCCCATGGCCTGCTCGATCTCGTGCAGCCGCGGGTCGCCGGCCATGGTGTCGGTCAGCTCCGACGACTCTTCGAGGACGGCCTTCTCGCGCTCCAGCGACTGGAACTCCGCCGCCAGATCTGGACGTCCGTAGATCGTCACGGAACGCTTAGTCAGCGCCGCACCGCCGATCCAGTCGCCGAACGCGTCGTCGAAATCGGCCGGGACGACCTCGTTCTCGAGGTCGGGGGTCTCGGGTGTCTGCTCGGTCATGGTATTCCTTCCACGGGTTGCCCACGGGTAGATGGGGATTGGTGACCCGGGAGGGGCGCGACCCGTGGCGGCACGCACCCTCCCGGGGGTCTGGGATCAGGCCGCGGCGACTTCGATGAACGGGTAGCCCGCCTGCACGTCGGCCTCCTGGCGCCACTTGATCCAGCCGCCCATGTCGGACGGGGGCAGCAGGTTGTCGGTGGAGATCTCGGCACCGAGGAAGATCTCGTCGCCGTCAGCCCAGTCCTCGGTGGAGCGCTTCGGGGAGCGCCGCGCGTAGGCCCACAAGGTCGTGCCCTTGACCTTCACCGCCTGGAACGCGTCGTCGCCCTCGTCGGGCGCGGACTCGCCGGAGGAGTCGTAGTAGCGGAACAGGGTGAAGTTCGCCTGCCAGTTCGAGCGGGTGCTCGTGTTGGCGTTGGAGTCCTCGCAGAGTGCACCCTCGTTGAGCTTGTCCGACGCGGCGGCGCCGAACGCAAAGTCCGAGGCGAGGACCGCGCAGGACGCGTCGATGCCGGCGTTGAGCTCGGTTGCGGTGGGCGAGGCCGGGTTCGCGGGCTTGGTGGTGAGCAGGGTGAACTTCGTGCGCCCGTCGGCAAGGGAACGAGGCATGGTTACTCCTTCTTGTCCCCGGCGTCCGGGGTCTGGTCTTCGGCCACCTGGGCGGCCTCTTGGTTGCTTGCCACGGGTTCGGACTGCCGGGCGGCGGCCCGCTCATCCGCCTTGCGTTGGCGGGGAGTCTTGGTGAACTGCTTCGCGATCGACGGCACATCCATGAAGTGCGCGGGCACTCGGTGCTTCTCGCCGGTCGACTTCGCGTAGACGTCGATGAACTGCGACATCGGGGCCTCCTGGGCATGACGAGGAGCCCGGCAGGAGGCTTCCTGTCGGACTGGTGGCCGGGTGAGTTAGGCGGGCGTCGACCTCAGTGAGTAGAGGTCGACTCCGAAGTACGGGTGCCGGTTGCTGTTCGGCAGGGTGACGTCGCCGTCGGCTTGCACATTCTGCGAGTCATAGAGCCGGAGCTCGGCGACGTAGCGACCGTCGACCTGGGGGTGCTTGTCGATCAGGGCTGCGCGCACCAGTGAGGAGACCGACCAGACGGCCTCGGGGCTCACCCCGACGCAAGTGACGCCGAGGAGGTCGTCGAGGTCGGATTGTGTGCCGCACAGTGTCTCGGAGATCATCCGCCCGGTAGAGGACCACAGGATGATGTATGGGTATGCGATCGGTCGACCTTCCGGCACGTCGATGAACCAGACGTCTCGACCGAGCGGCGCGAGCAACGCCTTCACGGCCTCCATGTGTGCTCGCATCAGATATCCACCGCGAAGTCACCGAGGAACTTCTCGACATTCGGCATCTCTGCCTCGAGTGCTCCGCGCGGGTCGGCAACCGTGCCACCACCGCGACTGGTGCCGAAGTACGCGATGTTCGCGAGTGATCCCGGAGAGCCCTTGGTGGGTCCGATCTCCGCCTCAACGAAGCCGCCGCCGAACGCTCCACCCGAGCGCATGTCGTAGGAGATCGCTTGGGCTACCTGCTTGAAGTGTCGCGACTGGCCCATCTCGTCACGCAGCTGCCGCTTGATGTTGTTGGCGCCCCGTTCGATGACCTTGGACACCTCGCCCTGAGACGCGTTGGCCTTACCCTCGAGTGCGGCGATGAACTCGTCCATGCCCTGCCAGAAGACGTCAGCCATGTGAACCTCCTAGGCCGAGGTGATCCCCGGCGGCCCCTGTAGGTCATCGACCACCAGGCGCTGGCGGGTCGCCTGTGACTGGTCATCGATGCTGGCAACCCGCAGGCGGGTGCCGATCATCTGGGAGTTGTCGGGATCACTGAGGATGGTCACAACGTCGCCGGGGCGGGCGACGACGCCGTGCGGAATGCTGACCACCAGCCGCGACGAGACGATCGTCGCGCCGGCCACCTCGGGCGTCTGCTCCCACGCGAGACCGGGGTAGCGCGTGTAGCACTTCCCATCGGCGTGGGGGTGATCGTCGGGCCACTCGGGGTCGGGGTAGATCTGGGTGAACGGCGTTTCGGTGTCGCCGTTCTCGTCGGTGTCATCCTCACCGGGGCGCTCGATGACGCAGGTGGCTCGCATGCGGGAGATCGCGTGGCCGCGGAGTTCTGCGAGTCCGGCGGCGAGTTCGGTGCCGAAGTCGAAGTCGGTCACCAGAATCGCCCGCCACATCGGTCGCGCGTAAACGTCGGGCGGAGGCTGAATGCGTCGGCCTCGGTTGCCGGTAGGAGCTGTTCCCACTCGGTGTCGGTGAGGTCGAGGCCGAGGGAGTCGTCGACGCCTTCGCGGCGTCGGGTGATCGTGCCGTCGTCGACGGTGACGGTGGTGGAGGTGATGCCGTTGGGATTGCGGACGCGGCGTGCCACGGCGCTCACGACGACGTCGGTGATCTCTTCCTGGCTGAGCCTGCCAGTGTCGACGGCGTCGTCAAGGTCGTGGCCTTCGCGCTTGAAGCGGGCGCGGATCTTACGCTCGACGCGCTCGATCCACGCCTGCCACTGCTGGCGTTCGTCGTCGGTGATCGAGGAGGCAGGGCGGCCGAGTTCGACCGCGACATCTTCGGGGATCGTGTAGCTCATGGCGCCCTGCCTCCTCTCTCGTTACTTCTCGGGCTTCGGCTCGGCCTTCTTGGCCGGCGCCTTGGCCTGACCCTGCTGGTGCTCGACGACGTGGTCGCCGACCTTGGCCCAGTCCGGGACCGAGTCGCCCTTGTGGAAGGTGACGACCTGGCCCGTTGCCGGGTCGCGCAGCAGGACGCTCGCGGTGAACTTCGCCATCAGAGGACCTTGGCCTTCATGGCGAGGTTCGCGTTGGCGAGCACGGGCAGGCTGATCGAGTCGCCCTCCACCTCGGCGATCGCGGGGGCGCGATCGTTGCGGTGGGCGGCGACGACGATGCCGGGCTGCTCCTCGGCGTCGATCTCGTAGTCCGGAAGTGACGCGGTGAGCGTCTGGCCCCAGAAGGTGGCGCCGAGCTCGGTGCCCTCGGCGTCGTCGGTGTCGACGGGCGCGGGGAGCAGGAACAGCGAGTCGCCGGGCAGGACTGGTCCGGCCTTGGTGGACCGCTTGTAGATGTCCACCGGGGGCAGGTCGGCGCTGATGAGGTACTGACGCACCTCGTCGGCGACGGCCGGCCGCGAGGCACCGTTGTTCAGCTGGGTGCGGAACTGGGCTCCGCGCGACAGCGAGGCGAACACGGTGTTCGACATCAGGATCGAGCCCGGGGGCACCCCGTTGGCGGCGATGTACGCCTCCTGGAGCGTCTGGAGGTACTCGATCCGGTCGGCGTCGAGATCGGTCCAGAGGGTCGGTGCGACGACCGACATGGACGGGTCGCGACCGAAGTCGTCGTCCATGCTGAAGTTGCTCTGGGTGACCGCGGCGCGGCCGGTGTTGATGACGATGCCACGGGTCCGCTCGACGCGATCGACAATGGAGCGCACCGTGCGGCGCATGGCGCGCTCGATGGGCGTGCGGTACTGCTCGTCGACAGCGCCGCGAGCGCGGAGCTGCTGGTACTCCGAGATGGACTCCCGGCGCGACACGGCGGGCAGCTTGAGCATGACCTCTTCGCCGACCTCGCCGCGGCCGTACTCCGGCTCGGCGTCGTAGGCGCGGTAGCGCGCCTCCTCGACCAGGCCGTTGGAACCTGCGATGAAGCTGACGGCGATGTCAGCGACCTCGCGGTTGGGCAGGTAGCGGGCCAGGGAGCCCGACTGCGCCTCGTAGATCGCCTGCTCGGCGCGCGCGTAGCCCGTCAGCTCGGACGGGTCGATGACTTCTGTCCATAGAGGCATCAGGCGTCACTCTCCTGGATGAAGACGAAGCCATTCGGGGCGTCGTCGGGGATGTTGGTCGTGACCGGGAGTCGGTCGACCTTGATGAAGCCGTGGCGGAAGATCGGGACGTTGAGGTCCTCGACTCCGTCGGTGGTCTGGTCGGTGAACAGGACGCCGAAGACCTCGCCGGTGGCGCCCGTGAAGGGCTTGACCGAGGATTCGTCGGCGACGTTCACGATGAGCCCGGACGGGAAGTAGCCGTCGGGGTAGTGGTCCGCCTTGGTGAAGGCGCTGACGTCGAGGACGGACGTGCGGCAGTTGTGGATGCCGTGTCCGCTCCCGACCCAGGACTGATCGCCGGTCGTAACCGACTCTCGCTTGAGCTGGGGCATGATGTTCCTTTCGTCGTGCCCTTCGGGATGGGAATTGCTCCCGTCAGACCTCGGCCCCAGCGGGACCAGTTGGTCAGGCGGTCTTCTTCTTGTGGCGCTCGAGGTAGTCCTCGCGAGCGCTCTTCACCGAGCCGGTCGTGGTCTTCTCGCCGGCGCTTCCTCCGCCGCCCTGTGTGCGGTCGGGCTTGGGGGCGCCGTTGCCGTTCTCGCCGGGGGCGAGTCGCTTGGCGAGTGCCTCGCGGGTGGCGTCGTCGCTCGTGGACCCGAGGAGTTCCAGATCGTCCTTGTCGGTGATCTTGTGCTCATTTGCGAGCTTGAGGACTGCGGCTTCGCGCTGCATCCCCTCGACCTTCTGCTGGAGGGTGGTGACGAGGTCGTTCCCGTCGCCGTCGCCCTTCTCGGTCTTGATGCCGAGGGCTTCGGCCAGCGAGTTCTTGAACTGGTCGAGTTCGCCCTTGAGCTTCTTGCGCTCTTCGCGCTCGGCCTCCAGGGCCTTCTTGCCGCCCTCGCCGAGCTGCTCGTCGCCCTTCTCGCCGGAGCCGGTCTTGGGCTTGGCCTCCTCCTTGGCGTTCGAGCCCTTGGTGGTCTCGCCGCTGTCGGTGCCGTCGCCCTTGTCGGCGTCGTCTCCAGCCTCGCCGTCGGCCATCATCGTGAGGCCGGCGTACTTGCGGCGGTTGCGGTCGAACGTCGCGTTCAACCACGCCTGGGCGTCGGGGCTGAGGATGTTGGTGTCGGTCATGGGGTTCCTCTCGGTTGGAGCAGCTCCCATCGCGGGGCGCTTCCGGTCCGGCGACATCGCGTCGTCGGAAGTCTCAGCGGGTGAAGACCTGGCCACCCGATGCCAGGTAGGCGCGGTACTCGCGCTCGGCTCGGGCGAGCTCGATCTGCGTCACCGGGCGGCGAGATACGCCGGCCCGGTTCAGCCCTCGGCCGTAGGGGTCGGGCGCATTGCCAAATCCCGGGCTGGTGTACGGGCTGTAGCCGCTCAGGGCCGTCTCATAGCGCATCTGCGCGTCGTAGAGGCGGCGTTCTGCGGCGGTCATCGTGTATCGATTGCGCGGGTCGCGGACGCCCGTTCGGCGGGCTTCCTCGATGGCCTCACGGGCGGCTCGTCGCTGCCCGCCGCCGCCGAGCTGGCCCCAGCCCTCACGCTGCCCTCGCAGCGCACCGCCGGATACCTGACCGGGAGGCAGGACGTAGCCGTGCTCGCGGAGCCGGTCGATCGTCCAGTCGCGGCCGTGGCCGAAGCGGCTGGCCTGGTCGTAGATTCCCTCGGGGGTGAGGCGGCGTTGGCCGGGGCGGAGTCCGCGGCGGGCGTTGCCGTAGCGGGTGCCCTCGGAGGTGAACAGGCCGTTCTTGGTCATCCCGCGGCGGCTGTTGACGACCTGGCTGATGTCGGCGCCGTCTCGGATGGCCTGTGCCCCGTACTGGCCGAACGCCGCGGCCTGCTCGGCGCCGGACATGCTCTCGAACACCTTGTACGGGTCGTCCATCAGGCCGTTGGCGTAAGCCTCGGCCTGGTCGCCGACGCGGGTGGCGACGTGCTGGCACAGGCATTGCGGATGGCGCAGGAAGCCGGCGTTCCATCGGTAGAAGCGGCCAGCGAGGACGATGCAGCGGGCGCACGCTTTCGCCGAGACCATCCGGACGTATCCGGTTCCCGGCCGGCTGGCGAGATCGGCTCCGGCGGCCTGCCGGGCGACATCGGCCACCTGTGTGATCGTGATCCGGTCGAGCGACTTGCGGGCCGTCCGAAGCGCAGTGTCGGCGCTGAGCCCGCCGCCGATCAACGACTTCGCCTGGATGATCGGCGAGTAGAGCAGCGAGCCGAGCGGACGACCGTCAGAGGCATAGCCGGCGAACGTTTGCGGTGCCGTGAACTCGACCGGGGCGACGTACTGTCCCTGCTCGGCCAGTGACATCGCCGCGTAGGTGCCGCCCTCGAATGCCGCCCGCTGCTGGATCGCCACGAAGGCGGGGAGGACGCGGACGATCTGCTCATTCCACGATTCCGACAAGAACCGCTCGTCGATGCGACCCCACGCTCGGCGGGTGGCGCCGAGAGCGAGGATCTCGAGCTTCTGGATCTGGCGGTAGTGCTGGTCGGCGGCGTCAGGCAGGGTCGGCATAGTTCATCGCCAGATCGCGAGTGATCAGCTCCGTCGCCGGATCGATGCTCTCGGCGCGCTCGGCGGCAAAGTACCGGCGCTCCTTGTCCTTGCGCGCTTCCGACCAGCCCAGCTCGTCCCAGGCGCCCTCACGGGAGAGGATGCCCTGCGACTTCGCCTTGACCACGGCATCCATCCGCTGAGCCACCGTCGGGGTCGCCGGGTCAAACCAATCCACGCGGACACGGTTCCCCTCAACCCACTCACCGGTCGCGAAACGCAGGGCGAGCGCCATCGTCCAGCCGACGGGATCACCGACCTGGGCGTTGAACGCCTCCACGCTGCGCACGAGCCGCGACTCGGTGCCACGGATGGCGCCCTCGGTGCTCGGGTTGGCCGTGGTGATGCCGAAGTAGTCCGGCGGCAGCTTGGTCAGGCTCGACGCCAGCTTGCCGTTGGTCATCACGGCGGTCTCGAAGTTCTTGAGGTCCGCCGGCGTCAGGGTGCCGGCCTTCGCGTTCTCCTTCTTGAGGAGGTAGAGCGCGTTCCAGTAGGCCTCGAAGCGAGGGATCGGATTGCCCTTGTCGTCGACAAAGTCGCCCTGCGCCACGCCGGTCAGGAAGATCCGCGGGATGCCGGCGGCCTCCTGGCCGAACTGCATGTTCGTCATCGTTCGAGTGACCGAGTCGACCAGTGGCATGAGGATGCTGATCCCGGGCTTGCCGACCCATCGACCCGAGCGGCGTCGGTGCAGGTGCATGATGACCGGGACGACACCGAGACTGTGCTTGTCGCGGTCCTTCTCGACCCACTTGCCGTTCTCTCGATCGACCCAGATCGTCACGTCCGGGAGGTAGAGCACGGCCTTGTTCTGGCCGGTGTCGGGGTCCCTGTAGAAGCGCGCTGCGGCGTCCATCTGCTGCGTGCGGATGTTGACCTTGGCGGTCATCTCCATCGGGTTCTCAGCGCGGATGATCGGGAAGTCCGCATTGCTCTCGTTGGTGCCGACCGAAAAGAACGACCGGCCATAGGTCCACGAGTCGTCGGAGAACATCGACAGCTGCGTGTCCATGTTCGAGGCGTCCCACATCGACCGCAGCGCCGCATCCGGCTCATCCTCGCCGGGCAGCACGATCGAGCGAACCTGCTGGCGATCGGTGTGGCTGGTGACGAGCGTGTCGATCCAGTTGATGTAGACCATGAACCGGCGCATCTCGGGCGGGATCGCCATGCCGAGGTGCTCGATACGCGCCTCACCCTCGCGGTAGCGCTCGTGCAGAAGGTCCTTGCGGTAGCGCTTGACCTGGCCTCGCTTGAGGCTGTTGAGGGTCTCGACCTCGGAGTCGGTGAGTGCCACGCCGCCTCCTTTGATCGTCAGGGCAGGAAGAAGATGCTGGGGCCGTCGTCTTCCTCGTCGCCCCAGCCGGCGGCTCGTGCGTCGGCGGCGGCTTCGTGGGCGAGGACCCTGGTCATTGCAGGGTCGATCTTTTGGTGCTGGGACGGCTTTCCGAGGATGTACCGATCGGATGACTTGGCGATCTTGCGAGCGTTGGCCATCGCCAGGTTCGTCAGTGGGCACCCGTCGTGCCGAATGCGCCCCGTGGAGAGGTCGGTGTAGAAACGCTCCAGCGCTTCATGCATCGGCTTCACCCGGTAGGTCGGCCAGGCGATCACACACTCTTCGCCGTGCTTGCCCGCCCAGATGTCGACGTCGGTCTCCCATCGGGGAGTGTCGTAGTAGCCGCGCGCGACCTCGAACCGGTCGTGGATCTCATCGACGGCGATCGAGACCTGTTTCCGAGGTACCGTGCCGCCCCACTCGTCGGGTATCCAGATCGTCGGGCGCCGGTCGGGCCCGTATCGCGGCGTGAAAGAGAAGCCGTCGCAAGTCTCCGCACTGAGCACGGTCCAGTCCGAAACGTCACTGCCGTCAAATCCGAGGCAGATCGGGGTGCCAGCGTCGGGCTCAGGCAGCCATTCCATAAGCGCCCTCCCATAGCCCCGGGGGAAGCCATGTTCCCGAGCCGCGGACCAGGCGGTTGCCGAAGAACCGTTCAGCTTGGGCCGGGTCGGTCTCCATCAGCTCGAGCGCCTCGGCGTCGATCGAGTCGATGTTGATGTGGTCCGCGCCGGCATAGACGTGCTCGAGGATGCGACGGCGCTCGCGGGAGTTCTTGAAGCTCAGGGGCTTACCGTCGGGGCGCTTCAGTGCCGCATCGGGGTCGCGCCAGAACCGGAAGATGTCCGGGCGCTGTGACTCCTGAGTCATCTGCGCGGCCGAGGCTTCCGCGGGGTCGAACGCGTTCGTCGTCTCCATCGACCGACCGCCCATCGCGGCGGCGCCGCGGCGCATCGTCTGCCAGACCTCGATGAGCTTGTTGCTCGCCGTGTAGAGGCCGGTCTCATCGAAGAACGCCTCGTTGATCGGGGCGCCGAGTCGAGACTTCGCCGAGGCCGTCACGCGGTCGATGCGGTCCATGTCCTTGTCGCCGGAGGTTCCGACGATGCGGATGAACTCGCCGCGGGGGAGCAGCAGCTCCCTGAGTGGGCCGAGGCTGATCATCGAGACGAGTGGTCGCCAGATGTTCGCCACCTGATCGTCCGACGTCGCCATGATCTGGATCAGCGGCGACGGGTGGCGCATCCCCAGCGGCTCGCCCGGCAGGTATCGGTAGACCCAGCCGCACGAACAGCCGTTGTCCTCGCAGTGGTACTCGTCGCCGTCGACGGCCCAGCCAGCAAACTCGGACGGACCGACAGCGGCACAGCAGATGCGGGCGGCGGTCCAGGGGCCCTTGCCCATCTTCTGCGGCGCGATCACCTGCGACCGCCGGAAGACGAACGCCTGATTCAGCGGCGGCTCAGCAGGGTCGAAGGTCGCCTCAGGGCGGACCTGGCCGTGGTGCGCGGTGTTCCAAAACTGCCAGTCGTACTCGCGGAACGCCTTGCCGCGCTCGTGCCGGTCAGGGACTCGGCAGTGCCGCTCCATCCACGCCGACCACAGGTCGCCGAGAGTCTTGAAATCCGAGGGAAGGGCGCCGATGTCATGACTGTGCATCGGTGTCGCGCATCCGACGCTGCGGCGGCTCCTCGGCCTCTGTGTCGTCAGCCGGCTTGCTGTTGCGGCGCTCGCTGAGCTCGTCGACGGCGACCTTCCAGCCCATCTCAGCGAGGCCGGCGGTGGTCATGCCGATCTGGTCAGCGAAGCGGTGGAGCTGGCCGAGTCGGGTCGGCGGAACCTTTGGGTCCTCGCACTCAACCTTGACCCGCACCCACATGGCGACCGTCGAGATCCGCCACCGTTCCGACGGCATCGACCAGGCGCAGGCCTGAGGTGTCCGCCAAGCCTGCTCCCAGACCTCGATCTCGCGCTCGTTTGCGTCCGGCAGGGGGTATCTCGGAATCGCACCCTGATACCCCTCGGCCGGCAGTGCGGTCAGCGAGTATCCCCGCGAATCACTGCGGGCCGAGCCTTCCTGGGGCTGCGGCCCAGAACGGTTATGTCCCCCACGAGCCATGTTGATCACTCCTCAGCGGCATCGCGCCGCATCGGGCAGGTCGACCGGCATCGCGCCGGCCGACGGATGTTTTGACCCTCCGCACCTTTTAGAGCCCTCCCCGGCGGTCGGAGAGGCGCGGCCCGGGGAGGGGCCACCCCCTGGGGTCAGGCCGTCAGCTCATCGATCAGGAGGGCCTGCTTCGATGAGTTGCACCCCAGGCAGCAGCAGCGCAGGTTCTCGCGGACATGCTGACCGCCCTTGCTGATCGGCACGACGTGATCAACAGTCGCACTGCGCGGGTCGAAGGGCGAGGTCGCGATACGCGTGTCGATGTGGCATAGGTAGCAGCGCCAGCCATCGCCCTTGAGGATGTCATCGCGCTCCACTCGGTGCGCAGTTGTCGCACCGAGGCGCAGTGCTCGACGTTGGGCATCACATGCCCAGTCATAGTGGTCGACCCCGGACAGGACGCCGTGCTGCAACAGGGTCCGGCAGGTGACCGAGCACGTAGGCAGTCGACGGGAGTCGCGTGCCCTGACCACAGTCGCCCCGCACACCGTGCACGGCACCTCCACTCGGGGGTGCCTGTCGGGGATGTAGCGCTGGTTGTAGTGCGTCGAGCACAGGCCCTTCGCCCGCATGGCGCGCTCGCATCCAGGGTGCGTGCAGGTCTTGGTCGGGCTGTCCCGAGTGGCTGCCCTGAGGCACTGGCGGGTGCAATACTTGCGGGGGCGGCCGGTGGCTGCCGTGTCGGGTAGCGGTCCGTCGCAGTGGGCGCATGTACGCTGGGCCATGTCGTTCCCCTCCTTGGGAATGACCAGGACCCCGGAGGTTGCAGCCTCGCGGGGTCCCTTCGTTTCGATGTTCAGTTGTGGCTTCGACGCCCACCATCGGCGGCGTTGCACGACAGGTGGACGATGCCTCGGTAACCGGATCGGTCCTCGGTGTGGTCGAGAGCGAGCGACTGTCCAGCGAGCATCGGCTCTCCGCAGAAGTGGCACGGCTTGCCAAGCGCCGCGGGCAGCAGTTCAGTGCGCAGCCGCCGATGGTCCGAGCCGTACCCCCGCTCGGTACTCGTGCCCCTCGCCCTGTCCCGCTTCCGGGTATGGACAGGGCAGCGGGTGGTGGTAGTCAGGGCAGGACACCCCGACTCCGCACACACCCGCATCGCCATCCGGTGTCACCGCCTTGGCCTAGCCTGAGGTGATGGACACGCGACACACCGACTCGCCCACCGAGCTGACCTGCACCGCCTGCAACGCCCCACTGGTCAGGCGTCGGCTCCAGGTGCAGGACTGGGCCGGCAACTGGCAGCCCATGGGCAGTCACCTCGTGTGCACCGGTGAGCCAGAACTCCACTGGCAGCAGCCCGACTCCTGAAGTCATGCCCGTGTCCCCCGGCGTGGGCCTGAGGCCGTCCGAGGTAGATCCGCTCGCCACCCACGGGCAGACGATGAGGACTCGCCGTGGTGACACGGCAGCGCCCCGGCCAGATGACCCGCCGCCGGGGCTCGGCGTGACGGTGCGTGCCGGACGTCTCCGGTGCTCCCGCCATCCCCAGTGCGCTGCACGCGGCAAGCGGGGGAGGTTGTTGTGAAATGACGAAACCCGGCTCGCTGGCCGGGTTTTTGGGATGCAGCATCCGCTGCGTTTCTATGGTGACAGACGCCGCTACCGCTTGCAAGCGTCAGTCAACGCGTGTCACCTAGGACCACCGATAGCCACGGCTGGTCGGCTTCGCGCGCTGCATACTCGGCCCTCGTCCTCGGTGCTCGAGCCTGGCCCGGTCAGGCTCTCCGAATTGACTGACCACCTCCGCGATGTGCTGACGCATCTCCGGGGTGTCGAGGAACCATTCGCGCCCTGCCGCACGACTCCCGGCGAACTTCTCGTGCATCTCGGACTCAAGCTGCTTCGTGCCCGGATGCACGGCCAGGAGTGGCGAGTCGGGCGGGTATGCCCTGAGCCTCCTCTTGACATCTACCGAGTATCCGATCTTCACGCGGTCTCCGACCAGCACGTAGTAGATCCAGCCCGGAGCCTGCCTGATGCTCTCGACTCGACGCCGCTCATCTTCGGCGTCCTGCGCCGCCCTGAGCCTCCGCAGCATGCGCATCTCTTCGAGGATGTCGGTCGCACGGTGCTCATCCAGGTAGTCCCAGATGGCGATCCCGTGATCGAAGCAGACACCAAGGGAATCGCCGTCTCGGTCACGGATCGCTCGCTCGTCACAGTTGGGAAGCTGACACGTCCTCGTCAGCCACAGATCGCCATTGCGAGCCTGGTTGTGAGCGAGTCCCTTGTTGTGGACTCTCACGCGGTCCTTCGTGCTCATCGACCTATTGGCACGCGTGTGCTTGTTCCCCATCACGCCACCGCGTCGTTCACGTCTTGGAGGAGTCGAACGTGGACCTCTCCGAACTTGTACCTCGTCTCGCCCTCGCGCCAGTCCACGCGTGACTCGATCTGCTCGCGATGTGACCACTGGTTGATGCGCTTGCGCACCTTCTTGCGATCGAACGGAAGGCCGAGGTAAGTCACGAGCTGTGCGATCTCCGACGCCGTGCACCACATGCCGTCGAGCTCGGCCAGCTTCCGCTCTCGCAGCTTCTCGGCCTCCCACTCGGACCCGCAGGTATCGCAGCGCGCCTCGTGCCGTCCCTGGCGCGCGTAGACCTTCCCAGGGCACATGACGTCCTGCTGCCACAGGTCGTTGCAGTCGCCGAGGTACTGCTTGGCTGCCGGTCGGTCACAGACCCACACGGCTCCCGCGAAGTAGCGGCCGATCTCGTCGAGGATCTGGCCGCCGGCTGGGTGGAGTCTGATCGCCGAGATGCGACGAATGAGCATCCTGGCGGCACCTCTCGCATCGGACCAGTCGATCTCCCAGGAGTTCTCCTCGGCGATCATCCTGGCCGCCGAGTCGAGCGCAATGGTCAGCGCATCACGGGCGTCACTGGCCGTCAGGTTGACGACGAGGGGCGTCTCGGCCGACTTGCTCGCTGACTGGGTGACGTATCGAGTCTGTCCGGTGACGACGTTCTCGATGTCCTCCATGAGCCACTCGATCTCGGCGAGCACCTCGCGCTCGAACTTGTCGCCGCACGGCTTGCAGACGTACCAGCCATCGTGCACTGGTCGGTCGCACATCACCGCCTGGCAGATGTTTACTTCCGTCATGCGTCCTCCTCTGGTCGACACTCCATCTCGTGCTGCTCCTTGATCTGCTCAGCCCCTTGCCGCGTATTCGCCGACCCCACAAGTCGGTTCGGATGCCGCGGGCACTCCACGCGATGCCGGCCGCCCCAGTACGCGACGATCACCTCGACGTCACTCATCGTCATCGCCGCCCAAGATGTCGTCGGTGACCTTCGACTTGCCGAGGTCGAGAAGCCCGATCGCACTTGACATGGAGATCGAGTCGCCGGTCTGTGAGTACCGGAATCGGTTGGCCTGGTCGCCGTCAGCGAAGTGAAGCTCTTCCCAGGTGACGACCGCCGTCGGCACGATCACCGAGCAGCCCTCTTCGCAGTCGCTCGTCTCGCGGGCGAACTTCACGATGGCCTCGTGTAGCTCTTCGAGTGGCGTCATCGCCCCCACCTCCCCAGTCGATCCCCAGGCCCATCGCCCCCGGAACGCCGAACCGCCCCGGTCGGTTTCCGGGGCGGTTCAGGGTTGGTGCAGGCGTTGCAGCGACATTGACCAGGCGGTCGATTCAGCAGTTCGTCGCTCATGGCTTCCTCTCGTAGATGACCCACGCGATGACGCGCAGGATGCCGATGCCGACGAGTCCACCGAGTGTGCCGGCGATGATGGCGGCGAGGATGACGATCGCGATGGTGGTCATGCCTGCTCCTCGATCGGCTCGGCGACGGACACGCACGACATCCGTGGCACCCTGCCGGACTCGACGTGCATCCAGTCGTAGGCGGCGGGCCAGCCTGTGACGTGAAGATCACGCGCCTCGGCCATGTTCCGCAGTGCCGCGATCTCGGGTCGCAGATTCTTCACCTCCCGCTCAAGGTTGCGATTCAGGCTCTCCAAGGTCTCTCGGGTAGCGCGAAACCTCTTCCGCTCGGCCCGCTTGGTCTCGGCCCTGATCTGCTCGTCGTGGGCGGCCAGGACCCCAGACTCCCGAAGAAACTGCATCAGTTCGTATACGTCCATCACGGCGTTGGTGCCGCGCTGGACAACGCCGACTCGTCCGCTGCTCGGGTAATGCGTGAGAGTGATCGATCCGTGCCCGTAGGTCCGCTCGGTCGGCGTGTACTCCTGCCCGGTCATCGCGTCTCCCTGATGAAGTTGTCCTCAGCCATCGGCCTCGTCCTCATCAACCTCAACCTCGGTGGGTTCGTCCATCAGGAACGTGTCCGGTGGTGGCGTCCAGCCGTTCTCGATCAGCCAGCCGATAACCGACTCGGCGTGGTCGGCGAGGGCCGATCCGAGCTTCATCCGCTCCGCGAATGCCACGGTGGCCCGCCGGTGAGCGCGGAGCCTGTCGAGGTCGTGCTCGATCCGATCCGTCTGGCCAACCCCGTAGGCGCGAATCTCACGGATGGCGATTTCGAGTCGACTGATGTCGTGACTCTTGACGCTGCGCACCTCAGCCATCGGACTTCACCTCCTCGTCGTCGATTCCGTACTCGCTGATCGCCTCTTGCTCGGTCATCAGCATCACGACATGCGGGGTCCGCGATGGCATGTTCTCGGCTGGTCCGTAGCTGTCGATGGCAGCGGTCAGTCGTTCACACGACTGCTCGGCCCGCTCGCGTGATCGGTACGGACCGATCGCCTCCACGATCATCGTGAAGTCGGGGTGGAAGGCGACCACGTAGCCGCTCATGTCGTGCTCCGTTCGTCGGTAGTGGGGGTGTCGGGGAGGAGGGCGGCGAGAACTTTTCTGGCGTCACTCGTGAGCCGCGAGTCACGGCCAGGCTCTAGAATCTCCGCCTTCCACGCCTCATGGTCTTCGCGCTCGATCAGGAACATGAGCCGCTCGACCACCCCGCGCAGCTCGTCCAGCTGGGCGACCACCCGGTTCAGCGCCTCGGTGCGGAGGCCGAGAACTCGGCGGAGGTAGGCGACCTCGCCGAGCAGCGCGGTCAGCTGCTCTCGACCGATGCCGCCGTAGATGGGCTCCTCCGCGATCTGCCGCAGCTTCTCGATGTCGATGCTGATCACTGGACGTCACCCCGTTCGGCAATGGCGGCGAGGTCATAGAGCTTCTGCTTGACCATCGGCGCGGGAACACTGTCGGCCTGGAACCAGTGGCTCAAGGTCTTGGCCGCCTCTCGCAGCGCCTCGGCCCGGATGTCCGCCTCGCTCTGGCCGCTGGATAGATGCGGGAGGTTTTCAGTCATGACCCGACCCTCGACTTTCCGTGAATCAGCTTTATGTGCTTGGACATGTGGTTCGCGCTGATTTCGACCCCGCACTCCGGACATGGTCGGCGCAGTCGGCTGCGCGCCTTGATCCGGTTCGCCCTGCACTCGCGGCACTCACGGCCGCGATTTCCTTGATAGGTGTTCTCTGGCGTGTACTCGTGACCGCGCTTGCAATGCGTCTTCCGAGCATTGATGGCCGTCGCGCCTACTCCGGCCAAGATGTTGTCTCGATTAGTCAACTGACGAAGGTGTTCCGGATTCACGCACCGGCGCACTCGACAGATGTGATCGACAACCCTGCCGGGGATCAATTCGACACCAGCGATCAGCAACGAGACTCGATGTGCAGCGAGTGTCCGCCAGCGACCATCGATCTTCATGCCGATCCGGCCGTATCCATCTGGGTTGATCGTGCCGGTCCAGTGCCAACATGACTCGGTTCGGTCAACCTGCCGCCAGAAGCGTTCAACGTCAGAGGTCGTCAGGGTAGGCTGCATGGAGCCCTCCGATCGGTGTAGTCGATCCGTGTGGGTCAGGCTCCGGAGTGGCGTTGGCGCGCCCTTCGGAGCCGTTTCGATTCTATCAGAAATCGCTGTCATTTCAGGCTCTCTGGAGGTATGGGAGGGCGGCGGTGATGGCAGCGCGTGCGTAGTCCCGGTCACGTGCCACTCGGTAGCGATTGGCACGGTCCGAGGACTGCGCCATCTCCGACCACGACTTTTGGGTGTGCAGAGGGAATTCGTGCGCCTCGTAGATCGCCTGCGCTGCCGCCTCGATCGCTTCCTCGCTGATATTCATGCTCTTGCTCGCTTTCGTTCGTGGTAGCGGCGCACGTTCTCGCGCCCCGTGACCGGCTCAAGGTGGCCCGGGTTGACGCAACGCGTGTTCTCGCAGGTGTGGTCAATCTCCAAGCCATCGGGGATCGGGCCGACAAAGTGCTCGTAGGACCAGCGATGAGCCTGGGTGTCGGCACCCTTGAAGCTCAGTCGCCCATAGCGCCCGGTTACGTTTCCGGTCCATTGCCAGCAGGTCTCGGTCCGATCAACCTGCTTCTCGAAGACCTCCAGCGCCGTCTCTCCGAATGTGGGTGGACGACGCGTGTCCTCGACATGGCCGTGCTCGTACCAGCGTCGAGCGTGAGTCTCACACCACCCGCGTCGGCGCGAAGGTTTGTCGCAGCCGTCAACCGCACAAGGCGCGACGGTACGGACTACCCTCGCAAGCTCGTTATTCCTGAGGGCTTGGCGATAGTGCGGGTCACAGAGACCTCGGCAGTACGCCTTGCGATCACATCCCGCAGCGGAGCAAGTCATGACTGTTCCTCGCTCACCATGACCGGGCGCGAGGTGCGGGCATGCACGGTGACCTGCTCGTCCCATGCATGGGCTGCGTTCGCGACACGATCGAACAGTCGGTTCTCCGCAGCGCCATCGAGCCCGAAGGCCGACACGACGACCTGGTACCCCCGGTCGTCAGGCCCCGTGGGGTCGGAGGTGGTCGGCCGCAGTGGTCCCCACTTCTTCTCGACATGCTCCCGCGTGAACGGTGCCGTCTCCGGCGTGTGCAGCAAGCCGTCATCACCCAGGGTCCACAGGTCACCATGGCGGTCGGCCCAGGCCTCAGCCATGATCCTCACCCCGATCCACCGCGGCGAGGTAGCGGAGGATCTCGTAGATCGGTCCCCGGTCGGACCACGAGGTCCCCTCGGTCCACGCCTTCGCCCGCTCGATCAGCTCCCTCGACACCGCCACCTGATCGTCGGCCAGGATGGTCACGGGGCGGACGGAGGTGACGCTGTCGGCCCAGACATGGCGATAGACATGGATACCACCCCCGAGTAAGAGCCAGAGCCATCCACCCTTCTGGTAGCACGTGACCACCACCCCGTTCACCTCGACCGGGCGCGCCTCCTCCCGTGACGACGGGATCAGGGACAGGTCGGGGGCGGCCTCGGGGTCGTCCGGGATCACCAGATCGCCACGAGCATGGGCGGCAGCGATACGGGTCAGGTCCGCGGCCGTGAGGCCCGACATCGCGCATTGGATACCGGCGGCCTTGAACTCGGCCACGTCACTGATGCCGGCCTGCTTGAGGAAGATCTCCTCGGCGGGGTTGGTCTGCGGCGGACAGTGCGCAGCCTCGCCGCAATGCTCGCCGTTGATGCAGGGGGGTCGGTGAGTGTTCATGGGTCGTTCCTTTCGTGCATGACAAACGCCCCGGCCGGTGTGGCTCGGGGCGTGGGGTGGGGGTGGGTTTACGCGGTGGGCGGCTCGACGTAGAAACCATCCAGCTGCGCATCGAGGTACCCAAGGTCCGGGTGCTCACGGACCATCTCGGCGAAACAGTGCCGATCGGCTTCCCGCATCACGGCGACGAAGCGCTCAACCGAGATTTGCGCTCGGCATAGTGATGCGCTGAGCCGGTGCTTGGCAGCCGCCATGTCGTGCACAAGCGCCATGAACCTCAACATCGCCTCGCGGTCCATGTCATGCCTCCTCCTTCGATCGTGGCACGCCCTGTCCTCGGGCGCGCTGTGGTTCGTACTCGTGGTCTCGGTCGAGGCATCCACCGCGAGGTCGACCACAGATGGCGCAGTCGGTCGGGTCGGTGGCTCGGTACTTCGGTGGTGATCCTGGCGGGTCGGTCGTCGCCCACCACGGGCCGGCCTCGAACAGCCTCGTGGGCTGCCTGGTGTCGGCGTCGAGAGCGAGCCACGAGAGTGCTGCGGCGACGTCCTTGGGTTGTCGCCTGAGCCTGATGCGGTCGTCGCCCATGACGGCCATGAGCTGAGGTCGGTTCCAGTTGGGGCGGAGGGCCTGGATCGCGTCAGCGATCCGGTCCGCTTCGTCACGCGAGATCATCTGTTGTTCCTCCGATCGGGTCTCGCGCGTCACTTAAGTGACGATTAGGGACAAGGTGATTGACCAACAAGAAGACGTAAGAAGAAGTACTTCTGGTCTGGTCTGGTCTGGTCTGGAGCAGCGTGACGGACGTTGTGACTGACGGCGTGACTCCACCTGTGACTCACGGCGTCCGTCACGCGTCTCGTCACGGCGTCCGTCACGGCGTGACATCACCTGTCGGTGACCTTCTTTTCGCGCCATTTGGCCTTGCGCTCGGCGTCCCTGGCCCGCTTCTCGTCCCACCAGGACTTCGGCTTGTTCCAGTCGAGGAAGTCGTGGATATCCCACCCGTCGTCGGCTTCGTGCCAGAGCCCCGCCTCCACGAGTTCGACCACGAGCGTCGGCCGGTAGCTGTGCGTCAGGCGGGGCACCTTGTGGCTCCTGATGAAGCCGTCGGTCTGCCCCTTAGCGCACGCACAGAGCGCCGCGACGTGGAGTCGGAACGCACCGTCGCTGAGGTCATCGACCTTCGGGTGGTCGGCGAACCCGTCGTCGATGTTCAGGTATGGCATTCACGCAGCCTCCAATCGTGGTCGTTCGTGCTCCTGATCTTCGTGCGCTTGACCGACGATCAGTGGTCCGTGATCGTGATGTCGAGCCCATCGCCGCTCGTCGTCGCGCGCCCAAGCTCGGCATGAAGGACAGTCCTCGCCCGGGAGAATCAGACATCCGCAGACGCAAAGAGCGCCCTTGCTCGGGGCGCTCGTGGAGTGTGGAGCATCTTGTCGTTGACGTCTTGGCGGCGATGATCTCGGTGCAGGTATCGCCGCACGTGGTCGCCATCTCCTGATGCCGCGATCGAGCACCCAGTCACCACCCCTCAATGCGATCTCGGGGTCGTCGAGCCGCGCGTTGATGTCGTCCTGCATCCGGCACGCCTGGCAGTCGTCGTGACGGCCCTTGTGGGTGCTTCCGCAGCGCTGGCATGTGCGCCTCACGTCTCCTCCTCGTCGATCGTCATCTGCCCGTCCATCACGCCATCCCGCGCGGGGCATGACGCGCAGATGTCGGGCGGGTTGAACGGGCACCGGTGGCAGTAGTCCTCGATGGCGCGGGTGGTCATCCCTGGACCTCGCCGGTCTCCTCGTCCACGAGCTCTCCCTGGACGACTTCGTCGTCTTCCGAGGGCTGCTGTGTACCGACGGCCTGCTCGAGGCTGTCGATGAGCCGAGCGGCCTCGGCTTTGGTGATGGTGGTGAACGAGGTGACGTCGCGGCCGAGTACCTGCGATGCCCCGGCGCGCCGCTGCTCGTCGGACTCCACTCCCAGTTCACCGAGGAGCGCGAAGACCTTGCCCTGCTGGGCCTTGGTCATCATGGCGACCGACTGGGCCGGCGTTGGCTCGGGCTCGGGGACCGCTTCGGCGGCGGCTTGCATGAGCCGGTCGCGGCCCGTGGTGGCCGCGGGGGTTGGTCGCTCGTCGCGGAGGTCGAACATCTCGTCAGGGGTGTAGGCGACGCCGTAGAGCGCCTCGGGGCATGCCTGCCGGGCCACGGCGGTGATCGCTCGCCACTGGAGCATGGTGGTGGGCTGCTTCTTGTAGTTGTCCTTGTTCAGCAGGCCCATCTGCTTCGCCCATGCCTGGTCGCGGGTGACGGTGTGCTCGTAGCCTTCGTCGTCAGCGCGGATAATCGTGGCGGTGGCGGACACGGCCTGGTCGTCGACCCGGACGCGGAGCTTGTGTCCGGCCTTGCGAACGTTCGCGGCGATCAACTCGGCTGAGGCGGTCGGCTTACCTTGGATCACGTCGATGCGATAGAGGGACTCGGCCGGCGACAGTCCCATCGACTGCCCGAGTCCTATCGCCAAGAGCACGTTCGCGGGCTTGCCCCGGTACGCCTGCGGCAGCAGATCGCCAGAGCTGACTGCCCGTGCGTAGTCCATCTGCTGCGCCAGCTCGTTGCCTCCGGCGTGCAGTTCTATCTCGGTCATGATGCGTCCTCCATGGGGGCGAGGTTGTCGGTGGTCTTGGCGGTGCGCACGAGGCTGATGCCGTGCTTGGATGCCTGTCGGCGGGCGATCTTGGTCCCGGCGCTGGTGGCGGACTTGGCTGTGCCCATCGCGTCGAGTACGACGGTCTTGGCGGCCCGCTCGCGTTCAGTCGCGGCCTTGAGGTCGAGTGACGCGGCGACGTACTCATGCGCGATGTCCCGGTCGAGATCGATGGTCGCGTCCTCGATGTCGGGATGGAGCTTGCGCACGGTGGCATACGTCGCTGGGTGCGCATCCAGGGTCGGCGGCTCGTCCTGACTGAGGGAGTCGTAGAACCTCCGGCAAGCTGCGAGGGTCGCCTGCTGCGCTTCCTGATCTGCCTCTACCACGTACTCGGAGAACTCCAGGTACGGGCCGATGACGGGCACGTAGCAGCGCTCGTCGCCGGTAATCGCCAGTTGGAAGTAGACCTGCGCGAGGTAGTACGCCGGAATCTCGTCGGTGCCCGGCGCCCCCCACTCGTCCATGCCGGATGCGGACTTGGCCTCGACCAGGACCTGGTATTCGCGATCGGGGAGATTGAGCGAACATCCGGCGTCGATCGTGCAGCCGGCCCAATCCTCGTGTGGGTACCACTGCTGCTCGATCCATGTGTCAATCTGGCCTTCGTGCTGGTCGCGCCACCAAGCGAGGATCGCGGGCTCCAGGTAATGGCCGCGTCGCTGCTGCATGTTGGATTCGTCGGGCTCGGTCCAGCCCTTCATCTCGCACCACAGCGAGTACGGCGACTGCCATGGCGACAGTCCGAGAATCGCGGCGGCCTTGGATGCGGTGACGAGTCGGCGGTGCTCAGGCGAGCCCGGCAGCGGTCCCGTCATGCCGTCTTCCCTTTCGGTCTCGTCGCCGCGTAGTGTGCCGTTCTCCACTCGCGCGCCGTCTCGATGTCGGTCATGGTCGAGGTGTCCCCGCATGTGCAGACGGCACGGAAGCGGGGGTCGAGTCCTGCTGGTCGGCGGTGGGTCTTCATCTCGACCTGGTGCGGGTCGGGTGAGTGTGGGGTGGTGTCTGTCATGCGAGTTCTCCGAAGTCGAGGACGTCTTGGGATAGGCGGCGGGCGGCGACCTCGAGGTATCTCTCGTCCTCCTCGATGCCCACCGCCCTTCTGCCCTGGGCCTTTGCGGCGACGAGGGTGGAGCCTGATCCACAGAAGGGGTCGGCAATGGTGCCTGCAGGTGCTCGTTCGATGAGGTGCTCCATGAGCTCGACCGGTTTCTGGTGAGGGTGGAGGCGACCGCTGTAACCGAGCGACTGCACTGGCGCGCACCGGATCACATCGGTGCCGCGCCTGCCGTGCCAGCCCTTTCCGATGACGTATATCTCTTGGTGTGACGGCTTCCAGGGGATCGACGTGTCGCCCATTCCGAGCGCCCCCTTGGTGTCCCAAACGAGCAGGGCTCGGACCCCTTTCGGCCGCTCTCTTTTCCAGGTCCCAAAGACCGCCGCCGGGCGCCCTTCACCCCAGCGCGCCATCGCCTTGTCGCGGATTGAGGTGTCGTTGTCCCCTCGGATTCGAGCAGCGACGGTCAAGCGGCGCGAGTGCGAGTTGTAGCTGATCCCATACGGCGGATCAGTCACAAGAACATCGGCCTGCAGCCACTCGTCGATCGAGAGGCAATCCCCGTGGAATAGCTGCACGAAGTCGTCCTCGTAGTACGGCTTCACTGCCCCTCCAAATGAAAACGGCCCCACGTACTCGCGGGGCCTCGGTTGATGTGGTGGATGACGATCGGTTGTCGCGGGATGTGCTGAGCGAGTAACGGGATCGCGTGACACAGCTCGGCGGCGTGACATAGGCGCTCACGGTCGGCGGGGTCGAGACGTTTGCTGGTGCGTCCGACCTGTACGAGAGCCAACCCGTGGACCTCGTGCGCGAGGATCAGATCGGCCGGCCCCTTGCTCGCTGCCGCCCGGACGATCAGCTCCCAGCCGTGCGCCTCGAAGAACCGCGCGACCTTGTACTCGGATGCGCGGCCGAGGGAGGAATTACTCACGCCACCCACCGCCGGACCTCGATCATGTGGTGCCGCACCGACTCCTGCGCCTCGTCCTCGCTGGTCGGGTCACAGAGTCCCTGGTGACACGAGTGGCAGTTAGCGATGGTGCCGGCGGTGGTGTGGGTGTAGCTGAACCAGTGCTTCACTCCCCGCCCCCCATCCACCAGTCCATCGCCCGCTGCACCCACTCGACCCGCTCGACGTAGCAGGCGACGGTCGCGAGGGCTCCGACCGCGAGGATGATCACCAGCGTGGTGATGGCGGCGGTGAGCTGGTCGGGGGTCATAGCTGCCTCCGATACCAGTCGCTCAGGGCCTGGTGGCACATGCGAACGGTCGCGACGTCACCTGCTGCGGTGTGGTCGGGCTCGGGGATCTCGACCCCGAGCTGCCTGCACGCCTCGGCCACGTCCTTGAGCCCGCGCGGCTCGTCCCACCCGAACGCGGGCATCGCGTAAGTCTCGATGTCGAGCAGGCGGTGATGCCACGGTGCGCGTCCCCAGCGAGCGCGGAGGAAGCTCGTGTCGAAGGCCGGGTTGGCGCCGACGATCGTGGCGCCCTTCATCGCCCTCATGGCTTCGGTCTCGAACGGCGTAGACGCCGAGGAGCGGCCCTGGATCACATCTGGCACACGGTCCAGGTATCGGCCGATGCGCAGTGCGGCAGGCTGGGCGTGCATGAGATCGTGCGGCAGGAAGTCGGCGAAGATCTCGCCGTCGTCGATGGCATACGCCAGCTCCCAGATCTCGCCCTTGCTGGGGTCCAGGGAGGTGGTTTCCGTGTCTACGTAAATGAAGGTCATGCGAATTTCCCATCCAGATTGCGGTCGCGTGATTCCCATCCGGATGTCCGGCGGTTCTTTGACTGGTCGGAGTAGGTAGCCCAACGGCAGTTCTCGGGCGAGTAGGGTCCGTCATTGTCGATTCGATCGAGGCTGTAGAGGTGTCTGCCGCTGGGTCCGGTGCCTTCCGGCCGGGGGCCCATGTCCGCCACGAACGCCCAGAAGTCGTCGCGCCAGCGGTCGCACATCGCGATCCCCCGCCCCCCGTAGTCGGCGTAGCGCGGGTGTGACGGGTTCTCGCATCGCCGCTTGGCTTCGTTGTATATGTCCCTCAGTGGATGGCGGCTGATGCCGTTGTTCCACTTCGGATTTCGCTTGCCGCTGTAGTCGCGCCGAGCGCTCGCGGCTAAGCCGGCGCACCGGCGTGAACAGTGCTTTTGCCTGTGCCAGTTGGACTTGCTCTTGGGCTCAAAGGTCCTGCCGCAGTGGGGGCATGCCTTCGGCGTGTACGTCATCGGTACAGCTCCTTGATCGTGTGGTGGTGGTCATCGAGCACGGCGTGGAGTCGGTCGATCAGTGCGTCGATGGCGGGGTCGGTGGTCATGACGCCCCCAAGATCGCGTCGGCGACGGTGAGGGCCGGGTGATTGCGGAAGACTTCGCGCTCGGCGTCACGATGAGGGATGCCCGAGCCGTCGGTGATTCGATGGCGGACGAGCGCCTCGCATTCGATGACCTCGGCATCCAGCCAGTCCGCCACTGCGAGCGCGACGGGCGGTGACATGGTGGCGATGTAGGTGGCGTCCTCGGCCATCCAGACATCAGCGACGTCGCCGAATACGTCATCGGGCTGATCTGGCAGGGCAATGCTGGCTTCGTAGTCACTGGGCGAGCCCTTGCTCACGACCCAGCGTCCATCACTGGACGCCGAGACGACCTCCCGCAGCACCCTTGCCGCCTCACGCAGGCGATCGGCGCTCATGGTCGGTCCTCGCCGAAGCTCATCTCGGCGCGCATGGCGCTGACGAGTTCCTCGATCTGGTCGTCGGTCTCCACGGCGTATCGGGCATGGCTGAGGGCGTCGATCTCGCGGCCCTCCAGTAGGGACTTGCAGGCGTTGAAGGCGTGCCCACCTCGACGCTTCTTGAGATCTTCGAGGTGCTCGGTGGTGGCTTCCATGGGTGCTCCTGAATGAGAAAAGCCGCCACGAGGGCGGCTTGGATGTGGATGGTGGGGTGGGGGCGGGAGGTCACTCGTTTGCGATCTCCAGCAGCACGTCGGCGTGGCACGGCTGGTCGAGCGGGCACCAGCAAGCGAGGTCACGACCACGCAGCTCGGCTCGAATGGTCGACCAGTCCGGATAGCTCCAGTCGATCCACCAGTCGCCCGGCCGGGACTTCCAGACGTGCCGCTCACCAAGCCCTCCCCCGATCACGCCATTGCCGACCGTCTCTCGGAAGTAGGTGGCGGCGAACGCTCGATGGTCCTGAATTTCAGGTTTCCAGCGCCGCATCATGAGCTCGGTGAGCGGGTTGCCCCAGCGCGTCGGTCGCCCGACATAGACGGCTCCCTCGGGCATGCGCCAGCCCTTCTCGCGCTTGCGTTGAATACGTCGCGGCATGGCGTCGCTCCTCTCTACGTGGTGGCCGCCGCCCGGTGTGGTCGGTACGGCGGCGCGGGGGTCACGAGCTGGTGCCGCGTGACGTGGGGGTGAGCTGCTCGATCGCGCGATTCGTCAGCCGGGCGCCGATGAGGGTCCGCAGCCCGTGGACCTGCTTGTCCCACTCGGCCCATGCGGCACCGACGCGCTCGTGCAGCTCCATCGACGGGTGATGACCGGCGTCCTGTGGTGGCTCCTTGGTGAGCAGGTCGACGAGGAAGCCGATGAGCTGGGTGGTGGTGCTGTCGACCTCGATCAGCTCGTCACGGGCGGTCATGGCGAGACCGCCAAGAGCACCGCATTGATTCCGCCGACAACTCCGGCAATGACGGCGAGATAGATGCCGAGGTAGATGAAGTCTCGGTTCCTCATGCTGCCTTCTTTCCGGCCGCGATATAGCGTCCGATTCGGTGGGCATGCGTGCCCGGGAGGTTGCTCGGCTCGTAGCCGACGTTGACGATCTTCTTGGCGGCTGCCCATGCGCGAACGCGGGCGCCGATGACGTTCGGCTCGGAGATCTGATCCGTCAGGTGCCGGAAGTCGTTCGCGCTGAACTCGATGCCCGCCCGACATGCGCTCTCGATCGCCTTGTCCACGATCGCCGCGTCGTCCGGGTGAGCTGCGACCGTGCGTGCCATTCCCTCGGTTGCCCGGTCGAACGGCTCGCTGGCTTTCGAGCACGACCTCTCGTGACCCTGGACCTCGGCGTGATGACCGCACTCATGGCAGCGACCCGGCAGTGTGCGCAGGAAGTCCAGGAGGGTGGGGGTCATCATCGGCAGTACTCCCCGTGCTCGTTCGCCGTCCACGTCCCGCCCATCTCGCCGCACAGGTCGCGCATGCCGGAGTCGACGCCGCGGTCGTAGGTGACACTGGACAGTCCGGCGATCGCGGCCAGGATCATCACGGCCAACGCGACCATCACGGCGGTCAGGATGTGGAAGTCGCGGCGGGTCATGAGGTCCGTCGCTCTCGGCGTGCGGTCCGTGCCCTGGCGGTGGCACGGGTAGCGAAGTAGCGCTCGCGTGCTGCGTCGTGGGCGTCCCTGGTCTGGTGACGCCACGAGAACCAGCCGGGCATCTTCTGCGCCTTGCCGCCAGTTCCGTAGTGAATCGCCTTGCTCGTCATGATGTCGACCTCCTGGGGTCGGGTAGAAGGAAGCCCGCCGCGTCGGGGTGACGGGGCGGGCTGGGGTGGGGGAGGTGGTGGTGGGGGTCAGTCCCTGAGATCCTCGAGGGACTCGACGCCGGCAAGGGATGCGAGTCGAGCTCTCTCTTCGTTCGTGACCTGATGGGGTTCGCGGTCAGGCAAGCCGTCAGGGAGGCAGTCGGAGCACGGCTCATCCCCGGGCAGGTTGTTGCGACCCTCCCACTGCCACTTTGCGGCCCGACCGTTCGGGCAGGAGCCTTTCACGTGGACCGTCCCAAAGAGGGTGACGACAAGGGTGCCGTCAGGGACCTTGCTTTTCATGACCCCTCCTTGACTGCTCGGAACCAGTGACGATTTCCGCGCAGGGATTCAATCAGGCGAGTGTTCGACTCGTTCATTTCTGCGGCGGAGAGCAAGGCGTCACGCTTGCTCATCGGCTTGGGGAATCGGTAGGCGGCTTCCACCGGCTCTTGGAAGACGACCTCAACGAACCACTGCTCGGGCGGGGGCTTCGGCTTCCTGCGGAACCAGCTCATCCCGCCATCACGCGCCTGCACGCTTCCTCGCCAGTCGGATCTCGATACTCCAGCCGCCAGAACTCGTCCTCGCTCATCGCCATCAGCTCGGCGAAGTGCCGGACGATCCAGTGCCGCGACAGGTGCGGGAAGAGGACGCTCAGGCTGTCGCAGGCGTCGCGCTTGGACATCGGCGCGAGGTGAGCCTGGAGCGCCGGGTAGTCACGACGACGGCACGCGTCATCGAAATCGGCGTCGACGTCCTCTCGTGGAGAGGTCCGGGGGGCGAGGGTGGTGAGGGCGTGGGGTGGGGAGGTCATGCGGACTTCCGTCCAACACGGCCCCACGCGTCGACCGTGCGATTGCGGAGGGCGATGCGGCGCTCGATCTCAACGAGGTCGTCATCGGAGAACCGCCACGTGCTCGCGCGGTTCCGGGCTGGTCGCATGTGCGGCCAGGGGTTGACCCCGACGCAGCGACGCTTGACCTGCTCGGGCGTGATGCCGAAGTGCTCGGCCACATCTTCGATGGTGTGGAGGGTGGCGGTCATCGGAGGCCCCCAACCACGACATCTTGTGCCCCTCGGCGTGTCATGTCCGTAGATGTAGGGATATCCCGGACAATTGACGTAGAACAGCCACCGACCGTGAGGAGGTGATCGAGGTGGCGAGCAAGAAGAGGGGCAGTGGTGCGCCGAAGTACAGGTCCGCTGTGACCGGGCTGTACGTGACCGAGCGTTACGCCAAGTCCCACCCGAGGACGACCGTCAAGGAGTCCAAGTAACGCACCACTGCCGCCAGGCAGTGCAACCAAGGCGGGGTCAGTCGTTGGGCGGCTGGCCCCGTCGCCATGTGCACGATGTTTCATGATGCTACTCCTCCTTCGTGGAGCCACTGGTCAACGTCTTCCGGCGAGTACCGGACGAGTCGGCCGACTTTCTGGAACTTCGGGCCGGTCTTCCTCCAGCGCCACTGCGCGAGCGTCTGCGTCTTCACGCCGAGGAGGTCAGAGACCTGCTCGGGAGTCAGGAGGGCGCTCATGCCGCATCGCTCCCGGCCGGAAGCGCGCCGACCTTGCGCCGGATGAACTCGACGCCGGACGGCAAGACGCGAGTCGTGTAGCTGGTCCCCCGCTCACCGTTCGAGCGCTCGAACTCATACGCCTTGACTGCGAAGTGGTGCATGTACTGCTGGTACGGGGTGTTCCGCATCGCGCCCTTGGAGATCAGGACGCCCGCACCGCGCAGCTTGTCGAAGAGCTTGTTCTGGCTCAGGCCCACCATCTTGGCGACGGCACCGATCGAGTACGTGCCGTCCGCGTCGATGAACGCGTCGTAGGCCTCGGCCTTGGGTGTCGCGATCGCCAGTGCGGCCTCCGACTCCTCGGCCCGCTTGGCGGCCTCGGCGGCGAGCTGGAGCAGCTGGGAGGACGGGAGCGCAGCGAGCATCTCGACATCGGAGCCGTAGCGCCCCGTCTTGCGGATAGTCGGAAGCACGTCGTGCTTGACCCAGCGCTTGAACCCCTGCGCTCCGGGGATACGGCTGCGGAGGATGGCGTCGTACAGGCCGGGCTCACTGATGACGGTCACGCGCTGGTCGCCGCCAGGGGTATGCAGAACTTGCAGACCCTTTTCATCGGCGTCCATCGAGCGGGTCATGGCCTCAGTGGCCGAGTACCCGAGCACTACTGCGACGTCCGCGGCGACGAACCACGGCTCGCCGTCGATCGCGAGTGTGCGGACCGCGTGGCCGGTGTAGGTGAAGACGCTGAGATTGGTCATGCGGCGCTCCGTGAATTGGGCTTGATGATACGTCCGCTGTCAGCGGATATCGAGGGCACGAAGAGGATCTCCAGGGGGACCTCAAGCGCCTCCGCGATGTTCTCGGCGATGCGTGGCGTGCAGCTCTTCTTGCGTGCCTTTACGAGGTGGCTGATGAAGGACTTCGAGCATCCCGCGTATCGGGCGAGACGGTCATAGCTGAAGCTGCGCTGCTCCATCAGCGCCTTCAGCGTCTGAGGCGACGTCAACTGCATCCATACTCCTTGGGGCCAGCGGCGCTTCCGTGCAGCCATTTTCTTGCCTCTCATCCTCTCCTGGTAGACGGCTTGGTGTCAACCAACTGCGGATAATCTATCAGGTGTAGGTAGACGCCTGTCAAGTGCCGGTTGATACTGCTTCTTGCGGCCATTGCAGATACGGCAGGATGGGGCATGACTTTGTGGTAGACGAAATCGTCGATCGCGGACCGGTTTCCCGGTAGACCTAATGGTCGACGGGACGCTTGCGCACCGGATCGGCCGAAGCGGAGAGTGTCGGCATGAACAACGTCCCGAACATCTGGGCGCTCGTCCAGGCGCACATCGATGACACCGGTGTGACCGAGGCGACGATCGCCAAGAGGGCCGGGACGAAGCCGCAGACGATCAACTCGTGGAAGGCGCGCGGACTCACCAAACTTCCTGAGGCATGGCTGATCAAGAGCCTCGCCAGGGAAGTGCGCGTGCCCTACCGGGAGATGCTCGATGCGGTGCTGCGCGACATTCGATACCTACCCGAGGAGGTGGTCGGAGATGAACGAGACTCCGCCCCCAATACGCCGGGGCCAGAAGGCCCCGCCCCCGATGAGTTAGAGCGGCTGCGGGCCGAGCGTGAGGCCAAGAAGGCCAAGCGCTCGGCGGCCCGTCGCCGACCCCAGGAGCCCGACGATCCGACGTAACTGTCAGTGACCGCCTCTATGGTCGGTTCGACAATGATCAGGCCATGGATGCTCGCAGGGGAACTCGACTTGCTGACTATCGAGTTCGTGGATGACCTGCCGGACGGGAAGCTGGGCGACACCTGCCACATCTCCCGGACCATCAAGCTCAAGAAGGGCATGCGTCAGCGTCAGCGGCGAGCGGTGCTGTTCCACGAGCTGATCCACCTACGCCGAGGCGGCGTCGAGGATGACGACGAGCTCGAGGCCAAGGAAGAGCGCGTCGTTGAGCGTGAGGTTGCTGAGGGCTTCATGCCGACCGAGAGCCTGATCGAGGCGCTACTCTGGTCTCAGGACGAGTACGAGCTCGCGGAGTGGTTCCACATCGACGTGCACACCGTGCGGGATCGTCTCCGCCTGATGAGCTACGCCGAGCGGTGCTTCATCGACGAGGAGGTCGACCGCCGCGAGGCGAGGATGCCCTAGTCCAGCGCCCGCATCCCACTGATCTCGGCCGTGCCCCCGAGGATCGCATCGAGCTTGTCGAGTCCGGCATCGGTGACATCGCCGACCATGGTCCCGTAGGTGCCGATCGTCGTCTCGATCGACTCATGCCCGAGACGCTTCTGCACCGACGCCAGGGACTCCCCCGTCAGTAGCATCAGCACCGCGTGCGTGTGCCGGAGCATGTGCAGCTCGAACGTCGGTGCGCGATCGAGCCCCTTCTCAAGTGCCACCTGGAGGATGCGCTTGCGTGTGCGCGGGCCGTCGCTCTTGAGCTTGGTGGCGGTCCACACGTCGGAGTGGAACGCCGAGTACGACCACTTGCTCCCCCGTCGATTCGTCAGGAGGAGAGACGTGGCTGGCCGGCCCTCGATGCGACGGCGGACCATCGCCGCGGCTTCCGAGCCGAGCTTCACCCGCCGGGTCGCCGCGGTGCTCTTGCCCTCATCCTCGGCGTAGTAGAACGAGTTCCCGTCGCGGCGCAGGACGCGTCCCATGCTCACGAAGACGCCATCGTCACCGAGGTCATCTACATCCATCACTCGCACCGCCACCGCCTCGGACCAGCGCCAGCCGGTCGAGACGAGGAACAGCAGGAGGTCAGCTGCATCGGGGTCGACCTCGCGGGCGGCCTCGTGTAAGACCTTCCACTCGGCCGGCGTGATGCCCTTGACGCGCTTCCTGTGAGCTTTTGGCAGATCGGTGGCGGTGCACGGGTCGACCACGGCGAGGCCGCGTGAGGGCGCGTTCGCCCACTTGTAGACCTGGTGCAGCAGCGAGTGGCACTCGATCACCGTCTTGGGCGCGAGCTTGTCGGTCAGCTTGTCGATCCACTCCTGCACGTCCGACTCAGAGACGACGCTCGCAAGCTTGTCGCCGAGGTGCGGCTTGATGTGCAGGCGGATCAGCTGCTCGTAGCGCGTGAGGGTGTACGGGCTGCGGACGCGCTTCGGCCGGCCGTCGGCATAGCGGGCATCTTTCCACTCGAACCACCGATCGACGATCTCACCCACCGTGTGCTTGAGCACTTTGTCCGGCTCGGCCTCTCGGATGATCGCGCGCGCTCGCGCTCCCCCGGCAGCAGCCACGAGATCACAGAAGTCTTGGGCGTGCTTGCGGGTGATGAAGGTCTCCGAGGCGCTGCTCGATCCATCACGGAATCGGACCCGCCAAGTGATCGTCCCGTCCTTGGACTGGTAGCGCTTCGGCGTCGGCATGCCATCAGTCTAATCCGTATAGTCGTGTAAACCTGGGTAAATCTCTATACGGGAGAGTGATTCTGCCTGGAATCATTGGAGCCGGTGACGGGAATCGAACCCGCGTATCTTGCTTGGGAAGCAAGCGCTCTGCCATTGAGCTACACCGGCAACGCCCCCGACTATAGCGCCCCGCGAGACCCGTCCACGCTACGGTGGCGCCATGCCTCTCGTGTTGCTGGAAGCCGACGGCCCGATCCGCACCATCACCCTCAACGCACCCGACCGGCTCAACGCCCTCGACATGCCGTTGCTCGACGAACTGCGCGACGCGATCGCCGCGGTCGCCGCCGACCCCGACGCCCAAGCCCTTGTCGTCACCGGCGAGGGCAAGGCCTTCTGCTCCGGCGCGAACGTCGACAGCCTGTTCGGCGACACCAGCCGGCCGACCGAGCAGCTACGCGAGCACCTCATGCACGTCTACGGTTCGTTCCTCGGGCTGCGCGGCCTGACCATCCCGACCATCGCCGCCGTCCAGGGCGCCGCCGTCGGCGCAGGACTCAACATTGCACTGTGCTGTGACGTCATCATCGCGGGGCCGCTCGCCGGCTTCGGTCCCACCTTCTCGAAGATCGGCCTGCATCCCGGAGGAGGCTGCACGTGGATGCTGACGCAGCGCATCGGCTCGGCCAACACCGCCGCCGCGCTCTACGCCGGGGACATCATCGAGGCCGAGAGGGCACTGCGCCTCGGCATCGCCCAGGAACTCGTCGAGGACCCCAAGGGGCGAGCCCGCGAACTCGCCGAGCGCTACACCTCCCGCAATGCCGACCTCATGGGCGACATCAAGCGGTCGGTCCAGATCGCCGCGACCGGCGACCTCAACGAATCCCTCGACTTCGAGTCCTGGGCTCAGGCCGAGTCGCTCGCGAGCGAGGAGTTCGCCGCCTTCTCCGCCAGGTTCCGCCGCTGACTACCCTCTCCGCCAGCCCCTCGCCGGCTACGGAAGATGTGACTCCGCGGTTGCCATGACCGCCGCCGAGTCACATCGTCCCTCGCTCCAGGTCGAGACGGGCGGGGTGCCCAGCCCCGGCGCGGTCAGACCGAGGCGTGAGCATCGGCCACGGCACGGGCCTCCTCGCGCAGCATCTGCACGACGAATCTGACCGAAGGCCTCTCGAGCCGGTCCGGTCGCAGCACGGCCGCAATCTCCCGCTTGGCACGGATACCGACCAACGGCCTCGTGACCAGGCCGTTGCCATGCTCTCGTGTCGTGAAGCGAGGGAGGATCGCGATCCCGTGGCCGGCGGCCACCAATGCCTCGACGATGCCGTTGTCGACGATCCGCTGCGTGATCCGCAAGGGCTCGCCGGTGACGGCCACGAGCCGGATCAGCACATCGTCATAGGGATGACCGTTCGGCACCCCGATCCACGTCTCCTCCGCGACATCGCGCGGCGACAGGGTCGCCTTCCGCGCCAGCCGGTGGTCCTCCGGGAGGGCGACGTCCAGGGGCTCGCTCATCAGCGACACGACCTGCAGACCCCGCTCGTGCCAGGTCTCACGCATGTCCGGCGAGTCCGCCACGACGATGTCGTAGTCGGGCACCAGATCGGCGACATCGTGCCACCGCGAGAGATCGGTGTCGTGACACACCAGCCGCACACTCGGCTCCTCGGCCATCCGCCGCAACGCGCCCGGCAGGAGCATCTCCCCACCCGTCGGGAAGGTCGTCAGCCGCACGTCACCGGCCGGACGCGACATATAGTCGTGCCACTTCGCCTCCGCCCGTTCGATCGCCACGGCGATCTCCGTCGCGGTCCGCGCCAGAGCCTGTCCCGCCGAGGTGAGCGCGACACCGCGCCCCGCCGGCTCCACCAGCTGGAATCCGGCCTCGCGTTCTAGCAGTTTGAGCTGCTGGGAGATGGCCGACGGAGTGACCTTCATCTCATCGGCGACGGCAGCGACCGACCCCCGCTCGGCCAATTCCCGCAGAATCCCAAGGCGGCGTACATCCATATAGAAAAACTACACGTTGCATGTAGTTCAGTTCGATTGTTCTTGGCAATCGGTGCGGCCATCATGGAGATCGACACCGACTCGAACGAAGGGAGCCCTCATGATCGCCATCACCGCACTGGCAGCCATCACGCTCGCCGTGGGGGTCACCCGCACGGTGCAGCTCGTACGCACGGACGGCTACCGCCGCGTGCCCGCGCGTTGGCAGTGACCACCCGCTGCCGACCAGCGAAGGCCCCAGCTCTCCCCCGAGGAGCTGGGGCCTTCTTCTTTTTGCACGAACCAACCGCCACCCCGGACTTGATCCGGTAAGTTACTCGCGAGATACTTAAGTTACCCGGCAGTAGTACCGAGTCCGCCGGACCACCCCCATCTCGTGCAAAGGACGCTGGCATGAGCCACTACAAGAGCAATCTGCGTGACGTCGAGTTCAACCTCTTCGAGCTGTTCGACCGGGGCTCGGTGCTGGGCACCGGCCCCTTCGCGGAGGTCGACACCGACACGGCCAAGAGCATCCTGGCGGAGGTCGAGCGCCTCGCTCGCGAGGACCTCGCCGCCTCCTTCGCCGACGCCGATCGCAACCCCCCGGTCTACGACCCCGACGCCAAGACCGTCACCATGAGCCCCGAGTTCGCCAAGAGCTACCAGGCCTGGATGGACTCGGAATGGTGGCGTCTCCAGCTGCCCGAGGAGCTCGGCGGCCAGCCCGCGCCCTCCTCGCTCATCTGGTCCCTCGGCGAGTTCATCCTCGGCTCCAACCCGCCCATCTGGATGTACGGCGCGGGCCCGGCCTTCGCCCGCATCGTGTGGGAGAACGGCACCGAGCGCGACCAGAAGATCGCCGAGCACATCATCGAACGCCGCTGGGGCACCACCATGGTGCTGACCGAGCCCGATGCCGGCTCGGACGTGGGCGCCGGCCGCACCAAGGCCTTCCCCAATGAGGACGGCACCTGGCGGATCGAAGGCGTCAAGCGCTTCATCACGTCCGCCGAGCACGACATGAGCGAGAACATCATGCACCTCGTCCTCGCACGCCCCCAGGGCGTCGAGGGCGTCGGTGGCCCCGGCACCAAGGGCCTGAGCCTGTTCCTCGTGCCCAAGCTGCACTTCGACCTCGAGACCGGTGAGCCCACCGGCGAGCGCAACGGCGCCTATGTGACCAATGTAGAGAAGAAGATGGGCATCAAGGTCTCCACCACCTGCGAGGTCACCTTCGGCGACGGCGAGCCGGCCACCGGCTGGCTGCTCGGCGAGGTCCACAACGGCATCGACCAGATGTTCCGCGTCATCGAGAACGCCCGCATGATGGTCGGGTCCAAAGCGATCGCCACGCTCTCGACCGGCTATCTCAACGCCCTCGAGTACGCCAAGGAGCGCGTGCAGGGCGCCGACCTGCTCGACCCGGCCAAGACGGCCCCGCGGGTCACCATCACCCACCATCCGGACGTGCGCCGGTCGCTCATGACGCAGAAGTCCTTCGCCGAAGGCCTGCGATCGCTGATGATCTACACCGGCACCTGGCAGGACGAGATCGCCGTCAAGAAGGCCGCCGGCGAGGACGCCGCTCTGGCGGAGTCGGTCAACGACTTCCTGCTCCCGATCGTCAAGGGCTACGGCTCGGAGCGCTCCTGGGTGCTGCTGGGCACCGAGGCGCTGCAGACCTTCGGCGGATCGGGCTTCCTGCAGGACTACCCGATCGAGCAGTACGTCCGCGACGCCAAGATCGACACGCTCTACGAGGGCACCACCGCGATCCAGGGTCAGGACCTGTTCTTCCGCAAGATCGTCAAGGACAACGGCCAGGCGCTGACTTTCCTGAACAACGAGATCCAGTCCTTCATCGACAGCGAGGCGGGCAACGGCCGCCTCAAGGTCGAGCGTGGCCTGCTGGCCCAGGGGCTCGCGGACACCCAGGCGATCGTCGGGGCGATGTTCAACGACCTGATGGCCGCCAACCCGGCCGACGAGACGGGCGATGCCCGCAATGTCTACAAGGTCGCCTTGAACACCACCCGCCTCGTCTACGTGCTCGGCGACCTGGTCGTCTCCTGGCTGCTGCTGCGCGGTGCCGAGGTGGCCTTGTCCCAGCTCGATGCCGGCGTGACGGGCACGGACCGCTCGTTCTACGAGGGCAAGGTCGCCGCCGCGTCCTGGTTCGCCAAGACCGTGCTGCCCAAGCTCACCGCGGAGCGCCAGCTCGCCGAGTCCGTCGACCTCGACCTCATGGACCTCGACGAGTCCGTCTTCTGACCTGACGCGGATGTGATGACGGCCATGCGCCGGGGAGTTCTCCCCGGCGCATGGCCGTCTCTATGGCAAGGTGGCGCAGTGAGGTCTCGCTGGTGGTACGTCGTCGCTGCCCTCGTGGCCGCCGTCGGATGGATCGTCGCGGTGGCCTTCACGGCCGGCACCTGGGACGAGCTGCGCGGCAGCACGGTCATCCCGTCCGGTCAGCCCTTCGATGCCCAGGGCCACGATGTCGCCGTCCTCACCGATCTCCCCCAGCCCGGTCGCGACATCGCCTGTGAGGCAGTCGGGCCCGGCGAGGAGCGCACCGAGATCTCGAGCGACTCGATCGTCGACGTCACGGTCACCACGGACGGAACCCGCTGGCATCTCATCGCCCTGATGGAGGACGGGCGCGCCGACATGACCGTCGAGTGCACGCCCGGGGACGAGCTCTCCGACAGCGCGAGCTACGGCTATGCACTCGTCAACGACCTCGACGGACGCGACCTGATGGGTTCGTTGATCGCCTGGGTTTCCCTCACCGCGGGTATCGTCCTCGCCGCCGTCACCGCCTGGCGCCGCCGCGCCGCCCCCTGACCCATCGGTCTCCGCTGATCCGGTTTCCCGTCGAGTGGGGCGTTTGGACGGTGAAAAGCCCCGTCCGACCGTCCAAACGTTCCCCCTACTCAACGAGCTCGGGCGGCGCTCGTGACGGGCCGGCGAACGGCGATGCCCTAGGTTGAAGCCATGAGCCTGCGGACGTATGTCGACGCGTGGCGCCACTCGATGGGCGCGATCCTCGATCTCGAACTCCTCCCCGAGGATGCCGACCGCGTCACCGACCTGCCCGGATGGTCCGTGCGCGACATCCTGGCCCACCTCGTCCACCTCGAGGACGTCCTCGCCGACGGCACCGAGACCGCCGACACGGCCGGTCCCTCGACGGTGCCCCAGGACTACACGCAGGCCGGGGTCGATGCGCTGCACGATGTCGGCCTGCCCGACCTCCTGGTCCGTCTCCGCGAGCTCGTGGAACGGCGTGCCACCCAGCTGGCGGTGCTCCCCGACGACCCCGCCGCGCCCGCACCCAGCACGCCCGCGGGCGCGCCCTGGACCTGGGAGACGCTCCTGCGCAACCGGGTCATCGATGCCTGGATGCACGAGCAGGATCTGCGCCGCGCCCTCAACCGCAGTGGCAACCTCGACTCCCCCGGCGCGCAGGTGACCGTCCAGTCCTTTCAGGCGGCGCTGCCCTTCGTCATCGGCAAGCGAGCCAAGGCGCCGTCCGGTCATCCGGTGGCCGTCGTCGTGACGGGTCCCGTGCCCTTCGCCGCCACCGTCGTCGTCAACGACGACGGACGCGCGGCCATCGACGACGATGCGACCCCGGAGACGACGCTGACGATGTCGACGGAGGCGTTCATCGTCCTCGGCGGAGGCCGGCGCAAACCCGGTCAGGTGCCGGTCGAGGTCGACGGAGACACCGAACTGGCCCACCGTGTCCTCACCGGACTCGCGGTCACTCCCTGAGTCCCCGCGTAGTCTCGTGACCATGAGCGAGCGGTGGAGCACGACCGATATCGGCGATCTCTCCGGACAGACGGCGGTCATCACCGGTGTCACCGGAGGACTGGGGGCACACACGGCCCTCGGCCTCGCCCGGCGGGGCGCGCGTCTCATCGTGACCGCCCGTGACACCCGCAAGGCCGAGGACGCCGTGCGCCGGCTGCGGGAGGAGGCTCCGGGCAGCGACATCTCGATCGTCGAGCTCGATCTCGCGAACCTCGCCCAGACCACCGCCGCCGCCCAGGATCTCGCCGCAGCCGAGCCGCGGATCGACATCCTGGTGAACAACGCCGGCGTCATGATCCCGCCCTTCGCCCGCACGCAGGACGGCTTCGAGCTCCAGATGGGCACGAATCACCTCGGCCACTTCGCCTGGACCGCCGGTCTCTGGCCGTCACTGCGCGATGGCGCCCGGGTCGTGACCGTCTCGTCCCTCGCGCACGCCAGCGCCCGGGGCATCGACCTGCGGACGCTGACCCCCGAAGGCTCCCCACGCCGTTACCGGCGGTGGAACGCCTACGCCGAGTCCAAGCTCGCGAACCTGCTGTTCGCGTGGGAGCTCGCTCGCCGGTCCGAGGCCGCGGGTCTTCCGGTGGTGAGCGTCGCGGCTCACCCCGGCTACGCCTCGACGAACCTGACCAAGTCCGGTCTCAACCTGCGGGGCAGGTCGCTGCCGGGCATCGCGATCCACCAGGTCACGGGCATCATCGGCCAGCCCGCGGCTCACGGCGCCCTGCCGCTGCTGCGCGCGGCGACGGATCCGATGCTGACGGGCGGCGACTACATCGGCCCGGACGGGTTCCAGCAGCTGCGCGGCCGCCACCCCCGCACGGTCGGTTCCACCCGGCTGGCTCGCGATCCGCGTCTCGCCGGTGCGCTCTGGTCCGCCTCGCAGAGCGCGACCGGCGTCGTCTTCGACGTGACCTGAGCATCCGGTACGAGGACACATCCTTGCCGGACCGACGACGAAGAATGTGCCTCGGCGGTCGTCATGGCAACCACAGGAGCACATCCTCCGTCGTCGCTCGCGAGCGGTCCCCGCTCACGTGTCCGGCCTGGTGATCGGTCGCCGCTTCTTCTCCACCGACCTCGACGCGTGGTGCACATCCGCTGGAGAGGGGACGGGAACGCGTTCCTCAGTCCCAGTCGCGGCCGGACCAGCGCTTCCACTGCTCGGGGTAGTCGGCGCGCAGGAAATTGCGCGCCTTGTGGCGGTAGCGCCAGATCTGGATCAGGCCGATCCCCCACAGCACGTACTGGAAGCTCATCGCGAGCGTGAACGCCTCCGGCGTGTAGGTGCCCGAGCCAGGGGAGGCGAGATCGAGGATGACGCCGATCGCGACGACGAGGATCAGGCTCGCCGTGAAACCGCCCTGGTTGATGATCCCGGTCGCGCTCGCCAGCCGTTCGATCGGATTGGACGTGCGTCCCAGGTCGAACCCGATCATCGATGCCGGGCCGCCGACGCCCACGACGACCACGAGCACGATCAACAGCCAGCTCGGCGCGCTGCCCGGCCAGAAGAGCACGAAGGTCCACACCGCCACGATCGCCCAGACGATCGCCAGTACGAGGGAGGACCGATGCCACTGATAGGCGCCCACGAACCACCCCAGCAACGGCCCCGCCACGACGACCGCCACCACCATGATCGTCAGCAGCACATTGGCGAAGGTCTCGCTGGTGTGCTCACCGCGCACGAAGAACGGGAAGCCCCACAACAATCCCAGACACGTCGAGCTGAACTGCGTGGTGAAGTGGCACCAGAAGCCGAGCCGGGTGCCTGGGTGAGCCCACGATGCCGCGAGGCTGGTGCGGATATTGGTCCAGGACAGCTCGACCCCGCGCACGCTGCGGCGCGCCGGCTCATCGCGCACGAGCACGAGGACCGCGACCGCCGCGACCACGCTCGTCGATGCCGCCACCAGGTAGGCCGAGGTCCAGCCGATCGTCCCCAGAGCCCACGTCATCGGCGCCGCCGCCGCGATGGCACCGATCTGCCCGATGGGACCGGTGATCTGCGTGATGATCGGGATCCGTCGGGGCGAGAACCACGAATTGATCAGCCGCAGCACGCAGACGAAGGTCATCGCATCGCCGAGACCGACGAAGACACGGGCCCCGATCGCCATCGGATAGGTGTCGGCCACCGCGAACCCCGCCTGCGCGAGGGCCAGCACGATCGTGCCGGTGAGCATCACCGCTCGCGGGCCGAAACGGTCGACGAGGAGGCCGACCGGGATCTGCATCGCCGCGTACACGAGCAGCTGGAGCATGGTGAAGGTGGCCAGCTGCGCGGCCGAGATGTCGAACCGCTCCGAGGCGGCCAGTCCCGCGACCGCGAGCGACGAACGGTGGAAGACCGCCAGCAGATAGGTCGTGACGGCGACGGCCCAGACCACGAGAGCCGCGCGATAGCGAGGATCTCGAAAAGCCTGGTTCACCAAGGCATTCTACGAAGCCGGTCAGATCCGCGTGCCGCCGGCCGCGATCCTGTGATCTCTATCACTTAACCGGGCATTCGACTGGCGTGAACCCCCGGACCTGACATAACGTCGGAAGACGATGAGCCCAGTTCTGACGCAGACCACGACCATCCGACCCATCACCGACGAGGACCTCGACACGATCGTCGAGATCAATCAGGACGCCCTCGAAGGCGTCGGTCCTCTCGACCGCGCCGCCACGGCAGCGCTCGTGGAGATGGCCGACGACGCACTCGTCATGACCGACGACGGCGATATCGCCGGCTTCGTCATCACACTCCCCCCCGGGGTCGCCTACGACTCCACGCGGTATCGCTGGTTCGACGAGTACTTCGAGACCTCCGAGTACGTCTACCTCGACCGGATCGTCGTCTCAGCGGACCACCGCCGCAAGGGCGTCGCCTCCAAGCTCTACGACGCGATCGAGGGCGACAAGCCGATCGGCCTGGAGGTCTACGACCACAATGACGCCTCCCTGGCCTTCCACTCCGGCCGCGGCTTCGAGGAAGTCGGCGTGCTGGCCGAAGGCGGCCCGGTGAACATCATGATGGTGCGCCCCGGCGACTGAACATCCACCCACGGAAGGGGCGGGAGAGATTCTCTCCCGCCCCTTCCGCATACCCGGCCGGCCGAACTGGGCCCGGCTGTCGAGTAGCCAAAGGCCGTCTCCATCGCGGCGATGCAATGGAACCAGCGCACGAGGGCCGTAGCCGCGCTGGAGCGAGACCACATCGGTGGGGGTTTCGATACGGTCGCTCGCAGAGCGAGCTTCCTACTCAACCACCGGTGGCCTGGCCCTCAGTGGTCGAGTGCGAGGGAGCGCTAGCGAGTGAGTGTATCGAGACCACTGACACCAGGTGATCGCCTAGAACATCATCGCCCGGCTGGGGTCGCGCAGCAGGGACGCGACATCGGCCAGGAAGCGTGAGCCCTGCTCGCCGTCGACGACCCGGTGATCGAAGCTGCAGGCGAGCGTGGTGATCCACCGCGGCACGATGCGGTCCTCCTCGTCGACCCACGGCCGTCTCTCGACGGAACCGACCGCGAGGATGCCCGACTGACCGGGATTGAGGATCGGCGTGCCAGCGTCGACACCGAAGACGCCGACATTGGTGATCGTGAAGGTGCCGCCCGTCATGTGCTCGGGTTGCAGCGACCCCTCACGAGCGGTCCGCACGAGCGTGGCGATCTCCCGGGCGAGCTCGGGAAGGGGCAGCACGTCGGCCTGCGGGACCACCGGCACGAGAAGCCCCCGGTCCGTCGCAGCGGCCACCCCGAGACCGACATGCGCGGGGAAGACGATCTCCCCGGCCTCGCCGTCCCATCTCGCGTGGAGATCGGGGGTGCGACGCAGGGCGAGACAGACCGCCTTCGCCACGAGAACCGTCGCGGTGACCTTGACGTCCGCGAAGGCCCGGTCGGCGCGCAGCTGGTCGAGCAGCTCCATCGTGGCGCTGACATCGACGGTGATCCACTCGGTGACGTGCGGGGCCGTGAAGGCCGATTCCACCATCGCCTCGGCCGTGTGCTTGCGCACCCCCGCGATCGGCACCCGGCGCTCCTCCGCGACACCGACAACCGCGGGCCTCTCGGCAGGAGCGGGGGCGGCCGTGCGTCGCAGCTCGTTCTCCACGTCGGTGCGGGTGACGATGCCGGAGGGGTCCGCGGGACTGATCGCGCGCAGATCCACGCCGTGGTCTTTGGCGAACTTGCGCACCGGAGGCTTGGCGAGCGCGACCACCGACGCGGTGTGCTCGGGCTCGGCAGACGGCACGGGCTCGGCGACCCGGCCGGCGCGACGACGTCGCCGCCCGCCCGCCTTCTCGTCCCGCGGTCCGTAGCCGACCAGCACCGCCGTGCGGGGCGCGGCCTCCTCCGCGGTGTCCGCCGTCTCGATCCGGACGATCGGCGCGCCGACGCGCACGGTGTCGCCCTCGGCGGCCAGCAGGGCACCGACGGTCCCCGCCAAGGGACTCGGCAGCTCGACGATCGATTTGGCCGTCTCGATGTCGACCAGGACATCGTTGACCCGCACCTCGTCGCCCTCCGCGACGCGCCAAGTGACGATATCGGCCTCGGTCAGGCCCTCGCCCACATCGGGCAGGCAGAACTCCGGCATCAGAACTCCCTCGCGGTGTCGACGGCATCGAGCACGCGATCGATACTCGGCAGGAACTCCGATTCGATCCGGCTCGGCGGATACGGCAGGTCGTAACCGGTCACTCGCTGCACCGGCGCCTCGAGCGAGTAGAAGCACTCCTCGGTGATCCGCACGGAGAGCTCCGCGCCGAGGCCGAGGGTGCGCTGCGCCTCGTGCACCACGACGGCGCGTCCGGTGCGGCGCACCGAGGCGAACACCGGCCCGAGATCGAGCGGGGAGAGCGCCCGCAGGTCGATGACCTCCAGGTCGAGACCCTCCTCGGCGGCCGCGGTCGCGGCGTCCAGGCAGGTCTTGACCATGGGACCGTAGGCGATGAGGGTCGCATCGGTGCCGGAGCGCCGCACGAGGGACGACCAGAGCTCCGCGCCCGCCGACTCCGTGTCGACCTCGCCGGACTCCCAGTACCGTCGCTTGGGCTCCATGAACACGACCGGGTCATCCGAGGCGATGGCCTGCTGGATCATCCAGTAGGCGTCGTGCGGGGTGGCGCAGGAGACGACCTTGAGCCCCGAGGTCAGCGCGAACTGCGCCTCGGGGCTGTCCGAGTGGTGTTCGACCGCGCCGATGCCGCCGCCGAAGGGGATGCGGATCACCATCGGGACACGTATCCGGCCGGCGCTGCGGAAGTGCAGCCGCGCGACCTGAGCGACCAGCTGGTCGTAGGCCGGGTAGACGAATCCGTCGAACTGGATCTCGACGACCGGCCGATAGCCGCGCGTGGTGAGACCGACGGCGGTGCCCATGATCCCGGCCTCGCCGAGCGGGGTGTCCATGACCCGGTTGGCGCCGAAATCCTTCTGCAGGGCGTCGGTCACCCGGAAGACGCCGCCGAGCCGGCCGATGTCCTCGCCCATCAGCACGACCTTGTCGTCGCGCTCCATCGCGGCCCGCAGTCCTGCGTTGATGGCCGCACCCAGTGTCATCGTGGTGGTCATCGGTCGCCTCCCTCGTCCGTGGCCTGCCAGGCGATGGCATCGTCGCGCTGGCGGGCGAGCTCCTCGGGCACATCGGTGTACACGTGGTCGAACAGGCCGACGAGATCCGGCTCGGGCAGCCGGCCGCAGACCTCCCGCAGGTGCGCTCCGAGCTGGTCGGCCTCGGCCTCGACGGAGGCGAAGAAGGCCGCATCGCTGCCCGCACGCTGAAGGTGGATCCGTACGCGGTCGATCGGGTCCTTCGCGCGCCATGCCTCGGTCTCGGCGTCCTCGCGGTAGCGCGTCGGATCATCGGAGGTGGTGTGCGCGCCGACCCGGTACGTGACGGCCTCGATGAGGGTCGGACCGAATCCCTGGCGTGCGGCGTCGAGAGCCGCGCGGGTCACCGCGTAGCAGGCGAGCACGTCGTTGCCGTCGACCCGGACGCCCTCGAAGCCGAATCCGGCGGCGCGCTGAGCGATCGGCACGCGCGTCTGACGTTCCAAGGGCACGGAAATGGCGTACTGGTTGTTCTCGCAGAAGAAGACCACCGGAGCCTGATAGGAGGCCGCCCACACGAAGGCCTCGGCGACATCGCCCTGGCTCGTGGCACCGTCGCCGAGATAGGCGATGGCCGCGGTGTCCCGCTCAGCATCACCATGACCCACCGCCCCGTCGAGCAGCAGACCCATCGCGTACCCGGTGGCATGCAGGGTCTGGGCGCCGATGATGATCTGCGGGAGCGCGTAGCGGTACTCCTGCGGATCCCAGCCACCGAGCTCGGTGCCCCGGAACACGCCGAGGAGGAGGGCCGGATCGATCCCGCGACAGTAGGCCACGCCGTGCTGACGGTAAGTGGGGAAGACGAAGTCCTGGTCGCGCAGTGCGCGACCGGAGCCGATCTGCGCCGCCTCCTGGCCGAGCGCCGGCGGCCAGAGGCCGAGCTCGCCGTGTCGCTGGAGCGCGAAGGCCTCGGTGTCGATGCGGCGGGCGAGGACGAGGTCGCGATACCAGCCTTCAAGTTGGGCGTGGTCGACCTCGAGCGGATAACGCGGGTCATGGCGGCGCGTGCCATCGGGGGCGAGCAGCTGCACGAGATCGTGCTCGCCGTCGAGCGCGCCGGGTTGCGGGGTCATCGGCAGGGTCATGCGATCCTCCAATCGCCGCCGGGCGGGGTGCCGCCGGCGGTGTCTGGGGCGCTGATTCCAGGGGTGGCGGAATCGGGTGCGCCACGATGTGATGGTGCTCACATCGTGAGATCAGCGTAGCCGCCTCACCGCCGCGATGCCAGCCTCCGTGGGCGAGCGGCGGAGGTCGCCTTCATCGCGGCGATGTCCTGAGCAGGACGACCCGATACGCCGCCCCTCCCCTGGCTGGAAGTACCCCAGCGGCTACTCGATCGCGCGGTGCCACCCCTCGATCCTGTCGAGGAACTCGCGGTTGACGGCCGGATCGCCGAGCGTGACGCGGACCCCCTCCCCCGCGAAGGGGCGCACGGAGACGGGCCAGGCGTGCTCGGCGAAGGTCACGGCATCGTCCCCGAGCGGGAGCCACAGGAAGTTGGTGTGCGACTCGGGAATCGCCCAGCCTCTGGCGCGCAGCGTCGCTGCCATCGCATCGCGTTCGGCGACCACCGCTTCGACGCGTTCGTCGAGCTCGTCGAGCTCGTCCAGGGACGCCGCGACCGCGGCGATCGCGAGGTCGCTGACGGCGAACGGCGGAGTCGCCGTGCGCACGACCGCGGCGACCTCCGGATGCGCCACGAGATAGCCGACGCGTAACCCGGCGAGCCCGTAGGCCTTGGAGAAGGTGCGGAGGACCACGACATTGCCGTGACGTGCGAGGGAGTCCAGGCCGGAGGCGGCATCGAGATCACGCACGAATTCGACATAGGCCTCGTCGATCACCACCAGCACATGTGGCGGCACCCCCGCCAGGAAGGCGTCCAGCTCCCGGCGCGCGACGACGGGACCCGTCGGGTTGTTGGGTGTGCACACCAGCACCACGCGGGTGCGCCCGGTGACAGCGGCCGCCATCGCCGGCAGATCGTGCGTGGCATCGGGCCGAAGCGGGACGGGAACCGGCGTGGCGCCCGCGAGCTCGATGCCGATCGGATAGGCCTCGAAACTGCGCCACGCGTAGACGACCTCGTCGCCGGGATCGCAGTAGGCGGAGAGCAGCGTGAAGAGGGCGCCGACCGAGCCCGTGCCGGCCGCGAGACGCTCCTCCTCCACCCCGAGATGGGCCGCGATCGCCGCGTAGAGCCGGCCCATCCCGGCATCGGGGTAGCGGTTCATCCGGCCCAGCTCGCGGGTGGCGGCGGAGAGGACATTCGGCAGCGGCGGGAACGGGTTCTCGTTGCTCGACAGCTTGTGCGCATCGTCGGGCGCCGGCCGCCCCGCACGGTAGGCAGGAAGCCGCTCGAAGACGGCGCGCGGTCTCGGAACGGTGGACATGGCGCCACCCTAGTGACCCTGCGAGGATGTGCCGGTGTCATCACGTCCCGCCGTCATCGGCTACGCCCTCGTGGTCACCGCTGCCGTCACCTTCGGCGTGAACGCCGGCGTCTCCCGCATCCCCGTGCAGGCCGGACTTCCGATCGACACCTACACGACCTTCCGCCTCACCTGCGCCGCACTCACCTTCATCGCCCTGGCCCTCGTCTTCGACCGCTCCGCGTTCCGGGTGCCGCGCGGCCGCGCGGCGGTGCTGATGGCGGCCCTCGCGATCGTCGGGGTGCTGGGCGTGCAGGCGGCCTACAACGTCACCATCAACCGCCTCCCCCTCGGCATCGCGCTGCTGCTGGAGTACCTGGCCCCCGCGCTCGTCGTGCTGTGGGTGCGCTTCGTGCGGCGCGAACCCGTGCACCCGCGGCTCTATCCGGCCATCGCCGTCTCGCTCGTCGGGCTGGCGCTCGTGGGCCAGGTGTGGGACGGGCTGACGATCGAGACCGTCGGCCTGCTCGTCGGCCTCCTGTCGGCCGTGTGCCTGGCGAGCTACTTCCTCATCGGCGAGGCCCTGACGGCGGCTGAGGGAGGATCGAGTCCGCTGCACGTCGTGGTGTGGTCCTTCGGCCTCGCGGCGGTGGTCTCCAATCTGTATGAACCGGCGTGGAATGCCATCGACGTGCTCGGGGAGGAGTCGACGCTGCTCGGCCGGCTCGACCATCTCACGGCACCGGTGTGGGTGGCGATGATCTACATCGTGCTGCTCGGCACCGTCACGCCGTTCTTCCTCTATCTCGCGGCGATGCAGTACATCCCGAGCACCCGTGCCTCGGTGGTCGCGATGCTCGAGCCCGTGGTCGCGCTCGTGACGGGCTGGCTCTGGTACGCCGAGGTGCTCAGCCTGGCGCAGTCGATCGGCGTGTTCGTGGTGCTCACCGGAGTCGTGGTCGCGCAGACCGCACGACTCGCCTCCCCGCAGGAGCTCCCGCCCCCGACCTGACCAGCTCGGCCCGGCGGCGGTACGCCATCAACCCCACGCCCGTGCTGGCGGTACGTCATCAACCCCACCGCACCCGCATAACGTTGACCAGCTACCGCCACCCGCGAGGTGAGGTTGCTGCCGCACCGCCACCGACCTCGGCGCGCCGATGAGGCGATCGAGCGGCCCGAGGTTCGCCCTGGGACAATGTGCTCATGGCACGCTTCATCTCCACCTGGTTCGCGAGCAGTCTCGCGCTGGCCTTCGCCGCGTTGCTGCTCGGCGATCACATGAACATCGGCGACCCCGGCGAGACCACCGCCAACCGCGTCCTCGCCCTGGCAATCGTCGGCATGGTGTTCACCATCGTGAACATGCTGCTCGGCCCGATCGTCAAACTGCTCTCGCTGCCGTTCATCATCCTGACCCTCGGACTGCTGCTCGTGGTCATCAATGCCCTGCTGCTGATGCTGACCGAATGGATCACCGGCCAGTTCGCGATCGAGTTCTTCGTCGACGGATTCTGGTGGGCGGTGCTCGCCTCGATCGTCATCTCGATCGCACAGACCGTCGTCAACGCCATCATCGGGGAGTGACCCGGTGACCTATCGCATCGCCGTGGTCTGCCTGGGCAATATCTGCCGCTCCCCGATGGCACACGTCGTCCTGGAGAAGAAGCTCGAGGAGGCCGGGGTGGACGATGTCGAGATCGTCTCGTCCGGCACCGGGGGCTGGCACACCGGCGACCCCATGGACCCGCGAGCGGCGGACCGGCTCACCCAGGCCGGGTACGACGCCTCGCAGCACGTCGCCCGCAAGTTCACCACCGACTGGTACGCCGAGAACGATCTCCTCCTCGCGATGGACGAGAGCAACTACGCCGACATGGCCGAGCTCGCCCCCACCGTCGCCGACAGCGAACGGCTGCGGATGTTCCGCAGCTTCGACCCGCAGGCGACGGAGCAGGACATCGAGGTGCCCGATCCCTGGTTCGGCGGCGAGGAGGGATTCGTGGAGGTCCTCGCCATGATCGAGCGCACGAGCGACGCCCTCGTCGCCGAGATTCCGGCGCTGATCGCTTCGCGACAGAGCTGATACGGGTCCTCCGGTAACGTCGGGGGCATGGCGAGGATGGCAGGAACGGCGGCGCGGGCAGAGGCACTGCTGGGAACCGCCGTCGTCTCCACCACCCCGGTCGCCGGCGGCGACATCTGCACCGCCACCCGGCTTCGCCTCACCGACGGCCGCGGCGCGATCATCAAGACGCGTCCGCAGGCCCCCGAGGGACTGTTCCGGCGCGAGGCCGAAGGGCTGCGCTGGCTCGGCGAGGCGGGCGGCGTCCCCACTCCCGAGGTCCTCGGCGTCGACGACGACTGCCTCGTGATCGCCTGGATCGAACCGGGCAAGCCCTCGCAGGAGCTGGCAGAGCAGTTCGGCAGGGCGCTCGCCACGACCCACGCCGCTGGTGCACCCACCTTCGGCGCGGAGCGTGACGGATATATCGGCGTCGCGCCGCTGCCCAACCGCCCGCTGCCGACGTGGGAGGAGTTCTACGCGTCCCGCCGGGTCATGCCCTATGTGCGCGCCGCCGTCGACCGTGGCCATCTGACCTCGGACGAGGCGTCCACGATCGAGGCCGCGATGCGCAAGATCCATTCCTTCTCCGGACCGGCAGAGCCCCCGGCGCGCCTTCACGGCGACCTGTGGTCGGGCAATGTGGTGTGGGGTGCCGAGGGTGCCGTCTGGGTGATCGACCCGGCGGCCCACGGTGGACACCGTGAGACCGATCTCGCGATGCTGGCGCTGTTCGGGGCACCTCACCTCCAGCGCATCCTCGAGGCCTACGACGAGGCAGCACCGCTCGCCGAGGGATGGCGGGACCGGGTCGCGCTGCACCAACTGCATCCGCTGCTCGTGCACACGCTGCTCTTCGGCGGCTCCTACGGCGCCCGCGCCGCCGGCGCCGCCCAGAGCCTCCTCGACGGCCCGTCGACCTGAGCACCCACCCGCCCACCTCGCGGTAGTCCATCAACCTCTCCCTCGGCACGGCGGTAACTGGTCAACCCCTCGAGGGCGTGATGAGGTTGATGACCTACCGCGCCTGATGGCGTGAGGTTGATGACGTACCGCCGCCGGCCTGAGGTAGACGGGCGATGTCGGTTTCGGGCAGATGCGGGCAGGGCTGACATCCTGGGCCGGTGAGCTCTTCCCCGCGACGGATCGTCATGGACTTCGACGGCGTGTTCACCACCACGGACTCGACCGCCGCGTGGCTGGTGCCGCGGCTGCGTGCCCGACCTTTACTGCTGGCACGTGCCGCCCCATGGCTCGCGGGATTCGCCCTGACATCGCGAAGGCCGCCGGCGCGGACTCGCGTCACCCGGCGCCTGATGGACATCGCCTTCTCCGGGCAGCCGGCCGATGAGCTCATCGCCGAGTTGTCCGAGTTCGGCTCCGCCCTCGCCAACGATCCCTCGATGACACGCCCCGCGGCGGTGGAGGAGGCACGCTCCCTCATCGCTCAGGGCCATGAGGTGACGATCGTCTCCGCCGGGATGACGCCGCTGATCGAGGCGTGGGCGCGGGCGCTGGACCTGCCCGTCCGCGTGTGCGCCTCGGTCGTCTCCGGTCATCGAGGTCGTTTGCGATGGGACGACCACTGCTTCGGCGAGCGCAAGGTCGCCCGTCTCGCCGCCCTGGGCTGGCGGGAGTGGGACCTCGTCTACAGCGACTCCGCGCACGATCTGCCGATGATGCGCGGCGCCGACGCGGTCGTGCTCGTCGACGGCGACGACGCGCTCCTCGGCCGCCTCGGCCGGGCCCTGCCGGGGACGCCGGTTCGGGCCGCCCGCTGGTGACGCTTGACACGGGCGTGACCATTCCTCCACACTATCGGGCAGTAACGGTTAACTTCGGGAAATTACGGGCATGTTTCGGTTTCCCGGGGAGGAGTGAACGTGGCGATCCTCGCCATCGATCAGGGCACGTCCAGCACCAAGGCGATCGTCGTCGAGGGGGACGAGGTGCTGGCGGTCGCCGAGCGCCGGGTGCGGCCGGAATACCGCCCCGGAGGCGTCGTCGAACAGGACCCGGAGGCGCTGTGGCAGAGCGTGCTGACGAGCGGACGCGACGCCGTCGCCAAGGCCGGCGCGACGATCGAGGCCGTCTCACTGGCGAACCAGGGCGAGACGGTGCTGGCCTGGGACCGGTCGACCGGTGAGCCCCTGACCCCGGCCCTCGTCTGGCAGGACCGGCAGTCCGAGCCGGTCTGCGCCGGCCTCACCGATCACGCCGACCTGATCCACGAGCGCACGGGGCTGCTCCTCGACCCCTACTTCTCCGCTCCCAAGATGACCTGGCTGCGGCGCGAGGTGACCCGCCACGGTGTCGTCACCACGAGCGACACGTGGCTGGTGCACCGGCTGACCGGTGAGTTCGTGACCGACACCTCCACCGCGAGCAGGTCCCTCATCCTCGACCTCGCGCGCGTCGACTGGGATCCCGAGCTCCTGGAGCTGTTCGGCCTGGGCGACGAGGAGCTGCCCACCCTCGTGCCGAGCGACGCGATCGTCGGCACCACGAGCGCGTTCGGCGGTGACATCCCCGTGGGCGGGCTCATCGTCGACCAGCAGGCCGCGCTGCTCGCCGAGGGATGCATCCAGCCCGGAACGGCCAAGTGCACCTATGGCACGGGCGCCTTCCTGCTGGCCAACCGCGGCTCCGATCCCTCGCCGCATCCCGGGGGCCTGGCCACATCGGTCGCCTGGACCGTGCGCGGCGACACCACCTACTGCGCCGACGGACAGGTCTACACTGCGGCCTCCGCGGTCCGGTGGATGAGCGACCTCGGCCTCATCGACTCCGCCGCCGAGCTCGACACGATCGCCGCGGAGGACTCCGGCGGTGTCCTCTGCTCCCCCGCCTTCGCCGGTCTCGCGGCGCCCTGGTGGCGCTCGGATGTCGGTGCCTCACTGCACGGCATGAGCCTGTCGACCGGACGCGGTGAGATCGTGCGCGCGGTGCTCGAGGGCATCGCGGCGCACGTCGCCGAGATGATCGACCTGGGCGATGCCCCCGAACGCCTCCGCGTCGACGGCGGTCTCACCCGCAGCGCGACGCTCATGCAGGCGCAGGCCGATCTATCCCAGGTGCCGGTCGATGTCTTCGGCTCCGAGCACGCCACCGCCCTCGGCGCCGTCGCCACCGCGCGCCTCGCCCTCGACGACTCCCTGAGCCTCGACGACGCGCTCGTCGGATGGTCGCCGGCCCGCACCTACGAGCCCCGCTGGACGGCCGCGCAGGCCGCCGGCTTCCGGGCGCGCTGGCGCGCCGCGGTGGAATCCGGCCTCACCGGGAAGGACGTCTCATGAGCGAGCGCAGCGAGCGATCAATGCGCAGCATCGACGGGGTGTACGACGTCACCATCGTCGGCGCCGGCGTGGTCGGCACGGCCATCGCCCGCGCGCTGAGCCGCTACGAGCTGGACATCGCGGTCGTCGATGCGGCCCACGATGTCGGTGAGGGGACGAGCAAGGCGAACACCGCGATCCTGCACACCGGCTTCGATGCCAAGCCCGGAACCCTCGAGTCCCGGCTGGTCAGCCGGGGCTACACGCTGCTGGGCGAATACGCCGAGCGGACGGGCATCCCGATGGAGCGCACCGGCGCCCTGCTCGTCGCCTGGACCGACGAGGAGCTGGCGAACCTGCCCTCACTGCGCGAGAAGGCCGAGCAGAACGGCTACGACGCCTGCGAGATCATCGACGCCGATGCGGTCTACGCGACGCTTCCCCATCTGGGCCCCGGGGCGCTCGGCGGACTGACGGTGCCCGGCGAGACGATCATCTGCCCGTGGACTCCGTCGATCGCCTACGCCACCGAGGCCGTCGACAACGGGGCCGCCCTCCTCCTCGGCCGGGAGGTCACCGGTGTCACCGTCGGCGACGACGCCACCGTGGTGCACACCAGCCGCGGAGACATCACGGCCCGCTGGCTCATCAACGCCGCCGGTCTCGGCGCGGACGTGCTGGACTGCGCCCTCGGCTTCGACCGCTTCACCGTCACGCCGCGACGCGGCGAGCTGCTCGTCTTCGACAAGCTCGCGCGTCCGCTGGTCGACAAGATCGTCCTGCCCGTCCCGAGCAAGCTCGGCAAGGGCGTCCTGGTGAGCCCAACCGTCTACGGCAACGTCATGCTCGGCCCTACGGCAGAGGACCTGCACGACAAGACCGCCACCGGTACCTCCGAGAACGGCTTCGCCTTCCTGCACGAGAAGGGCGAGCGGCTCATGCCGACGCTCTTCGAGGAAGAGGTCACGACCGCCTATGCCGGTCTGCGCGCCGCGATCGACCACGGCGACTATCTGATCGAGCCCGATCCGGAGCAGCGCTATCTGCTCGTCGGCGGCATCCGATCCACCGGCCTGACCGCCTCGATGGCGATCGCGGAATACGTCGAGGGACTGTTGAGCGATGCCGGTGTCGAGCTGCGCCGGCGCTCTTCGCTCGCCGACCCTCCGCAGATGCCGAATATCGGCGAGGCGCGGCCCCGTCCCTACGAGCGTGACGAGGTCATCCGCCGCGATCCGGCCTATGGCGAACTCGTGTGCTTCTGCGAGCGGGTGAGCTTCGGCGAGGTCCGCGACGCCCTCTGCGCGACGGTGCCGGCCGTGGACCGTTCCGGCGTCAGCCGCCGCACCCGCGCCACGAACGGCCGGTGCCAGGGCTTCTACTGCGGTGCCGCCGTGGACGCCACGATCGAGGAGATGGTCCGATGAGCAGCGAACGTCGAACCGATGTCGTCGTCATCGGCGGCGGCCCCTCGGGACTGAGCGCCGCCACGGCTCTGCGCCGTCAGGGCGTCGATCGCGTCCTCGTAGTGGAACGGGAACGCGAGGCCGGCGGCATCCCCCGGCATTCGGACCATCTCGGCTACGGCATCCGCGATCGTCGCCGGTTCATCAGCGGCCCGGTCTACGCACGCCGACTGGTCACCGAGACCGCCGACGCGGGCGCGGAGATCCTCACCGGCACGATGGCGACCTCCTGGCGCGACGAGCGATCGCTGTACCTGACGAGCCCCCGCGGCCGCGAGATCGTGTCCGCCGAGGCCATCGTCGTGGCGACCGGTGCGCGCGAGCGGCCCCGATCCGCGCGGATGATCCCCGGCTCACGTCCGGCCGGCGTCTACACCACCGGCGAGCTGCAGAACCGCGTCCACCTGCACCACGGCGCCGTCGGCAAGCGAGCGGTGATCGTCGGGGGTGAGCTGGTCTCGTGGTCGGCCGCGATGACCCTCAAGGAGGCCGGCTGCGTGCCCGCCGCGATGGTCACCCACTACGACAGCCCCGAGTCCTATGGTGTGTTCAACCTGGGCGGGCGGCTCCTGTTCCGGCCCGATCTCGTGACGGGACACCGCGTCACACAGGTTCTAGGGCGGCGGCGCGTCGAGGGGGTCGAGGTCGAGGACCTCGCGACCGGCGACCGGCGCGTGCTCGACTGCGACACGGTCGTGTTCACCGGCGACTGGATCCCGGACCACGAGCTCGTGCGCTCGGCCGGTATCGAGCTGGCACCCGACACCAAAGGGCCGCTGGTCGACGCCGCGGGCCGCACCCGCCGCGAGGGCGTCTTCGCCGCCGGCAATGTCGTGCATCCGGTCGACACCGCGGACATCGCGGCCCTCGGCGGCACGCACGTCGCGGACGCCGTGCTGCGCTATCTCGGCGGGACGACGGCCGGAGCCGGTGGCGTGCGGCTCCTCGGCGACGCGTCCTTCCGATGGGTCTCCCCCGGCTTGATCGACCTGTCCGCGGGCATCCCCGCCCGCGGACGAATCGAGACCTGGGTCAACGATCTCGTGCGCGTGCCGCGCGTGACGGTCACCCAAGGGGACAGCGTCGTCACCCGTCGCCGTCTCCCCTGGCCGGCATCCCCGGGCCGGGTCTTCAGGATCCCGTGGGACGTCCTGAACGGCATCGTGCCGAACGGCGGCGACGTCCGCCTCCACCTCTCGTGAGACAAGGAACACCGATGAGCAATGAACACCTCGGGACGGATGCGCCCGCCGGACACTACGAGCAGACGCTCGCCAAGGATCTGAGTCCCTTCACGCTGTTCGCCGTCGCCTTCGGCTTCGTGTCGATCGCGACGGGCATCTTCACGGCCTACGGATCGGTCCTCGCGACCTCCGGGCCGCTCGGCATCTGGACGTGGCCGATCGTGGTCATCGGCCAGCTCGCCGTGGCGCTGGTCTTCGGGGCCTTGGCCGCACGCGTGCCGGTCACCGGATACGCCTACCAATGGGTCTCGCGCCTGGCCAACCCGGTGCTGGGCTGGATCATGGGCTGGATCTCGTTCACCTTCCTCGGCGTGGTCGTGGTGGCCGTCGACTACACGATCGCCTCGACGATCCTGCCGGTGCTGTTCGGTTACGTGGGCACGCAGGCGAATGCCTGGATCATCACCGCCGTCGTCATCACCCTGCAAGCCGCCCTCGTCTCGCTGTCCACGCGGGCGACGCAGCGGGTCAACAACGGCGCGGTCACCATTCAGCTGATCGGCATGATCGGGTTGGTCGTCCTGCTCTTCGCCGTCGGCTTCACCACCGGCCAGTTCGACTGGAGCACACTGTTCAGCCGCGGCGACGTGCCCGCTGAGGGCTACTTCTCCCTGGGCGGTCTCACCGAGGCCGGTCCGTGGGCGATGGGCTTCCTGCTCGGTGCCTTCACGATCGTCGGCTTCGAGTCGGCCGCGAATCTCGCGGAGGAGACCCGCGATCCCGCGCACGTCGTGCCGAAGGCGATGTACCGGGCGGTCCTCACCCTGGGCATCATCGGCTTCCTGTTCCTCATCGCGGTGACCGGCCTGGCCGGCGATCCGGTGGCCCTCGCCGGGTCGGCGACGCCCATCGCCGACATCATCCAGGGCGTGCTCGGGTCCTTCCTGGGCAAGGCGCTGCTGGTCCTGGTGGTCATCTCGATCTTCTCCTGCGGCCTGGTCATCACGCTGAGCGGCTCGCGCCTCATCTGGGCGATGTCGCGCGATGAGCGGTTCCCCGGCTGGCAGGCCTTCCACCGCATCTCGCGGTCGCGCGGCACCCCCATGAACGCGACCTTCATGATGTTCGCGGTCGGCCAGACCGTGCTCGCGGTGTTCGCCTTCTCCACCGACGCGCTGTTCGCGCTGTTCTCGGCGGCCACGCTGCTGCCGGCGATCATCTACGCGTCCACCGTCGCGCTGTACATCGTCAAGCGCAAGCACCTGCCGCCGACGCGGGGCTTCAGCCTCGGACGCTGGGAGACCCCGGTCCTCGTGGTCGCGGTCGTCTGGCTCGTGTGGGAGCTGCTGATCTTCCGCGACGCCTCGTTCGCCAACTCCTGGGCCTACGTCGGCGTCATGGTGCTCATCGGCGCCGTGTACTTCGCCTATCTGCTCATCCGCAAGGGCGTCGCGGGGCTCACCATGCCCGACATGGAGTCGATCGACGCAGTGCTCGATGCCGAGCCCACGGAGCACTAGGGTTCTGGGCAGGTGGTCTCGATACGCTCACTCGCTAGCGCTCCCTCGCACACGGTGGTCGAGTAAGGCGGAGCGCTAGCGGAGCCCGTATCGAGGGTCGAGGGCGGAGCACGATTCGAGGAGGTCCACGGTGACGCAACTGGCCATCCCCGCCGAGCGGTGGGGCATCATCGAGCAGCAGCTCGCGGCCCGGGAGTTCGTGCGCACCGTGGACCTCGTCGACGTCCTGGGCGTCTCCATCGAGACGGTCCGGCGCGACCTCGCCGCACTCGAGTCCCGGGGCATGCTGGTCCGGGTCCGCGGCGGCGCGGTCGGGGCGGGACACCATCCCCGGGCCGAGGGCAGCTACGGTGAGCGCAGCGCGAGCGGCCGCGACGAGAAGGCCCGTATCGGCCGGGCCGCGGCCGAGCTGATCGCCGACGACGCCACCATCGTCATCGACGTCGGCACCACGGCGCTCCAGGTCGTCGCCGCGATGGCCCCCTCCTTCCAGGGACTGCTGCTGACCGGCTCGCTGCCCGCCGCCACCCTCGCCTCCGAACGCCTCTCCTGCGAGGTCGTCGTGCTCGGCGGGCGGGTGCGAGCGGGCGATCTGGCGGTCTCCGGCGGCCGGGCCGACCAGTTCCTCGGCGACTTCCGGCCCGATATCGCCTTCCTCGGCTCCGGCGGCGTCGACGCCGTGGACGGCCTCACCGATTTCCACTACGAGGAGGCTCGGCTCCGTCAGCGGATGCTGGCGCTCTCGGCGCGCTCGTGGGTGCTGGCCGACGGCTCGAAGCACCGGGTGGTCGCGCCCGTGCACGTCGCGGACCTCGATCAGCTCGCCGGACTCGTCACCGACATCGAGCCGAGCGGCGAGCTAGGAGCCGCGCTCGACGCCGCGGGCGTCGAGATTCGCGTCGCCCGCTGACCGTCCCGGACCCTGCAAGGCGGTCACCTCGATGAGGAAGCATTCAGTGGAGTCCCCGCTGGCACGTCGAGCAGATCGGACTCCCACGTCGAGGACAGCACCGCGTCGTAGACGAGAGCATCGAGAGCGAATACGAGGCCGATCGAGGCCGCCGCGACGGGCCAGCACGAAGGCCGTAGCCCCGAGACTTCCGTGAGCGGGTCTGAGAGAATAGGCGCGGAAAGGAGGCGCTGTCATGGTGTTCCAAGGTGAAGTGCTGTCGGTCGGCGCGCTGCTCGATGCTGCCCGCACAACACCTGAGACCGCGCCGAACCCGAGCGTGGGGGTGCGTCACACCGCCGCGCAGAACGCCGAAGCCTGCCGCACGATGCTCGCCGCCGGTGAACCACTCGATACATGCTGGCGGTTCGGCATCCTCCAAACGCTGGACGACTACACCTCCGTTCTGCGACGCGGCGGCCCCGACCTCGCGGCCGGAGTGTTCACCGACGAGCCGCCCCGCACCAGTGCGTCGGAGATTGATGCCGCATTCGCGGCGCTCGCGGCCCACCTTGCTGAGCGCGACGGCTGGCCCACACCGTCCTGGGCCCTCGACTCGTCGCGGCGCACCAACGGCTGGTACCCGGCAGTTCCGGCGATCTTCCACGCCGACGCCGACCGGGAGAGCCCCGAGGCATTCAGGCGGCGCGGGATTCTCATCACCTCCCGTTCCCTGGCGAGGGCATGACCCAGACCGGACCGCTCGACGCGGAAGGGGTCCGCGCCCTCTTCGGCGAGTTGTCCGACCGGCTCGCGGAGGCCGGAGTACCTGCACAATTGTTCGTCGTCGGCGGGGCGGCGATGGCCCTTGCCTACGACGCCGACCGGCTCACCCGCGACGTGGACGCCCTATTCGTCCCTGCCCCCGAAGTCAGGCGCATCGCAGAGGAGATGAGCGGTCCCCACGGGCTCGAACCGGACTGGCTCAACGACGCCGCCAAAGGATTCCTCCCCGGCACCGACGAGCACCCGCACACCGTGTTCGAGTCCGAATCGCTGCTGGTGCAGGTGCCCTCACCGGAGTATCTGCTGGCGATGAAGCTCCACGCCTCCCGCGACGACCGCGACCTCGACGACGCCGCGCTGCTATTCAACCGGCTCGGCTACACCATCGCCCAGGAATGCATCGACCTGCTCACCGCCATCTACCCGACCGGTCAGCTCTTGCCGCGTCACCGCTACATCGCCGAGGAAGTCGCCACTCGCGCGCACGCACGCCACGATGCTCCGACGACCGCCCCCCGCGAAGCGCCACCCGGGACCGACCACCGCTGAAGGCTTCCACCCGCTCCGAGACCCCTCGAAGCACCGGGTGGTCGCGCCCGTGCACGTCGCGGACCTCGATCAGCTCGCCGGACTCGTCACCGACATCGAGCCGAGCGGCGAGCTAGGAGCCGCGCTCGACGCCGCGGGCGTCGAGATTCGCGTCGCCCGCTGACCGTCCCGGACCCTGCAAGGCGGTCACCTCGATGAGGAAGCTGTTGCGATCGGCCCGGTGGTACTCCAGCGTGTACTCCACGACCCGGTCCTCGTGATCCCAGCTGCGCCGGGTGACGAGCATCAGTGGAGTCCCCGGCGGCACGTCGAGCAGATCGGACTCCCACGGCGCGGACAGCACCGGGTCGTAGCGCTGACGTGCCTTCGCCACCTCGACCCCCGCCCCGGCGAGAGCGACACCCAGGGGGCCGGTGGCCAGCTGCGTGTCGTCCACCGCGCCCGCGACGGCCGTCGGCAGATGCACCACCTCGACCGACACCGACCGTCCGCCGACGAAACGCACCCTGGCGGTCCGCGAGACCTCCTCGTCCTCCTCCACGGTCATCAGCTCGCGCATCCGGTCGTTGGGGACGTGCAGGTCGCGGTACACCTCCCGGTAGGTCGACGCCTCCTCCGCGGCGGTCACCATGCTCTCGGGCACCGACATGGTGTGGACCGTCTTCGGCTCGGCCACGAAGGTCCCGCGGCCGACGTGCCGGGTGATCAGGTTCTGTCGCTCGAGTCGGTCCAGGACGTGACGGACGGTGGTCCGGCTGACCCCGAACTGCTTGCACATGTCGCGCTCCGGCGGAAGCCGCACCCCCGGGGCCAGCTCCCCGGAGTTGATGAGAGCCGCGAGCAGGCCGGTGAGCTCCATGTGAGCCGCCTGCGTCGCCGAGCCGGCACCACGGCCGGTTCGCGGCGAGGCGGCGATATGGGAGAGATCCGCGGTACTCACCGTCGGGACCTGAAGGGACTGCTCGCCGGCGGCCGGTCCGTCATCGTTGGCCATGGTCACGCTCCTGTCGCCGCCACGCTGCCGCGGCCAGCGCGATGTCGAACATCCCCAACCCCCACAAGTCGAAGACGATCCGTTCTCCCTCCGGCCGATCGCCGGAAGCCGGGTCGACCATCAGATCCTCGAGTAGTTCGATCCGATCCGGCGACACCGCTCCCGATCTCACCGCGCGTGCTGTCGATGACAGATCATAGGCCAGAAGCTGCCGGTCCGTGGTGACCCATCGGCCGCTGGTCGCGACCGCCGTCTCGGTCAGGTCGTTGAGCGATATCGCGACCACGAGCCGGACGCCTTCCAGCATCGCCGGCGTGACGTACGGGGTGACCGCGTCGCTCGTCCCCAGCACCACGACCTCGTGGGCGGTGACGGCCTCCTCCACGGATCCCGCGACGGTCGCCGCGACGCCACGCTCCCGCAGCGTCTCGACCAGGCGCGCCCCGGCCTCCTCGGCGAGGTCGAAGACCGTCACCGTCCGGACCAGGTCGGGATACAGGGCGATCACGGTGTCCACGAACGCCAGCGACGAGACACCCGCCCCGACGACGCCGACGGAGAACGGAGCGGCCGTCGATGCGAGCACCTCGACGGCCAGGGCGCCGACCGCCGCGGTGCGAGCCGCGCTGATGGACGTCGCCTCGACGACGGCGCGCGAGCGACCGTCCTGACGGTCGCTCAACAGGACCGAGGCCGATGCCCGCGGCTGGCCATGCCGGAGATTCTCCGGATTCGCGCCGATCCACTTGACCCCGGCGATGTCCTCGAGGGACGCCGGGTGGGCGACGAACCGATGCCCCGGCTCCCCCAATGTCAGCGTCGACAAGGGGCTGTCGACCGCGACGCCGGCGCGCTTCGCGGCCAAGGTCCGGCGCATCACATCGACCGCGACGTCGGGGTTGAGCACTCCGGAGGTCCGGACGTCGGCGGCGGTCAGCACCGCGAGCGGGGAGGCCTGCATCAGGCCTCCTGTGTGGACAGTCGCGCGTCGCCGACGACCACCCGGCCCTCGAGGACCGTCGCGAGCGCGCGGACCGACTGATCGTGGGTCACGGTCTCGACGACCTGCTCGAGGAACTGCAGCTGTTCGAACTCATAGGAGCCTCGCTCCACCGCCAAGACCGCCAGATTCGCCACGGCGCCCTCGCGCAGCTCGGCGAGCTCGGGCCGGCGAAGGACCGTGGCCGGATTGATCGTCACCGCGCGCAGGACCTCCTCGAAGGGCATGCCGATCGCCAGCATCTTCGACATCGTCGCAGTGAGCCCGAACACGGGCCCATCCGCCGTGACCTCGGTGAGATCGCTGGAGATCGTGTCGGGGTAGAGGCCACGGGCGATCGCCTCACGGCCCACGCTGAAGTCGAGCCCGCCGCGTCCGCAGCCCACATCGAGCACGACCCCACGGGCTCGGGCGCGGAGCAGCGCGTCCCAGTTCTCCTGGCTCGCGACGACGGATTCGCGCGAGCGGGAGAAGACGTGCGTGACGATGTCGCCCGGTCGCAGGGCGTCGAGGATCTCGATGAGCGCGAGGCTCGGATCGAAGACGTGCACCATGAGCGGGACGCCGGTCCGCTCACCGGCCGCGAGAGCACGTCGCAGTGCCTCACGGGCGTTGCCCGGGTCCTCGCCGTTGACCCATCGGGAGAGGCGCAGCTTGATGCCGACGACGAAGTCGCGGTTCTCCTCGATGGCCTCCGCGAGCAGATCGATGTCGGCAGTGCGCAGATCGTGGAGCTCACCCACCTCGTTGTGGATGATCCCGATCGTGGAGAGGTTCACGAAGGCGAAGAGGTTGCCCCGGCCGATGCCCCGCGCGGTCTGCACGAGTCCCGGCAAGGTCAGTGCGCCCGCGCTTCCCGCGTCGACGATGGTCGTCACACCGTCCCGGAAGCTGTAGCGGCGCGGGTCGTAGCCCAGTGGCGTGGACCACCGGTAGTAGTGCGTGTGCAGGTCGATGAGTCCGGGGAGGACGTGCGCACCCTCGACGTCCAGCACGTGCCGGGCGGGCGTCGTGTCGGAGGCGTCGAGGCTGACGATCGTGCCGGCATCGATCGCGACATGGGCCTCACGCGAGGTGGACGTGGACGGATCGTGGACGAGGGCGTTGCGCAGGAGGAGGTCGTTCATGGGTCTCTTCTTTCAGCTGGCGAGGGGAACGGCGCGTTCGAGATCGGCGACGACGCGGATCGGCTGGCCGGAGTGCAGATCGCGGGAGAGCGGCTGGGCGCTCTTGACGACGATGCCGCTGCCGCTCAGTTGGACGGACACAGTGAGGCTCGACTGTTCGTAGTCGAGGTCCACGACGGTGCCGGCGATGCCGGGTCCGTCGACCTCGAGGGCGATCGCATCGGCCGGGATGCAGATCGCGGCCATGTCGGGCGTCGGCGCGACCGGCGCGATGCTGCCCAACGGGGTGCGCAGTGCTCCGTCCGGCCCGCTTCCGTCGATGTCCACGATGGTGCCGGCATCGAGGAAATGCGCCGTGAACCGGTGCTGGGGACGGACGAACAGCTCACGCGGTGCGGCGATCTCCACGATGCGTCCCTCGTTCATCACCGCGACCCGGTCGCCGAGCGCCAGCGCCTCGCCGTGATCGTGGGTGACGTAGACCCCCGTGACGCCGAGCTCCTGTTGCAGACGGCGCAGATCCGACCGCAGCTCCATGCGGATGCGTCGATCGAGCGCTGACAACGGCTCGTCGAGCAGCAGCACGCGCGGATTGATCACGATCGCGCGAGCGAGCGCCACGCGCTGCTGCTGGCCGCCGCTGAGCTGGCCGGGCTTGCGATCGGCGAGATGCGAGAGCTGGACCAGCTCGAGCGCCTCGCCGACGGCCTTGGTGATCTCGTTCTTGGCGTGGCGGCGGGTCTTCAGGCCGTAGGCGACGTTCTGCGCGACGGTGAGGTGCGGGAAGAGGGCCCAGGTCTGGAAGACCATGCCCATGTCCCGCTGGGCCGCCTTGAGCGACGTGATGTCGTCGCCGTCGACCATGATGGCGCCGGAGTCGGGAGCCGCGAGGCCGGCGATCGTCCGCAGCAAGGTGGTCTTGCCGCAGCCGCTGGGGCCGAGAAGGACCAGCATCTCGCCGCGGCGGATCTCCAGGTCGATGTCCCGGATCCCGGCCCCGTTGCCGTATTCGGTGGTCAGTCCACGCAGGTGGACGAATGAAGTGCTCATAGGTGTCTCCAGAGGTCAGCGCAGGCCGCTGCCGGTCAGATGTTTCAGCGCACCGATGCGGTGCAGGACGAAGAAGACGATCAGGCCGAGGGCGACCAGGAGCGTCGACATCGCGGCGATCGAGGGATCGGGCCTGAAGTCCAGGTACTGGTACATCACGACGGGAAGGGTCGACTCGCCCGGCGGCATGAGGAACAGCGAGATGCTGATGTTGTCGAACGAGAAGATGAAGACCAGCAGCGATGCCCCGATGAGGCCCGGCGTCGCCAAGGGCAGCGTGATGGTGCGGAAGACCCGCCAACTCGATGCGCCCAGGGTCTCGGCCGCCTGTTCCAGGGCGACGTCCTGCGATGCCATCGTGGCGACGATGACCTGCAGGCCGATGGGGATGCCGACGACGCAGTGCCCCAGGACGAGGGCGGGGATGCTCGGGGCCTGCTGCAGCCGCAACGCGACGAAGACGAACACGCTGAGGCCGACGACGATCTCCGGCACGGTCAGCGGACCGAGCGCGGTGATCTGCGAGAGCCGCTGTCCGCGGTACTCGTAGCGGGTCATCGCGTAGGCGGCGAGGAAGCCGACGACGATCGAGACGACCGTGCTGGCCGCCGCGACGACGAAGCTCAGGCGAAGGGCATCGAGGAACTTGGTGTTGCCCAAGGCCGTGGAGAACCAGTCGAGCGAGAAGCCGCGGGGCGGGAACACGGCATAGTTGCCGGAGTTGAGGGAGGTCGCGATGACCGCCGCGAGCGGAGCCAGCAGCACGATCGCGACGAGGATGTTGACGGAGGGTATTCGACGACTCATGGGGCAGACCTCCGGGCCGATTGCACGAGGGACAGGATCATCAGCGGGAGGACGATGGCCATCAGCACCACCGCCACGGCAGCGCCGAAGTTCCAGCTCCCGGCGCCGCTCACCGACCCGTAGATCAGCGTCGGCATGGCGGGGACCCGGCCACCGCCGACCATCGCCGGGGCCAGATAGGAGCCGGCCGATGCGCCGAAGGTGATGATCGATCCGGCCACGATCCCCGGACGCGCCGCGGGTAACACGACGGTCCGGAAGACCTGCCAGTTGCCGGCGCCCAGGGTCTGTGCCGCGTCGACCAGTCGGCGGTCCATGCGATCCAGGCTCGCGAAGACCGCGATCGTCATCTGCGGGAGCATGAAGACCACCAGCGAGATCACGACACCTGTCAGCGAGTACAGCAGCGGCAGGTCTCCCCACGGCCAGACTCGATCCACGAATCGCGCCAGCAGCTGGTAGCCGAAGACGCGGACCACGCCGTTGATGAGCAGCGGCGCGAAGAGCACCGCGATGAAGATCGCCCGCCACCGCGGGTGACGGACCATCCCGTAGGCATAGGGGACGGCGACGGCGGCCGCGACGACCGTCGTCCCGACACCGATGATCAACGTGTTGCGGAGAGCGGTCCAGCCGACGGAGCGGCTGAAGAACTCCTGGAAGTTCGTGAGCGACCAGCTGTCGGTCGCGGCATCGGTGAACGCCGTCGTGACCACCATGACGAAGGGAAGGACGAACAGGCCGAGGACGAAGAGGACCATCGGCGCCAGGAGGGCCGCCGGCAGAGCCCAGCTGACGGAGGTGGTGCTCCCGACGCGGGTCGGGCCCTGACGGACCCGACCCGCGGCGCGTGGCGCGACAGATGTCACGAGAAGAGCTCCTGCCAGCGGACCGTCCAGTCCTGGATCTCGGTGCCGATCTGGAGCCAGTCGATGGGCCACAGTCGCGCGGCGACCTCATCGGTCTCCAGCAGCTGGTCGCTGATCTCCGCGGGCAGCTCGGCGGCCTGGCTGGCCGGGGCGACGTGGGTCGCCTCCACCCAGGTCGACTGCGCCTCGTCGCTCAGCATGTAGTTGATGAAGTCGTACGCCGCGTCGACGTTCTCGGCCTCGGCGGGGATCCCCACCGGCTGGACGCTCCAGTTCGTGCCCTCCTCGGGGATCAGCGTGGTGACGCCCGAGTCGGCGAGATCGACGCCGAGGTCGGCGAACGTGACGGTGGCCAGGAGGCTGCCGTCGGCCAGCTTGCTCAACGGATCCGATGACAGCGTGTACTGGTACTGGACATTGGGACGGAGCTCTTCCATGGCCTCCCAACCCGCCTCGAGATCATCGGGCCCGTCCCCGAATGCCTCGCCACCGGCCTGGAGGACGAAGACGCCGGCGACACTGGGCAGAGCGCCGATCGCCAGGTTGTTCTCCAGACCCGGATCCCACAGATCGGCCCACGAGGTGAGCTTCTTGCCCAGCAGGTCCTCGCGGTAGAGGATGCCCTGCGCGCCGTAGCTGATCGGCACCGCTGCGAGCTCACCGTCGACCATGAGGCCGTCGAGCACCGCGTCGGGGATCGTGTCGAGGTTCTCGATGCGGCTGGTGTCGATGGGCTGCAGGGTTCCGTCCTGTAGTCCGACGGCCGCCTTGTCGGCGGTGAGCAGGGCCGCGTCGTAGGCGGTCGGCAGCTGCTGGATCTTGGTCAGGCCGTTCTGTCCGTCGGCCGCACCTTTGATGGTGATGCCCGTCGCCTCGGTAAGGCCGGGTTCGATGGCGGTCACGCCCTCCTCCCAGATGCCGCCCCAGTGGGAGAGCGACAGGGTGGTGGCGTCATCGTCGCCGCTGCCCCCACAGGCGGCGAGAACGACTGCAACCGGAGCAGCGGCGATGGTGGCGGTGAGCCTCCGAGGTAGAGATCGCATGACGTTCCTCATAAATGGTAGGGACCAAATTGGTAGTAACCATAAGGCCTTCGACCCTGGACCGCGCAAGGCCTCCCACGTAACTTTCTGATGACACGGCAGCCCGGAAAGGGGCACTCTCTCTGCTATAACAGGGAAAATTCAGGATCGAGAAATGGCGTGGCGACGGGTGGCGATGGACGTGATCATGGCACCGGGACGACTCCCGACAGAGGCGTCACCCGTTCAGCCGACGACAGCGAAGGTTCGCGGCGGGGCCGACGATGCACCTCCTCGGCCGTCTCCCCGGGAGCAGTTCGCCGTGAGACGAGCGTGTCCGTTGTCCTCAGGTCGAGCCATGCCGTCCATCGATCGTCCCCTGCCGAGCGGCTGGAGCCGACGACCTCGGACCGCTCTCCTTCAGACGGATCTCAGGCATCCACGGCACACTGGGATCATGCGCATCCTGGTGGTGGACGACGATCGCGCCGTCCGTGACTCCCTGCGACGATCCCTGGAGTTCAACGGCTACACGGTGGAGCTCGCGTCCGACGGCGCTGAGGCACTCGCCCGGGTGCCTCAGGTCCAGCCCGATGCCATCGTCATGGACGTGATGATGCCGCGCCTCGACGGCCTGGAGGCGACCCGCGCGCTGCGCTCGGCCGGCAACGACGTGCCGATCCTCGTGCTCACCGCCCGCGATGCCGTCACCGATCGCGTCGACGGTCTCGACGCGGGTGCCGACGACTATCTCACCAAGCCCTTCGCCCTGGAGGAGCTCCTCGCCCGGCTCCGCGCGCTGCTGCGCCGCTCCGCGCGTCCCGCCGATGCCCAGGACGAGGACGAGCCGGTCCTGCACTTCGCCGACCTCAGCCTGGACCCCAACACCCGTGAGGTCGTCCGCAACGGGCGCAATATCTCCCTGACCCGCACCGAGTTCGCCCTCCTCGAACTGTTCCTGCAGCGCCCCAAACGCGTGCTCGAGCGGTCCTTCATCCTCGAGGAGGTCTGGGGATTCGACTTCCCCACGAGCGCCAACTCGCTGGAGGTCTACGTCGGCTACGTCCGCCGCAAGCTCGAGGCCGAGGGCGAGGATCGGCTGCTGCACACGGTCCGGGGGGTCGGCTACGTCCTGCGGGAGACGCCGCCGTGAACGAGCAAGCCGAACGAACCATCAGCACCCTCACGGCGACACCGACCTACCCCCGCTCCTTCTCGGCGGTGGCGCCATGAGTGAGCGCAGCGAACGAACCATCAGCACCCTCACGGCGACACCGACCTACCCTCGCTCCTTCTCGGCGGTGGCGCCATGAGTGAGCGCAGCGAACGAACCATCAGCACCCTCACGGCGACACCGACCTACCCTCGCTCCTTCTCGGCGGTGGCGCCGTGAGCGAGCGCAGCGAGTTGGCTGAGCGGCCGAAGGGACTCGTCGACCGGTTCCTGGACTGGCTGCACGATGCTCTCAGTCCCGTCACCTCGCGCATCTCGCTGGCGGCACGCGTCACCATCCTGACCACGGTCGCCGTCGCCCTGGTGCTGTCAGTCGTCAGCGCCGTCTTCTACGTCACCGTGCGATCGGAGTTCATCGGTTCGGTGGATCAGACCCTCGTCAAGCGGGCCAACGACGCGGTCGACGCCGGCGTCACCGCCTCGTCGCTCAACTCGACCAACGCCGGATCGGTGCAGCAGATGCTCAATGCGATGGGCATCCGCGTGGTCTTCGTGAACGGCGGCGATCTGCTCACCCAGAAGGTCAGCAGCGTCCCGTACGGCATCCCCGAGCAGGAGGTCGCGCTCGGCACCCGGTCGCAGTCCGCGCGCACGGTGGACGCGGGCGGGGAGCCGTTCCGCATCGTCTCGATCCAGACGCAGCCGGGCCAGGCCTTCGTGCTCGCCCAGTCGATGGAGTCCACCCAGCGCGCGCTGGACCGGCTCGCGGTGGTCCTGGTGCTGGCGAGCGCCGCCGGCGTCGCGATGTCCGCCATGGCCGGCTGGGCGGTGGCGAGCAACGGTCTGCGACCGGTGCGCCGCCTCACCGCCGCGACCGAGCGCATCGCCTCGACGGGTGAGATGGAGCCCATCGATGTCTGGGGCACCCGCAACGACGAGCTCGCCCGGCTCACGCGTTCCTTCAACACGATGCTCCGAGCCCTCGGCGAGTCACAGACCCGCGAACGACAGCTCATCGCCGATGCCGGCCACGAGCTTCGCACCCCGCTCACGAGCCTGCGCACCAATATCGAGCTGCTACGTCAGGCCACGAGCGATCCTGACCGTCGGCTCGACGCCGAGGCACAAGGCGAGCTGATGGACGACGTGCGCGCCCAGCTCGACGAGCTCACCTCCCTCATCGGCGACCTCGTCGAGCTCGCCAGGGACGAGCCGTTGCACCGTGATCCCGAGCCGCTCGCCCTCGACGACATCGTGGAGCAGTCGCTGACCCGTGTGCGCCTGCGCGCTCCGGGCGTCACCTGGGATGTGGCGCTCGACGACTCGCAGGTCGTCGGCGAGAGTCAGTCTCTCGAGCGCGCCGTCACCAACCTGCTCGACAATGCGGCGAAGTGGAGTCCTCCGGACGGCACCATCACCGTCCGCCTGACCGAGGGCGTCTTGTCGATCAGCGACGAAGGACCCGGCATCGCCGAGGAGGATCTGCCGCACGTCTTCCAGCGCTTCTACCGTTCGACGGCCGCCCGCTCCCTCCCCGGATCGGGGCTGGGCCTGTCGATCGTCCAGAGAGCCGCGGAGCGCCACGGCGGGCGGGTCGAGGTGGCTTCGATCCTCGGCTCCGGATCGACCTTCACCCTGCATCTCCCGCTCGCGCCGTCCGGCGGGCCCTGACACAGTGGAGGTCTTCGCCCGCTCACACCGACCTTTCATCACCGTCTCAGCTATGCGAGAGAATGTCTTGACATGACCGATTCGCACGATCCCTTCGCCGAGCGTCCGTACACGCCGCCCGCGCAGCGTCAGCCGCAGCCGCCGGCCGGTGAGACCGGCGAGGACACGACCGAGGAACGCGGCCCCATCCCGATGGGTCCGGCCCCGACGGGTCCCGTCCCGACGGGTCCGGCCTCCGGCTCGTCCGCGCCCTCTCCCGACGAGCCGCGTGAAGCACACGCGCCCCACGCGTCGGCGCCCCCTCCGGGAGCCCCTCACCCCGGTGCGCAGCCGGCCGGACCGGGCATCACCCCGGGCCACGGTCCCGCTGAGCACACCTCGGTGCTGGCGCCGCCCCCGCCGCCCCACGGTCCGACTCCCCCGGGCTCCGGGCAGGTCCCGCCCGCTGGACGCCCCCGCCGCGGCCGACCCATCGCGGCGGCGATCGGTATCGTCGCGCTGGCGCTCATCGCCGGCTTCACCGGTGGGATCCTGGGCAATCAGTTCTCCGATGGCGGCAACTCGACCTCGACCAGCACCGGCACCTCGATCGATGCCCCGGCCTCCTCGGATCTGCCCGCGGGCACGGTCGAGCAGGTCGCCCAGAAGATCATGCCGTCCGTCGTCCAGATCAACTTCTCCGGAGGCGGCGAAGGCGGTTCCGGGTCGGGGGTCATCATCAGCGAGGACGGCAAGATCGTGACCAACAATCACGTGGTCGAGGCAGCCGCGGACGGTGGCACGCTCACGGTGGGCTTCAATGACGGCACCAATGCCCGCGCGACCATCATCGGCACCGACCCGGCCACCGACATCGCCGTGATCCAGGCCGAGGACGTGTCCGGTTTGGAGACGGCCCAGTTCGGCAGCTCGTCCGACGTGAGAGTCGGCCAGGAGGTCGTCGCGATCGGCTCGCCCTTCGGCCTCGAGTCGACGGTCACGCAGGGCATCGTCTCGGCGCTGAACCGGCCGGTCTCGCCGGGCGATCAGAGCAGCAGCTCGGACACTCTGACGACCTTCCCCGCCATCCAGACGGACGCGGCCATCAACCCGGGCAACTCCGGAGGGCCGCTGGTCGACCTCGAAGGCCGCGTGATCGGCATCAACTCGGCGATCCGGTCCTCCGGCGGCGTCGAGGGTGGCTCCATCGGTCTCGGCTTCGCGATCCCCTCTGACCTCGCACGCAATGTCAGCGCGCAGATCCTCGACGGCAAGACGGTCGAGCACGCTCGCATCGGCATCACCGTGCAGAGCGCCACCGGCGACGACCAGATCACCGGTATCGGCGCGCGTGTCGCCGAGGTGGAGTCCGGTGGCCCCGGTGACGAGGCCGGTCTGCGCGAGGGCGATATCGTCACCGCGGTCAACGATCATCCGGTCGCGACCAACCAGGCCCTCATCGCCACGGTCCGCAGCTACCAGCCGGGCGACGAGGTGACGCTGACCATCCAACGCGATGGCAAGCAGGAGGACGTCAAGGTGACCCTCGGCTCCGACGCCGGCGATCTCCAGCGCTGATCCGCATCAGCATCGCCCGCGGGCGGTGAGCTGTCCCGCACTTCTGCGCTCGAAGTGCGGGACAGCTCACCGCCTACCGTCACGAGTACGGGATGACTCACCGCCCACGGGATCAGCGCCAGGCGCCGCGCTCGTACTGCGGGGTATAGGGCGCGTCCTCGCGGCTGACGCCGAGCTCATGCGCCGCCCGCAGCGGCCAGGCGGGGTCGCGCAGCGCCGCTCGAGCCAGCAGCACGAGATCGGCCTCACCGGCCTCGAGGATCTTCTCGGCCTGCCCCGGCTCGGTGATCAGGCCGACAGCGCCGGTCGTGAGGCCCGAGACCCGGCGCACCTCCTGAGCGAGAGGCACCTGATAACCCGGCCCCACCGGAATGTCCGCCGGAAGCAGCGCCCCGGACGAGACGTCGACGATGTCCACGCCCAGTTCGCGCAGCTCGGCCGACAGGCGCGCCGTCTCGTCCAGCGTCCATCCGTCGTCGAGCCAGTCGGTGCCCGAGAAGCGGATCGCCAGGGGCTTGTCGGCGGGCCACACCTCGCGCACGGCGGTCACGACCTCCCGCACGAGCCGTGTCCGTCCGTCGAAGTCGCCGCCGTACTCGTCCTCACGCTGGTTCGACAGGGGCGACAGGAACTGGTGCAGCAGATAGCCGTGCGCCGCGTGGATCTCCACCAGATCGAAGCCCGCCGCGTCGGCGCGGGTCGCGGCGTCGGCGAAGGCCGCGGGGATCGCCGCCACCTCGTCGCGGGTCAGCGCGCACGGTTCCGCGAGCCCCGGATAGGCGGCCGCCGAGGGAGCGACCGTCTGCCAGCCGCCGGCCTCGGGTGGAACCGTGCCGCTCGCCTCGGCGAACGGGGCATAGGTCGAGGCTTTCCGCCCGGCATGCGCCAGCTGGACGCCGATCGCCGCACTCTGCTGGTGTACGAAGTCGACGACCCGAGTCCAGGCGCGGGTCTGGTCGTCATTCCACAGGCCGGTGTCCTCGGGGCTGATGCGACCCTCCGGGACCACGGCGGTCGCCTCGGTGATGAGCAGGCCGAACCCGCCGATGGCATGCGAGCCGAGGTGGACGAGATGCCAGTCGGTCGGCACGCCATCGCGCGCGAAGCACGAGTACTGGCACATCGGCGCCAGCCAGATGCGATTGCGGGCGGTGACGGATCGGACGGTGATGGGCTCGAACAGGGCAGCGCTCATATCGAGGGTCAACCTCCGACGAGCGCCTCGCATTCCGTCGTTCCCCCGGCCCGGGGCGGTGACCTACGCACCCCTCACCCGCGGGAGCGGTGACTTGCGCACGTCTCAACCGTGCTGAGAGGTGCGTAAACCACCGCTCATCGGCCCGAGAGGTGTGTAACTCACCGCCCCGGGGCGGTCAGGCGAGGGAGGGACGACGTGCCGATGCGCCGGTCATCTCCTCGACAGCGCGCCCGATCTCCAGCAGACGCCGTTCGGTGTTGGGGGCGGTGACCAGCTGGATGCCGACCGGCCATCCCTCGCGGGTGAAACCCGCCGGGATCGACAGCGCCGGGCAACCTGTGACGGTGATGAAGTAGGCCGACCGCATCCAGTCCAGATAGGTCTGCTGCGCCTGGCCGTTGATCTCGGCCGGGTACTCCTGGTCCGCGCTGAACGGCGGCACCTGGCTGACCGGCATGACGAGCACGTCGATCTCGTCGAAGAACTCCCGCATGCGCAGGGAGAGCTCCGTGCGCTGGTGATAGGCCCGGGCGACATCCGCACCCGTGAGATCCGCGCCGAGACGGATATTGTCCGCGAGCGAGGCTTTGAAGCTGTCCGGATGCTCGGCGAGCATCGCACCGTAGCTGGCCTGGAAATGCCAGGCTCGCAAGGTGCGGAAGGTGTCCTCGGCCTCGGTGAGCGAGGGGGCACGCTGGATGACCTGGGCACCGGCATCCGCGAGCGCGCGAGCCTGCGCCTCGACGACATCACGCACCTGGTGGTCGACCTCGAAGGCCCCGTCCAGATCCACCGAGACCGCGACCTTCAAGCCAGCGAGCCCGATCCGCTGGACCTGCTCGAAGGCCGATCCAGGCGTCTCCTGGCCCACCGGCGAGCGGCCGTCAGGACCGGCCTGTACCGAGAGCAGCAGGGCGAGATCGTCGACATTGCGAGCCATCGGGCCCTGCACCGAGGTGGTCTCCCAGGCATTGCCGGTCGGCCACTGCGGCACGCGCGCGAAGGAGGGCCGCAGGCCGACGACATTGCAGAAGGACGCGGGATTGCGCAGCGAGCCGCCCATGTCGCTGCCATCGGCCAGCGGCACCATGCCACTCGCGAGGGCCGCAGCCGATCCGCCGCTGGAGCCACCGGCCGAACGGGTCGGATCGTAGGGATTCACGGTGGTGCCGAAGATCGGGTTGAAGGTGTGCGATCCGGCCGCCCACTCCGGGACATTGGTCTTGCCGACCGTGACGGCTCCCGCCTTGCGCACGCGCTCGACGACGAGCTCGTCGCGCTCCGGGATGTGATCGGCGCGCAGGACCGAGCCCGAGGTGCTCCGCCAGCCGCCGACCGCGTGGGTGTCCTTGAACGCGAAGGGCAGCCCGTGCAGCGGACCGACCTCCTCGCCGCGCGCCAACTGCTCGTCGGCGCGGGCGGCGGCCTCGCGGGCCCGCTCGGGGTCGAGGCTCACGATGGCATTGATCGTGCCGTTCGTGGCGTCGATGCGGCCGAGGTGCAGCTCGAGCAGTTCGCGTGCGGAGATCTGCTTGGAGCGCACCGCGTCGCGCATCTCCCGCGCGGTCGAGTAGTGGTCGATCTCAGCGCTCGTCATGTCGTCTCCTTCGCTGCGCGCCCTCGTCGAGGCCCGCAAGTGTGGGGGCACCTCCCTGCGCGGAGCACAGAGGTCCGCGAGTGGTGCAAATCCGTCCGCGAGTGGCGCAAATCCGCCCCGGAAACGGCGTTCCTGGGGCGAAAATGCACCACTCGCGGGAGGGGAGCGCCGGCCGCAGCCAGACTCCCGAGGCGGTGACCGTCAGCGGCGACGGGAAGCGATGGCGCCCACGGCGACACCGAGCAGCGCGATCGCGGCACCGGTCACGACGCCCTTGAGGAAGGCATCGGGGCTCGCCGCCGGAGCGGCCGTCACAACACCCGCGGCTGCAGGCTGCGCGGTGGTGGCCGTCGCGGCAGCCGGCTGGCCCTCGGCCGCGGTCTCCGGGGCGGCAGCAGCAGCGACCGGCTCACCGGCCAGCACCTTGTTGACCGAGCCGAAGAACTCCTTGGCCATCCGCTTGCTGACCGAGGTGAGCATCCGCTGGCCGACGCCGCCGATCATGCCGCCGACGACCGCGTCCGCCTCGTAGCTGATCTGCGTCGTGCCGTCCTCCGCCGGCTCGAAGCGCACGTCGACATCGACCGAGATGGTGCCGGGCGCGCCCGATCCCTCGGCGTGCATGCGCAGCGACTCGTGCGGCTTGAGGTCCGAGAGCTGGACGGCTCCCTTGTACGTGCCCTTGATGGACGCCACACCGGCGGTGATCACCGCAGAGTAGCTGTTCTCTCCGGTCTCCTCGAGGCGCTCGCACCCGGGGATCGTGCGGACGAGCACCTCGGGCGAGAGCAGGGCGTCCCAGACCTTCTCGACTCCTGCGTCCAGCGTGGCGGTTCCCGCTACCTTCATGTGTTCGTCCTTTCGGTCGCTGTGTCAGTGGCCTTCTCGAGCCGCAGGGCATACAGCTCCGAAGGCGAGATCGGCATCGAGGTGATGGTGAAGCCCTCGGCGTCCTCGATGGCGGCCGCGAACGCAGCCGCCGTGGGGATGACCCCGGCCTCACCCGCGCCCTTGAGCCCGAGCGGGTTCAAGGGCGAGGGGGTCTCCAGATGGTCGATCTCGATACTCTCGGGGACCTCCGTCACATAGGGCATGAGGAAGTCCATGAACGAGGCGTTCTGCAGCTGGCCGGTCTCGTCGTAGGCCATCCGCTCGTAGAGCGCGCCGCCGACTCCCTGCGCCACACCGCCGTGCACCTGTCCCTCGACAATCCGCGGGTTGATGAGGGTGCCGCAGTCGTGCACCACCGCGTACTTGAGGATCGAGATCTCCGCGGTCTCCGGATCGGTCTCCACGATCACCACGTGGATGCCGCTGGCGAAGGTGGAGCGCATCGGCGAGTAGTAGTCCTTGCCCTCCAGACCGGGCTCGTCGTCCTCGGCGACCGGGGGCTTGGTGGGATCGCCGACCGCGAACTGGGTGGCGGCGCGCGATGCCTCGTCGAAGGCGTACCGCAGCGGATTGGAGAGCACGGCGAGTGTGCCGAGCGCGATCTGGCTGGCGGGCGCGCCCTTGACGCGGACGATGCCGTCGACGATCTCCAGATCGTCGACATCGACCTCCAGCGCATCTGCCGCCAGGCGCAGAGCCTTCGCCTTCGCCGCCCGCGCAGCGAGCGCGACGGCCGAGCCGCTCATGACGGCGGCACGCGACGCGAAGGTGCCCACCGAGTACGGCGAACGCCGGGTGTCGCCGGTGACGACCTGGATGTCCTCGAAGCGCACGCCGAGCTCGTCGGCCACGATCTGCGCGAACGCGGTCTCATGGCCCTGACCCTGCGTGGTGAGGCCGGTCGAGACCTTGACCTTGCCGCTCGTCTCGATCTGCACGTGGCCGCCCTCATAGGGGCCCACGCCGGTGCCCTCGACATAGCAGGCGATGCCGATGCCGACCTTGCGGCCCTCGGCGCGTGCTTCGTCGCGGATCTTCTCGAACTCGTCCCAGTCCACGAGTGCCTTGGCCTTGCGCATCATCTCGGGATAGTTGCCCGAGTCGTAGATGAGCGGGCGGCCGTCCTGGAAGGACAGCTCGCCGTGCGCGTAAGGGAACTCATCGGGCTGGATGAAGTTCGCCTCGCGCACCTCGGTGCGGTCCTTGCCGAGATACGCGGCGATGGCGTCCATCGTGCGCTCCATCGCGAAGACACCCTGCGGACGTCCAGCGCCGCGGTACGGCGTCACGATGACCGTGTTGGTGTAGAGGCTCTGGAACACCACGCGGTAGCTGGGCAGCTTGTACGGTCCGATGAGCTGGGTCGAGGTGATGATCGGCACGATCAGGCCATAGGGGGTGTAGGCGCCGTTGTCGTGCCAGAACTGCACGGACAGGCCCAGGATGCGTCCGTCGTCGTCGAAGCCGACGTCGATGTGCTGCTGCTGGCCGCGCTCGTGGGCCGAGGAGATGAAGTGCTCGCGACGGTCCTCGGTGAACTTCACCGGCCGGCCGAGGACCTTGGCGGCCATCGGCACCAGGACCTCCTCGGGCCAGGGGTGCACGATCTTGGCACCGAAGCCGCCGCCGACATCGGGGGTGATGACGTCGACCTGGCTCAGATCGAGGCTGAGCTTGGTGGCGACCGCGGCGCGGACACCCGTGGAGGTCTGGGTCGACGACCACACGCTCATGCGCTTGAGGTCCTCGTCCCAGCGCGCGACGGTTCCGCGGCCCTCCATCGGCATGGAGGCGCTGCGCTCGATCTCGAGGTCGAAGGTCAGCCGGTGCGGCGCACCGCCGATATCGGCCTCGGGATCGCCGAAGGACTGCTCCATCGTGGCGGCCACATTGCCGGGAACGTCCTCGTGCACGAGATGGTCGGCGGCGCGCGCGGCGTCGATGCCGACGACGGGAGCGAGGAACTCGTACTGCACCTCGATCAGGCCGACGGCGTCCTCGGCGAGGTAACGGTTGTCGGCGACGACGATCGCGATCGCCTCGCCGACATAGTTGACCTCGTCCTTGGCCAGGGCGTACTGCGTGCGGCCGTGGGTCAGATTGGGGTGCGGGATGAGCAGCGGCAGCGGTTCGGCCAGCGGACCTTCGAGATCCTCGTAGGTGTAGACGGCGTGGACGCCCGCGACATCGAGCACGGCGTCGACATCGATGGAGACGATGCGGGCGTGGGCGTGCGGGCTGCGCAGCACCGCCATCTCCAGGGCCTCGGGGGCGAGGTCGTCGGAGTAGCGTCCGTGTCCGGTGACGAGCCGATCGTCCTCGACGCGGGCGACCGGCTCGCCCATCATCTTGGTGGTCATCGGTTCTGGCCCTCCTCGTCCTGGGCGTCCTCGCGCTGGATCTCCGCGGCGCGCAGCACCGAGGCCACGATGTTCTGGTAGCCGGTGCATCGGCAGAGATTGCCCGAGATCATGTCGAGTGCCTCGGCACGGTCCGGGTCGGGGTTCTCAGCGATTCCGGCGGTGATCGTGGTGAGGAAGCCGGGAGTGCAGAAGCCGCACTGCAAACCATGGCAGTCCTTGAAGGCCTGCTGGACCGGACCGAGCGAGCCGTCCGGGCGGGTGAGTCCCTCGACGGTGGTGAGCTCGTAGTCCTGCGCCGAGACGGCGAACATCAGGCACGAGCGCATCGGCTGGCCGTCGACGAGGATCGTGCAGGCGCCGCAGACGCCATGCTCGCAGCCCACATGCGTGCCGGTGAGGCCGAGATCATGACGCAGCGCGTCGCTGAGCAGCCGGCGCGGCGGCACCTGGGTCTCGTGCGTGACGCCGTTCACCCGAAGGCGGACGGTCTCCACGGGTTCGGCGGACGTGGGGGAAGTAGTCATGCCTTCGCCTCCTGGTCGAGTCGGGCCTTCGCATCGGCGTGCGCCGCGGTGATGACGCGTGCCGTGAGCGTGCGGGCGAGTTGCGCCCGGTACTCCGCGCTGGCGTGGATGTCGCCCTCGGGCTCCAGCTGTTCGAGCGCCTTCTCGCCCGCGGCGACGAGCGACGAGGCGTCGATCCCGTCGGCGAAGCAATCGGTGAGGTCGACGACGATCGGCGTCTCGGTGACCGAGAGGTATCCGGCGCGGACGCTCTCGATCCCACCGTCCTCAGCGAGACCGAGGACCACGCCGAGTCCGCACAGCGCGTAATCGCCGTGGCGGCGGGCGATCTCGTCGAAGGCGATGCCGTGTCGCGCCGGGAGGGCGGGGACGAAGGCCTCGACCGCGATCTCACCGCTCTCCAGCGCCGTCTCGAGCGGCCCGATGAACAGGTCGTCCGCGGCGATCTCGCGCCGGCCTTCCGTGGACGCCACCGTGAGGGTGCCGCCGAGCAGCGTCAGGACGACCGGCATCTCGCCCGAGGCATCCGCGTGGACGATGGAGCCCACGGTGGTGCCGCGGTTGCGGATGGTGGCGTGTGCGACGTGGCTCAGTGCCGCGTGCAACATGGGCTGGACTCGCCGCGCCTCCTCGTGCGCGTGGAGTTCGGCGTGGCGGGCGAGGGCGCCGAAGCGCACCCCCGCCTCGCTCACGTCGATGAACGAGAGCTCCCCGATCCCGTTGATGTCGATGAGCTCGGACACGGTGGTCAACCGCATCGACATCAACGGGATGAGGCTCTGTCCTCCGGCGAGGATCTTCGCCCCGGGGTTCGCGGCGTACGCCGCGAGTGCCTCGGAGAGCTCGGCTGGTCGCTGGAAGGTGAATGCAGCAGGTTTCACGTGAAAGTCGGATCCGTCTTGTCGTCGTCGGTGTTCTCGAGGGACTTTTCCTTGCCCTTGACCAGGTGGTACATGACCACGAGCAGCAGGGTGCCGAAGGCGATGCCGCTGAGCTGGAAGTCATCGGTGATCTTCAAGGTCACGTCACCGATGCCCGCCACGAGGCCGGCAGCCAACGGCACCATGTTGACCGGGTTGCCGAAGTTGACTCCGTTGTCCACCCAGATCTTGGCGCCGATGAGGCCGATCATGCCGTAGAGCACCACGGTCACGCCGCCCAGCACGCCGCCGGGGATCGCGTTGATGATCACACCGAACTTGGGGCACAGGCCGAGGATGATCGCGAATCCCGCCGCGAACCAGTAGGCCGCCGTCGAGTAGATCCGCGTCGCGGACATGACGCCCATGTTCTCGGCGTAGGTGGTGGTCGGCGAGCCGCCGAAGGAGCTGGCGAGGGCCGTGGCGAAGCCGTCGGCACCGAGCGCGCGGCCCATGTACGGGTCGAGGTCCGCCCCGGTCATATCGGCGATGCCGCGGACGTGGCCGGTGTTCTCCGCGATGAGCGCGATGACGCCCGGCAGCACCAGCAGCGTGAAGGTCAGCGAGAAGCTGGGCCCGTGCACCGCGGACACACCGTCGGCCAGCGTGCCGCTCGGCAGACCGAACCAGGCAGCGTCGCCGATGCCGGAGAAGTTGACGCGGTCGGCGACCTCACCGGTCTCCGCATTGGCGATGCCGCCGGCGGTCATATCGAGGACCCAGGACAGCAGGAAGCCGAAGACCAGAGCGAGGAAGACCGCGATACGGGCCCAGAAGCCGGGCAGCAGCACGGCGCCCAGCATGAGGAATGCCGCGGTCGCGAGCGCGACCCACTGATCCTGAGGCCAGTAGATGCCCGCCACCACGGGGGCCAGGTTGAAGCCGATGAGCATGACGACCGCGCCGGTGACGGCGGGCGGCAGCACCTTCTTGAGCATGCCCGGACCGGCGAAGTGCACGCCGACGCCCACGGCCAGCAGCACGAGGCCGGCGACCAGGATCGCGCCGGTGACATCGGCGGAGTCGCCGCCCTGGCCGCGGATCGCCGCGACCGCGCCCACGAAGGCCGCGGAGGTGCCGAGATAGCTCGGCACCCAGTTCTTGACGATGACCAGGAAGAGCATCGTGCAGATGCCCGAGAAGAGAATCGCGAGGTTGGGATCGAGTCCCATGACCACCGGGAACACGAAGGTCGCACCGAACATGGCGACGACGTGCTGGATGCCGATACCCGCGGTACGGCCCCAACTCATCCGCTCATGTGGTCCTACCGCCTTGCCCGGCGGTGGTGTTTTGCCGTCGTAGACGACCTTCCAACTGAACATGCCCGACATGTGTTCTCCTCACACCCGTCGATACCACCCGGTGATGCCCCGATTGAGCGATCCTAGTGCGCTGCATCACAGGAGCTCATGAGCGACATGTGCCGAACAATCACCCGGATCACTGTCACTTGATTGTGCCCCTCTCGCGCAGCATCGTGTTACCACCCGGCGGTGTCATCTATCGGTAACACCTGCGACACCGGGCCGAATCACCGGCGCGCCCGCCGCTGTGGCGCTCAGCGCTTGATCTCGCGGACCTGCAGGGCGACGGCCAGGTTCAGCCGGAGATTCGCGTCCCCGGTGAACGGTCCGAGGATCTGCTCGAGCTTGCCGATCCGATAGCGCATCGTGTTGTAGTGCACGAACTGCACCCGGGAGGCCTCGGCCACGTTGAGATTGTTCTCCAGCAGCACCCGCAGGGTCTCGCGGAGCTCCTCGGCGTCCGGGGTCTCGTCGTTGAGCTCGCCGAGCACGTCCTGGGCGAAGCCCGTCAGCTCGCTCCGGTCCGGGATCAGGCCGATCAGGCGGTGCACGCCGAGATCGTCGAAGTGGAAGGTGCTGCTGCCGCCGGTGAAGCGACGGCCGACCTCCGTCGCCCGTCGCGCCTGCTGGTAGGCATCGGGGAACCCCTCGACGCCATGTACGAGGCGGCTCGTACCGACCGAGAAGGGACGCCGGCCGCCGCCGCGATCCCCCGCGACCGCGCGCACCAGCCGCGCGACCAGCTCCCGCAGAGCGGCGACCGCCGCCTCCGGGTCGTCGCGCAGGCTCTCCGGCGCCGGGACGATCGTGACGACCTCCTCGGAGAAGTCCGCGGTGGGGGCCATCGGCACGTAGCCGCCGAGCACCTGCTCCCAGGCGGCGAAGAAGCGTTCCTGCCAGGAGCGTCGCACACGCGCCGGGGGCCGTTCCTGGCGCTCGCCGGGCGGATCGAGCTCGGCGGTCACGACGATCGCCGGGAAGTCGATGCGCCAGCCGAGGGTCGAGGCGTGGTCCAGCACGTGCTCGACGTCCCCGGCCCGCCCGGCGAGCACATCGCGCAGGAAGTCGCCGCGGTACTTGCTCTCGACCGCGTTGAGCGCCTGCTGCTGAGTGACGAGCAGCGCGGCGACCGTCGAGGCGCGCTGGAGGGCGTTCAGATCGTCCTGAGCGATCTTGCGGGTCGGGTGATAGGCCACGAGGCGGGCCAGATCGCTGCTGCCGGCGACGATCGATTGCACCAGCACCTGCCCGTCGCCCAGATCCATGGGCTGCAACCGTGGGCGTTCGACCCGGAACCGCCCGGTGGGGTCGAATAACTCGGCATCGTGCAGCGCCTGGCGCATCCGGTCGTCGAGGGCGCCGACCTTCTCCCGCCCGTCGATCGAGGTGATGAGGACGCCGATGCCGAGCACGTCGGCGATCCGACTCGCGACGTCCTGGAGCCCGGCCCCCTCGAGCACGAGTCCTTCCAGGGCGGCGTGCAGGGCGTCGGTGCGGTGCAGGACATCCGCCTGGACGTCGGTGAGGCGTACGTGCACCTCCTCGAGCAGGTCGTCGAAGGCCGCGTGCGGCGCCAGCCCCAGGATGGGGAAGCCTCGCCGGTCGGCGAACTCCAGCACTTCGTCGGGGACATCGGCGAGGAAGCGGCCGACCTTGATGCCGAGGGCGGCGACATCGAGCTCGTCGAGCCGGCGCACCAGGTCGACGAAGCGCGAGTGCCGTTCGTCGTCGTGCGCGTCGAGATCGACCAGCGGGTAGCCGCTCGTCACGAGCAAAGCGTGCGGACGCACCCATTCGACGATGTCGGGCACCTCCATGACGTTGAGACGCGTCACGACGCGATCGAGACCGCGACTGCCCGCCAGGACCGTCGTTCCAGCGAGGGCGTCCACCTTGAGCACCTCACGCAGGGGGACGCGATAGGCATGTTTCATCAAAGTCTGGGCACCCCTGGGCTGATCCTTGGCAACTTCTGACATCGGCTCAGCGTAACAGCAGCGATTAGGGTCCGAAAGACGCCTCATTTCTACCCTGGGAGATCCATGAGCGAGCGGAGCGAGCGAACCATGAGGACCACCTCATGCCGCCGCCTGCCTATCGTGCTCTTCCCCCAGGCGGTGGCGGCATGAGCGAGCGCAGCGAGCGAACCATGAGGACCACCTCATGCCGCCACCTGCCTATCGTGCTCTTCCCCCAGGCGGTGGCGGCATGAGCGAGCGGAGCTCGGTGGCCGCGGCGGCCACCACGTGGGTCCGCGAGCGGATCGCCCGCCCGAGCCGTCCGGCCGAGATCGTCCACCGCGGCGGTCACGCCGTCTACCTCGACGACGGCACCGATGTGCTCGCGGTCGTCGGGGCCGCGGGGGTCCGCGTGCCCTGCGCGGCCCAGACCACCCTCTCCTCGCTGGAGGGGCTCACCGGCGCGGGATCGACGGTCACCGTGGGCGACGGCCGGATGGTCTTCGCCGGTGGCGAGGTCCGCATCGCCCGCACGGTCGACCAGCACGTCCCGTCCCTCGATCCCGCCTCGGCGGCCTCGGCACGCGATCGCCTCGGCGACGCCGTGCCCGCCGCGATCGCGGCCGAGCTGCCTGCCGACGCGCTGGACGGGTTGCGGGCAGCCGACCCCACCGCACCCCTGGCCCTCGCCGGCCTGGGCAGCGGCCTGACTCCGCTCGGCGACGACGTCCTCTGCGGCTGGATCGCGACGATGGTCGCCGCCGGACGCCTCGCGCAGAGTCCGGTGCTCGAGGCGATCGACGCCCCGCTGCTCGCCCGCACCACCTCACTGTCCGCGACACTCGTCCGCTGCGCTCTCGAGGGCTTCGTCATCCCCGAGTTCGCGCAGCTGCTCGACTCGCTGCGGGCGGCGCAGTCCCGTATCGAGCCTGCCGACGCGGCCGCGACCATGCTGCGCGTCGGTCACACCTCCGGCGCCGGACTCGTCCTGGGCCTGACCCTGGCCCTGGACCACCTCGCCGCCCACCCTCCGCTGGGCGGTGAGTTATCCCGCACTTTCGGTGCTCAGGTGCGTGATAACTCACCGACCCTTCCTCGGGTGCGTGATAGCTCACCGACCCTTCCTCGGGTGCGTGATAGCTCACCGCCTGCTGCTCGCGAGCTCCACCACCCGACCACCGACTCGCACACGTCCACCCCATCTGTCACGAGGAGTTGCCCATGACCACGACCGGCTTCGAGCACGTCGAGCTACGCCGCGGGGCGTATGCCGACTCGGTGGCCTTGCTGCAAGTGAGCAAGGATGTCGCCGCCGTCGACGGTGTCACCGCGGCCCAGGTCGCGATGGCGACCGACCTGAACCGCGATGTCATCGCGCAGATGGGCTTCACGCTGCCCGAGTCCACACCGAACGACATGATCGTGGCGGTGCGGCTCGACGACGAGGGAACCCTGCCGGCCGCCCTCGAGGCGGTCGACGCGGCCCTCGCCCGCGCCTCGCGGCGCAGCGACGACGGCGCGTCCAGCGAGATCGAGCCCCCGCGCACCACGTTGTCGGCCTTCGACCGGACCGACGCCGGCCTGGCCCTCGTGTCGGTGCCCGGCGCCTCCGCCGCCGTCGAGGCGGCCGACGCCCTCGACGCGGGCCGCGACGTGATGATCTTCAGCGACAACGTGCCGGTCGAGCACGAGATCGCCCTCAAGCAGCTGGCCACCGAGCGCGGCCTGCTGGTGATGGGTCCCGACTGCGGCACGGCGGTCATCGACGGGATCGGGCTCGGCTTCGCCAATGCCGTGCGCCCCGGACCGGTCGGCATCGTCGCCGCCTCGGGCACCGGCTGCCAGCAGCTGCTGTGCCTGCTCGACCACGCGGGTGTCGGCGTCAGCGCTGCGCTCGGTGTGGGTGGCCGCGACCTCAGCGAGGCCGTGTCCGCGCTGTCCACCCGCGAGGCCATGCGCCGCCTCGACGAGGACGCCTCGACCGAGCTGATCGTCGTGGTCTCCAAGCCTCCGGCGGCGAAGGTCGCCGAGGAGCTGCGCGAGTACGCCGCGACGCTGACGACTCCCGTCCAGTTCGCGCTCCTCGGCTCCGGCCAGCCGGATCTCACCACCACGGCCGAGGCCGTGCTGGAGACCCTTGGCCGCCCGGTGCCCGAGTGGCCCCACCAGGGCGAGACGGCGCAGGTCGAGGGCGGGCGCCTGCGTGGCCTCTTCGTCGGCGGCACGCTCTGCGACGAGGCGATGCTCATCGCCGCCGACGCCGTGGGCGATGTCTACAGCAATATCCCGCTGGAGCCGCGACTGGAGCTCGGGGCCGACCGGCGCGCCGACGGCACCGTCATGATCGACTTCGGCGATGACGGCATGACGGCCGGCCGCGCCCACCCGATGATCGACCCGACCCTCCGCCTGGAGGACCTCGCCCGCACCGCCCGCGACGGCGACGCCTCTGTCGTGCTGATGGATGTCGTGCTCGGACATGGTGCCGAGGACGATCCCGCCGGTTCGCTGGCGCCGGCCATCTCCTCGGCCGTCGAGACCGCGAAGGCGGGCGGTCGCGAGCTGGCCGTGGTGGTCGCCTGCGTGGGCACCCAGGACGACCCCCAGCAGACCGATCGCCAGGCCGAGGCCCTCGCCGCGGCCGGCGCCGAAGTGTTCTTGTCCAATGCCCAGGCGACCCGCCGGGCCCTTTCGCTGATCGGAGCCGCACGATGACGAGCACCCACCGACCCTCCGACGGAGTCGTCACCAGCGGCGTCGGCCTCTTCGCCGACGCGCTCGACGCCCAGGCCGTCGGCGTGAACCGCGTCGACTGGCGTCCCCCGATGGAGGGCACCGAGGACGACCTCGTCACGGTCGCCACCGATCCGCTGCGTCTCGATGCCAACCGTCGCGCCGTGGATGCCATGACCTCGACCCAGGCGATGGTCGTCGATGTGGCGCCCGCGAGCCAGCTGCTCGGCCTCGAGCGCGGCCAGTTCCTGCACGCCGGTCCCCCGCTGAAGTGGGAGAACGCGTCCGGCCCGATGCGCGGCGCGCTCCAGGGCGCGGCCGCGCTCGAGGGTCTGGTCGACGATCCCGAGGACGCCGTGGCGCTCTTCGAGTCCGGCGACTCGGTCTCCCTCGAGCCCTGCCACCACCACAGCGCCGTCGGCCCGATGGCCGGCGTCGTGTCGCCCTCGATGTGGATGTGGGTGCTGGAGGATCAGACCGACGGCCGCCGGACGTACTGCACCCTCAACGAGGGCCTCGGCAAGGTGCTGCGCTACGGCGCCTACTCGCCCGAGGTGCTGCAGCGGCTGCGCTGGATGTCCGATGTGCTCGGCCCGTTGCTCGGTCAGGCGGTCCGCGCGACCGGACCGATCGATGCGACCGGCATCCTCACGCAGATGCTGCAGATGGGCGACGAGGCGCACAATCGCAATCGCGCGGGCACGCTGATGCTGTTGCGCGACATCGCTCCCGCTCTCGCGCAGTCCGGTGCCGACGCCAAGGACATCGCCGAGGTGTTCTCCTTCGTCGGCGGCAACGACCACTTCTTCCTCAACATCGCGATGCCCGCCTGCAAGCTCGCGCTCGACGCGGCGCGCGGCATCGAGGGCTCGACGATGGTGGTCGCGATGGCCCGCAACGGCACGGAGTTCGGCATCCAGACCGCCGGCACCGGCGACCAGTGGTTCACCGGTCCGGCGCAGGTCGCCGAGGGTCTGTACCTGGGCGACTACGGGCCGGACGATGCCAACCCCGATATCGGCGACTCGGCCATCACCGAGACGGCCGGCATCGGCGGCTTCGCGATGGCGACCGCTCCGGCGATCGTGCGCTTCGTCGGCGGCTCGGTCCCAGATGCGCTGGCGACCTCGCGACGGATGCGTGAGATCACCATCGGCGAGAACCCGCGCTGGTCCATCCCCGTACTGGACTTCATGGGCACGCCGACCGGTATCGACGTCTCGCGGGTCTGCCGGACCGGCATCCTGCCGCAGATCAACACCGGCATGGCCGGTCGCGTGGCGGGTGTCGGGCAGGTCGGCGCCGGCCTGGTGACGCCTCCGGCGAATATCTTCCCGGCAGCGCTGTCGGCGCTCGCCGAGAGGACCCGCGCACGCCGCTGAGCACTTCGCATCCACCACGACGCGGAGGGACGGTACCGACCGTCCCTCCGCGTCGTCTTTCCGATCTCGCTCCCCTGTGAGGCGGTGAGCCATCAACCACCCACATCGCCGAGCGAGCTCTCTACTGCCGTGCCGACGCCGGACGGTGGCCGAGCCCGCGTGGAGGCTGTCGAACTCGTCGACATGGCACGCCAGCCACCGACGACGAGCACGAACGGACGCCTACCCACCGCCCGGAGCAGCGGACGACACGGCCTCCCGGGACCACTCGACGACGCTCGTTGATCACTCACCGCCATCGAAACGCACACGGTCGCGGTGGACCATCACCCAGCCAGCCCACCCCATCGTTGACCAGCCACCGCGATACGACCCAATCACGTGGCGGTGAGTCATTAACCACGTACACCGCCGCCGGAGCGCGTCGGGCCCCGTGCCGAAGCGATGACCCCGGGAGCGGTGCGATAGCGTCCATTCAGCAGCCCGCGACGGACGCTGTCGCACCGACGACGACCACGAACGGACGCCTACCCACCGCCCGGAGCAGCGGCACCTCCCATGTGGCGGAATCCGCCGTTGGATTCGCCTCGCGTCCAGGTCGAGTCGTGACAGTTCTTTCCTGTCATCCGAGCGAGTTCTGACCAAATCGTGCTCAGACGCGCTTCCCGGCCGGGTCGGCCTGAAATCCTCGGTAACGTGCGGTCATGAGCGAGCGCAAGCCCACCATCATGCCGGTTCACGAGCTGCTCGACCTCGTCTTGGACGAAGGGTCCTTCACCTCCTGGGACGAGCCGGTCGATCTCACCGGCGTGGACGCCGAGTACCGCGCCACCCTCGAGCGAGCCGCCGAGCGGGCAGGAACCGACGAGTCGGTGATCACCGGCCGCGCCACGGTGCACGGCCGTCCGATCGCCGTCATCGCCAATGAGTTCGGCTTCCTCGCCGGATCGATCGGCGTCGCCGCCGCGCGGCGTATCACCGCCGCGGTCCGCCGGGCGACCGCCGAGGGACTGCCGCTCGTCGCGTCCACCTGCTCGGGTGGCACGCGCATGCAGGAGGGCACCACCGCCTTCGTGCACATGATCGAGATCTCCCGGGCGATCGGCGACCACCGCGCCGCGGGACTCCCCTACCTCGCGCATCTGCGCCACCCGACGACGGGCGGCGTCTTCGCCTCTTGGGGGTCGCTCGCGCATATGACCGTCGGCGAGCCCGGTGCGTTGCTGGGATTCCTCGGGCCGAAGGTCTATGAGGCGCTCTACGGCGAGCCCTTCCCCGCGGGCGTGCAGACGAGCGAGAATCTCGCCGAGCACGGCATCATCGACGCCGTCGTACCGCACGAGGACCTCAGCGCGATCCTCGACCAGACGCTGGCTCTGCTGACCGACGGCCCCACCGAGCCCGTGCAGACACGACGGACGGCGCCGGTGGTGGGCGAGCGGTCGGCCTGGGAGTCGATCCAGATCACCCGCCAGCCCGACCGCGCCGGCGTGCGCGAGCTGATCCGCTACGGCAGCGACATCGTGGTGCCGCTGCGCGGCACGCAGGACGGCCAGCGCGATTCGGCGATGATGCTCGCCCTGACGCGTCTCGACGGCGTCCCCTGTGTCGTCATCGGCCAGGACCGCAAGCGGCAGACCGACGAGCATCCGATGGGACCGGCGGCGCTGCGCGAGGCGCGTCGTGGCATGTCCCTGGCCGAGCAGCTGGGCCTGCCGCTGGTGTCGGTGATCGACACACCCGGTGCGGCGCTGTCGAAGGAGGCCGAGGAGGGAGCGATCGCCGGTGAGATCGCCCGCTGCATCGCGATGCAGTCCTCCCTGAAGGTGCCGACTGTGAGCGTGATCCTGGGACAGGGCTGTGGCGGCGGCGCTCTGGCCATGCTGCCTGCCGATGTCACGATCGCGGCCGAGAACGCCTGGCTGTCGCCTCTCCCTCCCGAGGGCGCCAGCGCGATCGTCCACCGCGATATCGACCACGCGCCCCAGATGGCCGAGCAGCAGAAGGTGTCCTCGGCCCATCTCCTCGCCGAGGGCACCGTGCAGGCGCTCGTCGCCGAGGTTCCCGGGGAGCCGGCCGAGGACTTCGTCCGCGCGATGGCCGCCGAGATCGCCGCTCAACTGCGCGAGCTCACCAGCTGACGTTCGCCTGGCGGTGAGTTATCCCGTCCGCCTGGGCGGTGAGTGGCCAACCACCGACCGGGGCTCCCCGTGGTTGACCTCTCACCGCTCTCCGCCCTCGACCGATCGCGGTGCGCTGTCAACCACTACCCATCACCTCATCGTTCACCACACACCGCTTTCCAACCCGGCCACATCGCGGTGCACCATCAACCAGCAAGGCCGGGCTTCGGTGGTTGACCACTCACCGGCCACGGCCGGGGCGACTCAGTAGTGGTCGAGGAAGCGGCCGACGAGGTCGGCGGCGCGATCGATGACGCCCTCCGCAGGGCCGGAGGCAGCGGTGATCAACGCGGCATCGACGAGATGGGCGAGCAGATCGATATCGGTCACGTCTCCGCGTCCCGACCGCTCCAGCACGACTCCGAGGGCGGCGAGGATCCCCGGCCGGTGCTCCCGCATGATCGGCGCGAGCTCGGGGTCGCGTAGCGCCACCGTCATCGGATCCAGTCGTGCCACCGCCACGGTGTCGTCCACATGCGGCGCGAAGGCCGTCGCGATGAGCTCTCGCGCCGTCTCGCGCGACGCCCGCCGACGCTCGGGGAGCGCCTCCGCGTAGGCGGTCGCCGAGGCCAGCCGCAGGTCCTCGGCGGCCCGCACGGCGGTGGCGATCAGGCCGGCACGTGTCGGAAAGTAGTAGCTCGCCGAACCGCGGGGGACCCCGGCGGCGTCGGCGACGCGCCGGTGGGTGATCGCATCGAAGCCCTCGTCGATCAGCAAGGTGGCGGCCGCGTCGATCATCCGCTGCTGTCGGTCGACCCCTCGCCCCTGCACCATGGCGCGCTCGCCGTCACGTCCTCCGCCCTCACCCGCCACGACCACCAGCCTACGGGCGTGCTGTACCCGCGAGGAATAATTCATACCTGCGTATGGTTTTCTTGATGTGCCGTGATCTCGGCACCTGACCGCAGAGGAGATGATCGACGTGAACTCGCTCGCGAGCGAAGGACTCGTCATCGATTGGGCCGAGATGCCCACGTACAACACGATCATGGCCGTCGCCGTCGGCGCCGGTCTGGTGGGACTGGTCTGGCTCGGACGGGAGCTGCTGCGCTCCCCCGGCGACGTCGTTCCGGAGGGATGGGCGCTGTCCTTCGGCGTGCTGGGCCTGGTGCTCACCGCGACCGGACTGCACATGACCCTCACATGACCGCTGGCCGCCGGTGGCTTCCCCTTCGACAACATCATCTTCGGCGAGACGTCACTCGCCTTCGGCGTGCTGCTGCTCGCGGCCGCCCTCTACATCTGGTTCCGAGGCGCCGCGGTGCTCGCGACCCCCGGAGCCCTGGAGCATCTGCGCAAGGTCGCCCGACCCGTGTCGGTCTTCGTGCTCGGCATGGGCCTCGGCCTGATCGGCATCGCCGTCGCGGGAGTGAAGTACCAGCTGTTCGCCGCTCCGCCCGAGGAGCCGATCTCCGGTGAGTTCGCCGAGTGGCCGCTCGTCGAGGCGATCTTCATGTCCGGGCTCATCGCCATCGTCGGCCTCGGCGCGATCCTCTTCCCCTTCGCGCTGCGCTCGATCCGCAACGGGCTGTGGACCGCGATCGGCTGGCTGTGGGGCATCGCCGGTGTGGTGTTCATCGCCTTCGGCGCGTTGAACTTCTTCACGCACATCGGGCTCATCGTCAACACGATGGGCTGACGGTCCCACCCTCCCGGGACCGATGACGATGCATTGCGGTCGCCCTAGCAACCATTACGCATCGTTATCGGTCCGAGGATCAGTCGGCGTGGATGGCGGTATCGGTCTCGTGGAGAGGACGGCCGCTACCGCCCCACCGCAACGCCACCAGCTCCGCCGCCACCGCCACGGCGGTCTCCTCGGGGGTACGCCCGCGTAGATCCAGGCCGATGGGACTGTGCAGGCGGCGCAGCTGCTTCTCACCGAGACCCGCCTCGCGCAACCGCTCCAAGCGTTCGTCGTGCGTGCGCCGCGAGCCCATCGCCCCGATGTAGAAGGGCTGCTGCTCGCCCTCCAGGCGCAGGGCGAGATCCAGCACCGGGACGTCGAACTTGGGGTCGTGGGTCAGCACACAGATGACCGTGCGCTGGTCGACGCGTCCGGCCTCCACCTCGGCGCGGAGATAGCGATGCGGCCACGAGACCACGACCTCGTCAGCGGCCGGGAACCGCTCGGGGGTGGCGAAGACGGGCCGCGCATCGCACACCGTCACCCGGTAGCCCAGCAGCTCAGCCTGCCGCGCGACCGCCGCCGCGTAGTCGATCGCCCCGAAGACGATCATCCGTGGACGAGGCTGGAAGGCGTTGACGAAGACCTTCATCCCCGTGTCCATGCGCTCGCCATCGGGCCCGAACTCGAGCACCTGCGAGCGTCCGACCGCCAGCAGACCCCGCGCGTCGTCCGCGACCGCGTGGTCGGCCCGCTGCGAGCCGAGCCCGCCCAGCACCTCATCGGTGCGCAGCACCAGATGCCGGCCGACCCATGAGGCGTCGGGATGCTCGATGACCGTCGCCACCGCCACCGGCCGCCCGGCCCGCACATCCTCGGCAATCGTGCCGAGCTCGGGGAAGGTCGTGCGATCGACCGGCTCGACGAAGACATCGACGATGCCCCCGCAGGTCAGCCCGACGGCGAAGGCCTCGTCATCGGAGTACCCGTAACGGCGCAGCTCCGGAGCATCCTCGGCGACGACTCGCTGAGCGAGCTCGTACACATCACCCTCGACGCAGCCGCCCGAGACGGAACCGACGACCGAGCCGTCGCCGAGCACCAGCATCGCGGCACCCGGCGGGCGTGGCGCCGATTTCTGGGTCCCGATCACCGTCCCCAGCCCGATCCGGTCGCCGCTCTCCCAGGCGTCGATCAACGGCTCCAGCACATCACGCATCGTCCGTTCCTCCCTTCGTCCCCCGTGGTCCGCCGGTCATTGCTCCGCCACCACGTCGTGCACCCGTGCGAGGGTCGCGAACGAGTGTCCGCCGATGAGCTCGTCGATCGCCGGCAAGGCGCTCACGATCCCCGACTGCACCGGAGCGTAGTCGGGCTTCTCCCGGTGCGGATTGACCCATACGAGGCGATGGGCGATCCGCCGCAGCCGGGCCATCTGCTCGCCGAGCAACGCGGGGTCCCCCCGCTCCCATCCGTCGCTGCACACGACGACGACCGCTCCACGCGCCGGCCCCCGCTGACCCCAGCGGTCGCAGAACGCACGCATCATCTCGCCCAGTCGAGTACCGCCCGACCAGTCCGGCACGATCTCACCGGCGGTACGCAGCGCGGTCTCCGCGTCCGGGTGGGCGAAGGCAGGGGTCACCCGCGTCAGCCGCGTGCCGAAGGTGAAGACCTCGGTCGTGCGCGGAGCGCCGGCGAAGCCGCGATGCGCCAGGCGCAGGTAGCTGTCGGCGTAGACCTTCATCGAACCGGAGACGTCGATGAGCCAGACGACGCGGCGGGGCTTGGAGGCCCGCTCGTGGTAGCGCAGCAGCGCGGGCTCGCCGCCATGACGCAGCTGCTCGCGCGCGCTGCGGCCCATGTCGATGTCGCCGCGCCGCGACGGGCGGTGGCGGCGCGTGGTGCGCATCGGGGGCCGGGGGCGCAGGGCGGCGAAGGCCGAGGCGACCGCCTGGGCCTCGGCAGCATCGAGATCGGCGATATCGCGGTGGGCGAGACGTTCAGCGACCGATGCGGCGATCGGCACGACCTCGGTGTCATCACCGGGTCCGCCCTCGTTCTCGACACCGGTCCGTGAACGCGGACGGTTCTGGGTCAGCTCGAAGGGCGGAGGATGACCGACGCCCGGCGCCGGTACCCGGAACCACGACCCGAAGACCTCGTCGTAGAGGGGGACGTCATCGGGCGATCCGCACAACGTCGCCCGACCGGCCCAGTAGACATCCTCGGCGCTGCCGAGCTCGAGCAGCGCGGTGGCGGCAAGGAAGTCCTCCGAGGCCCAGGCGCCGATCCCCGCCGCCCGCAGCGCCTGCACGAAGCCGATGAGCTCGGCGACCGGAGCGTCGGGGGTGGGATCGTGCAGCAGGCTAGTCATCGCCGAACGCCGCCCTCACGAGCGAGCGGACCCGCTCGGCGTCCTCGCGCTGCTTACAGACCGCCCCGACGGTCGCCGAAAGGGCACCGAGCTCAGGCTCGCGCAGACCGAGGGCCTGGAGCGCGCGGACCCAGTCGAGGGTCTCGGCCACGCCGGGCGGTCGGACCAGGCCGCCGTCGGCTCGCAGCTTCTGCACGAGCTCGACCATGCGCTCGGCGAGCGCCTCGCCGACCTCGGGCAGACGGGCCCGCACGATGGCGATCTCCTGAGCGAGATCAGGGTGATCGAGCCAGTGGTAGAGGCAGCGCCGCTTGAGGGCGTCGTGGAGTTCACGCGTGCGATTGGACGTCAGGACCACGATCGGCGGTTCGGTCGCGGAGATGGTGCCGAGCTCGGGAATCGACACCTGATAGGTCGACAACACCTCCAGTAGCAGCGCCTCGAACTCGTCATCGGCGCGGTCGATCTCGTCGATCAGCAACACCGCGGGAGCCTCCCGCAGCGCCCGCACCACCGGTCGCGGGAGTAGAAAACGCTCCTCGTAGAGGGAGTCCTCCACGGCGCGGACATCATCGGCGGCGTCGGCGGCCTCTAGCGCCCGCAGGTGCAGGATCTGCCGCGGGAAGTCCCAGTCGTACAGGGCCTGCCGGGCATCGATGCCCTCATAGCACTGCAGCCGGATGAGAGGGAGACCGAAGGACTCGGCGAGCGCGCCCGCGAGGGCGGTCTTGCCGGTGCCAGGTTCGCCCTCCAGCAGCAGCGGCCGCTGCATCCGCAGGGCGAGATAACCGACGGTGGAGAGCCCCTCGCCCGCGATGTAGCCGACCGAGCCGAGCCGGTCCGCGAGTGCTTGCGCGCTGTCGACGTGGGTCATATGTCACTCCTGGGATCGAGGTCCTGAGGCCGGTCGCGATCGGTTCCGCTGGCGAGATCACCGCATTCGACGGTCACGGCGCCGTGGATGGCCAGGTACGCCCGTGCGCCCTCGTCGTCGGTGCCGTCGGCGATCGCGGACCAGTGGTCGCGGCCGATCAGGACGGGGTGGCCGGGGGCTCCGGCGTACACAGCGCGGGCCAGCGTCTCGGGGCCGTCGGCATGGGAGAGGACGCGGCGCACCACCTCGGCGTCGACATCGGGGAGATCGACGAGATGGACGAGGACCACCTGCGCGGAATCGGCAGCGAGCTCCCTCAGGCCGGTCTCGAGCGAGGCACCCATGCCCCGGTCCCAGTCCTTGGCAACGACGCTGCGGGCATCGCCGAGCAGGGAGCGCGCTTCATCGGCCGCCGCTCCGAGCACGACGAGGACGTCATCGAGGCCGCCGTCGAGGAGGGTCTGGCGTGCCGCCACCACCCAGGGGGTGCCGTCGTCGCGGCGCAGCAGAGCCTTAGGACCGCCCATGCGCCGCCCGGCGCCGGCGGCCAGCAGCAGTCCGGTGACGTCTCCCATCACCCTCCATTCTCCCACCACGCGCCAGCCCGGGGCATCGAGAGCACACGTGGATGGGTTTCGATCTCAACCCTCGGCGGCCTGGCGGTGGCTCCATCGCGGCTCGTTCCTCCCCCACAAGCGGGAGGTGCCCCCAGCCGCTACTCAGGAACCGGGACGAGTGGCGTAACGACGCCACGCCGGGGAGGTGGTTTCGATACGGTCGCTCGCAGAGCGAGCTTCCTACTCAACCACCGAGTTCACCCCGGCGGTCGAGCAGGTGAGGGCACTGCTCGACCGCCGAGGCTCGGATCACTCCTCGGTCTCGTCCAACCAGCGACGGACCGATTCGTTGTGCTGCCCGAGGGTAGGCGGCGCGATATTGGTCTCGCGCGAGCCCGCGTACGGCTGGTCGTCCAAGCGGATGACCGGCCCGGGCAGCGTGAGCCGTCCCTTGGTGGCGTGATCGACCTCGATGACCAGGCCCTGCGAACGCGCCTGCTCCCACTCGTAGACCTCGTCGATCGTGCGGACCTTGCCAGACGGGAGGCCCGCCGCGGACAACAGCTCCAGCCAGTGCTCAGCCGGTGCCGTGGCGAACTTCTCCTCGATGATCGCGATCAGCTCGTCACGATGCGCGACCCGATCACCGTTGGTGGCGAACCGTGGGTCGGTCGCGTCGAGATCGAGCGCTGCCGCGAACGCGGTCCACAGCGACTCCGAGCCGCACGAGAGCTGGATCGGTGCCGTCTGCGTGTGGAACAGCCCGTACGGGGCGATCGACGGATGATGCGCGCCGGACAGGCCCGGCACCTCCCCCGCGACCGTCCAACGCGTGCCCTGGAAAGCATGCACGCCCACGACACTCGCGATGAGCGAGGTGCGCACGACCCGGCCCTTGCCGGTGCGCTCGCGCTCGTAGAGCGCCGCGACCGTGCCATAGGCGCCGTTCATGCCCGCCAGCAGATCGGCGATCGGGACGCCCACCTTGGTGGGCTCCTCGCTGCCGGTGATGCTCATCAGGCCGGCCTCGCCCTGCGCGATCTGGTCGTAGCCCGCACGGCTCGCCTCCGGGCCATCGTGGCCGAAGCCCGTGATCGAGAGGATCACCAGACCCGGGTTGAGCCGGTGCAGCTCCTCGACGCTGAAGCCCAGCCGGTCCAGCACGCCGACCCGGAAGTTCTCCATGAGCACGTCGGCGCGCTTGACCAGACGACGAAGGACGTCCTTGTCGTCCTCGGTCTTCAGGTTGAGGGTGATCGACTCCTTGTTGCGGTTCGCCGACATGAAATACGTCGACTCTCGCTCCTCACCCTCGCCGAGGAAGGGAGGCCCCCACCCGCGACTGTCGTCGCCGGTGGGGGTCTCGATCTTGATGACGCGCGCGCCGAGGTCGCCCAGCATCATGGCCGCATGCGGCCCGGCCAGGGCCCGCGTCATGTCGAGGACGAGCGTCCCCGCCAGCGGGCCCTGCACCGCGGTGTCCTGCTCGTCCGTCACTGGTCGCCCAGGTCGACGATCGCGGCGACCGGGCCGCCGCCCTCGGGGCCCTGGTGCGCCGCCGAGACGGAGACGAACACGGCCGGGTCGCCGGTGACCGCGGCGGTCACGCCGCCCACGGTCGCCTTGATCTGACGGTGCCAGTGCACATCGGAGTCGTCGAGCATGGCGTTGCGGCGTCCACGGACCTCGCCGTCCTGGCTGGCTTCGCACTTGAGGAACACGTTGACCAGGCGACCGTCGAGATCGGTGTAGTGCGGACGCTCGGGCAGTTCGAGACCCGCGTCGCGGATGGCATTCCAGATGCCGTCCTGATCGAGCGCGTCCTCCATGACCGAGTGGCCGATGCGGTAGCGCCCGCCGACGCCACGAGCGTTGCCGACCACGACGACCTGCGCCTGGTCGAGCTCGACGCCCGAGGAGCAGGAGGCCACGGCCGAGTAGAGCTCACGGCTGTGCATGACGTCCTCATCGGTCGGCATGTCGATCTCGCCGAGCGCGACGGCGATGCCGAGGGCGGTGACGCCGTTCGACAGGTCCATCGACTCGTGCGTGTGCTCGGTCCAGACCGTCTTGCCACGGCTCTTGGCGTCGCGGATGGTGTGGATGGTGAGCAGCGGCGTCTTGGTCTGGACGTAGTGGACATCGGCCGGATCGGTGATGCCCGCGCGCTCCATGGCGACCTTGACGGCGTCGGCGACCTTCTCGATCATCGGCGTGCGGCCGATCTCCTCGGGCAGCAGCTGCTCGCTCATCGCGAAGCCGACGCTGAGGCGCGGCTCATCGGTCTTGGGGGCCTTGTCCTCGGGGAGCGTCGCGAAGATCGTGGCGTGGGGGCTGATGACACCGTCGGTACCGCCGGACCACACGATCGGGATCTGACGGACCTCCTCGACCGGCCGCGAGCCCTTCTCGACCAGCACTTCACGGAAGGCTCGGTCGGCGATGATGCGGGTGTAGTCGTTGACCCCGCCATTACCCTCGGTCTTGCCGATGATGGCGATGACGCGGTCGGCCTCCATGATGCCGTCGTCGATGAGCTTGGCGAGCTCGCTGGCGTCGGCGACGGAGTGGATCGGGACCTTGCGAACCTCGATTGCTGAGGGCATACGGCGCTTCCTTTCCTGAGGGGTGGGTCTTACTGGGGGTTGTGGTTCATCAGGCCGGAACGACCCGCGTTCCGATCTGACCTTCAGCTGCCGCGCCGATGCGCGCCAGCGACGTGATGACACCGGTTCCGGTGCCGCTCTCGGCGAAGGCCGTCACGGCCTCGACCTTGGGGCCCATGGACCCTGCGGCGAAATCCTGATCCGCGGCGATCGAGCGCATCTCGACGGCGGTGACCTCGCCGACCGGCTTGGCGTAGTCGGTGCCCCAGTCGCAGACGACCGCGTCGACATCGGTGGCGATGATCAACATGTCGGCCTTCAGCTCCTGGGCGATGAGCGAGGCGGTGAGGTCCTTGTCGATGACCGCATCGACGCCGCGGTAGCCGCCGTTGAGATCCTGCACCGTGGGAATGCCCCCGCCACCGGAGCACACGACGACGTAGCCCGCCTCCATGAGGGTCTCGGCGGTGGCGCCGTCGAGACAGCGCAGAGGCTCGGGAGAGGCGACGACCCGTCGCCAGCCACGGCCCGGTACCTCGACGAACTCCTGGCCGGAATCGATGAGCGGCTGGGCGTCCTCGGCGCTGAGGTAGCGACCGATCGGCTTGGTGGGATGGGCGAAGCGCGGATCGTCGATGTCGACGAGCGTGCGCGACACGACGGCGGCACAGCGTCGATCGACACCGCGCTCGGCCAGTTCGGCGTCGAGGGCATTGAGCATGAGCATGCCGATGGTGGCCTGGGTCTGGGCCCCGCACCAGTCGAGCGGGACCGGCGGCACCTGCGAGGCGGTGAGCTCGTTCTTGGTCAGCAGGTTGCCGACCTGAGGTCCGTTGCCGTGGGTGAGGAGGACCTCGTGTCCGGCGGCCACCAGATCGGCGATGGGACGGGCGGCCAGACGGATGGCGTCACGCTGGTGTTCAGGACGGGCACTGCCGTCGCTGGACGTCATGGCGTTGCCACCGAGGGCGATCACGATGCGCATGCATTGAGGCTAGGGGAGCATCCCATTGGCATGCATGGTCAACAAAGTCCGATGATTTCGTCGGATTCGGGCAAGGTGTGACAAGTCACAGGCCCCTCTCGCCCAGGAGCGGTGACTTACGCACCCCTCACGGCAGGGGCAGGCCCGGGGCGGTGACTTACGCACCCCTCACGGCCGGGGCAGGGCCGGGGCGGTGACTTACGCACCCCTCGAGACGATCGAAAGGTGCCTAACCCACCGCCCACACCCGAACCGACGGAGCGGTGACCTGCGCACCCCTCGAGATGATCGAGAGGTGCGTAGGTCACCGCCCACACGATCGAGAGGTGCGTAGGTCACCGCCCACACGATCGAGACGTGCGTAGGTCACCGCCCACTGGGGAGGGGTCAGACGAGGGCGTGGCGCAGGAGCGTGTCGAGATCGTGCGCGGGGCGGCCGACGATGGCCGGGACGGTCGCCGATCCGCATGGCAGACCGTGACCCTCGTAGTAGCTGAACATCGCGTGCAGCCAGTCGCGCTCACGCGGGTCGAGGGTGGCGCCGGGGCCGGCAGCCCACTCGTCCGGGGAGGTGACGACGAGCTCGACCTCGACGCCCAAGACCCGCTGCGCGGCGACCGCCACGTCGCGGACCGTCACCAGGCTCCGACCGCCGACCTCGTAGGTCGCCCCGATGTGGGACGGGTCGAGCAGCACGCGGGCCGCTACGGCGCCCAGGTCCTCCAGTCCGACGAGCCCGAACGGTCGGTCGGCGTCATAGGGGACCTCGAGCCGAGGCGCCGCCGCCCGCAGACCGGGCAGGAAGTTGTCGACATAGGCGCAGGGCTGCAGGATCGTCCAGTCCAGCCCGCTACGCCGGACGAGATCCTCGCTCGCCGCCTTCGCCAGGTGGTGCGGCATCGAGGGCACATAGGGCGCGCAGACCGAGTGATAGCCGATCCGGCCGACTCCCGCCTCGCGCATCGCCTCGAGGACCGTGGTGACGAAGGCGGGTTCATCCGGGTGCAGATTGGGAGCGATGAGATAGACCGCATCGCCACCGCGCAGAGCGGCCGCGAGGTCCTCGAACTCGGCCCGGCCCACGGGCACGGTCTCCGCGCCGGCCGCTTCCAGCGCCGTGGCGACCGCACGACCGGTCTTGCCCCGGCCCCCCACAATCGCGATCCGTGTGCCGTTCCCCATCATCGTTCCTTCCCCTTCACGTCCAGAACCCGTTGAGTGTGGGAGGTGCCCCCACACTCAACGGGTTGGTTGGCTCAGACCCAGTCGACGTCGGCGACGGTGGCGCCGCCGCTCAGTCGGGCGTAGCCGGGTCCGCGGTCGAAGAAGGGCTCCTCGCCGCGGGCGTCGCGGCGGCTCTGCCGCTCGGACGCGGTGGCCTCGACGTCGACCGCGAGGTCGTCGCTTTCCACCGCACCGGTCAGCACGACACCGTAGTCCTCGAGCGCTGAACGCTCCGAGACCTTGTTCCAGCGCACGTCGCGGGCGACCAGCTCCGGGTCGCGGTCGAGCGGATCGCCCCAGCCGCCACCGCCGGTGGTCTGGATGCAGATCGTCTCGCCGGCCTTGATCGGCTCGGCATCGGCCAGTGCGTCGATCTCGCGCTCCTCCGGCGTGCCGGGGTTGACCACGACACGGAACGGCGAGCCCGCCTTGCCGCCCTTGACTCCCCAGCAGGCCAGGATCGAGCGGTCGGCGATCGACATGAAGTTGGCGTCCTTGAGCATCCGGATGCGCTTCTCGTAGCCGAGACCACCGCGGAACTCACCCGCGCCGCCGGAGTCCTTCGCCAGGCCGAGGCCCTCGACGATGAACGGGAAGCGCGACTCGGTGAACTCGGTCGGCAGGTTCCGCGAGTCCGGCACGACGTGGATGGTGTCCTCGCCGTCGGCATAGTAGCGACCGCCGGCACCGCCGCCGAGCACCTCGCGCATGAGGTACGAGCGGCCCTCCATGTCCTCGCCGTAGACGCCGGTGTACCGGATCGTCTCCTGGTCGGCGGGCATGCGTCCGTCGACGGCCTTGGCGATGACGCCCGCCAGCACGCCGAGCAGACGCAGGATGACGAAGGTACGGGCGTTGGTCGGCGCCGGGAACTCCGGTGTCAGCAGCGTGCCCTTCGGCGGGAACCGCATCTCGATGAGCGGCACGACGCCCTCGTTGACGTCCAGCTCGGCCATGCGCTCGGGCGTGTCCGCCAGGTTGCGCAGGATCGGCGCGAGCCACTTCTTGAGGAAGACGCCGTCGGAGTAGTCACCGCAGTGGTTGATCGGTCCCTTGGCCTGCGGCGAGGTGCCGGCGAAGTCGAGGATCAGCCGCTCGCCCTCGGGGTCGTCGGCCGCGGTGCGGGTCAGGGTGATCCGCTGCGTGTGCAGCTTCGGGTCCTCGACACCGTCGTGCTCGGCGTAGTCCTCCCAGACCCAGGTGCCCACGGGGATCTTCGACAGGATCTCACGGCGGTAGGTGCGCGTGGAGTTGTCGATGATCGCGTCGAAGGCGGCCTCGACCGACTCGCGACCGTAACGGTCGAAGAGCTCACCCAGGCGCTGGGCGCCCATCAGGCACGCGGAGCACTCGGCGTCGAGGTCGGCCGCGAGCGCCTCGGGGGTCCGCGAGTTACGGGTCATGATGCGCAGCGCCGAGCGCACCGGCACGCCGGCGTCCCAGAGCTTGATCGGCGGGACCGCCAGGCCCTCCTCGTACACCGAGGTGGCGTTGCTGGGCATCGAGCCCGGCACGGCACCGCCGATATCGTCATGGTGGCCGAAGGCCTGCACGAAGGCGACGACCTCGGGCTTGCCGGTCTCGGGATTCGTGTGGAACACCGGGACGGTCACGCAGAGATCCGGGAGGTGGCCGATGCCGCCCTCGGACTCGTAGACGTCGTTGTGGAAGAAGACGTCCCCGGGCACCATCTCCTCGAGCGGGAAGTCCCGCGCGACGGGATGCACGAGGGCGCTATAGGAACGTCCGGTGAGCTTGCGCATCTTGCGGTCGTGGATGCCCGCGCGGAAGTCGTGCGCGTCGCGGATCATCGGCGAGCGGGAAGTGCGGCCGATGGCGGTCTCGACCTCCATCTCGACCGACGCCAGGCTGCCCTGGACGATCTCGACGAGCACCGGGTCGGCGCTCGCGCCGGCATCGGCGGTCAGCGACTCGAAGGGGAACTGCGTCGGCGCGCGGCGCGAGGTGGTTTCTGGGGTCGTGGTCACGAGTCGGCTCCTTCACGAGTCACGATGATGTTGCGGTAAGCGTCGATGCGTGCGGAGAACCCGGGGTGCAGCGGCACGGTGGATCCGAACTCCTCGATGATCGCCGGGCCGACGAGCTGCGTGCCGGGCGTCAGATCGGGGCGCCAGTAGACGGGGGTGTCCACCGAGCCGGTCTCGGGATCGAAGCACACGGGGCGGCGCGAGGTCTCCGTGATCGCCGGGTTCTCGACGACCTCCTCGGCGCGGACCTGCGGCCGCTCGATCGGGCCGATACCCGAGACGCGCAGGTTGACCCACTCGACCTGCTGGTCGTCATTGCCCCGGAAGTCGTAGCCGTAGAGCGCGCGGTGCTCGTCGTGGAAGCGCTCCGCGACGGCCTCGGCGGCAGCGGCGTCGAAGGGCCCCTCGTCGACCGCGACCCGGACCTCGAAGGCCTGGCCGAAGTACCGCAGATCGGCGGTGCGCTGGAACTGGTGGGTCTCGGTCGCGAAGCCTTCGTGGCTGAGCGCCTCGGCGGCCTGCTCGGTGAGCTTCTCGTAGAGACGGCCCGTGCCCTCGACGTCGAGCTTGTCGTGGAGGCTGACCTGGGTCTGGACGTAGTCGTTCTTGACGTCCACGGTCAGCAGGCCGAAGGCCGAGAGGTTGCCGGGGTTGAGCGGCACGAGCGTCGTCTTGATGTCCAGGATGTCCATCAGGCGGCACAGCAGCAGCGAGCCGGATCCGCCGAAGGTGGTCAGCGTGAAGTCGCGGACGTCGAGGCCGCGCTTGACAGTGACCTGGCGGAGGGCGTTGGCCTGGTTCCAGGCGGAGATCTCCAGGATGCCGGTGGCGCACTCCTCGACGGACATGCCGAGCTTGCCGGCGAGCTCCTCGAGGGCCTTGCGGGCTCCGTCGGCGTCGAGGCCGATCTCGCCGCCGAGCAGGTGCGCGGGAATGCGACCGAGCACGACGTGGGCGTCGGTGATGGTGACGTCCTTGCCGCCGCGGGCGTAGCAGACCGGGCCCGGATCGGCGCCGGCCGAGTGCGGGCCGACCTTGAGGGTGCCCTCATTCGACAACCAGGCGATCGAGCCGCCGCCCGCGCCGACGGTCACGACGTCGATCATCGGGATCTTGCTCGGGAAGGCGCCGACCGAGCCCTCGGTGGTGAGGGTGGGCTCGCCGTCGATGACGACCGAGACATCGGTGGAGGTGCCGCCGCCGTCACAGGTGAGGATGCGATCGAAGCCGGCGATCTTGCCGACCATCGCGGCACCGAGGGCGCCGGCGGCGGGACCGGACAGCACCGTGGTGATGGGCTGGTGCACGACCTCGCCGGCGCTGAGCACGCCGCCATTGGACTTCATGACGTAGAACGGGATGTTCTCGCCGATCTCCTCGAGGCGGCGCACGATGTTGTTGACATAGCGCGAGAGCTTCGGCTTGACGGCCGCGTCGACGAGGGTCGTCATCGAGCGCTCGTACTCGCGGTACTCACGCAGCACCTCCGAGGAGACCGAGACGACGGCCTCAGGGTGCTCCTCGGCGATGATCTCGAGCAGGCGCTGCTCGTGCGAGGGATTGGCGTAGGCATGCAGGAGGCAGACGCCGAGGGTGTCGATGCCCTGCTCGCGGAACCAGCGCGCGACGCGGCGGGCGCCGTCCTCGTCCAACGGGCGGATCTCGTTGCCTTCGAAGTCCAGCCGTCCCTCGACGCCCTTGACGTACTCGCGCGAGACGATGCGGTCGGGCTTGACCCAGAAGTAGGAGTTGCCGTAGCCGTCGGGCACGGACTGGCGAGCGATCTCGAGGACCGACTCGTAGCCGGCATTGGTGATGAAGCCGAGCTGCTCGACCTTGCCCTCGAGGAGCTGGTTCGTGGCGACGGTGGTGCCGTGGCTGATCGCGCTGAGCGCGGTGCCCTGCTCGCCCATCAGGTCGAGCACCTTGGACACGCCGGCGAGGAATCCCTCGGCGGGGTCGCTGGGCGTCGACGGTGTCTTCGTCGTGACCATCGTCCCGGTCGACTCGTCGAAGGCGACGACGTCGGTGAACGTGCCTCCGGTGTCGATACCGATCCGGATGTGGCTGTCTGTGGGCACCTGCGGACCTCCTGTTGTCGTTGCCGTCACATTCCATCGCGTTCGGGGTCACCGATGCCATGTCAACTCATGACGAGGAAGGGCTTGTTCCTTGTCATACTTTACTGACGGCCGTCGGCGGCGCCTCGCCTGGCCGCGACACTCGGGATCCGGCGGCGTGAGCTAACGTCCGATGCTCGGACGACATCCGGACACTGTGCGAGATACTGCGCACAATGAATCGCCGGTTACCGTGGTCGCTGCTGCTCGCGAGTATCGCCCTGAACGCCATGTACGCGGCAGTGGCCGGTGTGCTCGTCCCGGCACAGATCGCCGCGGCCTCACCGCAGGACAAGGAGATCCTTCTGGCGGTCGTGATGGCGGCGTCCTCGCTGCTGACGATAGTGATCCACCCGTGGGCGGGGGCGCTCTCGGACCGCACGCACTCACGGTGGGGACCGAGAGGGCCGTGGATCCTCGCGGGGGCGATGGGCTCGGGCGCGGCCCTGCTCGCGCTCGGGCAGGCGCAGTCGGTGCTGATGATCGCTCTCGGCTGGCTGATCGTGCAACCGCTCCTCAATGTGGTCGAAGCGCCCTTGGACGCGGTGATGGCCGACCGGGTTCCCGCCTCGCAGCGACCGCGAGCCTCTGCCTTCTACGGCGGCGGCGCCGCCCTCGGACTCGCCATCGGCGCCGGGGCCGCCGGGATGGCCGTCTCCCGGATCGGCACTGCCTACACCGTGCTGGCGATCGTCCTGATCGTGGTCATGTCCGGCTTCGTTCTACTGAACCCCGAACACCTCCCCGCGGCACCGCGTACGAGCCGCGCGCCACGGGTGGCCTGGTCCGATCGCGACTTCCGGCTGGTGTTCGGCGGGCGCTTCCTGCTCGTCCTCGGACATCAACTCGTCATGGGGTATCTGCTGTACATCGTCATGGACCGGACCGGTCGGGATGCCGAGGAGGCGGGCCGACTCGTGACTCTCCTCGTCGGGGTGCACATCGCCGCCGTGGTCGCGGGGGCTGTAGTCGCCGGACGCCGGGTCCGCCAGCACCGCGTCCGGTGGGTCCTTGGGGCGACCGCGGTCATCGCGACGGGCCTCGCCGGAGCGTTCGCGTGGCCGGGCCTCGAGGGCCTCATCATCTATGCGGTCGTGGCCGGCGCGGGCCGTGGCCTGTACCTGACAGCGGACCTCGCCTTGATGCTCGATGTGTTGCCCTCGAGCGGAGACCACGGACGTGACCTCGGCGTCCTCGGCCTGGCGTCGATCATCCCGCAGACCCTGGCCCCCGTGATAGCCGGGCTCACCCTCGTCGTGACCGGGAATACCTACGATGCGCTGTTCGCACTGGCCATCACCGGGGTCGCGCTGTCGGCCCTCTGCATCGCCCGGGTCGCAGTTCAGCCGTCGAGCACGCCGTGAGCGATCGCCGCGGCGACGGCCTCCTCGCGGGAGGCGGCGCCGAGCTTGCGATAGAGCGAGCGTCGCTGTGACTTGACCGTGTTGACGGAGACCTGCAGCCGCGCCGCGATGAGATCGGCATTGGGGGTCGTGACGAGCTCTCGGAGCACCACCTTCTCGCGGGCGGTCAACGACACGGTGGTGACCGGGGATCGATGGAGGATGACGGGGGCTTGCGCCAGATCGTCCACACCGAGCAGGTCCCGATCCTGTCCGGGGACGAAGAGCAGCGGTGAGCGGACCCCGAAGGACTCGACCAGAGCGCGGGCACGGCGTCCGGCAGCGAGAGCCGCCTCCTCACGACCGAGACGACGAGCCAGCATCATCTCCAGGGTGGTCCGTGTCAACCGATCCACCGGCGTATGCACGTCGCAGCGGGCCACGAGACGAGTGGCCCGCTCGAGGTCTCCCCTCAGCAGCGAGATACGACCGGCCGCGAGGAGCACATCGGACCTGTCCCGGGCGGCCGGCCGCAGTGACGAGGCCGCCACCAGGTCTCCGATCGCCGCCGCTAGCAGACTCTCCGTCACATCGAGCCGGCGCTGGGTTGCGGCGGTCGCCCCCCGCCGGGCACTCCGTCGCTCTCTCAGCTCTCGAAATCGTTCGAGGCCTGCCTCGGCATCGCCGGACCCGATGTCCACGAGGGCTCGCACCCACAGGAGCAACGGCCAGTGTTCGATCGTCTCGGCGTGCGGCCATACCGCCTCGATCCGTTCACGGGCCGAGACGAAGTCGAACCTCTCGACCGCCGCGATGGCCTGCGCGATACGCAACAGACTGCCCGCGTAGCCATCGACGAGCTCAGGCGACCAGGTCCTCGATTCCGCCTCCGCCGTGCGTATTCCCGCGTCTGTCATCCGCCCGTGCAGGGCGCTGATGAGCGCACGGCCACCGAGCGCCTGAAGCTGGGCACTCGCCCGGGCGTGGACACTCCACGCATGCTCGAACTCGGTCGCTGCCTCGTCCGGCGCACCGCCGTAGAGCAGGCTGATCGCGATATGCACATGCAGGTCGGGTTCCAGGGATCCCAAGGCCCCCCGCTCCTCCACCGGCAGTTCCGCGAGCATCCGAGATGCCGCACGAGCCGCCCGGAGGCCGCCGTCGGCGGTGCCGGTGATCCGCAGGCCGACGCTCTCAACCACCCGCATGAGGGCTCGGTCGGCCGGTGACCGCGAGCCGAGACGCGCTCCGGCGACCGCGATCCCCACCATCTCGATGGCCTTCAGCCGAGTCCTCTCCCGGGAGTTGTACAACAGCGCGAGCACCATGGCCAATGCCGGATGGCGCCGAAATCTGAGGGCCGGGATGGGATCGAGGAGCAACAGCAGCTCATAGCCGTGTTCCGTCAGCAGGGGGAGACCCGCTCTCTTGAGAGCCACGTCGGCGAGATCGAGTCGATCGGCGTGCAGCGCCTCGACCAATGCCGGGAAGTTCGCCCCCTCCGCCAGAAGTGTCTCAGCGGCCGTCCGGTGCAGTTCTTGTCGGCGCTCGGTCACTATCGGAGAGTTCCGTTGTGTGGAGGCGCGGCGTCGCGGCGTCAAGGAGAAGATCATCGGCTGCGCGCCGGGGAGCCAGCCACCCCAGCCGGCCCGCTCCATCTCGTCGAGGACGACCGCGTCGTGACCCAGGGCGGTGACGACCTTCCTGCTGAGATGGTCTGGGACCGCGAGTTCCGCGAGGGCTGAGGGAAGGCGCGCGATCGTCCCCGCAGCCAGCATCGCGGTCAGCTCCCGGGGAGCGGTCGCACCGCTCCGCGCCATCTCGATGACGGAGGCCGGGTGGCCCCCGGTCAGCGCGAAGACGACTCGCGGATCGGCAGCGGACCCGAAGGCCCGCAACGACCGGGCCACCTCTTCTTCGTCGAAATAGGACGAGACGGTCTCGGCGGACCAGGTCTCGGGCAACGCCGACAGCGAGCGAGTTGCCACCCGGATCCGCAGACGCGGCACGGAGGCGGCCGCGTCCGTCAGCAGCTTCCAGTCATCGATGCCGACATGCTCCGCCTCGTCCACGATGACGACCGTCCCCGCCGGGAGATCGACCTGCTCGGGGTCGAACCACCGCACATCCGCGCGATCGCGAGCCCAGACCTCGAGGAGCGTCGTCTTGCCTGCCCCTTCAGGTCCCACGACGGCGACGATCGCCGCCGGTCCGGACAACACCCGCTCACACTCGACACGCTCGAGGCACTGCGGGTCAGGTCGCGACATGTGTTCAGATTAGAGCGCTCCCGTCTCACCGGACCGCAGTGGCGGTCACGCCATCGCGCCGCCCGCGAATGCGACGACCGCCGCGGTGGATGGATCCACCGCGGCGGTCGTCTCTCCCTCACCCGCTCGGTACAGGTGAGGGGCCCACGACGCGGGCGCCTCGGGAGCTAAGCCCGCGCCGTGGGGGTCTCGGTCAGCGCCTCCGCAGGCGCTGCGCCATCAGCCCACCTCCTGCCAGGGCCGTCAGACCGGCCAGCGCCATCCACACGAGTCCGTCCGGGGCACCGGCGGCCGGGAGGTCGCCGACGAGGACCCGTGCATCGTCCTCACCCTCGACGTCCTCGCCGTTCGGTGGCGTGCCGGTGGCCGTCGCGTGGTTGTCGACATGGCCACGGGTGCGGTCCGCTGCCGTGGGCGAGTAGGTGGCCGTCGCGGTCGCCTTCTCACCCGGGGCCAGCACACCGGGCTCGCCCGGCCAGCTGTAGGTCAGCTTCGACAGCCCTTCGAGGCGATCGGTGATCGTCACGTCCTCGAGCGTCACCGAGCCGGTATTGGTCACCGTGAAGGAGTAGACGATGCGCGAGCCGTCGAGCTTCCCGGTCTTGACCAGGTCGATCGAGGACGACTGCGGCAGCGGCTGATCGTGCTCGTCCTCGTCGCCGACCGGCGGTCCGGTGGGCGGCGTGCCGGTCGCCGTGGCGAGGTTGTGGACCGTGCCGTCGTCGACATCGGCCTGCGTGACCGTGTAGGTCGCCGTCGCCGTCACCGACTCGCCCGGAGTGAGGACACCGGGCTCACCGGGCCAGGTGTAGGCCAGGTCAGACAGACCCTCGAGTTCGTCCTCGATCACCACATCGTGCAGGGTGACATTGCCGGTATTGGTCGCCTCGAAATCGTAGGTGAGCTGGTCACCCGCGACCGACAGCGCGCCGCGGTCGAGGCCGCCGGTCTTGACGAGGTCGAGGGCGGGGCCCGGGGTCACCGGAACGGTCGCGTCGTCCTCATCGGTCACGGTCCGGTCGGTCGGCGTGACACCGGTCGTGGTCGCGGTGTTGTCGACCTGTCCGGCATCGACATCGGCCTGCGTCAGCGTGTAGCTCGCGCTCGCCGTGACCGATTCGCCGTAGTGCAGGACGCCCGGGGTCGTCGGCCATTCGCCGAACTCGATATCCGACAGGCCCTCGAGCTCGTCGACCAGGGTGACCGAGGTCAGCGTGACATTGCCGGCATTCGTGATGGTGAAGGTGTAGTCCACCCGGTCACCGGCGCGGCCCTCCGCACCCTCGGCCAGGGCCCCGGACTTGACCAGCTCGATGGCACCCAGCTCGGGCACCTCGACGATCTCGGTGTCCTCATCCGTAGGCGGCTCGCCGGTCGGCGGGACACCCGTGGTGGTCGCGGTGTTCTCAACACCGCCGGCGTCCACATCGGCCTGCGTCAGCGTGTAGGTGGCCGTCGCGGTCGCCGTGTCGCCGGGAGCGAGGACACCGGACTCACCGGGCCAGCTGATCGCCAGCTCGGACAGACCCTCCATCGGATCGGCGATGACGACCTCGCGCAGGGTCACATTGCCGGTATTGGTCACCTCGAAGGAGTACTCGACGGTGTCACCGGGAACGCCCGTCGCGTCAGCGGCCAGACCGCCGGACTTGACGATGCCGATGGCCGGCACCTGCGGGACGTCGACGATCTCGGTGTCCTCATCCGTGGGCGGTTCGCCGGTCGGCGGGACGCCCGTGGTGGTGGCGGTGTTCTCGACCGAGCCGTTGTCGACATCGCTCTGCGTCAGCGTGTAGGTGGCCGTGGCGGTCACCGACTGCGTCGGCTCCAGCACCCCGGCCGCACCCGGCCACGTACCGAAGGCGATGTCCGACAGACCCGGCAACGGATCGTCCAGCGTCACACCGGCCAACGTCACATTGCCGGTATTGGTGACCGTGAACTCGTACTCGACCGTGTCACCGGCCTCGGCGTCGTCGGCGATGCTGCCGCTCTTGACGATCTGGATGGTGGACTGCTGGGGCACCTCGACGATCTCGGTGTCCTCATTGTCGACCGGATCACCCACGGGCGGAGTACCGGTCGCCGTCACGGTGTTCTCCACCCGGCCGTTGTTGACATCGGCCTGGGTCAGCTCATAGGTCGCGGTCGCCGTGACGGACTGCGTCGGCTCCAAGACGCCCGACTCACCGGGCCAGGTGCCGAAGGCGATGTCCGACAGACCCGGCAACGGATCGTCCAGCGTCACACCGGTCAACGTCACATTGCCGGTATTGGTGACCGTGAACTCGTACTCGACCGTGTCACCGGCCTTCGCATCGGCCGCGATGGCGCCGGACTTGACGACGTCGATCGACGGACCGGCTGTCACCTCGACGATCTCGGTGTCCTCATTGTCGACCGGATCACCCGAGGGCGGAGTACCGGTCGCCGTCACGGTGTTCTCCACCGAGCCGGCGTTCACATCGGCTTGGGTCAGCTCATAGGTCGCCGTGGCGGTCACCGACTGCGTCGGCTCCAGCACCCCGGCCGCACCCGGCCACGTACCGAAGGCGATGTCCGACAGACCCGGCAACGGATCGTCCAGCGTCACACCGGCCAACGTCACATTGCCGGTATTGGTGACCGTGAACTCGTACTCGACCGTGTCACCGGCCTTGCCCTCGGCACCATCGACCAGCGCACCGCTCTTGACGACATTGATCGCGGGGGCGGACGCGAGGTCGACCCGCTCGTCATCGCTGTCGTTCACCGGGTCGCCCACGGGCGGCGTGCCGGTCGTGGTCGCCGTGTTGTCCACGCCCCCGGCGTTCACATCGGCCTGGGTCAGCTCATAGGTCGCCGTGGCGGTCACCGACTGCGTCGGATTCAGCACCCCGGCCGCACCCGGCCACGTACCGAAGGCGATGTCCGACAGACCCGGCAACGGATCGTTCAGCGTCACACCGGTCAACGTCACATTGCCGGTATTGGTGACCGTGAACTCGTACTCGACCGTGTCACCGGCCTTGCCCTCGGCACCATCGACCAGGGCACCGCTCTTGACCAGCTCGATACCCGGGGTGAGCTCCGGCAGCGGGACATCGGCCGGGTCCTCATCGGAGACCGGCGAGCCGGCGGGCGGCTGCCCGGTCGCGGTCGCGAGATTGTGGACATTGCCGGCCGCGATATCGGCGGCGGTCAACTGGTAGGTCGCGGTCGCGGTGACGGACTGCGTCGGATTCAGCGTGCCGGGGGTTCCGGGCCAGGTGCCGAAGGTGATGTCCGACAGGCCCGGCTTGGGGTCGGCGAGCGTGACATCGGTCAGCGGCAGGCTGCCGGTATTGGTGATGGTGAACTCGTACTCGACCGTGTCACCTGGGAGCCCCAGCGCGCCGTCGGCGAGCTTGCCGTCCTTCGCCAGGTCGATGGAGACGCAGTTGGTGTTGATGACGTCGACGAGCGTGGACTGCAGTCCGGAGAATCCGGCCTCATAGTAGTCGCTGCCGTTCACCGGCCCGGAGATCTGCGACATGTGCTCGCGGAACCGGTTCATATCGTTGATATTGTCGGTGATTCCGATGCCGATGATGCGCGTGCCGGTGGCCTTGAGCGCATTGGCGCTCTGCACGGCCGCGGTGATCATCTGTGTCGTCGTGGACGATCCGCTGCCCTGGGTGGCGGGGTAGCCGTAGCGGGTGGGATCGCCATCGGTCACCAGGAGGAGCCCGTCGTACTGCTCAGGCGATTGGTCGACGACCTGGAAGGCGGCGTCCCAGTTGGTGTACTGCGTTCCCGAGCGCGTGAGCCCGTCCAGGTAGGCGCCGATGGCCTGCACACCCTGCGCATCGAGCGCGGTCAGCGGGAGTGGCTGGTTGGCGGGCTGCGCACCGACCGGCGAGTTCGTCCCGAAGTTGTAGATCGCCAGCCGCACCGGATAACCCTGCAGGTTCTCCGCGAGCGCGGCGATCTCCTGCTTCATCTGGGCGACCTGGCTGTTCTGGACCGAGGTCGAGAGATCAAGCTGCATCGCCAGATCCAGCTCGCAGCTGTCCGGCAGAGCCGGGTTCGGTGCCGGGGGCACGGTGGACTGGACGGCACTCGCGGCGGTCATACCGCCCATGACCGCGACGAGCATCGCCAGTACCAGGGCGATGACTCGGCGCGGCCGGCGACGATGCCGTCGGTGGGTGTCGAGAGTCGGCTTTCGCCGACGAGGGGACGTCACGGTGCTGCTCTCCTTGCACGGGGCGGTGATGTGCCGCGGACGTACCACGGCCGGCTCAGCGGGACTGATGCCACGAGGTGATCTTTCGTCCTGACGGAGGCGATCCGGCCGGGAATCGTCGGACTTCACCCCGCCTTTCACCCCGGGTTAGCCCTAACGAATAGGTGCGTCCGGTCATACCAGAGGAGGGGTCCTAGTCACTTGCGGTGGTACCCGGCTGACTCCTCTGGGAGACGGCAGTGGTTCCGGGCTCAGGGCGGCACCATGTGGCGACCGCCGCGGTGGATGGATGGATCCACCGCGGCGGTCGCCCCTCCCTCACATGCTCGGTTCATGTGAAGGCCCACGACGCGGGCGCCTCGGGAGCTAAGCCCGCGCCGTGGGGGTCTTTCAGTGCCGGCGTGAACGCTGGGCCATCAGCCCGCCGCCGGCCGCCAGCGCCACGAGTCCGGCCAGGACGAGCCACAGGGCACCGTCCGGAGCGCCGGCATTCGGGATCGTGCCGAGGTCGTCGAAGGTATTGGTCAGCGTGACCTCCGCCTGTGCGCCGTTCTCGCCGACGATCGTGATCGAGGACGACTTCGCATCGTCGTCGACCGTCACGGTGACGTCATCGGAGCTCCACTGCACACCCGACCAGAGCACATTGCCCGGCAGATCGGCCTCGGTCGCCGACTCCGTCAACGTGACCTCGGTGCCCAGCAGGACCCCGTCGATGACGACCGGCGTGCCGGCGGTGATCTCGGTGTCCTGGTGCTGCTCCTCGCCGTGGAGATCGGTCCAGGAGACCCGCACGGGGAACGAGGCGCCGGCCGGCACATCCTCCGCGCCCTTACCATCGAGCGCCTTGACCAACTCCACGCTGCCGGTCAGGGCAGTCACCGAGTTCGCCAGATCGACCGCGACATCATCGGCCGCCCCGATGACGACCACCGCAGTGCCATCGTCATGCGTGGTGACCCGGTCCCCGGCCCACACCGGACGATTCCAGGTGAAGCTGGCCGAGTCGTCCGGTCGGACCTCGCTGAGCGCGACCTCGGTGCCGTGCGGAAGATCCTCGCCGAGCGAGACGGTGGTGCCGTCGACCGGAACCGTCAGCTCCTTGACCTGCTCGGCGCCCTCCTCGTCGAGCCAGCTGGCGATCACCGTGAAGGTCTCGGGCACATCACCGTGCTCGGGCGAGACACCGGTGAGCTGCTTGCTCACCGAGAACGTGCCCGGTGCCCAGGTGGCCTCATTGGTGATCGTCACCAGTGTGACCTCGCTCTGCTGGTCGGAGACCACCACCGTGGCACTGCCGTCGCCGTTGTCGGTGACGTCATCGCCGTCGATGGTGATGGCGTCCCAGATGACCGTGTCGATCGCGGGGGCATCGCCCTCGGTGATCGTCACCACGGTGCCGGCGGGCAGGTCCTCACCCAGCTCGATCGGCTGGTGGGCGTTGATCATCAGCTCACGGGTCTGCTCCTCGCCGTCGGCATCGGTCCACGACACCGTGACCGGGAACTCCGCGTCGTCACCGACCTCACCGGCCGCCTCACCGGCGATGCCCTTGAGCAGACTCAGGCCCGCCGTGGACGTCGCAGCATGGTTCTCGACCGTGACCAGGGCCTCGGCGTCACGGCTCACCGTGACGACGGCCGATCCACCGTCGACGCTGACCCCGTCACCGGACCACACCGGCGCACCCCAGGCGATGCTCGAGCCGTCCTCCAGCGGCGTCTCGGTCAAGGTGACCTGAGTGCCGATGAGCAGCTGCTCACCGAAGGGCACCGGAGTGCCGTCGGTCGGCAGGTTCAGCACCTTGCTCTGCTCGGTGCCGCCCTCCTCTGTCCAGGTCGCGGTGACCTCGACCTCGCCGGGGACCGCCGGGTTGCCGGCCTGGTCGCCGGTGACCTCCTTCGCGAGAGCGAAGGTGCCGACCGTGCGCTCGACCGTGTTGGTCACGGTGATCGTCGCCGGCTCGGTGGCGTGCTCAGCCGTCACCACGATGCTCTCGGGGCTGATCTGCACCGGGCCCCAGGTCAGCACATCGTCATCGGCGGGCAGATTCTCCGAGAAGGTGACCTCTGCGCCGATCGGCAGATCGTCCAGGACGACCGGCTCACCCGCGGTGACCGCGAGCTGACGATCCACCTGGGCGGGAATGTTGTCGCCCAGGCCGCTGACGTCGATCGAGGCGTTGATCATGAACTCCTGATCAGCATCGACCAGATCGACGGCACCACCCTCGATCTCCTTGAGAATCTCCAGGCTGCCCAGCTGTGCGGCGTTGGTCAGCTGCACCGCGATATTCGTCCGCGGCGTGATCTCGACGACCGCGGTGGTGCCATCGGCAGACGGCGTGACACCGTCGGTGGCGGCGAACACCGGGGCACCGAAGACGACACCCGGCACCGACGGGAACGTCGGCTCCGACAGCTCGAAGGTCCAGCCATGGCCTCGCGGCGTGAAGCCGCTGACCGGATCGCCGTTCAACGGCACCTGGAGGTCGTACTCGTTCTGCGTGACGCCGGTGGGATCGACCTCGGCCACGTGCACCGTGAACATCGTGCCGTCGGGCACGAACTGAGCACCGGGGGTGTCGGCCAGATCCTTCGAGATCGCGACCGAGCCGCGGGTCACGCCCTCGCCGGTGCCACCGGCCCGGTTGTTCTGGGTCACCGTCCGGTTCCAGCTCGTGGTGCCGAACTCGACGTCATTGCTGTACTCGGTGCCCGGGGCGTCCATGCCGCCGCTGGTGGTGCAGGTCGTGTACTCGATGTAGTACTGGTACTCGCGGCTGAAGCCGTCCGCCGGATCGAGGGTGAAGGTGATCTGGCCGGTCTCCGGATCGTAGTCGACCTCGGTCGAGTCGGTCAGCTCCACCGTTCCCAGTCCGCCGTTGTCGATCTGGTCGATAGCTCTGACCCTCAGACGCAGCGACTCGGCCACGCTCTCGCCGCCATCGCAGACCTGATGGGTGCTGCTCAGCGTGTCGGTGATCGTCAGCGTGTCCTCGCCGTCCACCAGCTCGCCGGGGATCCGGACGTTCCAGTTGATGGTGGTCTGCGGCAGGTAGTCCTCGTCACCGATGGTGACCGCGCCGCCGTTGATCGCGCCGCCCTTGCCCTGTGCGCGGTCCGGAACCCGTGTTCCGCCGGTCACCACAGCACCATTGATGCTCGCCTCGTTGGTGAACTGCGTGCCGGCCTCGGGCAGTCCCTCGGCGGTGGCGCAGGTGGTGTATTCGATGATGTAGCGCCAGTCCGAGTCCTTGAATGCGAAGTCGGAGTCATCCGCGATCGCGAAGTCGACCGCGAACGAGGTGTCGGTGGGCGTGCCGACAGGCGTCGCGACGAGGTCACCGGTGATCTCGGTCCGCCGATCGTTGCTCGGACCATAACGCTCGTAGATCCGGATGCCCGAGACGGTGTCCTCGCACAGCTCGTGCTCACCACCGAGCGTGTCGGCCAGGGAGAAACCGTTCTCGCCGACCAGCTCGCTGCCGGGGACCTGGATGCTCCAGCGGATCTTGCCATTGCGCTCGGCGCCGCCGAGGACGCTGCCGGACTTGGTGGTGCCTAGGTGCCAGGGACGGTTCTCTACCCGACCGATGCCGATCCCGGCCTCGCCCCAGCCCTCGACCTCGGCGGTGTTGTCGTAGACGGTGCCGGCCGGGTCGATCTGACCATCGGGCGTGCAGGTCCGGTAGGTGATGCGGTAGATCACGTCAGAGGAGAAACCACCCTCGGGCGCCGTGAGCACGATGCCGAACTCGGCGTCGCCGGGCCCACCATTGAGGGTGGCGATGCCGGTGACGTCGTTCACGGTCTCGCCGCGAACGGTCTGAACCGTGAACCCGGTCGGATCGCACAGCACATGGCCCGCACCCAGGGTGTCGGTGATGGTGACGGTGTCCTGGCCGGCCATGTTGGCGCCCGGGACGTCGACGGTCCACGTCATCGACCAGTTGTTGCCGTTCATCACGCCCGACTTCGAGACCTCGCCGGGCAGCTCGATGCCATCGCCGATGCCGCCCTCGCCGGGCAGCACGACCGGACGGTCTTCACCGTTACCGTCGAAGATCACCTCGTCGGCATCGGTGCGCTCATTCGCGGTGACCTCGAACCAGAAGGTGCCGCGGGCGCCATCCCACTCCTCGACCCGGTCGTTGAGGGTGCACAGAGCCTGGGCGCTGGCCGGATCGGTGAGGCAGCTGCCCCAGACCGCGCCGTCCTCGCCGACCAGATCGAAGGGCACGGCGGCGTCGAAGCGCAGCTCCGGCGGCAGGCCGACATAGAAGGTGTCACCCGACACCGGCTCAGCTTCGCCGGCGTCCCAGGTACCAGTCACACCGAGCGTGTCACCGATCTCGACCTGGCCGTCGCCCTCCCAGCTCAGTTCGATGTTGTCGACGACGATACGGGGATTCGGAGCCGCGCTTGCGGGGCTCGTGACGGTCACGATGCCGGCGACCGCCATCAGGGCGGCCAGGAGCATCATCAAGACCCGGCTCATCGGTCCGGGCGTGCGGTGCGAGGCAGGATTCGAGCGCAGGCGCGCCTCGATGGCCTTCAACATGCCGTGCGGCGATCTCATCGAGAAAGTACTTCCTGTCGGAGTGATTGGATAACGTGTCGTGCCGGAATCCGAGGGCCATCCTCGGTCTGAACGTCGGTCGCGTGGTGACTTCGAGCCGGATTTCACCCTCGGTTCACCCCGCGCTCCGCCGGGATGAGGCCGTGCTCCAGCGCGATGGCGACCGCGTCGGCGCGGGTGGAGACGCCGAGCTTGCGATACACGGACCGGCGCTGGGTCTTGATCGTGTTGATCGAGCGGAACAGCCGACGCGCGATCTGGGCCTCGGTGCCGCCGACGGCGAGCTCGCGCAGCACGGAGATCTCGGCCTCGGTGAGGTCCACGCCCCGCGCCGGCGGCGCGAAGGAGAGGGGAAGCCGACCGGTCAACGCCGCCAGGGCCTCCCCGTCCTCCGCACTCAGCAGTCCGAGCGGCCAGGTCATCCCATGTGACGCGACCAGGTCGGTGACGCGCTGCGCCAGCACCGCGACCGTCGTCGGGCCGGCGAACCGGCGAGCCGCCGCGAAGTCACGGACGGCCGCGTGCAACCGGGGACGCGGCGCGTCCTGGGCGAGGGCGAGATCCACGAGACGTCGCGGCGGTGCGGTCCCGGCGGACATCAGCGCGTCGTCGAGGGCCCGCAGCAGTGGATGGCCACCGTCCATCGGCGATCGTGTGGTCGCCGCGTCGTCCAGATGCCCCTCGGCGACGAGGACGAAGGCGTCCACGGCTCGCAGGTCACGGTGCTCGTTGCCTGCGCGGTCGAGGATCCGGCGGGCCTCACGCGCGTTCCCCTGCTCGAGGGCGATCAACGCGTCGGCGGCGGCCAGGGTGGGGTCGACGCGATGGACGCCGGAGACCGAGGGGATCGTCTGACGGAGCCGACGGGCCTCCATCATGTCCCCGTGCACCGCGGCGGCGAAGACGGCCAGCCCGCCGATCTCACGCCGAGCATCGTCGTCCGTCGCGGAGGCCATACCCTCGGCGAGGGTCACCAGCGCTCCATGGGTATCGCCGGCGGCGACGAGACGGCGTGCGCACGCGGCGTGGACCACCGGACGCCAGGGGCCGAGCGCCTCCCGCACCGTCGGCGGAGCGTCGCGCACCGCGGCCGCGACCGCGTGGGCGTCGACGATGTCGGAGCCGTGGCCGCGAGCGGCGGTGATCTCGCAACGCAGAGCGCGCAGGAGGACCCGCTCGGTTCCGCGTTCGGCACCGAGCGACCGCGGCACGACTCCCCCGTCGAGCCACAGCGCCCACCGCAGACGAGGGCCGGCCGTCTCCCGGAGCCGAGGATCGCGGTACCAGGGGGCGAGGATGCCCGGGTGGTCCGCGATGAGCCGGGGGCCGGAAGCGGCCAGCACGCGCTCCGCCGCGGCGAGGTCTCCCTCGCGCAGCGCCCGCACGAGCCGCGTGTCGGCGCGCACCCCGGCTGCGTCCAATGCCTGCCATATCTGGTCCGGCAGGGAGGAGGGGTCGTCGATCACCAGGACCAGGGGGCGATCACCGTAGGAACTCATCGCCAACAAGACGGTCGATGGGCGCGGATCTGACGCCGCTTTCGAAGTGATCTACATCACATTCTATAGTGAGACCAGCGATCGGGAGCGCTGGCCCTGTCATGTCCACGCTGGGAGTACTCGTGGTTCTCGCCTTCGACGATCAAGTCCTGCTCGACGCCGCCCGCAGCGGCGACGCCGACGCCATGGACACCCTCTACCGGCAGCATTCACCCGCCGTGCGGCGCGTGGCCCTGGCCCTCGACCCCGGACGCGCCGACGATCTCGTCTCCGAGGCGTTCACCCGGGTCTTCACCGCCCTGCGCTCCGGTCGCGGGCCGGACCGCAATCTGCTCGGCTATCTCGCCACCACCGTCCGGCGACTGCATCTGGATCATCAGCGCACCGGCAACCACGAGACACCGAGCTCGGATCGCGACTGGCTGCTGGACCGGCCGCACACCCACGATCTCCTCGATCCGGTCGATGAACGGCGGGCCGCGGAGGCTCTGAACGGGTTGCCGAAGCGCTGGCGCGAGGTGCTCTGGTGCCTCGATGTCGAGGACATGTCCGTCGCCGAGGTCGCCGAGCGCCTCGACGTCCCCGCGCCCCGGGTCTCGACGTGGGCCTACCGAGCCCGTGAGGCGTTACGGCGGGGCTACCTGCGCAGTCATGTCGCTCCCGCCGAACGTCTTCCGTGCCGGTGGACGCGGGAGCGGCTCAGCGTCCTCGTGCGCGATGGGCTCAGTCCCTCGGCCCATGCCAAGGTGATGCGCCACCTCGATGAGTGTCCTGACTGCGCGGCACAGCACGCGGTGCTCGACGACATCAACGACCGCCTCGGCGCCTGGATCTGGCCGGTCGTCCTGTGCGGCTTCGCCGGCCTCCCCGCCGCCGCATGGCCCGGCGGCCTGCGTCGCGACCAGGGTTCGTCGACGGGCTCCGCGTCGTCCGCGGTCTCCGGGCCCGTGGTCGCCGGTGCGGTCGGTGTCGCCGGCGTCGCCGCGCTCGTCGCGGCGCTCGTCGTGCTCTCCCCGACGGCCGCGCCCAGCGATGCCGAGGCGGCGAGTCCACCGGGCAGTTCCTCCACGCTGGCGGACGACGGTGACCCGGGTGAAACGCCGGCAGACCAACCCCCACGGCCGGCGAGCGATCCCGCCGAGCACGTTCGACCGGCAGCGTCCTCCCCGGCGGGCGAGCCGACACCTGCGTCGGATGACACCGCCGAGGTGACGCTGCCGCTCATCCCCTGGGAGACCCGGCCCACGAACCCGCCCGCCGTGGACCCCGAGACGGGGCCCGGTCCCGATCCGGAACCCGAGCCGGAGGAGCCCCACGAGGAACCCCAGCCGATGGTGCTGACCGGCTTGGCCTGGGAACCGATCGTCTCCCAGCAGATCTCCGAGGAACTCGGCATCTGGTCGACCCCCTTCGCCCCAGTGCCGACGGTGAGCGGCGAAGACGCCTCGACGATCCCGATCACCGCCGTCTTCACCTTCCCGGATCAGACCACGGGATTCATCGATATCGACGCCCGCGGGTGGACCTGCGATGCCGAGGCAGCCCCTGGCGGACCAGCCTTCGTACCGGATCCGGTCGACACACCGTTCCTCGGCCCGGGGAGCCCGCCGCTGATCTGCACCGTGGACTGGGACACCAGCACCACCCTGGCGCCCCTCGTGTTCCAGCTCCAGCCCGTGACCATCGGTGAGCCGCCCAGCGGGATCGTGGACCTCAGCGGTGAAGGTGTCGACCCGGTGACAACCAGCTTCTGATCGCCGCCCTCCGGGCCGCCGCAGGCGGGGAAGGGGTCGACGCGCACACCCTGCTCGCGACGATTCGTGCTCGCCGCCGTCAGGCCATCACCCTCTGGGGTCGCCATCGGTGGTTGCGTTTCCATGGGGGTGCCGGGTCGTCGGAATCCGGGGATGGCGTCTGTTGGGTTGATGCGGTATTTCCCGTGTCCGGCGTGGATCTGTCGGTGGTGGGGGTACCTCCCTGCACGGAGCGCAGCGGAGTGCTTGGGGGAATCCGCGCAGACGGGGACGGCGTCTTTGATGTTGGCGGTGTCAGCAAGGGAACACCTGAAGGGTCCCCCCACACGCGGGGATGATACCCACAGGAGGGCTTCATCGGACACCACTGCGGCGTGTTCTTCGCTTCACCGGGGATCGGTGAAGCCGCTGGCGTGTCGCCGCTTTCGTCCCGCGGGGACGGAGGATGTGATTCCGGGGCTGCTAGGGCAACCGCAGAAACACATCCTGTGTCGGCCCCCGGAGAGCGGCACCGAGGGACGGCGCCGACGATCGCGATGGCGAATCAGCGGTTCCCTAGGCGCGGCGGCGGCGCAGCACGATCACGACCGCGGCCACGACGACCAGGAGCACCACGATCGAGCCGGCGATGAGGCCGGTGTTGCTGCCCTCGTCCTCGGCATCCTCGGCCGCGGCATCGTCGGCGGGCGTGGACTCACCGCCCGCCTCCTGCGCCTGCTGGCGCAGTTCCTCATCGGGCGCGGTGGCCGGTGCCGCCGTGCCGTCGCCATAGGCCAGCGCGACGAAGTCGCCCTCGGCGAGAATCTGCTGGTCCACGCCCTGCTGAGCGAACTCCCACGCACCGTCCGAGCCGATGTAGAAGCCCCAGAAGCTGTCGCCGGCCGGCATCGAGTCGCAGGACTCGACATCAGCGCCGGGGCGACCCTCGACCCGGCACACCACGCTGTCGCCGTACTCGGTCGTGCCTTCCAGCTCCAGCCCGGCACCGGTGATCGCGGCGAGCGCCGTCATCTGGGCCGCGTCCTGCGCGCACACGACCTGCTGCTCCGCCTCGAGCGCGCCGTAGTCGACGAGGATCGGGATATCGGCCGGATCCTCGCACTCGCCGTGTGCCGAGGCCGGCGCGGCGACGGCGACGAGGCCGGGCAGGCCGAGGGCGGCGGCTGCGAGCAGTCGCTTCATAGGGAGTTCCTTTCGATGGGGATGATGCGCGCCCGGCGGGCCGCCCGGCGCAAGGTGAGCAGGAGGGCGGGTCCGAGGACGACGATCAGCACGGTATTGGTGATCGCCCGCCCGGTGTCCCAGCCGGTGGAGGTCAGCAGGAAGAAGACCCCGAAGCGGCGGAGGTTCTCCAGCAGCGGGTCCCCCGGCACGAAGGACAACGACCCCGAGTCGATGCCGATCACGAAGGGCCAGGTGGACAGGTTCATGAGCAGGCCGAAGAGATAGGCGCAGACCACGCCGTAGACCACGAGCATCGCGATCTCGGCCTTCCCGGCGACGCGGCGTGACAGCAGCCCCGCCCCCATGCCGATCCACGCCGAGCACATCATCTGGAACGGCAGCCACGGTCCCACACCGGCCGTCAACAGCGCCGAGGCGAACACCGTCGTGCATCCGAAGACGAAGCCGAAGCCCGGACCGAACACCCGGCCGGCCAGGATCAGCAGGAAGAACACCAGCTCGATACCGGCGGTCCCGGCCCCGAGGGTGCGCAGCGCGGCGTTGACGGCCGTCAGCACGCCGAGGATCGCCAGCGCGCGCGAGTCGATACCGCCCTCGGACAGCTCCGCGAGCACGACCAGCGCGACGATCGGCAACAGCGCCATGAGCAGGAAGGGCTGGTCGACGCGGGTCGCATCGTCGGCCGGCTGCATGATCAGCGGCCAACAGAACATGACGATCCCGGCGAGCGAGGCGAGTGCCAGGACGGCCGCGGACCGACGGCCGACGGGCACGGTGGGGCTCACCATCGCGTCCGCTCCACCTGCGCCACGGTCAGCCACTGCGGTCCGAGCACCTTGGCGACCTGTGGCGCGAACGCCGGCGACTCCGCCAGCACGTCACGGACCGGGCCCGCCGACACCACCTGACCGTCCGCCAGCACCGCGACCGTGTCGGCGACCTGCGCGACGAATTCGACATCGTGGGTCGACAGCACCACTGCGTGACCGTCATCGGCAAGCTCGCGAAGCACCCGCGAGAGCTCGGCCTTGGCCGGGTAGTCCAGGCCCCGGGTGGGTTCATCGAGTGCGAGCACCCGAGGCCGGGCAGTGAGGACGATCGCCAGCACGAGCGCGAGACGCTGACCCTCGGAGAGGTCACGCGGATGGCGGGTGCCGTCAATGCCCGGGGCGAGCCGGTCGAGTAGCTCCCGGCAGGTGCCGGGCGGCTCACCCGCCTGCTGATCGGCGGCGGCGCACTCCTCGTCGACGTCCTCGAGATAGAGCAGGTCGCTCGCGGTCTGCGGCACGAGGCCGACGAGCATCCGCGCCTCATCGGCGGGGACGCTCATCGAGTCGGTCCCGTCCGGGCCGATCGCGACGCTGCCCGCGTCCCGGCGACCGGTGCCCTGCAATGCCCACAGCAGTGAAGACTTCCCGGACCCGTTGCGGCCCATCAGCACGCAGACCTCGCCGCCGCGCACCTCCAGGTCCACCGCGTCGACGGCGACGACCGGGCCGTAGGCGACGGTGATGTCGCGAGCGGTCAGCTCCACCGGCCCGTTCGGCACCGGTCGCGGTTCGGGCTCGGTGAGCACGAAGGGCTCGCTGCGCACCCGCTTGCGCGCCTCGCGCACCGAGAGCGGCAGGGGGTCCCAGCCGGCGAGCCGCCCGAGATCCACGATCGGCGGAGCGACCGGCGAGTCGCGCAACAGCTCCGCCGGATGCCCGCTGCGGACCGTACCGTTCTCGACCACGACGAGCTGGTCGGCGAACGGGATCACCCGCTCCATCCGGTGCTCCGCGACCACCACGGTCAGCGCGAGATCGTCGACGAGCCGGGCGACGGTGGCGAGCACATCCTCGGCGGCCGTGGGGTCCAGCGCGGAGGTCGGCTCGTCGAGCACGAGGACGCGCGGGTGCATCGTCAGGACCGAGCCGATCGCCACCCGCTGCTGCTGTCCGCCGGAGAGCGTGCGCAGCGCGCGGTCGCGCAGATCCGCCAGCCCGAGCAGGTCGAGGGTCTCCTCGACGCGGCGCCGCATCGTCGACGGCGCCAGCCCCAGCTGCTCCATGCCGTAGGCGAGCTCCTCCTCGACGGTGTCGGTCACGAAGCCGTCCAGCGGATCCTGCGGCACGTAGCCGACGAGATCGGCCAGTTCGCGCGGAGGTCGTCCGAGGACCGATGCGCCGTCGATCCGGACGTCCCCGCTCAGCGTCCCGCCAGTGAAGTGCGGGACCAGTCCGTTGAAGACGCCGAGCAAGGTCGACTTCCCCGATCCCGTGCGACCGGCGACCAGGGCGAGCTCGCCCTCGCCGATCGTCAGGTCGACCCCGACGAGGACCGGGAGGGGCGCGCCGTCGTAGGCGAAGGTGACACCGGTGACGTCGATCATCGGACCGCCCGCCGTGGCTCCGGGGTCGCGAAGGCCGGCACCGCCGCCACGAGCACCGCGACCAGCGCCATGATCGAGACATCGGGCGCCGTCGTGAGCGACGGGAAAGCGGCAACCGGATCGACGATCCTCATGCCGACAGCGGCGATGAGACCGCAGGACGCGGTCACCAGCTCCGCACTCCGCCAACGGTCCGGGCGATACCGCGTGCGCTGCACCCGCTCGCCCGCGCGCAGGAAGCCGATCGCGGCACAGCCGACGCCGACGGCGAGCACCGGCCAGGAGAGCCATCTCGGCGCCGTCTGGTCGAGGAAGGCATAGGTGCCGACGCACAGACCGAACAGGCCGGCGAGCAGGAACCCGCCGGTCACGGCCCGCGCCCGCACCGATGCGGTGCCGGCACGACCGTATCCGCGGGCGTCCATGCCCGCGGCCAGCGTCATCGACCGCTCCAACGCGTCCTCCAGCACCGGGACGACCAGCCGCCGCAGCGCCCCGACCCCCTTGCCGGGCTCACCGCGCAGACGACGCGCCCGGTGGACCCGCTGCACGCTCTCGGCGAGCTGCGGGAACACCGACATCGTGACGACCAGCGCCGTCCCCACCTCGTACAGCGCGGGCGGCACCGAGGCCAACAGCCGCTTGGGATTGGCGAGGGCGTTGGCCGCGCCGACGCAGATGACGACCGCCGCGAGCCGCAGGCCGTCGTAGAGTCCGGCGAGCACGGCCGTGGAGGTGACATCGCCCAGCAGCCTGATGCCCGAGATGACATCGGGAAGAGGGACCTCGGGCAGATGGATCAGTACCGTGTCGCCGGCGACCGATCCGCCGCCGAACACCAGCCGGTACAGCACACGCACGACCACGATGACCGCACCGAACCACAGATAGAAGCGGAAGGCACGGGCCCAGGGGGCGTCGCCGCGTCGACTGGCGACGACCAGGCAGGCCACCGCGATCACGAGGACCAGGACGACGGGATTGGTGGTGGCGGACGCGGCGGCGGTCAGGCCGAGTGCCCAGATCCACCAGGCGCCCGGATGCAGATCGCGGGCGCGACGCTGCCGACGCTGCGTGGGGCTGGCGGTGACGACCATGGTCCTGACCCCCCACTGCGAGACGCGACAGTGTGTCGTGATGGACCCGCCCGTCCGGTCTCCCGACTCGCCCGAAGGCCTACGGTTGCGCGACAGTGCCGGACTCCGACCGGCTTCCCCGCGACGAACAGGTGTCCACTGGCGTGGACTCCACGAGTATAGGAGGTGGCATCGGGGCGGACGGCACCGCGAGCATCGTCACGCCACGGAACGCCGAGCGCTGAGGGCCCTAGGACGAGACGGCGGCGCGAACGGTCTCGGGCGTCGCTCGCGCCGCCGCATCGACAGTCTGCCGCATCGACTCAGGTTCGCGCCACCGGCATCTCGGCGAATCGATGGTGCAGCTCCACCAGGCGGTCGCGCGCCAGGCTCGAGAGATGACCGTCGCCGAGCGCCGCGAGGAGCTCATACTGTCCGAAACCTCGGCACGCCGGCTCCTCGACCGCGGGCAGGAACTCCAAGATCGCCTGTTCGAGCGCCTCATAGGTGGCCATCGAGCACACATCGGCATGCACCGCGACGACGTCCATCGGTGGCCAGTTGCTCGATCCCCAGCCGAGCGAGTACCAGTCCGGATGCGCCACCAGCCACTCCACCGCGGTATCGGAGTCCGCCGAGGGGGCGGCCAGCATCCGGCAGCGCAGGATGTCCACTGCATCGTGGTCGACCTCGGCGAGCAGCACGTGCCATCGCTCCACGCCCGGATCACCGGCCCAGGCGAGCGCGGAGAACGCCTCGGCAAGCGTCGCGTAGATCGTGCCGTCCAGCCGGTGCGCGAAGACCGCGCCCCGGACGTCACAGGGCTCGCGGTCCCGGGCCCTCGGCTCAGAGTCGCGGAGGGCATCGGCCAGGACGTGCGCGAGGGCGAGCTCGACGAAGCTCATCGCGTCGCTCGCGACCAGGCTCGCCAGCACGTCGGCCGGCCAGCTCGCGGAGGCGTCGAGCCCACGCTCTCGTAGATCGCGTTCCAGGTCCTCGTACCCCGGCGGGGTGGTGGCGCCCACGATGATCTCCTCCGATCGTCTGCCACTCCTTGGACCTCATGGAAGCAGATAGCGGCGCATCGCGCGCGGCATCGGCCGCCACAACGGCTGTTTTCGGATGATCGTCTGATATTCCAGACAAAAAAGCACCTTTATGAGGTAAAGATCCACCCCTGGACGGATCTGCGGACTCGCGCATTCGGCTACCGTCGATCCGATGGACAGGGCACCGTTCCGCCTCAGCCCGCGCGGCAGGCAGTGGTTCGATATCGCGCTGACCTGTGCGCTGCTCGCCGTCGCGCCACTCGCGGCCGTCGGCATCAGCCCGGGCACAGCGGTGCTGACCGCGGCGCAGATCGTCCCGTTGTTCTGGCGGCGCTCGTATCCGGTAGCTGTCTTCGCCGCGGTCTACGTCACGCACGCCGCGCAGGTGCTCCTCTACGACACCACGCTCCCCGGGCAGCTGGCCTTCCCCATCGCCGTGTACTCGGTGGCGCGATGGCGGGGGCTGCGATGGAGCATCCCGGTATTGGTCCTCAGCCTCATCGCCGCCGTCGTCGCCGCGATCGACTGGATGCCGTCCTACGGCACTCCCTCCTACAGCACGAGCCTGGTCGCCTCCCAGGCCTTCGGCATCGGGCTCATCGTCGTCGTGGCATGGGTCCTCGGACTGCTCGGGCACACCCGCGAGGCGTACGTGAACTCGCTGATCGAACGCAGCGAGAGGGTGGCCCGGGAGGCCGACCAGCGCGCGCAACTGGCGGCGCAGGGTGAGCGCAACCGCATCGCCCGCGAGATGCACGATGTCGTGGCCCACGGGCTGTCGGTCATCATCGTGCAGGCCGACGGTGCGCGCTACGCCGCGTCCGCCCGCCCCGAGACGGCGGTCGACGCGCTGGAGACCATCGCGAGCACGGGACGGCAAGCGTTGACCGAGATGCGGTCGCTGCTCGGTCTGCTGCGCGAGAACGGAACCGGCACCGCCCCGCAGCCCGACCTCAACGATGTCCCGGCTCTCCTTGAGGAGGCCGCCGCGTCGATGCGGCTCGACACCGAGATCTCGGCGGACCTGGTCGGCGTTCCGCCGGGTGTCGCCCTCACGGCCTATCGCCTGCTCCAGGAGTCGCTCACGAATGTCCGCAAGCACGCCGGACCCCAGGTGACCACGACCGTCACGCTGCGCCGCGACGGTGACGCGCTGAAGCTGACGGTCCGCGATGACGGTCGCGGGGCCAGCGCGGCCGACGACGGCGGCGGGCACGGACTCGTCGGCATGCGGGAGCGGGTGGCTGCCCACGGTGGCGAGCTGCGGGTCGGGCCCGTCGTCGGTGGCGGATACGAGGTCGATGCGAGGATTCCCTGGTGAGCGATTCGATCCGCGTGTTCCTCGTCGACGACCAGCAGATGGTGCGGGCCGGGTTCCGGATGCTCGTCGACAGCCAGGACGACATGACGGTCGTCGGCGAGGCGGGCGACGGGGCCGAAGCGGTGCAGCTGATCGGCGTGACCTCCTGCGATGTCGTGCTGATGGACGTACGGATGCCACGCCTCGACGGGGTCGAGGCGACCCGTTCCATCACCGCGATGGCCGACGGTCCCCGGGTGATCGTGCTGACGACCTTCGATCTGGACGAGTACGCCTTCGCGGCGATCAAGGCCGGCGCGGCCGCCTTCCTGCTCAAGGACGCCGCGCCGCCGGAACTGCTGGGGGCGATCCGGGCGGTGTACCGCGGCGACGCCGTGGTCGCGCCGTCGACCACGCGACGGCTGCTGGATCACTTCGCGACGACATTGCCCGACCCCGCGGGCGCCACGGAGTCCCCCGACGACCGGCTCGCCGAGGTCACCGATCGCGAACGCGAGGTGCTGGTGCTGGTGGGGCGTGGCCTGTCGAATTCGGAGATCGCGAGTGAGCTGTTCGTGGCGGAGGCGACCGTCAAGACCCACATCAGCCGACTGCTGGCCAAGACCCGGTCCCGCGACCGCGTGCAGCTGGTCGTGCTCGCCTACGAGACCCACCTCGTCGGCGGTCACTGAACCCGACCCCCGCCGACAGCGGTAGGTCATCAACCTTTCCCTCCCCGCGGGCTCCCGGGCGGTGCGTACGCGTCCGTTCTCGATCGCGAGCGGTGAGTCAGCGTCCATCGAGCCGGCTGGATGGA